>CAWAXK010000011.1:0-134524 GCA_963786025.1 uncultured Alphaproteobacteria bacterium
GTGCCCTTCCTTGCCGACGATGATGTGGTCGTGCACGGAAATGCCGAGCGGTTTCGCCACGTCGACGATCGCCTGCGTCATCTGGATGTCCGCGCGCGAGGGCGTCGGGTCGCCCGACGGGTGGTTGTGCACCAGGATCAGCGCGGTGGCGGATAGTTCGAGCGCGCGCTTGACCACTTCGCGCGGATAGACCGGCGTGTGGTCGACGGTGCCGACCTGCTGCAATTCGTCGGCGATGAGCTGGTTGCGCTTGTCGAGGAACAGCACGCGGAATTGCTCCTTGTCGGCGAAGGCCATCGCCGTGCGGCAATAGTCGAGGACGCTCGACCAGGACGACAGAACGGGGCGCTTTTTGACCTGGCCGCGCGCCAGCCGGCTGGCGGCGGCGTGCACGATTTTGAGTTCGGTGATGGCGGCGTCACCCATGCCCTTGACCTCGGCAAGCCGCGCCGCCGGCGCGGCCACCACTTCGGCGAAAGAGCCGAATTTGGTGATCAGTTCCTTGGCCAGCGGCTTGACGTCGCGTTGCGGGATGGCGCGGAACAACACCAGTTCCAGCAGCTCGTAGTCGCTGACCGCCTCGGCGCCGGCTTCGCGAAAGCGTCCGCGCAGCCGTTCGCGATGGCCGTGATAATGCGGGGAAGCCTCGGAAAGGCCGGTCTTCCGCTCGCTGCCGCTACCCTTTGCCGCCATGAAAACTACGCCCGCACTGCCCACGAGGCGCGATTGTAGTGCAACCGGATGCAATCGACGAGGGAAGCTTTCGGTCGCTGCTGCTAGCGCTGGTAGGGAGGCTTGTGCAGCCCGGCCGGCGAGAAAGTGAAAACCTCGACGCCGGTGTCGGTCACACCCACGGTGTGCTCGAACTGGGCCGACAGCGAGCGGTCGCGCGTCACCGCGGTCCAGCCGTCGGACAAAACCTTCACATGCGGCCGGCCGAGATTGATCATCGGCTCCACCGTGAAGAACATGCCGGGCTTGAGCACGATGCCTTCGCCCGGGCGCCCGACATGGACGATGTTGGGCTCGTCGTGGAACAGGCGGCCGAGACCGTGGCCGCAGAAGTCGCGCACCACGCTCATGTGCTGGGCCTCGACATAGCTTTGGATCGCGGCGCCGATGTCGCCGGTGGTCGAGCCGGGGCGGATGGTGGCGATGCCGCGCATCATGGCCTCGTGCGTGACCTCGATCAGCCGTTCGGCGCGGCGCGGAATCTCGCCGATGGCGAACATGCGGCTGGAATCGCCGTGCCAGCCGTCGAGGATCAGCGTCACGTCGATATTGATGATGTCGCCGTCCTTGAGCGCCTTGTCGCCCGGAATGCCGTGGCAGACCACGTGGTTGAGCGACGTGCAGGTCGATTTCTTGTAGCCGCGGTACATCAGCGTGGCCGGCAGGGCGCCGTGATCCATCGCGTAGTCGAATACCAACTTATCGATCTTATCGGTCGGCACGCCCGGACCGACATGCTCGACCAGCATGTCGAGACAGCGCGCGACCAGCTGCCCGGCCTTGCGCATGCCTTCGAAGGCGGCGGGGCCGTGGATCTTGATCTGGCCGGTCTTGCGGAGAGGGGCGACGGCGGCGTCGACGTAGGTCATGGCCGATAATGTAAGGATTACGGGCCGTGGCAGCAAGCTCTAGGCGATCCTGCCCCCCAGCTCGTCCTCGATATGGGCCCGGATAATGTCGTCGAAGGTCGCCTCGACCTTGAAGCCGAGCGCGACGCTGCGCCGCGCGTCGAAGCGGCTGGGCCAGCCGGCGACGATGCGTTCGACCAGCTCATCCGGCGCGCGGCGGATGCGTGCGGCGACCGGATCGCCGGCAATGCGGCGCAAAGCGGCAATCTGCTCGCCGACCGTGCAGCACACCCCCGGCATGGTGAGATTGATGCGGCTGCCCAATTGCGCGCGCGTCAGGCCGGCCGCATGGATGAGGAAGCCGACCGCCGAGCGCGGGCTGGCGTGCCAATGCAGCACGCTGTCGGCGACCGGCAGGATCGCCTCTTGGCCGGCGAGCGGCTCGCGGATGATGCCGGAGAAGAAGCCGGAGGCCGCCTTGTTCGGCTTGCCCGGCCGCACCACGATCGACGGCAGCCTGATGCCGACGCCTTCCAGAATGCCGCGCCGCGTGTAATCGGCGAGCAGCAGTTCGCACATCGCCTTCTGCGTGCCATAGGAGGTGAGCGGCGTGAGATGGAAATCGTCGGCGATCGCTTCCGGAAACGGCGCGCCGAACACCGCGATCGATGAGGTGAATACGACCTTGGGTTTGTAGCCGCCGCCCACGGCGCGGATCGCCTCCAGCAGCGCGCGGGTGCCGTCGAGATTGACGCGATAACCTTTCTCGAAATCGGTTTCGGCCTCGCCCGACACAACGCCGGCGAGATGAAAGATCACGTCCGGGCGGCCGGCCAACGCTTCGGCCGCCGCGCCCGCGGCGGACAAATCGGCGGTCGTCGCGGTGGCGGCGCCACCGAATCCGGCCGGCTTTTCCGGCGCGACCACGTCGATCAACGTCAGCCGGTCGATGGTCTGGCCGTTGAGACTGCCTTCCTTGGCCAATCGCGCGGTGAGCTTGCGGCCGATCATCCCGGCCGCGCCGGTAATCAAAACGTGCATTTATGGCCCCTTAGTTGCGCGTGATCTTATCCGAAAACCGGTTCCCACTTTTCGGGATTACGCGCTCATTTCTTTTGCGTCGGCCGGCTCGAAGCGGTCGATGCGGCGCAGATCGGGGAATAATAGCATCCAAATGCCGGCGATCAGCAGCGAGCCGACGCCGCCGATCAGCACCGACGATACTGGACCCAGCCAGGCGGCGACCGTGCCGGATTCGAATTCGCCCAGCGTATTCGACGAGCCGACGAACAGGTAATTGATCGCGCTCACGCGCCCGCGCTTGTCGTCCGGCGTTTCTATCTGCACCAGCGAAAAGCGGATCACGACGCTCAGCGCGTCGGAGGCACCGAGCGCGGCCAACACCAGTAGCGAGAGCGGGAACCAGGTCGACAGCCCGAATGTGATGGTTGCCAGGCCGTAGATCGCGACCACGGCGAACATCTTGATTCCGATGTGCCGCTCGACCGGATAATGCGACAGCGCGATCGAGGTGATCAACGCGCCGGCCGCCGGCGCTGAACGCAGCAGGCCGAGGCCGATCGGTCCGACGCTGAGAATGTCGCGGGCATAGATCGGCAATAGCGCGGTGACGCCGCCGAGCAGCACCACGAACAGGTCGAGCGTGATGACGCCGAGCAGCCGGCGCCGCGTGCGGATGTATTCAAAGCCGGCCAAGACCGACGCGAAAGTCGGCGGCTCGCGCTCGGCTGCAGGCCCTTTGGCGCGCACGAACGAGATGAGCGTGATGGAGGCGGAGAAGAACACGATGCAGAGCGCGCCGACCAGTTTCGGACTGATGGTATAGATCAGGCCGCCCAAGGCCGGCCCGCAAATCACCGCGACCTGGTTGGCGGAGGTCCAGGCCGCCACCGCGCGTGCGATCATCGGCGCAGGTACCAGCGCTGGCACCAGCGAATGCGCGGTCGGCAATTCGAAGGCGCGCGCGCAGCCGATCAGGAATACCGCGCCGAACAACAGGTCGCGGTTCAGCACGCCGGCCAGCAAGGCCGCGGTGATCATGACCGCGGCGAGGACATGAATGCATTGCGCGGCGCGCACGATCAGCCGGCGATCGTAGCGATCCGCGGCGTGGCCGATCAGCAGCGTGAGCACGACCGCCGGCACGAACTGGATCAGCCCGACCAAGCCGAGGTCGAATGCGCTGTTGGTGATCTCGTAGACTTGCCAGCCGATGGTCAGGGCCAGCATCTGGTAGCCCATGGTCGAGCAAAGCCGCGCGATCCAGAACAGCACGAAGGGCTGTTGCTGCGCCAGGCTGGAGCCGGTCGGAGTGGGAACGTTCATTCCGTAAGGCCGTTCAGCGCGCTCAGGCTCGACTTCTGCCGGCCGTCGGCCGCGAAGTTGTCAGGCGCAAGCCAGCGTTCGAAAGCGGCTTTGCGCGCCGGCCACTCGCCGTCGAGCATCGCGTACCAGGCGGTGTCGCGGTTACGGCCCTTGCCGATCAGGTGCTGACGGAAAATGCCCTCGAAGGCAAAGCCGTAGCGCAAGGCCGCCCGCCGCGAGGCGGCATTGAGCGCGTCGCATTTCCATTCGTAACGCCGATAGTTGAGCGTCTCGAAGACGTAGCGTGCCAGCAGATATTGCGCCTCGGTGGCGAGCGGCGTGCGCTGCAGCGCCGGGGAATAGAGGACATGACCGACCTCGACAACGCGATGTTCCGGGCGAATTGCCATCAAGGTGATTATGCCGGCGGCGCGGCCGGTGCCGTCGACGACGGCGTAGGCGTAAGGGTCCTCCAGCGCCGCGCGCGCGGCCACCCATTCCGAAAACGCCGCGGCATCAGGAAACGGTCCGTAGCTCGGCATGTAGGTCCAAATCCGGTCGTGGCCCTGCACGGCCTCCCACAGCGCCGGAGCATCGCCAGGCTTGAGCTTCTCGACGCGGCCGTAGCGGCCCGCAAGCGTCACCGGGCCGGGGCGCGCGGCCGGCTTGCCGTCAACCGGCGCACCGACCGGCTGGCCGGTTTGCGGATGTGGCTGCGAGCGGGTCATCGCGTTGACGGTTTTGTGCTGCTGAAGAATTCGTTGAGTTCGGCGTTCGAGATCACACCGGCGAAGCTGTCGAACTTGCCCTGCTCGGCAATCTCGCGCGCCGATTTGATGAAGGCGTGCATGGCGACGCGCGCCAGCGTGCCGCCTACGCTGATGCGGCGCACGCCCATCTCGGCAAGGTCTTTGACGGTGAAGCCGAAGGCGCCGCTGTTGAGAAAATTGATCGGCTTCGGCGCAACGGCCTTGACGGTGGTCTCGATCTGCTCGCGCGTTTTTATGCCCGGCGAATAAAGACAATCGGCGCCGGCATCGGCAAAGGCCTTCAACCGCCGGATCGTCTCGTCCATGTCCGGCCGGCCGCGGATGAAGCCCTCGGTGCGCGCGGTGAACACCACGTCGCCGCCGGCTCTGTCGATTGCCGCGCGCGCGGCCTTCACGCGTGCCAGCGCGACGTCGAAATCGTAGAGCGGCCGAGCGGGATCGCCGGTCGCATCCTCGATCGACAGACCGGCGACGCCGGTCGCGATGCAACGCGTGACGTTTTCAGCGAGGCGGCCGAGGTCGTCGGCAAAGCCGTTTTCAAAGTCGGCGTTGACCGGCAGGTCGGTGGCCGCCGCGATCTCGGCGAAATGAGCGAGTACCTGGTCGCACGATTGCGCCCCGTCGGCGTAGCCTTGCGAATGGGCGAAGCCCGATGAGGTGGTCGCCAGCGCCTTGAAACCGAGCCCCTGCAGGTAACGCGCGGTGCCGACATTCCACGGATTGGGGATAACGAAGCAGCCGCTTTGGTGCAGGGCGCGAAACGCGCGGCGTTTGTCGGCGGGGGTCATGCAGGGTTCTCATAGTGGGCAGCAGGCAGGGCAAGCTATTTAGCGGACTTTTTCCACTCTGTGTATTCGCGGCTAACGAATTGCGCCGCCGCTTCGACCTGCGTGCGAAACCAGCGCCGCTTGCGCTTTTCCAGATCCTTGCGCAGCGCGTCGCGGCGGTCGCCGGCGCCGAGATGGATGGCGGCGAGCTCACGGCCCATGGCCCAGAGCAGGTCGGGATGCAGCAGGCGCGCGGCGTCGCGCCGGTCCTCGACATTGATCTTGCGATTGTTCGGCGACAGCCGCCGCATCAGCAGGTTGCCGCTCGCCGCATACCACGGATCGGGCGCGCGGAATTTGCCGAGCGCGATATCGTTGAGGCGCAGGCCTGCGCCACCGCCATGGGCGCGCGTCCACCCCGAAGGGACCAGCGCCTTGCCCTCGCGCAGCAGCGGGCCGCCGCGCCAGAGGGCGTAGCCGAGCCAGCGCGGACGGCCAAGGCTGCCGGTGCCCGCAGTGCGCCGCCAATAGGTCAGCCTGATCGAGGCGTCCGGTAGCGCGCCGGCGAACAGCTTGCGCCAGCGCTCGGCCGGCTGCTCGGGCTGCTTTTTCGCCAGCGTGTCGCGATGCTGGTTTTCGATCTTCTGCCAGAACATGGCGCGTTCGGCCTCGCCGACGACAAAGCGCGTGCGCAGCCACATATGCTGGCGATCGAGCACGAAGGCTTCCGGCGCTTCGAGGCCGCGCGCGTAGCCGGCGAGGATGTTCGCGCAAATCACCTTGAGCGAAATCTGGTCCGGCGTCGTCGCCAGCGCCGCGCTGGTCGCCAGCCGGAGCGGATCGAGGATATAGGGCATCTCGGCGGCTTCGTCGTAGTCGTTGACGCCCCAGATCAGCCGGCCTTCCGCGTCGCGCCAGGTGCCGAAATTCTCCAGATGGATGTCGCCGACCGCCGGCACGGCCGGCGCTTTGGCCAGATCGGGACAAACCTCGAGGATGGTCTCGGCCCAGCGCCAATAGGTGGCGCGCAGGAAGGAGAAAGCGTTGTCGGCCATCCTTTTTTGCTTTTTGCCGAGATCGACGACGACGTCGTCGCCTTTGAGCTGCGCCGCGAGCCAGCGCTCATAGTCCCGGTTCGCCGCCCGAATGCCCATGACCTGCCCTGTCGCCTCGGCAATTTTCGCGCGAGCATGCGCCAAGCGGAACGGCATTTGCAATCGGGTGTCTGTAAGCTGAATTCCGGTCCGCTTGGGAGTTGTGACAGCCGGCCAATGATGCCGCCCAAGGCTGCGTTTAACCCCTGCGGGCGGCGAATATTCCGACACCGAGTTGTGATCGAGTTCGCGATCATGGGCCCTTGTTTCGCCCGGCCGGCAGAGTAAGGCAGTGCTCATCTACGCAATGAAAGGGTGCTCCATGGCATCGATTGCTGTCAGGCTGATCGTATCCGTCGCTGGTGTCGCGCTGGCTCTTGCCGCCGCTGCGCCGGCCGACGCGGCCAAGGCGCGCAAGCACAAGCGGCATGTGGCGGCCCATGCCGCTACCGTCACGACAAAATCCGGCTACCGCGGCACCAACCTGTTTCCGGCCGGGCCGATTTATAACGGCAACGACTATCTCGGCGACGATCCCGACCCCAACATCCGCTTCCAAATCATGCGCGATCTCGGCGCCCATTACGGCGGCGAACCCTGAATTTTCGCCGCAGCGGTAAATTTGATTTTCCGTCCCCGATCGGGTGAACTGCGCGCAAATCGGGCTGGCGCAGCCACTGCCGGGGAGTTAATTCATGCTGAAAACCATTGCGGCTTTCGATCGCATCGGCGAGGAAAACGCCTTTGCGGTGCTCGCCCGCGCCAATGCCTTGATCGCGCAAGGCCGCGACATCATCAATCTCGGCATCGGTCAGCCCGATTTCCGCACGCCGGACTTCATCGTCGAGGCGGCGGTCAAGGCGCTGCGCGACGGTCACCACGGCTACACCGCGGCGAACGGCATCGTGCCGCTGCGCGAGGCGGTGGCCGCCGATCTGCACAAGCGCTACGGCGTCGAGGTCTCGCCCGACAGCGTGATGATCATGCCCGGCGGCAAGCCGACCATGTTCATGTCGATCCTGATGTTCGGCGAGCCGGGCGTCGAGATTCTATATCCCGATCCCGGCTTTCCGATCTATCGCTCGATGATCGAGTTCACCGGGGCGAAGCCCGTGCCGGTGCCGATCCGCGAGGAGAACGGATTTGCCTTCTCGGCGGAGGAGACGCTCAAGCTGATCACGCCGAAAACGCGGCTGTTGATCCTCAATTCGCCGGCCAATCCGACCGGCGGCGTCACCGGCAAGGCGGAAGTCGACAAACTCGTCGCCGGTCTCGAGAAGTGGCCGGACGTCGCCATCATGTCGGACGAGATCTACGACCACATGGTCTATGACGGCGAGACGCATGTTTGCCTGCTCACTTATCCGTCGATCCGCGACCGGCTGATCCTGCTCAACGGCTGGTCGAAGACCTACGCCATGACCGGCTGGCGGCTCGGCTATGCGGTGTGGCCGGGCAAGCTCTACGACTATGCGCGCAAGCTCGCGGTCAACCTGCATTCCTGCGTCAACGCCTCGGCGCAGTTTGCCGGGCTCGCGGCGCTCAAAGGCCCGCAGGACGAAGTGTGGAAGATGGTCGCCGAATTCGACAAGCGCCGCAAAGTCGTAGTCGAGGGGCTGAACAAATTGCCCGGCGTGTCCTGCGCGACGCCGAAGGGCGCGTTCTATGCGTTCCCCAACATCAAGCGCACCGGCTGGAAGGCCAAGGCGCTTGCTTCGGCGCTGCTGGACGACGCCGGCGTTGCCATCATCGGCGGGCCCGACTTCGGCATCCTCGGCGAGGGCTATGTGCGGCTTTCTTACGCCAACTCGACCGAGAACATCCTCAAGGCGCTCGGCCGCATGGGCGAGTTCCTGGCGAGCCGGAAAGCGGCGTAGCTTCTTTCTTTCCCTCTCCCCTCCGGGGGAGAGGGTGGTCCGGCCGAAGGCCGGGCCGGGTGAGGGGGCATGGTCACGTACGAGCGTCCACCACTCGCCACGATACGCGCGCGCACCATGCGCCGCGATCAGACCGATGCAGAGCGGAAGCTTTGGCTGCTTCTGAGAGATCGCCGTCTTGCTGGAGCGAAATTCCGCCGGCAAGCACCTATCGGGCCTTACATTGCCGATTTCATTTGTTCGCGCCGCAGATTGATTGTGGAGGCCGATGGCGGCCAGCACAGCGACAATACAGACGATGCCGAGCGGGATCGTTGGCTGGCGGATGAAGGCTACATCGTGATCCGCTACAGCAACATCGACATACTCAAAAATCCGGAAGGCGTTCTCACCGAGTTATTAAGTCGGCTGCGAGAGCGCCCGCGCTTTTTCGGCAATTCCCCCTCACCCGGTCGCAGCTCACTACGCTCGCTGCGACCACCCTCTCCCCCGGAGGGGAGAGGGTAAGACCGGCGTTGCCTTAGTCTTCCAGCCCTCCCCGCAAGGGGGAGGGGAGCAGACTGCGGCGTAGTCCCAAATCAAGCGCGCGCCGCTTTGACTTTATTCTTGTCGGTCGGCGCTGCGCCTTGCGTGATGCGCACGTCGCGCACCGGGTAGGGGATTTCGATCCCCTCGCGCTTGAACGTGTCCCACAACGCCAGCAGCACCTTGCCGCTCACATTGGTGATGCCGTCCACGGGATCGCGAATCCAGAAGCGCAGAATGAAGTTCAGCGAAGAATCGCCGAACGCCTTGAGGTGGCAGACCGGCGCCGGCGACACCAGCACGCGCGCCACCGATTTGGCCGCCTCGATGGCCAGTTCGCAAACCTGATGCGGATCGCTCGCATAGGAGACGCCGAACGGCACGTCGAGCCGCACCTCGTCGTTGGAATAGGACCAGTTGACCACCCGCTGGGTGACGAAATCCTCGTTCGGGATGAGAAACTCGCGGCCGTCGCGCGTGACGATCGAGGTGTAGCGCGCGCCCATGGAGCCGACCCAGCCGAAGCTGTCGCCGACTGTGATCACGTCGCCCGGCTTGATCGACTTGTCGGCAAGCAGGATGATTCCGCTCACCAGGTTGGAGACGATCTTCTGCAAGCCGAAGCCGAGGCCGACGCCGACCGCGCCGGAGAAGAACGCGAGCGCTGTAAAATCGATGCCGACGGTCGACAGCGCGATCAGGATGGCGAAGGTGATCAGCAACAGTCGGATCAGCTTGCCGATCAGCACCTGGATCGATGGCGTCAAATCGGCACTCGCGCGCACGCGCCGGTCGAGAAAGTCGCTGGCCGCATTCGCCGCCCACAGCGTGAGCATCAGCAGGACAGAGGTCTTGATCACCAGAAGCGGCGTCACGCGCAGGCCGCCGATCACGATCGCGATCGAATCGAGCGCCGTCATGGTCGGCTGCAGCAGGCCGAGGATGCTGAGCGCCGCGATCGTCCACGCCGACACGGCCACCAGCCGGTACACGAACTGGTTGCGGATCAGTCCGGCGACCAGCGCGATCACCACCCAGGCGGTGGCGAGCGAGAAGGCGATGCCGAGCAAATAGGGCCGGCCCGGAAAGTTCAGCCCGGCGGCCGCCGCCTGCATGATGGCCACGACCAGCACGAAAATAATGGTGCCGAGATTGGCCAGCAGCAGCCGCGCTGCCGTTTGCAGGAACGGCGGCCAGCCCAACGTCAGCGCATTGAGGTTGATGCGGCGGCGGATCAAGGTGGCGGCCAGCGTGCCGATCACGGCGGCAAGCACGACCAGGCCGAGCTGGCTCAGCAGCCGGAGCGAGCTGAATTCCCGGCCGATCGTTTGCAGAGTGTCGCTGATGGTGCCGGCCACCTGCTGGACGTCGCCCATTGCGTACTCCGGTCGAGCCCACCTAAGGCGAGGCCCTTGGAATTTGCCCGCGATCCGGACCAATATCAGATCGGGCGCGCGCCCGGCATCCGCCGCGGCCGACAGTCAGGGGTTATGCACATGTACGACCGGGGTTTGTCCGAAGAACAAAAGATGATGCGGCAGAGCTGCCACGATTTCGTCGACGATATGGTGCTGCCGTACATCAAGAAGAATTGGCAGAAAGAATGGTCGATGGTCCCGGAGGAGCGGCTGCCGTTGAGCATCCTAGAGGGCGCCGAAAAGGTCGGCATCCGCACTTTGGGCGTGCCGGAAGAATACGGCGGCGTCGAGCTCGAAAAAGGCACCGAAGTGCGCACCTTCGCGCTGGTCGCCGAGGAAATCGCGCGCGGCGATTCAGGTCTGGCCGACAAACTGGTGCAGAACTGGAAGGTCTCGGTGCTGTTGCGCCAGTTCGCGCCCAAACATCACCAGGAGCACTGGTTCAAGCGCCTGGTCGCCGAACCGCAATTCCTGATGGCGCATTGCCTGACCGAACCGCGCGGCGCCTCCGACCGTTGGCTGCCTTACAACGTGCCGGAAGCGGCGATGCAGACGAAGGCGGTGAAGACCAATGGCGGCTGGGTGATCAACGGCCGCAAGCAATTCATCTCCAACGGCTACGATGCGAGCCTCTACGTTGTCTATGCCAACACCAACCCGAAGGTCGGTATGTTGCAGGGCACCTCGTCGTTCCTGGTGCCGCGCGAGACCAAAGGCTTCACGGTGGCGCGCTGCAACGAGACGCTCGGCTGCCGCTTCATGAACAACGGCGAGATGGTGTTCGAGGACATGTTCATCCCGGACGATCAGTTGCTGGTGCAGGACTCGGCGATGGGCTCGGCCGGCGTCTATTTCCGGCCCGGCAAGATCATCCAGGCCGCGAAGAATCTCGGCGTGGGCGTGCGCGCCTTCGAGGCCACCGCCGAATACGTGCAGAACTACGTGCAGGGCGGCCGCATCCTGATCAAACATCAGGCGGTGGCGCTGCGGCTGGCCGACATGGCGACCAAGATCGAAGCGGTGCGCGCGCTGCTCGACCGCGCCGCGGCAGCCGTGGACGACAACGCGCCGGCGGCGGAGACGCTGGTCAACATGGCCAAGATGTTCGCCTCGGAAGAAATCATGAAGGTCGCCCAGCACGCGGTCGAACTGCACGGCGGCAACGGCATCATGCTCGATTTCGGCATCGAGAAGGTGCTGCGCGACGCCGTCATCTTCATGCACATGGACGCGACGGTCGACATCTCGAAGTTCAAGATCATCAAGAACATGTTCCCGCAGACGGCGGGGAAATACGCCGGGCCGGAGTGATGTCTCGTGCCCCGGAAGCGGCGCAGCACGAGCAAAGCGAAGTGGTGCGACGCTGATCCGGGGCCGTTACGGCGAATGAATGTCGAACGGTCCCGGGTCTGCAGCGCACCGTTCCGCTTCGCTGCACGCTGCGCTGCGCCCGGGACACGGGGCTTTATCGCATCGTAAACCGGAAGCCGACCACCACGATCACCAGCCCGACCAGTTGCGCTAGGCTCGGCACTATGCCGAGCGCGAGATAGCCGATGATCATCGAAAAGCCCGGCACCAGCGCCGGGAACGTCGCCGTGCGTCCGGCGCCGAGCAGGATCACCGCGCGCGCGAACAGGTAGATCGGCAACATGCCGGCGAGGATGCCCTGCACCACGACCTGCAATAGGTTCTCGTACCAGCCCATCTGCAGCAGGTTGTCATAGCCGACAAATACCAAGTAAAGCGGCGCGAACACCACGACCGACAGCGCGCCGACGACCGCCACCGCGCGTGTCCCCGACACGCGCCAGGAACGCAGCAGAATGCCGAAGGTCGCCCAGAACAGGCCGGCGGTAGCGAACAGCAGGTCGCCGCCGACGCCATGGCTGCCGATGGTGGTGATCAATTCTATGCCGAACACCATGAGGCCGGCGATAATCGTCGCGCCGCCGAGCACGCGCTGCCCGGTCGGGCGTTCGCCCAGCACCAGCGTCGCGAGAATCAGCCCCGACAGCGCCGCGCAGGCCGGCTGGATGGTGGTGCCGTGGCCGAGCGGCACCAGCATGAAGCCGGTATAGGCGATCATCGCCTGTGGCGGGCCGGACAATACGCTCATCACCAGGCCGCGGCCCCAGCCGATGCCGCCGAGGTCCTTGATGCCGTCGCGCAGCACGATCGGCATCAGCAACAGTCCGGACCATAAAAAGCGATGCAAGGCGAGATCGGCGGCCGAGAAGCCGACGGTGATGCCGTGCTTGGCCGCCACGAAGCCCGCTGCCCAGCCGAGCGCGGCGCCGGTGCCGCACAGCACCCCGATCAGGATACCGGAAGTTCGTGCCGCCGCAGATTGCGCCTCATGGTCCACGGCGATGGCTCCGGCGCATGACCCGACTTGATCCGGGATGGGACCCATTTTCGGAATAGGTCATGCGCGAGTGAACAGGGTGACTTCGATACGGCTGATACTCTAGGATCGGCGCTCTAGTCCAATCGTCAAATCAAAAGCCTCACTTTACCGGGATGGAAAGCTCATGGCGAAGTCGCGCAAAGTCATCATTACCTGTGCCGTAACCGGCTCGATTCACACGCCTTCGATGTCGCCGCATTTGCCGATCACGGCCGAAGAGATCGCCGATGCGGCGATCGGGGCGGCCGAGGCGGGGGCGGCCATCGTCCATCTGCATGCGCGCAACCCCAAGGACGGCAGCCCCGACCAGTCGCCGGAGGCCTTCGCGCCGTTCCTCAAGGTGATCAAGCAGCGCTCCAACGTGGTGGTGAACATCACCACCGGCGGCGCTCCGACCATGACCGCCGAAGAGCGGGTGCGGCCGGCCGCGACCTTCAAGCCGGAAGTCGCCTCGCTCAACATGGGCACGATGAATTTCGGGCTCTATCCGATGATCCCGCGCTTCAAGGGCAAGTTCAAACACGCCTGGGAAGAGCCATATCTGGAACGCTCGCGCGGCGGCATGTTCAAGAACACCTTTGCCGACATCGAATATATCCTGACCACCTGCGCCGAGAACAACACGCGGTTTGAGGTCGAGTGCTACGACATCGGCCATCTCTACACGCTGCGGCACTTCCTGGATCGCGGTCTGATCAAGGCGCCGGTGTTCGTGCAGTCGGTGTTCGGCATCCTGGGCGGCATCGGGCCGCACCCGGAAGACGTCATGATGATGAAGCGCACCGCCGACCGTCTGCTCGGCGACAACTACCACTGGTCGGTGCTGGGCGCCGGGCAGAGTCAGATGCGGGTCGCGGCCATCGCGGCGGCCATCGGCGGCAACGTGCGCGTCGGCATGGAGGACTCGCTCTGGATCGGCGCCGGCAAGCTGGCCGAATCCAACGCCCAGCAGGTCACCCAAGTGCGCAAGATCCTCGAAGGCCTCGGGCTGGAGATCGCCTCCTCGGACGAGGCGCGCGAGATCCTCTCGCTCAAAGGCGGAGATAAGGTGAATTTCTAGACGTGTCATCACCGGGCCGCGCCGAAGGCGCGCGACCCGGTGATCCCGCTTAGGCACGCACCTTGCCCTCCTAAGCGAGATGGCCGGGACAAGCCCGGCCATGACAAATTCCATTGCTCTCGCCTGCGCGAAACCCTCCTATAGCGGCAGGAGATTCGCTCAAGCATGGCCTCGCTCGATATTTTCAGCATCGCCATTTTGCTCGGCAGCCTGCTGGTGCTGGCCGGCATATTGTCGAGCCTGGTCGCCTTACGCTTCGGCGCGCCCTTGCTGCTGGTGTTTCTGCTGCTCGGCATGCTGGCCGGCGAGGGCGGCCCGGGCGGCCTGAAGTTCGACAATGTCGGCGCGGCTTACCTGGTCGGCTCGATCGCGCTGGCGCTGATCCTGTTCGACGGTGGCCTGCGCACGCGGCTCGCCACCTTCCGCAACGTGCTGGCGCCGGCGGCGACGCTGGCGACCGCCGGCGTCCTGATCACCACCTTGCTGACCGCGCCGATCGCCAAACTGGCGCTCGGCATCGGTTGGCTGCAGGCCCTGCTGGTCGGCGCGGTGGTGGCCTCGACCGACGCGGCAGCGGTGTTCTTGTTGATCAATTCGCGCGGCTTGCGTCTGCGGCCGCGCGTGCGCGCGACGCTGGAAGTGGAATCCGGCACCAACGATCCCTTCGCGGTGTTTCTCACCTTGCTGCTGGTGGAATTCCTGCTGGCTGGCGACCAGAGCTGGTCGCACGCGCTGATCACCTTCCTGCGCGATACTGTGCTCGGCTGCATCATCGGCGTTGCCGGAGGGCGGATCATCACGCTGGTGCTCAACCGTCTCGATCTGCCGCAGGGCCTGCATGCGCCGTTCGTGGCGGTCAGCGCGGTGGTGGTCTTCGCGTCCGCCAATCTGGTGCATTCGTCCGGCTTCCTCGCGGTCTATCTGGCCGGGCTTGTCGTCGGCAACCGGCAGACGCGCGCGCATAATTCCGTCGTCGTCTTTCTCGGTGCGGTGACCTGGCTGGCGCAGATTGTGATGTTCGTGCTGCTCGGCCTCTTGGTGTGGCCGCAAAGAATGGGCGACAGCCTGTTCGGCGCCATCGCGATCGCGCTGTTCCTGATGCTCGTGGCGCGGCCGGCCGCGGTATTCCTATGTTTGGCCCCTTTCGGCTTCCAGTGGCGCGAGAAACTGTTCGTGTCCTGGGTCGGGTTACGCGGCGCGGTGGCAATCTTTCTCGCCTCCATTCCGCTGCTGGTTGGATTGCCGGCCGCCTATCTTTTCTTCGACGTCGCCTTCGTGGTCGTGCTGTCGTCGCTCTTGATCCAGGGCTGGACCGTGGCCATGGCGGCCCGCAAGCTCGACATGTCGTTTGCGCGCAGCGATCCGCTGCCGCGCCGCGTCGAGCTCGATCTGCCCGGCCAGTTGACGCGCGAAATCGTCGGCTATCCGGTGCCGGCCAACAGCCCGTTCCTGCGCCGTGGGCTGATCCCGAACTGGGCGCGGCCGACTTTGGTCGTGCGCAACGAGGAAATTCTGACGCCGGCGGAAGCCCATCCGGTGCGCGAGGGCGATTATGTCTATCTGCTGGCGCCGCCGGAGAAGGCGCAGGCGCTCGACCGCTTCTTCGTCAAGATGCCGCCGCCGGCCGCACCCGATCCGCGCCTGCTCGGCGACTTTTTCGTGCCGGGCGATGCGACGCTCGGGGCGCTGGCCGAAATTTATGGCCTGCAGGTCGCCGCCGATCATATGGAATTGGCGCTGGCTGACTTCTTCACCCAGCACCTCGGCCGCGCCGCCAAGACCGGCGACATCGTCCAGCTCGGCCCGATCGCGCTGTTGGCGCACAAAGTCGGCAATGGCCGCGTCACCACCGTCGGCCTGCGGCTGGCCGAGCCGGAAGAGCCGGCCGATATCGCCGGCCGGCTCAAAGCACGCTGGAACCGTATTCAGAAGTGGATCGGCTGAGCCTTTGTCCCGGGCGCAGCGCAGCGTGCAACGGTGCGCTGCGGAACCGGGACCGCTAAAAATTCGGAATCTGGAAAGGCCCCGGATCAGCAGCGCAGCATTACGCTGCGCTTCATGCTGCGCCGCATCCGGGGCACGAAACCCTTAGCGCGCGCGGCCCGCCAGCATCGCGCCGTTCTGGATGGCCCAGGCAGCGCCGAACAGCACCGCGGTCCAGAACAAATCGCCTGCCACCGTGTTTTGCAGGAAAGGCAGCGCCGCGATGTAGCACTGAGTCAGGCCCGCTAAGTCGAGGCTGTACGTCCCGCTGAAGGCCCAGTACGCCAAATTCGAAAGCGCGAAGAAGACGAGCGAGCAGGCCACCATGACGGCGGCTGTCGCCGGAATGCCGGGCCAGCGCCGCGACAGGATACCGACAAAGGCCGGCAGCGAAATCGCCACGGTGCCGATGAGCGCAACCCGCCAATCGTCGGCACCAAGCGCCAAGGCGCTGAGCACCATGGCGGCGACCGGCACCACGGGCGCAAGCGCCGGGATACGCAGCACGCGCCCGGCGAACAGCGCGCTGGCGGCGATCGGCACGAAGCCCGGCGCATGCGGCACCAGCCTTGCCACCACGTCTAAAGCGATGAGGAAGGCCACCAGTCCCAGATCCATCAACAGGTCGGTGCGGGCTTTGTTCGGCTTCATCGCTGTCATGTCCTCTGCTGCGCGGCCGCGACTCTTAGCACGTTAGCGGGCCGAATTCACGCGCCCCCGCTGGCCTATTTTTGGGCCTGCGGCGCCGGGTTTTCAGCCCATTCAGCGATGATTGCGGCCAGCCGGTCGAGCCCATCGGTGAGCGCCGCCGGCCCCGGCTGCAGGATCAGGGTCGATTTGATCTCACGCAGCCAGCCGGTGGCGACCGCGGGAACCTGGGCAAAGCCCGGCCGGGCCGCGACCTTGCCGGGCACGAATTTCTTGCCGCACCAGGAGCCGATGATGATGTCAGGCGCGGCGGCGATCACCTCGGCGGGCGACACGATGCGGTCCTTGGCGTTCTTGCGCACGGCGAGTTGCGGAAACACGTCGACGCCGCCGGCGGCCTCGATCAGTTCCGCCACCCAGCCGAGCCCGGAGATCATCGGCTCGTCCCATTCCTCGAAATAGACCCGCGGGCGGCGCGGCAAACGAAGGCTGCGCTCATGCACCGCATCGACGCGTGCGGCAAGCGAACGGGCCAACGCGTCCGCTTTCTCCGCCGCGCCGACCAGCGCGCCGAGCGTGCGGATCATGTCGAAGATGCCGGCGACGTCGCGCTGGTTGAAGGCGTGCACCGCGACATTGGCGCGAACCAGGTCGGCGACGATGTCGGCCTGCAGGTCGGAGAAGGTCAGCACCAGGTCGGGCTTGAGCGCCAGGATTTTCGGCACGTCGGCGGAGATGAAGGCGGAAACGCGCGGCTTCTCCTTGCGCACCTGGGCGGGGCGCACCGCATAGCCGGACACGCCGACGATGCGGCGCTGCTCGCCAAGGAGATAGAGCGTCTCCACGGTTTCCTCGGTCAGGCAGACGATGCGCTCGGGCGGGAACATCGCGCCATCTTACACCGTCCGCCTGTGGCCGCAGGTCCGGCGAAGCCTAGTAAGTCTCGCCAAGCCGGGTAAAATCCGCTCCGGCAGGGCGAGGAAACGGCAATGGTGGACGTAGCGCCCATCGAGGGCGAGTTCGACTACATCGTGGTGGGCGCCGGTTCGGCCGGCTGCGTGCTGGCCAATCGTCTGTCGGCCGATCCGAAAAACCGCGTGTTGCTGCTGGAAGCCGGCGGCCGCGACAATTGGATCTGGTTTCACATTCCGGTCGGCTATCTGTTTGCCATCGGCAATCCGCGCTCGGACTGGATGTTCAAGACGGAGGCAGAGCCCGGGCTGAACGGCCGCAGCTTGAATTATCCGCGCGGCAAGGTGATCGGCGGCTCGTCGGCGATCAACGCCATGGTCTACATGCGCGGGCAGGCCGGCGATTACGATCACTGGCGCCAGCTCGGTTTGCCCGGCTGGTCGTGGGACGACGTGCTGCCTTACTTCAAGAAGCACGAAGACAGTTTTCTCGGCGCCAACGCCCACCACGGCGCCGGCGGCGAATGGCGCGTCGAATTTCCGCGCCTGCGCTGGGACATCATCGACGTCTGGCGCGAAGCAGCGGCGCAATACGGCATTAAGCCGGTCAACGATTTCAACACCGGCGACAACGAAGGCTCCTGCTATTTCCACGTCAACCAGAAGCGCGGGCGGCGCTGGTCGGCGGCGCGCGGCTTCCTCAAACCGGTGTTGAACCGGCAAAACCTGCGGCTGGAAACCGGTTGCCTAGTCCAAGGCCTGCTGTTCGACGGCAAACGCGCGGCCGGCGTGCGCTGGCGGCAGGACGGCGTCACGCGTTCGGCGCGTTGCCGCGGCGAGGTCATCATGGCGGCCGGCTCGCTCGGCTCGCCGCAGATCATGATGCTATCGGGCGTCGGACCTGCGGCGCAGCTTGCGCAATTCGGCATCCCCGTTGTGCTCGACAAGCCTGGTGTCGGCGGCAATCTGCACGATCATCTGCAATTGCGGATGATCTACAAGGTGACCGGCATCACGACGCTCAACGAGATGTATTCGTCGCTGCTGGCGCGCGCCTGGATGGGCGTCAATTACGCCCTGTTCCGGCGCGGGCCGTTGACCATGGCGCCGTCGCAGCTCGGCGCCTTCACCAAGTCCGATGCCACGCGCGACCGCGCCAATCTGCAGTATCACATTCAGCCGTTGTCGCTCGACAAGTTCGGCGATCCGCTGCATCCATTTCCGGCTTTCACCGCCAGCGTCACCAATGTGCAGCCGACCAGCCGCGGCGCGCTTACGCTGAAATCGGCGGACCCGGCCGTGCCGCCTGCGATCCACCCGAATTATCTGGCGACGCCGGAGGACCGCCGCGTCGCCGCCGATGCGATCCGCATCACCCGCAAGATCGTCGCGCAGCCGGCGCTGCAGAAATATTCGCCGTCCGAATATCTGCCCGGTCCGCAGGTGCGCGACGACGACGAGGCCGGCCTCGTCAAGGCGGCAGGCGACATCGGCACCACCATTTTCCATCCCGTGGGTACCGCGCGCATGGGCCGCGCCGACGATCCGAACGCAGTCGTCGATGCGCGGCTGCGCGTGATCGGTATCGATGGTTTGCGCGTGGCGGACGCCTCGGTGATGCCGTCGATTACGTCGGGCAACACCAATTCGCCGACCATGATGATCGCGGAAAAAGGCGCCGCAATGATTTTGGAGGATCGACAGGGTTGAACGTCAACACGAGGATTAGAGGAGGGGTGTCATGAATCTCGTCGAGCGCGTCAAAGCAATTCTGCTGCAACCGAAATCCGAATGGCCGGTGATCGGCAGTGAGCCGGGCGACGCGGGTTATCTGTTTCCGAACTATGTCTGCATCGTCTCGGCGATCCCGCCGGTGTGCACGTTCATCGGCGGCGTCGTTATCGGCTATGGGCCGCTCCACGTCGGCATCGTGACCGGACTGCTGCACGCGATTGTCGCCTACGTGCTGGGATTGGTCGGCGTCTTTGTGATGGCCTACGTCATCGACTACCTGGCCGGCGTGTTCGACGGGCAAAAAAACCTCGACAACGCAATGAAGGTCTCGGCCTATGCGCCGACCGCCGCCTGGGTTGCCGGCGTATTCCACATCATTCCGTTCCTCGGCGTGCTCAGCATCCTCGGGCTGTACAGCATCTATCTGCTGCACACCGGCATCGGAGCGCTGATGAAGCCGCCGGAAAGCAAGGCGATCATCTATACGATCGCGGTCATCGTCTGCGTGTTCGTGGTCTATCTCGTCGTTTTCGGCATCGTCGGCGCGGTCTTGGGCGTCGGCATGATCAGCTCGATGGGGCGCATGTAATTTACGGCAGCGCCTTCAAGTGCCGGATCGGCCTGCCCGGCGCGATCGCCTGCGCGGCCGCGACAATCGCGTTGGCGTCGATGCCGTAGTGCCGGTAAAGATCGGCGAGCGAACCGGTCTGGCCGAAATGCTCGACGCCGAGCGGCCGCGTGCGGTGGCCGGCGACCGCGCCGAGCCAGGCCAGCGTCGCCGGGTGGCCGTCGAGCACGCTGACGATGCCGCAATGCGGCGGCACGTCAGCGAGCAACCGCTCGATACGCGAGCGGGCATGCACCAGCCCGCGCTCGCGCGCGCGCTGCGCCGCGGTCCAGCCGGCATTGAGCCGGTCGGCCGAGGTGATGGCGAGCAGGCCAACGTCACGTCGATCCTCGCCCATCAGGCCGACCGCCTCGATCGCTTCCGGCGCGATGGCGCCGGTATAGGCGACGATCACCTGCGCGTTCGGCCCGGGCAAGCGCTGCCAATAGGCGCCGTCGACGATCTGCTGCGCCAGTTCGTCCGTCATTTTGCGTTCGATCTGCTCGACCGGCCGCGTCGACAGCCGCAAATAGACCGAACCGCCGGTTTCGTCGCGCAGCCAGTTGCGCTCGGACGGAGCGGCGTCGCCATCCTTCTGCATATAGGCGAAGGCCCAGCGCAGGATCACCGCCAGTTCGTCGACAAAGGCCGGCTCGAAGGCGGCGAGGCCGTCTTGCGCCAGCCCGATCAGCGGCTCGGCGATGGATTGGTGCGCGCCGCCTTCGCCGGCCAGCGTGACGCCCGACGGCGTCGCCACCAAAATGAAGCGCGCATCCTGGTAGCAGGCGTAATTGAGCGCATCGAGCCCGCGCGCGATGAAGGGGTCGTACAGCGTGCCGATCGGCAGCAGCCGCTCGCCGTTGATGCTGTGCGAAAGTCCGAGCGCCGACAGCAGGATGAACAGGTTGTTCTCGGCGATGCCGAGCTCGATGTGCTGGCCTTTCGGCGAGAATTCCCAATTGAACGTCGACGGAATGCGCTCGCTCTTGAAGGTGTCGGCCATGGCCTGGCGTGCGAACAGGCCGCGCCGGTTCACCCAGGGGCCGAGATTGGTCGAGACCGTTACGTCCGGTGACGTGGTGACGATGCGCTGGGCAAAGTCGCTGTCGCCGCGGCCGATTTCGTTGAGCAGTGCGCCGAAGCCGGTCTGCGTCGCCATCACCGGCTGCATGGCAACCGGCAGCGTTTCCGGCACCTCGATCGCCGGCGCGCCGAGACGCCGCGCCTTGCCGGCGGCGAACGGCACGCGGTCGAGGAACTTCTGTAATTTCTCCGCCGGCAGCGATAAGCCTTCGAACTTGTCCCATTCGTGGCCGGGCCGCACCGCCATGGCCTTGCGGAACGCCTCCATTTGCGCCGGCGTCATCAGGCCGGCGTGATTGTCCTTGTGGCCCGCCATCGGCAGGCCGAAACCCTTGACCGTGTAACAGATGAAGCAGGTCGGCTTGTCGCTGGTGGCGGCATGGAAAGCCTCGAGTACCGACGGCAGGTCGTGGCCGCCGAGATTGTTCATCAGCGCGGCGAGTTCGGTGTCGGAGCGCTTCTCGATCAGCCGGCTGACGTCGCCCTGGTCGCCGATTTCGTCATTGAGCCGCTTGCGCCAGGCGGCGCCGCCGGCGAACACCAGCGCCGAATAGAGCGGGTTGGGGCAACGGTCGATCCACTGCCGCAATTTTTCGCCGCCCGGCTCCTTGAACGCGGCCTGCTGCAGCGAGCCGTATTTCAGGATCACCACGTCCCAGCCGAAATTCTTGAACAGCTGTTCGTAGCGCTCCCACAGGCCCTCGCGCACCACCGCGTCGAGGCTTTGCCGGTTGTAGTCGATGATCCACCAGCAATTGCGCAGGCCCTGTTTCCAGCCTTCGAGCAGCGCTTCGAAGATATTGCCTTCGTCGAGCTCGGCGTCGCCGACCAGCGCCACCATGCGGCCTTCCGGCCGGTCGGTGCCCCAGCCGTGCGCCCGCACGTAATCCTGCACCAGCGAGGAGAACAGCGTCTGCGCCACGCCGAGGCCGACTGAGCCGGTGGAGAAATCGACGTCGTCGGCGTCCTTGGTGCGCGACGGATAGCTCTGCGCGCCTTTGTAGCCGCGGAACGCCTCCAGCCGCTCGCGCGTCTGCTTGCCGAGCAAATATTGAATGGCGTGGAAGATCGGCGAGGCGTGCGGCTTCACCGCGACGCGGTCGGCGGGCTTGAGCACGTCGAGGTAGAGCGCGGTCATGATGGTGGCGAGCGAGGCCGACGAGGCCTGATGGCCGCCGACCTTCAGACCGTCGTCGTTCTCGCGCAGATGATTGGCGTTGTGGATCGTCCAGCTGGCGAGCCAGAGGATCTTCTTTTCCAGCTCGCGCAAGGTTTCGATGTCGTCGGCCATGGCCGGCAGTCTAGCGCCATCGCCGCGTGCCGTGAACATTCGCGGCACGAATGTTCACGATGTTTCGATCACCAGGATTGATCGATCAGCGTTCCGCGGCTTTGGGATTGGCCGGCGCGTCGATCACGTTTTTGCAGGCCGCCGGCAGGTCGGCGAGCGTCAGCGGTTTCGGCGGCACTTTCGGCGGCGGTGACGGCTTCGGGTGCAGGATGGAGTCCTTGAACCAGAAGGCCAGGTCCTTGGCGGCGCAGCCGTCGCCGGCCGGCACCGGCTCCTGCTTGCGGCAGTTCGGCGAATTGGCCGGACATTTCAGCCGCACGTGGATGTGGTCGGCATGGCCGTACCAGGGCCGCACCTTCTCCATCCAGCCGTCGTGTTTCTTGTCCTCGACGCGGCACAATTCCTTCTTGATCGCGGCATTGACAAAAATGCGTTCGACCTCGGGCTGCTCCGCCGCGGTGCTTGATGAAGGCGACGTCCGACGGCGTCCAGGTCTTCGGATTGACGTGCAGCCTGTCGGGCGCGACCAGGTCGTTGGCGGAAATGTCCTCGCGCTCTTTCTTGCTCAACTCGTGGTTCGGCATCGGCATGAACCAGATGTCGACGTCGAGCCCGATCTGATGGCTCGCGTGTCCGAACGGCAGCGGGCCGCCGCGCGGCTGCGCCATGTCGCCGACCAGGATGCCTTTCCAGCCGGTCGCCTTGGCGGCGCGCGGCGCGAAGCGCTCGAGGAATTTGACCAGTTCCGGATGGCCCCAATTGCGGTTGCGCGACAGCCGCATCACCTGCCAGTTCGGGCCGTCGACCGGCAGTTCGACGCCGCCCTGCAGGCAGCCGCGCGGGTAGTAGCCGATGGCCATGGCGTGGCCGAGGCTCGGCAGCTTGGCGCGCGAGAACAGCAGCTTCGCCGGCAATTTTTTCTCGTCGACCGCCGGCTTTGCCGGCGGCACAGGCACCGCGACGGCGGGCGCCGCGTTCGCCCGCGTCTGCGCATAGGCGCTGCCGGTAAAAGCGCCGGCAAAGGCGAGCGACAGGGCAAAGGCGGCGGCGAAGCGGGCGGTCATGATGCTTTCGATCTAGCGATTTTGCCGGCGCTTGTCAGGTTAATTGCCCGGAAAAACCGGCGCGGCCCCGATGGTAACTAAAACCACATGATTTTACGTGAAAATTAAAAAAATCTTGCCAAGATGATGCCGCAATTCGCCTTCGGGAGAAGCTCGCGATGCCGCGTTTTGCCATTGCCCTTGCCGTCGTCGCCGTTCTGTTCGGCGGCCTCGCGCCCGCCAAGGCCGGCATCGTCGTGACCGTGGACAAAACGGCGCAGCGCCTGTCGGTCACGGTCGACGGCGCGCCGCGCTACGAATGGCCGGTGTCGACCGCGCGCTGGGGCTACCGCACGCCGAACGGCACCTACAAGCCTCAGTGGCTGGCGCGCAAATGGTTCTCGCGCAAATACGACTGGTCGCCGATGCCCTATTCGATCTTCTTCGACGGCGGCTATGCCATCCACGGCTCTTACGAGATCTCGCATCTCGGCCGGCCGGCCTCGCACGGCTGCATCCGCCTGCATCCCGACAACGCCGCACTCTTGTTCGCGCTGGTGAAGGATCATGTCGGCGACACCACCATCGTGGTGACCGGCGAGCGGCCCGAGCCGGCGGCGCGCAGCGAGGCGCGGCGCACGCGCCGCAGCGTCGGGGATATCTTCAACGCAGCGCGGGGTGCGGCCGATGCCGACCTCGCGCGCCAGCGCTGGGAGAATATGCGGTAGCGCGCCCCCAACTGTCATCGCCCGCGCAGGCGGGCGATCCAGTACGCCGTGACCTAACAATTTGACCGAGACGTTCGCGATTACTGGGTCCCCGCTTTCGCGGGGACGACAGCAGAGTACATCGCCTCGCAAATCCACCAATTCAATTTTCAAACAGCCAATGCTCCGCCGTCCCTATTCTTTAAGGCGCGGGACACGCCTGCTTCCCTTTTTCCTTTCCCAAAGGGGAATGGAGCGCCGGGAGGCGCCAGGGCGCTGCGCTACGGCGCCCCTTGGGCCGCCCTTGCGATCGGGCCGCCCGCGCGCCGATACGAGACAGGCTTGCGAGGCCTGCCCCGTGGCGCGCGCGCCGCATGCGGCAGGTTTGCGAGGCCTGCTGCCCGGGCGCTGCGCCTCCCGGCGCTCCACTCGTCGGCGCGCATTGTCGGCGCACCGCACCTTGCTCCGCCATCGTAACGTCACTCGAGATGACGCCCTCAGCGAACAAGGCGGGTGAAATATAAGGGCGGTTTGGAGGGCGGGGATAAGTTTTTTAGACAAGAAATTTTGACGTCGGGTCATGATGATAGGAGGGCACCGATTTGTGCTACGATTTGCCCGCCCAATTTTCGGGGAGGCCGGCGTGCCTACAATTGCCTATTTTCTTGGAATTGCGGTTTCGATGTACTACCGGGACCACAATCCGCCGCATATTCATGTCAGCTATCAAGGCTATGAAGCGCTGATTGCCATTGAGGACGCGCGTATCTTGCGTGGGAAATTGCCGCCGACCGCGATGCTGATCATGAGAGGATGGATCGCTTTGCGGCGGGAGGCGTTGCTGGAAAACTGGACGCGTGCACGAACGCATGCGCCGCTTGAGCGAATTGCAGGGCCGGACGATGACAATGATTAAGGTGCGCACCGCGAAATCGGTTGGCGACTATCGCCTCGTCATCGAGTTTTCCGACGACACGAGGGGCGAGCGCGACTTCTCCTTCATCACGAGCGAGAGTGGCCCCATGCTCGATCCGCTCAAGGACCCGGCCTATTTCCGCCGCGTGTTCGTCGAGGATGGCGTTCTGACGTGGCCTAACGGCTACGATTGGGATCCGATCGCGTTGCACGACGACATGAAAGACGCTGGAGAACTGCGGCCGATCGGCGACGCGGCGGAGTAACTGCTGTTCCTGCGCTCATGCCCGAGAGAGCGGGCATCCAGTTCTTTGGCCAAAGCGCTGGGTCCCCGCTTCCGCGGGGACGAGCGGTGGAACGTTAGAAGTCCACACACCTACCTTCTGCGCCGCGATCAAGTATCCACCTTCAACGCTGCAATAAACGCCTCCTGCGGAATGTCGACCTTGCCGAATTGCCGCATCTTCTTTTTGCCTTCTTTCTGCTTGTCGAGCAGCTTGCGTTTGCGCGTGGCGTCGCCGCCGTAGCATTTCGCGGTCACGTCCTTGCGGAAGGCGCGCACGGTCTCGCGCGCGATGATCTTGCCGCCGATCGCGGCCTGGATCGGCACCACGAACATGTGCGGCGGGATCAGCTCTTTCAGCTTCTCCGCCATGGCGCGGCCGCGGCTCTCGGCGCGGGTGCGATGCACCAGCATGGACAAAGCGTCGACCGGGTCGCTGTTGACCAGCATCTGCAGCTTGACCAGATCGGCTTCCTTGTAGTCGGTCAGGTGATAATCGAACGAGGCATAGCCGCGCGACACCGATTTCAGCCGGTCGTAGAAGTCGAACACCACCTCGTTGAGCGGCAGGTCGTATTTCACCATGGCGCGGTTGCCGACGTAAGTGAGCTCTTTCTGGCTGCCGCGGCGGTCCTGGCACAGCTTGAGCACGGAGCCGAGATATTCGTCCGGCGTCAAAATCGTCGCTTCGATCCAGGGCTCTTCCATCGACAAGATCTGCGTCGGGTCCGGCATGTCGACCGGGTTATGGATCTCGATTTCCTTGCCGTTGCGCAGTTTCATTTTGTAGATGACCGACGGCGCGGTCGCGATCAGATCGAGATTGAACTCGCGCGCCAGCCGCTCCTGGATGATCTCCAGATGCAACAGGCCGAGGAAGCCGCAGCGGAAGCCGAAGCCGAGCGCGGCGCTTGTCTCCATCTCGTAGGTGAAGCTGGCGTCGTTGAGCCGCAGCCGGCCCATGGCTGCGCGCAGGTCTTCGAATTGCGCGGCGTCGACCGGGAACATGCCGCAGAACACCACCGGGATCGCCGGGCGGAAGCCGGGCAGCGGCTCGTCTACCGGATTGCGCTCGTCGGTGATGGTGTCGCCGACGCGCGTGTCGGCCACTTCCTTGATCGAGGCGGTGAGCATGCCGATTTCGCCGGGGCCGAGCTCGTCGACGGTCGTCAGCTTGGGCTTGAACACGCCGACGCGGTCGACCTCATAATGCGCGGCGATGCCGATCATGCGGATGCGCTGACCCTTCTTGAGCACGCCGTCGACCACGCGCACCAGCACCACCACGCCGAGATAGACGTCGTACCAGCTGTCGACCAAGAGCGCCTTGAGCGGCGCATCGCGGTCGCCCTTCGGCGGCGGCAGGCGTGTGACGATGGCTTCCAGCACCTCCGGTACGCCTTCGCCGGTCTTTGCGGAAATCATGAGCGCGTCCGAGGCGTCGAGGCCGATCACGTCCTCGATCTGTTTCTTGACCGCTTCCGGTTCGGCCGCCGGCAGGTCGACCTTGTTGAGCACCGGCACGATTTCATGGCCGGCGTCGATGGCGTGGTAGACATTGGCGAGCGTCTGCGCCTCGACGCCCTGGCTGGCGTCGACCACCAGCAGCGAGCCCTCGCAGGCGGCGAGCGAGCGGTTAACCTCGTAGGCGAAGTCGACGTGGCCTGGGGTGTCGATCAGGTTGAGGATGTAGTCCTTGCCGTCGCGTGCCCGGTAATTGAGCCGTACGGTCTGCGCCTTGATCGTGATGCCGCGCTCGCGCTCGATGTCCATGGAATCGAGCACCTGCTCCTTCATTTCGCGCAATTCGAGCCCGCCGGTGAGCTGGATCAGCCGGTCGGCCAGGGTCGACTTGCCGTGGTCGATATGCGCGACGATGGAGAAATTGCGGATATTGTTGATTGGGGCAGCCGTCATGGCGGCGAGATAACACTCGGCACCCCTACCTTCAAGCAATCTCCGCGTCATTCCGGGGCGCGAGCCATAAGCGCGTTTACGCGCGTCTTCGACGCGCTATGGCGAGCGAACCCGGAATCCAGAGCCACAACTAAAGTGGTGCCATTTAGCCCCTGGATTCCGGGTTCGCGGCCTAAAGGCCGCGCCCCGGAATGACGGCGAGTGGTTGGACGAATACCGCCCCCACATGCCATAGAGCCTCCTTATGCGCTTGCTTTCGCCCATCGACCGCTTGTACGCGGCGCTCACCGATCCGGCGCGGCGCGAGCGCGCCGTGCTCGCCTCGCTTGCGGTCTATCTGGTGCTGTGGACGGTCTACGGCACCATCGCCAAGTCGAGCCAGGGCCTGCACCCGGACATGACCGAGGTGATCGCCTGGTCGCGCGATCTGGCCTGGGGCTACAAGCACCCGCCGCTCGCGGCGGCGATCGCGTGGCTGTGGTTCGGCGTGTTTCCGCTCGCCGAGTGGTCCTATTACCTGCTGGCGATGCTGATGCCGACCATCGCGCTGTGGATCGTCTGGCGGCTCACAGCCGACTATCTCACCATCGAGAAGCGCGTCGCCGGATTGGCGCTGCTGATGCTGGTGCCGTTCTTCAATTTCCACGCCCTGAAGTTCAACGTGAACACCGTGCTGCTGCCGGCCTGGGCGGCGACCACGTGGTGGTTTCTGCGCTCGTACAAGACGCACAGCGCGCTTTACGCCGCGCTCGCTGGCGCCGGCGCCGCCGCCTGCATGCTGGGCAAATACTGGTCGGTGTTTCTGCTGGCCGGTTTGCTCGTCGCCGCCCTGATCGACAAGCGCCGGACCGGCTATTTCCGCTCAGCGGCGCCCTGGATCACGGTTGCCGTCGGGCTGGCCGTGTTGGCGCCGCATCTGGTCTGGCTCTACCAACATCACTTCGAGTCGTTCGCCTATGCGATGGTTGTGCACGGCGACAAATCGTTTGGTCCGACCGCGGTCGGCGCGCTCGGCTATCTGGCCGGCTCGTTCGGCTATGTGGCGATCCCGGTGATCGTGGTGCTACTTGCGGCGCGGCCTAGCCGCGCGGCGATCGCCGACATGCTGTGGCCGGCCGATACCGAGCGCCGGCTGGCGGCGGCGGCGTTTTGGGGGCCCTTGCTGCTGCCCGCCGCCGCCGCGCTGATGAGCGGCACCGAGATTACCTCGCTGTGGTCGATGTCGGCCTGGACGCTGCTGCCGGTCCTGCTGCTGTCGCCGCCGGACGTGACCTTCAGCGAAAGCAACACCTGCCGCATTCTCGCTGCCTGCGTGTTGCTACCGCTGGCGATGCTGATCGCTTCGCCGGCGATCGCCATCATCGCGCAGCGCAACGGCCCGCAGCCCGCCGCGGCGCAAGCCAATCTGCTAGCGGGCGAAGTCGAGCGCGTTTGGCATGAGACGACGCCATTGCCATTGAAACTTGTCGGCGGTACTGGCGATCTTGCGGAAGGCGTCATCACTTACGCGGCGGACCGGCCGCGCGTGCTGCCCGACATACCGCAACCGGACGCGGCCGGCCTCGCGCGCAGCGGAATGGCGATCGTGTGTTTTGCCGAGGACGCCGGCTGCCGCAACAAAGCGAGCGCGCAAGCCGCTGGCGGCCGGCGCATCGAGACCGAGATCGTGCGCAATTTTCTCGGATTTCCCGGCAAGCCGCAGCGCTACGCGATTTTCATCGTGCCGCCGCGTTGAGAGGCTTGTCCCGGGCGCAGCGCAGCGTGTAGCGAAGCGAAACGGTGCGCTGCAGAACCGGGACCTTCGCAAATTTTGAATTTGGAACGGCCCCGGATCAGCGGCGCATCACTTCGTGCTGCGCCGCATCCGGGGCACGAAACCGCTCAATACCGGTAATGATCGCTCTTGAACGGGCCTTCCTGCGGCACGCCGATATAGGTCGCCTGCTTGTCGGTGAGCTTGGAGAGCTTCACGCCGATCTTGTCGAGATGCAGCCGCGCCACCTTCTCGTCGAGGTGCTTGGGCAGGGTGTAGACCTGGTTCTGGTACTTGCCGGGATTGGTCCACAGCTCGATCTGCGCCAGCGTCTGGTTGGTGAAGGACGACGACATCACGAAGCTCGGATGGCCCATGGCGTTGCCGAGGTTCACCAGGCGGCCTTCCGAAAGAAGAATGATGCGGTGGCCATCGGGGAAGGCGATCTCGTCGACCTGCGGCTTGATGTTGTTCCATTTCAGATTGCGCAAGGACGAGACCTGGATCTCCGAGTCGAAGTGGCCGATGTTGCAGACCACGGCGCGGTCTTTCATCTTGCGCATGTGGTCGAGCGTGATCACGTCGACATTGCCGGTGCAGGTGACGAAAATGTCGGCGCGCGGCGCGGCATCTTCCATGGTGGTGACCTCGTAGCCCTCCATCGCCGCCTGCAGCGCGCAGATCGGATCGACTTCGGAAACGAGCACGCGGCAGCCGGCCTGGCGTAAGCTAGCGGCCGAGCCTTTGCCGACGTCGCCGAAGCCGGCGACCATCGCCACCTTGCCCGACATCATCACGTCGGTGCCGCGGCGGATGCCGTCGACCAGCGACTCGCGGCAGCCGTAGAGATTGTCGAACTTCGATTTGGTCACGCTGTCGTTGACGTTGATCGCCGGGAACAGCAGGCGGCCTTCCTTGGCCATCAGATAGAGCCGGTGCACGCCGGTGGTGGTCTCCTCGGTGACACCGCGCACTTCCTTGGCGAGCTTGGTGTACCAGCCGGGCTGATCCTTGATCCGCTTCTTGATGGCGGCGAACAGGACTTCCTCTTCCTCGTTGCCGGGATGACCGAGCACCGCCGGGTTGCTCTCGGCCTGCATGCCGAGATGCAACAGCAGCGTCGCGTCGCCGCCGTCGTCGAGGATCATGTTGGGGAAGCCGCCGTCATGCCATTCGAAGATGCGGTGGGTGTAATCCCAGTATTCGACGAGGCTCTCGCCCTTGACCGCGAACACCGGTGTGCCGGCCTGCGCGATCGCGGCGGCGGCATGGTCCTGCGTCGAATAGATGTTGCACGAGGCCCAGCGCACGTCGGCGCCGAGCGCGGTCAGCGTCTCGATCAGCACCGCGGTCTGGATCGTCATGTGCAGCGAGCCGGCGATGCGCGCGCCGCGCAGCGGCTGCGTCGGGCCGTATTCCTCGCGTGTCGCCATCAGGCCGGGCATTTCCGTCTCGGCCAGGCTGATCTCGTTGCGGCCCCAGGGCGCGAGCGAGATGTCCTTAACGACGTAGTCGCCGGCTTTGGGCTTCGATTTGGCGGAGGCGGTCATGGCGGTCCTATGCGCAGGGGAAAAGGGGTGGATTGGGCGAGCCTATAACAGGCCGTGGCGGGGGCCGCAACGCATATATAAAGATTTCTTTATGTCCGCTTTAACCACTCCCCTTTGAGGGGAGGGACGGCATTCACCGCTAATCTTCTTCGCCGAAGCGGTTGGCGACGAGCGCGCACAGCGCGTCCACCGCTTTGGCCGCGTCCCTGCCGGTCGCCTGGATGGTGATGCTGACGCCGGGCCCCGCTGCCAGCATCATCAGGCCCATGATCGAGGTGCCGCCGACGCTTTCGTGACCGCGCGTCACGGTGATGGCAGCGTCAAATTGTTCGGCGGTTTGCACGAATTTGGCCGAGGCGCGGGCGTGCAGGCCCTTCTTGTTGACGATCCCGATCTCGCGCACGACGGCGGCGGAGCTATCCTGAGGGAGGTCGCCGTCCGCTTGCACCGGGCCGGTCATTTACCGGTGAGGACCCGGCTGGCGATGGTGCAATATTTGCGCCCGGCTTCCTGCGCGGCGGTGACCGCCTGTTCGAGCGGGCAGGTCTCGCGCACTTTGGCGAGCTTGATCAGCATCGGCAGATTGATGCCGGCCAGCACTTCGACCTTGGGCTGGCTCATCACGGAAATGGCGAGGTTGGAGGGCGTGCCGCCGAACATGTCGGTGAGGATGGCGACCCCTTCGCCGCTATCGACCCGCTTGACCGCGTCGACAATGTTCTTGCGGCACTGTTCGACGTCATCGTCGGGGCCGATGGTGACCGCCTCGATCTGGCGCTGGGGGCCAACGACGTGCTCCAGCGCTGAGCGGAACTCGATGGCGAGCCGCCCGTGGGTTACTAATACGAGGCCGATCATCCCGAACTCCTCGCGGGCGCTACGTTGCACCGCACGAATGGGCGCGCATTGAGGCTCATTCGAAGGCCCGTTGCAAGGGCTTGCCTCGCTATATAAGCGCTCTGCTGCACTGCGAAAAGGTGATGCCAAAGGGGGGCTCTGTAGTGTCCGTTTTCGGCGGAGGCGATTCTAGGCCCGTTATAGTTAATTATTTCCACCGGACGCGGGAGGCGGAGTTAGCCCAGATGCTGGCCTAAGGTCAATTGCTGGCGGGGAGAGCCCTGAGCCACGCCAGCACCAGGCCCAGGGCGGGCATACCGGGTGCGACCGCAAGCCGCGGCAGGGAAACCCCATCAATGACGGCTTTTGCGGCCTCTTGTGGCGGATGCCGGGCGGCGTCCGCGGCCGCCAAATCCACCACCAGGGCGACCGCCGCTACCGGCTCATGGGGCAGGTGCCGGATACCGAGGCCGCGGATTTCGAGCATGCCGGCGAGCGCCGGGGCCGGCCGCACCAGCAGCCGGCCGGCATGTGCCTCGACGTGAACGCGGTCATCGCCGACGAGCCGGGCGAAGGGCAGGGCGCCTTGCGTTGCCGCCTGCAGCAGATCCCAGACCAGTTGTGATTTGCCGGCGCCGGCCGGGCCGCGGATCAGCGCCGCCTTCGAACCGATCAGCACGGCGGAGGCGTGGATGGAATTATTCATTTGTCATTCCGGGACGGCGCGGAGCGCCGGGCCCGGAATCCATAACCCCTGTGATGATGTTTGGCACCTGCGTCTAAACCTCGTCGCTGCGGAGTATGGGTTCCGGGCTCGCTCGCCATAGCGCGTCGAAGACGCGCGTAAACGCGCTTATGGCTCGCGCCCCGGAACGACAGCAACTCACGTCGCCGGCAGCCGCACCACGAAGCGGGCGCCGAGCACGCGCGGCTCTTGGTCCGCTTGGCCGGCGGCGACGCTGGTGCGGTTCGCGGCATGGATGCTGCCGCCATGGGCTTCGAGGATCTGCTTGGAGATCGACAGACCGAGGCCCGAGTTCTGGCCGAAGCTCTGGTTGGGCCGGTCGGTGTAGAAGCGCTCGAAGATCTTTTCCAAGGCGTCGGACGGAATGCCGGGGCCGTCGTCGTCGACCACGATTTCGACCTCGTTCTTGAGCCGGCGCACTACGATGCGCACGGTGCCGCCGGGCGGCGAGAACGAGCGCGCATTGTCGATAAGATTGCTGACCACCTGGCCCAGCCGCGAGTCGTGACCCGGCACGTTGAACTGCGCTTTGTTGGCGCCCTCGAAAGTGAGCGTCACCTTGACGTCGTCGGTATTCAGTTCGTTGGCGGTGGTCACCAGTCCGTCCAGCAGTTTGCAGAGATCGACAATGCCCGCTTCCTGGCGCTGCAATTCGGCATCGAGACGGCTGGCGTCGGAAATGTCCGAAATCAGGCGGTCGAGCCGCTTGATGTCGTGGTGGATGATCGCGAATAGGCGTTTGCGGCTGTCTTCGCTCTTCACCATCGGCAGGGTTTCGACCGCCGAGCGCAGGGAAGTAAGCGGGTTCTTCAGTTCGTGCGCTACGTCGGCGGCGAAGCTTTCGATCGCCTCGATGCGGGTATAGAGCGCGTTGGTCATTTCGCGCAGCGCGCCCGACAGTTCGCCGATCTCGTCGCGCCGGCGGGTGAAATCGGGGATTTCGACACGGCTGCGGATGCGCCGGCGCACGCGCTCGGCGCCGTCGGCAAGCCGCCGCACCGGGCCGGCGATGGTGCCGGCGAGCAGCATGGAGAGCACCACCATGACGCCGGCCGCGACCAGGAACACCTTGACGATGGCGAGCCGCTCGGCCTCCACCATGTCGTCGATGTCGGCGCCCTGCGTGGACAGCATCAGCGCGCCGCGCACGGCGCGGAAGCGCTGCACCGGCACCGCGACCGAGACGATGACCTCGCCGCGGTCGTTGACCCGCACCATGCTGGCATGCAGCCCGCCGAGCGCCTGTTGCACCTCCTGATAGCCTTTGCCGTTCTCCGGTCCGAGCTCCTTGTAGAGCGGCAGGTCGCCGCGCCCGAACCAGCGGCGCATGGCGATGAAGGCGCGCTCGATCAGGCCGGGCTGCTCGGTATCCGGCGGCGGCAGATCGAAACGCAACACGTCGCCGCGGCCATAGAGATTGCGGCTGTCGAGGATCAGCACGCCGTCGCGGTCGTAAATGCGCGCGCGCGTCTTGGTCGGCGACACCAGACGGCGCAGCACCGGCGCCACCCGCTCCGGGTTGATCGGGAATTCGATGCCGGATTGCGCCTCGTCGGACGGCCCGTAGCTTTCGCCCGCCTGCAATTCGAGCAGCCGTTCGGGATCGATGGTGACGGCGTCGCTTTCCACCGTCGCCGAAGCGGCGATGGCGCCGGCGATGATCTCGCTCTGCACCAGCAGGCTCTGCACGCGCGCGTCGATCAGCCCCGCGCGGAATTGCGACAGATAGAGTACGCCGACCACCAGCGCGACCAGGCCGGTGAGATTGAGGAAGACGATGCGGCGGGTGAGGCTGGAGAAACTTTGCGAAACGAAAAACTGCCAAACCGAGCGCAGCGGCCGACGGATCGCGTCGAAGCGCTTGCGCTCGGGCCGTAGAGTTTCTTCGCCGCGCCTTTCGGCTTCGGCGTTCTGCGCCAGAATTTCGGCGGTCCGATCGAGCACGTCGTTCAATCCAGCCGGGTTGATCGTGGGCCTTTTTACCGGCGCATGACCTTATCCGAAAACCGGTGCCCGCTTTTCGGCGTCATGCGCACGCGCCGTGATTTTACCGCACGCCGGGATGCTGTGTCAGTCCGCCGGGACCGGCACATCATTAAAGATGCGTCATGTTTCCTTGAAACGGTAACCGACGCCGTAGAGCGTCTCGATCATCTCGAAGTCGTCGTCGACGACCTTGAACTTCTTGCGCAGACGCTTGATGTGGCTGTCGATGGTGCGGTCGTCGACATAGACCTGGTCGTCATAGGCCGCGTCCATCAGCGCGTTGCGGCTTTTCACCACGCCGGGGCGGGTGGCGAGCGCTTGCAGGATGAGGAACTCGGTGACCGTGAGCGTGACCGGATCGTTCTTCCAGGTGCAGGTATGGCGTTCCGGATCCATGCGCAGCTGGCCGCGCTCGAGCGCCTTGGCGTCGGTTTCCTTCGGCGCCGTGGCGTCCTTCGGCGAGGCGCGGCGCAATACCGCCTTGACGCGCTCGACCAAAAGCCGCTGCGAAAACGGTTTGCGGATGAAGTCGTCGGCCCCCATCTTGAGGCCGAACATCTCGTCGATCTCCTCGTCCTTGGAGGTAAGGAAGATCACCGGAATGTCGCTCTTCTGGCGTAGGCGGCGCAGCGTCTCCATGCCGTCCATGCGCGGCATCTTGATGTCGAGAATGGCGAGATCGGGCGGCGAGGTCTTGAAACCGTCGAGCGCGGAGGCGCCGTCGGTATAGGTCATGATGCGATAGCCTTCCGCTTCGAGCGCCATCGAAACGGAGGTCAGGATATTGCGGTCGTCGTCGACGAGAGCGATGGTTGGCATGAGCCCCTCTTTATGCGTCGCCTAGCATGACGTTCCCGCATGTTTTGAAGCCCATAAACAGGGTCTGAAATGTGGCCTCTTTGCAACAACTATGTGATTCGGTAGCGAATTCAAGGCCATTTGGCGCAAGAACGCGCCCCGGAGCCGATATCGTTAACCCGAGAGACGAGAGTCCGTCATGAGCAAGGCTACCGCCACACCGCCACTGCCGGGCGCCATGCCGGGCCGCATACCGGAAAACGGGCGGCCCCCGGCGGATTTCATGCCGCAAGAGGTGGCCAAGACCCTGCTGCGCGCCACCCGCACCGGAACGCTGGCGACGCTCGACCGCAACAGCGGCCACCCGTTCGCGTCGCTGGTCAATGTCGCGACCGACAGCGACGGCGCGCCGCTGATCCTGGTATCGCGGCTCGCCACCCATACCGCCAACCTCGAAGTTGACGGCCGCGCCTCGCTGCTGCTGGCCGAGACCGGCAAAGGCGATGCGCTGACGCATCCCCGCCTCACCGTGCTGGGCACGTTTGCGCCGGTCGCCCGCGACAGTGCCGATGACCCGCGCATCCGCCGCCGGTTTCTGGCGCGGCATCCGAAGTCGGAACTCTATGCCGGCTTCGGCGATTTCGCGTTCTGGCGCATGGCGGTCGTCTCGGCCCATCTCAACGGCGGATTCGCGCGCGCCGCCGACCTCAGCGCGAGCGAGGTGCTGACCGATATTGCGGATGCCGCGGCGCTGGTCGAAGCGGAAGCCGACGCCATCGCGCATATGAACGCCGACCACGCCGAGGCTTGCCGGCTCTACGCCACCAAATTGCTCGGCGCGCCCGACGGCGGCTGGGCTTGCGCCGGCATCGATCCCGAAGGGCTCGAATTGCAAAAGGGAAGTACGGCGTTGCGGCTGTTTTTCCCGCAACGCGTCACCGGACCGGGGCCGCTGCGCGCGATGCTGAAGCAACTCGCCGATGAGGCGCGGGCACGCTGAGACCTGCGGCCGTTGTTAATGCGCCGGCCGGCTGCCATCGGTCGGGCGGAATCCGCAGGCCGTTTGATGGCTCAGACATCAGCGCCGCTTCCTTCGCGGCACCGGCTTAACCTATTGATGCAGCGCAATGACGATTGCTTCCGCTATATGGGTTTTAGTCTTGGCTTTCAGATTGTTCGTGACTATGGTCGCGCGCCTTTAGACGAGCGGCTATACTAAGGTTGTAGGGCTGCAAGACCGCTCAATGGCCCCGTCGAGGGTTTTCGGAGTGGCCCGCCGGTTTGGGAGGATATCGCGTGCAAGAAACGGGTGTGCGGAACGGTGCCTATGGCGCCGATAAGTTCGGCTTAAAAGATCTGGCCGCGATCCATTGGAATTTGACGGAAGCGCCGCTCTACGAGCACTCGCTTCGTGCCGGCGAGGCTTCGGTTGTCGCGGGTGGCGCGCTCGGCGCTTTTACCGGCCATCACACCGGCCGCAGCCCTAAGGACAAGCACACCGTCGTTGACGATCTCACGCGCGATTCCCTGTGGTGGGACGGCAACCGCAAGATGACGGGCGAAAATTTCGACGCGCTGCTCGCCGACTTCCAGGCGCACGTGAAGGGCAAGACGCTGTTCGCGCAGGATCTCTACGGCGGCGCCGATCCGAAGTACCAGATCAAGACGCGCGTGTTCACCGAATATGCCTGGCACTCGCTGTTCATCCGCCAGCTGCTGATCCGCCCCGAGCGCGCGGACCTCGCCAGGTTCGTGCCCGAGCTCACCATCGTCGACCTGCCGTCGTTCCGCCCCGACGCCAAGCGTCACGGCGGCCGCGAAGGCTCCGACACCATGGTGGCGATCGATTTCACCCGCAAGATCGTGCTGATCTGCGGCAGTTCCTACGCCGGCGAAATGAAAAAGTCGGTGTTCACCACGCTCAACTTCTATCTGCCGGCCGAGAACGTCATGCCGATGCACTGCTCGGCCAACGTCAGCCACGACGGCGAGAGCGCGCTGTTCTTCGGCCTGTCCGGCACCGGCAAGACGACCTTGTCGGCCGATCCAAAGCGAATTCTGATCGGCGACGACGAGCACGGCTGGGGTCCGGACGGCATCTTCAATTTCGAGGGCGGCTGCTACGCCAAATGCATCAAGCTCTCGCAGGAAGCCGAGCCGATGATCTGGGACGCCACCAACCGCTTCGGCGCGGTGCTGGAAAATGTGGTGTTCGATCCGGAAACGCGCGTTCCCGATTACGACGACGGCTCCAAGACCGAAAATACCCGCTCGGCCTATCCGCTCGACTTCATCCCGAACGCGTCGCGTTCCGGCCGCGCCGGGCACCCGAAGAACATTATCTTCCTGACTGCGGACGCCTATGGCGTGATGCCGCCGATCGCCAAGCTTACGCCGACGCAGGCGATGTACCACTTCCTCTCTGGCTACACCGCCAAGGTCGCCGGCACCGAGAAGGGGCTGGTCGGCGTCGAACCGGAATTCTCCACCTGCTTCGGCGCGCCGTTCCTGCCGCGCCATCCGTCGGTCTACGCCAACCTGCTGCGCGACTACATCAACAAGTACAAGGCCGACGTCTGGCTGGTGAACTCGGGCTGGACTGGCGGCAAATACGGCGAGGGCCGCCGCATGCCGATCAAGGCGACGCGCACGCTGTTGACCGCCGCGCTCAATGGATCGCTTAAAGGTGCCGACTTCCGCACCGATCCCTATTTCGGCTTCTCGGTGCCGACCTCGGTCACCGGCGTCGAGCCGCATCTGTTGAATCCGTTCAAGACCTGGAAGGACAAGGCCGAGTTCGACAAGACCGCGCGCGCGCTGGTCGGTATGTTCCAGAAGAACTTCGCCAAGTACGAGGATCACGTCACGGCGGACATCAAGGCGGCGGCGCCGGAAGTGCGCATCGCGGCGGAGTAATTGAGGTAGTCGTCCCCGCGAAAGCGGGGACCCAGTAATCGTCGAAGGTCTAGATTGTCGCTAGCGCCCGCGTTTACTGGATGCCCGCCTTCGCGGGCATGACAAACAGGATAAGAGGCGGCCTTTTGGGCCGCCTTTTTTTATTTGAAAGCGCCGGCGATGAACGCGCTCAGGCAAATCCATACAGGCGCGCGGCGTTGTCGACCAGAATGCGCCGGCGTTGTGCCGCGTCGGGCGCCCATTGCGCGAGCGCATCCAGGAGGTCGCCGTCGTTCGGCATCGGCTTCACCTGCATGACGTGCGGCCAGTCCGATCCCCACACGACACGGTCCGGCGCCGCCGCGATCACCGCCTTGGCCATGGCCGCGACGTCGGAATAGGGAACGCTGCCATGCGCGCTGATGCGGGAGGGGCCGGTCAGCTTGACCCAGAAATAGCCGTCGCGCAGCAAGGCGAGGAATTCCTGATAGCCCGGATGATCGAGACCGCCGGCTGCAACCTTAGTGTAGCCGATATGGCCGACCGACAGCGGCACACAAATGCGTTTGGCGAGCGCGCGCAGCTCGGGGAAGCTTTCGACGTGCACGAGCAATTCGATGTGAAAACCCAGATCGCGAATTCGCTCCGCGATTCCGCCCAACGCATCGAGTGAGCCGAACGGATTGCCGCCCTTGTCGACCAAGTTGACCCGGATGCCGCGGATTCCGCCATCCTTGAGCCGCGCCAGTTCCTGGTCGCCGATGTCGGCGCCGACGGTCGCGATACCGCGCAAATTCTCAGGGTCCGCCGCCACCGCGTCGAGCACCGGATTGTTGTTGGTGCCGTGCACGCTCGCCGCCACCACGACCAGGCGCTGGATGCCGAGCGCCTTGTGCATGGCGCGAAGCTGGCTGAGCGGCGCGTCCGGCGGCGTATAGGAACGGTTGTCCTGGTAGGGATAGCGCGACGCCGGGCCGAAGACGTGGGCATGACAATCGGTGGCCCCTACCGGTACCGCGAAACTTGGCGCATGCGGATTGGGATCGGGCGGGGGACAAAGCGGCGCGTCAATGCTCATGGTCGGTTCAATGCACACTTTTCAATTCGTACTTGGACCTTGCCGGTAAGCGCAAAGGGCATGCTGCAATGTTCTTAGCGAAAAATCCAAAGCCGGTCATTAAAAAGGGCGGCCTTGCGGGCCGCCCTTTATCGTTTCACGCGCCGGACGATCAGCCGTTGCTCTCGGCCAATTGCCGGCCGATGCGGTCGAAGCGCGCCTTCTGCTCGTTGGAGAGCGACGAATAGAAGCTGTCGAGCGCGGGCTTCACGGCGCTCGCCGCGTCGACCATGGCTTGCAGACGCTTCTCCATCGCCGCCAGACGTCCGGGCGGAGTGAGCGGCGTGTCCTCCGGACAGGCCGCTTGCAGCAGCGAGACCGCCTTGCTGGTGGCGTCCTGCAACTGCTTGAGGCCATCTTCCTGCGCGCCGGTCGGCTTCACGATCTCGTCGATCTTCTCGATCGGCAGATTGGCGAGGCCGGGTTTCGCCTCCGAGCAGCTCTTGCTGTCATGCGGCAGAGCGGCGGCGGTCTCGGCATTGTTCGCAACGCGCTTGGGGCCGAGCGCGTTGAAGCGTTCTTTCTGCTCGTCGCTCAGCGAATTGTAGAACTTGTCGAGCGCGGGCTGCACGACCTTGACGGCGTCGAGCGTCGCTTGCAGCCGCCCGGTCATCGCGGTCAGCCGTCCCGGCGGCGTCAGCGGGAAAGCGTTTTCCGCGGGGCATGACGCTTTGAACGTCGCGGCGGCATCCGCCGCGGCTTTGCGCATGTCGCCGAGCAACTGCTTCTGCTCGTCGCTCAAGCCGACCTTGCGCTGGATCTCCGCGAACGGCCAAGCCGTGATGCCGGTGCCGGGCTGCTTGCACAGTTCCTGCACGCCCGCATAGCTCACGCGCGGGCCGGCCGACCGCGCATAGGCGTAGATCTCCGGCGGGCCATATTCGCCCCAGAACAGGCCGTCGACGAAATCGTCATAGGCATAGTCCCAGAAGCCGTCGTCATAGCCGTTGGGCCAGAACGCGTAGTCGAAAATATCGGAATAGGCGTAGGGCCAGAACACCGGACCGTACCACGGCACGAATCCGGCGCGCAGACCGCGCCGCCAGGCGCGGTGCGCGGCGACATTGGCGAAACGATTGCCCGCCCGCCCCGCGAAACGCGAGCCGAAGCGGCCTTGCTGCGCCGCTAGCGGCGTGATGCCGGCGGTGCCGTTGCGGCGGAGCGCATTGGTGCGAACGCCGGTGGTCCTGCGCAACGTGCGCAGCGCGGTATTCGGCTGCGTTACCGTGCGCAGGCGTTGCGTGCGTTGGACCGAGCGGTTGAACGTCGTGCCGCGGTGCACTGTCCCAAATTGCGTCGATCGCCGGACATAGCTTCGTGTGCCGACATGCGGCGTAAAACTTCGCGTGCCGATATGCGACGTAAAACTTCGTCCGCCGACATGCGGGGTAAAGGACCGCATTGCCGGCCGCGCAACGGACATCCCGCCGAAGGATCGTCCGCCACCGCCACCGACGTGAACGCCGCCGCCGCCTCTACCACTGCGGACTTGAGCGGCGCCGCCGGCACCTTGCGCGTAGGCCGTCAGCGGCATCGCGATAACCGCCACTGCCAGCGCGACCGCCAGTTTTCCTGCCAGTTTCCTCATGATCCGTCCTCCACAGCACCCGGATGCGCAGGCGATCCGTCAACTGCGGAAATAGGCCGGGGGTTCAAATTCCCCCATGGTTTTTCGCGCAGTTGTGATCGCACATGAATGTTCTGCAATGCTGCAAAGCGCAATTTGCGACGCGCGCAAGTGCGCGGTGCAACATTCAGATGCTTCCAACCCTATAAACGCCCGGCCGCCGCCAACCCTGCGGTGGTTTGCGATGTCGTGAACGGAGATCGGGCGCCGCGGATGGCGCGGTGGCGGGGCTAGCGGCTGGCACCGCCGACGTGCCCACCGCCCAGGCGCTCGATCAATTCCACGGTCGGATAGGAATCCGCCGGCAGCCCGAGCTTCACCTGCGCCTTCTTGACGGCCGCACGTGTGCCGGAGCCGACTTTGCCGTCCACGTCGCCGACGCCCTCGTAGCCGTTTTTGATCAGCAAGCGCTGCAAGTCCATGACCTGCGGCGTGGTCAGCGGCACGACATTCTTGGCGCCGGCGTGATCGAAGGCGGGCGCGCCGGCGAGCCGCGTGGCGAAATAGGCGACCGTGGTGGAATAGACGTAGGCCGAATTCCAGCCGAGGAAGGCCTGGAAATTCCGGTAGGCGAGGAAGGCCGGTCCGTGCCGGCCCATCGGCAGGATCATCGACGCCGTCATATCGTCGGCCGGCAATGCGGGACCGTGCGCGGCCCGCACGCCCCAGGCCACCCACTGCGAGCGCGGGTGCGTGATGGTCAGGTCCGCCTCCTGCCACGGCAGGTTTTGCGGCACGCGCACTTCCTGCAGCCAGGGTTCGCCGCGATGCCAGCCGAGGCTGACCAGAAAATTGGCGCCGGAGGCGAGCGTATCGGGAATGCTGTGGATCAGGTCGCGGCGGCCGTCGCCATCGAAGTCGACCGCGTTCTTCAGATAATCGGACGCGGTGAACTGCAGGCCGCCGAATTCGCCGGCCCAGTCGCCGATCATCTCGTCGACGCGCTGGTCGCCGCGCTCGATGATGCGCAACGCGTCGAACAATTGCTTGCGGAAGAAGTCGGGACGGCGGCAGTCATAGGCGAGCGTGGCGATCGCGCTGAGGATTTTGTAGTTGCCGAAATTGCCGCCGAAGTCGCTCTCCAGGCCCCAGAAGGCGGTGAGCACCGGCGCCGGCACGCCGTATTTCTTTTCCACCGCGGCGAAGACGGCGGCGTGCTTCTTGATCTGGGCGAGCCCGTTGGGGATGCGGGCGCCGCCCACCATGCGGTCGGCGAATTGCAGGAAGGTCTGCTGGAATACCGACTGGCCGTGGTCGCGGCGGATGATGGCCGGATCGAAGGTCATAGAGGGCGAGGCTTCGGCGATCACGCGCTGCGAGATACCCTGCGCGGCGGCTTCCTTCTTGAAGGCCGCGAGCCAGGTCTCGTAGCTGCCGGTATTGTGGCAGGTGGCGGCAAGCGCGGGTCCCGCCAGTACGGCGCCGAGCACGACAGCCAGCCATTTCAACGCCGTTTTGCGCATCTTCAAGTCCGCCTTTTTCGAGGATTCGAGCGCGAATGTGCCTGAGCCGCGCGCCCGGTCAAGGTCCAATGCGCATAACTGTTAAAAGCGATTCTTGTGCAAATCATGGATTAATGGCAGTTCCTTGAATTCCTTGCTGCCACAGCCGTCGAGACAATCTCCCCTATGCAAGTCCTGGTAATCGGAGCCGGCGTGGTCGGTCTGGCGGTGGCGCGGGCGGCCGCGCGCAAGGGCCACGAGGTGGTGGTGGCCGAGGCGGCCAACGCCATCGGCACCGGCATTTCCTCGCGCAACAGCGAGGTCATCCATGGCGGCATGTATTACCCGACCGGCACGCTGCGCGGGCGGCCACTGCGTGCGCGGACGGCGCATGCTGTACGAATTCTGCGCTTCGCATGGCGTGCCGCACCGCAAATGCGGCAAGCTGGTCGTCGCCACCAACGAGGCGGAACTCGAAAAAATCCTGGCGATCGAAAAGCAAGGCCACATCAACGAAGTCGAAGGCCTGGAAATGCTCGGCGCCAACGCGGCGCGCGCCATGGAGCCGGAGCTTTTCTGCATCGGCGCGCTGCACTCGCCGGAAACCGGCATCATCGACGGCCACGCTTACATGCTGGCGCTGCGCGGCGACCTCGAGGATCTGGGCGGCGCCATCGCCTTGAATACGCCGGTCAAAGGCGCGCTGCGCAAGAACGGCCAATGGCACGTCTTGTTCGGCGGCGACGGCGTCGAATTCGCTTTCGACGCCGTGGTCAATTGCGCCGGGCTCGGCGCGCAAGCCGTGGCGCGCTCCATGCGCGACTATCCGGCCGCGCGCGTGCCGCGGTTGATCCTGGGCAAAGGCAATTATTTCACTTACGCCGGCAAGCCGGCGTTCACGCGGCTGATCTATCCGACGCCGATCGTCGGCGGACTCGGCGTGCATGTGACGCTCGATCTCGCCGGCCGCATGCGGTTCGGGCCGGACGTGGAATGGGTCGAGCACGAAAATTACGACGTCGATCCGACGCGCGCGAATTTGTTCTATGAGCGCATCCGCACCTACTGGCCCGGTCTGCCCGAGGGGTCACTGGCGCCGGACTATTCCGGCATCCGGCCCAAGCTCACCGGGCCGAAGGAGCCGCAGGCGGATTTCCTGATCGACGCGCCGGCGCAGCATGGCTTGCCGGGACTGGTGCAGCTGTTCGGCATCGAGTCGCCGGGGCTGACCAGTTCGCTGTCGCTGGGTGAGGAAGTGGCCGGCTATCTCGAAAGCTGAGCGCGGCGATTGTCATCGCTGCGCGTGCCTTCGCTCAACACCATCGGCGTCGCGCGCGAGGCGTCCCGGCTGGTCGGCATGATTTTCACACCGGCGAGTTTCTCACGCGTGCTCTTGAGGATGGCGCGGTCGCTGCCGAGCGGCGCGAAATCGGCCACCTTGTTTTTCATGCCGGTGAACGCCACCAGGCCGTTCCTGGTCGCGACGATGTCGCCGGGCCGCAGCGTCGGATCGGTGTTTACGTCCACATGCGCCAATCCGAAGCGATCGCGGCCGTTGCAGGTGCTGCCGGCAACCAGTTGCTTGCGGTAGAGGAGTGCGGTGTCGAGATCGGCGTAGCGGCTGCCGTCGGACGCGACCGCGTGGTCGATGCCGGCGCCGGAATAAAGCCGCGTGCGGCTGGCCGGACAGAAGGCGTGGCAGGCCTGCGCCGCGCTGACGCCGGCATGCGCCTGCACCGGGAAGTAAAAGCCGTCGCTCATGCGCACGCAGTAGGCGCTCGCCGGGCCGCTCTCGGCGCGCTCGCGCGGCCGGTCGGGCGACCGGAAGAAGTCGTTCGGCTCGGCATAGGATTGCACCTCGGCTGATGCGCGCTGGTGGAAGCCGCCGAATAGGAATTCGAACAAGCCCTGCGCCGACGCCGGCGTTGCCAGTGTCAGCAGGCCAGCGGCAAATATGCCGGTCGATGCGCGCAAAAGCGCGCTCGCTCGAGTGGCCATCGCAAGCCCCTGTGGTTGATCGCGCTTCGCGCATGATCGGCGAAGCCGCACTTATCAACGCTTGGAGGGGCGGAAGGTTGCAGTCGGCGGGGAGGCTAGAAATACCGCCACCACACATAGAGATTACAGATCGCCACCGACACCACCATCATTGGGAAGGCGTACAGCGTATAGGTGATGAATTTGAACGGCACCTTGTTGCGTTCGCCGATGCCGGCGACCGTCAGGTTGGCGGAGGCGCCGATCAGCGTGCCGTTGCCGCCGAGGCAGGCGCCGAGCGACAGGCACCACCACAGCGGCTGAATGTGGTCGGCGCCGCCGAATGACGGCGCCATGTTCTTGATCAGCGGGATCATGGTGGCGACGAAAGGGATATTGTCGACGATCGCCGACAGCACCGCCGACGCCCACAGGATGGCGTAGCCAGCATGCGCCATGTTGCCGCCGGTCGCCGCCACAAGTTTGTTGGCGAGCAGGGTGAGCAGGCCGCCGACGTCGACGCCGTGCACGACGATGAACAGGCCGATGAAGAAGAAGATGGTGATCCACTCCACGTCGCCGAAGGTGGCGTGAATATTTTGCGCGGCCTTTTCGGAATGATGCGACCAGTTGTCGAGCAGCATCAGGATGGCGGCGCCGAACATGGCGATCGTGGCCGGCTCGAGATGTAGCGGCCGCGCCAGCACGAAGGCGACCATGACGATGGTGAGAACGGCGAGCGACTGCTTGAGCAGCAGCCAGTCCTCGATCGAATCCGCCGGATTCATCGCCATCACCCGCGCCTCGGCGTCATGCGAGGCCTTGAGGTCCTTGCCCCAGAGCACGTGAATGATCAGCGCCTGCACAACCATCACGACGAGAATCACCGGCGTGAGGTGATAGACGAAATCGTTGAAGGCGAGGCCGGCTTGCGAGCCGATCAGGATGTTGGGCGGGTCGCCGATCAAAGTGGCGGTGCCGCCGATATTGGAGGCAAAGATCTCCGCGAACAGATACGGGTAGGCCGGGACTTTCAGCGTGCCGCAGATGGCGAGCGTCACCGGCACGATCAGCAGCACCGTGGTCACGTTGTCGAGAAACGCGGAGAGCACGGCCGTGGTGATCTGCAGGATGAACAGGATGCCGGCGGGATGCGCCTTGGCGGCCTTGGCCGACCAGATGGCGAGATATTGGAACATGCCGGAGCGGCGCGAGATCGATACCAGGATCATCATGCCGGTAAGCAGGCCGATGGTGTTCCAGTCGATGCCGTGGATCGCCTCTTCCTGGTCGAGCACGCCGACCAGGATCATCACGCCGGCGCCGACCAGCGCGACGATCGCGCGGTTGGCCTTCTCCGACATGATGGTGGCGTAGGTGATTGCCAGAACGAACGTGGAAACCCACATCGCGTTCAGGCCGAAATAAACATGTGATGCCGCATGCGCGGTCATTGCCGAACTCCCCCCAAGTCCAGGCGCCCGGCCTCACGCGGCCTTCCGCACCCGTCGTAATTGCGCGCAAAGTCCGGCAGGCGCGGCAGGGAGTCAAGTTCGGCCTTTAGCAAAGACGCGGGCTCGCGCATAATCGGCCGCCGGGCACGAATGGTGCCGCACAATAGGGAGGTGATCCGTGGCTGCAAACGTCCGTTTCAACAATCCGAAAACCTTGGCCAAGCCGCCCGGCTACACCTATGTGGTCGAGGCGACCGGGCCGAACCGGCTGATCTTCATCGCCGGACAGCTCGGTCTCGACCTGGACAACAAGCTGGTCGGCGGCCCCGACGATTTTCGCGCGCAGGCGTTCCAAGCGTTCCAGAATCTCAAGCTCGCGCTGGAATCGGCCGGCGCCGGCTTCAAGGACGTTGTGAAGATCAACAACTACCTCACCGACATGTCGCACATGGGAATTTTCCGCGAAGTGCGCGACGAGTTCCTCAATACGGCCGCGCCGCCAGCGAGCACCACCGTTGCCATTTCGCAGTTGGCGCGGCCGGGCGCGTTGTTCGAGATCGAGGCGATCGCGGTGCTGCCGGCGAAGGCGGCCAAATCTGTCGCTGCAAAGCCGGCCGCCAAGCGCGGCAAGGTCAACGCGAGCCGACGGAAACGTAAGTGAGCAGGCCGAGCACCGGCAGCAACACGGCGAACGACCACAGCATATAGCCGAAGAAGCTCGGCATCTTGACGCCGCGCTCGTTGGCGATGGCATAGACCATGAAGTTGGGCGCGTTGCCGACGTAAGTGAGCGCGCCCATGTAGACCGCGCCCATGGAGATGGCGGCGAGCGTGGCTGAGAGCTTGCCCATCAGCGCGGCGGTGTCGCCGCCGGCGAGTTGGAAGAACACGAGGTAGGTCGGCGCGTTGTCGAGGAAGGCCGACAAAAGTCCGGTGAGCCAGAAATAGGCCACCGCGTGCGGCGAGCCGTCTTGCGCGGTGACCGCCTTGAGCAGCCAGGCGAACGGCCCGTCGTGGCCGGCCTCCAGCATCGCCAGCACTGGGATGATACAGACGAAAATGCCGGCGAACAGCTTGGCTACCTCGGCGATCGGCTCCCAGGTGAAATCGTTGGCGGCGCGGTGCTCGTCGGGCGTGAGCCAGAGCGAGGCGAGCGCGATGACGACGAGTGCGCCGTCGCGCACCAGATTCTGCAAGGCGACGTGCGTGCCATAGACGTCGAACTCGATGCCCGGCTTCCAGGCGGCCGAGAGCAGGATGGCGCCGATGATGCAGGCGATCAGCGGCAGGTTGATCAGTCCGCGCAGGCGCAGCGGTTCGGCCGCAACGGACGCCGCCTTCGTCTCGCCGCGCGCGAGCCAGATGTCGAGCGCGATGAATATCGCCAGCACCAGCACGGCGACGATGGCCGTCTCGTAGGCGAGGTGCGTGGTGGTCCAGAAAAAATCGACGCCGCGCAGGAAGCCGACGAACAGCGGCGGGTCGCCCAGCGGCGACAGCGCGCCGCCGATATTGGCGACCAGGAAGATGAAGAAGATCACCACATGGGCATTGTTCTTGCGCGCGGCGTTGGCGCGGATCAATGGCCGCACCAGGATCATGGCGGCGCCGGTGGTGCCGACGATACTCGCCATCGCGGTGCCGAGCACCAGGATGCCGGCGTTCACCAGCGGGCCGCCGCGCAAGGTGCCGGTGATCAGGATGCCGCCGGCCACCACATAGAGCGCGAACAGCAGGACGATGAAGCTCATATATTCGGCGAGCACGGCGTGCACGAAGGCGGCGAGCGCGGCCGGCGCGCCGGACGCCAACGCGATCGGCGCCAGCGTGAGCAGCGCCCACAAAGCGGCGATCTTGCCGTAATGGGCGTGCCAGAATTTCGCGAACAGCAGCGGCCCGGTGGCGATGCTCAACAAAATGCCGGCAAAGGGCAGCGCCCAGGGCCAGCCCATGCCCGCGCCGTCTAGCGCCGGCGCGGCCTGGGCGGCGGTGGGGAGCAGCGCGGTGGCGAGGGTGACAGAAAGCAGTCGGAGCATCGGATTATTATGAACCGTCATGGCCGGGCTTGTCCCGGCCATCTCGTTTAGGGACGCAGTGGCGAACTAAGCGGGATCGCCGGGCCAAGCCCGGCGATGACAAGCTGCGTTTGCTTCGGTATGGGAGAGCCCAAATCCCGCCGAGGGCCATCATGCGCATCACTGGCATTACCGACATCGTCGTTCCGATCTCCTCCGCCATCCGCAACGCCTATATCGACTTCTCGCAGATGACGGCGAGCGTGGTAGCCATCCACACCGACGTGGTGCGTGACGGCAAGCCCGTGGTCGGCTTCGGCTTCAATTCGAACGGCCGCTATGCGCCGCAAGGGCTGCTGCGCGAGCGCTTCATTCCGCGGCTGAAAGCCGCCAAGCCGGACGAGATCGCCGACGCGCGCGGGCTGCTCGATCCGGCGAAATGCTGGGACGTCATGATGCGCAACGAGAAGCCGGGCGGCCACGGCGAGCGTTCGGTCGCGGTCGGCGTGCTCGACATGGCGCTGTGGGACGCGCTCGCCAAGGCTGAAGGCGTGCCGCTGTGGCGGCTGCTCGCCGACCGCTACAACAACGGGCAAGCCGACAAGGCCGCCTGGGTCTATGCCGCCGGCGGCTATTACTATCCCGACAAAGACATCCAGGGCCTGCAGGACGAGATGAAGCGCTATCTCGACCTCGGCTATTCTTGCGTGAAGATGAAGATCGGCGGCGTGCCGCTCAAAGACGACATCAAGCGCATCGAAGCGGCGCTCAAAGTGGTCGGCGGCAAGGGCGAGAATCTCTGCGTCGACGTCAACGGCCGCTACGATCTCGACGAGGCGCTGGCCTGCGGCGACGCAATCGCGCCCTATAACCTGCGCTGGTACGAGGAGCCGCTCGATCCGCTCGACTACCTGCTGCACGCGGCGCTGGCCACGCGCTATCGGCCGCCGCTCGCCACCGGCGAGAATTTGTTCTCCATGCAGGATGCGCGCAACCTGATCCGGCACGGCGGCCTGCGGCCCGACCGCGACTGGCTGCAGTTCGATCCGGCGCTGTCCTATGGGCTGGTCGAATACCTGCGCACGCTCGACATGCTGGCCGCGCACGGCTGGTCGCGCCGGCGCTGCGTGCCGCATGGCGGCCACCAGTTCGCTTTGAATATCGCGGTGGGCCTGGGTCTCGGCGGCAACGAATTCTATCCGCAGGTCTTCGCGCCGTTCGGCGGCTTCGCCGACAACTGCAAGGTGGTGGACAGCCGCGTCACCATGCCCGACGTGCCGGGCATCGGCTTCGAGGCGAAAAACGCTCTTTATGCGGTGATGAAACCGATGCTAGAGCAGGCGCCGCGCTGAACGCATAGCGCCAACGATCCGAACGGACGTTCCGGTAACCAGAGGGAAAGCCAAATAATGTCGAATGAAATTATCGAAGAGTTGATCAAGCTGACCGCGGCCGACGGCCATGTTTTCGAGGCCTTTCGCGCCGCGCCCAAAGGCGCCAGCAAGGGCGGCCTGGTCATATTGCAGGAAATTTTCGGCCTGACCGACCAGCTCAAAGGCGTGGTGCGCGCCTATGCGCGCGACGGCTACGACACGATCTTCCCCTGCGTCTACGACCGCGTGGCGCCCGGCACGGTGATCCCGTTCAGCGAGCCCGACAAGGGCCGCGACCTCGCCTATGGCCTGCCGCTCGACAAGGTGATGCTCGACGTTGGCGCCGCGGTGGCGCGCGTGCAGAGCAATCGCGGCGTGTCGGTGCTCGGCTTCTGCTGGGGCGGCGGCGTCATCGTGCGCGCGGCGGCCGAGCTCGATCTGCGCGGCGCGATCGCCTTCTACGGCACGCGGTTGCCGACCTATCTCGACCTGAAGCCGAAATGCGCGCTGCTGTTCCACTTCGCCAAGACCGATCCCAATTCGACGCCGGAAATCATCGACCAGGTACGCAAGGCCTTTCCGTCGGCCGAAACTTATATTTACGAAGCTGGTCACGCCTTCGCCAATGAGGTGCGGCCGCCCTACAACGAAGCCGCGACCAAAGCCGCGCGCGAGCGGACGCTGGTGTTTCTCGAGAGGCATCACCAGCCGGCGACGCAGCATTGAGGTCGTGTCCCGGGCGCAGCGCAGCGCGCTTGCGGTGCGCTGCAGGACCGGGACCTTTATAAATTCAGAGGCTGGAAAGGCCCCGGATCAGCGGTGCATCACTTCGTGCTGCACCGCGTCCGGGGCACGAGCCCGTTAATGCGCCTCGTCCCAATTGTCGGCGGCGCGGGCGTCGACTTGCAGCGGCACGTGCAGCGTGACCGCCGGGTGCGGCGCGTCTTCCATGACGCGCTTGACCACCGGCATGGTCTTGGCGACTTCGCCGTCCGGCACCTCGAAGATCAATTCGTCGTGCACCTGTAACAGCATCTGCGCGCTGAGCTTGGCCTTGGCGAGTTCGCCCTCCATGCGCATCATGGCGCGGCGGATGATGTCGGCGGCCGAGCCTTGCAGGCGCGCATTGATCGCCGCTCGCTCGTTGAAGGAACGGATCGAGGCATTGCTGGCCTTGATGTCGGGGTAGTGGCACTTGCGGCCGAACAGCGTGAGCACATAGCCGTTGGCGCGGCAGAACTCGCGCGTCTCGTCCATGTAGTCGCGGATGCCGGGGAAGCGCTCGAAATATTTCTTGATGTAGGCGCCGGCCTCGTTCTTGTCGATGCCGAGTTGCGCAGCCAAGCCAAATGCCGAGATGCCGTAGATGATGCCGAAATTGATCGCCTTGGCGCGGCGGCGAACCTCGCTCGGCATGTCCTTGACCGGCACGCCGAACATTTCGCTCGCCGTCATGGCGTGGATGTCGACGCCGTCCTGGAACGCCTTGCGTAGCGCCGGCACCTCGGCCACTTCCGACAGAAGGCGGAGTTCAATCTGCGAATAGTCGGCGGACACCAGCTTCATGCCGGGATCGGCGACGAAGGCGCGGCGGATCTTGCGGCCTTCCTCGGTGCGCACCGGGATGTTCTGCAAATTCGGCTCCGACGACGACAGCCGGCCGGTCGAGGTGGCGGCCAGCGCGTAGGAGGTGTGCACGCGGTGCGTCGCCGGGTTGACGTAAGTCGGCAGCGCCTCGGTATAGGTCGAGCGCAGCTTCGATACCTGCCGCCAGTCGAGGATCTTGCGCGGCAGCGCGTGGCCCTGCTCGGCCAATTCCTCGAGCTCGCGCGCGCCGGTCGACCATTGCCCGGTTTTCGTTTTGGTGCCGCCGGGGAGATTCATCTTGCCGAACAGAATGTCGCCGAGTTGCTTCGGCGAGCCCGGATTGAGCGGCTCGCCGGCGAGCTGCTTGATCTCGTCTTCCAGCGCGCCCTGTTTTTGCGCGAATTCGCCGGACAGCCTTGAGAGCACCTGCCGGTCGATGGAAATGCCGCGCCGCTCCATGCGGGCGAGCACGGCGGGCATGGCCCGCTCCAGCGTCTCGTACACGGTAGTGACACGCTCGGCGGCGAGCCGCGGCTTGAGCGCGTTCCACAGCCGTAGCGTGACGTCGGCGTCCTCGGCGGCGTAATCGGTCGCCTTGTCGATGGCGACGCAATCGAAACTGACGCGCGATTTGCCGGTGCCGGCGACGTCGGCGAAGTGAATGGTCTTGTGATCGAGCCATTTCTCGGACAGGTCGTCCATGCCGTGGCCGCCTTTGCCGGCGTCGAGCACGTAGGAAATCAGCATGGTGTCGTCGTAGCCCTGGATCTCGATGCCGCGCTGGGCGAACACCAGCCAGTCGTATTTCATGTTCTGCGCGATCTTGAGGATGCTCTTGTCCTCGAGCAGCGGCTTGAGAACTTTCAGCGCGTCCTCTTCCTTGATCTGGTCGGCGGCCAGCCCGGCATCGAACAAGCCATCGCCGCCGCCGTCTTTCTTGTGCGCGAGCGGCACGTAGCAGGCTTCGTTGGGCGATAGCGCCAGCGAAAAGCCGCACAGGCCAGCCTGCATGGCGTCGAGGCTGGTGGTCTCGGTGTCGACCGCCACCACGCCCACTTCGTGCGCGCGCGCGATCCATTGCTTCAGGCGCGCCAGCGTGCGCACGCATTCGTATTTGCTGCGGTCGATCTTCTGATTGCGTGCGGCTTCCGCGCGCGCGGCGGCGAGAGAGATCGGGGTCAGGGCGCCGTTGGCCTCGCTCTTGGCGGTGGGCTTTGCTTGCGGCGCGGACGCAAACAGATCGCCAGTTTTCCCGGTCGGCGCGGCCGGCGCAGCGGAGGGCGCGGCCGATACCAGTTTCGCGTCCGCCTCGACCTGCGAGGCGTCGATCTCGGCTTTTTCCGCGACGCGGCGGGTGATGGTGTTGAATTCCATCGCCTTGAGGAAAGCGATGAGGTGCTTGTAGTCCGGCTCGTGCACGGCGAGCTGGTCGACCGGCACATCGAGCGGCACATTCTGGTCGAGCGTGACCAGGCGCTTGGAGATACGCGCGATCTCGGCGTTGTCGATCAGCGATTGCCTTCGCTTTTCCTGTTTGATCTCGCTCGCGCGCTTGAGCAGGGTTTCGAGGTCGCCGTATTCGCCGATCAATTGCGCCGCGGTCTTGACGCCGATGCCGGGTACGCCCGGCACGTTGTCGGATGAATCGCCGATCAGCGCCTGCACCTCGATCACCTTCTCCGGCCCAACGCCGAATTTCTCGATCACCTCGGCGCGTCCGATGCGGCGGTCCTTCATGGTGTCGTACATGGTGACGCCGTTGCCGACGAGCTGCATCAGGTCCTTGTCGGAGGAGACGATGGTGGTGGTCGCCTTGGCTTCGCAGGCGAGCCGCGCGTAAGTGGCGATCAGGTCGTCGGCCTCGAAGCCGGCCTGCTCCAGGCAGGGGATTTCGAAGGCGTGCACCGCCTCGCGGATGAGCGGAAATTGCGGAATGAGGTCTTCCGGCGCGTCCGGCCGGTGCGCCTTGTATTCGGGATAGAATTCGGTGCGGAACGTCTTCTCCGATTTGTCGAACACCACCGCCAGATGGGTCGGCTTGTCGTCCTTCATCTCGGCCAACAGCTTCCACAGCATGTTGCAGAAGCCGAGCACGGCATTGACCTGCAACCCGTCCGATTTGCGGGTGAGCGGCGGCAGCGCGTGGTAGGCGCGGAAGATGTAGCCGGAGCCGTCCACCAAAAAGAGGTGGTCGCCCTTCTTCAGCGGGCGCGCCGCCGGGTTGTACGGCACGGGCGCGTCGTGCGCAGGTTTGCTCTTCGCTTTGGACTTTGTGCTGGTTGGCATGGCCCGAATGTGGGCCCGGGCGCGGCGTTAATCAATCTGTCGCACGACTCGGCCACAGAAAATGCGGGCACTCGCCACCTCGGGCGGCCTCTGCTATGAGACCGCCGGCCCTGGGTGGCTTGAACAAGCGTCTACGCAAGAGAATTCCATGCGCGTTGCCATGATCGGCACCGGCTATGTCGGCCTCGTTTCCGGGGCCTGCTTTGCCGATTTCGGCCACGACGTGACCTGCGTCGACAAGGACGTCGCGAAAATCGCCGCGCTGACGCGCGGCGAGGTGCCGATCTACGAGCCGGGGCTCAACGACCTGGTCGCCGCCAATACGCGCGCCGGCCGGCTCAAATTCACCAACGATCTGCCCGCCGCGGTGAAAGCCGCCGACGCGGTGTTCATCGCCGTCGGCACGCCGTCGCGCCGCGGCGACGGCCATGCCGACCTGAGCTTCGTCTACGACGCCGCGCGCGAAATCGCCGCCGCGCTCGACGGTTTCACCGTGATGATCACCAAGTCGACCGTGCCGGTCGGCACCGGCGACGAGGTCGAGCGCATCATCCGCGAAGCGCGCGCCGACGCGGAATTCGCCGTGGTGTCGAACCCTGAATTCCTGCGCGAAGGCGCCGCCATCCAGGACTTCAAGCATCCCGACCGCATCGTGGTCGGCAGCGACGACGCGCGCGCGCGCGACGTGATGACCGAGCTTTATCGCCCGCTCTATCTCAACCGTTCGCCGATCCTGTTCACCGACCGGCGCACCGCCGAGCTGATCAAATACGCCGCCAACGCCTTCCTTGCCACCAAGATCACCTTCATCAACGAGATCGCCGATCTCGCCGAAAAAGTCGGCGCCGACGTGCAGGAAGTCGCGCGCGGCATCGGCCTCGACAACCGCATCGGTTCGAAGTTTCTGCACGCGGGCCCCGGCTTCGGCGGCTCGTGCTTTCCCGAAGGATACGGTGGCGTTGCTCAAGACCGGCCAGGACCACGATGCGCCGTTGCGCATCATCGAGGCGGTGGTGGCGGTCAACGACGCGCGCAAGCGCGCCATGGCGCGCAAGGTGGCGGCGGCGCTCGGCGGCGAACTGCGCGGCAAGACAGTGGCCGTGCTCGGCCTCACTTTCAAGCCGAACACCGACGACATGCGCGAGTCGCCGTCGATTCCGCTGATCACCGCGCTGCAGGACATGGGCGCCAAGGTGCGCGCCTACGATCCGACCGGCATGGAGCAGGCCAAGCCGCTGATGACCAACGTCGCCTTCTGCAAGGACGCCTATGATTGCGCCGAGGGCGCTTCCGCGCTGGTGATCGTGACCGAATGGGAGCAGTTCCGCGCGCTCGATTTCGCGCGGCTCAAGACCGTGATGAAACGCCCGGTGCTGGTCGACCTGCGCAACATCTACCGGCCGGACGAAGTCGCGCGCCACGGGTTTGCCTACGAAAGCGTCGGGCGGGCGAAGCGATGATCAAATACGTTGCCGCCTATAGAAGTTGTCGTCCCCCGCGCAGGCGGGGGACCCAGCTCTTTTAATTTCCACAACGATTTATTTTCCGCTTACCCCCGCGAAAGCGGGGGTCCAGGCCTGTGCCTGAGGCCTAGACTGGATTCCCGCTTCCGCGGGAATGAGCGGGTGTGACGATCCTGACGACAGCGGAATTCGATGCGCAAATTCCAGACGTCCTTACCCATCGACGACGCGCTGCCGCGGCTCACTGCCGTGTTGGCGGCGCAACAATGCTGCCGTTCTGGTGGCGCCGCCCGGCGCCGGCAAGACCACGCGCGTGCCGCTGGTGCTGCTCGACGAGCCGTGGGCCAAGAACAAGAAAATCCTCGTGCTCGAGCCGCGCCGCCTCGCCGCGCGCGCCGCCGCCGCCCGCATGGCTTCGACGCTCGGCGAGCAGGTCGGCGACACCGTCGGCTTGCGCGTGCGCTTCGGCTCCAAAATTTCCAAGCGGACGCGCATCGAAGTGATCACCGAGGGGGTGTTCACGCGGCTGGTGCTCGACGATCCCTCGCTCGACGGCATCGCCGCCGTGCTGTTCGACGAATTCCACGAGCGCTCGCTCGACGCCGATCTCGGGCTGGCACTGGCGCGCGAGGTACAGCAGGGCCTGCGCGACGATCTGAAAATCCTGGTGATGTCGGCGACGCTCGACGGCGCCCGCGTGGCGGCGCTGCTTGGCGACGCCCCGGTGGTCGAAAGCGAGGGCCGCGCCTATCCCGTCGAGACACGCTATCTCGGCCGCGATCCGCGGGCGCGCATCGAAAGCCAGGTGGCGGACGCCGTGCAGCGCGCCTTGCGCGCCGATACGGGCTCAGCTCTGGTGTTTCTGCCGGGCGCCGCCGAAATCCGTCGCACCGAGACGCTGCTCAAGGAGCGCGTCACCGATCCGAACGTGGATATCGTCGCGCTCTTTGGCGCACTCGATGCGCGCGAACAGGACCGCGCCATATCGCCGGCGCCGTCCGGGCGGCGCAAGGTGGTGCTGGCGACCTCGATCGCGGAAACCTCGCTCACCATCGAGGGCGTGCGCGTCGTCATCGACAGCGGGCTGTCGCGGGTGCCGCGCTACGAGCCGGATGTCGGCCTGACGCGGCTGGAGACCGTGCGGGTGTCGCGCGCCGCCGCCGACCAGCGGCGCGGCCGCGCCGGCCGCACCGAGCCGGGCGTCTGCTACCGGCTGTGGGACGAGCCGCAGACCGGCGCGCTCGAGCCTTACACGCGGCCGGAAATTCTGTCGGCCGATCTCTCCTCCTTCGTGCTCGATCTGGCGCAATGGGGCGTCAGCGATCCGGCCAAGCTCGCCTTTCTCGACCCACCACCGCAGGCCGCGCTCAGCGAGGCCAAGACCCTGCTCGGCGAGCTTGGCGCCATCGACGCGCAAGGCCGCATCACCGAGGAAGGCCGCAAGCTGCGTCGTCTGCCGCTGCCGCCGCGGCTGGCGCGCATGGTGGTCGATGCCGCCGCGGAAGGCGCGGGCGCAGAGGCGGCGGCCATTGCCGCGGTGCTCACCGAACGCGGGCTCGGCGGCGACGATCCCGATCTGCGCCATCGGCTCGATCAATTCCGCCGCGACCGCTCGCGCCGCGCCGAGGACGCGCGCGCAATGGTGCGCAGGTGGGGCGATCTTGTGGGCGGCAACGAAACGGGCGGCGATCAATCGCCCGGCTCTTTGCTCGCGCTTGCCTATCCCGACCGCATCGCCAAGAGCCGCGGCGGCGGCAACGGTGCATTCCTGCTCGCCAATGGCCGTGGCGGCAATGTCGATGCCGCTTCGGCGCTGGCGCGCGAGCCGTTTCTGGCGGTGGCGGAACTGACCGGCGCGGCGGCGGCGAGCCGCATCATTCTGGCGGCGCCGATCGCGCTCGCCGAGATCGAGGCGCGCTTTGCGGACAAGATCGAAGACCGCGAGGCGGTGAGTTTCGACGCCGCTTCCGCTTCGTTGCGCGCCCGGCGCAGCCGACGGCTCGGCGCGCTCGTGCTGGCCGAGCAGACCAAAGCGGTCGAGCCGACAGCGGAGAGCGCGCAACGGCTGGCCGAGGGGATCGCGGCGATCGGCATCGGCAAACTGCCCTGGAGCAAAGCGCAATTGCAATTACGCGATCGCGTGCAATTCCTGCGCAAGGCGGAAGGCGATGAATGGCCCGATCTCTCCAATGAAGCGCTGGCGCGCACGGCGGCCGAATGGCTGGCGCCGTTCCTTTCCGGCAAGACGGCGCTGGCGCAGATCGGCGCCGACGAGCTTTCGGCCGCGCTCGACACATTATTGCCGTGGGCGCTGCGCAAGCGGCTGGATGCCGAAGCGCCGACCCATTTCACCGCGCCGTCCGGCTCATCTGTGCCGATCGACTACGAGGCCGAGCAGGGGCCGACCGTCTCGATCCGCGTGCAGGAGCTGTTCGGCCTCGCGCAGCATCCGGCGATTGCCGGCTCCCGCGTGCCGCTGGTGATCGAGCTCTTGTCGCCGGCGCACCGTCCAGTGCAGGTGACGCGCGATCTGCCCGGCTTCTGGCGCGGCAGCTATGCCGACGTGAAGACGGAGATGCGCGGCCGCTATCCGCGCCATCCCTGGCCGGACGATCCGCTGCATGCGCCGGCCACCCGCCGCGCCAAGCCGCGCGGCACGTAAAATTGCGCGTATCCGGTTAACCGTCCGCTCACCATCCAAAAAGCACGTGGCAGTTTCCAACACTGCGTTAAGGCGGCCTTGGGCAGGTGCATGTGACTGGTCGGGCGCAACCATCGGGCCTCGTCATGCGTCAGATCCTGATCTCCGCCTTCGTCATGTTGGTCGCCGGCAGCTTTGTCGCCCGCTACGCCGACAAGGCGGTGGTGGAAGCCCCCGCGCCGCAGGCCGCGGCGGTCCAGGTCCCCGAGCCAGCCGATGCAGTCTTCCGCCGGTCAGCACAAGATGGAGCTGACGAGCGGCCGCGACGGCCATTTCCGCGTCGACGCCCGTGTCGATGGCAGGCAAATCGGTTTCATGATCGACACCGGCGCCTCGCTGGTCATCCTGCGCGAGACCGATGCCTCGAATGTCGGCCTGCACCCGATGCCGCGCGACTACACCGCGATCGTCTCCACCGCCAATGGCCGGATCAAGGCGGCGCCCGCCAAGCTCGAGCGCATCGAGGTCGGCGACATCACCGTTTTCGACGTGCCAGCGCTGATCCTGCCCGACGAGGCGCTGTCGACCAACCTGCTCGGCGTCGCCTTCCTGTCGCGGCTGCGGCGCTACGAATATGCCGACGGCCGTATGCTGCTGGAGCAGTAATTTACCCCGCAATACGCGAGAATTTAGCCGGATCGCTTTGCCGGTTCACGGCGTTGAGGTATGCACATGAATGTTCACGCGCCCAAATTTGAGGCTTTGATGTTTCCGACGCCGAAATCCGCGCTCACGCCCAATACCTACGCCTATGAGTCCTCGCCGCTGGTGAAGCCGACCGGCTTCCGCGAATACGACGCACGCTGGCTGTTGGAAAAAGAAATCAACCTGATGGGCGTGCAGGCGCTCGGCATGGGGCTGGGCACGCTGATCCGCGAAATGGGCGTCAAGCCGGAGATCGTCACCGGCCACGACTACCGCAGCTATTCGGCTTCCGTAAAGCTGGCGCTGGTCACCGGCCTGCTGGCGGCCGGCTGCAAGGTGCACGACATCGGGCTCGCCATCACGCCGATGGCCTATTTCGCGCAGTTCGAGCTCGACGTGCCCTGCGTCGCCATGGTCACCGCCTCGCACAACGACAATGGCTGGACCGGCGTGAAGATGGGCGCCAACCGGCCGCTGACCTTCGGCCCGGACGAGATGACGCGGCTGAAGGAAATCGTGCTCGGCGCCAAGTTCGATCTCCGGGGCGGCGGCTCTTACGTGTTCGTCGAGAATTTCCCCGACCGCTACATCGCTGACCTCACCACGCGGCCGAAGCTCAAGCGCAAGCTCAAGGTGGTCGCGGCTTGCGGCAACGGCACCGCCGGCGCTTTTGCGCAGCGCATTCTCGAGACAATCGGCTGCGAGGTCGTGCCGCTCGATACCGATCTCGATTACACCTTCCCGAAATACAATCCGAATCCCGAAGACCTCGAGATGCTGCACGCCATGCGCGATGCCGTGCTCAAGCACAAGGCCGACGTCGGTCTCGGTTTCGATGGCGACGGCGATCGTTGCGGCGTCGTCGACGACACCGGCGATGAGATCTTCGCCGACAAAGTCGGTGTGATGCTGGCCCGCTATATGTCGAGCCTGCATCCGGGTGCGACCTTCGTGGTCGACGTGAAGTCGACCGGCCTTTATGCCACCGATCCCGTGCTGCTGAAGAACGGCGTCAAGGCCGACTATTGGAAGACCGGCCACTCTTACATGAAGCGCCGCACGCATGAACTGTCGGCGCTGGCCGGTTTTGAGAAGTCGGGCCACTACTTCTTCAACAAGCCGTTCGGCCGCGGCTATGACGACGGCTTCGTCTCGGCGCTGGCGATCTGCGACATGCTCGACCGCGACCCGGACAAGAAAATGTCGCAGCTCAAGGACGCGCTGCCGAAAACCTGGGGCTCGCCGACCATGTCGCCGCATTGCGACGACGAGAAGAAATACGGCGTGGTCGACGCGGTGGTGAAGCATTTCGAGGCCGCCAAGAAAAAGGGCGACAAGTTCGCCGGGCAAGCCATCCGCGATCTGGTCACCGTCAACGGCGTGCGCGTCACCGTCGAGGACGGCACCTGGGGCCTGGTGCGCGCCTCTTCGAACAAGCCGGAGCTGGTGGTGGTGGTGGAGAGCCCGGCCTCGGAAGCGCGCATGCGCGAGATGTTCAAAGCGGTCGACGGCGTGCTGCGCACGCATCCGGAAGTGGGCAAATACAATCAGACGATTTAAGTTCGCATCCCCGTCACCCTTCGAGGCTCGCCGCTTCGCGGCTCGCACCTCAGGGTGACGGAGTGAACGCTAAAACCCCCAATATCGCCCGGTGCCGCCGATCACCACCACGATCAGGCCGAGCGGCAGGTTCACCATGATGACCTGACGGATGAGTTCTATTTGCGCGCCGGCGGCCGGCCAGTCCTTGGCATCGACGGCGCGTTTGAACTTGAGCCAGGGGCCGTGGAACAGCCAGAGGAACAGCAGGACCATCAGCCAGCCGATGCCTTCCATCAGATGGATGTAGAGCGGCGCGCCTTTGAAGCCGCCGAAGGTCGTCAACAGCATCCAGTAGCCGGTGCCGAGCAGCAGCAGCAGCGAGACCCAAACCCAGGGGAAGAATTTGGCGAAGAAACGCCGCCATAGCGCCAGCCGCTGCGGCGGCTCCAGCGCGCCGGCTGCCGGTCGCAGGCAGACATAAGCGGCGAACATACCGCCGACCCAGACGACGGCGCCGAGAACATGAAACGCAAGGGCGAGGGTAGTTTGCATCATGGCGCAACTCTCTGGTTAGAATAATTGGCGGCAATGCTAGCACGGCCGCCGGGCCTTGCGGTACAAGCTGCCCATGCGCATTGCCATTCTCGGGGCCGGGCCGGCCGGACTTTATCTTGGATATCTGCTCAAGCGCCGGCGTCCGGACGCCGCCGTCACGATCGTCGAGCAGAATCCGGCCGACGCCACCTTCGGCTTCGGCGTGGTGTTTTCCGACCGGGCGCTCGAGTTCCTGCGAGACGACGATCCCGATACGTTCGCGGCGATCGCGCCGCAGATGGAATCCTGGGATGACATGACGCTCGTGCACCGCAACGAGCGCATCATCATCGACGGCATCGGCTTCGCGGCCATCGGCCGGCTGAAGCTGCTGCAATTGCTGCAGCAGCGCGTGCGCTCGGTCGGCATCGAGCCGCAGTTCTCCCGCCCGCTGACCTCGCTCGATGAATTCGCCGACGCCGATCTGGTGATCGGCGCCGACGGCGTCCATTCGCTGGTGCGGCGCACGTTCGCGGATGAATTCGGCGCCAGCGTCGGTTACCGCAGCAACTATTTCGCCTGGTTCGGCACCAGCCAGCGTTACGATACGCTGACGCATACCTTCCGCCACACGCCGATCGGCGATTTCAACGCGCATCACTACCGTTACGCGCCGGGGCGAAGCACCTTTATCGTCGAAACGGACGAGGCGAGTTTCGCGCGCGCCGGTTTCGAACGCCTGGAAGAGTCGGAATCGCGCAGCCTGTGCCAGAAAATCTTCGCCGACGCGCTCGGCGGCCATCCGCTGATTTCCAACAATTCGATCTGGCGGCGGTTTCCATTAGTGCGCAACGCGCGCTGGCACCACGGCAAATACGTGCTGATCGGCGACGCGCTGCACACCGCGCATTTCTCCATCGGCTCGGGCACGCGGCTCGCCATGGAAGATGCCATCGCGCTGGATAAGGCGCTGGCCGCGCATGGCGACGACGTCAGTGCCGCGCTGCCGGCCTTCGAGGCGGCACGGCGGCCGATCGTGGACAAGCTGGTGGCCGGCGCCAATGCCAGCGCGGCTTGGTACGAAAGTTTCACCGAACATATGGAACTGGCGCCGGCCGACTTTGCCATGAGCTACATCACGCGCTCCGGCCGCGTCGATCTCGAACGGCTGCGCAAGCTGTCGCCGCGCTTCGTCGAGCGCTATGAGCAGGAACGAAGCTAGCTGTTCCGTCCACTTTGGCGCAGCGCCGGCAGGCCGATGCCAGTCGCCTCGAAGCCGCCGTCGACGGCAATCGTCTGCCCGGTGATGTAGCTGGCGCGCTCGCTGCACAAAAAGAAGATCGCCTCGGCGAGTTCGGTTTCAAGTCCATAGCGGTTGAGCGGGATGGCGTCGTGATAGGCGGCGCGAATATCCGGCGTATGCACGGCCTTCGCCATGGCGGTGTCGACCGGCCCGGGCGCCACCGCATTGACGCGAATGTTCAGCGGCGCGAACTCGACCGCCTGCTGCTGGGTCAAGTGCGCGAGACCGGCTTTGCTGGTGCCGTAGGCGGTGCGCAGCGTCGAGGCGCGCAGGCCCGAGATCGAGGTGATGTTGACGATCGCGCCGCCGCCGGTATCGCGCATCAGCGGCGCCGCCGCCTGCGCGCACAAAAACGGCCCGGTGAGATTGACCGCCAGCACGCGCGACCAGTCCTCGTAAGAGACGTCGAGAATCGGCTTGAAGATGGCGATGCCGGCATTGTTGACCAAAGCGTCGAGGCGGCCGAATTGCGTGGCGGCGATCTCAAAGGCGCGCGCGACGCCGGGCGGATCGGCCACGTCGCAGGTGAGCGTCAGCGTGGTGCTGGGCTTGCCGATCGCCGACATGGTGCGCTGCAGATTGTCGCCGTCGATATCGAGCAGCGCCACGCGCCAGCCGTCGGCGAGGAATTGCTTGGCGGTCGCCAGCCCGATGCCGCGCGCGGCGCCCGTCACCAGCGCAACCTTACCCGTCGTCTCGCTCATCGTTTCCCCCTGGCAACTTTGTCTTTCTTGGCTGTGTAGAAGACGCGCATGCCCGGAACAAGATTGGCATGATTTCGCTTCCTTGCCTGCCCGTTCGTTTTGGAGGAAAATAGAAAAAAATAATAAAATCAGGGAGGACTTGCCGATGGACGTGATCCCGCTCGGTCCAGGTTTTGCCGCCGAATTGCGCGGCGTCACGCTCGCCGATATTGCCGCTGACGATACCGCCTATGCGGCGGCACGCGCGGCCTTCGAGGACCATTCGGTCCTGGTGTTCCGCGGCCAGGAGGTGACCGACGAGGGTCAGCTCGCTTTTTCGCGCCGCTTCGGACCGCCCGAGGTGACCAAGGTCGGCTCGCTCGGCACCGGCACCCATTTCATCACGCTGACGACCATCGGCGAGGACGGCAAAGTGGTGCCGCCGGATCATCGCTTTGCCTTGCGCAACAAGGCGAACCAGCTCTGGCACACCGATAGTTCGTTCAAGAGCGTGCCGGCGCTGACCTCGATCTTGTCGGCGCGCATCGTGCCGGCGCATGGCGGCGAAACCGAATTCGTCTCGACGCGGCTGGCCTTCGAGCGGCTCGATCCGGCGCAGCGCGAGAAGCTGGCGAAATCTTTTGCCTGGCACGATTACGCGCATTCGCGCGGCCAGATCGCGCCCGGTCTTGCCAGCCCGGAGGAGCGCGCGGCGCTGCCGCCGCAATGCTGGCGCATGGTGTGGAAAAATCCGGCAAACGGCCGCGGCGCGCTCTATCTCGCCTCGCATGCTTATGCGGTCGAAGGCATGGAGCCTGCGGCCGGCAAAAAGCTGATCGACGATCTGATGGCGGCCGCGACGGCGCCGGGCACGAGCTATGTGCACGCATGGAAGAACGGCGACGTCGTAATGTGGGACAACCGCGCCACCATGCATCGCGGCAGGCCGTGGCCCGCGCAGGAGGCGCGTCTGATGGTGCGCACGACGATCTCCGCGACCGCGGCCGACGGCGTCGAGAGCATGCGGCCGCCGGCCAAGCAGGCGGCGGAGTAGCTAGGCGCGCAGTCCGAGCATCTGCCGCGCGTCCGAAGGCGTGGCGACCTGATCGCCCAGAATCTCGATGATCTTGGCCGCCTTCTCCACCAGCGCGGCGTTGCTCGGCGTGAGCTTGCCCTTTTCCAGATAGAGGTTGTCCTCCAGCCCGACCCGCACATGGCCGCCGAGCAGCACGGTCTGCGCGGCGATGGGGAATTGGTAGAGCGAAATGCCGAAGGCGAACCAGACGCAGCCGCCCGGCAGCAGGCTGCGCATGTAGCTGACCGCCTCGGACGTGGCCGGCTGTCCCCAGGAAATCCCGAGGCAGATCTGGAACAGGCCGGGCGGTTTGACGTGGCCGGTCTCGATCAGACGTCTGGCGAGCATCAAATGGCCGGCCTCGAACACTTCGAGTTCGGGCGTTACGCCGGCATCGCGGATTTCCACCGCCATGGCCTCGAGATGGGCCGGCGTGTTGACGAAAACCTGGCCGCCCATGTTCATGCTGCCCATGTCGAGGCTGCAGATTTCCGGCTTGAGCTCGACCACGTGGCGCACGCGCGCGGCCGGCAGCGACAGCGTGCTGCCGGGCGCGGCTTTAAGCGGCTCGTCGGCGCCGGGAATAAAGCGCGCGCCGGGGCCGGTGGTGAGATTGATCAGCACGTCGGTGCCGCTTGAACGGATACGCTCCACCACCTCGCGATAGAGCGCTCCGTCCATGCTCGGCTTCGTCGTCTGCGGATCGCGCACGTGGATGTGGACGATAGCCGCGCCCGCCTTGGCGGCGTCGATCGCCGAGGCGGCGATTTGCGTCGGCGTCACCGGCACGGCGGGATTGCGGCCCGGCGTATCGGCCGAGCCGGTCACCGCGCAGGCGATCATTACTTTACGCTGCATGGTCCGTCGCCTTACTGGTTACTCGATGCGCAGATGCGCATCGTGCACGACCTTGCCCCACTTCGCGATCTCGCTCTTGATGCGGGCGCCGAATTCTTCCGGTTTGTTCGCCACCGGCACGAAGCCGAGCTTCATCAGATGGTCGGCGACGTCCTTCTGGGCCACCGCCTTGGCGATCTCATTGTGCAAGAGATCGATGATCTCCTTCGGCGTGCCGGCCGGCGCCAGCACGCCGGTGAGGGTGTCAGCTTCCTGGCCGCTATAGCCGGCCTCCTGCATGGTCGGCACGTCGGGGATTTCCTTGCTGCGCTTGACCGCGAGCACGGCGAGCGCACGCAATTTGCCGCTTTGCACATTGGCCAGCGCCGGTGGCAGCGCCGTAAAGGCGATCGGCGTGTGGCCGCCGATGGTCGAGGTGATCGCCGGCGCCGCGCCCGGATACGGGACGTGCACCATTTCGAGGCCGAATTTCTGCTTGAACAATTCGCCCGACAGATGCGGCGTCGAGCCGATGCCGGGTCCGGCGAAACTATATTTGCCCGGATTGGCCTTGATCAGCGCAATCAGCTCCTTGACGGTTTTGGCGGGCACCGACGGATTGACCACGATCACATTGGGCGAATAGGCCACCATGGTGATCGGCGCGAAGTCCTTGACCGCGTCGTAGGGCACGTGGGCGTACAGGCTCATATTGACCATGAAGCCGGTGCTCACCACGGTGAGCGTGTAGCCGTCGGGCGCTGCCTTGGCGACTTCGGCGCTGGCGATATTGCTGCCGGCGCCGGGTTTGTCTTCGACGAAGAATTGCTGGCCAAGGGCAGCAGAAAGTTTTTCCGCGACGATGCGGGCGATCACATCGGTCGGGCCGCCGGCGGCAAAGCCGACCACGACACGCACCGGATGATCGGGATAATGGCCTGCGGCGAAGGCGCCGGTGGCGATGAACGGCGCCACGCAGAAAGCAAGCAGGCGGATAATGGATTTCATGACGTCCCCCAGCTGTTTGAGACAGCGCCATCATAGGCACACGAGGCGGTATCAGGAAACCCCGGAGTCCCGCTTGTCGCCACCTCGCGCGTTCGCGACTCATATAGGCTGCCGCCATGACGCCCCGCCTTATGGCCCTGCTGGCAGGCCTCGCGATCGCCGCGCCCGCGGTCGCTCAGGACATTCGCGGCCTCGAAATATGCACCGCCGAAAAGACGATGGAGCGGCGCACCAGCTGCCTGCAAAGCAATGCCGAATTCCTTCAGCAGGCGCTGGCCAAGCAAACGCGCGACATGCACGCCAAATTTGCCGATGCGAACCGCGAGCTCGCCGCGCATAAGGCCGAACTCGCCGCGCTCAAGGCGGCGCTGGCGAAACTTCAGCAAGAGCTGGCGGAGTTGAAGAAACCGAAACCGGAGAAGAAATGACGGAGCGTGCGGCGCCCACGACGGGCGCGCGCGCTCAGTCGTTGTCTTTCTCTTCCTTGAACGTGTCGCGGAACGGGTGCGCCGGATAGACGCCGAGCACGATCAGTTCCTTCGAGAAGAAGGCGAGTTCCTCGAGCGCGAACACCAGCGCACGGTCGTCGGGGTGGCCCTCGACGTCGGCATAGAATTGCGTAGCGAAGAAATTGCCGCCGACCATGTAGCTCTCGAGCTTGGTCATGTTCACGCCGTTGGTGGCGAAGCCGCCGAGCGCCTTGTAGAGCGCGGCCGGCAGATTGCGCACGCGGAACACGAAGGTGGTGACGACCTTGCCCTTGCCGGGCTCGGCCCATTTCTTGTCGCGCGAGAGCACGACGAAGCGCGTGGTCGAATGCGATTCGTCCTCGACGTTCTCTTTCAGGATATTCAGGCCGTAGATCTCGGCGGCCAGCCGCGAGGCGATGGCCGCGCGCGTGATGTCCTTGCTCTCGGACACTTCACGCGCGGAGCCGGCGGTGTCGGCGGCGACGATCGGCTTTAGCTTGAGCTCGCGGATCATGCCGCGGCACTGCCCGAGCGCCATCACATGGCTTTCCACCGACTTGATGGTCTTCAGACTGGCGCCCTTCGGCGCCATCAATTGATTGCGGATCGGCAGGAACCATTCGGCGATGATGTGCAAGCCGGAATTCGGCATCAGATGATGGATATCGGCGACGCGGCCGGCGATCGAATTCTCGATCGGGATCATGCCGAGATCGACGTCGCCGCCGGTGAGCGCGGAGAAGCAGTCCTCGAAGGTCGGGCAGGGCACCGGCTCGTGATCCGGATAGGCGTCGCGGCAGGCGATATGCGAATTCGCGCCCGGTTCGCCCTGGTAAATGATCTTTTTCTTGGCCATGAATACCTGCCTTAAGCCCCGATCCGTACGCAGACCTTTGCGCCTTAGTCAACCGGCGAGCATTTGGCGCGCTTTGGCCAGTTCTTCCGGCGTATCGACGCCGAGCGGGACGCTGTTGACCACCACCACATCGATGCGCATGCCGGCATCGAGCGCGCGCAACTGCTCGAGCTTCTCGCGTAGCTCGTTGGCGGAGGGCGGCAGTTTGACGAACCGCTCCAGCGCCGCGCGGCGGTAGGCGTAAAGCCCGATGTGATGATAGTGCGGCCCCGGCCCGGTCGCGTCGGCGCGAGTGAAGGTCATGGCGCGCAGGCGGCCGGGCGCGACAACCGAGCCGATCGCCTTGACCACGTTCGGATTGCTGCGCTCGGCCGGGTCGGTGATGACCGCCGCGAGCGTCGCGATATCGACCGAGGGATCGGACAGCGGGCCGAGCGTGGCGCGGATGTCGGCGGGGTCGATGGTCGGCAGGTCGCCCTGCACGTTCACCACCACGCCGATGCGGTGCTCGGGGTCGAGCGCCTCCAGCGCCTCGTAGATGCGGTCGGAGCCCGACAAGTGGTCGGCCCGCGTCATGAGCGCGCGGCCGCCCGACTTTTCCACCGCCGCCGCCACCGCCTCGGAATCGGTCGCCACCACCGCCTCGCCGATTTTCGCGGCCTGCGCGCGGCGCAGCACCTGCACGATCATCGGCAGTCCGCCGATATCCGCCAGGGGCTTGCCGGGCAGGCGGGTGGAGGCCATGCGGGCCGGGATGAGGATGAGGGTGCCGGGCATCGGTATGGCTAGCGGTGTCAGCGGGCCGGACCTGGACGAATGTTGAGTGGGCTGCGGCGCTTATACGGGTTGCCAGACCTGGGGCAAAACGGTATCTGTCCGCCGCCGCCGAGCCCTTGGCGGTAAATGTGTCCACCTGCCGGTTTGCGCCCCCCTCGGGAGCCTTTTTTCGATGAATTCCTTCGAACTCAACAAGGTCCTCGGCGCCATCCTCGGCACCTGCCTTGTCCTGCTCGCGCTTAATATCGCGGCTGGCGCGATTTTCGCGCCGGAAAAGCCGGCGAAGCCCGGCTACGCCATCGCGACCAAGGAGCCGGGCGGCGCCGAAAAGCCCGCCGCCAAGGCGCCCGAACAGCCGATCGAGACGCTGCTGGCCTCGGCCTCGGTCGAAAAGGGCCAGGCCACCGCCAAGCAGTGCCAGGCCTGCCACACCTTCGACAAAGGCGGCCCGAACCGGGTCGGTCCCAATCTGTATGGCATCGTCGGCCGCGCGCGCGGGTCGCACCCCGGCTTCAACTATTCGGCCGCCATGAAGGCCAAGGGCGGCACCTGGACCTATGACGAGCTCAACAAGTTCCTGACCCACCCGCAGGGCTATATCCCCGGCACCGCCATGACCTTCGCGGGCTTGTCGCGCGAGACCCAGCGCGCCGACGTGATCGATTACCTGCGCACTTTGGCGGACAATCCGGAGCCGCTGCCGAAGGCGGCTCAGGCCGCGCCGGCACCCGCCGCTGCGGCGCCTGCTCCCGCCAAGCCGGCCGAGGCCCCGAAAGCCGCGGCGCCGGCCGCACCCGCGCCGGCCAAGTGATCGCGGCGCTAGCGTTGATCTGATGCGGCCGGGCCTCGAGCCCGGCCGTTTCGTTTAAGGGCGCGGCGTGAGGCCGCTGGTGGCGGACCGAAAAACCGACATAATCGCCCGCGATTGCAGGGGGGCGCGCGTGGCGCGCCGGAGAATTGCCATGAAATTGACCCGCCGTTCCGTTCTGCGCAGCACCGCCGCCGCGCTCGCCGCGCCGGCTTTGGGCGGACTGGGCGCGGAAACGCTGGTGCAGCCGGCGGCGGCGCAGGCGAGCCAAACCCCAAAGCAATGGAAGCACGGCCTCTCGCTGTTCGGCGAGCCGCATTACCCAGCCGGCTTCAAGCATTTCGACTACGTCAATCCGGCGGCGCCGCAGGGCGGCCTGGTGCGGCAGATCTCGGTCGGCACCTTCGACAATTTCAATACCGTGGTGCAGGGCGTGAAAGGCTCCCTCGTCGACGGCACCGAATTGTATGTCGAGACCTTGACCACGTCGGCTTTTGACGAGGTGTCCTCGGATTACGGACTGTTGGCGGAAGCGGTCAGCTACCCGGACGACCGGTCTTCCGTCAGCTATCGCCTGCGCGCCGAGGCGCGCTGGCAAGACGGCAAGCCGGTCACGCCCGACGACGTCATCTTTTCGTTCGATACGTTCAAGGCGAACAGTCCCTTTTACGGCGCCTATTTTCGTCACGTCACCAAGACGGAGCAGACCGGCGAGCGCGAAGTGACCTTTACTTTCGACGCTCCCGGCAACCGCGAGCTGCCGCAGATCGTCGGCCAATTGCCGATCCTGCCGAAGCACTGGTGGGAGGGCACCGACAAATCCGGCAAGAAGCGCGACGTGACGCAGACCACGCTCGAGCCGCCGCTCGGCTCCGGACCCTATCGCGTCAAGGAATTCGCGCCCGGCCGCACCATCGTTTACGAGAAGGTCGCCGACTACTGGGGCAAAAACCTCAACGTCAAAATCGGCACGTATAATTTTCAAACCTTCCGCTACGAATATTTCCGCGATTCCACGGTCGCGTTGGAAGCGTTCAAGGGCGATCGGGTCGATTGGCGCGCCGAGAACAGCGCCAAGGATTGGGCGACCGCCTACGATTTCCCGGCCTTGCGCGAAAAGAAGGTTTTGAAGGAAGAATTCCAGGTCCGCAGCATCGGCGTGATGCAGGCCTTCGCCTTCAACATCCGGCGCGACAAGTTCAAGGACGCGCGCCTGCGCCGGGCTTTCAATTTCGCGCTCGACTTCGAGGAAATGAACAAGCAGCTTTTCTACGGACAGTATAAGCGGATCGACAGTTATTTTTACGGTACCGAACTGGCGTCGTCCGGCATTCCCTCCGGCAAGGAGCTGGAGATCCTCGAAACCGTGCGCGCCGAAGTGCCCGCGGATCTTTTCACCAAGCCTTACACCAATCCGGTCGGCGGCAATCAGCAGGCGTTGCGCAACAATCTGCGCGCGGCTTTGGCGCTGCTGCGCGAGGCCGGCTACGATATTCGCGACACAAAATTGTTCAACACCAAGACAAACGAACCGCTGTCGGTCGAATTGCTGGTCACTCAACCGGCCTTCGAACGCGTCGCCCTGTTCTACAAGCCGTCATTGGAGCGTTTGGGCATCGCGGTGTCGGTGCGCACCGTCGACAGCTCGCAATATGTCAACCGGCTGCGGCAATGGGACTACGACATCATCATCGCGTCCTGGGGCGAGTCGTTGTCGCCCGGCAACGAGCAGCGCGGCTTCTGGAGTTCGCAATCCGCCGACCAGCCCGGCTCGCGCAACCTGATCGGCATCAAGAATCCGGCGGTCGACAAACTGATCGAGCGTCTGATCTTCGCCACGACCCGCGAAGACCTGGTCGCCGCCACCCGGGCGCTCGATCGCGTGCTGTTGTGGAATTTCTACGTCGTGCCGCAATGGAGCTATCCCTTCGAGCGGACCGCGCGCTGGGATCGCTTCAGCCATCCGGAGACAATGCCGAAATATGGGGCGTCGGCGTTCCCGACCATCTGGTGGTGGGACGCGGAAAAGGCGGCCAAGGTGCCGCAGCGGTCTTGATCACACGCCGGCACGCCCTCGTCTTGTCGGCCGGCGCGATCGCCGCCGCGAAATTGGCGTCGCCGGCCGCGGCGCAGGAAGGCGAACGCCACGGCATGTCGGCCTTCGGCGATCTCGCTTATCCGGCGGATTTTCCGAACTTCAAATACGTCGATCCGGCCGCGCCCAAAGGCGGCGCCTATTCGGAGGCGGTGTCGAGCCGCGGCTACAACGGCTCCTTTCTCACCTTCGACTCGCTCAACGCCTACATTCTCAAAGGCACCGGCGCCTTCGGCATGGACTTCACCTTCGCCGCACTCATGGTGCGTTCCGGCGACGAGCCCGATGCGATGTACGGGCTGGCGGCGAAAGGCGTACGGATTTCCGATGGCGGTCTGACCTACCGTTTCGCCTTGCGCACCGAAGCCAAATTCCACGACGGCACGCCGCTCACCGCGCACGATGTGGCGTGGTCGTTGAATACGCTGAAGGACAAGGGCCATCCGATCATCACCCAGTCGCTGCGCGAGTGCAAAGGCGCCGAGGCGGTGGACGAGCGCACCGTGGTGGTGCGCTTTGCGGAGAAGCGCGCGCGCGACGTGCCGCTGCTCGTGGCCGGTCTGCCGATTTTCTCCAAAGCCTATTACGCCAAGCATGAATTCGACCAATCGACGCTCGACATCCCGCTCGGCAGCGGACCGTACAAGGTCCGCCGTCTCGACGTCGGGCATTTCATCGAATTCGAACGGGTGAAGGACTGGTGGGGCGCCGATCTGCCGGTGGCGCGCGGCGTGAATAATTTCGACACGGTCCGCTACGAATATTACCGCGACCGCGAGGTCGGTTTTGTCGGCTTCACCGCCAAGAATTACCTGTTCCGCGAGGAATTTACCTCGCGCACCTGGGCGACGCGCTACGATTTCCCCGCTTTCAAGGATGGCCGCGTCAAGCGCGAACAGATACCGGACGCAACGCTGTCGGGCGCGCAAGGCTGGTTCATCAACACCCGGCGCGAGAAATTCAAGGACCGCCGTTTGCGCGAAGCGCTAATCGACGCCTTCGATTTCGAATACACAAACAAGTACATCATGTACGGCGCCTATCGGCGCACGGTGTCGCTGTTCCCGAATTCGCCGTTGATGGCGACCGGCAAGCCGGACGCGGCCGAACTCGCGCTGCTCGAGCCGTTCCGCGGCAAGGTGCCGGACGACGTGTTCGGCGAGCCTTACGTGCCGCCGGTGACCGACGGCAGTGGCCGCGATCTCCGCTGGCTGCGCCGCGCCTCCCAGCTGCTCACCGAGGCGGGCTTTGCTGTCGTGAACGGCCGGCGGGTGCTGCCGGGCGGCAAGCCGATCACCGTCGAATTCCTCGACGACGAGCCGGGCCTGCAGCCGCATCATCTGGCTTACATCAAGAATCTCGCCACGCTCGGGATCGAGGCCACCCTGCGCCTCGTTGACCCCGTGCAATATCGCCGGCGCGTTGACGACTTCGATTTCGACATCACGGTCGACCGGTTGGGCTTTTCCTCGACGCCGGGCGATTCGCTGCGCACCTACTTGTCGTCGCAGGCGGCTTCGCTCAAAGGCTCGCAGAATCATGCCGGCATCGCCGACCCGGCAATCGACGCGATGATCGACCGGATCATCGCGGCCAATACGCGCGACGCGTTGACCGTTGCCTGCCGGGCGCTCGACCGCGTGTTCCGCTCCGGCCGCTATTGGATCCCGCATTGGTATCTGCCGGCGCACCGGATCGCCTATTGGGACGTGTTCAACTGGCCGGCGACAAGGCCGCGCTATTTCCGGGGCATTCCGGAGACTTGGTGGTATGACAAGGCCAAGGCGGCGAAGCTGGAACAAAAGGGTTGAATAGTTTGGCACAGACTATCTCCGTCACTCTGAGATGCGCGCGAAGCGCGCCGCAGGATGACGGATCAAGAATAACGCGCTAACAGGCTCCCCATGACCGCCTACATCGTCCGCCGCCTGCTGTTCATGATCCCGACCATGTTCGGCATCATGCTGGTCGCGTTTGTCGTGGTGCAGTTCGCGCCCGGCGGGCCGGTCGAGCAGGTAATCGCCAAGCTCACCGGCGCCGACACCGGCGCGACCTCGCGCATTTCCGGCTCGCCCTCGGGCGATTTCGGCAGCCGCGGCCTGGCGCAGGGCGGCTCGGGCGTCGACGCCGTTTCCTCCAAATACCGCGGTGCGCAGGGCCTCGATCCGGAATTCATCAAGAAGCTGGAAAAGCAGTTCGGCTTCGACAAGCCAGCCTATGAGCGCTTCGGCCTGATGCTGTGGAACTATATCCGCTTCGATTTCGGCAAGAGCTATTTCCGCGACGTCAGCGTGTTGCAGTTGATCAAGGAGAAGCTGCCGGTGTCGATTTCGCTCGGCATCTGGATGACGTTGCTCACATATCTGATCTCGATCCCGCTCGGCATCCGCAAGGCGGTCGACGCCGGTTCGCGCTTCGACGTCTGGACCTCGAGCGTGATCATCATCGGCTATGCCATTCCCGGCTTCTTGTTCGCGATTCTGCTGATCATCCTGTTCGCCGGCGGTTCGTTCTTCGACTTGTTCCCGTTGCGCGGACTGGTGTCGGAGAACTTCTGGCAATTGCCGTGGTACGCCAAGATCGGCGATTATTTCTGGCACTTGACGCTGCCGATCATCTCGATGGCGCTGTCGGCTTTCGCCACCATGACGCTCTTGACCAAGAATTCGTTCCTGGAAGAGATCCGCAAGCAGTATGTGCTCACTGCGCGCGCCAAAGGATGCACGCGCAATCAGGTGCTGTACGGCCACATATTCCGCAACGCCATGCTGATCGTGATCGCCGGCTTTCCCGGCGCCTTCGTGCACGCCTTCTTCACCGGCTCGCTGCTGATCGAAACGATCTTCTCGCTCGACGGGCTCGGCCTGCTCGGCTTCGAGAGCGTGCTCAACCGCGACTATCCGGTGGTGTTCGCCACGCTCTACATCTTCGCGCTCATCGGCGTGGTGGTGAACCTGATCTCCGATCTCACGTATACGTGGATCGATCCGCGTATCGATTTCGAGACGCGGGAGGTCTGAGGTGGACGCCAAGGCCCGCGAGGATTATTCGGAAAGCGCGGTCGAGACGCCGGCGGGCAGCCTGCAGCCGTGGATCTTCCGTTTCACGCTGTCGCCGCTCAACAAGCGGCGCTGGGAAAATTTCAAGGTCAACCGGCGCGGCTATTGGTCGTTGTGGCTGTTCCTCGCACTGTTCCTGATCTCGCTGTTCGCGGAATTCATCGCCAACGACAAGCCGATCTACATCCACGTCAACGGCCATTCGTATTTCCCGTCGGTGGTGACCTATCCCGACACGGCCTTTGCCAAGACGCCCGACCCGAATTTGTTCGGCACCGCCGCCGATTATCGCGACGACTACCTGATGGATCTGATCAAGAAGGAGGGCGGCACCGTGCTCTGGCCGCTTGTCCGCTTCTCCTACAATACGCAGGTGAGCAAGCCGCCGTCGCCGTTCCCGTCCAAACCGACCTGGATGCTGACGCAGAAAGATTGCGAGTTCGCCGCCACCCATAATTTCGCCAAATGCGGCGAGCTCGAAGCGAACTGGCTCGGCACCGACGACGGCGGCCGCGACGTGCTGGCGCGGCTGATCTACGGCTTCCGCATCTCGGTGCTGTTCGGGTTGGCGCTGACCATCGTCTCCTCGGTGATCGGCGTCGCCGCCGGCGCGGTGCAGGGCTATTTCGGCGGCTGGGTCGATCTGCTGTTCCAGCGCTTCATCGAAATCTGGACGTCAATTCCGTCACTCTATCTGCTGTTGATCATTTCCTCGGTGCTGGTGCCGGGCTTCTTCGTGCTGCTCGGCATCCTGCTGCTGTTCTCTTGGGTGTCGCTGGTCGGGCTGGTGCGCGCGGAATTCCTGCGCGGCCGCAATTTCGAATATATCCAGGCGGCGCGCGCACTCGGCGTGTCGAACGCGGTGATCATCTTCCGGCATCTTTTGCCGAACGCCATGGTGGCGACCATGACGTTCCTGCCGTTCATTCTGTCGTCGTCGGTGATGACGCTGACCGCGCTCGACTTCCTCGGCTTCGGCCTGCCGCCCGGCTCGCCCTCGCTCGGCGAATTGTTGAGCCAGGGCAAAGCCAATGTGCAGGCGCCGTGGCTGGGGCTCACCGGGTTTTTCTCGATTGCGATCATGCTGTCGCTGTTGATCTTCATCGGCGAAGCGGTGCGCGACGCCTTCGACCCGCGAAAGACGTTCCGATGAGCGCGTCCTCCGAAAAGCTTCTTTCCATCCGCGATCTCTCGGTCGCCTTCGGCCAGGGTGCGCGCGAAGTGCTGGCGGTCGACCGCGTGTCGTTCGACATCGGCAAGGGCGAGACGGTGGCGCTGGTCGGCGAAAGCGGCTCCGGCAAGTCGGTCACTGCGCTGTCGGTGATGAAACTCTTGCCTTATCCGGCGGCGCACCATCCGTCCGGCTCGGTCGTGTTCAAGGGCCGTGAACTGCTGACCATGCCGGAGAACGAGATCCGTCACGTGCGCGGCAACGACATCACCATCATCTTCCAGGAGCCGATGACGTCGCTCAATCCGCTGCATACGATCGAGAAGCAAATCAGAGAAATTCTATTGATTCATCAGGGTCTTGGGGGCGAGAAAGCGCGCGCCCGCATTCTCGAATTGCTCGATCAGGTCGGCATCCCCGATCCGCAGGGGCGGCTGGACAGCTATCCGCACCAGCTTTCCGGCGGGCAGCGCCAGCGCGTGATGATTGCCATGGCCTTGGCCAACGAGCCGGACCTGCTGATCGCCGACGAGCCGACCACCGCGCTCGACGTCACGGTGCAGGCGCAAATCCTCAAGCTGCTCAAGGACACGCAGACGCGGCTCGGCATGTCGATGCTGTTCATCACCCACGACCTCGGCATCGTGCGCAAGCTCGCCGACCGGGTCTGCGTCATGAACGCCGGCAAGATCGTCGAGCATGGGCCGGTCGAGCGTGTGTTCACCGCGCCCGAACACCCCTATACGCGCGCGCTGCTCGCCGCCGAGCCGAAGCCCGATCCGGCGCCGCCGCGGCCGCAGGCGCCGGTGGTCGTTTCGACCAAGGACCTGAAAGTGTGGTTCCCGATCAAGCGCGGTGTGCTGCGCAAGGTCGTCGGCCACATCAAGGCGGTGGACGGCATCAGCCTGGAAGTGCGCAAGGGCGAGACGCTCGGCGTGGTGGGCGAAAGCGGCTCGGGCAAGACCACGTTGGGCCTCGCCATTTTGCGGCTGATTTCGTCCGACGGCCCGGTCGTGTTCATGGGGCACACGATCCAGGGCCTCAAGTTCAAGCAGATGCGGCCGTTCCGCCGCGACATGCAGATCGTGTTCCAGGACCCCTACGGCTCGCTTAGCCCACGCATGTCGGTGTCCGACATCATCGAGGAAGGCCTGTGGGTGCATCATCCGCAGCTCTCGGCCGCGGAGCGCACGCGCCGTGTGGTGGCCGCGCTCACCGATGTCGGGCTCGATGCCGATACCCGCGACCGCTATCCGCATGAATTCTCCGGCGGCCAGCGCCAGCGTATCGCGCTCGCGCGCGCGCTGGTGCTGGAGCCGACCTTCATCGTGCTCGACGAGCCGACCAGCGCGCTCGACATGCTGATCCAGTCGCAGATGGTCGATCTGTTGCGCGACCTGCAGAAGAAGCGCGATCTCACTTACCTGTTCATCTCGCACGACCTGCGCGTGGTGGCGGCATTGGCGAGCCGGCTCCTCGTGCTGCGCAACGGCAAGGTGGTGGAGGAGGGCGCGGCGGCCGAACTGTTCAAAGCGCCGAAAAGCGACTATACGCGCGCGCTGCTCGCTGCCGCCTTCAATCTGGAGACGGCGCCGGAAGGCGTCGTGGCACAATGAAACGATGGATATCGCTCGGAATTGCCGTGGTGTTCTGCGCGTTCGGCGCCGCGGCGATGGCGCAAATGCCGCCCGCAAAATACCCGATCAAGGCTTCTAACGGCGCCACGATCGCCAATTTCGATCTCAGCCCGGCCTTGTCCGCGCGGCTCGACAAATTGCCCGGCAAGGTTCCCGTCGGCAACCTCAACGGCGACGTGACGCTGCTGCAATTCTACGACCTCAATTGTCCCTATTGTCGCGAAGCCGCCGCCGATATCGATGCGCTGGTGCGCGCCGACAAGAAGCTCAAGCTTGTCTTCGTGCCTTACGCGGTTCTCTCGGTGCAATCGGTGCGCGGCGCGCTGATCGAGATCGGCGCCTCGAAAATGCTGACGCCGGAACAATTCCTCGAGTTTCATAAGCGCATCTACGCCAACCGCGGCGTCATCGACGCGCCGAAGGTGCTTGCCGTTGCCAAGGACATGGGTCTCGATCAGCAGAAGCTGGTCAGCATCGCCAACACCGAGACGACGCTCAACGTCCTGCGCGGCAACGCGACGTTCGGCGGCGACGCTGGCCTCGCGGCGACGCCCGCCTATGTCATCGACGGCGTCGCCATTGTCGGTCACCCCGGGCTGAAGCCGTTGCAAGGCGTGATCGCCGCGGTGCGCGCCTGCGGCAAAGTCGTGTGCTGAGCGATGGATACCCGTGAACTTGCCGACCGTGTCGCGCAGGCCGAACTGTCGGACCCCGAGCATCCGGCAAAGGGCTTTTTCGACTACCAGCGCTTCCGCGTGACCCTGCCGGCCGGGGAGCAATTGCGCGATGTCGTGCGCGCCGGCAAGGTCATCGCAATCCTGCCGCTCGATCTGGAGCGCGGCGAGATCGTGATGATCCGTCAGTTCCGGCCGGCGGCGCATCTCGCCAATGGCAAAGGCGAGTTGATGGAAATCGTGGCCGGACGGGTCGAGCCTGGCGAGCAACTGGCGGAAACCGCGCGGCGCGAGTGCCTGGAAGAAATCGGCGTTACGCCGACGGCGCTGGTCGAGCTGTTCAGCTATTTGCCGACACCGGGATTGACCGACGAGGAGGTGACGTTTTTCGTCGCCGCGGTCGATGCCTCGCGCGTGCCGGAACGCACGCACCCGACCGAGGGCGAGTATATCCGTGTGATGCGGGTGCCGATCGACACGGCGCTCGCCGCCTTCAACGAAGGCACCATGCGCAACGGTCCGCTGGTCGTTGGGCTGCTATGGCTGGCGCTCAATCGCCCGCGCGTGGCCGAAATCCTGCGCGCCGCGCCTTAAAGGCGCTTCACGCCGGTCACTTCGCTGCCCGCCGCCTTGATGCGGGCGATGGCGTCGGCCGCCGGTTCGATCGCCACCGCCATGGCATGCGCATTGGCGTGCAGCAAGGTTTCGCCGTCGCGCGCGATGGCGACGTGGCCCTTCCAGAACACCAGATCGCCGCGCCGCAGCTGCGCGAGCGGCGATTCATGACCGAGAGTCAGTTCTTGCATGTCGCTGTCGCGCGGGCAGGCGATGCCTGCCGCCTGCAGCGCGGTCTGCACCAGTCCGGAGCAGTCGATGCCGAGCGAGGTCTTGCCGCCCCACAAATAGGGCGCGTGCAGGAATTCTTCGGCCACCGCGACGAAATCCGGCGACCGCGCCTTGATCGGCGCGAGATGCGCCGTCGGCAGATGCCAGCCATTGGCCGTGACGGCGAAACGCTCGTCCTGCCGCACGATGGTCACGCGCGCGCCCATCGGCAGCGCCACGGCCGGCGTCAGTTTGATGTCCGGCCCCGGAAAGCCGAGCGTGCGCGGCGCCGACACTTTATGCGTCAGCGCGGCGCCGGGCGCGCCGAGCGCATTGGCCGACAACCAGCCGACATAGCCATCGGTCTCGAGCTGGCCCCAGGCCCAGCCTTCCTCGGTCGTCTCATAGACGATCATCCGCTCGCCGAGCAGCGCCTGCGTGTCGAGCCTTGCGTCATGCGAGGCCGCCCGCCGTAAGCCCGCGATCGGCTCGACGACCTCGTGGCGCGCGCCTTCGACAAAGCGCGCGGCCTCGACCTGGCCCTTGAGATATTCCGCCGCGATCTCGGGGCGGAACGGATTGATGCGGGGGTCGAGCGCGACCATTGTCTTTATGAGTAGCGGGCGCAAAGCAGCGCGTAGAGCGCGCGCGCCGATTGCAGTTCGGCGCCTTCCGGCCGGCCGGGCTTGGCGGCCGGCGACCAGGCGAAGATGTCGAGATGCAGCCAGGATTTGGCCGTCACGAACTTGCCCAGGAACAGCGCCGCGGTGATGGCGCCGCCCTGGCCGCCGGTGCTGACATTGTTGGTGTCGGCAATCTTGGAATCGAGCATGGCCTCATAAGGCCGCCACAGCGGCATGCGCCAGAGCGGGTCGTTCTCGGATGCGGCAAAGCGCGCGATTTCGTCGGCGAGCGCATTGTCGTCGGTGAAGGCCGCTGGTACGTCGGGGCCGAGCGCAACGCGCGCCGCGCCGGTCAGCGTGGCGAAATCGGCGATCAGCGCCGGCTTGTCCTCGTCGGCGAGGGTGAGCGCGTCGGCGAGTACCAGCCGCCCTTCCGCGTCGGTATTGCCGATCTCGACGGTGATCCCTTTGCGCGACGTGTAGATGTCGCGCGGCCGGAAGCTCGTCCCGGAGATCGAATTCTCCACCGCCGGGATGAGGACGCGCAGCCGCACATGGAGTTTGCGCGCCATGATCATGTGCGCCAGCGCCAAGGCGGTGGCGCCGCCGGCCATGTCCTTCTTCATGTTGAGCATGCCGGTGTCGGGCTTTATGTCGAGACCGCCGGTGTCGAAGCACACGCCCTTGCCGACCAGCGTGACCTTGGGATCGGTCACGCTGCCCCACGTCATGTCGATCAGCCGCGGCTCGCGCACCGAGCCGGCGCCGACCGCGGCAACCAGCGGGAAATTATTCGCCAAGGCCTCGCCGATAGTGACTTGCACATTGGCGCCATGCGTCTGCGCGAGCGCGCGCGCGGCGTCTTCCAGCTCGGCCGGGCCCATGTCGTTCGACGGCGTGTTGATGAGATCGCGCGCCAGCGTCACGCCACCGATGATGCGGGTGAGATCGTCACCGTCAACGCCCTCGGGGATGGCCAGCCGGACGTTGCGCGCTTCCGCCTTGCGGTAACGGGTGAATTGATAGTCGCCGAGCGCGAAGGCGAGCGCCGCCAGCCGCGCATCGTGCGGCGCATTAGCGAAGCGATAGCTGCCGGGCGGCAGCAGGGTCACAAGTTGCCCCGGCCGGAACAGGTCTTTCACCGGCGCGTCGGCGGCTTCGATGCCGAACAATACGCCGGCCAGCGTGCCGTCGGATTTTGGCACGACGAGATGGCGGCCGGGCTTGGGCTCATAGCCGGTGGCGCGGACGTAAACCTGCTCGCGGTCGTCGATCTTCTGAACGGTGGCGTCGAATGTGGCGGCATTGACGAACAGGATTGGGATCGTCGGCCCGTCTTCGGCTTTAACGAACAATGGATGCATGTCTACTCCGCGGCGTCGCGCAAGGAAGGCGGGATGGGTGGTTTCGGACTGTAGCCATCGCGCGTCTGCGGCAGCTTCCAGCCCAGCATCTTGGAGGCGACCAGCGTACGCAGCACCTGCGCGGTGCCGCCGCCGATGGTGAACATGCGCACGTCGCGCGCCATGCGTTCAAGCGGCAGGTCGCGCGAATAGCCGCGCGCGCCGAAGAATTGCAGCGCATCGTTGACGATTTTGATGGCGGTCTCGGAGGCGAAGATTTTCGCCTGCGCCGCCAGCATCGGATCGGGAAAGGCGCTGCCGTCCGGACCGCGCGAGCGAGCGGCGGTGTAAAGCATCAGCCGCGCCGCGGTGAGCTGGGTCTGCATGTCGGCCAGCATCCATTGCAGGCCCTGGAATTCGCCGATCTTGCGGCCGAACTGCTCGCGCGTTTTCGCCCATTCCAGCGCGTGGTCGAGTGCGCCGGCGGCGATGCCCATGGCGACCGTGCCGGCGCCGACGCGCTGGCTGTTATAGGCGTTCATCAGGTCGGCGAAGCCGCGGCGGAACCCGGATGGCGGCAGCACCGCCATGCCGGCCGGTACTTCGAGATTCTCGAACGTAAGCTCGCCTTCCGGCATGCCGCGCAGGCCCATGGTCTGCTCGCGCCGCGTCACACGCAGACCTTTCGCCTCATCTCGTACGGCAAGGAAGCCGCCGAAGCCGAGTTCCTTGCCGCCCTCGTCGAACACGCGCGCGAAGATCAGATGTAGGCGCGATACGCCGGCGCCGGTGATCCAGTGCTTCTTGCCGTTGATGACGTAGACGTCGCCGTGCCTGTTGGCGCGCGTGCTCATGGCGGTGGCGTCGGAGCCGGCGTCCGGCTCGGTGATGCAGATCGCCGGCTTGTCGCCCTCCAGCACCAGGCGCGCCGCGAGCTTTTTCTGCGCTTCACTGCCATAGGCCATCACGGTCGAAATCGCGCCCATATTGGTCTCGACCACGATGCGCGCGGTGACCGTGCAGGCCTTGGCCATTTCCTCGATCACCAGCACCGCGTCGAGGAAGGAGCGCTCCTGGCCGCCCAGTGCCTTGGGCAGGGTCATGCCGAGGAAGCCGGCCTCGACCAGCGCCTTTACGATGTCCCAGGGGTATTGCTCGTCGCGGTCGATGGCCGCCGCGCGGGGCCGCACGACGCCCTGCGCGAAGGCGCGGGCGCGCGCTTGGAGTGCGATTTCGTCCCTGGAGAGGCCCAAATCCATGCCGCGATCATAAATCCGGTGGCTCGGCGAGAATACAAGTTAACCACTCGTTAGGGTTAACCTTTTATTGCTCGGGGCATGCCTAGACCGGCCCTAGCCGCCCGCCTGTTTGCCTCCGCCGCCCTCGCGCTGGTGCTCGCCCTGTCGGTGGCCGGCTGCAAGACCACCGGCGACGACGTCACCGGCTCGATCGGCGCACCCGCTGCGCCGCGCACCGATGCCGATTGGCGGAATTCGCTCGAAACCTGGGGCGCCCGCTACCGCCAAAATCCCAACGACGCCGATGCGGCCATAGCCTATGCCCGGGCGCTGCGCGCCACCGAACAAGACGCCCAGGCGGTCGCCGTCCTGCAACAGGCCGCGATCCGCAATCCACACAGCATGCCGCTGCTCGGCGCCTATGGCCGTGCGCTGGCCGATGCGGGCGATTACAGCCAGGCGCTCGATGTTCTGGGCCGGGCGCATACGCCGGAAAATCCCGACTGGCGCATCCTCAACGCGCAAGGTGCCGTACTCGACCAGCTTGGCCGCCACGCCGAGGCGCAGCGGCACTATTCGGCCGCGCTCAAGATTGCGCCGGACGACCCGTCAGTTTTGTCCAATCTCGGACTATCCTACGCGCTGACCAAGGACTTGAAACGCGCCGAGGCCACCCTGCGGCGGGCCGTGGCGCGGCCCAATGCGGCGCCGAAAGTACGGCAGAACCTCGCGCTGGTCGTCGGGCTGCAAGGCCGTTTTGCCGAGGCCGAGACGATCGCGCGGGCCGATCTGCCGGCGGATCAGGCCGCCGCCAATGTCAGCTATCTGCGGCAGATGCTCGCGCAGCGCAGCAGCTGGGCGAAAAAGGGCGCGCGGCCCTTCGTGCCACCGCCCGACTCCGGGACCTGAGCGCGGCCCTCAATGCCAACTGTCTTTTGATCTGTGCGATCGTTGGGTGAGCGGCGTCAGCGCAGCGCCATGACCTTGATGGCGGCCGGGCCAAGAATCACGATGAACAATACCGGCAGGAAGAACACGATCATCGGCACCGTCAGCTTCGGCGGTAGGCCGGCGGCCTTCTTTTCGGCTTCGGCCATGCGCATGTCGCGATTTTCCTGTGCCATCACGCGCAGCATGTTCGCCAGCGGCGTGCCGTAACGCTCCGCCTGCTGCAGGGCCATACAAACCGATTTCACGCCCTCCAGGTCGGTGCGCTTGGCCAGGTTCTCATAAGCCTGACGGCGATCCGGCAGATAGGACAATTCGGCGGTGGTGAGCGTGAGTTCCTCGGCCAGCGCCACCGATTGCGTGCCGACTTCGTCGCTCACCTTTTTGAACGCGGCTTCGATCGACATGCCGGATTCCACGCAGATCAGCAGGAGGTCGAGCGTGTCGGGAAACGCGCGCTTGATCGAGAGCTGGCGGTGCGCGATCCGGTTCTTGAGGAACATCAGCGGCGCGTGCATGCCGATATAGGCCGCGGCAATACACATGCCGAGCTTGACCAGGGCGGGCTGATTGAAATCGAGAATGACGAATAGATAGACCGCGGCGAACAAGGCGCTCGCGGCAGGGGTCAACATGCGGAAGAACAGATAGGTGATGTAGGGCGCCTGACCGCGATAGCCAGCCTGGATCAGCTTGAGCCGCGCCTCTTCCTGCCCAACCCATTTTTTCAGGTTGAAGCGTTCGACGATCGCCTGAACGGATTGTTTCGCCGAGGGGCGCAGGTTGACCTTCTGTTGCGCCTGCGCCATGCGCTCGCGTTCGCGCTGACGGATCTTCTCGCGTTCGAGGGCGACCGCCTTCATGCGTTTGTCGAGCGGATCGGCAAACACCAGCGGCATCGCCAGCGTCAAGACGGTGGCGATCGCGGCAATGGCGGCGCTCACCATCGTCAGGGTCTTCACATTAATCGAGTCGATCAACAGCTGAAGCATCGGTACCCTGCACCTTCACGAAGCGAACGAGTTTCCCGAAAACCGGTATCCGCCTTTCGGGATCGTACGTTAGAAATCGAAATTGATCATTTTCTTCATCACCAGTATGCCCATCGACATCCACACGACGGAAGCGGCGAGCATCACGCGGCCGAGCGGCTCGGTCCACAACAGCGAGATGTAGCTTGGGCTCGTGATGTAGACCATCGTCATCACCGCGACTGGTAGCGCGCCGATGATGGAGGCCGATGCCTTGGCTTCCTGCGACATCGCCTGGATTTTTGCCTTCATTTTTTTACGGTCGCGCAGCACGCGCGAAAGGTTGCCGAGCGCCTCCGCGAGATTGCCGCCGGATCTCTGCTGAATCGAAACGACGATGCCGAAGAAGTTCGCTTCTGGCACCGGCATATGCTCGTAAAGCTTGCCGCAGGCGTCGCCCAGCGGCATGCCGATGGCTTGGGTTTCAACGATCGCGCGGAATTCGGAATTGACCGGCTCCGGCGCCTCGATCGTGATCATCTTCAGGCAGTCGAGCAGCGGCAGGCCGGCCTTCACGCCGCGCACGATGATGTCGACCGCGTCCGGGAAAGCATAAAGAAATTTTGCCTCCCGCCGCTTCTTCAAATAGGACAACATCCAGCGCGGCAGACCGAAAGCGCCGGCAACGCCAAGCAGGCCGGCGACCACGAGGCCGCCGCCGCTGAACAGGCCGAGCAGGAACATCCCGGCGCCGATACACGCCGAAACGATAAAGAATTGCTGCTTCGACCAGGACAAACCGGCCTGCGCGATGCGGATGAAAAGCGGGACGCTTTTGCTCTTCTTGTGGCGCTCGTCGAGTTCCTTGAGCGTATTTTCGACGACATCGCGCCGGGATTTCTGCGGCCCGCGTGTGGCGCGCGCCGCCGGTTCCGCCTTGGCGACATTGGCCATGCGGGCTTCGGCCTGCCGCTCGCCGGACAGGATCGGATAGACGAAAACCCAGGCCACGCCGCCCACGGCAACGGACGCCAGAAAGAACAGGGCGATCGTTTCCATGGCGTTCAGGCCCGCATGGCGTTGTTGACGGCTTCCGCGGCGTCGAGCGCGGCTGCCAGGCGCTTTTCCTCGCCGTAGTAGCGGGCGCGATCCCAGAACCGCGGCCGGCCGATGCCGGTCGAACGATGGCGGCCGAGGATGTTGCCCTGCGCGTCCTCGCCGGTCATGTCGTACACGAACAGGTCCTGGGTGATGATGACGTCGCCTTCCATGCCCATCACCTCGGTGATGTGCGTGATTTTGCGCGTGCCGTCGCGCAGGCGGGCGACCTGGATCACCACATCGACCGACGCGGTGATCATCTCGCGAATGGTGCGCGAGGGCAGTGAGAAGCCGCCCATGGTGATCATCGATTCCAAGCGCGAGAGCGCCTCGCGCGGATTGTTGGCGTGCAGCGTGCCCATCGAGCCGTCGTGGCCGGTATTCATGGCCTGCAGCAAGTCGAACGCCTCGGGTCCGCGCACTTCGCCGACGATGATGCGTTCCGGCCGCATACGCAGGCAGTTTCGCACCAGGTCGCGCATGGTGACCTGGCCTTCGCCTTCGAGGTTAGGCGGCCGCGTCTCCAGACGCACCACGTGCGGCTGTTGCAGCTGCAACTCGGCGGCGTCTTCGCAGGTGATGATGCGCTCGTCGTCGTCGATGAACTGGGTAAGGCAGTTGAGCAGCGTGGTCTTGCCGGAACCGGTGCCGCCGGACACCAGGCAGTTCACCCGGCTGCGGCCGACGATGCGCAAAACTTCCGCGCCTTGCTCGGTGACGGTGGTGAACTTGACCAGCTGATCGAGCGTCAGCTTGTCCTTTTTGAATTTGCGGATGGTGAGCGCCGGGCCGTCGATCGCCAGCGGCGGCACGATGGCGTTGACGCGCGAGCCGTCCGGCAAGCGCGCGTCGCAGATCGGTGAGGATTCGTCGACGCGGCGGCCGATCTGACTGACGATGCGTTGGCAGATATTAAGCAGCTGCTGGTTGTCGCGGAAGCGGATGCCAGTCCGCTGGATCTTGCCCTTGACTTCGATGTAGACCGTGCCGGAGCCGTTCACCATGATGTCGGAGATGTCGTCGCGCGAGAGCAGCGGCTCGAGCGGGCCGAAACCGAGCACGTCATTGCAGATATCGTCGAGCAGTTCTTCCTGCTCGGAGATCGACATCACGATGTTCTTGATCGCGATGATCTCGTTGACGATGTCGCGGATTTCCTCGCGCGCGCTGTCGGCATCGAGCCGCGCGAGTTGCGCCAGGTCGATCGCCTCGATCAGCGCGCCGAAGATGATGCCCTTGACCTCATAATAGGTTTCCGACCGGCGCGAGTCGACCGCAGGCATGATGACGGTCGAAGCGGTGCGGGTGGTGGCGGGCGCCGAGATCAGCGGCGCCCCGAGCCCGTCCGACGGAATCGGCGCGCGGCCGGTTTCCATCGAGGCGCCGACGGTCGGCTTCGGCACCGTTCCCGGTTGCACCGACGGCGCATCCTCCGGCGCCACCTGGACCGGAGCGCGCGCATCAGAAGTTCCACTACGCCTACCGAACACGAGAAAGGTCTCCGAACAGGTTACGCACTATCGCTTCATCAGCTTGGCGAGCAGGGGCGACAGCAGGCCGCCACGGGATCGTTTCGCTTCGGTGCGCCCCGTCAGCGCCTGGGCGAATTGGCGGAATATTTCCGCCGTCTTGTGGTTCGACGATACCTCGGCAATCATCTGGCCGTTGTTGGCGGCCGTGCCAAAAATCTGCGGCTCAAACGGGATTACCGCGAGCGGCTGGTCTTCCAGCGCCTTGGCGAAATCCGCCGGCGTGATTTCCGGCCGCTTCGGCACGCCGACCTGGTTGAGGCAGTAATACGGACGATGATCGTTCGGCCGCGCGGCGCGCAGCAGATCGACCATGTTCTTGGCATTGCGCAGGTTGGCAAGGTCGGGGCCGGCAACCACCAGAATCTCATCGGCGCTGACCAAGAGCCGCTTGGTCCAGCCGGACCAAATGTGCGGAACGTCGAGCACGACGCAGGGGATCGTGCCGCGCAACGAATCGAGAATCGGATCGAACGCGTCGGCGCCGAAATCGTAGACCCGGTCGAGTGTTGCCGGCGCGGCCAAGAGGCTCAGATGCTCGGTGCATTTGGACAGCAGGCGGTCAACGAAGGCTGAGTCGACGCGGTCGGGTGAGAACACCGCGTCGGCGATGCCTTGCGGCGGGTCCTGATTGTAGTCGAGACCGGCGGTGCCGAAAGCAAGGTCGAGATCGGTCACGACCGAATTGAGCGACAGATCGCGGGCGATGGCCCAGCCGATGTTATGCGCGATGGTGGACGCCCCGACGCCGCCCTTGGCGCCAACCACGGCGATGATGCGGCCGACCGGTTTAGCGTCGGGCGACGAGAACAGCCCGCAGACCGCGCGCACGACGTCGATGGTGCCGACCGGTGCGATCAAATATTCGCTCACGCCGCGCCGCGTCAGTTCGCGATAGAGCGTCACGTCGTTGACGCGGCCGATCACGATCACCCGCGTGCCGGCATCGCAGACCTCGGCGAGTTGATCGAGCCCGTGCAGGATCTCATCGGAATGGTTTTCCGATTCGATCATAATGACGTTCGGCGTCGGTGAACTACGATAGGCTTCGGCAGCGGCGGCGACGCCGCCCATCTGGATTTTCACATGCGCTTTGCCGAGCCGGCGGTCTTCACCGGCCGCCTGCACGGCGGCGGCGGTTTCGACCGTCTCGCAGAAGGCCTGGATCGAGACCCGCGGCGCCGGCGCGATGTGCTCGTCGGCGGCGCTGTCGGTCAAGACCCCCTTCGGGTCGCCCTCAGCAACTATCATTTGGGATGCGTGTTTCATCATTTGCCCAGATCGCTGAGTTTGTTTTTGTCGTAATCGGGTGGGGCGGTGGCGGAAGAAATCTCACCCTTGCGGTAGTGTTCGATCGCCACCGAGCGGCGCGGCGAATAGGCCGCTATTTCACCGCGCGGCTGCACGAGATCGGCCGGATTATCGACCATGGCTGCAAGATTGCGCTGGCTGGCGCAGCCGAGATTCCAATACGGACGGTTTTCAAGATAGTTTTCATCCGGACCGACGCCGAGATCTTTCGGCCACAGCCCGCATGGGCCGGCGGTCGCGACAAGCTTGGCATAATTGATCTTGATGCTGGCGAGCGTGGCGCCCGCCGCACTATATCGGCGCACATAGATCGCGTTGCGCGGCACGCCGGACGCGGCGAAAATGGATTCCACCTCGCGCAGCGAATCGGCGGCGGCGCGGTCGGTGAGCCGGCCGTGCGGAACGTCTATAATGATGCCGCTGGTTGCTTCACGCCGCCAAAGTTGCGCGAACGACGCTACGTCGGCGCGTTGGTTCGGGTTAAGTCCGCCACGATTTCGGCCGACGAAGATTTCGACGGTGCGCTCGCCTTCCTTCAGGGTGATCGGATGGCGCTCGTGATAATCGTCGGGGTAGACTTCCTTTTGCGCGACGCGTTGCGTGTAACAGCCGGCCAATGAGGTGGCGAGACCGACGACCGCCAGCGCGCGCAGCGCCGATGCGCCGCGTCGTCTGACGACCGTTGTGAGAAAGCCTGTCATCGATCGTCTCCTCATGCCGCTCAATCGAGAATGAAGCCGTATTTGCCGTGGTAGTCGCTCGGCGGCTCGCCCTTGCTGTTGCCGCCGTAGATTCGGTTCAGGCGGCCAAGTAGCGCGGTCGACTGATCGTTGGGATCAGAGAAGCCGTCGTCGGGACGCGATAGCTGCTTCTGTGACACCGCGCGCACGATGTAGGGCGTCACCAGCACCATCAACTCAGTCTGGTTGTTGATAAAATCGCGGCTCCTAAACAGGGTGCCGAGGACCGGTAACTGCATCAGGCCAGGCACGCCGTTGATTTGCTGCTTGGTTTTCTGCTGGATCATGCCGGCCAAGGCCAACGAGCCGCCGGACGGAATTTCGACTGTGGTCTCGGCGCGGCGGGTGCTGATTGAAGGGATGGTCAGCGTCTGGCTGCCCTGTACCAGAGTCACAGCGTTATCGGTCGACAGATCGGATACTTCGGTCATCACTTTAAGGCTGATACGGCCTTCCGACAGCACGACCGGCGTAAAGACGAGGCTGACGCCAAATTTCTTGAAGTCGACTGACGTTTGGCATTGGACGACCGGAGGGGGGCTGCACTGCAGTCCGCTGGGAACCGGGAATGTGCCGCCGGCGACGAAACTCGCGGTCTCGCCGGAGATTGCAGTCAGGTTCGGCTCAGCCAGCGTGCGCAACACGCCGGCCCGGTCCATCGCCCGCAGCGTCGCGCTGACGCTATTCCATTTGCCGGCGAATGCGGTGTCGCTGAGAGTCTGGCCGGAGGCGGAGAACGGATTTTGCGTGTTGAGATTCACCACTGCGGCGCCGTAGCTGAAGGTGCCGGAAAGGTCGATGCCGAGTTGCTTGATGACGTCGCGGCGCACTTCGGCCACCGTCACCTTGAGCATGACCTGGTCGCGCCCGCGGACGGAGATGCCGTTGACCACCTTGGCGCCGTCGCCGACCAGCCGCGTGGCCAGATCAAAGGCCTGCTGCGCTTCGGCGGCGTTGGTCGCGCTGCCGGACAGCATGACGCCGTCGCCGACGCCTTCGATGTGGATGTCGGCGTCCGGCATCGCTTGCTTGAGCGCGGCGCGCACGCCGTTGAGATCGCGTGTCACGGCGATATCGAAGCCGGCGATCTGCTTGCCGTTGGCGTCGAAGAAGAAGATGTTGGTTTGTCCGACCGCGACGCCGATCATATAGACGCGGCGTGAGGAACGGATAACAGCGTTGGCGATCTTAGGATCGGCGACCAGGACATCCTTGATATCGGCCGGCAGGTCGATGGCGACCGACTTGCCGATGCCGAGCGGAATGAAGCGCGAGGTCGTCTCGCTTGCCGCGAATTGAGCGACCGGCACGTGCCTGTCGGCCGCAGCCGTTGGCGTCAGGCCTGCGCCTATTACGATTGCCGTCAACGCGGCAGCGCGAATTGAAGTCGTTATCGCCATGTCCCCGGTTCCCCTCGCTCGATCATTTCGGTGCCGTCATCGTGCCGATGCCAAAGCGCACAATGTTCACGCCGGTGCGGCGCTTGCCCATACTGTCTACGGATTCTGGCGCGTCACTTGCCGCGTCAGTGATGCTGCGCAGCGCCAGCGAAAGCGTGCCGAGCTGCTGTGACACCGCCAGCGTTTCGGTTTGGCCCGGCGTCAATTCGAGTGTCGCGGTCTTGCCGATCACGACCTTTTGCCCGTCTTTTTCCTGCACGTTCTGGTCAATCGCCAGCACGCGAACATTGGTAAGAATGATTTCGCTGCTGTGCGTATCGCCGCCTGACGCCTTGTCGACGTCAGTTTTGCGGCGCGTCAGGATGACGTCGACGTGATCGTTCGGCAGGATAAAGCCGCCGGCGCTGGTCTCCGGCGAAATCTGCGTGGAGATGGCGCGCATGCCGGACGGTAGAATCGCGGCCATGAAGCCGGAACCTTTGGCATCGACGAGCTTGGCTTGGCGAATCGGTTCGCCGTTAACGAACGGGTAACGTGCGATCGATCCGGTCAGCTTTTCGATGGCATTGGGCCGATCGGTTTTGCGAATGAAATTTCCGCCTGCCGCGGTGGCCGGCCATTCCTGCCATCGCACGTCGCCGGGCGAAACGGTTTGACCCATGGAGATATCGGATTTTGCGACAAGAACATCGACCGTGGCCAACTGGGGCATCGGTGCGTTCTTGACCTGCGGCGATTTTTCCGAACGGCCAGCCAGCAGGGCGGCAATGCCACCCGCAGCGACGGCGACGGTCAGTACAACGAGACGCGCGGCTTTCATACGCTTCACTCTCACCGTGACATGACGGCCGGGTCGGCCGCGTAATCGACATGGCGGCCAGTGCGACCGCTTGCACCGGATTTCAACAGCTAAAGGTCAAGGTATGGTTAAGCAGCGGTATCTAAATCGAGTTAATATTGTATTGCGCCGATTTTTCAGGGCGCATGATCGAAACCGGTTCGCGCTTTTCCGGATCGTGCGCCGCGGCTTCGGAACTTAGATGCCGAACGCCGGCATCCAGCCGGTTTTCGGATAAACGGCAAGTGCTGCGGCGGCGAGCGCTATGCCATAGGGCACGCCGCCGCCGCTTTCATGCAGTCGGAGAATCCAGGTTTGGCGGGCGAGCGGGCCGGGCAACGGCAGACGGCGAAACTGGATCAGGACCAGCGTCAGCACGCCACCGAATAAAGATGCATAGACCAGGTAGTCCAGCAGAAAGTCGAATCCGAACCAAAGCGCCGTGGCGGCCGCCAGTTTGGCGTCGCCGCCGCCGATCCAGCCCATCGCAAAAAAGCCGAAGGAAATCGTCAGCACCAGCGCGGCAGCCGCCAGATGCATACCGATGGCAGGCAAGCTCATGCCGGTGATAATTGTGAGCACGAAAAAGCCGCCGGCAAGCGCCAGCGAAAGCCGATTCGAGATGGTCATCGTCAGGAGGTCGCTCGACGCGGCGAACGCCATCAGGGCAGGGAACAGCAAAAGCCTGATAACGTCGGTCACCATGATCGTCGTCCTTGCACGCGAAGCACGCGAATCGCCTGCCTGGCGTCAAACTGCGTCGCGCGAGTTTGCGGTTCGAAGTCTTTAATGCCGGTAAACCCGGCCGCCAAAAACGAAAAGGCTCCGGCAATTGACCGGAGCCCTTACTTACAGCGACGACGCGCTCAATTACTTAAGCTGGGTCGAAATGCTGGTGAACTTGGCGTTCAGCGTGGTGCCAAGGCCGTTGACGACCGCGATGATCGCAACCGAGATGCCGGCCGCGATGAGGCCGTACTCGATGGCGGTCGCGCCGGATTCGTTCTTCACGAAACGCACGAAGAGGTTTTTCATTTGGGTAGCTCCTAAGATCCACGTGGCTGTCTGAGCTGATCCAGGAGACCAGATTACCTCCGGCCTCTTCCGAACCATGCCGCACCGTACCAACGAGGTCTTGCATGCGAGTTAATACAACTGAAGAAATATAAGGTATTCATGTGGATATACGCTGTAGTTAATAACTTATTTACTGAAGGATATCATGGTTAATAAACCGTTTATGAGGTCTATGCATTTGATATAGCCTAGTCGTCCTCCAGATACACTGAAGGACATGTCGTAAATACTTCATATTTTCTGCCGTTTACCCATGTGAACCACCTTCGACCGGTTCCGCCAATATTGGCCGGGACCCGTTGTCGCGCGCTGTCGTCTTTGGCGGTACCGCGGGCGTCCTCGCTTACCGTTATCGACGCGAGGCGCCATAAACCCGATCTTAACTGCCCGGGCGGATACCGAATTGACCGGTTTCAAACCTCAGCCAGGCAAAGATAATGCTCGCCGAACTGTATTCCGTCCTGCTCGTTGCAGGCGCGACCGTTCTCAAACTCGTTCCGATCTCTATCGGCTTCGGCATCGTGTTTGCGCTGCTGACGCACTGGTCGGCCTGCAATCCCGGCCATCCCTGGTGGCGAAAGCGCGAAATCGCCACCGACGTCTGCTATTGGTTCCTGATCCCGCTCGGCGCGCGCTTCGTGCGCATCGGCCTGATGGTGATGGGCGCCGCGTATATCTACAACATTCACGGCGCTGATGCGCTGATCAAGTTCTACGACAACGGCTTCGGCCCGCTCGCCGTCATGCCGCTTTGGGCGCAAGCGCTCACCTTCCTGGTGATGTCGGATTTCCTGCTGTACTGGTTCCACCGCCTCTATCATGGCGCCGCGATGTGGAAATACCACGCGGTCCACCATTCATCCGAGGATCTCGACTGGATCTCGGCGGCGCGCTTCCACCCGGTCAATATCCTGTTCGGCACCGTTCTGGTCGATGTCGCCCTGCTGCTCGCCGGCATCTCGCCGAATGTGATGCTGTGGGTTGGCCCTTTCACGACTGCTTCATCGGCCTTCGTGCATGCCAATCTGAACTGGACGCTGGGGCCGTTCAAATACGTGATCGCCGGTCCGGTGTTTCACCGCTGGCATCACACCGCGCTCTGGCGCGGCGGCTCGAGCAATTTTGCCGGCACGTTTCCGATCTGGGACCTGTTGTTCGGCACCTTCTACATGCCGGAGAATCAGCTGCCGGATGCCTATGGCATCGACGACCAGAGCTTCCCGGAAAGCTTTGCCGCCCAGATGCTCTATCCGTTCCAGCGCTGAGTCGGCGCTCTTTGCACTTCGTTCACCTATTTGCAGTCAAATCTTAATGACGGCCGGCCGCGGTTGTGGCGGGTCTTGGGATGTGTAGCGTTTAGCGTGCTGGAGAGTTCGATGTCGGCCGATTTTGGACGCCTGAGGCGAGTGATCCGCGTTTGGGCCTGGACGACCATCTTCGCGGCCACGCTCGGCATTCCGGCGGCGCAAGCCGACAGCCTGACCGTCAATGTCGATCAGGCGCAGGTGATGAAGCTGCCTGAGAAAGTAGCCACCATCGTCATCGGAAATCCGCTGATCGCCGATGCCGCGCTGCAAAGCGGCGGCATTCTGGTCATTACCGGCAAAGGCTATGGCTCGACCAATCTGCTGGCGCTCGATCGCGACGGCAAAGTGCTGATGGAAAAGACCGTGCAGGTGCTCGGCGCCCCCAGCCAAAATCTGGTCGTGGTCTACCGAGGCGTCGAGCGCGAAACCTACACCTGCGGGCCGGGTTGCGAACGCCGCATAACGCTCGGCAACTCGCCGGGCTATTTCAACGCCGCATTGGCCGAGAGCGGCGCCCGCACCGGCCAGGCGACGACCGGCGCACACTGAACCCGCGGATGCTTGCTGCTCCGGCGCCGCGGTTCCGGCGCGATCATGGTTAGCGATCGCTTAACGGGAACCGGCGCTACTTCCCCATCCGCGCAACACTTCAACAACGCGGGTTTGGTATGAGTTCCCACGGTGTTTCGGCACCTTTCAACAGTTTCGAAGGTTGCCATGCGTGAGCGAATTCGAAGCAGGATTGTTACCCGCATCTGCCGGTTGCTGCCGGCGCGCGTGGCGCGCCGTTTTGTGCGCCAGCAAGAAGGCGCCGCCGCCGTCGAGTTCGCTCTGGTCGCGTTACCGTTTTTGGCGCTGCTCTTCGCGATCCTGGAGACGGCATTGGTGTTTTTTGCCGGGCAAACGCTGGAAGCCGCCGTCGCCCAAGCCGGCCGGCTAATCATGACCGGGCAGGCGCAGACGGCGGGTTTCAGCCAAGCCGATTTCAAGACGCAAGTGTGCAATGATCTCTCCGGTGGACTGTTCGACTGCGCGGCCAGCCTTTACGTCGACGTTAAGACCTACAGCAGCTTCGCCGCCGTCAACACCGCTTCGCCGATAACCAATGGCCAGTTTGACTCTTCGAAGCTGGGATGGACTCCAGGCGGGCCGGGCGACATCGTGGTTGTGACGTTGTATTACCAATGGCCAATCTACGTATCGTTGCTTGGCAACAACCTGGCCAATCTGGGCAACGGCAGCCGCCTGCTGGTGGCGACATCTGTATTCCGTAACGAGCCCTATTGATGAGGCAAGGCGTCATGACGGGGATGACTTCATCGCTACCGCGGAAAGTTCGGCGCTTCGGGCGCGACCGGCGCGGCGTTTCAGCGGTTGAATTTGCCTTCATCGCGCCGGTGATGATCGGGCTTTATCTCGGCTGTGCCGAGATTTCGGATGGCGTGGCGGCCGACCGTAAGGTCAGTCTGATTGCCGGAACGCTCGCCAATCTGACCGCACAGGCGACAACCCTCCTTCCTGCCGACATGACCAATATTTTCAATGCATCGGGCGCAATCATGGCGCCCTATAATGCCGCTAATCTCACGATGACGGTGACGTGCTTAAGCATTGATGCGAACAAGAATGCAACTGTGAAATGGAGCGTCGCGCAAAGCGGTACGGTAAAGACTGGGTCGTTTGCCGTTCCACCGGCGCTTGATATACCCAACACACAGTTGATCTATAGTGAGGTAGCTTACGCCTATACGCCCATCGTGGGTTACACTATCAGTGGAACGCTCACGTTGTCGGATCATATGTACATGAGCCCGCGCATTACCACGCCGGTCTACAACGGGATCGCCTGTACGTGATGGCGGCCGCAGTTTAGCGGGCTTCGACGATCGGCAGCGCGGTGGTCGATTTGATCCGCTCCATGGCGAAGCGCGAGGTGACGTTCTTGAGCGGCACGGTCGCAATCAGCTTCTTGTAGAAACCATCGTAGCTCTGCATGTCGTGCACGACCACGCGCAGCATGTAATCGACGTCGCCGGCCATGCGGTAGAACTCCATCACCTCCGGCATCGAGCTCACGGTCTCGGCGAAGCGCTTGAGCCAGTCCTGCGAATGGTCGCCGGTCTCGATCGACACGAACACCGTGATGCCGAGCCCGATCTTTTCCGGATCGATCAGCGCCACGCGGCGCATGATCACCCCGTCGGTCTCCAGCCGCTGCAATCGCTTCCAGCACGGCGTCGATGACAGGCCGACGCGCTGACCGATCTCGGCGACTGGGAGCGAGGCGTCCTCTTGCACCACGGCGAGGATCTTGCGGTCGATGGCGTCCATTCCCTGTTTCCTTCAAAATTTGGAATCGTTGGCCTAAATCAGCGACGTTATATAGAATAATATTCTTATTTTAGCCTGGCCTCTGTATTTACATAGAAAAATATTCTATTTCAAGTGCAATCTATCGCTGGACCCGCAACACCATTTCGACCGGATCTACGGACATGACAAAATTCTTCTCTGCCGCACTCCCCGCAGCGCTGCGCCAGTTCGCCGCCGGTCTTTCGTTCGCCTTGGCGTTCGCCTTCGTGCTGACCGCGCCCGCCGCAGCCGCCGACGCGCAGCCGTTGGTCAGCCTGGCCTGGCTCAACAGCCACCTGCACGATGCAAATTTGGTGGTTCTCGATATCCGCTCGGCCATCGACGGCAGCAAGCCGGAGACCTTCGCGCTCGGCCATATCCCGGGTGCCGTGCATAGCGATTACGATAAGGCGGGCTGGCGCGTCACGCGCAACAACGTGCCGTTCATGGTGCCGACCACGGCCGAGCTGGAAAAACTGATCGGCGATCTCGGCATCGACGAAACCAGCCATGTGGTAGTGGTGCCGGCCGGCGTGAACGTGCTCGATTTCGGCTCCGCCGCGCGCACGTATTGGACGCTGAAATATGCGGGTGTCCACGACGTCTCGATCCTCAACGGCGGTCTGGCTGCCTGGACGGCGGCGGGCTATGCGCTCGACAAGGGCGCGCACGCGCCGTCACCGGCGATCTTCACCGCCAATATCGACAACAGCATTCTGGCGCTCGGCAGCGAGGTCGATAAAATCGAAAAGAGCGGCGGCGCTACTTTGATCGATGCGCGTCCGGTCTCGTTCTTTCTCGGCAAGGAGAAGGCGCCGGCGGCGCAGGCCTATGGCCACATCCCCGGCGCGCTCGACATCGACAGCGAGCATTTCTACAACCCGGCCGCCAACCGGCTGAAGCCGAAGGCGGAGCTTGCCGCCATCGCCAGCGAAGTGCCGGCGGGCGCGGCGATCACCTATTGCAACACCGGCCACTGGGCCGCGACCGACTGGTTCGTGCTGCACGAATTGCTCGGCCGCAACAACGCGCGGCTCTATGCCGGTTCGATGGTGGAGTGGACCAGCAACGCCAGCCGTCCGATTGCATCCGAGCGCACCAAGTGGGATGACTTGAAGAAGAAACTCGGCTTGGGTTCCTAACAACGTATCTCCGTCACCCTGAGGTGGCCGCGCGTGGCGCGGCCCTCGAAGGGCGACGGCCAGTCTTTAGGAGCCTTGGCCCATCCTTCGAGGCTCGCGCTTCGCGCTCGCGCCTCAGGATGACGGCGATGGATTTGTCTTTGTGAAAGTCCTGAAAATTCCATGTCTACCGCATCTCTAACTGCCACTGAGCCGCGCACTGCTACGCGCGTCGATGTGCTGTTTCTCGCTTTGGCGCTGATCGCGACCGCGGTCCTGGTTGCGCTGGTGCTGCTCGACGGCCAGACCGCTTCGGCGGCGCTGATCCTCGGCGGCTTCGGTCTCGGCATCGCTTTCCTGAAGGCGGAGTTCAGCTACACCGCATCCTGGCGGCGCTTCTTGACGCGCGGGGAGGCGGGCGGACTCATCGGCGGGCTGATCGTGATCGCCATCTGCGCGGTCGCGGTCGTGCCGGTCGCCGCGCTCAGGCATGATTTCGGCGGCGCCATCGCGCCGCTCGGCCCCTCGCTGATCGTCGGCGCCTTCACCTTCGGCATCGGCATGCAGCTCGCCAACGGCTGCGGCTCCGGCACGCTCTATACGGTCGGCGGCGGCTCGGGGCGCATGCTGATCGCGCTGTTGTTCTTTGTCGTCGGCAGTGTGTTCGGCAGCCTGTCGCTGCCGTCGTTTCTGGCGCTCGGCGGCATTAATCCGGTGCTGGCGTCCGACTATCTCGGCCCCTGGGGCGGTTTGGCGGCGACGCTCGCCAGCATCGCGCTCGCGGCTGTCGCGATTGCCGCCGTCGCCAAGCGGCGCGGCGCCAATTTCATGCCGTCGCGAACTTATGTGCTCGGCGGCATCGCCATCGGACTGTTATGCGTCGCCGTGTTCGTCGCCGGCGGCCATCCCTGGAGCGTGACCTTCGGCTACACGGTGTGGGGCGTCAAGGCGGCGGCCGCACTCGGCTTCGATTTCTCGCATGCCGCGTTCTGGCAATGGCCGGGGCCCAAGCACGCGCTGTCCGAGTTGGTCTTGTCCGATACCTCGAGCCTCACCGATTTCGGAATGCTGTTCGGCGCCATGGCGGCGGCCGCCGCCAGCAAGCCGTTCGCGGCGACGGCCTGGCCGCCGCTGAAATCGCTGCTTGCCGCCGGCATCGGCGGTCTGCTGATGGGCTGGGGCGCGCGGCTCGGCTTCGGCTGCAATATCGGCGCCTTCGTCGGCGGTGTCGCCTCGGGCTCGCTGCACGGCTGGGTCTGGTTCGCCGCCGCGCTGCCCGGCTGCCTGATCGGCATCCGCCTGCGGCCGCTGTTCGGCCTGTCGCGGGAGTAGCGCATGATCCCGAAAAGTGGGAACCGGTTTTCGGTTAAGATCATGCGCAAAGGAAACTAAACCGATGCGAAAGATCTATATCGCAGTCGTTCTGTTCGGCTTGGCGGCGATCGTCAGCAACCATCTGGTCAGCCCGTCGAGCGGGCGGGCGGTTTCGCCGGAGGATTTCGCCGGCGCCTGCGCGCCTTGCGGCGCGCCCTGTCCGGCGAAGAAGTAGCCGCGTTAAGCGCGGTGCTGCCGTAAGAAATCCTCTACCTCCGCCCGCGTCGCCGCGCCCATCAAACCGCCGAAGCGCGTGCACTTGATCGCCGCGGCCGCAGCGCCAAAGCGCATGCTTTCAAGGATGTCGGCAGTTTCCACCAAACGGAAGGTGAAGGCGCCATGGAATACGTCGCCGGCGCCGAGCGTGTCGATGGCCGCGACCCCGAAAGCGGGCATATGGCGGACCTCGCCGCCGTCGAGCCAATAGACGCCGTCGGGTCCGTCGGTGACGGCGAGAAAGCCGCGGTAACGTTCGCCGAGCTTGCGCAGGCCGCCGGCGAAATCATGGAGGCCGGTGGTGCCGCGCAGCGCCTCGGCCGACGCGATCACGTGCGAGCTGGCGCCGAGCAGACGATCGTCGGCCGCCACGGCGCGGTCGAGATCGAGCACGCGCGGAATGCCGCGCTTCTGCGCCGCTTCGCAGATCGGCGTGACGAAATTCGGATAGTGGATGTCGAGCAGCACTGCGTCGGCCTCGCCGAGCGCCGCATCCGCATCGGCCGGAGTCACTTCTTTGAGACCCTGGTTGCGGCGCGTGGCGATCATTTTCTCGCCTTTGGCATCGACCAAGATCAACGACACGGAAGAAAGCGCGCCGGGCACGCGCAGCGCGCCGCTGCAGTCGATGTGCTCGCGCACGAGAATGCCGACAATGCGGTCGGCGACTTCGTCATCGCCGCCGCCAAGCGGGCCGGCAAACGTCACCTTGCCGCCGAGGCGGGCGATCGCGACGGCGGCATTGCCGGACTGGCCGCCGCTGGTGATGAGGAAGTCGGACGCCTGCACCTTGCTGCCGGCATCGGGGAATTTGTCCACCCGCATCACAATGTCCTGCACGGCGCCGCCGGCGCATAAAATTCGCGGGACTTGTTTTTGCGCGGCGTCAGGCAAAGCCGATCTCGTCCTCCACCCAGGCGCGGATGATGTGATGCGCGATCGCCACCGGCGGCGGCGTGGTCAAGCCTTCCGGGTGCCGGCGCATCAGCATGGTCGCGACCTCCGCCTTGGTAAACCACCGCGCGTCTTCGAGTTCCTCATGGTCCACGATAATTTCGCGGGTCAAGGCCTCGGCATGACAGCCGATCATCAGCGTCGAGGGAAAGGGCCAGGGCTGCGAGTGGAAATAGGTGACCCGGCCGCAAAGGATGCCGGCTTCCTCGCGCGTTTCCCGGCGCACGGCGTCCTCGATCGCTTCGCCCGGCTCCATGAAACCGGCGAGGCACGACCACATGGTCGGCCCAAAGCGCGGACTGCGGCCGAGCAGGCAGTTGTCGCCGTCGGTCGCCAGCATGATCACCACCGGATCGGTGCGCGGAAAATGTTCGGCCTTGCATTGCGGGCAATCGCGCCGCCAGCCGGCTTGCACCACTTGCGTCGGCGCGCCGCAATTCGGGCAGAAGCGGTGGCGCAGATGCCAGTGCAGCACCGCCTTGGCCTCGGCGATCGGCGGCAGGTGGTCGGGCTCGACCAATCCCTGCACTGCGATCGAGCGTAAATCAGTGACGAGCAAGTCGTCGCGCGCCTTGAGCGCGTCCGCCGTCTTCGGCTCAATGCCGTAGCCGAAGCGGCCGGCGCCATCCAACAGGCCGAGAAAAACCATCACGGTTTCGGGCGCCAGCGCGCGCGCTTCCTCCAGCGTGAACAGCGGATTGTTGATCGGCGCGCCTTTTTTCATGGCGATCCAGTCGCCGCCGATCACATAGGCGCCGGCGCTCGCCTGCGCCGCCAGCCGCGCCATGCCGGCACTGTCGCCACGCCGCTCGGCGGCGCGCTCGATGCGGCTTTGCGTGTAGCCAAGGCGTGGTTTGGGGCCGAGATCGGGGCGAGGGGACATGCGGCGCGGAAACTCGCACGGCGAGTCGATTTGTGCAATGCGTCACAGAATTGTGATTGCGCGCCGCCTAATCGGCGATGGACACAATTTGCAGGGCGCGCCGCAACGCGCCGATCAGCCCGTCACGGATCGTGAGATGGTAAACGGCGGCGGGCGCAGCGCCCCACACCGGCTTCGGCCAGGCCGCGTCGCTGTGCCGCCGTCCGATCACATGCACATGCAATTGCGCCACCATGTTACCGAGCGCCGCGATATTGAGCTTCTCGCATTCGGTCACGGTTTTGAGCGCGCGCGCGGCGGCGGCGATCTCGCCGAGCAGTTGGACTTGCGCGTTCTCCTCGAGATCTATGAGTTCGACGAGCCCCGGCCGCCGCGGCACCAGGATCAGCCAGGGAAAATTGGCGTCGTTCGCCAAGAGCACGCGCGTGAGCGCCAAGTCGCCGACAGGAACCGTGTCCTGCGCGAGCTGCGGGTGGAGGGACCAGGGTGATTCCATTGCTCCAGCCTATTGCGAAAACTTTTCCACGTCATTCCGGGGCACGGCCGAAGGCCGTGAGCCCGGAATCCATAACCCCGGTGAATGATTATGGATTCCGGGTTCGCTCGCTTCGCTCGCGCCCCGGAATGACCGTGGAGGGTAGCTTGCTTTCCGCCCCCTTTGGCCCGATATAAGTCCTCGGGAGGTTGGCGGTGGACGAGCCACTCGCCAACCGGGTCAGGTCCGGAAGGAAGCAGCCCTAACGAGCACGGATCGGGTCGCTCGTCAGCCTCCCACCCATTTTCCGCGATGATCAGCGCGAGCCGGCGCGGCCGCCAGTCGGATGGCACGATGAGCGAAACCGTGAAACCCTCCGACCAAGGCCCCGGCGAGGCGCCGGAGGGCGCCGGCTATCGCGTGCTGGCGCGCAAATACCGCCCGGCCAGTTTCGACGATCTGATCGGCCAAGACGCCATGGTGCGCACCGTCTCGAACGCGTTCGAGAGCGGGCGCATTCCGCAGGCCTGGATCCTCACCGGCGTGCGCGGCGTCGGCAAGACCACGACCGCTCGCATCCTGGCGCGCGCGCTCAATTACGAATTACCGGACGGCTCGATTACCGCGCCGACCATCCGGATGCCGGTGATGGGCGTGCACTGCCAGGCCATCATCGAGAGCCGCCATATCGACGTGCTGGAAATGGACGCCGCCTCGCACAATTCCGTCGAAGACGTGCGCCAGATCAATGATGCCATCCGCTACGCGCCGGTGTCGGCGCGCTACAAGGTCTACATCCTCGACGAAGTGCACATGCTCTCGGGCGCGGCGTTCAACGCGCTGCTCAAGACGCTGGAAGAGCCGCCGCCGCACGCCAAGTTCATCTTCGCCACCACCGAAATCCGTAAAGTGCCGGTGACGGTGTTGTCGCGCTGTCAGCGCTTCGATCTGCGCCGCGTCGATGCCGCGCTCTTGGTCAATCATCTCGAAGGCATCGCCGGCAAGGAGAAGATCGAGGTCGAGCCGGCGGCCCTCGCCTTGATCGCGCGCGCGGCCGAAGGCTCGGTGCGCGATAGTTTGTCGCTGTTCGATCAGGCCATCGCGCATGCGGCGGGGAAGGTAGCGGCGGAAGATGTGAGGCAGATGCTCGGTCTCGCCGACCGCGTGCGCATCGTCGATCTGTTCGAGGCGCTGATGAAGGGCGACGTCGCCGGCGCGCTCAAGGAACTGCGCGAGCAATACGACATCGGCGCCGATCCCGGCGTGGTGTTGAGCGATCTCGCCGAATTTACCCATTTCGTCACCCGCGTGAAGGTGGTGCCGACGGTCGCCGACGACGTGTCGCTGTCGGAAGCCGAGCGCGTGCGCGGCCGCGCCTTCGCCAAGGACCTGTCGATGCGCGTGCTGTCGCGCACCTGGCAGATGCTGCTCAAGGGCGTCGGCGAGGTGCAGGCCTCCGGCCGCCCCGTCGCCGCCGCCGAGATGGTGCTCGTGCGCATTGCCTATGCCGCCGATCTGCCGACGCCGGACGAGGTCGTCCGCTCGCTCAGCGAGGAGGGCGGTGCTGCGCCGGCGCGCCCACAAGGCAACGGCAATGGCGGCGCCGCATCGGCGCAAGCGCCCACGCAGAATTTCGCGCCGCGCTACGACGCACCGCGCGGCTCGACCCGATCTTCGGCGGCGGTGTCGCCGCGGCCCACCGAGAATCCGGCGGCCGAGAGCAACGAGCCGGCCGCGGCCGCGCCGACTTTGACCATCGGTTCGTTCGAGGCGCTGATCGCCCTGGCGCAGGAGAAGCGCGACATCTCGATGAAGATGACGCTGGAACGCGACGTGCGGCTGGTGCGTTGCGAGGACGGCCAGCTCGAGATCGCGCTCGAGCCGAGCGCGCCCCGGACCTTCGTGCACGACCTGCAGCGCAAGCTCGCCGCCTGGACCGGCAAGCGCTGGATGGTGGTGGTGTCGCAGGAGCAGGGCAGTGCGACCGTGCGCGCGCAGATGGAAGAGCGGCAGGCGGAGCTCGAGCGCGGCGTGCAAAGCGATCCGCTGGTGCAGGCGGTGCTCAACCGCTTCCCCGGCGCCAAGGTCGTGGGCGTGACGCAGAATGTGCCCGCTGCCGAGGCCGCCGACGATATGCCGGACGCCAGCCCCGACGAAGAGGACTAATCGATGGCTGACTTCATGGGCTTGATGAAACAGGCGGCGCAACTGCAATCCAAGATGCAGGCGCTGCAGGCCGAACTCGACTTGATCGAGGTCGAGGGCACCTCGGGCGGCGGTATGGTGAGCGTGCGGCTCACCGCCAAGGGCGATCTCAAGGGCGTCAAGATCGATGACTCCCTGATGAAGCCGTCGGAAAGGGAAATCCTCGAGGATCTGCTGGTGGCGGCGCATGCCGACGCGCGGCGCAAGGCCGAAGCCGTCATGCAGGAAAAGATGAAGGGCCTGACCGGCGGCCTGCCGCTGCCGCCGGGGATGAATCTGACTTAATGCCCACCGCCGTCGCCGGACCCGAAATCGAGCGCCTGATCCAGTTGCTGGCGCGGCTGCCTGGCTTAGGCCCGCGCTCGGCGCGCCGCGCCGCGCTGCATCTCATCAAGAAGCGCGAATTGCTGATGGCGCCCTTGGCCTCCGCCTTGCAGACCGCGATGGAGAAGATCGCAGATCTGCAAGACCTGCGGCAATATCGACACCCAGAACCCTTGCACCGTGTGCACCGACACCAAGCGCGACCAGTCGATCATCGTGGTGGTGGCCGACGTCGCGGATCTCTGGGCGCTCGAGCGCGCGCATGCGGTCAACGGCCGCTACCACGTGCTCGGCGGCACGCTGTCGCCGCTCGACGGCGTCGGCCCGCAGGACTTGAGCATCGACGCGCTGATTTCGCGCGCGCATGAGCCGCAGGTGAAGGAATTGATCCTGGCGCTCAACGCCACGGTCGACGGCCAGACCACCGCGCATTACATCACCGAGCTGTTGCACGAGGCCGGCGTCAAGGTGACGCGGCTCGCGCACGGCGTGCCGGTCGGCGGCGAACTCGATTATCTCGACGAGGGCACGCTGTCGGCGGCGATCAAGCAAAGGACGCTGTTCTGATGCGCCGCCTGGTCCTCGCGCTGCTCGCTTTTCTGCTGACAGCGCCGGCGCTGGCGCAGGAAACGCTCAAGCCGGGCGATACGCTTACCGGGAAGCTGCGTGTCGTGAAGACGCATCATCCCAACGGGACGCCGATCACCGCCTATCAGCTCGTCGTCGACCATCCGAAGAATTTCGCCAAAGAGGACGATTTCTGCGATCCGAAAAACCCGCCGGTGACCTTTCATCTCGTGGTGATGGACGACAAGGCCAAGCTGGCGCGGTTGAAACGCGAGCTCGGCAAGTCGGTCAAGGTGGTCGCGGAAGATCTCATGTGTTCCGAAACGGCGTGGCATATCGGCGACGCGGTGGTGTTCCAATGGCATTTCGTCGGCGCCCGCTGACTGGCGCGAAAGCAGGGAAATGTGAATGCGCGAAGACATTGTTGTTGCTCTCATCGCCTTCGGCCTGCCGCGTTTTGGTGCGGCGCAGACGACGACGGTGCATTGCCGCGGGCGGCGATCGAGGACGGCCTCAAAAAGGCCGAATGCAGCGTGCCGATCGAGGACGCGGCCAAGGCGCCCGACTCTTTCGATCTCGGCGCCGGCCAGAAACTGTTCATCGTCAGTTGCTGGCAGGCGGCCTATCAATCCGGCAGCATCGTTTATGTCATGGATAGCGCCGGTGCGGCGCGGCTGATGACCTTCCAGGACTGGAACGGCAAAAAATTCGCGCCGGCCATGAGCCTCTCGGAAGTCGATTTCGATCCGAACGGCAAGACCATCAGCATGTTCTACAAGGGCCGTGGCGTCGGCGATTGCGGCTCCATGGCGACCTGGAACTGGACCGGCAGCGAGTTCAAGCTGAAGGAATATTACTTCAAAGAAAAGTGCGACGGCCGCTCCTTCGCCGGCAAGCGCCGCTGGCGGATTTTCCCGCGCCGTTGATTACGCCTTCTTCGGCTCCAACCGCTTGAAGTGGCCCTTGCGCTGCAGCCAGGCGAGCAGCACGAGGCTGGGCAGGCCGGCCAGCGCGCAGATCACGAAAAACCAGACCCAACCGGTCAATTCGGCGATGAAGCCGGCGCCCGACGACAGATAGGTGCGCCCGACCGCGGCCAGCGCGGTGAGCAGCGCGTATTGCGTCGCCGTATGCAGCGGATTCTGGCAGAGCGCCGAAAGGTAGGCGACGAACATGACCGTGCCGATGGCGCTGGTGAAATTCTCCAGCGTGATGGCGATGGTCAGCGCGGTGAGACTGTGGCCGGAGAACGCGACCCAGCAGAATCCCAGATTGGCCGACGCTTGCAGAATGGCGCCGATCCACAGGCTGGGTGCGAGCGGCAACGCGCGCGCAATAAAGCCGCCGGCAAAGCCGCCGGCGAGCAGCGCGGCCAGCCCGACGCCCTTCACGATCGCCGCGTATTCGTTGCGGGTAAAGCCGAGATCGATCACGAACGGCGCGGTCATGGCGCCCGACAATGCGTCGGTGAACTTGAACAGCACCACGAAGGCGAGCATGACGAAGGCGAATTCGTAGCTGAGAAAATCCTTGAAGGCGCCGACCGCGGCCTCCGCCACGCGCGCCAGCGGCGTTTGCCGGGCATGGGTCGCCTCCGCCGCGCGCGAGCGTTCCGGCTCAGTCGCGAGTAGCGCCGTGACGGTGCCGATCAGCACCAGCACGGCCATCGCCGCATAACCCCAGTGCCAGGCCGCCTGCTTGTCGAAGCCGTAGTCCTGAATGCCGCTTACCAGGAACAGCGCGCCGGCGGTCGAGACCAGCATGCCGATGCGATAGGCGGCGACGTAAGACGCCATGCCGGCGGCCTGCTCGTTTTCCGGCAGGCTCTCGACCCGGAAGGCGTCGACCACGATGTCCTGCGTGGCGGAAGCGGTCGCGACGAGCAGCGCGCCGAGCGCGACCAGGGCGGGCGCCGCGGCCGGATCGGTCGAGCCGAGGAACAGGATCGCCGCCATCAGCAGGATTTGCGTGAACACTAGCCAGCCGCGCCGCCGGCCGAGCCAGCGCCCGAGCAGCGGCACGTCGAGCGCATCGGTCAGCGGCGCCCAGAGGAATTTCACGGTGTAGGGCGTGCCGACCAGCGCGAACAGGCCGATGGTGCCGAGATCGACGCCCGACTCGCGCATCCACACCAACAGCGTCGTGCCCGATAGCGCCAGCGGCAGCCCGGACGAGAAGCCGAGGAACAGCACGATCAGCACGCGCGGCTTGAGATAGACCGCCAGCGCGTCCAGGAAGGAGGGCCGCGACGCGCTATCGGACGGCACGCTCATGCGTTATTCGCCCGCCCCAAGCTTGCGGAGCGGCGCCGGAATGACGTCGGCGTCCGGCGCCTCCTCGCTGAATTCGACGTCCTGAATTTTTTCGCCGCGGCTGAGGATCTTGTCGGCGGAAATGACGATCTGCTTGATATCGGCGTTGGCCTGACCGAAATGCTTGTCCAGATTTTCGACGCGATCGCGCATGCGCTGTACGTCTTCGATCAGTAAGCCGACTTCCGTCAGAATCTTGTCGGCGGCCGCGCGCATGCGGGCGTCTTTCTGGATTTGCTGCACAACTTGTATCGCCAGCATCAGCAGGGACGGCGACACGATGATGACGCCGGCGCGGTAGCCCTTCTGCAAGACGTCGTCGAAGGTGTCGTAGAGTTCGGCGAACATCAACTCCGACGGGATGAACATGAAAGCGACGTCTTGTGTCTCGCCCTTGATCAGATATTTCCCGGAAATGTCGTCGATATGCTTGCCGAGATTCTGGCGTAACTGGCGCGTGGCCTGCAGCCGCTCGTCGTCGGTCTTGGCGTTTTCCAACGCGGTCGTCGCCTCCAGCGGAAACTTGGCATCGATGATTAAATGGCGCTTGTCCGGCATGTGGATGCAGCAATCGGGCCGAGAATTATTGGACAGCGTGAACTGGAATTCATAAGCGCCCTGCGGCAACCCGTCGGCGACGATCGCCTCCATGCGGCCTTGGCCAAAGGCGCCGCGGCGCTGTTTATTGTCGAAAACTTTTTGCAACGACGTCACCGTCGAGGCCAAATCGGTGATGTTCTTCTGTGCCGAGTCGATCACCGCCAGCCGCGCGAACAGCTGCTGGAGATGCTCGGTGGTGTTCTTGGTCGAGGTCTTCATCAACTCGCCGAGGTTTTGCGTCACCGCATCGAGCCGCGTGTTCACCGTGTGCTGCAATTGGGAATGCGAATTTTGCAGCCAGCTGCCCATGGCATCGAGCCGCGCATTGAGCTCGGTCAGCCGCTGCTCGGCCGCAGGGTCGGCGGCGGGCGGCTGCTTGCGCAGCTGCAGCACGATGATGGCGACGACACCGGCCGCGATGATCAGGGCGAGAACAACGAGGAGGGTTTCCGGCATGCGCTGCTTCTACCGTGATTCGTCCGCCTATGCGAACGAAGGGCGAACGGTAGGGCGGGAACGCCCGTGGCTCAAGAGGAAAGGCGTGCATTGACCGCGCCGCGCCTTGCCCTTACATCCGCGCGCATGGCGACCCGTGACATCCTCATCATCCCCGACAAGCGGCTGCGGCTGAAATCCGAGCCGGTGAAGGCGATCAACAAGTCCGTTCGGGCGCTGGTCGACGACATGTTCGAGACCATGTATGCGGCGCCCGGGATCGGGCTCGCCGCCATCCAGATCGGCGTGCCGCAGCGCGTGGTCACCATGGACCTCGCCAAGAAGGATGCCCCGCCGTCGCCGCAGGTCTTCATCAATCCGGAAGTCACCTGGAAGGCGGACGAGCGGTCGACCTACGAGGAAGGCTGCCTGTCGATCCCGGAATATTACGAGGAGGTCGAGCGCCCGGCGGCGGTGCGCGTGAAGTATCTCGACCTCGACGGCAAGCCGCACGAGATCGAGGCGACCGGCCTGCTCGCCACCTGTCTGCAGCACGAGATCGACCACACCAATGGCGTGTTGTTCATCGACTATATTTCCAAGCTCAAGCGCGGCATGGTGATGAAGCGGTTCAAGAAGGCGGCGAAAAAGGGCGAGCCGGTCAATCCGCTGTCCGACGACAAAGAGCCTTCGCATCACATCGGTTGAATTCGGCGCTCCGCGAAGCGCGCCTTAAAGCATGACGGTTCCCGAATGCCGCTGCGCCTGATCTTCATGGGCACGCCCGATTTCGCGGTGCCGACGCTCAAAGCGCTCATGACCGCCGGGCATGACATCGCGGCGGTCTATACGCGCGCGGCCAAGCCCGGCGGACGGCGCGGCCTTGATCTGGTGCCGACGCCGGTCGAGCGCGCGGCGCGCGAGCTTGGACTGCCGGTGCTGACGCCGAAAACGTTGAGGGACGAAGCGGCGCAGGCTGAAATCCGCGCGCACCAGGCCGATGCGGCGGTGGTCGTCGCCTTCGGCCTGATTTTGCCGCAGCCGGTTCTCGAAGCGCCGCGCCTCGGCTGCTTCAACGTGCATGCCTCGCTGCTGCCGCGCTGGCGCGGCGCGGCGCCGATCAACCGCGCCATCATGGCAGGCGATGCCGAAAGCGGCGTCACCATCATGCAGATGGACCAGGGGCTCGACACCGGCGCCATGGTCATGGCCGAGAGCGTTTCGATCGAGCCCGACATGACGGCGGGCGAATTGCACGACGCGCTGGCGCCGCTCGGCGCCGATCTGATGCTGCACGCGTTGGCCGCTGCGGAGCGCGGGCTGCTTTCGCTCACACCGCAGCCGGGGGCGGGCGTCACCTACGCCGCCAAAATCTCGAAAGACGAGACCCGCGTCGATTGGACGAAGCCGTGGCAGCACGTGCACGACCACATCCGCGGCCTGTCGCCGTTTCCCGGCGCCTGGTTCGAGTTCGGCGGCGTGCGTGTCAAGGCGCTGCGCTCGACCAAAGGCGAGGGCAGCGGCGCGCCTGGAGCCGTGCTCGACGAGCATCTCACCGTCGCTTGCGGCGGCGGCGCGGTGCGCCTCACGCAGGTACAGCGTGAGGGCAAGAAGCCGATGAGTGCGGACGAATTCCTGCGCGGGACGCCGCTGAAGCCCGGCGCGCAGCTTCTTTGACGGGCGCTAGGCCGCGTGAAAGCCCGCCCAATGGTGGCGGCGCGCCTCGATGAATTCGGCCAGATCGCCCTCAGTGACGCGGACGAGATCGCTGTGCGCAAAGCCCTTGGAATAGTCGAGCACGGAAACGATCTCCGGCGTCAACCTTATAGTTGGCACTGCCTTGGGGTCGGGACGCGGCATGACTTTGTATTCGGGATAACGGTGCAGAAGGATCTGCGCCGCATGGTCGATCTCGCCCCGGTCGGTGACGGTGGTGGCGGTCGCCGCCATCGACAGGCCCTTGATCTGCAGCGGCTGCGGATAGTCTTTGGCGATGGCCAACGAAACCCGCGGATCGCGCATGATATTGGTGTATTTCTGGCTGTCGCGGGAGATCAGACAATAAATGACCATGCCGTCATTGCAGTAGCCGACCACCGTCGCCTGCGGCCAGCCGTCGGCCCGGTTTGTGGCAATCGTCATGATACGGTGCTCATTGAGCAAATCGACGATTTGCCGCTTAAATTCGCGCTTCATTGGACATCGCCCCTTTTCTCAAACCCAAGTATAGGAAGCCCGTCCGCCGGCGGAATTGAGGTGAATCAAACGTGCCCCGCTTCAAGCTGACCATCGAATACGACGGCGCCCCCTTCGCCGGCTGGCAGATCCAGGCCGACCAGCCCACCGTCCAGGGGGTCCTGACTGCGGCAATCGAGGCTTTATCGGGCGAAAAGACCCCGGTGCAGGGGGCCGGGCGAACCGATGCCGGCGTGCATGCGCGCGGCCAGGTCGCTCACGTAGATTTAACCAAGGATTGGGAAACCGATACCGTGCGCGACGCGCTCAACGCGCATCTGCGTCCGCATCCGGTGGCGATCCTGTCCGCGGAGCGGGTGGCGGACGGCTTCAATGCCCGCACCTCGGCGATCAAACGCCACTACCTCTACCGCATCATCAACCGCCGCGCCGATCTGACCCTCGACGCCGGTTACGCCTGGCGTGTGCCGCGCCCGCTCGACGCCGCGGCCATGCATGCGGCGGCGCAACGGCTGGTCGGCAAGCACGATTTCACCACCTTCCGCTCCACCGAATGCCAGGCCAAGTCGCCGCTCAAGACGCTCGACCGGCTCGACGTCGAGCGCCAGAGCGACGACGTGATCGTGCGGGCGTCGGCGCGCTCGTTCCTGCACAGCCAGGTGCGCTCGATGGTCGGCTCGCTGGTGATGGCGGGCGAGGGCAAATGGAGCCCGGACGACCTGTCGCGCGCGCTCGCCGCGCGCGACCGCACCGCCTGCGGTCAGGTATCGCCGCCGGACGGACTTTATTTGATGAAGGTGGATTATTGAGTTGTCATCACCGGGCCGCGCCGAAGGCGCGTGACCCGGTGATCCCGCTTAGGAAGGCACTGCGTCCCTAAGCGGGATGGCCGGGTCAAGCCCGGCCATGACAAATTCGGTTACGCGAAATATTTATCGATGATCATCCGATAAATCGCGGTCAGTGCGGTGAGATCGGCGACCGGCACGCGCTCGTCGATCGCATGCATGGTCTGCCCGACCAGGCCGAATTCCACCACCGGGCAAAAGGCCGTGATGAAGCGCGCATCGGAAGTGCCGCCGCTGGTGGAGGGTTCCGGCTTGCGGCCCGTCACCTTGGCGATCGCGTCGACCACGAGTTCGGTGAACGGCCCCGGCTTGACCGCGAACACGCCGGCGTTCGACGGCTCCCACGCAAACTTGAATTTGATCGCGCCGCCTGCCGCCTTCGTGGCGCGCTGCTCGATCAGCGCTTTCAGCGAGTCGAGCGTGTGCTTGTCGTTGAAGCGGATGTTGAAACGCGCACGCGCTTCGCCGGGAATGAGATTGACCGTCTTGTTGCCGACGTCGACCGAGGTGAATTCCAGATGCGAGGGCGGAAACAAGGCGCTGCCATTGTCGAGCGGCTCGCCTTGCAACGCCGCCACCAGCGTCACCAGCCCGCGGATCGGGTTGTCCGCCCGCTGCGGATAGGCGACATGGCCCTGTTTGCCGCTGACGATCAGATGACCGTTGAGCGAGCCGCGGCGGCCGATTTTGATGGTGTCGCCGAGCGCATCCACATTGCTCGGCTCGCCCAGAATGCAGTGATCAAATTTTTCGCCGTGCGCGGCCGCCCATTGCAAAAGCTTGGGCGTGCCGTTGACCGCGATGCCTTCCTCGTCGCCGGTGATCAGGAATGAGATCGAGCCTTTCGGCTTGCCGCCATTAGCGGCGAGGTGATCGAGCACGGCGGCGACCGCGCAGGCGATGCCGCCTTTCATGTCGACGGCGCCGCGGCCGTAGAGCTCGCTGTCCGCCACCTCGCCGGCGAAGGGCGGATGCGTCCAGGCCGCCTCATTGCCGGGCGGCACCACGTCGGTATGTCCGGCGAAGGTTAGATGCGGGGCCGCCGTGCCGATGCGGGCGTAGAAATTTTCCACGTCGTCGGCGCCCGGCTCGCTGAAGGTCATGCGGTGGACGGTGAAGCCCGCCGCCTTCAGGGTGCTATCGAGGAACTGGAGCGCGCCGCCTTCCGCCGGGGTCACCGAGCGGCAGCGCAAAAGATCGCGGGCAATGGCGACGGGGTCGGCGGTCATAGTCAGAAAACTCAGGCTCCGAGTTGCAACGCCAGCAGATTGTTCTGGTTGCGCACCCAGCCCGGAATCAGGAAGGCATCGACCAGCACCCAAACCCCGGTGATCAGCAGCCCGACCAACGTGATCGACAAAATGAGCTGGGTCACCGCGACGCCGGTGCGCTTGAGATAGAAATTATGGCCGCCGAAAATGCCGACAAAGAACCACAGCAGATAAGCGACCAGCGCGGTTTTCTTGTTGGCTTCGAACAGCATCAAAGCGCGGGTATCGCGCGACAGGCCGGCTTGTTGCGGGCCGGCCGCCGGGATGCCGGGCGGAAGTTCTGTCATGTCGTCCCCACGTATTGACGGCAGTGAAGCGCAGCCTCGCCTAGAAACGATCAATCCCGCAAGAGCTCGTTGATGCTGGTCTTCGAGCGGGTGCGCTCGTCGACGCGCTTGACGATGACCGCGCAATAGAGGTTCGGCCCCGGCTCGCCGTTCGGCAGCGGCTTGCCCGGCAGCGTGCCCGACACCACCACGGAATAAGGCGGCACCTCGCCCTGGTAAATTTTGCCGCTTTCGCGGTCGACGATCTTGGTGGACAGCCCGATATAGACGCCCATGCCGAGCACCGAGCCCTCGCGCACGATCACGCCTTCGACCACTTCGGAGCGGGCGCCAATGAAGCAATTGTCCTCGATCACCACGGGGCCCGCCTGCAGCGGCTCGAGCACGCCGCCGATGCCGACGCCGCCCGACAAATGACAATTCTTGCCGATCTGCGCGCAACTGCCGACGGTCGCCCAAGTGTCGACCATGGTGCCTGAATCGACATAGGCGCCGAGATTGACGAAGGACGGCATCAGCACCACGCCGGGCGCGATATAGGCCGAGCGGCGCACGACGCAGCCGGGCACGGCGCGAAAGCCGCTCTTGCGGAAGCGCGCCGGCGTCCAGCCCTTGAACTTGGAATCGACTTTGTCCCACCACACCGCCTTGCCGGGGCCGCCCGGGATGACGCTCATGTCGTTCAGGCGGAATGACAGCAGCACGGCTTTCTTCAGCCACTGATTGACCTGCCAGGTGCCGTCGGCCTGCTTCTCGGCCACGCGCGCCTCGCCGCGGTCGAGCAGGCCCAGTGCGGCCTCGACCGCCTTGCGCACGGCGCCCTTGGTCTTGGGGCCGATCTTGTCGCGGCCTTCGAAGGCGTCGTCGATGATCTTTTCGAGATTCTTGGCAAGTTTGTCGTTGGACATGAGATTTCCCGGCGCTGCGTTAGGCTGCGGTTTGTCGGGGGCTGGGCAGGGGATGTCAAGCCGGGCGCGGGGCCTTGAGGATTTGCTCCAGAAACCCGGCGAGATCGTCGGTCAGATAGTCGACATGCAGCTCGTCGCGCCCCTCCAGCTCCCAATCTTCGCGGAAGACTTCGCGCGTGCCTTGCGGCACCACCAGCACCGTGGTCATGCCGAGCGCGTGCGGCGCTTCCAGATTGCGGGCGAGATCCTCGAACATGGCGGCCTTGGCCGCATCGACGTCGTGGCGCGCCAGGAAACGCTCGTAGGTTTTCTGCGCCGGCTTCGGCTCGAGCTCGGCGGCGACGATGTCGAACACGTCCTCGAAATGCTGGTGGATCTCCAGCCGCCGCATCACCGCGTCGGCGTGCTTGCGGGTGCCGTTGGTGAGGATCAGCTTGCGGCCCGGCAATTTCTCCAGCGCGGCGCCCAGCGCCGGATTGGGCTCGAGCGGCGAGTGATCGATCTGGTGCACGTATTCGAGATAATCGTCCGGATCGAGCCCGTGTTCGGTCATCAAGCCGCGCATGGTGGTGCCGTAACGCTTGTAATAATCCTTCTGCACGCGGAAGGCCTCGTCCTTCGAGACCTTGAGGAATTCCGCCACGTAAGCGCGAATGCGGTCGTCGACCTGCTGCCACAGCAGATGATGCGGATAGAGCGTGTTGTCGAGATCGAACACCCAAGTGTCGACCAGGCCGAAGCCGCGCGGCGAGGAACGGTTGGACTGGGGCACTCGGTTACGGTTCCTTGAAGCGCACGGTGGCCGACGGCTGGGCGCCGATATCGATGACGGCAAAGTTGGCCGAATTCAAGCCGCGCGCCGCGCAGTCCTTGTGGTCGGCGAGTTCGAATTTGCCGTCGCGCGTGCATAGCGCGACATTGCCGCCCCAGGAAAGCGGCGTCTCGCCGCGCATGATGGTGCGGCCGTTGCCGTCGACCGCCTCGGCATAGCTGTAAAGCCGGTGCGGATCGCCGCGCAGGTCCGGCCGCAAGCATTGCCCAGCCGCCACCCGATACCAGCCGCGGGTGACGATCGCGCCCATCTCGACCACGCCGAGCGAGGCCATCACGGTATATTGGGTGTCGTTGCACCAGGAAAAGCCGATGCCTTGCGGATTGGCAGCAACTTTCAGCAGGACGTCGAAAAAATCGGGCTTGCCGGCCGCGTCGGCCGGCAGCGTGCGGTCGTTCAGGAATTTCGTCAGCGCGCCTTGCGTCTTGGCGCCGGCAACGCCGTCGATCGGATAGGCCTCGTAGCCGGCGATGGTCAGCAGCCGCTGGATGCCGGCAAGCCGCGCCTGCGCGTCGTCGTAGTCGGCTTCTTCCGCCAGATTGACCGTCGGCCCTTGCGGCGTATCGGACGGCTGTGCTGCGGTGAAGCGCGCCTGCTGGGCGACCGGGCAGCCGCGCGCATTGGCAATCTCGAAGTCGCCGTCGCGGATGCACAGTTCAGCGTGGCCCGCTTGCGGCATGGGCGCGCTGCCGTAAACCGGCGGCGTGCGCGCATGCACATAGACCATGTCGGCGTCGAGCGCGCCGTTCACCACTTTGCGGCAGGCGCCGGGGTCGATGCGGAACCAGCCGCGGGTCGCGACATTGGCGCGCTTTTCCAGCCCGATCGCAGTTTCGACGCGGTAGCTGGTGCGGTTGCACAAAGTGAGATCGGCGTGCGCCGTGCTTGCCGCCAGCGTCACGAGTGTTGCGCTGGCCGCTGCAAGAATGCAGTTCGAACCGCGAATCATGGCGGGGATGCTAGAACACGGATATCCGTTCGTCGCCGCCAAAGCGGGGACCGGCGCCTCGGCCCTTAAGGGAACCACCATGGACAAGCCTTTCCAGAAGGACCTCAGCCATCTGACTTGGCAGCAAGTCTATGCGCGGCAGGAGCGGCGCGCCGGGTTGGTCGGCGACTGGCTGGATGCGCTGCGTCTGAAAGCCGGCGATCGCGTGCTCGAGATCGGCGCCGGCCCCGGCTATGTCAGCTTCGCGCTCGCCGAACGGGTCGGCGAAAAGGGCGTCGTCTACGCGCTCGACCGCTCCGCCGACGCGCTAGCTTATCTGGAGCGCCTGCAGAACGAGCGCGGCGTCGCCCAGATCAAGCGGATCGTCGGCGACGCGGCCGCGATCGAGCCCGCCAGCGTGCCGGCGGATTGCGCCCTGATCACGATGGTCTTGCACCATGCCGACGATCCGGCCGGCGTCCTGCGCAACGTCGCGCGCTGCGTTCACCCCGGCGCGCCGGTGGTGATCGGCGAATTCCATCCGCAGGGCCCCTGCACCGGCGGGCCGCCGCAAGACCACCGGTTGTCGCCCGAACAGATTGAAGGTTGGTGCAAACAGGCCGGCTTGGCGGTGATCGATTATCGGCGGCAAACGCCCGAGCACTATGTGCTGGCCGCCCAGCGCAGCGCCTGATGCCGGCCGCCGAGCGCATAGATGCAGGCTCGCTGTCGGCGAGCCATAGAGGGGGTCAACACCAGCTTGCTTCGTCGCCGCGGGGCGCGCGTAGAATTTCTTGAATGTTCGCATCTAACAAACGGAACCCGATATTTCCGTAAAGCTTCTGACGCCCCTCGTTGAGGACGAAGCTCGGGCTGCCTTCGATTCGCATCTTGTCGGCGTCTTGGGTGTCCGCAGCCAAGCGGGCGAATGCGCCGCCGTTGTGGATGCGTTCTTCAATAACGTCGATATCGGCGCCGAGCGTCTTGGCGATCTCGCATTGGATATCCCAGCGGGAAATGTCGCGGCAATCCCGGAAGAATGCACAGCGGAATGCCCACATCACTTGATCGAAAATGCTCGCCGCGGATTGGCTTCTTGCCTTTCCGGATTCGTGCTCGCACTGCTGGACCGCCTTCATGAACAGATGCGCGCTCGCCGACGTCGAAGGGCGCGTCGTCAGCCAGATATTGGGGTGAACCTCAATATGAGGAAACCTCTCCGCCACCTCTCGTAGATGCGCGTTGAAGCCCTCGTATCCACCTTTGTCTTTCCAAGTCACGGGGATCTTGCGGGCGGTATCGCCGAACACGGAGCAGAATCGATGCTCGATCGAAACGGTGTCGCCAAATTTTTCTTTGACTGCGTCGACGCGCGCATGCGCGATATAGGCCCACACGCACAAGACGTCCGAGAAATATGTAATTTCGACCGCGCTCATCTTGCATTTCTTGAGGAGTTTGAACGACGCGCCGGCGCGATCAAGGATTGCGGCGGCGCAGCGCGAGTACGGCGATACCGACGATGCCCAATACCAGCACAAGAAATCCGATCCCTCCGAACCCGCCCATTCCCCAACCGTAGCCGTAACCCATTCCCCATCCATTGCCGCCGCCCATCATTCCACCGGGGCCATAGGGCTGCGCGTTCGCGGACAAACTCGCTAATCCGGTTGCTAACGCGCCGGTGACGTACAATGCCGTTCTGAATATTTTGGTCATCGTGATGATCTCTCAGGAAATGGGGAGCCTAACTGCGCCACGGCCGTCGTGGCGGCGCTTTGACCCATGCCGGCTAGGATATTCGGTTGTCCCGCTTATGCAGACGCGCCAGCTACTGAATAGTTCCAATGATTGAAGGGTCTTTACGCACAAAGACCCGTCCGGGGCGTAAAAGCAAAAGGCCGCCGATGGCGGCGGCCTCTCACAACAAACTGCCACGGATGCTAAGTTTCGCTCAGCGATGCATCAGCGTGCCGACGCCGTGGTCGGTGAGCAGTTCGAGCAGCACGGCGTGCGGCGTCTTGCCGTCCATGATGACCACGCCCTCGACGCCCTGGTCGAGCGCATAGATGCAGGTCTCGACCTTGGGGATCATGCCGCCGGAGATGGTGCCGTCGGCGATCAGCCGGCGCGCGTCGGCCACCGACAGTTCGGAGATCAGGTTCTTGTCCTTGTCGAGCACGCCGGGCACGTCGGTGAGCAGCAACAGGCGCTTGGCCTTGAGCGCGCCAGCAATGGCGCCGGCAAACGTGTCGGCATTGACGTTGAAGGTGCCGCCGCCCGCCGCGGTCGCCACCGGCGCCAGCACCGGGATCATCTCCTTGCCGAGCACGTGGTTGAGCACGGTGAGGTCGACTTTTTCCGGTTCGCCGACGAAGCCGAGATCGACCACCTTTTCGATGTTGGAATCCGGATCGACCACGGTGCGCGTCACCTTGCGCGCGGTGACCATGTTGCCGTCCTTGCCGCACAGCCCGATGGCCTTGCCGCCGGCCGCGTTGATGTAGCCGACGATCTGCTTGTTGATCGAGCCGGCCAGCACCATCTCGACGATCTCGACCGTCGACTGGTCGGTGACCCGCAAGCCGTCGACGAATTCCGACTTGATGCCGAGCTTCTTGAGCATAGCCGCGATCTGCGGCCCGCCGCCGTGCACCACCACCGGATTGATCGCGGTCTGCTCGAGCAGCACGATATCGTTGGCAAAGTCGCGCGCGGTCTGCTCCTGGCCCATGGCGTGGCCGCCGTATTTCACCACGACGATCTCCTCGTCATAGCGCTGCATATGCGGCAGCGCCTCGACCAGGATGCGCGCCTGCGTCTGCGGATCGATCTTGGGGGCTTTGGCCATCGGCTTGGATTTCCGTTTAACGCCGCAGGGTTCTAGCCGATGCGGCCCTCATCCGACAATGCGTCCGCGGCGTCTTTCGGTCACAAAAGCGTCTTGGGCCTCACCGCCTCGATGGTCTGGACCGACGGGGGACCGCTGTCCACCGGCCCACGGCGCGTCGTCAGGATGCGGATCGAATTTTTTGCAATCGTCACATCGCCGTCCCAACGGTCCCCCAGAATGACGCTGCGGACGATGGTGAGATTGATGCGCCGGTAAATCTTGCCGTCCGAGTCGAAGGCCTGGCCCGCGGCAAGGTCCAGAATGTGCAGCGTATAGAAGGTGCCGGAGCCGCCGCCGTTGTAGCTGGCGATCGCCACCAGCAGCCCGTTGCCGGTCGCGCCGACGTATTTGTAGGCGGTCTCCTCGCTGCCGTTCAGGCTCTGGTTGGCTTTGGCCTGGCTGACCCAGCCGTGCTCTTTTTTGATCGTGTCGAAATAGAGGTTGCTGCCGGTCGCGGCTTCGATATCGACGGTGACCCAGATGCTGCCCGAGTCGGCGATATTGCCGTCGCCGAAGTCGCGGAAGATCTCCGGCGGAATCGGCTTGCCGTGCAGCGTGAAGGTGTGGCGCACCTCGGCCAGCAAGGCCGGCGTCGAAGCGGCGGCGGGCGCGGACTCCGGCGCGGCGGCGTCCGCCAGAGAGGACGCGCCGGCGAGCAGCCCGACGGCGACGAGCGCCGAAAGCAACCGCGAATTCGTTTGCATGAGAGCCTTGCCGATTTGTGGGCGCGTGGCCGTGGCGCTAGGGTCGTTTTTCAGGCCGCGCGCCGGAACCGCAATCTGCGGGCCTGCTGCGCCGCCGTCAATTGGCGTGGGGCGATGAAAAAACTTTTGCGCGCGCGATACTTTCTCTTGGTTGCCGGCATCGCCCTGGCTGCGCCCCTCGCCAGCGCCGCGCCGCTGTTAGAGGGCTGCTACCAGCGGATCTATGACGCGGCGCATCTTTCGGCGCACAAGGGCCAGCTTGCCGTGCGGCTGACGCTGTCGGTAACGCCGGCGGCGCCCGCGACACAGGTCAGCAAAACGCATATCGCCGACGGCGCCCTCAAGGTCTGGGTGCGCGGCCGGAAGCAGAGCTTCGATTCGCTCGGCGCTTGTGCGAGCCGCCGCCGGCGGCCTGTTGTGCGGCGGTTCGCTGTCGGCGGCCGAGGCGGACACCTGCAAATCCAAGCGCGACGGCGTGCACGAGGACTGCCGCATGGGCGGCGACGATCCCGGCTCGTTTCAAATCGAAGCGCGCGGCGAGGACGTGCTGGTCACGATCCGCGAGCGGCTCGAACTCGTCCCAGCCCCCTATGACGCCGGCCCATTTCTGTATTTCAGCCCGGCGAACGCCGAGAACCACGCCTTCCTGCTCAAGCGGGCGGATGGGGCCTGCAAATAGTTATGGTGGCGTAGAAAAAGTCAGCCAGCGCGCAAGGCGGCGAGCGCCGCCGCGATCAGGCCCAGCCAGCTGACGATCATGATCATGCCGCCGGTGGGCGCGGCGAAGGGAAACAGCCGGCCGCCGAGGTAGGCGCGCGCGGCGACGTCGGCGGCAAACAGTGCGGAGCCGAGGATAAATCCACAGACCACGATAGTGCCGAGCGGGCGCAGCACGAGGCCCTGCCGCACCGCCACGACGCCGGCGAGCACGGCCACGGCATGGATCAGCAGCAGATAGCCGGCGCTGTCGAGGCCGACGCCGGTCTTGCCGTGCGCGCCCGCCGCCGTCAGCATGATGCCGGCGGCGCCCATCAAACCGGCGAGTGCAATCAAAATCTGTGTCATGCCGCCATCCTACGCCAAGCCGCCGCGTCCGTCAGCGTGACGACCGCTCGGCCAACAGCCTTGCGATCGCGGCGCGCAATTCGGGCATGCCGGCGCCGTCGTGCGACGAGGTGACCAGCACGCTCGGATAGGCGGCCGGGCGCTTGGCGAGCGCCGCCTCGACCTCGGCGATGCGTTGGGCAAGCTCGGCCGGCTTCACCGTGTCGGATTTGGTGAGCACGACCTGGTGGCTGACGGCGGCGCGGCCGAGCGCCTCGAACACCTGATCGTCGGTGTCCTTGAGGCCGTGGCGGGCGTCCACCAGCACGTAGATGCGGGCGAGGTTGGCGCGGCCGAGCAGATAGGCGTGGATCAGGTCGGTCCAGGCCGCGATCTTGGTTTTAGCGGCGGCGGCGTAGCCGTAGCCGGGCATGTCCACCACGGTGAGGGGGCCGCCGCCGTTGAAGAATATCAGTTCCTGGGTGCGGCCGGGGGTGCGCGAAATGCGCGCCAGGTTTTTGCGCCCGGTGAGCGCGTTGAGCAGGCTCGACTTGCCGACATTGGAACGGCCGGCCAGCGCGATCTCGGTGCCGCGCATCTTCGGCAGCGAGACGGCCGAACCGGCGGCGGCGGCAAATTGCCATTCGCCGGCGAACAGGCGCCGGCCGGCTTCGATCTCGCTGGCGGTGAATTTTTCCATCGGGGTCACTCTAAACGAAATCGCACCGGAAGTCGGGCTTGCCCGACTTCCGCAAAAAGAAACACCGCAAGTCGTGACTTGCGGTGTAATGCCCGGCGATCCAGAACATCTTGTCGGAAGAGCGTCAGAAGAAGACGTTGTTCGCCTATTGCTGCGGCTTCTTCTTCACGAACAATGCCTTGATATTGTCGATCAACTCGATCTTCGCGCCGTGTTTGCGCATGATGATGCTCTGCTGCGCGACCGACAGCGAGTTGTTCCAGGCCCAGTAAATCACCAGACCGGCCGGGAAAGTCGCCAGCATGAAGGTGAAGATCAGCGGCATCCAGTTGAAGATCATCGCCTGCGTCGGGTCCGGCGGCGCCGGATTGAGCTTCATCTGCGCCCACATGGTGATGCCCATGATGATCGCCCAGGCGCCGAGATGCAGGAAGTGGCCGATGACGGGGACCTGCGTCGGATCGTACGGAATGAGGCCGAAAAGCGTGAAGACATTGGTCGGATCCGGCGCCGACAGGTCGTGGATCCAGCCGAAGAACGGCGCATGCCGCATTTCGATGGTGACGAACAGCACCTTGTAGAGCGAGAAGAACACCGGGATCTGGATCGCGATCGGCAGGCAGCCGGCCAGAGGATTGATCTTCTCTTTCTTGTACAGCGCCATCAGCTCTTGCTGCTGCTTGGCTTTGTCGTCCGGATAGCGCGCGCGCAGCGCGGCCATCTGCGGCTGCACCGCCTTCATCTTCGCCATCGAGGCGTAGGATTTATTGGCGAGCGGGAAGAAGGCCGCCTTGATCAGCACGGTGACGATCAGAATCGCGACGCCGAAATTGCCGACCAGGTGGTAGATGTAGTCGATCAAGGAGAACAGCGGCTTGGTGATGAAGTAGAACCAGCCCCAGTCGATCAGCAGATCGAAATGATTGAGGTTGAGTTGCTTTTCGTAGTCGTTGACGACCCGGACTTCCTTGGCGCCCGCGAACAGCCGTGCGTCAGCCGTTCCGGTCGCGCCCGGCGCGATATTCCGTGCGTCGAGCAAATAGTCGGTCTGATAGGTCTCGAGCGTGCCGAGCTTGTCGGCCCGGAAATTGGCGATCACATGCGCGTCAGTTTTGGGCAGCAGCACGGCCGCCCAGTATTTGTCGGTAATGCCCAGCCAGGCATTGGTGGCATTGAAAGTGTTGATCTTCTTTTCTTCGATCGTCTTGTAAGTAACTTCCTTCGAGCTCTCGTCGCCGAACTTGCCGATCAAGCCTTCGTGCAAGATGTAGTAGCCGAGCGTTTTTGGCGTGCCATGGCGCGAGATCAGCGCGAACGGGAATAGCGAGACCGCCTTGTCGCTCTTGTTCACCACCTCGTCCTTGATCGTGAACAGATATTTGTCGTCGACCGCGATGGTGCGGCGGAATTCGAGGCCCTGGCCGTTGTCGTAGGTCAGCGTCACCGGATGGCTGACGCTGAGCGCGCCGGAACCCGATTGCGTCCACACCGTATCCGATGTGGGGACCTTCACATTCGCGCCGGCGGCGTTGGTCCAGCCAAATTCGGCGTAGAACGGATCGGGGCTGCCCGACGGCGACAGCAGTACGATCGGCGGCGACTTCGGATCGACCGTCTCGCGAAACTTGATGAGCGCCAGATCGTCGATGCGTCCTCCTTTGAGGTCGATCGAGCCCTGCAGGCTGTCGGTGGCGATCGGGACGCGCGGGGACGCCGCCAGGGCGGCGTCGCGATTGGGCGCGACCGCAGCGGGGGCCTGTGCGGTTTGACCGGGCACCTGGGCTTGTCCTGGCTGCGCCGGTATGGTCGACGGCTGCCCGGACTGCTTCGGCTGCACCTGCGTTTGCATCTGCTGCTTTTGCGCGAGCTGCTCCGCCTGCAGTTTCTCCTGCCTCGCCTTTTCTTGCGGCATGGCGAAGAAGAACTGCCAGACGATCAGCACCAGGGCCGACAGCGCGATGGCGAGAATGGTGTTTTTACTATCGGTCATCCAATTGCCGTTTTGTCGTTGCGCCCCGCATGAACTCGCCGCAACGCCCCGTCGAAGTCTTCGGCGATCCGCGCAAACGGAACCTTGAGCGCCGCGCGCCGGCCAATTAGCACATAATCATGTCCGGTTCGTATCCGGTTTGACCCGGCGACCCGCACAATATCCCGCAGGCGGCGGCGCACCCGATTTCGCTCGACCGCGTTGCCGACCTTTTTCGACACGGTGAAGCCAAATCGCGCCGGCCCGTCATCAACCCGCTTGCGCGTCTGCAGCACGAAAGCGGTGGCAGTGGCCCTGATGCCGGTCGCCGCAGCCAGAAAATCCGCCCGTTGCCTCAGTCGTTCCATGGAAGCAATGCGCGCGGCTTGGTTTGCCCGCCGTCAGGCGGACAGCCGCTTGCGCCCGCGCGAGCGCCGCGCCGAAAGCACCTTGCGCCCGCCTTTGGTGGCCATGCGCGTGCGGAAACCGTGACGGCGCTTGCGTACAAGCTTGCTCGGTTGATAGGTCCGCTTCACGATAAGTTCTCCGATGGTCGCGCCGTGGCGATGGGGGCATCACGGTTGCCCCCAGGATCGGCCATGAAAACCCGTAACGGCACGGATCGGCACGCGATTTGCGCGGCTTATAAGGGAGGGGCTGGGGCGCGTCAATGCGACCCGGAGCGCAGGAGCGGCGAACCATTTTAGCCCAAGTGCGCCCGCGTCACAAAGGCTCACAAGGCGGTGAGATTGGCCTGCAGCGGCCGCAGCTTGGGCAATCTACGTGTATATAGCGCGGATGTCCGCGATACCGCCGTCCGCCGACCGACCGCGCAGCCTGGCCCGCTGGCTGCTGCCACTGATCGTGGTCGTCCTGCTGGCCGCCACCACCTATTTTGCGGTCGGGTGGGGCGGGATTTCGCTCGAGGGGCTGGTCAGGCACCGCATGGCGATCGGCGCCTTCGTTAACGCGCACCGGGCCCTGGCCGTGCTCGTCTATATCGCGCTTTATATAGCCGTCGTCGCCCTGTCGGTGCCGGGGGCGGTGTTTCTCACGGTGACCGGCGGCTTTCTGTTCGGCCTTGCGGTCGGCGCCTCGGCGGCCGTGATCGGGGCGACCATAGGGGCGACGCTCATATTTCTGATAGCGCGCAGCGCGCTCGGCGAACCGTTGCTGCGGCGGGCAGGCCCGCGTGCCGCGCAACTTGCGCGCGGCTTCCGCGACGACGCCTTCAGCTATCTTCTGTTTTTGCGGCTGGTGCCGGCCTTTCCCTTTTTCCTGGTTAACCTGGTGCCGGCCTTCGCCGGGGTGAGACTGGCGCCCTTTATCGCGGCGACGGCGCTCGGCGTCATTCCGGCGGCGGTCGTCTTTGCCTTGGCAGGCACCGGTCTGGACAGCGTCATCGCCGCGCAACAGGCCGCGAACGGCGATTGCCTCGCCGCCGGCAGGAACGATTGCCATATGGCATTCGACGCCAAAGACGTGCTGACGCCGCAACTGATCGGCGCGCTGGTCGCGCTCGGCCTGCTTGCCCTGGTGCCGGTGGTGGTGAAAAGACTGCGCGCGCGCTCGCGCGCGACCATGTAATTTTTTAAGATATTGACGCGGGCAAGGGCTTCAACGGCATGGCGGAAACACTCAACCCCGACATTTGCGTGATCGGCGGCGGATCCGGCGGATTGTCGGTCGCGGCGGCAGCCGCCGCCTTCGGCGTGCCGGTGGTGCTGATCGAGAGGCACAAGATGGGCGGCGATTGCCTCAACACCGGCTGCGTGCCGTCGAAGGCCTTGCTGGCGGCAGCCAAGCGCGCCGCGGCGATGCGCAGCGGCGCGCCATTCGGCGTGACCGCCTCGAGCATCGATATCGATTTCGGCAAGGTGCACGATCACGTGCGGCGCGTGATCGGAGCGATCGCGCCCATCGACTCGGCCGAGCGTTTCGCCGGGCTGGGCGTGCGGGTGATCAAGGGCCAAGCCAAATTCAAGGATCGCAGGACCGTCGTCGTCGGCGACGACTATGAAATTCGCGCGCGCCGCTTTGTTATCGCGACCGGATCGGCGCCGACGCTACCGCCAATTCCGGGGCTCGACGAGGGACCTTATCTCACCAACGAAAGTGTTTTTTCTCTCAGCGAACTGCCCGACCGCCTCATTGTCATCGGCGCCGGTCCGATCGGCCTGGAAATGGCGCAGGCCTTCCGCCGGCTCGGCAGCGCGGTGACCGTGTTGGAAGCGGCGGCGCCGCTCGCCAAGGACGATCCGGAATGCGCCGCCATCGTGCTCGACCAGCTCGAGCGTGAAGGCGTCGTCATCCGCAGCGGCGTCAAGGTCGCGCGGGTCATGCACGCGAGCGGCAGCGTGGCGGCGACGTTCGAGGGCCCGGGCGGCGAAGAAACCGTCGAGGGCCGCTGTCTGCTGGTTGCCGCCGGCCGCAAGCCGACCACCGACGGGCTCGATCTCGAGGCAGCCGGCATCAAATATGACCGCGCCGGCATCCGGGTGAACAAGAGGCTCAAGACCAGCAACCGGCGCGTCTATGCGATCGGCGACGTCGCGGCTGGACAACTGCAGTTCACCCACGCCGCCAATTACCACGCCGGCCTGGTGATCCGGAACGCACTGTTCCGCTTGCGGGTCAAGGTTAACAACGATGCGGTGCCGTGGGCGATCTATACCGAGCCGGAACTCGCGCAGACCGGATTGACCGAGGCGCAGGCGCGCGCGCGCAAGCTCAAATTCCGCATTTTGCGCTGGTCCTATCACGACAACGACCGCGCCCAGGCCGAGCGCGAGACGCATGGCCACATTAAAGTCATTACCACGCGGAAAGGTAACATATTAGGCGCCACAATCGTCGGCGCGCAGGCTGGAGAATTGATCGCGATGTGGACTTTGGCGATCGCGCAGGGGCTCAATGTCCGCGGCCTCACCGGCATTGTATTGCCCTATCCGACGCTGTCGGAAATCGGCAAACGCGCGGCGATCGACTTTTTCACGCCAAGTTTGACGAGCCCTTGGGCGCGGCGCATCATAGCTTGGTTGCGAATCTTCGGTTGAGGCCCTTTTGGAACCGGAAACCGAACCAACGAGCGAGCCTGTTGTGCCGACGGCGCCGCGCCCGGCGCGGACCCCCCGCATAGGCCTATCCGGCAAGCTGCTGTTCCTCACCGTCCTGTTCGTCATGGTGGCGGAAATTCTGATTTACGTGCCCTCGATCGCCAATTTCCGGCTCAACTGGCTCAACGATCGCTTGGCCGCCGCGCACACCGCCGCGCTGGTGCTCGATGCCGCGCCGAGCGGCATGGTGCCGGAAAGCCTGGCCAAGCAAATTCTGATGAGCATCGGTGCGCGCGCCGTGGCGATGAAAATGGGCACCCAGCGCCGCTTGCTGGCCGCCAACGATGTGCCGTCGCAGATCGAGCAGGACATCGATATGCGTAACGTGCTGTGGTGGCGCGCCATCGTGGATGCGTTCGACACGATGTTGTTCTCCAAGCCCGGCGATGTTCTGCGGCTGGTCGGGCCGGCGCCGATGGCGGAAGGCCAGTTCATCGAGATCGTTCTCGACGAGGCGCCGCTGCGCAAGGCAATGCTGACCTTCTCCGTCAACATTCTGCTGCTGTCGCTGGTGATCTCCGGCGTCACCGCCATGCTGGTGTTCTTCGCGCTGCATTACATGCTGGTGCGGCCGATGGGACGGATCACCGCGAACATGGTCACGTTCCGCGCCGACCCGGAAAATCCGGCGCGCATCATTGCCGAATCCGGCCGCGGCGATGAGATCGGCACCGCCGAAGTCGAGCTCGCCGCAATGCAGCGCGAGCTAGCCTCCATGCTGCATCAGAAGAGCCGGCTGGCGGCGCTCGGGCTGGCGGTGTCGAAGATCAATCACGACCTGCGCAATCTATTGGCGTCGGCGCAATTGTTCTCGGATCAATTGTCGACCCTGCCGGACCCGAAAGTGCAGCGCTTCGCGCCCAAACTGATGCGTGCGCTCGAGCGCGCGATCGCGTTCTGCCAGTCCACGCTCTCCTACGGCGCCGCGCAGGAGCCGCCGCCCGAGCGCAAGACGATCGCGGTCGAACCGCTAATCGAGGAAGTGCATGAGGCGCTCGGCCTCGGCCTCGACGTGCCGATCCGCTGGATCGTCGCGGTGGAACGCGGACTGACCGTGGAGGCTGATCACGATCAATTGTTCCGCGTTCTGGTCAATGTGGCGCGCAACGCAGTGCAGGCGCTGGAAACGCGCGGCGCGCGCGATCCGGCCCGCGACCAGATCCGCATCACCGGCCGGCGCGAAGGCAGCGTGGTGGTGATCGAGGTGTCGGATACCGGGCCGGGGGTCTCGGAAAGAGCGCGGACCCATATGTTCCAGGCCTTTCAGGGCTCTACGCGCGCCGGCGGCGCCGGGCTGGGCCTGGCCATTGCCGCCGAATTGGTGCGTGCCCATGGCGGCGACATCCGCCTGGTGCCGGGAACCATCGGCGCCACCTTCAGCATCACGATCCCCGACCGTGCGGTCGATCTCAATTCCCGGCGCGGCGAGCGGGCGCGGGCCTGACGGGCGCCGAAAATCATCCGATTTCCAACGATGTATGCGCGCGGCGGTCACGCCTATGTGAACGCTTGCGGCGCGGCGGCGGCAATGATCGCGCGCCCGGCGGTGTTTAGGTCACGGGGGCCGTTGTGCCGCTGCCCGGCAGCCGCCGAAGATTGGTTGGAAGGATGTTCGATTGACAGTCGCCTATATCAATCGTGTCGCTACGGCAGTGCCGCCCTATGACGTACACGACGCCTTCCGCCGCTACGCGCAATCGATGTTGCGCGATGACCGGCGCGGCGCGCTGCTGTTCCAGCGCATGGCCAACAAGGCCGCAATCGACCACCGCTATTCGTGTCTTGCGCCGAGCAATCAGCCGGAAGGCGACGCGGTTGATGCCGAGCGGTTCTACATACGCGGCGATTTCCCGGATATCGAGGCGCGCATGCGTCGCTTCGAGCAGTATGCGCCGGAACTCGCTCAGACCGCGGTGGAACGTTTGCACCTCGGCGCCGATCGCGATCGCATCAGCCACCTGCTGATCACCTGCTGCACCGGCTTTTCCGCGCCTGGGCTCGATCTACAATTGGTCGAGCGCTGCCGGCTGCCGCGTTCGGTCGAGCGCACCATGATCGGATTCATGGGCTGCTACGCGGCCATCAATGCGCTCAAGCTCGCGCGGCACATCGTGCGTTCCGAACCGTCCGCGCGTGTCCTCATTCTCAACCTCGAGCTCTGCACATTGCACCTCAAGGAGACCACCGATATCGAACAAATTCTCTCGTTTCTTTTGTTCGGCGACGGCTGCGCGGCATGCCTGGTGAGCGCCGATCCAACCGGCACCGCGCTGGAGAGTTTCCGGGCGGTAGTTGTCCCCGGCACGCGTGAACTCATCACCTGGAATATCCGCGATTTCGGATTTGATATGTTTTTGTCCGGTCAGGTGCCGGCCGCAATTCACGACGCCTTGCGCGATCATATGGGCGAAATCCTCGACGGAGCATCGGCCAATTCAATCGATATCTGGGCGGTGCATCCGGGCGGCCGCACCGTGCTCGATGCGGTTGAGCGCGCGTTCAATCTTGCACCACCGGCGCTATCGGCCTCGCGCGAGATTTTGCGCCGCTACGGCAATATGTCGTCGGCGACCGTCATGTTCGTGATCGAGAAACTGCTGCGTTCTTGCACGCGCGGGCAGACCGGCTGCGCGATGTCCTTCGGTCCCGGATTGACGGCGGAAACGATGTTGTTCCGCACCGCGGCCTGAACCATGGCAGCGCTCGCAATCAAGCAAGGCATGAAGCGCGATCTGGCGCGGCGCAGCGCCGAATCCGAGTGGCTCGACGATGCCGATATGGATCCGGCGGAGCTTGAGCTCGTTCTACGCGATCTCGCGCGCTTCAACGGGGCCATGCTCGGGCATCGGACGGTTATTACCTGGTTGCGCCGCGCGACCAAAGATGCGCCCAACGACCGGCCGATGACCCTCGTTGATGTTGGCTGCGGCTACGGCGATTTGCTGCGGGCGATCAGGCGTTGGTCGCGCCAGCGCGGCCTGCCGCTCAGGCTGATCGGCATCGATCTCAGCCGCGAAACCGTTCGCATTGCGCGGGCGGCGACCAGCGACGCCGATCAAATCGAATACCGGATGGAAGACGTTTTCGAACATCAGGCCGATGAGCCCATCGATTTCGTAGTCAGCAGCCTGCTCACGCATCATTTGTCCGATGCGATGATCGTCCGGTTTCTGCGCTGGATGGAAACCACCGCGCGCAAAGGCTGGCTGGTCTACGATCTGCAGCGGCACGCGGTGCCTTACTTTTTCATCGGCCTGATGGGCAAGCTGACGTCATTGCATCGAACGGTGATCCATGATGGCCGGATTTCGGTGGCGCGTTCGCTTACGCGCGCAGAATGGCGGCGGCATATTTTTGCCGCGGGAATTGCAAGCGATGCCGTACAGCTGCGCTGGTTTCTGTTCCGCTTTTTGATCGGACGTCTGCGATGAGACGGGTCGAAACAGTGATCGTCGGCGGCGGTCCGGCGGGCGCGGCGACGGCCTGCGGCCTTGCCGGCATGGGCCGCGAGGCTGTCGTGGTTGAGCGCGCCGCCGCGCCGCATCACAAGGTCTGCGGCGAGTTCCTCAGCATCGAGACGCAGACACTGCTGCGCCAGCTCGGCGTCGACGCGGCCGCTCTCGGCGCGGTGCCGATCGATCAGGTCGCCGTCTATTCTTCAGCGCGCAGCGTAACGGCCGCCTTGCCGTTTTGCGCCTTGTCGCTCTCGCGCTATCGGCTCGACGACGCGCTGCTTTGCCGCGCGCAGGCGCGCGGCGCGCAGGTGAAGAGGGGCGTGTCGGTCCGTAACGTGACGCCGGATGGCGATGCATGGATCATAGAATGCGATGATGGCGAAAGCCTGCAGTGCCGCCATCTTGTCCTGGCGACCGGCAAATTGGGACTGCGCGGCATCGGCGATGCGCGCGACAATTTGCTGGTCGGGCTGAAGATGCATTTGCGCCCCGCGGCTGAAATTCGACGTGCGCTTACAGGGTGCGTGGAGCTTTTCCTGCTCAATCGCGGCTATGTTGGTCTTGAACTTGTTGAAGATGGAATTGCTAATCTTTGCTGTGTGCTGCCGCGTGCGACAGTCGCGCGGCTTGCGCCGGGGTGGCAGGCGCTGCGGGACTATCTCGCGGCCAAGTTGCCCAGACTTGCGGAGCGGCTGGAAGGCGCCGACCCGCTTTTGGACAAGGCCATGGCCATCGTCTGTCCAACCGGCGGCCATCTGCACAGCGAGGCCGGACCCGCGGTCTATCGTGTCGGCGACCGGCTCGCGCATATACCTCCCTTCACCGGCGACGGGATTGCGATTGCGCTCGGCTCGGGCTGGCTCGCGGCCGAGCATATCCGGCAAGGCAGTTCGCCGGCCGCTTACCTCACGGCCGCGCGGCGCTTGTCCGGCCGCACTATCCGGCTTGCGAGTGCCGTTTCGGGCCTCGCCGCGACCGGTGCCGGACGCAGCGTTCTGTTAGGCGCCGCGGTAATGATGCCAAAGTTGATCGGAACTATCGCGCGGCGTACTAGGCTGCCGCTGGCGGCACAGCGAAATTAACCCCGATTGCGGCGCAAAGGGCCAGGCCCCGACTTGCCAATGAAACCCCAAGGCTATAGCTATCCCCCGGTTCCGCGGGTCCGACTTACCTGCCGCGGCATCGGCGCCCGTAGCTCAGCTGGATAGAGCACCAGACTACGAATCTGGGGGTCAGGAGTTCGAATCTCTTCGGGCGCGCCAGCACTTAGCACCCACCTTCCGTGCAAAAAATTACCGATTTTTACGGTTTTTGCAAGGAACCGAGCTCGCGCCAATTTTCGCCTAATGCACTCGTGCGTCGGGCAGTGGTTGGCGCCAGGGCATAGGGCAAGGGCCTCAATGCCGTGTTAGGAAAATAGATCAGGGTGTCGGCGGGATGCGCGATGTCACCGTCGTTCTGACGATTGCCCGTAGTTGCTTTTAGAAGTGATTTAGACGGTGTTCCTCGAAAGGCATCCGTCGTTCACGACTTCATCAACCCGGCGGCCTTCAGCGCATCCGTGATGGCGGCCTGCACGTCGATGAGGTGGGTGCGTGGTCTCATTGGCTCGTGCGCGTCGCCTATAGGTTCGCCCGATGTTTCCGCGGTCGCACGGTCCTGGCGTCGTGGGGCGGGGACAATCGAGGCGGATTCGCTCTGTCTGATTGGAGCGGCGCGCGGATGTTCGGTCAGGCCCCAGAATTTCGCGATGTGATAGGAGGACGAGATGCCCACGTCGAGCAGAAAGGCGCCCGGAACGCCGACGTGCTCGTCGGACGGCCCGGTTGCGAGCGGCGTGCCGTGCGCCATGGCGGGGATGGTGTAGGACTCGATTACGCTCTGGCCTGGTGGATTGCGCCAAACCTGGCGCGGATATCCGTCGACGCGATCGGTCGAGATCGGCGCGAGGTCGAGGCCGTGCACGTCGGTCCACTGCTTGATGATCTCGCCGGCGTTCTTCGACTTCACCACCGCATCGGCGCCACCGTGCCACACCGATACGCGCGGCCACGGACCCTTGTGTGGCGACGCGGCGCGCACGAGATCGCCCCATTCGCGCGCAGAGCGGGCCCGCACCTGACCCATGCTCTCGAAAGCCTCCTTGACATTGGTGGCGGTGCCGTAAGGCAGACCGGCGATGATGGCGCCGGCGGCGAACACGTCGGGATAGGTGGCGAGCATGACTGAGGTCATCGCGCCGCCGGCCGAAAGGCCGGTGACGAACACGCGGCGACGGTCTATCCCATGATCGACGATCATTTTCTCGACCATTTGGCGGATCGACATCGCCTCGCCTCGCCCGCGCTCGATGTCGCCGGCAAGAAACCAGTTGAAGCAGTTTTTCGCATTGTTCGCGGGCTGCTGTTCCGGCAGCAGGAGCACGAAGCCGTGGCGATCGGCGAGCGTCGACCAGCCGGCACCAAAATCGTAGCTCGCGGCCGTCTGCGTACAACCGTGCAGAACGACTACCAGCGCTGGCTCCGGGTCGGTCGGCACATATTCGAACATGCGCAGAGCGCCGGGATTGGAGCCGAACCCCGTGACCTCGGTCAGACGGTCGAACGTCGGGTCAAAGTCGCGCGCTCGCAACTGCGTGCGAGGCATCGAGCGCAATAGGGTTTCCCACCGGCGGCGCTGCCGGGCGAGGTTGGCTATCGTGGTTCCGAGACTGGGCAAGTTGATCGTCCTTTTTCGAGTATTGATAGTGATCAACAGGCGAGCTTAGCTTAGTTTATTGCGATGCACAAAAATTGCTGCTCTGCAACATATGGGGTTGAAAGGGCGATTTGCCTACCCGCGGGGGCCGCTTGTTAAATCGCGCGCAATATTGACCTATCCCTAATCAAAGCCCTGAATGCCGAAGAAAATCCCGGATTTCTTGGCTTTCTGAGAGGCAATGATCAATTTCCGCGTCCGTAGCCTCACCTAGCCACTGTTGCGATCACAAATTGTAACCATTTGGCCCGGCTATGTTGCACTGCAGTATTTGCTATCTATATGTGTGCTTCAATTGATCGCATTGGTGATGCTCCAAAAGCGGCTCCGCCGGCTGCGATCGAAGAGACATCCGACAAGCGCCGAGGGCGTCGCGTCCGGAGGTCCGCAGCAGGAAACGCCCTAAGGAGTAACATTATGGCTACGACCACCAATACCGCAGCTCAGAAGCCCGCCAACTCCCCAATGACGGCGGCTCCGCAGGCATTCCGCGAAATGGCCGAAAAGGGCACCACGCAAGCCAAAGAAACTTACGAGAAGATGAACGCCGCCACGGCTGAAGCCACTGATCTGATCAAGAACAGCTTTTCGACGGCCGTTAAAGGTGCGCAGGATTACAACAACAAGGTCATCGAGTTCGCTCAAGCCAATACCAAAGTAGCTCTCGACTTCGTCCAAAAACTGTCGGGCGTAAAATCGCCTTCAGATTTCATCCAATTGTCGACCGACCATTCACGCGAGCAGTTCGAGACACTAACCGAGCAGACCAAGGAACTTGCAGCGCTGGCTCAGAAGGTCACGCTTGCGGCCGTGGAGCCTTTCAAGACCGGCGTCACCAAAGCATTCAGCCAGGCCACTTGAGCTGACCCGCATTAAACTCAGCGTTCTTCGAAGCCCGGGTTGTCGCCCGGGCTTCTTGCTGAGGGCCGAAAGCAAGTGCCGTTCATCCGCATCACCCACCCAATTGCGTCGCCAATTTCATCGGCTAGTTTGGAATTGTTGAATAGGGAATTTGTCTGAACTCTAGAAACGCGATTGCCTTGTAGTGTAGGACACTGGGCGCGAATGGTCCACGTTTGTGAATGGCTGCCATGTAGCCCGCCCTTGCGTGGTCTGGTTCAACGCGGAGAAGAATAATCACGACCCATCTAATTCGACTGCACGTTGGAACGATCGAGAGCATCACGCGTTGATTTTGACCTCCTACATAACAAGGAAGCACTATGGCTAAGGATATGCACCAGAAGGCTGCCGAACATCACGAGCAGACTGCGAAAGCCCATCGGACTGCGGCACAGCAGCACGGCAGCAGCGATCATGTAAGTGGAAAGCAGCAATCAGCTCAGGCACTTGATAAATCTAAAGCTGCTCACGAGCATTCAACGCAGGCGAACAACAAGAGCCTACAGCAGAAATAATTCGATACCTTCGTAACAGGTGGCCTCGACTGGCTAGCTAGTCGGGGCCGCCCTTTTTAGGTCCGGGTCTTCAGGACAGGCACGCGCGGCTCGCGGAAAATCGGGGCCTCTTTATTTTGAAGTTCACCGAGCCAATTCGTGTGACCTAAGGCTTGTCACCCAGCCTTGGCCATCGTCGTTCGTTCCGTCGCGCGGTCAGTGCCCTAAGATCCAATCACAAGTGTGGGCACGCGAGTGATCGAAAGATCGTCGCCAGAGGGAACTATGACTGCCTCTCTGGGTTGATGTAAGTCCAGCCCAGGTGGTTGGAAACCCCCAATCATGGAAAGACAAGACACATGCAAACCAAGTTTATTTTACCAATGATGCTCCTCGCGACACTGGCGCTGCCAGTGGCGGCGCAAGCGCAAGGCACCGTTCGAGGCGCGCAAGAGGGCGCGGCGGAAGGTAATCGGGCTGCGGGCCCTCTCGGCGCAGTCGTCGGGGGCACAGTCGGTGCCGCCGTCGGCACCGTCGGTGGTATTCTTGGCGTAGAAGAGCGTCCACGCTTCCACGAATATGTCGTGCACCAGGGGCTGCCTTCCTATCGCTATAACGATGACTTCCGCGTCGGCGCCGTGTTGCCGGAAAGCGGGGTTACCTATTACGAAATTCCCGGCGAGTACCACGTGCAGGGCTACCGCTACGCTTACGTGAACGACCACGCCGTGCTGGTCGATCCGCGCACGCGGCGCATCGTTGAAATCATCGACTAACGTCCGAGAGAATAGATTAAACAAAGATGCGCTCAGGCCTAAAGCCGGGGCGCATTTTTGTTGAGCGCCGATCGCCTGCATACATCGACGAAACTATACGCGGTTACTTAGCTTGAAAGTTAAAATGCGCTCCAAGTTATCGGAGCGTTAAAAATGATGGAAAGTCTATTCAATGGTTCGCAAACAACCGACAAGTCCCGGAAAGACATTCGCAACGCATAGTTGGTTCACGCTATTTTCGAACGGAATCGCGCGGCTTTCAGCCCAGCCTGTATCATTTTTCATGGCTCTAATTTTGGTAATTCTATGGGCAATTATGGGCCCCTATTTTAATTATAGCGCCACTTGGTTGCTCGCGATTAACACTTCAGCGACGATCGTAACATTTTTGATGGTGTTTCTGATTCAAAATACGCAAAACCGTGACATGGCCGCACTGCAACTTAAACTTTCAGAACTTATCTTCGTAATGGAGGGCGCACAGAATCGGGTCGCCATCGCCGAGCATCTCTCAGAAAAAGAAGTCGCGCATCTCCGCAATGAGCATAAGGTGCGAGCGGAAGACACCGATGGTTCAGAAAATAAAAGTACGGAAAGCCGATAAGACAAGAAGTGGGGCATGGATAACAATTATCGACCGCAACGCGGTGTCGCGTGATCTTGGAAGGCGTGCGAGCGTGGAGGAAGCGGGCGACCGGCTCTTCATCTTCATCCGTCTATGCGGCTCAGCACCATCGTGCCTGAGGAATACCGCCGCGAGCACATGACCTTTGTGTGTGAATGTGGACTCGATTATCGACAATCTAGCGCGGTAGCTGTCGAGCGCGGCCTCTAACCAACATTACCGGCTCGTTGATCGGCTCCTTGATTACTTCGTCAATGGCAGCAATCGCCGTGTGTGTTTGCGCCAGATCGTCAATCAATTTGGTTGCCGTCTTTGTGGAGCTGGCTGACCCCAATTTAATAGCTAGATGCCGGCGTCGGGCGACCATCTTTACTCGGGCGTCCTCGAGCAATCCTCTCTGAGTCCTAACCTCGGGGACATTATTGGATTTATCCGTCATCATTTCTTCCTTTCGTTAGCGCGCACATCCCGGATAAGTCGGACGCTTCCTCGAGCGTGGGCCACATTCATGTGAAGCAGCGACCAATGAGATGCATCAAATATTGGCCATAAAACACGGTCAGTTCCGGTTCGCACCCGATCGGTAATTCTGACGAAAAAGTCATATTTTCCGTCAGCTTCGATCGCGTCGGTTCATTGCTTTGCTCATTATCCTGGCTTTTCAATTTCGGCGGGTAAACGGTTTTGTCGATCACTGAGACATTGGTCACACCCTTTCCGAAAGCAATAAGGTCGGTCAGTGGGGTCATTGGTCTCCATTCATCCGGTGAGCGCCGCACTAATAGGCGGTCGCCCTTGTGAGAACGGTTTACGTCGATGCTTTGCTCAATGACGATTACCGAATCAAAACTCGCACTCAGCTCCGGAAGTGGATTGCGGTAATCAAATAAAGCAAAGACACCGCTCAGGATAGGGCCGAAACCAGCTTTTGTCGCACGCTGCCGGTCCTCCCTCAGCCAAACCTCTTTGACGCCAGCGCCCACTTCGCGAACGGCTGAGCGCTGGCTAACAAGGGGATTGAGCTCGGATGATCTGGGCCATGATGGCTAGATCCGAAGCGCCTTCCCCCTGGTTACGTCACGTCTTCGCTGATGGCGGCTATGCCGGCAACAAGTTGAGAAATGCGCTCGAGGCTATCGGTCGCTGGACGATCGAGATCGTCAAGCGATCGGATGCGACCAAGGGTTTCAAGCTCTTGCCGCGGCGTTGGGTGGTCGAACGCACAATTGCTTGGCTCAACCGCAATCGTCGGCTCGCCAAGGATTTCGAGGCCACAATCGAAAGCGCCGAAACCTGGCTGATGATCGCTAGCGTCAAGCTGCTCTCGCGCAGGCTCGCAAGAGCATGCTGAACCAAGGAAAATTATGAGTCAGACTCTTAGGTTCTCGACCAACTCCCTGATGCGGGCTTCGAACTTTACCGTCCTGACCACACCCAGCTTGAGGCCAAAGTTGCGCAAGGTGCCGCGCAGGTCATTATCGATAGCAATGGCCTTGGACTGCAGCAGTTTACGGTGGGTCCCCCTATCCCGATATCAGGAACAAACAAGGCCACTAACCTCGTTAGAGATTCGTGGCTCTTAGATTTCTAGGTTATGAAACTAAACCGGACGGAGCCGCTAAACATCAAACGGCTTGGCCGCTCGTTACACGGTTGTCTCGCCAGCTTCGGCGGCGAGCCACGAGATCCCTAGTCAGGGCCGGACATTAGTCGGTGAGGATGAAAGTGACCTTGAGATCGACGCGATACTCGGAAATCTTCCCGTTTTTCACGATGAACTTTCTGTTCCTTGACCCACGCGCCCTCGACATTCTTGAGTGTTTTGACCGCGCGATCGATGCCCTTTTCGATGGCATCCTCGAAGCTCTTTTTCGAACTGGAGATGATCTCTGTAACTCGGGCCACCGACATTGCTTTCTCCTTCGTCGAATAAAGATTACCTTGCGACGCCCGTTTCGTTACCGCAATTTTGTTAGGCCACCTTGACCTCGATCTTTTTCGCGGGCTTTTGGGCCTCAAGTTTCTTGGGAAGCGTCAGCGTGAGTACGCCCTTTTTGAAGCTCGCTTCGATTTTATCCGCATCGACACCTTCCGGCATCTCGAAGCGGCGCTCAAACGAGCCAAAGTTACGCTCACGCATATAATAATCCTTTTTCGTCTCCTCTTTTTCTTCCTGCTTCTCGCCCTTGATGATCAGGTTGCCATTGGCGACCTTCACTTTGATGTTCTTCTCATCCATCCCGGGCAATTCGGCCATGAGTTCATAGGCCTTCTCGCTTTCGGCGATATCGACTGCCGGGGCAGCTTCCCATGTCATTTCACGACCCCAAAACGGCTCGACATCGAATACTGAGCTCCGGGTGGGGAACTGCCCGAAGCCTCGACCAAAATCGTCGAACAGACGATCCATTTCCCGGCGGAGGCTCAAGAAAGGTGCCCACGCTTGGGTCGTGGACGGAACGCCGGCAGCCTTTTCCTGAATTTTCACAGGGATTTTGGTTACATTTTCAGCCATGGCCACATCCTCCATATCGGCGAAGTTCTAGAATTACATGCGAACGATCGCGCGGAAAAACAATTGCCCTTTGGGGCTATCGATCGGAGGATTGTAACGCTCAAGGTTCACGCAACGTTGCTATGCACCTAGGCGGGCATCCCTTTGCGCTATTAGGCTTCCGGTCCACGTAACCGACGGAACTATTAGAGGGTGTGTGCGTTAAAAATAGAGGGGGAGCGTGCAATTGCTGTCCGCCAAAGCCGACGGACGCCATGCGCTACCTGATGGCACTGTCGTTTGTGTACCCGGTCGTGATTGATAGTCGATTTGAAATAACGCGCACTCCGCGATACCTGTTGCCCTTAAGGGCAGGTCTTCTGCTCTTGGATAAATGCTAGCGTGCTTCTAATTAATCCACATGTGAAAACGTATGAGGCTGGTAACCGTCGTTATGTTTAACCTTCGTCTGTCGATGCGCGAACTACGCGGGAAGCTACAAACAAATCGGAGGACGAGATCATGAG
>CAWAXK010000012.1:0-215754 GCA_963786025.1 uncultured Alphaproteobacteria bacterium
CGGGTCACCGCGCTGAAAGTCAAGCAAATCGCCGCAATGGCAACAAGCCCCGCGCTGCGGCGCATCCCGTCAGCGATTATCGTTTTTTCTTCTTTTTCTTTTTCTTTCCGTAAATCGCGTTCCAGTTATCCTTGTAAGCTTGGGTCACCGGTTTCTGGCCCTCGCCCCGGCTGTAGCTCTTGGGCGCAGCGGCAGCGGCGTCGCCGGTTTCAGCCATGGCTGACTCTGCGCCGGAAGCGGCCTTGTCCTTCGGCGCGGCCTCGTCTTTTTTCTTGGCAGCGACCTCGGCTTTTGGCGGCGGGGCCGCTTTGGTTTTCTTGTCGTCCTTGGCCATCATCTTTCCTAACGCTGATGTGGCGGATCAACCCGCCACCGAACCTCCATACTATTTGACGGCCGTGACTGCCACCCTCGCGCCCGTTTTGACCTTGCTTAAGCTCTTCACGCTGCCGAGCGCCTTGGCGAACACGTTGCAGGGGCTGGCGAGCCGCGTCTCGTCGCCCTTGGAGATCGGCGTGCGGCCGAAGCCGATGGCGATCGCCGGGCCTTGCGGCCAATAGGCGATCTCGCCCGGCGTGATCACCGCGCGCGCGTCCGGCTCGCGCGCCACGTTCACCGGCACGTCGAAATAGACCTCTTCGCCCCAGGTCAGCACCGACGAGGCGATCGGCAGCGCCGCCGCGATCGCCTTGGCGGTCGGCGTATCGAGCAGTTCGGCCTCGAGCGTGAGCGCGCCGAAATCGAAGCGGATACGGGCCATGAGCGTTTCCCCATTCTCGATTGCCTTGGCCCCGGCAATTGCGCATTTTGATGACCGGGCTGGCGATGGCAAGGCGACAACCGCCACTTAACCACCGCCGTGTGGGGGAATTGCGACATGCAGCATCTGCAATCCGCGCTCGGCGTCGTCGCCCTGCTGGCCTTCGCCTGGGCGATCCGCGAACGGCGCGGCGCGGTGAACTGGCGCAGCGCCGGCGCGGCGCTGGCCGTGACATTCGTCACCGCCCTGCTGCTGCTCGAAGTGCCGCAGATCAAAACCGCCTTCGCGCTGGTCAACCGCGCGGTCGGCGTCATCGCCGACGCGACGCAAGCCGGCACTGCGTTCGTCTTCGGCTATGTCGGCGGCGGCCCGCTGCCCTTCGCGCTGACCACGCCGGGTGCGAAATTCGTGCTCGCCTTCCAGGCGCTGCCGATCGTGCTGGTGATGAGCGTGCTGACCACGCTGCTGTTCCATTGGCGCATCCTGCCGCCGGTGGTGCGCGGCTTCTCCTGGGCGCTGGAGCGCACCATGGGCGTCGGCGGCGCGGTCGGCCTGTCGACCGCCGCCAATATCTTCCTCGGCATGGTGGAATCGCCGCTGTTCATCCGGCCCTATCTCGCGCGCCTGACGCGCGGCGAATTGTTCATGGTGATGACCGGCGGCATGGCCGGCATCGCCGGCACCGTGTTCGTGCTCTACGCCACGATCCTGAGCAAGGCCATTCCCGACGTCGCCGGCCATATCCTGGTCGCTTCGATCTTGGGCGCACCGGCGGCGTTGTTGATCAGCATGCTGATGGTGCCCGACCCGCCCGGCGAGCAGACCGACATCGGCAAGGTCGAGATCGGCCGCGTCGCCGACGGCACCATGGATGCGATCGTGCGCGGCACCGCGGCCGGGCTCGAATTATTGTTGAATATCGTCGCCATGCTGATCGTGCTGGTGGCGCTGGTGCATCTGGCCAATGCCATCCTCGGCCTGCTGCCGGACGTCGCCGGCTCCGCTATCACCCTGCAACGCCTGCTCGGCCTCGTCATGGCGCCGGTGTGCTGGCTGATGGGCGTGCCCTGGAACCAGGCAGTCACTGCCGGTTCGCTGATGGGCATCAAGACGGTGCTCAATGAGCTGATCGCCTATCTCGAGCTCGCCAAGCTGCCGGCCGACGCGCTCGATCCGCGCTCGCGCCTAATCATGCTCTACGCCATGTGCGGTTTCGCCAATTTCGGCTCGCTCGGCATCATGATCGCAGGGCTGAGCGTAATGGCGCCGGAGCGGCGCGCCGACATCATTTCGCTCGGCGGCAAGTCGATCGTGTCGGGCACGCTGACGACGTGTTTGTTAGGGGCGATTGTGGGAGTGTTGAACTAGATGTTCCGCGTGATAGCAGCGCTGGCATTGCTGTTGGCGGCAACTTTTTCCGCCGCCGCAGCCACTGTTCGCATCGTCGCCTTCGGCGACAGCGCCACCGCCGGCTGGCTGGTGGCGCGCAAGGACGCCTATCCGGCGCAGTTGCAGGCGGCGCTGAAAAAGAAAGGCTACGACGTCGCGGTCGACAATGCCGGCATCAATGGCGGTACGTTTCTCGATGCGCTTTTGCATTTCGACGAGGCAATTGGGCCAGGCACGGACATCGCCATTGTCGAATTCGGCACCAACGATTTGCGCCAGCGCGCTCCCATGAAAACCGTGCGGTCGCGCCTGACCGAGATCATCCGCACGTTGCGCGCGCGCAAAATCGAGGTGCTGGTGATCGGCCTCGGCAGCCTCAAGCTCGACGACGTCGCGCGCGCGCAAAACGTCGCCTATGCGCAATGGAATCTGCCGCCCGGTAAATATCGCGCGCGCGATCACGCGCATTACAACGCGCAAGGCTATTCAATCGTGGTTGCGCGCATGCTGCCGCAGATCGAGATGCTGATCGCGCGCGTTGCGCACAAATGACTTATCCCCGCTGTTGCGGCGGCGACACAGCAAAACAAAACACGACGAAAAACTTATCCCCGCTCATCAGGGCGGATTTATTTTGCGCGCGTCCTGCTCATTCGAGGGCGCCATCTAGAGGCGTCTTGATGATGGAGCAGGATGCGGCGCCCGCGCGGGGGAGACGAACGCTCCTCCCCCTCCCGGGCGGCGCCGGGGCTCCGCCAGGGGACACTAGGATCCCCTGCGAGGAGCTCGCTGACGGCGGGCGGCAAGCCTTGCCCGAGGCTTTTCGACAAGGCCGCCCAAAAGGAGCCAGCGTCGAAAAAGCCGGGGGCAGGGTGAAACGGTCCGTCAGAAAGCGCGGCCCGGCGCCGAATAGACGCCGCGATGGCGCACCATCCCCTCGATTTATTCGAGGGGCGCGGAAATGGAAGACGGCGTACCCGGCGGCGCAAAGAATACGGGCGCTGTCGCTCGTCCGCTAAGCCGCTTTGGCGGCCGGCTGTGCAACCGCCGCCGGGCGCGGGCGGATCGGAGCGTCCCGCGTCATCAGCCACACCGCGATGCCGAGCAACACAAATGTCGCGCCGACGGCGCCGATCGCCTGCAAATGGCCGTAGCTGAACAAAATGCCGCCGATCGCCGAGCCGATCGCCTGTCCGGTGTAGAGCGCCGAGGTATTCAGCCCGACCGTCGCACTCGACAGATCGGGCGCGGCTTCGACCAGCCGCGCCTGCTGCATCGAATTGGTGGCGGCAAAGCCGAGCCCCCAAAGCAGAATCCCGACGCCGATCACCGGCAGCCAGCCGGCGCCGAGGGTCCACAGCAGCATTCCGGAAAACGTCGACGACAGAAAAATGCCCGACGTCGCCCAGGTCCCCAGCCTCGTCACAATACGGGTCGCGATGACGTTACCGGCAAAGCCGGCGACGCCGTAAATCGCAAACAGACTGCCGATGATTTGCGGCCCCGCGCCCGACAGCCGCTGCAAGAGCGGCGAGAGATAGATGAACACGGTGAACTGGCCGGAGGTCTGCAAGACCGTGATGAGCAGCAGCCGCAGGATTCGGCGGTGGCGTGCGATCACGCCGAAGCTCTTGAGCGAGAGCGGTTTGCCGCGCAATCCTTGCGGCAGGGTCAGGCCCAGCAGCACGCATGGGATCACCGCGATCGCCGCAGCCACGCCGAACACCGCACGCCAGCCGAAATGCGCAGCAACGAATGTGACCAGCGGCAGGCCGCCGGCCACCGCCAGCGACCAGCCGAGAAAGACGAAGGCGATGACGCCCGGCCGCTCCCTTTCCGGCACGATCAAGGCCGCGGTGCTGGCCGCTTGCGGTGTGTAGATCGCGGCGACCGCCAGCATCGCCAGCCGCAGCGCCAGCAGCACGGTGTAATTCGGCGCGAAGGCCGAGGCGGCCTGGCCGGCGACCAGCACGGCGAGCGTCGTGGTGAGCAGTAGCCGGCGGTCGATCCGCGTCGTCAACCACGCCACCAGCGGCGAACCGACACACAGGATCATGGCGCCGAACGTGACCAGCAGTCCGGTTTGACGAATACCGACGCCCAGCCCGTCCGCCAGCACGGTGAGCATTCCCGCCGGTGTCAGAATGGAAAGTCCGGTGACGAAATTGCCGAGCATCAGGGCGACGCGCGGGAGGTACCGTCGCATGAGGCAGCCTGTCACCAACCGGCATGCGCCGGCGGGATGCCGCGCATTTCAGGCGTGACAACTAGTGTGCCGGAGGCTTTGGCGCCACCTGCTTCAAGGCGCGTCCGCCGTCTAATGCAGCCTGAACTCGCCGTTGATCGCCTTCAACTCGGCCGGCTTGATCAGCTTGCAATGCGCGACATGCACCGAGTGCAGCGGGCCTTCCAGCTTCTCCTGCCAGAAGTCCAGGAATTTCTGCAGCTCGGGAAATTTCGGAAACAGGTCGTAGGCCTGCCAGACGTAGGACTGCAGCAGCCATTTATGATCGGGACGCCGATACAGGATGTGTGCGGTCGTCAGGCCAAAACCGTTGACCTGTTTACGGAAGTCTTCAGAAATCATCGCGCCCTCCATCTGGTCGGACACAAGTCTCCAATTCCGGCTCTAGGCATTGCAAGCCGAAAAGGTAAACAAACTGTTTATAATCAAGGCGTTAGCAGCAACCATGCGAGCCTGCTAACAGCCTTGGCGGAAGCGCTTTTGCCGGCCGCCTTGCCTAACGCGAGCCATGCAAACGCCGTTCCAGACGCGCCGCCGTTAACCATTGATTGCACTGAGATTTCGGGCGCCCTTGGCACTCGATGCGATTGAGTGCTAATAAATTTTACCAAGCCCCTTGCGGGCTAAAACGCGCTGCCCCATCTGCGGACGAGGTGCCGGCAGGGGGACCAGTCGGCTACCAAAAACTCAAATTTGTCCAATAACTTAGGAGGACTGCCATGAAGTTCCGCCCGCTTCACGACCGCGTCGTCGTCAAGCGCATCGATGCCGAGGAAAAGACTGCCGGTGGCATCATTATTCCCGACACCGCCAAAGAGAAGCCCTCGCAGGGCGAAATCGTCGCCGTCGGCCCCGGTGGCCGCGACGAATCCGGCAAGCTGATCCCGATCGATCTGAAGGTCGGCGACACCGTGCTGTTCGGCAAGTGGTCGGGCACCGAAGTGAAAATCGACGGTCAGGATCTCCTGATCATGAAGGAAAGCGACATCATGGGCGTGATCGAAGGCGGCGCTGCCGCCAAGAAAAAAGCCGCCTAAGCGCTAACCGACATCAGAAACCAAAGGAATTCGAACTATGGCTGCAAAAGACGTTAAATTTGCCGTCGATGCCCGCGACCGCATGCTGCGCGGCGTCGACATCCTCGCCAATGCGGTGAAGGTGACGCTCGGCCCGAAAGGCCGCAACGTCGTGCTCGACAAGTCGTTCGGCGCCCCACGCATCACCAAGGACGGCGTGACGGTGGCGAAGGAAATCGAACTCGAAGACAAGTTCGAGAACATGGGCGCACAGATGGTGCGCGAGGTCGCCTCCAAGGCGTCCGACACCGCCGGTGACGGCACCACCACCGCGACCGTGCTGGCCGCGGCGATCGTGCGCGAAGGCTGCAAAGCGGTAGCCGCCGGCATGAACCCGATGGACCTCAAGCGCGGCGTCGATCTCGCGGTCGAAGCCATCGTCGAGGACCTGAAGAAGAACGCGAAGAAGGTCACCTCGAACGAAGAGATCGCCCAGGTCGGCACCATCTCCGCCAACGGCGACGCCGAGATCGGCAAGTTCCTCGCCGACGCCATGAAGAAAGTCGGAAACGAGGGCGTGATCACGGTTGAAGAGGCCAAGAGCCTGGAGACCGAGCTCGACGTGGTCGAGGGCATGCAGTTCGACCGCGGCTACATCTCGCCCTACTTCATCACCAACGCCGACAAGATGCGCGTTGAGATGGAAGACCCCTACATCCTCATCTACGAAAAGAAGCTGTCGGGCCTGCAGGAACTCCTGCCGCTGCTCGAGTCGGTCGTGCAGACCGGCAAGCCGCTGCTGATCGTGGCTGAGGACGTCGAGGGCGAGGCTCTGGCCACGCTCGTCGTCAACAAGCTGCGCGGCGGCCTCAAGGTCGCGGCCGTCAAGGCTCCGGGCTTCGGCGATCGCCGCAAGGCCATGCTGCAGGACATCGCGATCCTGACCGGCGGCCAGGCGATCTCGGAAGATCTCGGCATCAAGCTCGAGAACGTCACCATCAACATGCTCGGCCGCACCAAGAAGGTGATGATCGACAAGGAAAACACCACGATCGTCAACGGCGCCGGCAAGAAGGCCGACATCGAGGCGCGCGTGGCGCAGATCAAGGCGCAGATCGAGGAAACCACCTCGGACTACGACAAGGAGAAGCTGCAGGAACGTCTGGCCAAGCTGGCCGGCGGCGTTGCGGTGATCCGCGTCGGCGGCGCCACCGAGATCGAGGTGAAGGAGCGCAAGGATCGCGTCGACGACGCGATGCATGCCACCCGCGCCGCGGTCGAGGAAGGCATCCTGCCGGGCGGCGGCGTCGCGCTGTTGCGCGCCACCGATGCCCTCAAGAAGGTCAAGGTCGCCAACGAAGACCAGAAGCACGGCGTCGATATCGTGCGCAAGGCGATCCAGGCTCCGGCCCGTCAGATCGCGACCAATGCCGGCGAAGACGGCTCGGTCGTGGTCGGCAAGATCCTGGAGAAGGACCAGTACAATTGGGGCTTCGACGCGCAGGCCGGCGAGTACGGCAATCTCGTCGCCAAGGGCGTGATCGATCCGGCCAAGGTCGTGCGTTCGGCGATCCAGGGCGCGGCGTCGGTCGCCGGCCTCTTGATCACCACCGAAGCGATGGTGGCCGAGCTTCCGCAGAAAAAGGGCGCCGGCGGCATGCCGGGCGGAATGCCGGGCGGCATGGGCGGCGGCGGGATGGACTTCTAAGTCCTTCGCTCCAGCCAAAATAAAGAAGGCCCGGGAGAAATCCCGGGCCTTTTGCTTTTCGGGTGTCGCCGGACGGCGCGGACGATATATCCTCGGGCCATGGCAAAGACCTGTATCTACACCGGCGTCGGCGGCTGGACCTACGAGCCGTGGCGCGGCGTGTTCTATCCGAAGGGACTGCCGCACACGCGCGAGTTATCCTACGCGGCCGAACATCTGACCTCGATTGAGGTCAACGGCACGTTCTACAGCACACAATCGCCAAAAGCCTTCCGCAAATGGGCTTCCGAGGTGCCGGACGAATTCGTATTTTCGCTGAAATGACCGCGTTACGCGGTCAATCGACGCGCGCTCAGAGAGGCCGGAGACTCGATCAAACGCTTTCTCGAGTTCGGTATTACCGAGCTCGGCGCGCATCTCGGCCCCCTGCTCTGGCAATTCGCGCCGTCCAAGAAATTCGACGAAGCCGACTTCGGCGGTTTTCTCGAACTACTGCCGAACACATTCGACGGCCGTACGCTGCGCCACGCCATCGAGGTGCGTCACGACAGCTTCAAGACGCCGGCTTTCATCGCTCTGCTCCGCAAATTTGGCGCCGGCGTCGTCTATGCCGAGCACGACACTTACTCCGAGATTGCCGACATCATCGCCGACTTCGTGTACCCGTTCGCCCACCTCAGCCGAGCGCATGCGCCTTCACCGGAAGCGCCGCAAAAGGGGACTGCGCCATTTGGGCATCATGTTACACGCAACGGAAATCGAGGCCCTCGTTCGCAAGGGATACCTGGCACCAGACGAGCGCGAAAATATTTGGCCTCTCCAAATCGCAATTTGCGATCTGCTGGATCAAGCACTGCTCCACTCGGACGTGACGTGTAACGCGCGAGGCGCAGGAAAATGCTGAACCGCATGAGCATGTACAACTATTTATATTATTGAATACGAGTACAACCTTTCGTCCTTATGGCACCAGCTTTTACCCCCGCTTTTGGGGGTAATGTACCTTAGACGGTGACCGAGCGTGTGCGGCCCCCTGATGTGACGGAGAATCCCGGAGGTCATTTCATGCTCCTGACCAGCATGCAGCATCGGGGATTGGCGACGCTGCTTCGTCAGAAGGCGGAGAAGCTGCCGGCTGCGATGAAAGAAAGGGCAAACAGCATGAGGCAGTTCGCGGACCTGCACAGGGCGCTGGCAGGGTCGCAGGACAACGACCCAAGTCTGGCACCGAAGCCGCGGAGCGACCCGGACCAACAAATGCCGTCACCGAGCCTTGCGCCGAGCCTGCCGGACGAGAGCCCGAAAAACCAGTGACCGGCTCGCTTTCGTGCAAAAATGCCGCGCCGCGCCACGATGCGGGCTAAACTGCCCCATGCTCATCCTCCGACAGACCAACCTCGGTAGTGGCAAGCTCTACGACGATTTTGAGGTTCTCGACGCCGATCGAAAGCCGGTCGGCCGAATCCTGTGGACCCATGCGGCGAGCCGGGACACGCCATGGTTCTGGACGATCACGGATCGCGTTCCAAACAGCATGTACGATCGGGGCTACGCCGCAAGCCGTGAGCAGGCGATGGCGGATTTCAAGGCAGCGTGGGAGCGCGCGCCATGATTCTCAAGTCGGAAACCTATAATTTCCACGGGCCCGACTTCACCCGGCAGGGCGCCCGCTCGGGTTACCCGGGATGACGACGGTGGGTGCTATCCTTACATTGCTGCGCCGGTCAGGTCCCATCGTCGTTATTGTGGGCGCATTTGCCGTTCTTCCTTTCCTCGTGCACAAATTTTTCCAGCCCAAATTGCCGGTTGCAATGTTCGACCTCTATGAAGTGCCGCGCCCGTTGGCGGAAATTGAATTTCAGGATGAGACAGGTAAAAAATACACGCTCGGCCAGTTTCACGGCAATTTTGCTTTAGTCAACATTTGGGCGACGTGGTGTCCTCCATGCAAAGAAGAGATGCCATCCCTCAACTCTCTAGCATCCCATTTCTCTGCGAAAGACCTAAAGATCATACCAATCTCGGTCGACGTTTCGGGAGTCCCAACGGCTCGTCACTTCTATACAGAATTTGGCTTGGACAAGTTGTCGATCTACATCGATCCTTCATCTAACGTGATGCATGCGTTTTCCGTGGTCGGTATTCCTACTACGTTGCTGATAAATCGCGACGGGCTCGAAATTGGGCGACGCGTCGGTCCGGCACAATGGGATTCGTCTGAGATCATCGAAGGGCTTGCCAGAATTATCGGATCAGATGTTAACGTGACCAAACAGCCACGCTAATAACGCGTCGCGCTCGGTGCAAGTTACATGCGGATGTCGCCTTTACTCCGTTAGCGACCTTGGTGCTCCAATGCAGCGATTGTCCGCGATTCGCGACCAAACGTACTGCAGCATGGTCCGCACAAACGAAAAGACCTCACGGCGATCCTTCCGAAAACCAGTCAGGAAGTTTGATGAGGCGGACGCGGGAGTGAAGGTGTTATAAACCCGCCGAGCCGTTCGTGCAGTTCGGCCACACGCGCAGCAACGGCGTTTTCCTCCCGGCAACTTGCGTTCTTCGGTTCGGGGAATATGGACTCTAGCTTTGAGGTGAGCTCATCAATCAAGTTGGCTTCACCGCTGCTAGCCTTATCCATACAATCCTGCTCTGGTGATAAGGGGAACATCACCGCTTCCGCCATTTCGAGCGCTTGCGGGTCACATGCCGTAGCGGCAGATGTGGCCTTGAGTACTGTTTGCTCTACCGTTTCAGTTACGGGCCGCGTCGCTCCAGGGCTGACCGCTTGCTCGGCGAGTTCCGCTTTGGCCGCATTAGCCATCGCGACTAGGTGTTTTATGCGGATTGCTAAATGCGCCACCTCTTTAACCAGACCTTCGATCGCAGCTATAACATCGGCTCGGCCCGCAGCCGCGCCAGAACTTGTTTTGTCTAAATCACACTGTGTCATGGCCCTATAATGCAAGCATCATTAGGGTGACGAGCCCATATCCCAACAGGGAAATCCAGGCCACTGTGATCGCTAATCCAAGAGCAATCATCACCGGTGCCCACATTCGTCGAATGTGGGGCAGCTACAGGTGTTGGGACAGTTTGCGCATCTGCGGTTTGAGTTTGCATGGCTGTCCCTGCATTGATCGTTTGCAAGGCGCGATTTGTAGCCCCGCCCCATTTCAGATCGAGGCGGGGCTACCGAACACAATGTGCTGGGGCGTGGCTAAACCCAACACAGCATTCAAAGTCGGCACGACCTATTAGTGGTTCCTTGATTGGAACCCTATGCGGAACCGCATTGAGAAAACTGCGGTTTCCAAAAGGGAGCGCTGCAAAGGGCCTACCGGCCGTGCAGGAATTACGCCCCGCGATGTCCGCGTGTTCATTTCGGCATAAACGTAGGACGGCAGTCAAGTAGGGTTTGCTTTATTTTTCACCAGCAATTCATTCGTACTCAAACACAAACAGCCTCCGAAGCGACCGCGCAGCAATTTCGCTCTGAAATGTCGTATTGGGTCAAAAGCCGAGAAACTGACAGGTCGGCACGATGTTCGCTTTGGCACCGAAAGCGACCAATGGGCTGGTCGGGCGCCTGCATCCGATCTGGTGCTTTAAGTGCTCGACCGCGTGATCTGCGTCTGCGCGAGTCTCTCGTTCCAGTTGGGCATTACGTCTGCGCCGCACTGGCCACATTGCTGGCAGCTCACAAACGCGGCACAGTTGCTCAGGAGGGCGATACGCGCCCTCGGTGAATGAATGGATCGGAAGAATTCGCTGCAATACGTTCTAGTCGGTTCCGCAGCGGTAGAACAATGCAACTGGCGCTGGTCAATATTCTCAGAGGGCGACGAAAAAGTTCTACTATCTGGTTCATTTTTTGGATCGCTTCCGGCGGCAAAGGCATATGTAGAAGCAGCGTCCTGGCGTCTCGATGGTGGCATAGAAAGCGAGCAATAGTCGGGGGCAGCGAGCCGAGCGTTGCATGTCGCTTTGGGTCATTCGCTGCGTATTTATTCAGCACCATCGTCGATCTTTGTCCGTTGTTGGGATAGCGACCGCCGTCGCGGCAATGCAGCGAACGCAGCGTTGTGCCACAAGCCGACATTGCACCGATTGGAATGAACAAGGCCGCAACTGAGTCGGCCTAATCTCGTTGGGTCAGACCGTCTGATCAATCGCTGTCAAAGACGAATGTCCTGTCATTCATCTTCTGCTCCGAAAGTTGTTTCATATCGATATCAGTTTGCAATTGAAAGACGTTCGTTGTGGCAATCGGAAAAACATCCGCTGCTGCTTTCTTAGGCGGGAATAGATACAGTTTCGCCCCTAACCCTATAATGAGAACTGCGACGACTGCGATGACATGGTGTGCACGCATGAACGCCTCCATTGCTCTGGGTTGATGTGTGATCGAAGGTGCGGACAGAAAATTATCTGCTTTTCGTTCCGCCACATAGGCGGTTTGATCGAGTTGCGTGGGATAGGGTTTTACAACCCGTCCAAGTTCGGTGAGCTTTATGTTTCCCCGATCTCGGTGGAATAATGGTCCACCAAGTGTCTGCTCCAAACGCTTGATCGCATTTGTAAGTGACGGCTGTGACACGCCACAGCGCTTAGCGGCACGGGTAAAGCTCCGTTCTTCGCAAAGCGCCAAAAAGTAGCGAACCTGGCTTATCTGCATAGCGCGCGCCCGCCAGCAACTTTTACCAACGCTCGTGTCAAACAGAATTGAGGTCGTGAAAGCTGCCTCTTTTCGCACCTCTGTCAACTCAACAAGTTTCGAGCATTCTGCACCTCAAGCAAGTAACTTTCGTGTGAAACAATCGTAAGCAGCGCTGACCTAATTCAATAAAAAGTGGCCTACCGGCAGCCCTCATCACAGGACGTTGGTTGTGGCCAATGTCGCTGAATGGCTCATTCGTTCCTTAACGATTCAGCTCCAGTGCCGACCTTTGGCCGCTGTTGGTCCAATTAGACAAAGAATATTGTACAAAAGATGTTTGTAATCGCTCGCCAACGGTGCAAGCTGCCACGTCTGACCCGTTTGCAACGGTTAATGACTACGTCGTAATTGCAGAATGCAAATTGAGGGACGCACAGGCACGGCGTGCGTCGTGACGTGAAGTGCCAATCGCGACTAAACGCGCGGCAACATGATCGGCACAAAAAGAAGGACCACTAGTGCGGCGGTCCTTCCAAAGTTCGGTCAGGTGTTTTATCGGCCGGTGATAGCGGCGGTGTTGTTTCGCTTCCTGCACCGCACGCGGACACTCTTCATGGCGAGCGACGAGTCTGCCTCGTGCAGCCGCCGAACATAGCTAAAGACTCATAAATTCGTACAGCCGACATTATGTGGCATTCGCAACTAAATAGAACTTTTTATCTGTAAGACTTTTTGTGTTGCCAACGACTAGAGCAGTTACGCTATGAGGCCGCAAAGCAAATTCGTGATGCCATTCAGTGCCCGCGGTTGCGTCACCGCATTGATGATCTCTGCGATAATGACAGGTTTGATAACATATACATTTGGTTCGCTGCTGCGCATCGACGTCAAGGCAACGGTCAATAGTTCTGCACGGGACGATGCTGCGATGATCTCTGTTCGCCAGCAGGCTACTTCGTCTCTCGCGTCTCTTCAAGACACCTCACCCAATCACCGATAATTTTACCAACCTGCCGATGGCTTTAATTCACAGCCTGACAGCCAAATAATAAATCACGCCATTTTGTGACGTCCATCACTGAGGGATCAGATAGGCGCGGCTAGACTGACAATCACCAATAACCAAGAACAGGAGGCCGTCATGCTAAAATCGATTAGTGCTGTTATGGCCGCCGCCGCGATCGCCGGCATGTTGACGTTGTTATCGACCACAAACGCGCGGCTCGATGCCGGCCCGCTTGCAAAGCCAGCGGAGGCTGCATTGAAGGCCTGTATCCAGCGGCCATGGCCCTATTTAAACTGCGTTGGCACCCCGCTCGGAAATCCGCGCATCCGTTTGGTGACTATCGACCGCCTGATGCCATAGTGCTGAATGTTGCTTATGGGTCAAACTCGCCCGAGTTAGCCGACCTTGCCTGTCGGCCGTTGTCCCATCTGTGCACCCAATTTCGACCATAATTTTTTGCGGCACGGCGAATGGCGTCATGGGCCATCGGCTGACATCACCCCTAGTGCCGCTTTCAATGTTGCCCCTTCAATCTCGCAATCAGACCATAAATATCGCCGAGGACGTAGAGGTCGCGCACCTTTGAGCCGTCGAAGGTAAAAATTGGCATGCCGATCCACCAAACGTGACGGCCGGTCGGTACAATGCCAAACAACTCCTGTCGGTGATAACCGTGGAAGCGCATTTTCCCGCTGACACGGTTGCCTTCTTCGATCATCGCCAGAATATCGGTGGTGTATTGCCCAAGCGCTCCGGTTACCCAGTCAACATAACCGGCAAATTGATCGTAGCCGACGAGTTCTGGACCGAGCGAACCGCGGAACGTGAAGTCTTCATGAAAGATTTTCGGGATCAGGCTTTTGTCGGCGTGATCCCACATATCTTTGTAGAAGGATCGGACAACTTCTTTTTGAGGTGACAGAAGAAGCCCATCCAACATCATTGCGGGTTCGCGCATTTTTCTCCCCCGCTGAAAGGTATTCAGTGGCCGGGCGTAGGGTCAATGCCCCTTGCGGCTCAAGGACTGGACGTGTGCGGCGCGTCATCCGATGTCGGCGAAGGGCCAACAACGAAAATCATTGGATGTTTGCGGCTAGACCAACGCAGGTCCTTCCGCCTAGCTTCCTGTAGTGAGCGAAATGGCTCGAACAGACGCCAGCGGACCGCGCAACGATGACGCCGAAACTTGACAGAGATGCGTTTCGTAAATTCGAGCGGGACGCACATGATCGTATCGCAGGAAGCTATAGCGAGCTTTTTGCAGCGGTGACGGATGACGCTATCGCTCCCTTGCTCGATGCCGTGCAGCCAATCGCGGATAGACGCCTGCTCGACGTCGCGGCCGGTCCCGGACGCTTCACTCGTGCAGCCGCTAATCGTGGGGCTGTGCCTACGGGTTGCGATCTCGCCCCGGCGATGGTTGAGCTTGCGCGTCGCCTTAACCCTGGCATTCGTTTTGACGAGGCAAGCGCCGATGCGCTGCCATATGCGGATGGCTCCTTCGAGGCTGTAGTTTGTGCCGTTGGCATCGGGCATTTTCCCGACGCGGAGCGTGCAATATCTGAACTCGCTCGTTTGGTCACGCCAGATGGTCTGGTAGCGCTATCTTGGTGGGAAGGATTCTCTCGTAACCGTATCAACGGCATTTTTCATGAAGTCATCGCCAAGCTTGGGGTCAGCGCACCCGACCTATTGCCGCAAGGACCACCTATGGACCGGTTCTCTGAGCCACAAACCTTCGCGGGTTTCCTGCGGGCAGCCGGGTTGACCGATGTGAGGGTTGGGTCGGTCACCTCCACCCATCGGCTCGCTGGCTTCGACCAATTGTGGGAACTAGCGATGGGCAGCTTCGCGCGGGCCTCCTCGCTCATCCGCGCACAGACCGATGACATGCAGCGAACGATCCGCCAAGCCGTCATTGAGGCGGCACGACAGTATGTGAGTGCTGATGGCCTGAATATCCCGATTGCATTCCTCGTCATTTCGGGAAGAAAGCCGAACCTGTAGGAATGGCCATTCTGCCGTCCCCGTGACGCGCAGTGATGTCTGGTTAGGGTCGCTGCCTAGCTTTTCTGCCTCTGGGCCGATCAATGTTCGGTTACAGCCCGTGCATGTGCAGCGGGTCATCGATGGCTTCGCCAAGACGCCGGCTAAAGCCAATCTCTTCCTTTCTACGATGCGAGCGCTGGTCGCCTGGGCGCGGCCGCGCGGCAAGCTCGGGCATTCCATTACAGAGGGCGTTAAGCCCTACCCGATCACCGGCGGCCACAAGCCATGGACGCCAGAGCAGGTCGCCGCGGTGCAAGACCTCGACGGCGTCGTGCGCCGCGGCATCATGCTCTACCTCTACACCGGCCAGCGCGGCTCAGACATTGTGCGCCTGGGCTGGACCGACATCGACGACGGCGGCTTCGCCATCAAGCAGCGCAAGACGGGCCGCGAGGTCTGGTGCCCGATCGTGCCCGAACTCGCTGCTGAAATGGAAAGCTGGCGCAGGGCACCGGGCCCCTTCGTCAGGCAGGTGAACGGCAAACCCTACGACCGCAAGCTTTTCTGGAAGCATTTTACAGAGGCCGCGGCCGACATCCCGGCACTCGCCGACGTAACGCTGCATGGCCTGCGCGCGACTGCCGGATTGCGACTGCGCCGCGAGGGGCTGACGACGCTCCAGATCTCCGACATCGTCGGCATGTCGCCCCCGATGATAGAGCGCTACTGCCGCTTCGCCGACAAGAAGGAGAGCGGCAAGGCGGCGCTCATCTCACTGACGGAACGGGCGGGGAACAAGATTGCAAAACAATTGCAAAATTGCAAAACGCCGCCTGAGCAAAAACAATAACTTAGGACGAAGTGGATGAAATCATCTATTTCATCCACGAGGCGAAGTTGCGCGCGCCGGCCGCCGCGATGGCGCTGATCGAACAGCTCAAGAGATGAAGGGGGCGCCAAAAATGAAAACGACCACAAATGAGAGGCGCGGGTACATCCGCCGTCGCCTAAATCGCATCGTGGCCGTCAGGGCGATCGGTACGCAACTGTTTCCGTTCGCCAACTTCGGTTCTATATAACGGGAACTTGTGTCAATCTTGTGACGGCGCCATGCGGACTTTGTTTACGATTGGCTACGAGAAGGCCAGGCCCGACGCGGTTATGAGCGAGCTCAAGCGCGCCAAAGTCGATCTCTTGGTCGACACCCGTGCGGTCGCCGCCTCGCGCCGCCCCGGCTTTTCCAAACGCCAGCTCGCCGCCTCGCTCGACGAGGCCGGCATCGCCTATATCCATCTGCAAAAGCTCGGCACGCCAACGGAGGGCCGCGCGGCCGCCCGCGCCGGCGATTTTGACAAACTCTGGCGCATCTACGACAAGCACATCAAAACGCGCGACGCGCAGGACGCGCTCGGCGAATTGCTGGCGCTGATCAAGTCCGGCAAGCGCGTCTGCCTCCTGTGCTACGAGCGCGATCCGAACGAATGCCACCGCAGCCGCATCGCCGCGCTGGTGAAGAAACGCGCGCGCGTCAAGGTCGAGGACCTGATCCCGGCGTTGTTCTGAATTTTATTCGGCAGGCTGCACGGCCGCGTGCCGCGCCTCGATATTTGCGATCAGCGCCACGAGGCCAAGCGTCGCCAAAAACATCACCAGAGCGATAATCGAATTGACGCCGAGCACGAGGCTGAAGCCGCCGCTGTTATGAAGCAGCGAAATAACGGCAACCGCAGCGCCGGCGCTGATGAACAGCGTGAAATACCGCACAGCATAGACGCGGCCGCGCCACGCGTCGGCGGTGTAGCGCGCCAGGATCATGTCGTTGACCGTTACCTGGCCGTAAATCGCGGCGATCGCGAGCGCGAGCGCGATCATCAACGGGATGCCGGTTGCATAAGTCGCCCAAAGATTTCCGGCGAAACCGAGCGCGGTCACCGCGGCGAAGATCACGTGCGGCGGCACCCATTCGACCAGCCGGCCGACGGTAAGCTGCGCCATCGCGCCGCAGACGAGCACGGCGGTGGCGATGCCCCCGACCAGCACCAGCGGCACAGACGCGGCAACGCCTTCATCGACGATCTTCGGCAACGCGATGGTCAGCACGTTGAAAACGAGCCCAGAGCTGATTGCGATAACCAGAAATAGGCCGAACAACATCGTTGCGACCTTGGGCGTCAGCGGCACCGCCGGCTTCGATTGGCGCAACTTTGTGTGATGGCGGTCATCCGGCGTCATCCAAAGGTAGACGACTCCCGTGATAACGCAGAGAGCCGCCGGAACCAGAAAGGCGGCACGCCAGCCCAACCATGTCGCGAGCGCCGCGCTGATGCCGGCCGCCAGCGAAACGCCGAGATTGCCGCACACGCCGTTGAAAGCCAGCGTGCGGCCGCGCGCGCCGGATGCCTCGATCAGCATGGCCATGCCGACCGGATGGTAAATGGCGGCGAACATACCGAGGACGAACATCCCGACCGCGAGCATCGTCAAATTCGGCGCGAATGCGGTCAGCGCCAGCGAAAAACCGCAGCCGAGATAGAACGCCACCATCATATTGCGGCGGCTCCAGCGATCGGCGAGCCAGCCGGCCGGTAGCGAGAAAATGCCGAAAGCGATAAACGCAGCGCTCGAAAGCGCTATCAGTTCGCTATAGGGCCGCTTGTAGATGACCTCCAGCCCGATCACGACGGTCGGATAGATCAGCAGCACGAAATGATCGAGCGCGTGCGCCCAATTGAGAAAGGCGATCGAGCGCAATCGGGCGCGTTCTTCGGGATTCTGGCTAGCGGTTGCGACGGTCATTGGGGCCCCGGCAACAGTGTTCGCATGCATATACCCCGCTACTGGACCTTTGTCCTATGCGGATTTTGCAAGATCGCCCTCGACTACAACCACATAACACACTTAAGTTGAAACGGTAACCCGGTGCGTTTTTGCCGGGCCGTTCTGGGGCTCGGGGGCCTCAATGCGTTGCGGTAGACGCGTAAGCGCGGCGATGCTCGTCGCCGCGGCCTTCATTGTTTGTTGCGTTTGCGTGTCCACCGGACCTGCCCGGGCCGGTGACGACGGCGCGCAGTTCCTTTTGTTTTCCGGCGCCGACCTGTGGCGCGACGGCCGCTTCCTGCACGGCGGGCTGCTCTGGTCGCCCGGCGGAATCGACCGCGAAGGCTTCACGCTGAAGGCTATGCTTTCGGGCGGCACCTACCGCTATCGCTCGGGCGCGCTCAACGACGCTTGGGTGACCGGCGCCGAGGAGGAAGCTCAGCTGCTGCCCGGTTGGCGGTTCAAGCGCGACGGTCTCGAGCTCAAGGTCTTCGCCGGGCTCGATATCAAGACCGATTTCAGCAGCCCCTACGATCCGTCCAATCGATTGCACGGCACGTCCGTGGGGATTCGCACCGCGGTCAATCTGTGGTTCGAACCGACGGCCTCGACCATGCTCGCCGCCGACGCATCGCTGTCCTCGATCGCCACCAGCTATTCGGCGCGCTTAGCTTATGGCTGGCGGCTGGACGATTGGTTTTACGTCGGCCCGGAGGCGCAGACCTTCGCCTGCACCGGCTATAGCCAGTTGCGCCTCGGCGTTCACCTGACCGGATTGAAGACGGAGCAATGGGAATGGTCGGCGGCCGCCGGCTGGGCCGAAGATAGCGAGCATCGCTCCAGTCCCTACCTGCGTCTCGGGATATTGACGCGCCGATAGGCTAATCCAGCGTGCGGCGGAAACGCGTGACCGCAATTGTCATCGCAATCAGCATCAGCACGAACATGGCGGCGGTGTCGTAGCGCAGATCGGCGAGCGAGGAACCTTTCAGCATGATCGAACGCACGATGCGCAGATAGTGCGTGAGCGGCAGCGCCTCGCCGACATATTGCGCCCAGACCGGCATGCCGGCAAACGGGAACATGAAGCCGGACAACAGAATATTCGGCAAAAAGAACATGATCGACATCTGCATGGCCTGCAATTGGTTCTGCGCCACGGTCGAGAAGGTGTAGCCGATCGAAAGGTTGGTCGCGATGAACAAGGTGCTGAGCGCGGCCAGCACGCCGAGATTGCCGATGACCGGCACGCCGAACAGCAAGACGCCGACGCCGATGATCATCGCGGCCTGCACGAAGCCGACCATGATGTAGGGAATGATCTTGCCCAGCATGATCTCGACCGGCGTGATCGGCATCGCCAGCAGGCTCTCCATGGTGCCGCGCTCGATCTCGCGCGTCACCGACAGCGCCGTGAAGATCAGCATGGTCATGGTGAGGATGGTGCCGACCAGGCCCGGCACGATGTTGAGCTGGGTCACACCCGCCGGGTTGTAGCGCGCATGGGTGCGGATTTCGAACGGCAGGACCGGGGGATCGGGAACATCGCGATCATGCGACAGCGCGGTCTGCAGCACCTGGTTGAGCGCGCCAAGCGCCGTGCCCGCGGCCACCGGATCGGTGGCGTCGGCCGCGACTAACATGGCCGGCTTGTCGCCGCGGCGCACTCTCCGCTCGAAATCGGCCGGAATCTCGATGGCGAACAGTACCTTGCCCGATGCCAGCAGATCGTCGAGCTCGGTCTCGGTGCGCGGCAGCTGGGTGACCGTGAAATACTCGGTGTTGCGCAGTGCCGCCAAGATCGAGCGGCCGAGATCGTTATGCTCCTGCAGCAGCACCGCGGTCGGCAAATGGCGCGGATTGGTGTTGATGGCGTAGCCGAACAGCATGAGCTGCACGAGCGGGATCATGATGATCATGGCGAACGAGACGCGGTCGCGCTTGAGCTGGATGAATTCTTTCACCAGCATCGCCCAGGTCTTGCGCCAGAACCCGGCGCCCGGAAGTCGGCGCGGCGCTTGGGTGGGGAGCACGTGTGTCATTAAAAGTTATCCCGTGCTTTGCCCATCAGGTCGATGAATACATCCTCGAGCGAGGGCTCGGAGCGCTTCCAGTCGAGGTCCTTGCGGTCGCGATAGAGCGCGATCGCCGTCTCCAGCGCGGCGGCGTCGCGCCCCGACACATGCAAACTGGTGCCGAACGGCGCCACCATATCGACGCCTGGCTTGCCGGTGAGTTCCTCGGACAAACGGCTGAGCCCGACGCCATCGGCGGTGCTTACTACATAGGTGCTCAGATGCGCTGAACTCGATGACGTGCTCGACGGTGCCGTGCACCAACAGATCGCCATAGGCGATGTAAGCGATCTCGTGGCAGCGCTCGGCCTCGTCCATGTAATGGGTGGAGACCAGCACGGTGAGGCCGTTGCCGGCGAGCGCGTGGATCTCGTTCCAGAATTCACGCCTCGCCTTGGGATCGACGCCGGCGGTCGGCTCGTCGAGCAGCAGCAATTGCGGGCTCGGCAGCGTGCAGGCGCCGAGCGCCAGCCGCTGCTTCCAGCCGCCGGACAATTCGCCGGCGATCTGCTCCTCGCGGCCGGAGAGCCCGAGCCGTTCGATCGCCGCACGCGCGGCGGCGACCGGTCTGTCGATGCCGTAGATGCGGGCGACGAATTCCAGGTTCTCGCGCACCGAAAGGTCCTGGTAGAGACTGAAGCGCTGCGTCATGTAGCCGACCTGGCGCTTGATCTTGTCGGTCTCGGTGCGGATGTCGTAGCCGAGGCAGGTGCCGTCGCCCTCGTCCGGCGTGAGCAGCCCGCATAGCATGCGGATCGTCGTGGTCTTGCCCGAACCGTTCGGCCCCAGGAAGCCGTAGATCGTGCCGCGCTTGACCTGCATCGACAGGTCGCGCACCACCGCCTTGCCATCGAACTTCTTGGTCAGGTGATGGACGTCGATGACGACGTCTTGCGCGCCGTTTTGCACGCCGGTTTGCGCGCTCATTTCGGCGCCTCTTGCGGCAGCGTGACGGTCACCGGCTGGCCGACCCGGAATTTCTCCGGGTGCTCGGGCCGCGCCTCGATCAGGTAGACGAGCTTGGCGCGCTCATCCAGGCTGTAGATCACCGGCGGCGTGTATTCGGCGCTGCGGGCGATGAAACTCACTTTCGCCGTCAGCCCCTTCTCGCAGCCGTCGCAGGAGATCGCGACGGTGCCGCCGTATTTGATGTCCGGCAGCAGCGGCTCGGGCGCGAAGAAGCGGAATTTGAGATTTTGCGGAGGCAGCAGCGCCACCACCGGCTTGCTGGCCGCCACGGTTTCGCCGGCGTGGTAATAGACCTGCTCGATGGTGCCGTCGGCCGGGCTATAGGCGCTGCGGCGCGCCAGGCGCGTTTCCGACCAGGCCAGATTGGCCTTGGCCTGGCGCAGCGCGGCCTCGGCGTCGTCGTAGGTCTTTTGCGTGCCGGCCGCAGTCTTCAGCAGTTCCTTGGCGCGATCAAAAGCTTGTTGCGCATTGGTTACCGCAGCCTTCTTCACCACCACGTCGGCCTTCTGCAGGTCGTCGTCGACGGTGAACAGCAGGTCGCCCTTCTTGACCCGGTCGCCTTCGCGCACTTTCAAGGTTTCCACGCGGCCCTGCTCGTCGGGCGAAACGAAGATCAACTCGGCCTCGACCCAGCCCTGCATCTGGCGGTCATTGCGCTTGTCGCAGCCCGCGAGCGCGAGGCCGGCGAGCGCCACCGCCGCCACTGCGACTAGTTTCAATCTCATGGCGCTCTCCTCGGCGCGAGCAGCAGCTCGATATAGGTCTTCATCATTTTGCGAACATCGAGCGGCTCGAATCGTTCAAACAAGCCGCTCCAGACGATGGCGACCAGACCGGGCGCGGCAATGATCTGCGGGAACTCGGCAAGCGCCGCCGGCACCTCCCCGCGCGCGGCGGCGCGGCGCAATAACGCGCGTACCGCGGCGATGATGCGCGAGAGGACTTCGCGGTAATAGAATTCGGCAAGTTGCGGGAAACGGCGGCCTTCCGAGATCATCAGGCGGATGACGTCCTTGCGCCGCGTCTCGTAGACCTCGCGCACAAACAATTCGACGATCTGTTCGGTCAGCACGCTGATCGGCACGTCGGCCGCACCCAGCGCCTCGATGCTGCCGATGATCGGCGTGAGCATGGCGCGGATCAATTCCTGGAACAGGCTCTCCTTGTCGCGGAAGTAGAGATAGATGGTGCCCTTGGCGACGCCGGCGCGCTTGGCCACGTCGTCGAGCCGCGCCGCCTCGAAACCTTGCGAAGAGAATTCGTCGAGCGCCGCAGCCAGGATCGCCTCGCGGCGGGCGGCGCTGCGCTCTTTGCGGGCGTCGCTGCGCGGCAGCGGACCGCCGCGGTTTTGCCGCGCGGCCGCGCGCCGGCGGCGCGGCGCTTTGCGGACCGATCGGGGATGCGTTTTGACCATGGCGGCTACCAAATACTGACTGACTGGTCAGTCATTTTTTAGCGCAACACGGACCGCCGGACAAGCAGAAATAATTTGAAACTAATCAGTGGGTTAGCGCGCGCCTGCGGATTTTCTGGCTCCGCTCAGCCCTTGGCGTCGCAGAAGAATGTGCGGATGACGCACTCCTTGCCGCCGTCCTTGTAGCAGGAACGCAAGGCCGCGTTCTGGCTCGCGCCCAGCCTAGCTCCCTTGCCCCAACCATGGGCGCCGCAGGCATTGCCGAAATCCACCGCCAAGGCGGCGCAGCCGCGCTTGGTGATCGCCACCACTCGGCAGGTGTCGCCCTGGCATTTCGCCAGCGCGCTCTTGCGCGCTTCGTCGACGGTGTGGAAATCGTAAGCTTCGCCGAACGTCCCGCAGGCGCCGATCGCCAAGGCACCGGCCGCGCGCGCGGTATTGACCGCAACCAGCATCAGCGTCGCGGTCGCAAGCAACAGCGACGCGGCTACGAGAGCGCGTATAACCGGCGTGAAGCGATCCGTCATCGCCCTTCCCTTACCCAAGCACAGTTTTAGATAAGGGCTGAGTCGCGGCACCGATCAACGATTCGAAGTCTTAAGCGCGTTCGATTTCGGCCTTGACGGCGGAAAACGACTCGGGCGTGTCCACGTCGGTGAGCGCCGCCTCGCCGGCGACCGGTACTTCGACGACCGCCTCGGCATAGCTGCCGATCAGGTGGCGTGCGCCGATATCGCCGGAAATTCCCATTAGATCGTGGAAAAAACGACGCGACCACACCACCGGATTGCCGCGTCGCCCGTCGAACGTGGGCAGCACCACGAGCGCGCCGCGCTCTGGATCGAAAGCAGCAATCAGTCTGTCGATCAGCCCGGCATCGACCTGCGGCATGTCGCCGAGGCAGACGATGACGCCGTCGGCGTCCGCCGGCACGGCGGCGATGCCGGTTTTCAGCGAGGTACCGAGCCCGTCGGCGTAGTCTGCATTGTGCACGAACCGCACCGGCAGTCCGGCCAGCGCCGCTTCGACGCGCTCGCGCTCATGCCCGGTGACTACGATTACCGGCTTCGCGCGCGAGGCCAGCGCCTGCTCGGCCGCGATACGCACCAGCGGCTTGCCGCCGATCTCCGCAATCAGCTTGTTGATCGCGCCCATGCGGGTGGAACGCCCGGCCGCCAGCACCAGCGCCGCGATGTTTCGGCCTTTTTCCGGCGCCGGCTCGGTGCGCGGCTGCGGCCGCGTCACGATCTCCATCAGCAGGCCGCCGACGCCCATCCCGGTGATGTCCGCGCGGCTGACCGGCAGGCCTGCCAGCAGCCGCATCAACACCCAGTCGAAACCGTTCTCCTTCGGTGAGCGCGCGCAGCCCGGCGCGCCGATCACCGCCTGCCCGCGCGCCCGGCCGATCAGCATCAGATTGCCGGGATCGACCGGCATGCCGAAATGCTCGATTTCGCCGCCAATGGCCTCGACCGCCGCGGGGATGACGTCGCGCCGGTCGGCGATGGCCGAGGCGCCGAACACGATCACCAGTTCGGCGCCGGCTTTGAGCAGTTCGTCGATGGCAAGCGCCAGCGCCTGCTGCTCGTGCGGCACGCGCTTCTCGGCAATGATCGTAGCGCCCGCAGGTGCAATGCGCGTCGCGGTGATCTTGAGCGTCTTCTCGATAACTTTCGGAGAGAGCCCCGGCAGCAAGGTCGAGGCGATGCCGATCTTGCGCACCTTGTAGGGCGCCACCCGGATGACGGGCTTGGCGCTGCCTGCCTCGGCAACCGCCTGGTCACGGGCGGTGGCGGCCACGGCAAAAGGTATGATCTTCACGGTGGCGATCATCTCGCCTTCAACCACGCTCTTGTAGGCAGGCAGCGTGGCCAGCGTCACGGCCTCGTCGATGCGGTTGAGCCGGTCGATGGCGTCCTTGTCGAGCACCAGCACGCCGGCGCGATCCGCGAACAGATTGCAGCGACCGGTAAAGGCGCGGTCGGCGCGCACGCCCTCGCCTTGCACAGCCAATGCGATATCGGCGGCGGCCTGATCCTCCGAGACGTCGCCCGGCTCAAGCCGCGCGACGACGAGGTCCTTCACCCCGGCTGCCTTGAGTGCGGCGATCTCCGCCGGCCCGATCAACGTGCCCTTCTTGAGCACGAGATCGCTCTGGCGGATCGTATGCACCGCGGTAGCGCCGAGCGCATCGTCCGGAGCGACCGGGCCGAATTTCATGCCGCCTCCGCCTTTTCCGCCTTCATGCGCAGCCGCGCGGTGATTTCGGCCATGATGGAAATGGCGATCTCGGCCGGGGACACCGCGCCGATGGCGAGCCCGATCGGTGCGTGGATGCGCGCGATATCGGCATCGCTCAATCCGGCCTCCTTCAGCCGCTGCACGCGTTTGGCATGGGTCTTCCGCGAGCCGAGCGCGCCGATATAGAAACAATCGCGCGCCAAAGCGTGCTTGAGCGCCGGATCGTCGATCTTCGGATCGTGGGTGAGCGCGACGAAGGCCGTGTAGCGGTCGACGTTGAGCGGCGGCAATGCGATGTCCGGCCATTCCGCGATCACCTTGACGTCGGGGAAACGCTCGAGCGAGGCAAAGGCGGTGCGCGGATCGACGATGGTCACGTCATAGCCGAGCAATTGCCCAACCGGCGCCAAGGTCTGGCTGATATGCACCGCCCCGGTGATCACCAGTTGCGGCGACGGTACGTGCACGGTGAGGAAGACGCGGCCTTGCGGCGCTTCCTCCATGCCGCTTTTCGCCATGCGGATATGATTTTCGATGAGATCGCGCAGCGGATCCTTGGCGACATCCGTCGCCCTGACCAGCCGTTGCTCGCCGCTCGCTACATCGGTGACGACCACCGCCGCGCGCCGCGCGGCGCGTTCGGCGTTCAACGCGTGCAGGATGTCGATTTTCAACTGACTTTCTCCACATAAACGCGGATGGTGCCGCCGCAGGACAAGCCCACGTTCCAGGCTGCCTCGTCGGCGACGCCGAATTCCAGCATTTTCGGCTTGCCGCTGTCGATCACGTCGATGGCTTCGGTCACCACTGCGCCCTCGACACAGCCGCCCGAGACGCTCCCGAGGAAATTGCCCTCGTTGTCGATCACCAGATTGGAGCCGACCGGCCGTGGCGCCGAGCCCCAGGTCTCGACCACGGTCGCCAGCGCCACGCCGCGTCCGGCTTTGCGCCAGTCTTCGGCGGCTTTCAGAATGTCTTCGTCGCGCGAAAGCATGATGTTCCTCCGTCAGGCAACGTCCCGCAGCCACAGCTTCGGATCGTAATCCTTGTCCGGCGCGCCCGACAGGGCGCGCACCAGGTCGCTCATCGAGTCCAGATTGTGGATCGGCCGCAGTTCGTCAACATGCGGCAACATGGTTCGCACGCCTTTGGCGCGGGCTTCAAACCCCTCAAAGCGAAGAAGGGGATTGAGCCAAACCAGCCGGCGGCACGAGCGGTGCAGCCGGTCCATCTCGAAAGATAGCGTATCATCGGCATCGCGCTCAAGCCCGTCGGTGATCAGCAGCACCACCGCGCCCTGCGTGAGCACGCGGCGCGACCAGCGCTTGTTGAATTCGCGCAGCGACGACGCGATGCGCGTGCCGCCCGACCAGTCGACCACATGGGCCGAGCAGGCGGCGAGTGCCTCGTCCGGATCGCGCTGACGGATGGCGCGGGTGACATTGGTCAGCCGCGTGCCGAACAGGAAGGTCGTCACGCGCTTCTCGCGGTCGGTGATGGCATGTAGAAAATGCAGGAACAGCCGCGTGTATTGGCTCATGGAACCGGAAATATCCAACAGCGCCACGATCGGCGGCTCCTTCTCGCGGGGGCCGAGATATTTGAGATCGATCACCGCCCCGCCCGCCTTCATGCTGGCGCGCAAGGTGCGGCGAATGTCGATCCTGTGGCCGCGCCGGCTGGCGGCCAGCCAGCGCGTGCGCAAAAGGTCGAGCGGCAGCGCCAGCCGCACGATCGCCTGCTTGGCGGCGGCGATCTCGGCCGCGGTCATCTGCGCGAAATCTTTCTTCTGCAGGATTTCGCGGTCGGAGACGGTCAGCCGCGCATCGATCTCGACCTCGGATTTGTCCTCGCGCTGGTTGAGGCCGCCGAACAGCGCCTCCTGGATGCGCTGGGCGCCCGGCGGCGGCGGCTTGGGCGCCGTGGTGGGCGTGCCCGGCAGCATGGAGGCGATCAGCTTCTCGATATAACCGCGCTTGCGGAAGAAGATGCGGAACGCCTGGTCGAACAAAATCGTGTGCTCGTGCCGCTTCACGAACACGGCGTGCAGCGTCCAGTAGAAATCCTCGCGGTCGCCGACGCGCGCGACGTCGAGCGCCTCCAGCGCATCGAGCACCGCGCCGGGGCCGACCGGAAGGCCGGCCGCACGCAGCGCGCGCGCAAAGTAGAGAATATTTTCGGCGAGACGGCCGCTGCTTTCAACCATTCATCGGTCCTTCCCGCTCGTCCCCGCGAAAGCGGGGACCCAGATCTGGATTCCTGCTTGCGCGGGAATGAGCGGAGTTTGCATTTACTCCGCCGCCCTAAGCTCCGACTTCACCTCGTCGAGCAGCGCTTTGATCTTGGTGCCGTCGAGCCGGGCGATGTCGTCCTGATATTTCAGCAGCGCGCCGAGCGTGTCCGACACTGTCGCCGGATCGAGCGCCACCACGTCGAGCTCGGTGAGCGCGCCGGCCCAGTCCAGCGTCTCGGCGACGCCAGGCGACTTGAACAGGTCCTCCTTGCGCAGACCCTGCACGAAAGCGACCACCTGCGCGGACAGTTTCTTGGGAATGCCCGGCACCTTGGTGCGCAGGATTTTCAGTTCACGTTCGGCATTCGGATAACCGACCCAGTGATAGAGACACCTGCGCTTGAGCGCGTCGTGCACCTCGCGGGTGCGGTTGGAGGTCACCAGCACGATCGGCGGCTGCGCCGCCTTGACGGTGCCGAGCTCGGGCACGGTGATCTGGAAATCGGCCAGCACTTCCAGCAGGAACGCCTCGAAGGCCTCATCGGTGCGGTCGATCTCGTCGATCAGCAGCACCGGCGGACCGGCCGGGTCCGGCTCGAGCGCCTGCAGCAAGGGCCGCTTGATCAGGAAGCGCTCGGAGAACACGTCGTGCTCGATGCGCGCGCGGTCGCCCTCGCCTTGCGCTTCGGCCAGCCGGATGGAGATCATCTGCGCGCCGTAGTTCCACTCGTAGACGGCAGACGAAATATCGAGCCCCTCGTAGCATTGCAGGCGGATCAGCCGGCGGCCGAGCGCCCGGCTCAGCACCTTGGCGATCTCGGTCTTGCCGGTCCCGGCCTCGCCCTCGAGGAACAGCGGCCGGCCCATCTTCAGCGCGAGATAGAGCACCGTCGCCAGCGAGCGGTCGGCGATGTAATCGGCCTTGGCGAGAAGGTCGAGGGTGGCATCGATGGAGTTCGGAAGCGGCGTCAGCGTCATCTTGTTGGTCCTTTGGCGGCACTTTATCCTACCGCGCGGGCGTCTTACATGTGGGTATCGAAGGCCGGCCCGGCCAGTTGGGCATCGCCACCAAGGACAGCGCCATGAGCGAGCCGATCCAGATCGAGAAACAGGCCCTGCGCCTGCCCACCATCAACCCCGGCGTACGCATCGGCCATGTGCATCTGAAGGTCGCTGACCTCAACCGCGCGCTCGATTTCTACTGCGGCGTGCTGGGTTTTACCCTGACCACCAGCCGGCCTGGCGCCGCCTTCATCTCGGCCGGCGGCTACCACCACCATCTCGGCCTGAACACCTGGGAGAGCCTGGGCGGCTCGCCGCCGCCTCCCGGCGCCACCGGCCTTTACCATACCGCCATTCTCTACCCGACCCGGCCGCTCTTGGCCGACGCGCTGCGCCGGCTGATCGTCGCCAAGATCCCGCTCGAGGGCGCCAGCGACCACGGCGTGTCCGAGGCGCTTTATCTGCGCGACCCGGACGACAACGGCGTTGAACTCTATTGGGACCGGCCCAAGGAGATGTGGCCGCAGAAGCCGGATGGGTCGTTGCGCATGTACACCAATCCGCTCGACCTGCATGATTTGCTGGCGGAGCTAGATCAGCCGGCCTGACCACTTTCTCCCAGCCGTTTCCGCCGCTTAGCTCGGGAGGCACATTCGCGCGCAATTTTGTTGCCGCAAATTGAGGCGGGTCGAAATCACCCGTTCACGTCGAAATTTTCCCCACGCCCGCTGAAATCTGATTTGATGACGGACAGGTCTGTCGGCCATGCGTGGGGCGTATCATGCCGTCGAACTTAGCTGTCACCGGCGCCAAGCGCCGTTTTTGTCTCGTGCTCGTAAAGCCGACGCATTACTGCGATGACGGCTATCCCATCCGCTGGTTCCGTTCCACGATCCCGTCGAATTCGCTCGCCTGCATCTATGGCATTGCCAAAGATTGTAACGAGCGCCGCGTACTCGGCGACGACGTCGAGATCGATATTCATGCGATCGACGAATTCAATACTCGCATTCGGCCAGACCGAATCGCCGCCCTGATTAAGGGCGCAGACGACGGCATGGTTTTTCTGGTGGGCGTGCAGTCAAACCAGACGCCGCGCGCACTCGATATCGCACGCCCCCTGCGCCAGGCAGGCATCAAAGTCGGCATCGGCGGGTTTCACATGTCGGGTGTGATCGCGATGATCAATGGCGACGATCCGTCGCTGCACGAGGCACAGGCGATGGGCCTCTCGGTCTTCGCCGGTGAAGCTGAAGGACGTCTCGACGAAGTGCTGCGGGATGCTTATGCAGGCCGGCTCAAACCGCTCTACAATTATATGGACGATGCTCCGGGCATTAACTCCGCGCCGTTGCCGCTCCTTGAGCGGGATCGGCTCAAGCGCACGGTCGGGTCGACGACAAGCTTCGATGCCGGGCGCGGCTGTCCGTATCAATGCTCGTTCTGCACGATCATCAACGTGCAGGGGCACAAATCACGCCGCCGTACCGTGGACGACATCGAGGACATCGTTCGCCGCAATGCGACGCAAGGCGTATTTCGATTCTTCATCACGGACGACAATTTCGCGCGCAACAAGGACTGGGAAGCCATCCTCGATCGCCTGATCCATCTGCGCGAAGTCGAAAAACTCCCCCTCAGCCTCATTATCCAAGTGGACACGTTGTGCCACAAGTTGCCGAACTTCATCACCAAGTGCGCGCGGGCGGGGGTCAAGAAGACCTATATCGGCCTCGAAAACATCAACCCGGCCAATCTCATGGCCGCGAAGAAAAAGCAGAACAAGATTACCGAATACCGCAAGATGCTGCTCGAATGGCAGAAGGCCGGCATCCTGGTTTATGCTGGCTACATTACCGGATTCCCCTTCGACACGGCGGAGTCGGTCCTCAACGATCTCGACGTCATCATGAAAGAATTGCCGATCGACGTCCTCGAAATCCATTATTTGACCCCGCTGCCGGGCTCGGAAGACCACCAGAAGCTTTACCGCGCCGGCACATGGATGGACCCGGACCTCAACAAATACGACCTCCATCACATCACCTGCGAACATGCGCGCATGTCGAAAGAGGAATGGGCTTACGCCTATCGAGAGTCGTGGAAGCGATATTACTCTTACGAACACTGCGAAACGGTCATGCGGCGCGCGGCCACGCTTCGCTCTTTTGCGAACGTCTTGATCACGATGACGTGGTTCAAGGCATCGTTCGAACTGGAAAACTGCCATCCGGTCGAGAGCGGCCTGTTGCGGCTGAAGTCTCGCCGCGATCGTCGACCGACCATGCCGGTCGAACCGGTCTGGCGTTTCTATCCGAAATATTTCGCGGAACTCGCGCGCAAGACGGTTGGCTGGATCTCGATTTACCTCAGGCTCCGCAGGATCTATCTGCGCATCAAGTACGATCCCAAACGATACGAATACAGCGATCTCGCGATCATGCCCGTGGTCGATGACGAGATCGAAACCCACGCCATGTTCAGCAACGACGCCGCCAAAGCTTATGTCGCAGACGAACGCCGGATCGCGAACGTGATAAAGAAGGGCGCGGCGGCGTCGAAAGCCGCCGAGCCGATCGCCTAGCGGACAAAGACCGGCGGCGTGGTGTTCGTTCCGAGCCAGGGCGTGAGTTAAGTCTTACGCCACCGCGCGGCGCGGTTGCCGCAGCAGCAGCGTCAGCAGCACAGCAAGCAGCGAAACCGCGCCCATCGTCGTGAATGCGATGTCGTATTTGCCGGTGGCGTCGAACACGGCAGCGCCAAGATAGGCGCCGATACCGCCGAAGATCTGATGCACCATGGTAATCAGGCCCGTGAGGGCACCGAGATGGCGGGTGCCGAAACTCTCCGACACGAACACGACGGTGAGCGGTGCTGTCACCAGGAAGGTGGCGCCGAACACGAGAGCAAACAGCGCCACCGAGGTCGTCGACTGGTCCACCATCACCAGCGCGAAAACCGCAACGCGGGCGGCGAAGGCGAGCGCGGTCGGCCACACTGGGCCGGCACGGTCGCTGAAAGCACCGCCGGCAACCACGCCGATCAGGCCGGTAAGGCCCATCAGCGCCAGCAGATTACCGGCCAGAAAGGCGTCGACACCACGGTCCTGGGCGAAAGCAACAACGTGGGTGGTGACGAAAAAGTCGTCGAAGCCGCAGACGGCGTAGATCGCTAGCAGCAGCCAGAACTGCCGCGTGCGGGCGGCCTCAATCACGCCCACGCCATCGTTGGGCCGCGCTGCCTTCGCCTGTGTCGGCGTAGTTTTCGGGATCATCCAGATCAGCAGCGGCACCAGCGCCAGATAGGCGGCGCCGAGCCACAGGTAGACCGAGTGCCAGCTTACTGCCACCAGTACCGCGGCCAGCATGGCGATCATCACGAGTTGGCCGACGCTCATGCCCGACATAACGACCGCATTGGCAATGCCGGTGCGCTGCGGGAAGGCGCGAGTCACCATCACGCCGACGGGGATCATCGACGCCGCACCATTGCCCAGCGCGTAGACCACGCCGTACAGCGCAAGCGCGTGCCAGGGCGCCGTTATCACGCTCATCAGGCCAATGCCTATGCCGCTGACGAGAAGGCCGCTGCCCAACACCAAGCGTGGGCCGGTGCGGTCGGCAAGGTGGCCGGCAACGAACATCGCGGCCGCCGACACGACCTGGAACAACGCGACGGCGATGCCGAGTTCGCTGCGTCCCCAACCAAAATCATCGACGATCGGCTTGAGGGTCAGACCGACCGCAAACCGCGACCCGCCGCTAATGAACAGCACGAGGAACCCGGCGACGAGGACCAGCGTGGCGCTCGCGATAATCGGTTTTCGCGGCAAGGGGCTATCTTTCACTGGGCGGGCCCCAGCCATCCTGCAAAGCGCGTTTGCCGCGCATCGCAGGAGACAAATTGCGCGCGTTCAGCTTATCTACGCCGTCGCCTTCGCCACCGCGCGGCGCGCCAGCACGCCGACCAGATGCGCGCGATATTCGGCGCTGGCGTGGATGTCGCTGTTCATGCCCGTCGCCGGGATGCTCAGCCCGTCGAGCGATTTCGCCGCGAAACGCTTCTTGAGCGCCTCCTCGAACGACTTCACCCGGAACACGCCGTTTGAGCCGGCGCCGGTCACCGCCACGCGGATATCCGAGCCGCGCTTGGAAACGAACACGCCGACCAGCGCGAAGCCAGAGGCCGGGTGCTTGAATTTTTCGTAAGCCGCCTTTTTGGCGATCGGAAAACTGATCTTGGTGATGATCTCGCCGTCTTCGAGCGCGGTCGAGAACATGCCGGTGAAAAAATCGTCGGCCGTGATGCGCCGCTTGTTGGTGATGATGGTGGCCCCCAACCCCAGACAAGCCGCCGGATAATCGGCGTTCGGATCGTTGTTGGCGACCGAGCCGCCGATGGTGCCGCGGTTGCGCACCTGCGGATCGCCGACCGAGGCCGGCACCGAGGCAAGCCCCGGCAGCGCCTGCTGCAACACCGGCGAATTGGCGGCGTCGGCATGGCGCGTCATGGCGCCGATCACGATCGAGCGCCCCTTTTGTTCAACCCCAGTAAGCCCCTCGACCAGCGAGAGATCGATCAGCGCCGACGGCTGCGCCAGCCGCTGCTTCATCACCGGGATGAGCGAATGGCCGCCGGCCAACAATTTGGCGTCCGGATTGCGCGCCAACAGGCCGGCCGCCTGGCGGACCGTGGTCGGACGATGGAAGGTGAAATTGTACATTGCTGTCTCCCTATTACTACGCGGCAATTCTTAGGCAGCTTGGCGCGGTTTGGCGCCTTGTAGTGCCGTCCACACCGCATTAGCGGTCGCCGGCATGGCCAGATTTTCGGTTCCGATCGCGTCGGTGATGGCGTTGATCACCGCGGCGGGCGCCGCGATCGCGCCGGCCTCGCCGCAGCCTTTGATGCCGAGCGGATTGGACGGCGACTTGGTTTCGGTCAGCCCGACGTGGAACGACGGCAGATCGTGCGCGCGCGGCATGGTGTAATCCATCATCGAGCCGGTCACGAGCTGGCCTTCCTTGCTGTAGACCGCACCTTCCAATAGCGCCTGGCCGACGCCTTGCGCGATGCCGCCGTGCACCTGGCCCTCGACGATCATCGGATTGATCACGGTGCCGAAATCGTCGACCGCGGTCCAGTTGACGATCTCGGTCTTGCCGGTTTCGGTATCGACCTCAACCTCGCAAATGTGACAGCCGGCCGGGAAGGTGAAATTGGTCGGGTCGTAGAACGAGGTCTCCTTCAACCCCGGCTCCAGTTCGGCGCCGGTAAACTTGTGCGCGATATAGGCATTGAGCGCCACGTCGCCGAAGGCCGCCGACTTGTCGGTGCCGGCGACCGTGAACTTGCCGTCCTTGAACTCGATATCGCCTTCCGCCGCTTCCAGCATGAAGGCCGCGACCTTCTTGGCCTTGGCTTCGATCTTGTCGAGCGCCTTGACGATTGCCGACATGCCGACCGCACCCGAGCGCGAGCCATAGGTGCCCATGCCGAACTGCACCTTGTCGGTGTCGCCGTGCACGATGGAAACGTTCTCGAACGGAATGCCGAGCCGCTCCGACACCAATTGCGCGAACGTCGTTTCGTGCCCCTGCCCGTGCGCATGACAGCCGGTGAGGACTTCCACCGAACCGGTCGGGTTGACCCGCACTTCGGCGGATTCCCACAAACCCACGCCGGCGCCGAGCGAGCCGACCGCCTGCGACGGCGCGATGCCGCAGGCCTCGATATAGGTCGAGTAGCCTAAGCCGCGCAGCTTGCCGTGCCGCGCCGCTTCGCGCTTGCGCTTGCCGAAGCCCTTCACGTCGGCGGCCTCCACCGCCTTCTTGAGCGAGGCGAGATAGTCGCCGGCGTCATAGGACATGATCACCGGCGTCTGATGCGGGAACGACTTGATGAAGTTGCGTCTGCGGATTTCCGCGGGCTCGATGCCCATCTGGCGCGCCGCCACCTCGACCAGCCGCTCGACCACGAAGGTCGCCTCGGGGCGCCCGGCGCCGCGATAGGCGTCGACCGGCGCGGTGTTGGTGTAGACCGCGTCCACCTCGCAATAGATGGACGGGATGTCGTACTGGCCCGACAACAGCGTGCCGTAGAGATAGGTCGGCACCGACGACGAAAAGGTCGACATATAAGCGCCGAGGTTGGCGATGGTTTTGGCGCGCAGCGCCAGGATTTTTCCATTGCCATCGAGCGCCAGTTCCGCGTGCGTGACGTGATCGCGGCCATGCGCATCGGTGAGGAAAGATTCCGAACGGTCGGCCGTCCACTTCACCGGACGCCGCACCTTGCGCGACGCCCACAGGCAGACGACCTCTTCCGGATAAATGAAGATCTTGGAACCGAAGCCGCCGCCGACGTCGGGCGCGATCACCCGTAGTTTGTGCTCCGGCGCCATGCCGACAAAGGCGGCGATGACCAGGCGCGCCACATGCGGATTCTGCGACGTATTCCATAAAGTGAGGTTGTCGGTGCCGACGTCGTACTCGGCCAGCGCCGCGCGCGGCTCGATCGCATTCGGCACCAAGCGGTTGTTGATGATGTCGAGCTTGGTGACGTGCTTGGCGGCGGCAAAGGCGGCTTCCGTCGCCTTGGCGTCGCCGAGATGCCACTGGTAGATCGTATTCTTGGCGATGTCGGCGTGGATCTGCGGCGCGCCGGCGGCCTGCGCCTTGGCCGGATCGACCACGGCGGGCAACACTTCATAATCGACCTTGACCTTCTCAGCGGCATCGCGCCCTTGCGCCTGCGTCTCCGCGATAACCACGGCTACCGCATCGCCGACGCAATTGACCTTGCCGGCGGCGAGCGCCGGATGCGGCGCCATCTTCATCGGCGAGCCGTCCTTGGAATGGATCATCCAGCCGCAGATCAGGTTGCCGATCTTGTCGGTCGCGAGATCCGCGCCGGTGAGCACGTCAATCACGCCCGGCATTTTCTTGGCCGTGCTGACATCGATGCTTCTGATCTTGGCGTGGGCGTGCGGCGAGCGCACGAACACGGCACGGGTCTCGCCCGGCCGCACCACGTCGTCGGTGTATTGGCCAGCGCCAGTGATAAAGCGGAAGTCTTCCTTGCGGCGCACCGCCGCGCCGATCCCGGTCGCGCTCATGGCGGTCTCCTCCCGTAGTCGTTTTTTAAGCTACTCGGCGGCCTGACGTGTGCCGCTCTTGGGCATCGCTTTCGCTCCCGCAGCGATCGCCTTGACGATGTTGTGATAGCCGGTGCAGCGGCAGATGTTCCCGTCGAGCTGTTCGCGGATCGTGTGTTCGTCGAGATCGTTGCCGTTGCGGCGGACGATATCGAGCGCCGCCATGATCATACCGGGCGTGCAGTAGCCGCATTGCAGACCGTGGTTTTCGCGGAAGGCTTCCTGCATGGGATGCAGCGCGCCGCCCGGCTCGGCCAGTCCCTCGATAGTAGTGATCTTGGCGCCCTCGCATTGCAGGGCGAGTAGCGTGCAGGATTTCGCCGCGATGCCGTCGACATGAACGACGCAGGCGCCGCATTGCGAGGTGTCGCAGCCGACATGTGTGCCTGTAAGCCGGAGATTTTCGCGCAGGAATTGCACCAGCAAGGTGCGCGCTTCGACTTCGCCGGTGACGGCCTTGCCGTTCACCGTCATGGACACCGCAGGCATAGCCTTCCTCCCAAATTCGGGGCCAAAAGCCCTCTTTTCGCTTCGCCCGGCAGGGGCGGCAGCGGCTCGGGTTCGAAATATTGCCGATTTCGGCCCGAATGCGACCTAGAACAAGAATAAGTCTGAACCCCGGACGCCCGCCGGGTCAAGGGATTCCAAAGCCGGAAATCGCTCAAACTGAGGTGATAGGCCCTAGCCGGCCGACACGGTGGCAGCAAAATTCTTGAAAAAGTCGTCGGCAACCTTCTTGGCCGCGCCATTGACCAAGCGTTGACCGAGCTGGGCGAGCTTGCCGCCGATCTGCGCCTCGACGCTGTACGTGAGCAAGGTGCCGCCGTCCTTTTCGGTCAAAGCGACCGTGGCGCCGCCCTTGGCAAAGCCGGCGACGCCGCCGTCGCCCTCGCCCGAAATCTTGTAGCCGTTGGGTGGGTCGAGATCGGTCAGGTGCACCTTGCCTTTGAAGCGCGCCTTCACCGGCCCGATCTTGGTGACGGCGACCGCCTGCAATTCGGTATCGGAAATCTTGTTGAGCTCCTCGCAGCCCGGGATGCAGGCTTTCAGCACCTCGGCGTCGTTGAGCTTCGCATATACAACCTCGCGGCTGGCCGGGAGTTCAACCTCCCCAGTCATGACCATCGCCATCGGTGTCTCCTTTTTGCGCACCTATACAAACCTTAGGCCACGGCTTAAGCCCTCGCGGGCCCGCTGAAAAGAGCTTTGCAGCGGGCGCGGACCGCTTTAAGTGTGTCGCCTAACGCCACGCTGAACGGCCAAAATCCGAAATGGGGGGTACCCGAATGCCCACGATCACCACCGATGACGGCTGCCCGATCAACGTCGAAGTCAGCGGGCGCGAGGGCGCGCCGGCGCTGATGCTGTCGAATTCACTCGGCACCGACCTGCACATGTGGGACGATCAGGCGCCCGAATTCGAGAAGCATTTCCGCCTCATCCGTTGGGACCGCCGCGGTCACGGCAAGTCGGGCACCACCAAGGGCCCTTACAGCTTCGGACTCTTTGGCCGCGATATCATCAAGATCATCGATACGCTCGGCATCAAGAGGGTGAACTGGTGCGGGCTGTCGATGGGCGGCATGGACGGCCAGTGGCTGGGCGCCAATGCGCCGGACCGCGTCGAGAAGCTCATCCTCGCCAACACCAATTTCTATTATGCCGACAAGGCGCCGTGGGCCGATCGCATCAAGATCGTGCGGGAAAACGGCCTTAAGCACATCGTCGGTCCGAACATGGAACGCTGGTTCACCAAAGGTTTTTTGGAACGCTCGCCGCAGACGATCGCGCGCATGACGGAGATGTTCATCGCCAGCAATCTCGATGGCTACATCGCTTGCGTCGAAGCCGTACGCGACATGGACTTCCGTGAATCCAATCCGCGCATCAGCACGCCGACGCTTGTGATCGTTGGCAAGCAGGACCCCGCCACCCCGCCCGTCGCCGGCGAAACCATTGCCAAGACCATCAAGGGCGCCAAGCTGGCGGCGCTCGATGCTGCACATATCTCCAATGTCGAGCAGCCAAAGGCCTTCACCGACGCGGCGCTCAACTTCCTGATGAATTAGCCATGGACGAGAAAGAACGCAACGAGCAAGGCATGGCCAAGCGCCGCAAGGTGCTGGGCAACGAATGGGTCGATCGCGCCAATGCGAAAAAGACCTCGTTCAACGCGGAGTTCCAGGAACTCATCACCCGTTACGCCTGGGGCGAAGTCTGGACACGGCCGCATTACGACGAGCGCACCCGCCGCGTGCTGGTGCTCGGCACCATGATCGCGCTCGGCCAATGGGACGAATTCCGTCTGCATGTGCGCGCGGCCTTGGCCGAAGGCGGCTTCAGCGAGACCGACATCAAGGAAATCATCCTGCAGCAGACGATCTACTGCGGCGCGCCGGCCGGCAATCATGCCTTCAAGGAAGCCGCCGAGGTGATGGCGGAACTCGCAAAGGCAATGTAGCCCGCCCTTGCGGGCGAGCTACGGCAAAGCTCAAAATCGCATGTGTTTGGAACTCACGCGCCCTTAGCGGAACGGCGAGTACCAGGGCGCGCCCCGCGGCGTGGCCGCGAGTTGGGTCATAACGGCGGGCGCGGCATCTTCCGTTTGACGGCTGTAGCTGCGCTCGACCAGGCAAAGCGCGGTGGCGATAGCGGCGAGGATCAACTGGATCGTCGTTTCGCGCACCAGGTCGGCGTTCTGCGACAATACCGCCGGACCGACCGACACAATGCTGACCAGCACCACCAGGATCAGGCCGCCTTCGAGGATTTCGGAGTCCGCCTTGCCGCCGATGAAAGCCCGCAAGCGGTCGAAGATATGCACGGCGCAGACGCCGGCGACCGCCAGCTTCAATCCGCCAAAGAAAGCCGAAAGCTTGATGAGCCCGATCGGGCTCAAGCCGAACAGGCTGCCTAAGGCGAACACGAATTGCGCGCGCCAGACATCGTCCAGACCGTAGCTTTCCGAATTGAGCACCCGCAGTCCGTCATATCCCCATGCCAGGGCGAAATAGAGCGTTACGCCGACGATTATAAACACGGCCGCGCTGGACAGCTTACGCATGGCGTCCTCCTGAGACTGTCCATTACGCGTAAGCGCTTCAAATGCCAATTTCAAAAGAAACCAAAACTTTACCTTACCGCTTAAGCGTGTCGCTTAATGTTAACCGCCCCTGCCCTCGCGGAAGGCCTGCGGCGTCATGCCGGTCTGCTTGCGAAAGAACCGGGTGAAGTGCGACGGATCGGAAAACGCCAGATCGTAGGAGATCTCGTGGATCGGCTGGCTGGTGAACACGAGTTGCCGCTTGGCTTCGGTTAACACGCGCTGGCGGATCAGATGACCCGCCGTCACGCCGGTCGCGCGCTTGACGTGGTCGTTGAGGCGGTCGGCCGTCATCGCCAGCTTCTCGGCATAAAAGCTGATCAGCCGTTCTTTACGGAAATGCTCGTCCAACAGCCGGCGCAACTCTTCCACCCGCGCATCGGCGCGCGTGAGCGTCACGGTGCCCGAGCGCGCGCGGCTGACCGCCAGCCGCACCACCTCAATGGCGATCAAGGCCAGCAGCCCGCGCATGGCGAGGCGATAGCCCTCGCGCGCGAGCGAGGCTTCCTCGTTGAGGTCAGCGCATAGCGTGGCCAGACGCTTGGTCTCGGTCGCGCCGGCAAGCGGCACCAGCGGATCGGCCGCCACCGCCTTGAGCCGCGCCAGCGCTTCGCCGGATTGGTCGCCGAGCGCATCGGCGACATCCTCGGTGAAGCTCACCACCCAGCCGTCGGTGACTTTCGGCGTAAAACGGAAACCGTGCGCGGTCGTGGCCGGCACCAGGATTGCCGCCGGCGCGGCAAAGGACACGGTCGCGGTCTCGAAACTCATTTCGCCGCCGCCCTTCTCGATCAACAGGATCTGGAACAGGTTGCGGTGGCGGTGCGCGCGGATCGTCCAGTCGTGCACCGAGGAGCGCGAGGCGATGGTTTCGATATGGATGAAGTCGAACGCGCTATCGTCCGGCGGATCGCCGTAAAGATGAAACAGCGGGAGCGTGGACGATGCCATGACGGGGTTGAGCATATGCGAGGCCGCGCGCCAGGCCAACGCAATCGAAGGCTAATCAAACAAAAAGCCCCGCCGTGCGGCGGGGCTTCTGTCCGTCGTGTTGCGGTGCGTTAGCGGTTCTGCTGGCCCTGCTGGCCGCCCTGACCGGGGCGATCTTGCTGCTGTTGCTGACCAGGCTTCTGGCCGGGCTGACCGCCTTGCTGCTGCTGGCCGGGCTTCTGACCGGGCTGATTGCCCTGCTGCTGCTGGCTCGGGTTCTGGTTGGGGTTTTGATTCTGACTCATTGTATTTCCTTCCAACGTTGGTCGTTCGCGCTCCCCGCCCGAACATCAAGACAACGCGCGGTCGTCCATCCAGTTCCCCATCGTGCGGATGGTAACACCGTAGGAACCCTCGACAGATCTCGGAGTTCCCATAACGTCAATGGAGGTGACGCAACATGGGACGCTATCTGTTGCTTTGGCTGCTGGGAATTCCGCTGCCGATCCTGTTCTTGATCTGGCTATTCGGCGGATTGCATTAACGTGCATTACGAAACGGCTGCGTCAGTAGGCGCATAATGCGCAATTCCGCCACATCGCGAAAAATCGGCAGGCCGATCGTCATGCCTTGCTCGCCGGCCGCCGGTTTGGCGCGATAGGTGCCGAACAGACGGTCCCACCAAGGCAGATTAAATCCGAAATTGCTGTCGGTTTCGGCGCGCAGAATCGAGTGATGCACCTGGTGCATCTGCGGCGTCACCACGATCCAACGCGCGACGGTGTCGAGCCGCGGCGGCAGCGCCACGTTGCTGTGATTGAACATGGAGGTAGCGTTGAGCAGCACCTCGAAGATCAGCACGGCTGGCGCCGGCACGCCGAGCGCCAGCACCGCCGCCATCTTGATCGCCAGCGACAGCAGGATCTCCAACGGATGAAACCGCACGCCAGTGGTCACGTCGATATCGAGATCGGCGTGGTGCATGCGGTGCAACCGCCACAGCAGCGGCACGTGATGGAAGACGACGTGCTGGACGTAGATCACCAGATCGAGCGCGACCACGCCGACCGGGATCGCCGCCCAGGCTGGCAGCCCCAGCAGGTTGAACAGGCCCCAGCCCCGCGCGGCCGCGATCAATGCCACGCCGACCGCTGCCGTCGGTACCAACAGCCGCACCGCTATAATGTCGATGGCCAGGATGCCGAGATTGCCCGGCCAGCGCCGCCGCCGGCCAACCGTCAGGCGGCGGCGCGGGGCGAGCCATTCCCACAGCGCCATACCTGCGAAAACCACGGCATAGCAACCGACCCGGACGGCAATTTCGAGGCTGGGGGACATGCTGCTTTCGTTGAAGCCTGTGCGGTGGCGGTCCGATTTAATAACACATCGCGCGGCGAGCGTTGCCGCTCCCGCCACGCCCTGTTAAGCCTTGCAGAATCGAAGCAATGGCCGTCAGCCGGGCGGCCAAACGCGAAAGGCCTGAGCGCGGCGCATGGAAGTCTTTCTCCAGCAGCTCATTAACGGCATCACCCTCGGCTCGATCTACGGCCTGATCGCCATCGGCTACACCATGGTGTTCGGCATCATCGGCATGGTGAACTTCGCCCATGGCGACGTGTTCATGGTCTCGGCCTTCATCGCGCTGATCGCCTTTCTGATCCTGACCACCTGGCTCGGCATCACTTCGATCGCGCTGGCGCTGTTCATCGTCCTAATCGTGGCCATGGTGTTCACCTCGCTGGTCAACTGGGTCATCGAACGCGTCGCCTACCGCCCTTTGCGCGGCTCGTTCCGGCTGGCGCCGCTGATTTCGGCGATCGGCATGTCGATATTTCTGTCCAACTTCGTGCAGGTCAGTCAGGGACCGCGCAACAAGCCGATCCCGCCCATGGTGCAGGGCGAATTCGTCGTCCTGAACGGGCACGGCTATGCGGTCACGCTGTCGTACAAACAGCTCATCATTTGGGGCGTCACCGCGGTGCTGTTGGCTGCGTTCTGGTATCTGGTGGCCAAGACCAGGCTTGGCCGTGCGCAGCGCGCCTGCGAGCAGGATCAGAAGATGGCGGCGCTGGTCGGCGTCAATGTCGATCAGACGATTTCTATGACCTTCGTCATCGCCGCCGCGCTCGCCGCCGTCGCCGGCACCATGTATCTGATGTACTACGGCGTGGTGACCTTCTCCGACGGCTTCGTGCCGGGCGTGAAGGCGTTCACCGCGGCGGTCCTGGGCGGCATCGGCTCGCTGCCGGGCGCCGTGATCGGCGGCCTGCTGATCGGCCTGATCGAGACCATGTGGTCGGCCTATTTTTCCATCGACTACAAGGACGTCGCCGCCTTTTCGGTGCTGGCCATCACCCTGATCTTCCTGCCGCAGGGCCTATTCGGCCGCCCGGATGTCGAGAAGGTGTGAGATGGCGGACGGCGCGCCAGCTAAGCGCGTCGAATTGGCCCGCGCGCTGCGCGACGCCGGCTTCACCGCGCTCATCGCTCTTGGGCTGTTCCTGCCGCTGATCGGCTTCCAGACGATCGTCGACATCCGCAACAATCTGGTCCTCACCACTCGCTGGCCGCTGTTGTTCGCCATCGTCGCCTTGGTCGGCGGCGGGCGGCTGGCTTATTCGCTGGTGGCCGAGCCGTGGCTCAAGCAGCGCGCCTTGCGGCCAATCGCGGCTCAGCCACCGCGCTGGCGCGCTTTGGTCGGCAAGTGGTTTGTACCGTTTGCGATCGGTTTCGTCATCGTCTACCCGGCGATCGTCATTGGCGCCACCGGCTTCCGCGGCGCGCTGAAATGGATCGACAATTTCGGCATCCAGATTCTGATCTATGTGATGCTCGGCTGGGGGCTCAATATCGTGGTGGGTTTGGCCGGCCTGCTCGACCTCGGCTACGTCGCCTTCTACGCGGTCGGCGCCTATTCCTATGCGCTGCTGGCCAAGGAATTCGGCTTCTCGTTCTGGCTGCTCTTGCCGCTCGCCGGCATTCTGTCCTCGTTCTGGGGCGTCCTGCTCGGCTTTCCGGTGCTGCGGCTGCGCGGCGACTATCTCGCCATCGTCACGCTGGCGTTCGGCGAAATCGTCCGCCTTGTCCTGATCAATTGGGTCGACCTGACCAACGGCTATGCCGGCATCACCGGCATTCCGCGCCCGACCTTCTTCGGCATTCCGTTCAACGCCGACGACGACGGCTTTGCCGCCGTGTTCGGGTTGAAGTTCTCGCCGATCTACCGCACCATCTTTCTCTATTATCTGATCCTGGCGCTGGCCTTTCTCACCGCCTTCGTTACCTTGCGGCTGCGCCGGCTGCCGGTCGGCCGCGCCTGGGAGGCGCTGCGCGAGGACGAAATCGCCTGCCGCTCGCTCGGCATCAATACCACCAACACCAAGCTCACCGCCTTCGCCATGGGCGCCATGTTCGCCGGCTTTGCCGGCTCGTTCTTCGCCACGCGCCAGGGCTTCATCTCGCCGGAATCCTTCACCTTCCTGGAATCGGCCACCATCCTGTCGATCGTGGTGCTCGGCGGCATGGGCAGCCAGGTCGGCGTGGCGATCGCCGCCATCGTCATGATCGGCGGCACCGAAATCATGCGCGAGCTCGACTTCCTCAAGCAGATTTTCGGCCCCACCTTCGATCCGACCCAGTACCGCATGCTGCTATTCGGCTTCGCCATGGTGATGATCATGATCTGGCGGCCGCGCGGCCTTATCTCGACGCGCGAGCCCTCGGTGTTCCTGAAGGAACGCAAGAGCATCGCCGCCGACTTGACCGGGGAAGGTCACGGTTGATGGGCAGCGCCGGCGACATTCTGCTCAATGTCGAGCACCTGACCATGCGCTTCGGCGGGTTGGTGGCGGTCGACGACCTGTCGTTCGCCGCGCGGCAGGGCAATATCACCGCGCTGATCGGGCCGAACGGCGCCGGCAAAACCACCGTGTTCAATTGCATCACCGGGTTTTACAAGCCGAGCGAGGGGCGCATCGGGCTGCGTCACGGCGATGCGGCGGTGTGGAGCGAACTGGAAACACTGACCGATAGCGGCAAGCGCCGCCTGTCGCGCGCGCACGGGACGCTCTACCAGCTCGAGCGCATGCCGGAGTACCTCGTCACGCAGCAGGCGCGCGTTGCCCGCACCTTCCAGAACATCCGTCTGTTTCCAGGCATGACCGCGCTGGAGAATCTGCTGGTCGCCCAGCACAACCGGTTGATGCTGGCGTCGGGCTACACACTGTTGGGGATCCTCGGCTTTCCCTCTTACGCCGTCGCCGAACGCGCGGCGATCGAGAAGGCGCGCATGTGGCTGGAGCGCGTCGGATTGCTGACGCGCGCCGACGACCCTGCCGGCGACCTGCCCTATGGCGCGCAGCGGCGTCTCGAGATAGCGCGCGCCATGTGCACCGATCCGCTGCTGCTTTGCCTCGACGAGCCGGCGGCCGGCCTCAATCCGCGCGAGAGCGCCGAACTCAACGAGCTGCTGACCGCCATCCGCGACGAACACGCTATATCGATCTTGCTGATCGAGCACGACATGTCGGTGGTGATGGAGATTTCCGACCACGTCATCGTGCTCGACTACGGCGTCAAGATCGCCGACGGCGAGCCGGAAGCCGTGCGCAACGACCCGAAGGTGATCGCCGCCTATCTCGGGGTCGCCGACGAGGACGTGGCCAAGGTCGAAGCGGAGATCGGCTTATGACCTCCCCGCTCCTCTCCGTGCGTGGCGCAAAGACGTTCTACGGCCGCGTCATGGCGCTCAAGGGCGTCGATCTCGACGTCAACGACGGCGAGATCGTCACTTTGATCGGCGCCAACGGCGCCGGCAAGTCCACGCTGATGATGACCATTTGCGGCAATCCGCGCGCGCGCGAGGGCACGATTACCTTCGCCGGCCGCGACATCACGCAGATGCCGACGCACGAGATCGCGCGCCTCAATCTGGCGCAGGCGCCGGAAGGCCGCCGCATCTTCTCGCGCATGACGGTGCTGGAAAATCTGCAGATGGGCGCGACCACCGCCGACCCGGCCGAATTCGACCGCGATCTCGAGCGCGTGCTCGCCCTGTTTCCGCGCCTGCAGCAGCGCCTTAGCCAGCGCGGCGGCACGCTGTCGGGCGGCGAGCAGCAGATGCTGGCGATCGCGCGCGCGCTGATGGCGCGGCCGCGGCTGCTGCTGCTCGACGAGCCGTCGCTCGGACTGGCGCCGCTGATCGTGCGGCAGATTTTTGACGCCATCAAAACGCTCAATGCGCAGGACGGCCTCACGGTGTTCCTGGTCGAGCAGAACGCCTTCCACGCGCTCAAACTCGCCCACCGCGGCTATGTCATGGTCAACGGTTTGATCACGATGAGCGGCACCGGACGCGCGCTGTTGGAGCGGCCCGAGATCCAAGCCGCCTACCTCGAAGGCGGCCGGCAACAGGTGGAGTCGTAATGCAAGGCTTCATCCACGAGGAAGGCTCGTTCGGCGTGTTCGTGCTGGTCACCGTTATCCTCGGCGGCGGGGCTGCCGCGCTCGCCGGCCGCGCCATCGCGCAGACCTGGCGGCCGCTCTGGCAGGTGGTGGTTTATGCGCTGATCCTGAGCGCCGCCGTGCGCTTCATCCATTTCAGCCTGTTCGACGGCACCCTGTTGTCGCTGCACTATTATCTGGTCGATAGCGCGGTCTGCCTGGCGTTCGGCCTCATCGGATTCCGCGCCGCCCGTGCCGCGCAAATGGTCAGCCAGTATCGCTGGATCAACGAGCCGGACGGTCCGTTGCGCTGGCGCCGCAAAGCACAATGACGTAATATTCCTTAATGTTGCGGCTGCCGGCTTCACCTGGAGGGGAAAAGACGATGAAGCGAATCACCACGCTCGGCTTGGCGCTGGGTCTTGGGTTTGCGCTGGCGGGAACCGCCTCGGCGCAAGTCAAATTCGGCATGGCCGGTCCGATCACCGGGCCGAGCGCGGCCACCGGCGCGCAGATGAAGAACGGCGTCGATCAGGCCGCCGAAGACATCAACAAGACCGGCGGCATTCTCGGCCAGAAGATCACCGTCGAATACGGCGACGACGTTTCCGACCCCAAGCAGGGTGTCTCGGTCGCCAATAAATTCGCCGGCGACGGCGTCAAGTTCGTGATCGGCAACTACAATTCGGGCGTCACCATCCCCTCCTCCGAGGTCTACCAGGAGAACGGCATCCTGGAAATCAGCCCGGCCTCTACCAACCCGACCGTTACCGAGCGCAAGATGTGGAACATCTTCCGCGTCTGCGGCCGCGACGATCAGCAGGGCAAGGTTGCTGGCGCCTATATCCTCAAGCACTTCAAGGGCAAGAAGATCGCCGTCGTCCACGACAAGACCACCTATGGCAAAGGTCTTGCCGACGAAACCAAGAAGGCAATCAACACGGGCGGGATGAAGGAGGTCCTCTACGAGGGCATCAACACCGGCGAGAAGGACTATTCGGCGCTGGTCTCCAAGATCAAGCAGTCGGGCGCCGATCTGGTCTATTTCGGCGGCCTCTACACCGAAGGCGGCCTGATCGTGCGGCAGATGCGCGATCAAGGCGTCAAGGCGCCGCTGATGGGCGGCGACGGCATTACGTCGGACGAGTTCGCCTCGGTCGGCGGCCCCGGCGTCGAAGGCACGCTGATGACCTACGGCCCGGATCCGCGCAACAAGCCGGAAGCCAAGAAGGTGGTGGCCGAATTCCGCGCCAAGAAGTTCGAGCCGGAAGCCTACACGCTCTACAGCTACGCCGGCGTGCAGGTGATCAAGCAGGCGGCGGAAGCGGCCAAGTCGCTCGACCCCAAGAAGGTGGCCGAGAAGATGCATTCGGGCATGAAGTTCAAGACCGTGCTTGGCGATCTCTCCTTCGACAAGAAGGGCGACATCACCAAGCTTGATTACGTGATGTACCTCTGGAAGAAGGACGCCAGCGGCAAGATCACGTACGTCGAATGCCCTGGCTCCGACTGCAGCAAGATGAAATAGGCGGACCGCGGCCGAACGAATCGGCCCCGGCAGCGATGCCGGGGCCTTTTTTATTGCGCGGTGCTAGCCGATCTTGCCCAGGGCCGGAAATGTTTCCAGCAGCCAGACGCTCATCCAGTTGATGCTACCGGTGAGGAAGGCGATGCCGGTGAGCACTAGCAGCGCGCCCATCGCCTGCTCGACGCGGTGCAAATAACTCTTGAAGCGCGCCAGGAACGCCGCGAACGGCTCGACGGCGAAAGCGGCGATCATGAACGGAATGCCGAGGCCGAGCGAATAGACCGCCAACAGACCGGCGCCCTTGGTCACCGTCTGCTCGGACGCCGCCACCGCCAGGATGGCGGCGAGGATCGGCCCGATGCAGGGCGTCCAGCCGAAGGCGAAGGCCAGGCCGATCACGTAGGCGCCCCATAGCCCGACCGGCTCGGCGACCTCCAGCCGCTTCTGCCGGTGCAGCAGCGCGATCGGCGTGATACCGAGGAAGTGCAAGCCCATGATGATGATGACGACACCGGCGATGGTCGACAGCGGCCCCGAATAGACGCGGATCAGCGAGCCGATGACGCTCGCGCTGGCGCCGAGCGCCACGAACACGGTCGAGAAGCCGAGCACGAACAGCGCGGCCGCCAGCACGGTCTCACGCCGGACGCGGCGTTCCGGCTCGGCGTTTTCGAAGCGCTCCAGCGAAGTGCCGGTCAGGAAGACCAGATAGGGCGGCACCAAAGGCAGGACGCAAGGCGAAAGGAAACTGATCAGCCCGGCGATCAGGGCGGTCAGGATGGGGACATTTCCGTTCATGGCGCCCTAGATGCCCCGGCAACTATGGCAATGGCAAGTCGGACGCCGCGGTCCTGACTTATGTGTGATCGGCCGTGATAGAGTACTACCCATGACCTTGCGCAACCTCATCACCGATATTGCCGGCCTGCGGGTGGGCCAGGCGGGCGACGCCAAGCTCGGCTCGGGCGTTACGGCGGTCGTGTTCGACGCCGCCGTGGTGGCGAGCGTGGACGTGCGCGGCGGCGGGCCGGGCACGCGCGAGACCGCCCTGCTCGATCCGGCGCAGACGGTCGAGGGCATCGACGCCATCGTGCTGTCCGGCGGCTCCGCTTTCGGGCTCGACGCCGCCTCCGGGGTGCAGGCCTGGCTGCGCGAACAGGGCCGCGGCTTCAAGATCCGCGACGCGCTGGTGCCGATCGTTCCGGCGGCGATCATGTTCGACCTGCTCAATGGCGGCGACAAGAATTGGGGCCGCTTTCCGCCCTACCGCGAGCTCGGCTACGAGGCCGCCAAGACCGCGGGCGCCGACTTTGCGCTCGGCAGCGCCGGCGCCGGGCTCGGCGCCACCACGGCCAATCTTAAAGGCGGCGTCGGCTCGGCCTCCGCCATGACCCGCGACGGCATCACGGTCGGCGCGCTGGCCGTGGTCAATGCCGTCGGTACCACGGTGGTCGGCGACGGACCGCATTTCTGGGCGGCGGCGTTCGAGCAGAACGGCGAATTCGGCGGCCGCGGCATGCCCGCTAAGATCACGCCCGCCGACCTTGCGATCCGCGCCAAAGGCGGCGCGCAGGAAAACACCACTCTTGCCGTGATCGCCACGGACGCGAAATTGAGCAAAGCGCAATGCAATCGCCTCGCCGTCATGGCGCAGGACGGTTTCGCCCGCGCCATCTATCCGGTGCACACGCCGCTCGACGGCGATGTTGTGTTCTCGGCCGCGACCGGCTTAAAGCCGCTCGCCGAGCCATTCTACGGCTTGGCCGAACTCGGCATGATCGCCGCCAATATAATGGCCCGCGCCATCGCGCGCGGCGTCTATGAGGCGGCGGCGCTGCCGTTTGTCGGCAGCCTGCCAAGCTGGAAGGACAAGTTCGCGCGCTAATACTTCCGCTCATTCCCGCGAAAGCGGAAATCCAGCGCTGGGTCCCCGCTTTCGCGGGGACGAGCGGGTGAATGCAGAACCGACGAAGCTTAGAGGAAGCGTTCCGCCCGGTACGGCGCCGGGTCGCAGAACGGCGCCTCACCCGCCATCATTTCCGCAAGCATGCGGCCGGTCGCGGGGCCCAGCGTGAGACCCCAATGCGCGTGACCGACAGCGAACCAAAGACCGGCATTGCCCGGCGCGGGCCCGATCACCGGGCGCGAATCCGGAAAAGCCGGCCGGCTGCCCAGCCAAGTCTTTTCGTCGGCGTGTTCGCCAAGCGGAAACAGTTCGCGCGCCTTTGGCAGGATCCGATCGAACTGCACCGGCGACGGCGCAGCGTCGCGCGCGGCAAACTCGACGCCGGTGGTCACACGGATGCCCTGCTCCATCGGAGTAATCACATAGCCCACGCCGGCGTCGAGCACCGGGCGCGCGAGCGTAGCATTGCCTTGGGCCTGGAAGTGCCGGTGATAACCGCGCTTGACCATCAGCGGCAATTTCAATCCAAGCGGCGCCAGCAAATCGAGCGCCCAGGGACCGAGCGCGACCACGACCTCGGGCGCGTCGATCCCGCCCTCATTGGTTTCCACCCGCCAGCGATTGCCGGCGCGATGCAAAGAGCGCGCGTCGCCGTTCAAGGTGACCCCGCCGAGCGCAGCAAAGCGCGCGGCATAGGCGCGCGTGACGCCGAGCGGATTGCTCACGCTCGCCGCCTGCGGCCAGAACACTGCCTGCGCAAACACCGGGTTTAACGAAGGTTCAAGCGCTTGCGCGCCCGCGGTGTCCAAGGCTTGCAAGGAAAGGCCGAATTGCGCGGCGAGATCGAATTCCGGCTTGAGCGCGGCGAAGGCGCGCTCGCTGCGATAGACTTTCAGCCAGCCGGTCTTGCGCAAATAATGCGTGGCGCCCGCCTCCGCCATCAGCGTCTCGTGCTCGGCCACCGCGCGCGCAAACAGCGGGCGGATCAGCCGTGCATTCTCGACCAGCCGCTGCGGGCGCGATGCCGCGCGAAACGCCAGCAGCCATGGCACTACCTGCGGCAGAAACGACAAATGATAGTTGGCCTCCGTTGCGCGTTTGAGCGCGATGCGCGCCAGCGCGCCGAAGTCAGACGGGAATGCCGGCGGGAACACCGTATTGCCTTCGATAATCCCCGCATTTCCGTAGGAGGTCTGCTCACCCAGGCCGGCGCGGTCGACCAGCGCGACGCTCGCGCCTCGCTTGGCGAGATGCAGCGCGATCGAGGTGCCGACAATGCCGGCGCCCAGCACAATGGCGTCCGTGCGTGCCATGACGTTTTCCTTTGCCTCTCCTATATGGATCATCGCCGTTGAAGGCGCTATCAAGACAAGCCCAGCCGGGCGGCCGGAGTTTCCCGACAATGAATTTGCTCGCCCTGCCCGCGGCCGCGCTTGCCTGGGTCGGCCGCAAGGGCACGCTGGTGGTGGCGGCCTCGCTGTTCGTCGGCCTGGCCGTGCCGGGGCTGGCCGCCGCCTGCAAGCCGTTCCTCGGCGAGGCCATCGTCGTCATGCTGGCGCTGGCGTTCCTGCGCGTCGATCCCACCGAATTGCGTCATCATTTCACCCAGCCCGGCCTGATCGCCGCCGCCACCCTATGGGTGATGCTGGTGGTGCCGGCCGCGCTCGGCACGCTGTTTTTGACCGTCGGCCTCGACAAGGCGATGCCGGGCCTGTTCTTCATGCTGGTGCTGCAGATGTCGGCACCCGGATTGATGTCGTCGCCGGCGCTGGCCGCGCTGATGGGGCTCGACGTTGCACTCACGCTGGCGAGCCTGGTGGTGTGCACCGCGATCACGCCGCTGACCGCAAGCCTGTTCAGCCACGTCTTTCTCGGCAGTGCGCTCGCCTCGCCCTACGCCTTCGGTCTCAAGCTGTTTGCCATCATCGTCGGCTCAGCCTTCGCCGCGGCGGTGATCCGCCGCATCGCCGGGCGCGCCTGGGTCGAGGCGCAGCGCGAGCGCATCGACGGCTTGAGCGTGCTCGCGATGTTCATGTTCGCGGTCGCCGCCATGGACGGCGTCACCGGCCATGTGCGCGCCGATCCGCTGCTGGTGGGCAAGCTGATGGCGCTCGCCTTCGCGCTGGCGCTCGGACTGATCGCGATCACCGCGCTGGTGTTTCTGCGCGCCGGACGCGGCCGCGCGCTGGCGATCGGCCTGATCGCAGGAAACCGCAATATCGGTTTGATGCTGGCGGCGACCGGCTTTGCGGTGCCGGATGTCGCCTGGCTCTATTTCGCGCTGGCGCAGTTTCCGATCTATCTCTTGCCGCATCTGCTGAAACCGCTCGCTAGGCGGCTGCAGCAGAGCGGCTAGATATTACGCGACCGCCGACAGCGTCGGGGTTACCGAGCCAAGCAGTTGCGACTGCAACTGGATCAATTGCTCGAGCAGATTGTTGGTATTCTGACCGCTCGCACCGGACGCCGCCGTCCCACTGCTATTCGTAGACGCCGCCGGCGTCGTCATCGCGACCGTGCTGCCATCGGCATAGGAAATCGTCGTGGTGGTCGAGCCATCCGCATTGGCGGCGGTCTGCGTGGTTGCGCCGCTCGTCGCGGCCGATGACGACAGCGAGGCGATGACGTTTTGTCCGGACGAACTGCTGGCATTCGAATCACCGCCATCGTGCATGTGATGGTGGTGGCCATGACTGGCCTTCGCCAGTTCGCTTTGGCTGATCGAGCCGTCGCCATTGGCGTCGAGCTTGGCGAACAGCGCATCGGCGTTCGAGGTACTCGCACCGGCGCCGGTGAGCGCGGTCTCGAATTCAGACTTGCTGACCTGGCCGTCGCCGTTGGTATCGAATTTTGAGAACAGCGATGACGGCGTTTGTGCCGTGCCGCCGGTTGCCGATTGGTCTTGCAGTGAAAGCAGCGCGGCCATCGTAGCGGGGTCGAACGACGAACCGCCCGAACCCGTTGTGCCATTGGTCGGTGCCGTAGCGGGCGTCGGCTGCTCGGTGGCTACGCCAAATCCGGATAGGGCTTGCAGCAGTGGTGACAAAGGATTGCTGGCCGCCGCAGCATCGCTGGAGGCCGCCGAATTGCCGGCGCCGAGGGCGCCCTGCATCAGCGACTGCAGATAGGACAGCGCATTGGACGATGCGCCGACAGACATGGACATAACGCTAACTCCGTAACTCCATCGGCTCACCCGATGGTCGTCGCCCTGTGGGTGCCGACGCAAAAGTCGCGCCAGTCGCATGGCGGTTTAAAATCCGCGCCACTATTGGGGTTGTCCACAGTTTCCGGTGCGCGGCGGCTACGCCTTGGGGCTTAACCTGGGCAATTCTTGCCGGATTGTTAGAAGAAACTGCCGGGCCGCAGCCCGCGCGCGCCGCGCGTTGCTCCCCGGCCGCCGCCGTGTTAGGCGAACGGCGTTTGGAGGCCGTCATGCGTCCGCTACTCATCGCGCCGTCGATTCTTTCGGCCGATTTCGCCAGACTGGGCGATGAAATCCGCGCAGTCGAGACCGCCGGCGCCGACTGGATCCACGTCGACGTGATGGACGGGCATTTCGTGCCCAATATCTCCATCGGCCCAGATGTGGTGAAGGCGATCCGGCCGGTTACCAAGATAACGCTCGACGTCCATCTGATGATCGCGCCGTGCGATCCTTATCTGGAAGCCTTCGCCAAGGCCGGCGCCGATATCATCACGGTGCATGTGGAGGCAGGTCCGCACGTGCACCGCTCGCTACAGGCGATCCGCGCGCTCGGCAAGAAAGTCGGCGTCAGCTTAAATCCGGGCACGCCCGCTGCAAGCGTCGCACACGTCATCGACCTGGTTGATCTGGTCCTGGTAATGTCGGTCAATCCCGGCTTCGGCGGCCAGAGCTTCATCCCGGCGGCGATCGACAAGATCGCCGACCTGCGCGCCATGATCGGCGCACGGCCAATCGACATCGAGGTGGATGGCGGCATCACGCCGCAGACTGCGCCGCGCGTCGTTTCGGCCGGCGCCAATGCCCTTGTTGCGGGTTCGGCGGTGTTCAAGAGCAACGACTACAAGGCCAGCATCGCCGCGATCCGCAACACGGCGGCCATGGCGCGCGGGGAAGCGGCGTGATCCCCCGTTACTCCCGCCCCGACATGGTCGCGATCTGGTCGCCGGAGACCAAGTTCCACATCTGGTTCGAGATCGAGGCGCATGCCGCCGAGGCCATGGCCGAACTCGGCATCATTCCCAAGGATGCGGCGAAAAAGATTTGGGAAAAAGGCAAGGCCGCCAAGTTCGACGTCGCGCGCATCGACGCCATTGAGGCCGAGGTCAAGCACGACGTCATCGCCTTCCTGACGCACCTGTCCGAGATCGTCGGGCCGGAGGCGCGCTTCGTGCATTCCGGCATGACGTCGTCGGATGTGCTCGACACCTGCTTCAACGTGCAGCTGGTGCGCGCCGCCGACATCCTGATCGCCGATACCGACGCACTGCTAGCGGCGCTCAAGCGCCGCGCCTTCGAGCACAAATTGACGCCGACCGTCGGCCGCTCGCACGGTATTCATGCCGAGCCGACGACCTTCGGGCTCAAACTCGCATTTGCCTATGCCGAATTTTCGCGCGCGCGCGACCGACTCGTCGCCGTGCGCAAGGAAGTCGCCACCTGCGCCATTTCCGGCGCGGTCGGCACCTTCGCCCAGGTCGATCCGCGCGTCGAAGCCCACGTCGCCAAGGCGATGGGGCTCGCCGTCGAGCCGGTCTCGACCCAGATCATCCCGCGCGACCGCCACGCCATGTATTTCGCGACGCTGGCGGTGGTGGCGTCATCGATCGAGCGCTTGGCCACCGAAATCCGCCATCTGCAGCGCACCGAAGTGCTGGAGGCGGAAGAGTTCTTCTCCGAAAAGCAGAAGGGCTCCTCCGCCATGCCGCATAAGCGCAACCCGGTGCTGTCGGAAAACCTCACCGGCTTGGCGCGCATGGTGCGCGGCTATGCCCTGCCCGCCATGGAAAACGTCGCGCTCTGGCACGAACGCGACATCTCGCATTCCTCCGTGGAGCGCATGATCGGGCCGGACGCTACGGTGACGCTCGACTTCGCGCTGGCGCGGCTTGCCGGCATCGTCGACAAGCTCGTGGTTTATCCGGCCGCCATGCAGAAGAATCTCGACAAGCTCGGCGGCCTTATCCATTCGCAGCGGGTATTGATCGCGCTCACGCAAAAAGGCGTGCCGCGCGACGATGCCTACCGCCTCGTGCAGCGCAACGCCATGCAGGTGTGGGGCGGCGAAAAAGATTTTCTGTCGCTGCTCAAGGCCGACAAGGACGTGCGCGCGAAATTAAGCGACAAGGAACTCGAGGCCAATTTCGACCTCGACCACCATTTCAAGCACGTCGATACGATCTTTAAGCGGGTGTTCGGGAGCGCATGACGCCGTGCAAGACGTCTCCGGCGATTACGACTTTCTCGTTCTGCCCGGCCTAGGCAATTCCGGGGTCGAGCATTGGCAGAGCTATTGGTGCATGGCATTTCGCAATGCCACGCGCGTGTTGCAGGACGACTGGGACGCACCGCAGCTTGGCGCGTGGCTAACGCGGCTCGATGCGGCGATCGCCGGCGGCACCCGCCCCGCGATCCTCGTCTGCCACAGCCTCTCCTGCTCGCTCGCCGCGCATTGGGCGGCGCGTGGCAAAGCTGGTCGCGTAAGGGCGGCTTTTCTGGTCGCGCCGTCCGATCTCGAGCGGCCCGACGCGCCGCCGGGCACACGCAATTTCCTGCCGGTGCCCCTGCGCCCATTTCCGGCGCCGGCGCTGGTCGTCGCCTCCACTGACGACGCCTATGTGACCCCGGTGCGCGCCCGCCAATTCGCGCAAAGCTGGGGCGCGGACTATTGCGAGTTGCCCGAGCTCGGCCACATCAATACGGATTCGCGGCTTGGTCTGTGGCCGCAAGGCCTCCTGCTGCTTGGGCGTCTGATCGAACGCGCCAAGAACCGCGCCAAGAGTTGACGTGAACGCTGGCCCGACGATCCTGGTCTTCGATTCCGGCGTCGGCGGTCTCTCCGTGTACCGCGAGATTGCCAAGGCGCAGCCGGATGCGGCTTACGTCTACCTCGCCGACGACGCCGGCTTCCCTTACGGCAACCAGCCGGAAACGGTATTGATCGCGCGCATCATCGACGTGGTCGGCCAGGCGATCGCCGAGCACAAACCGGATCTGGTCGTGGTGGCCTGCAACACCGCCTCCACGCTGGCGCTGAAAGATCTGCGCGCGCGCTTTGCGGTGCCCTTCGTCGGCACCGTGCCGGCAATCAAGCCGGCCTGCGCGCAGTCGCAGAGCAAACGCATCGCCGTATTGGGGACGCAGGCGACCGTCAGCCGCGAATATACCCGCGCGCTGATCCGCGAATTTGCCTCAGGCTGCGCCGTCGATCTGGTCGGCTCATCGCATCTCGCCGCCTATGCCGAGGCTGAGCTTGCGGGGCAGCCAGTCGCCGATGCCGCTATCAAAGCCGAAATTGCCGGCTGTTTCGTCGAGGCGCAAGGTCGGCGCACCGACACGATAGTGCTGGCCTGCACCCATTACCCGCTGCTGATCGATCGCTTTAAGGTAAACGCGCCCTGGCCGGTCGACTGGCTCGATCCGGCGCCGGCGATCGCTCGCCGCGTCGCAGACCTGCTACGCGACCGTCCGCCCGGCTCGCCGCCCACCCCGCCACGCATCGTCTTCACCTCCGGCCGCACGCCCGCACCGGCGCTCGCCGCCGCGCTGGCGAACTATGGGTTTTAGCCAAAAAGATGCGGCCACACTTCGTGGGCGCCGCGCCAGATCATGTCGCAGGCAACGTAGAGGATGATCGCCAGGCCGACATAGGCGATCCAGCGGTGCCGGTTGAGCAGCCTAGCGACGAGGCTCGCGGCCACCCCCATCAGCACGATCGAGAGGCCGAGGCCGAACACCAACGCGACCGGATGGTCGCGCGCCGCGCCCGCGACCGCCAGCACGTTGTCGAGTGACATCGAAATATCGGCCACGACGATCTGCCACGCCGCCTGCGCGAATGTTTTGTGTGGAACATGGGCACTTCCGCCGGCAAGCGCCGCCTCGGTGTCGTGCCGGTTCGGCCCGCGCAATTCGCGCCACATCTTCCAGCACACCCACAATAGCAACACACCGCCCGCGAGCAGCAGCCCGACGATCGCCAGCAGTTCGATAGCGATGCTCGCGAACAGGATGCGCAACACGGTCGCGGCGATGATGCCGATCAGAATCGCGCGCGCGCGCCGCTCTTTGGGCAACCCCGCCGCCGCCAGCCCGATGACCACCGCATTGTCGCCAGCCAGCACGAGGTCGATCATGATGACCTGGAGGAAGGCGGCGATCGCGGCTTGCGAGAAAATCTCAGCCATGGGCTTCGATACCATCGGCCGGTCGGTTTGACACCTGCGCCGCTACCCCCTAAATACCGGGCTCCAGGCGGGTTTTCGAATCCGTCTGGCGTTTCGCGACCCGCGGTAAGGCCTTGCGCTTACGAGGCTTTTCCTGTCGGTTCCGGGGTCTCCCGGGGCAAAGGAGGGCGCGATCCTCAACCAACAACATCAAGACTTCGAGGACGCGATGACCAAGCGCATGGAATCCAAGTACAAACTCGACCGCCGGATGGGCCAGAACATCTGGGGCCGGCCGAAAAGCCCGGTAAACCGGCGCGAATACGGCCCCGGCCAGCACGGCCAGCGCCGCAAGAGCAAGCTGTCCGACTACGGCGTGCAGCTCAAGGCCAAGCAGAAACTGCGCGGCTATTACGGCAACATCTCCGAAAAGCAGTTCCGCGGCATCTATGACGAGGCGATCCGTATGAAGGGCGACTCGGGCGCCCACATGATCGGCCTGTTGGAGCGCCGGCTCGATGCCGTCGTCTACCGCGCCAAGTTCGTGCCCACCGTGTTCGCCGCGCGCCAATTCGTGAACCACGGTCATGTCCTGGTCAACGGCAAGCGCGTGAATATCGCCAGCTACCGCGTCAAGGTCGGCGACGTGGTCGAGATCAAGGAAAAGTCGAAGCAGATGAATCTGGTGCTGGAAGCGCAGGCTTTGTCCGAGCGCGACGTGCCAGACTACATCGAGGTCGACGGCGCCAAATTAACCGCCAAAATGTCACGCATCCCGGTGATCACCGACGTGCCCTACCCGGTGCAGATGGAACCGCATCTGGTGGTGGAATATTACTCGCGCTGATCCGGCGCTTCGCCCGACAGGCGCTACCAAATTCGAAAGCCCCCCGCCCGAAAAGCGGGGGTTTTGCGTTTGGGATGCCGTCAGTAGGGCGCCGGGATCGCGAGCGCCAGCAGCGCACCGGCCGGCGGCAACCATGCGAGCACGATGCCCAGACCGGTTTTTCCGTATCGATGGAGGATAAACCCGGCGATCGGCAGCGCCACGCAGGCAATCACAAAGCCCGCATAGGCGACCTGCAGCAAAACGCCGCTATGCGTGCTCTCGGGACCCCACCCGAACATGAATCCGGATACACCGATCAGCAACGCGGCGAGCGCGAGATCGACGATCGTCGCGAGGATCAAGACAGCAAGGATCAAGACAGCAAGGATCACGGAGCCCCCGGCGCGCCGCCGCGGCGGCGCGGTCGCGCTCAGGCCGAGGCCTTCACCGCGACGCCCTTTTCCTTGAGCGTCTGCTGCAATTCGCCGGCCTGGAACATCTCGCGCACGATGTCGCAACCGCCGACGAACTCGCCCTTCACGTAGAGCTGCGGGATGGTCGGCCAGTTGGAATAGGCCTTGATGCCGTCGCGCAAATCGGCGGAATCCAGCACGTTGAGGCCTTTGTATGTGACGCCCAAGTGGTCGAGGATCTGCACCACCTGCCCGGAGAAGCCACATTGCGGAAACTGCGGCGTGCCCTTCATGAACAGCACCACGTCGTTTGCCTTCACTTCATTGTCGATGAATTGCTCGATACCCATGAGATTTCAGTCCTTTTGAGCGGCGCCACGCCCGCTTCGCTGCCGATATATGTAGCGCAGATTCCACCGCCAGCCCAAGTGGGGAAATCCCTTATCCGTCAGGCTATTTCGGGGCGAAAAACGTGCCCTCAACCTCGAAAATGTCGTCCTGATTGAGTTTTGCGACCTGAACGATGGTGCGCGGCGGATAGGGCCCGCCGGCCCAAAGTTCCTCCTGCACCTGGTTCAGCAGGGGGCGAAGCGCGGCCATATCGGTCACGAACACCGTCAGACGAACGCAGTCCATGAGGCTGGCGCCCTCCGAAGCGGCGATGGCCCGCATGTTCTGGAATGCTTGTCTGATTCGATGTTCTGGCCCAGCGACGAGCGCATTGGTCGCCGGATCGATCCCGCGCATGCCGGCGACAAACACGAAATCCCCGGCGCGCGCGCCCAGGCTCCAGGTGCCGGTCGGCGCGATCGCGCCCTTGGGAGAGAGGATGCGGACGCCGCCCATTAGTATTCTTGCTTGCGCATGATCTGATCCGAAAACCGGTTCCCACTTTTCGGGATCATGCGCTGGCCATCACGCGTCCGGCGTGGCGGTCTGCAAGGCGAGCGCGTGCAGCACGCCGCCCATCTGCGTCTTGAGCGCCTCGTAGACCAACTGGTGCTGCTGCACCCGCGACTTGCCTTTGAACGAGGCGGAGATGACCGTCGCGGCGTAATGGTCGCCGTCGCCGGCTAGATCGCGGATCGTCACCTGGGCGTCCGGAATGCCCGCCTTGATCAACCGTTCGATCTCACCGGCATCCATGGCCATGGGTAGCTACTCCCTCAGCGCTCAAGCTTGCGGCAATTCGCCGGCCATATAAGCCGGCAGCCAAGTTTCGAAACGCTCGCGCAAATTCGTGACCAGGATGGGGCGCTCGCCCGCAAGCGTCAATGCGTCGCCGCCGGTTGTCCCAATTGCCCACACTGGAACGCTCGCCGCCCGCGCCCGCTCCAGCACTGCCTTAGCCTTGGCCGCCGGCACCGTGACGAGGTAGCGCGCCTGGTCCTCGCCGAACCAATAGGCATGCGCCGGAATATCGTCGGGTGCGGCATCGAACTTGGCGCCGATGCCGTGGACAATCGCCATTTCGGCCAGCGCCACCGCGAGACCGCCGTCGGACAGATCGTGCGCGGCGCTCGCCGTGCCGTCGAGGATCAGCGCACGCACGAAGTCGCCGTTCTCGCGCTCCTCGATCAGATCGACCGGCGGCGGGGCGCCCTCCTCGCGGCTGCACAGCTCGCGCAGATACATCGACTGGCCAAGCCAGCCGGTGGTCTCGCCGACCAGCAGAATCGTCTCGCCCGCGCGCTTGAACGCGAGCGTCGCCGACTTGGTGAAATCGTCGATGAGACCGACGCCGCCGATCGAAGGCGTCGGCAGGATCGCGCGCCCGTTGGTCTCGTTGTAGAGCGACACATTGCCGGACACGACCGGAAAATCGAGCGCCTTGCAGGCTTCGGCGATGCCGCGGATACAGCCGACGAACTGGCCCATGATCTCGGGGCGCTCGGGATTGCCGAAATTGAGGTTGTCGGTGACGGCGAGCGGCTTGGCGCCGACCGCGGTCAGATTGCGCCAGCACTCTGCCACCGCCTGCTTGCCGCCTTCGAACGGATCGGCCTCGCAATAGCGCGGCGTCACGTCGGTGGTAAGCGCGAGGCCCTTCGGGCCTTCCTCAACCCGCACCACTGCGGCATCGCCGCCCGGTCGCTGCACGGTGTTGCCTTGAATGATGTGATCGTATTGCTCCCAGACCCAGCGCTTGGAGCACAGATCCGGCGTGCCGAGCAGCTTTTCCAGCGCGTCGGCGATGCCCATCGGCGCCTTGACGTCGTCTGCGTCAATGGCGGCGGGTTTCGCCGCGTTGACGAAAGGCCGCTTGTATTCCGGCGCCTGGTCGCCAAGTTCCTTGATCGGCAGATCGGCCATCACGTCGCCCTGGTGGCGCACGATGAAGCGCATTGACGGCGTAGTCTCGCCGACGATGGCGAAGTCGAGCCCCCATTTGCGGAAGATCGCTTCCGCCTCTTTCTCTTTTTCCGGCTTGAGCACCATGAGCATGCGTTCCTGGCTCTCCGACAGCATCATCTCGTAGGCGCTCATGTCTTCTTCGCGGCACGGCACCTTGTCGAGGTCGAGCGTGACGCCGAGATCGCCCTTGGCGCCCATCTCCACCGCCGAGCAGGTGAGGCCCGCCGCGCCCATGTCCTGGATAGCGATGACGCAGCCTTTGTGCATGATCTCGAGACAGGCCTCGAGCAGCAGCTTTTCCGCGAACGGGTCGCCGACCTGCACGGTCGGGCGCTTGGCCTCGCTATCCTCGCCGAATTCCGCCGAGGCCATGGAGGCGCCGTGGATGCCGTCGCGGCCGGTCTTCGAGCCGAGATAGACGATCGGCATGCCGACGCCGGAGGCGGCGGCGTAGAAGATCTTGTCCTTCTGCGCGATGCCGACCGCCATGGCGTTGACCAGATTGTTGCCGTCATAGCGCGCGTGGAAACGCACCGAGCCGCCCACCGTCGGCACGCCGAAGGAATTGCCGTAGCCGCCGATACCGGCGACCACACCGGAAACCAGATGGCGCGTCTTGGGGTGCTTAGGATCGCCGAAGGACAGCGCGTTGAGGCAGGCGATCGGCCGCGCGCCCATGGTGAACACGTCGCGTAAGATTCCGCCGACGCCGGTGGCCGCGCCCTGATAGGGCTCGATATAGCTCGGGTGGTTGTGGCTCTCCATCTTGAACACGCAGGCGAGCCCATCGCCGATGTCGATGACGCCGGCATTTTCGCCCGGGCCCTGGATGACAATGGGCCCCTTGGTCGGCAGCGAGCGCAGATGCACCTTGGAGGACTTGTACGAGCAGTGCTCGTTCCACATTGCCGAGAAGATGCCGAGCTCGGTGAGCGACGGCTCGCGGCCGATCAGGTCGAGCACGCGCTTGTACTCGTCGGGCTTGAGCCCGTGCTCAGCGACCAGTTCGGGAGTGATGCGGGGTGCGTTGGGGATCACTGTTTCTTCCGTCATGGCCGGGCTTGTCCCGGCCATCCACGCCTAAACTGACTTCGTACAACCAAGGCGTGGATGCCCGGCACAAGGCCGGGCATGACGCCCCAATCTTTCACGCGGCCTTCTCCAAGGCCTCCACCAATCCGGCAAACAGCCCGCGCCCGTCGGTGACGCCGAGGGCCGCTTCCACGTGGTTCTCCGGATGCGGCATCATGCCGAGCACGTTGCCGCGCCCGTTGACGATGCCGGCAATGGCGTTGGTGGCGCCGTTGACGTTCCAGGCGGCATCGAGCTCACCCTCCGGCGCGCAATAGCGAAACAGCACCCGCCCCTCGCCTTCCAGCCGGGCGATGGTGTCGGCGTCGGCGATATAGTTGCCCTCGCCATGCGCTACCGGCACGCGGATCACTTGGCCCGCATTGTAGCCGCGCGTGAACGGCGAATCGGAATGCTCTACCCGCAGGTAGAGGTCGCGGCAGATGAACCGCAGACGCGCGTTGCGCATCAGCACGCCGGGCAACAGCCCCGCCTCGCACAGAATCTGGAAACCGTTGCAGACGCCGAGCGTGAGCCCGCCCTTTTCAGCATGGCTGCGCACGGCATCCATGATCGGCGCGCGGGCGGCGATCGCCCCGCAGCGCAGATAATCGCCGTAGGAGAAGCCGCCCGGGATGACCACCAGGTCGGTGCCGGCGGGAAGTTCGTGGTCGGCGTGCCAGACCATGGCCGGCGCCGTGCCCGAGATCAACGCCAGCGTGCGCGCCATGTCGCGCTCGCGGTTGATGCCCGGGAAAACGACGACGGCGGCTTTCATCCCACCACCTCGACCCGGTAATTCTCGATCACGGTATTGGCCAAGAGCTTGTCGGCCGCCTGTTTGAGAAGGGCCTCGGCCTGGGCGCGGTCGTTGCCCTCGATTTCGATGTCAAAAACCTTGCCCTGGCGCACGCTGGCGACGCCGGCGACGCCGAGCGAGCGCAACGCGCCCTCGATCGCCTTGCCTTGCGGGTCGAGAATACCGGATTTCAGGGTGACGGTGACACGGGCTTTCATGAGTGACGGCTTATCGCATGAATCGGCGGCCCGCTTGCGCTTGTTGCGGCCGTCCACACCTAAACTAGAGACGCCGAAGCCCGGCACAAGACCAGGCTTCGGTTAATTCACGGCCAAAAATACCGAAATCGGGCGGCGTGCCTAGCCTTTCACCAGAACCGGGCCGGCGCCGCGCGGCGGCTCGCCCTCGTTCATGATGCCCAGCCGCTTGGCGACCTCGGTATAGGCCTCCAACAGCCCGCCGAGATCGCGGCGGAAGCGGTCCTTGTCGAGTTTGTTGTTGGTCTTGATGTCCCACAACCGGCAGCTATCGGGCGAAATCTCGTCCGCCACGACGATGCGCATGACGTCGTTCTCCCACAGCCGGCCGGCTTCCATCTTGAAGTCGACCAGGCGGATACCGACGCCGAGGAACAGGCCGGAAAGGAAATCGTTGACGCGGATGGCAAGCGCCATGATGTCGTCGATTTCCTGAGGGCTGGCCCAGCCGAAGGCGGTGATGTGCTCTTCCGATACCATCGGGTCGTTGAGCGCGTCGTTCTTGTAATAGAACTCGATGATCGAGCGCGGCAGCTGGGTGCCCTCGTCAATCCCTAAGCGCGTCGCCAGCGAGCCGGCGGCGACGTTGCGCACCACCACCTCGAGCGGAATGATTTCCACCTCGCGAATCAACTGCTCGCGCATGTTGAGCCGGCGGATGAAATGGGTGGGAACCCCGATATCGTTGAGGTGCTGGAATACGTATTCGGAGATCCGATTGTTGAGCACGCCTTTGCCTTCGATCACCTCGTGCTTTTTGGCGTTGAAGGCGGTCGCGTCGTCCTTGAAGTGCTGAATCAGCGTGCCCGGTTCCGGGCCTTCGTAAAGGATCTTCGCCTTGCCTTCATAGATGCGGCGGCGGCGACTCATCGGGGTGTACCGTGGTTTTTGAAAGTCCATGGGATGCCGTGGCTCCTGTTCGTGACGTCTCGAGATCCGCGGCGGCGGGACCGGACATTTGCGAATGCGCTAAAACGCTCCGGGCACGAGGTCAACCTAGCCGATCGGTCGGGGCAGCACAATCGCGTGTGCATGGCGTTTTCCACTTGGTAATTCCGCGTCATCAACACTGACGCATGTTGCCTTGACGCTGCCACAGCGATATGCAAGGCGGCAGTAGAGAGTATATGTGCACGCGATCCTTACCGGTCGCAAGCGAGGGCGTCATGACCACGACTTTCGACAAGCGCGAGGAAGGCTTCGAGAAGAAATTCGCGCACGACGAGGAGCTCCGCTTCAAGGCGAGCGCCCGGCGCAACAAGCTGCTCGGAATCTGGGCGGCCGAGAAAATGGGCCTCACCGGCGCGGACGCCGAGGCCTACGCCAAAGCGGTCGTGATGGCGGATTTCGAGGAAGCTGGCGATCACGATGTTTTTAAGAAAATCCGCCAGGACTTCGACGCCAAGAAGGTAACCGTCTCCGACCAGGACCTCCGCCGCACCATGGACGAGTTGATGGCGCAGGCGATCGCCCAGGTTAAAGCGAGCGGCTGAAGTGCCGGCCTTTTCCCTCGCCCGGCGCCTGCGCGCCGGCGAAACCGTATACGCCGCCTGGTGCTCACTCGCCGCGCCCATGGTGGCCGAGACCGTTGCGCGCGAAGGGTTTTCCGCCGCCGTGCTCGATATGCAGCACGGGCTGTGGGACACCTCCTCGATCATCGTCGGCATTTCCGCGCTCGATCATGCCAAAGCCGCGCCGGTGGTGCGGGTGCCGCTCAACGATTTCGCCTTCGTGTCGCGTGCGCTCGATTTCGGCGCCGAGGCGATCATCGCGCCCATGATCAACAGCGTGGCCGATGCACGGCAATTCGCTTCCGTTGCCAAATATCCCCCGCTCGGCGAACGCAGCTGGGGCCCGCAGCGCGCCATGGCGCTACACGGTAAGACGGCGACCGTCGACTACCTGCGCGAGGCCAATGAGGGCACGCTGACGCTGGCGATGATCGAGACGCCGGCGGCGCTTGCCAATGTCGACGCGATCGCCGCCACGCCCGGCATCGATGCGCTGTTCATCGGGCCCTACGATCTGTCCACCTCGCTCTCCGCCGGGACGGCGCAGGACGTGCAGGCGCCGCAGGTCGAACGCGCCATCGACCAGATCTGCGCGGCGGCGACCAAGGCCGGCAAGATTCCCGGCATCTACTGCAACGGCGCCGAGCGCGCGCTCGCCATGGCCAAACGCGGTTTCCGCTTCATCACCGCCGGCGGCGATACCGGCTACCTGCGCGACGGCATCGCGGCGCAGTTGAAGACGCTAAAGGGCTGACGACGCCAGCGCGTCGAGCACTTGCGCGACGTCGCGCTCCACTTCCGCCGCCCGCACATCGACCACCCGGTAATCGTGCGCCTCCAGCCAGGCCCGCTGCTCGGCGCGCAGCGCCACCGCCGCCGCGTCCTCCGCTTCCGACAGCAAATCGATCACGCATTTGAGCGGAAACGACACGAAATCGACGATGTGCGGGCCGATCGGCACCTGCCGCTTGAACCCGCGGCCGGCGAAACGGCGGTCGTTGACCAGCGCTTGCCAGAAAATACGCTCGGCGTCGGTCGGATTGCGGCGCAACAGCCGCGGCAGGCCGCGCAAGGGCGTGCGCTCGGACGGCGCGCGCCCGGCGCGGTGTTCGTCGAGCAGCGAGCGCAGCCGCTCGGCGCCGGCGCTGTCGAGCACGCCGCCGCGGGCCGGGCCTTTGCGCCCCTGCGCGATCGCGGTGATCACGCCGTGCAGCGTGCGGATGTCCTGCTGCGTCGGCGCTATGCGCTGGAAAATATTGCGCAGGTTCACCGCCATGGTGCCGCGCTTTTCCGCCGGGCGGAAAAATTCGACCTTGTCGAGTTCGCGCTCCAGGTCGGCGAAGAACGCATCGAGCTGCTGCTTGGTCACCGGCGGCGATTTACGCAGATTGGCCAAAGGCAGGCCGTCGCCCTCCTGCTTGAACCACTCGTAGCCGACGATCACCACCGCCTGCGCCAGATTGAGCGAGGCGAAAGCCGGATTGACCGGAAGCGTCAGGATGCGGTCGGCGCGCGCCACCTCGTGATTCTCCAGCCCGTTGCGCTCGCGCCCGAACACGACGGCGACGTTCTCGGCCGCGGCCACACGCGGCGCCATTTCCGCCGCCGCCGCCGCCGCCCCGATCACCGGCTTGGCCTGATCGTGGTTGCGCGCGGTCGCCGCCAGCACGAAGCTGCAATCGCCGATGGCGTCGGCCAGGCTGTCATAAAGCTGCGCGCCCTCGAGCACCCGGTCGGCGCCCGCCGCCATCACGCGCGCCCTCTCGTTCGGCCAGCCTTGCACCGGCTTGACGAGCCTTAAGCGAGAGAGCCCGAAATTAGCCATGGCGCGCGCCGCCGCGCCGATGTTCTCGCCCATCTGCGGCTCGACCAGGACGACGATCGGCCCCGGCTGTTCGATCCAGCGTTTGGTCTTGTCGGTGCCGGCACCCGGCATACGGTACTCCTGAGGGACGGTTGTCCGAAGATGCAGCCCGTGCCTAAGCCAGGCGCGCGCGTCAAGCGGCGGCACGGTATCCGGCTGTAACACCCGGCGGCTCCCGCCGGGGACTTTCGCTTCGGCGCTCTAGGTCGCCACCCGCGGTGGTATTTCGCGAAAAGCCCTTCACCCGCCGCCGCATTTGGCCAAACATGCGGTGCTTTCGCGCCTTACCGCTCATGTGCCAACCGCATTTTGGCCCGCCGACGGTTATCTCGCATCTGCTAACAAGGCTTTCACCAGCGGAGCGCGGATGCTATAGGGCGCGCGCCGAACTCCTGTCAGTCGAATTCCCGATTGGCGATGTCCGCGCCGAGAACAATTCATTTGAGGGCCCGCGGGAGAAGTCATTCCACCGCGCCCGCCAATGTTCAGTTTCCGGTCGGCCCAAACAAGCACGGCGATCAAAGGTGCAAGCATGCCAGATCTCGAAATCATGTGGACAAAGGTCGATGAAGCCCCGGCGCTCGCGACCTATTCCCTGCTGCCGATCGTCGAAGCCTTCGTGGGCGCGGCGGGTGTGTCCGTGAAGTTGAAGGACATTTCGCTGGCCGGCCGCATCCTCGCCAGTGTCTCCGACAAACTGCCCCCTGCGCAACGGCACAACGACGAACTCGCCGAACTCGGCGCGCTCACGCTGAAGCCCGAAGCCAACATCATCAAGCTGCCCAACATCTCCGCCTCGATCCCGCAGCTCCGCGCCGCGATCAAGGAATTGCAGGGCAAGGGCTACGGCGTTCCGGATTATCCGGACAACCCGGCGACGGAAGCCGAGAAGGACATCAAGACCCGCTACGACAAGGTGTTCGGCAGCGTCGTCAACCCGGTGTTGCGCGAGGGCAATTCCGACCGACGCGCCGCCGGCGCCGTCAAGCAATACGCCCGCAAGAACCCGCACAAGATGGGCGCCTGGAGCAAGGACTCCAAAACGCACGTGGCCCACATGTCGAGCGGCGACTACTTCGGCTCGGAAATCGGGACCACGGTCGACAAAGCGACCAACGTTCGCATCGAATTGGCCGGCGCCGACGGCGCCGTCACAGTGCTGAAGGCCAAGACGGCGCTCGCGGCCGGCGAGATCATCGACGCTTCCGTGATGAGCGCCAAGGCGCTGCGCGCCTTCTTTGCCGAGCAGGTCGAGGCCGCCAAGAAGGAAGGCGTGCTGTTCTCCCTGCACGTCAAGGCGACCATGATGAAGATCGCCGATCCTATCGTGTTCGGCCACGCCGTTTCCATCTTCTTCGCCGACGTGATCGAGAAGCACGCCGCCACGCTGAAGAAGCTCGGCGTCAATCTCAACAACGGCTTCGGCGATCTATTGTCGAAGATCGAGACGCTGCCGGACGCCGAGAAGAAAGCGATCAAGGACGACATCGCGGCCGAATACGCGAAGCGTCCGGCTCTCGCCATGGTGAATTCCGACAAGGGCATCACCGGCCTGCACGTGCCCAGCGACTTCATCATCGACGCGACGATGCCGGCGATGATCCGCGAAGGCGGCCGCATGTGGGGACCCGACGGCAAGCTGCACGACACCATGGCCGTGATCCCGGATCGCGCCTATGCGACGCTGTTTCAGACGGCCATCGAGGACTGCAAGGCCCACGGCGCGTTCGATCCCAAGACCATGGGCTCGGTGCCGAACGTCGGCCTGATGGCGCAGAAGGCCGAGGAATACGGCTCGCATGACAAGACCTTCGAAGTGCCGGCTGGCGGCACGGTCCGCGTCGTCGCGGACGACGGCAAGGTGCTGCTGGAGCGGCCCGTCGAGGCCGGTGACATCTTCCGCATGTGCGAGCTCAAGGACGCCGCCGTGCGGGATTGGGTGAAGCTCGGTGTGCGGCGCGCGCGCCTCACCAACACGCCGGCGGTGTTCTGGCTCGACAAGAACCGCGCGCACGACGCACAGGTCATCGCCAAGGTCGAGACGTACTTAAAGGATCAAGACACCAAGGGACTCGACATCCGCATTTTGGCCCCGGTCGACGCGATGAAATTTTCACTCGAGCGGATTCGCAAGGGCCAGGACACAATTTCCGTCACCGGCAACATTCTGCGGGATTATCTGACCGACCTGTTTCCGATCATGGAGCTCGGTACCTCGTCCAAGATGCTGTCGATCGTTCCGCTGTTGGCGGGCGGCGGCATGTTCGAGACCGGCGCCGGCGGCTCAGCGCCCAAGCACGTGCAGCAGTTCCAGGAAGAGGGCTATCTGCGTTGGGATTCGCTCGGCGAGTTCCTCGCCCTCGGCGCGTCGCTCGAACATCTGGCGCAGACCTACAAGAACGCCAAGGCGCAGGTTCTCGCCGAGACGCTCGACACAGCCATCGGAAAGTTCCTCGAAAACAACCGTAATCCTGCGCGCAGAGTCGGCGAAATCGACAATCGCGGCAGCCATTTCTACCTCGCCCTGTACTGGGCTCAGGCTCTGGCCGCGCAAACCAAGGACGCGGAGCTGCAAGCCCGCTTCAAGCCGCTGGCCGAGACGCTCGCCAAAAACGAGGCCAAGATCAATGCCGAACTGATCGGCGCGCAAGGCAAGCCGGTCGACGTCGGCGGTTACTATCTGCCCGACGATGCCAAGGCATCGGCCGCGATGCGGCCGAGCGCCACGCTGAACGCCGCGATCGCCGCGCTCTGACGCTTAAGTCCGGCGGCGGCGACAAAGTCGACGAGAACCTAAAGAAGGCGATGGCGTAAGCCGCGCCGTCACGCCTCTAAAAATACCGGCGCGGGCGAAAGCCCGCGCCGTTTGTTTTTTTTGTGACGCCGACCGTGCATGCTGCGGCGCGCGCGCCGCTATTTCTCCGCGCCGGCTTCTTCTATCTCCTCGGTCACGATATCGCCCTCGGGCGACACCCGTTCACGGCCGACGCGTTTCTCCACCACGTCCTTGATGCGTGCAGCGATGCGCGGGTCGCGCTGCATCAGCGCGTGCAGATCCTGCGCGGCAAGCACTAGCAAATTCGTGCGCGTGAGCGCGGTGGCGGTGGCCGAGCGGCGGGCGCGGCGCAGCACCGCCACCTCACCGAAAAATTGACCGACGCCGAGCCGCAGGCGTTCCTTCTTGAGGGCCACCTCGACCTCGCCGGCGGCGATAAAATACATCGAATGGGCGGGATCGCCGGCGCGCACGATCACCTGGTCCGCCTCCGCCACCTGCGCGCGCAGCAGTTCCATGATATCGGAGATCGCGGCGGCGTCGAGCTCGGCGAACAATGGCACGCGCGCGATCATACCCCAGGTCACGATGAAATCGCGGCGGTGGATTTGCTCGGCGAAGGCGGTGGCGATGATGCCGATCGGCAACGCCATCATGATCAAGCCAAGAAAAATGGTGCCGGTGGCGATCAGCTTGCCGAGCGCGGTGATCGGCACCACGTCGCCATAGCCGATGGTGCCGATCGTGACGATGGACCACCACAGCGCATCGGGAATGGTGCCAAGCTTTTCCGGTTGTACCTTGCCCTCGGCCAGATGCATCAGCGCGGCGGCGACCAGCGCGCTGCCCATGGTGATCACCAGGCAGCCGAACAGGGCGCGGCGCTCGCGGTAGAGCACGTCGAGCAGCGAGCGCATTGCCGGCGAATAACGCGCGATCTTGAAAAAGCGCACAATGCGGAACACCAGAAACAGCCGCAGGTCGTCGGGCAGCACGAGCGCGAACCAGAACGGCAGCACCGCGATCAGATCGACGATGCCGCCGGGGCTGAATGCGTATTTGAGCCGCGCGCGCATGGCGGCGAGATGGCGGTGCGGGCCGTGCTCGATGGCGACCCATAGCCGCAAGCCGTATTCGACCGTGAACACGATGAGCGAGAAAATTTCGATCAGATTGAAGGCAAGCCAATAGTGGGCGCGGTAATCCGGGACCGATTCGAGCGCGACCGCGACCAGGTTGATCAGGATGAGCAGCGCCAGCAGCCGGTCGACGATGGTACCCACGCCGTCACCCACCGGGCCCTGCTCGAGGACCAGATAGATGCGCCGGCGCAGTTCGTTGAGCTTGGCGCGTGGCATGGCAGCAAGGCCTCGCTGGAATCGAGGCGATATTAGACCATCCCGGCCCACCCGCCGCTTTGCGCTCGATCAACAGCCCCTAATAAAGCCTTACCGCATAGACCGGCGGCAGATGGGCGTTCACCAGTTGCCAGGCCTCGCCGGCGTTGTCGCTCACCCACAGGCTGCCGGTGGTCGAGCCCATGGCGAGCCGCCTGCCGGTGCCATCGACGTCGAGCCCGTGACGGTAGATCAGGTCGAAGGCGTCGCGCTGCGGCAGCCCGGCGCGGAAGCTTTCCCAAGTCTTGCCGCCGTCGCGCGTGCGCGTCACGGCGAGCGCGCCGTCGCGCGGCACCCGCAGCTCGTCCTTGATGGCGGGGACGAACCAGGCGGTGAGCGGGTCGGCTGGATGCGCGGCGACGGCAAAGCCGAAATCGTCCACCGGCAATTTGAGCGGCGTCCAACTGGTGCCGGCATCGGTCGAACGGAAGATGCCGCAATGGTGCTGCATCCACATGGTGTCGGGCGCAGCGGCGCAGCGCACCACGCGGTGCGGGTCCTGCGTCTCCTTCTGCCCGGCCAGTTCCGGCGGCATATAGGCGGCGACCAGCCCGTCGCCGCGCAGCGTCCAGCTGTCGCCGGAGTTGGCCGAATCCCATACGCCGCCGCAGGAGATCGCGACGAAGACGCGGTTGGGATCGCGCGGATCGTGCGAGATCGAATGGATACCGGCATCGTCATAGCCGCCGCCAAACCATTTCTCGCGCTCCGGCACATTCCATAGCGCACTCACTTGGCTCCAATGCTCGCCACGGTCGTCCGAGCGGAACAGGCCGGCCGGCAGCGCGCCCGCCCACAGCCGGCCCGGCTCATCGGAACCGCCGGCCTCGAGCGTCCAGATCTGAAACAGCGTCGGGCTGCCTGCGGCATCGGCCGAAAAAGCCGGCGCGGTCAGTTCCTGCCACGAGCGGCCGTCGTCGTCCGAACGATGCAGCTTGCTGCCGAAATGGCCGTGCTTGAGCATGGCGTAGAGCGTGCCGTCGCGCGCATCTTTGAGTGTGGCGGTGGCCGCAATGCCGGGGAAACTGGTGCGCACGAGCGACCAACTGCCGTTGTTGCGCGCGAGCTGCAGCAATCCCTTGCGCGTGGCCACCAGGATGCGTTCCGGCATGGATCAGCCTCCTGACAAAGCCTGCATGACGTAGAGCTTGGAGTCCGGGCGGATGCTTTGGCCGAGCGCCGCCTCGCGCGGCAAGCGCTTGCCGTCAGCGAAGATGCAGACGTGCTTGCGCAATTGCCCACGCTCGTCGAGCACGTAACCGCGTACATGCGGCAATTCGGTGAACACCTCGCCGAGCGCGGCGCCGACGGTGTCGCCGCCGGCGGTCAATGGACCGTTCGGCACGAGTTCCCGCAGCCAGGATGTGAAATGGAGTTCGGCCATGAGTCGAAGACTAATTCGACCGTCGTCCCCGCGAAAGCGGGGACCCAGTAACCCCGGTCTGTCCGTATAACGAGGACAGGGGTTACTGGGTCCCGGCTCTCGCGCTACGCGCTCGGCCGGGACGACAGCCTCGGCTATCCGCCGAGCGCGGCTTCGATCGCCTGCAGCGCTTCTTCGGCCTTGGAACCGTCCGGGCCGCCCGCCTGCGCCATGTCGGGGCGGCCGCCGCCGCCCTTGCCGCCAAGCACCGCCGCGCCCGCCTTCACCAGATCGACCGCGTTGAAACGCTTGGTGAGGTCCTCGGTGACCCCCACCACCAGGCCGGCCTTGCCGTCGCCGGAGAGGCCGACAATGGCGACCACGCCCGAGCCGACCTGTTTCTTGCCTTCGTCGGCGAGGCTGCGCAGGTCCTTCAATTCGATGCCGGTGACGGCACGCGCGATCAGCTTGACGCCGTTGATCTCACGCACGCCGTCGTCGGCACTCTTGGCGCCGCCGCCGCTGCCCATCGCGAGTTTTTTACGGGCATCCGTGAGTTCGCGCTCGAGGCGTCTGCGCTCGTCGAGCAGCGACGTAATGCGCGCCGGCATCTCCTCCAGCGGCGTCTTGAGTTCGGCCGCGGCGTGCTTGGCGATCTGGATTTGCTTGTCGGCGGACTTGCGCGCGACCTTGCCGGTGAGCGCTTCGAGGCGGCGCACGCCGGCGGCGACGCCTGAGTCGCTAAGCCCGTTGATCAGGCCGATATCGCCGGTGCGCTTGACGTGGGTGCCGCCGCACAATTCGACCGACCAGCCGAGCGAGTTGCCTGAACCCAAATCTCGTGAAGAATTGCCCATCGCCACCACGCGCACCTCGTCGCCGTATTTCTCGCCGAACAGCGCGCGCGCACCGGAGGCCCGCGCATCGTCGAGCGCCATCAGCCGCGTGGTCACCGGCGCGTTCTGCAGCACGATGTCGTTGGCGATGTCTTCGACGCGCTCGAGTTCGGCCGGCGTGATCGGCTTCGGGTGCGAGAAGTCGAAGCGCAGCCGGTCGGGCGCGACCATCGAGCCCTTCTGCGCCACGTGATCGCCGAGCACCTGGCGCAGCGCCTCGTGCAAGAGATGCGTGGCGGAATGGTTCTGCCGAATGGCCGCGCGCCGCGCGTGATCGACTTCCAAAAGCAGCGGATCGCCCAGTTTCACCGTGCCCTCGTCCACTTTGACAAAGTGCACGAACAGATCGCCGGCCTTTTTCTGGGTGTCGGTGACGGCAAGCCGCACGCCTTCGCGGCGCATCTCGCCGGTATCGCCGACCTGGCCGCCCGACTCGGCGTAGAACGGCGTCTGGTTCATCATGACCGCGCCGCTCTCGCCCTTTTTCAGCTCGGAAACTTCCTTGCCGTCGTGCACCAGCGCTGCCACCACGCCTTCGGCGCTCTCGGTCTCGTAGCCGAGGAACTCGGTGGCGCCGGACTTCTCGCGCAGGCCGAACCAGACGGTTTCCTGCGCGGCTTCGCCCGAGCCCGACCAGGAGGCGCGCGCCTTTTCGCGCTGGCGCTCCATAGCGTCGTTGAAAGCCGCAAGATCGACGCCGATGCCGCGCGCACGCAGCGCGTCCTGCGTGAGGTCAAGCGGGAAGCCATAGGTGTCGTAGAGCGTGAAGGCGGTCTCGCCGTCGAGCATGGCGCCCTTCGTGAGGTTCCGCGCTCTTCTCGTCGAGGATGGCGAGGCCGCGTTCGAGCGTGGCGCGAAAGCGCGTCTCTTCCAGCTTGAGCGTCTCGGTGATCAGCGCCTCGGCGCGGGTGAGCTCCGGGTAGGCCTGACCCATCTCGCGCGTGAGCGCGGGGACAAGCTTCCACATCAACGGGTCCTTGGCGCCGAGCAGTTCGGCGTGCCGCATGGCGCGCCGCATGATGCGGCGGAGCACGTAGCCGCGGCCCTCGTTCGATGGCAGCACGCCGTCGGCGATCAGAAACGACGCGGCGCGCAGGTGATCGGCGATCACCCGGTGCGAGGCTTTGTGCGGGCCGTGCGCGCCGACTTTGGTCAGGTCCGCGATGTGCTGGATCAAGGTGGCGAACAGGTCGATGGCGTAATTGTCGTGCGTGCCCTGCAGCACGGCGGCGATGCGCTCGAGCCCCATGCCGGTGTCGATCGAGGGCCGCGGCAGATCGATGCGCTTGCCGCCCTCGAGCTGCTCGTACTGCATGAAAACGAGATTCCAGATCTCAATGAAGCGGTCGCCGTCGGCCTCGGCCGAGCCGGGCGGCCCGCCGGGAATGTGGTCGCCGTGGTCGTAGAAGATTTCCGCGCAGGGGCCGCAGGGGCCGGTGTCGCCCATCGACCAGAAATTGTCGCTGCCGGAGATGCGCAGGATTTTGCGGTCGGGCAGACCGGTGATCTTCTTCCACAGATTGAAGGCGTCGTCGTCGTCGATATAGACGGTGACGAGGAGCTTCTCCGGCGAAATCTCGTAATCCTTGGTGATCAACTCCCAGGCGAGCGCGATGGCGCGCTCCTTGAAGTAGTCGCCGAACGAGAAATTGCCCAGCATCTCGAAGAAGGTGTGGTGGCGGGCCGTATAGCCGACATTGTCGAGGTCGTTGTGCTTGCCGCCGGCGCGCACGCATTTCTGCGCGGTGACGGCGCGCGAATAGGAGCGTTTTTCCAGGCCGGTGAAGACGTTCTTGAACTGCACCATGCCGGCATTGGTGAACATCAGCGTCGGGTCGTTGCGCGGCACCAGCGCCGAGGACGCCACGACCTGGTGGTCGTTGCGGGCGAAAAAATCGAGGAAGCTTTTGCGGATATCGTTGACGCCACTCATGTCGGTTCGACCGCCATCCCCTGCAAAACATGGGCGGGAATGCTAAATCCCCGCCCGGCTTGACGTTTCGGGGCCTATTTAGCGACGGGGGTGGGTTAAGTCCAGGAAGGGAATGGCCGCGCGCTCACTTCCCCTCTCCCCTTGTGGGAGGGGGTGGCACGCGCGGAGCGTGAGGGAAGCGCTAGCCGGGTGATGGGGTCAGAGCTCGACGATAGGCTGGCCCCCTCACCCGCCCTCGCTCGGCTTTGCCTCCGCTCGGGCCCCCTCTCCCACAAGGGGAGAGGGAAGGCGCGAATGCCGCCCCGCCTCGAATTACGTGCCCCCCAAAACGCTTTCGCCCCCGTCTTCGGTGGCGGCCGCTTTACGCAGCCGGGTGCCGACGGGGGCGATACGCGAGACGCGTCTCCAGATTGGTGCGGCGATAAACTGGCGTCGCCGCTGCGCCTTACAATCTTTTTTCGATCGGGAAGCTAGAACCCCTCACCCGCCCTCGCTTCGCTCAGGCACCCTCTCCCACAAGGGGAGAGGGGAAGCGTGGATGTCGCAGCTTTTACCCATTAGGCCTCCGCGGCCTCGTCGTCGTCTTTCTCTTCTTCGCCCGCCAGGATCGCCTCGGCGATCGGGCCGGCATTCTGGCGCACCTGCGCCTCGATCTTGGCGGCCATGTCGGGGTTTTCTTTCAGGAAGGTCTTGGCGTTCTCGCGCCCCTGCCCGATGCGCTGGCTGTCATAGGAGAACCAGGCGCCCGACTTCTCCACCACGCCGGCTTTGACGCCGAGATCGATCAGCTCGCCGACCTTGGAGACGCCCTCGCCGTACATGATGTCGAACTCGACCTGCTTGAACGGCGGCGCCAGCTTGTTCTTGACCACCTTGACGCGGGTCTGGTTACCGACCACCTCGTCGCGCTCCTTGATGGCGCCGATGCGGCGGATGTCGAGGCGCACGGAGGCGTAGAATTTCAGCGCATTGCCGCCCGAGGTGGTCTCCGGCGAGCCGTACATCACGCCGATCTTCATGCGGATCTGGTTGATGAAAATGACCATGGTGCGCGACTTCGAGATCGAGGCGGTGAGCTTGCGCAGCGCCTGGCTCATCAGCCGCGCCTGACTGCCCGGCTGCACGTCGCCCATCTCGCCTTCGAGTTCCGCGCGCGGCACCAGGGCCGCGACCGAATCCACCACCAGCACGTCGACCGCGCCGGAGCGCACCAGCGTGTCGGCGATTTCCAGCGCCTGCTCGCCGGCGTCCGGCTGCGAGATCAACAGGTCGTCGACATTGACCCCGAGCTTGCGGGCATAAACGGGATCGAGCGCGTGCTCGGCATCGACGAAGGCGCAGATGCCGCCGAGCTTCTGCGCTTCGGCGATGGTGTGCAGCGCCAGCGTCGTCTTGCCGGAGGATTCCGGCCCGTAAATTTCCACCACCCGGCCGCGCGGCAGGCCGCCGACGCCGAGCGCGATATCGAGCCCGAGCGAGCCCGACGAAATGACCTCGATATCCATCGACTTGTCGTTCTTGCCGAGCCGCATGATCGAGCCCTTGCCGAACTGGCGCTCGATCTGGCTGAGCGCGGCGGTCAGGGCTTTCGACTTGTCCATGGATGATCCTTCGACGATACGCAGGGCAGGCTGACTTATCTCGCGCTCCTTATGGCCTAAGAATTGACCCCCCGACAAACGCGGCCCTTGGCCCGCGGCACCGGAATCGACTGAAGCAAACAATGTACACTATTTGTTCTTGTTCGCAATATGTTCTTTTTGATCCACGGGTACTGGCCTGTTTCGACCCTTAGTGGCCAGTTTCGACTGTGGCAGTGGCCTAATTCGACCGATACTGACGCATTAGCCATGATAATTGGCCTATAGTTTTGCAACCCCTAGGCGCATGAAACGTTACCCCCTGTACAGTTCATCCAATGCCAGAGGGGTAACCCAATGAGCGAAACCAAATATTTCATCGAGGATGCACGCAAATCGTTTCGCCTTGCGAGCACTGCGCAGGGGGAACATGAAATGGAACGCTACGCTCTTAATGGGTCGTGACTACATAAAGCTCGCGCACGACGCGGGAAAATTAAAGGACCCAAAAGAACTGCCGGGCTTTGGCGGACACACTAACCGGACGCTGAAAGAGCGGCCGCCTCAGTTGGCGGCCTCTTTTTTCGGGCAGTACCAAATCCACAAGCGCCGGCCCCTTTCCCCCGGCCATAAATTAGTGGCCCCTATTGAGAACAAAGCTGGTCCCTTTTCATTAGGTCGCCGGGAATTAGAGGAGCATCGTGCTCTATTTGGGTAATGCGTTTTACGGAGGCGACCATGTGCCCCATAGACGCAGCCACCGCACGATTCATCCACGCTGAAAACTGATTCTGTTAGGCAAGCAACTAGCCGAGGCGACCAACATCGCAAAACGGCCGCAAATCTTGGTGTTGCTAAGTGAGGAAAATGCCAAGGATCGTCTGACCACCGCAAAGTAGGCCGCCTCAATTGGCGGCCTTTTGTTTCAGGCGCGACCAATCCACTCGCGCGAGTGGCCCCGTCTACCGAGCCGAGCGGCACCTTTCGACGTCCGGATGGCCTTGCAAATATCTATTAGATGGGCATCAGTAGCCGTTTGCCGGGACGTAACGGGGCTTGCGGCCGCACGGGCAGGTTGAAAAATAACGGGGTTTTGTCCTATTTCGATGTCCTGCAATCCCGATGTATTACTGGTGTTTGATTTAGCACAATCTAGATTGAGAGCCGCCGCTGGCTACCGCTGGAACATTTTGCGGCGATGTTGCGACGTTTTAAGCCGCCGTGGCCTGATTTGCGATTGGCGGATTCTGGATGGCAGGGAAGTTTTCGGCGACGTTTCTGCCGCAGATTTGCAGCTCAATATCGCCGATTGACATATGGTTAATACAATTCTCGCTATGCTCGGGAGGCTCAAAAAGCAAACAATACCGGTACGAATATGCCGTTCATCTTCGCCATAGGAATTGCGGTCGTTCTCGGCGCCCTCGCGCTGACCGCACGATTGGTCTTGAACAAATTGGCCCCTCCGGGCGCGAGCCCCTGATTTCTACCGCTGGGCCGTTTCTGCCCCATTTACGGCCCGATAGCCCCTTTTAGGGAACTTTTATTCGACATTAGCTCGGGTGAAGACCAGGTCATTGCGCCTAGACGGGGGCGTGATGGGCAAGCCATTCGGTGCCGATTTTCAAGTCGCATGTCCGAAATGTAAGGGCATTATGCGCGTTCGGCGCCGAACGCCGCATCCGGCGCGTCAGGCCTGCGAAAAACAAACAATTGAATGCGCGAATTGCGCGTATGCCACGACGCGAATTGTCGACGCGGATGGACGGGAGTTGCGGAAGGCCGACATCAGCCCCGTGTGCTGGCGCGCCGATCCACAGAACGCCCGCGAACGCCGCTTCAGTTGGCGGTCTCTTTCGAAGGCGGGCCGGCTTTGATCCCGAGCGGACTGTTGCGACGCTAGGCCTGGTCTGCGTCAAAATCACTCAGAACCGCAGGAATTTAGGGGACGGCCCGTTGTATATAGAGTCGTCCCCCGAGATTTGGACCGCCCAACGTTCTGGATCTTGGAGATGACCAGCAGGAGATCGCGGTCCTTACGGACCACGGTCTCCTGTCTGATAAATTGTCTTTTGGGCGAAAAAAGGTTGCACCGGCCGCCGTGATTGGCGGCCTCTTTCATTTCAAACGGCGTCCTCGCCTGTTCGCCCCCGCGGCCCGGCCCGTCTTGGCCGGCGGCGCGTTTCGTTTGATGGCTCATGCACTAAGTAAACGTCCGTATTCACCCAGGCCGGCTGTGAGTGGTATCTGGCCCCCGCTTTGAGCCAAACATTCAAGCCCAAACCGCCAAAGTCCTGTCCGGTCTGCCTCGTCGCCATGCAGGCGAAGAGCATCGAGGATGGCGTCGTCCATCTGTGCCAGCGTTGCGGTTTGACCATCACCATCGCGCCAACGCCGAAGAAGGACGCATAGCCATGCCGGCCGAAACCGTTATCGTCGTCGCCGCAATTGTTGCGGCCTTCGCGTTCCTTGCGGTGCCGCTGGCCTGGGCCGATTTCTACTCGCGCAACGTGCGCACCCCGGGCGCGTCGTATTTCGATAAGCGCAAATAATCTTTTTCGTTTTTGCCATGAGCGAAAACAGGAAGAGCCAGCGTCAGCGTATCCTGAAAGCCGGCATGATCGCCTTCGATCGCGCAGCCGGCATCGACTGCACCGTGCGCAATATTTCGGACGACGGCGCCTGTCTCAAAGTCGCCAGTCCGGTCGGCATTCCCAACGACTTCATTTTGGTCGTCAGCAAAGACAAGCTCAAACGGGAATGCCACGTCGCCTGGCGGTCGGCGCGCCGCATCGGCGTCCGTTTTGGTTAAGACCGCCTCAATCGGCGGCCCCCATTTGAAAATTTGATTGGTGCTTTTGATCTGGGTCAAGGCCGCGAAAAACTACATACGACTAAAGTCTATATACGGATTCGCTGCAATTTCGGCCTTCCGCAACGAGGGCACCCGAGGAGAAAACCAATGTCAACCATCACCCATCAAGAAACGCATGATCACGCCTTGGCCTATTCCATGCTCGCGGCCGTGGCCATGATTGCGATCGGCATCATCGCCGTGTGGTTCTATGCGTCATAGGCGCAAAACCACGGCAAAGGCTTGAGGCCGCCCCTGTGGGCGGCCTCTTCGATTCAATGCCCTCTCACAAAATCGCACCAGCCGCCTTGCGGTCCGAATTATTGCTCCGGTCAAAATCTGCCAGCTTTTGATCGGCATCAATGAAATTTTGGTGCAATGCAAAAAATTACGCTGCAACGCGATGCTGGCAAAAGAGGTGCATTATGCGCGCACTACATCATTTCATCGCAATCGCAGCGGTTGTCCTGTTCGTGGTCGGCGTAAGGAGCGTGGTTCCGACCACGCGCGCGGAAGCTTATGCCGTGCAAAATACCACACTGAACGTTCTTCAGATGCAGACCGATTATGCGAAAGCTCTTCCCGCACTGAAGATGCACGACATGACGTTCGCACTCGATTGATGGGGCGAACGGATCAAAGAGGCCGCCCCGTTGGTGGCCTCTTTTATGTCGGCACAGAAGTGCAGCAATTGCAGCGCTTACTGGCTTCAACCCCTGCGACGATCTTGCTTTGTTTTCGCCATTGGCATTCGGTTTTGCGGATGCGATGCAAATTTGAATTGCTGTCTATCTTCGAAATCTCGCCGTGCGTTGCAACAGGATCGCGCGCACTTGCTCGGACGCGCGGACGCGCGACGCGCTCACCGCGATCAGCGAGGAACTTGCCGACAAGGCGGAAACGCTGGAAACGACATTCAGTGTACCGAAAGAACGGTGCTGATCGCTGCGCCGCCGGACGCTTCCGGATCTGGAATCGGCGCAGACAAAATTTTAGCGGGAATTCGGATTCGCCCGGAGCGCATCGGCCTGGTTCGCATGCGCGGACTGCCAATCGCGCCAATGAGTTGGCCGTACGTCGAGCCGCTCCTTGGTCTCCACCTTCATCCATCCGTTGAGAATGCGGCGGCACGGAAATACGAGCGCGTGCGGGCCGTCGTCATCGATGACGGCCAGCTCAAGATCGCGGTCGAACGGAGCGGTGGTTACTTGCTGCCACATTTAAACAGTTTGGCGGCAAGGCCAACAGGCGCATTGACCTATATCATCTAAATCGTGGCGAGCGGCCCGCGGCGCGCCGGACAATGCGGCGGCGGGAAACCGCATTGATCGAAATCAATTCCGGCGCAATGGCATTCGGGGATTGGTCGCGTCCAAATTTTCCGGATCAAAAATTGGCTGAAAGCCGGAGCCGCCATATTCGCCGCCGCCCGGTCTGCGGCGTCGCCATGCAGGCGAGCAAGTCGCGGGAAGTATTGGATAATTCCGACACCTTTGAGTGCCTGAGCTGCCCACACGGTGATCCGCGACGGCAAATCGCGGCGGCCGGCGAATGGCACCTGAGTGCCAGCCCGGATAAGGGCGGCGCGCGTCAATAGGCGGCGGCGCTCAGAACGGCCAGCTAGTGATCACGATGGTGACGCCGATGACGGCGCTGACCATAGCGCCCAGCGCGTAGATCTGGCCAACGATCCACACCCGCTAAAACGGTGCCGATTCTCCGTCAACCGGCCGCCCCAGCACGATCATCGCCACTGTGACGGCGATGAGAATCAAACCTATGGTAAAATTCATGGCTGTCCCCGGTCTTGCGACAACCGCGGCAGACTAGCCAGCGCCGGGCCGAACGGCTCGGAAATTGCTCATTAAAAACAATCACTAAACCGCAATCACGCGGCCCGGCGCCGGTTCCCGCGCCTTACTGGTGCTTCGCGGGAAGCCTTTGCTCCGTATGCCGTTTTGATCTTGCTCAATACCGTCGCGGCAATCTCGGTCATGGTGCGCTCGCCATCTGAAAGACGGCGGTTTCGCCCGCCACGGCTAATCGTTGGAGAAAACATGAACACCGCAAATATCAAACGTTCCATCGTCCGCAACGGGCAAAAGACCAGCGTCTCGCTCGAGGATGAGTTTTGGGAAGGCCTGCGCGCCATCGCCAACGCGCAGAAAGCCAAGCTGTCGACAATCGTGCGGCAGATCGACCAAGGCCGGCAGGGCAACAACCTGTCCTCGGCGATCCGCGTCTTCGTGTTCAATCAGATGCGCGCGCAGGCCTCGGCCGGCGAATTCGGCGCGGTCGCGCAACAGGCCGCGGAAAGCGCCGAGTTCCGCTGAGCGTCTGAACCTGGACCTGGGCCGCGCAACGCGGCCCTTGGCAGGCCGGTTCGCCGCCGCTAACTTCGTTGCCGTTGCAACAACGGGAGCGCGGGTTGGCCGATACGAGCATTGCAGCGCCGCAAGCGCGCGTCACCGCGCCACTGCGGCCCGCCTACATCGCCGCCGCGGCAGTAGCCCTGGCGGCGATGCTCGTTGCGATCCTCGGCAGCAGCCTGTGGTTTCTTAATTTCGTGCATGTCATGGCAGGCAGCCTGTGGACCGGCATCGACCTGTTCATGGGCTTCGTCATCGGGCCGGTGCTGCGCCGGGTCTCGCTCGACACCCGCCGCGCCATGATCGCCGGCATCATCCCGCGCACGCTCATCCTGATGCCGACGCTGTCGGCCATCACCTCCACCGCCGGCTGGTTTCTGGCGGTGCGCTTGGGCTTCCTCGATCTCGGCTACCCGCAATTCTGGTGGGTGATCGCCGCGCTCGCCATCGTTAGTGTGCTCACCGTGCAGGGGCTCGGCTATCTGCTGCCGATGAATCTCAAGCTCTATTTCGAGATCCAAAAGCCGTCGCCCGACCCGGAAAAGCTCAAGCGCTGGATGCGCACTTACGTGCGCGTCGTCGGCGTGCAGGGCGTGATGCAGATCGCCATCATCGTCGTGATGGCGCGCTTCGCCACCGGATTTTAATTGCCCGCATGCCGTTTTCGCACGCCATCGATGACCGCTACTTCGAGGACTATATCGAAGGCGACGTCCACAGTTTCGGCAGCGTCGCGGTCGAGACTGACGAGATCGTCGCCTTCGCCAGGCTTTACGATCCGCAGAGTATTCATACCGATCCGGAGGTGGCCAAACAGAACCAATTCGGCGGCCTGATCGCAAGCGGCTGGCACACCTGCGGGCTGATGATGCGGCTCTATGCCGAGTATTATCTCACCCATGTCGCCAGCCTCGCTTCGCCGGGCCTCGACGAGTTGCGCTGGCTCAAGCCGGTGCGCCCTGGCGATAGGCTATCGGTGCGCGTGACCGTGCTCAAGGCCGCGCCGTCGAGATCCAAACCCGACCGCGGCGCGGTGACCTCCTTCATCGAAGTCTTCAATCAGGCCGACGAGCCGGTCATGACGATGAAGGTCGTCAACATCATCGCCCGCCGGCCCGCCGCGTAAGCCGGAACGGCGCCTGGCGCCTGCTTGACCTTGGGCGCGCGCGCCCGGCACAGTGCCGCTACGCCGACGCGAACAGGGCCCGGACATGACGCGTCAACCCAATGCGGTCGATTTCTGGCGCGGATTTGCGCTCATCACCATCTTCCTCGACCACATCCCCGGCCTGGTCTACGCCAAATATACCCTGGTCAATTTCTCGATCTCGGACGCCGCCGACTTGTTCGTGTTCCTGGCCGGCTGGTCGCTGCGCCTGATGGCGGACGGCGGCGGCCGCCATATGCCGACGCGCGACGTGATGCTGCGCCTGTTCGGCCGCGCGCTCGAGCTTTATGCCGCGCAGGTGCTGATCACCATGCTGGCGATCGCCATGCTGGCGCTCACCTCGATCGAACTCGACAACCCGCTGCTGTTGGAATGGCACAACGCCGCCGCCGTGTTCAACGATCCGGTGCCGACGCATATCGGCCTCGCTTTGCTCACCCATCAATTGGGCTATTTCGACATCCTGCCGCTCTACGTCGTGCTGATGCTGATGGCGCCGTTCTTCGCGCTGATCGACCGCGTCGTGCCGGCGCTGCTGCTGCCGGCTTCCGCCTTGCTCTATCTCTGCGCGCTCGCTTTCCGCCTGACGCTGCCGACCTGGCCGGTGTCCGGCACCTGGTTCTTCAACCCGCTGGCCTGGCAATTCACCTTCGTGCTCGGCTTTTCGATCGCCCGCGCGGACTATGGCATCGGCGCTTGGGCGCGCCGCCATATCGTGCCCTTGCGCGTACTGGCTGTGCCGGGGGTGGTTCTCGGCGTCTTGGTGCCCTGGTTCGACTGGTGGCCGGACCCGACCCATGTGCCCGACCCAAAACTGTTCTTCATCCTCGACAAGACCTACGCGACGCCGGGCCGGCTGCTGCAGTTTCTCTCGCTGATCGCGGTGTTTTCGGCGGCCTTCCGCTATATCCGCTGGTGCGCGGACGTGGCCTACCTGCGGTATCTGGTGACGCCCCTGATCGGCATGTTGGCGATGCTCGGGCGCAACTCGCTTTACGTGTTCTGCATCGGCTCGCTGCTCTCTCTGACGGCGCAATTCGTCCGTTTCGCCTATCGCGGCACTGTCGGCATCGACACCGCCGTGGTAGTTTCCGGAATCATCGTCATGGCGTTCACCGCATGGCTCGCCGAATCGCGACAACGTACCCGCTCAACCTCGCCGGCTTGATCGGCGCGGCGCTCGTCGCAGTGCTGATCGGCGCTGCGCACGCGCAAGCGCCGCAGGCGACGCCGTTGTCGAAGGCATGCCAGCGCGGCGCCAGCGCGGACGCCGATCAATCGCCACTGCCCAATGTGACGGTGGCGCTGGCGCAGCGCAAAACTTTGCGCATCCTCGCGTTTGGCGCGGCGCCCGGCCGCGTCAGCGCGCGCCGCGGCGGCTACACCGCCTTGATCGAAACCATGCTCGAGCACGCGCTCAAGGGCGTCGACGTGGTGATGATCAATCGCGGCGTCTCCGGCGAACTCGCCGCCGACGCCGCCATCCGCATGAAGAACGAGGTCGCGCTCGAGGAGCCCGATCTGGTGCTCTGGCAGGTCGGCACCAACGACGCACTCGCCGACGTGCCGACGGACGAATTCGCCGCGACCGTCAAGGACCAGATCGATTGGCTGAAGGAGCACAAAGTGGATGTGGTGCTGGTCGGCCTGCAATTCGCCAAGGAGATGGTGCGCGACCCGCATTACGTCGATATCCGCGAGACCCTGCGTCGCGTGGCCGCGCAGGAGAACGTGATCGTCATCCGTTTCTTCGAGGCGATGCAGATCATCAATCAGGCGCAAAATACCGGGCCCGAGCCGGTGGCCGAGGAATTCTCAGGACGAGGCCGGCTACAATTGCCTGGCGCAATATGTCGCGCGCGCATACGCGACGAGGCCGGCTACAATTGCCTGGCGCAATATGTCGCGCGCGCCATCACGCTCGGCGTGTTCGCCAAGAACATGCCGAAACAGCCGGCGCGCTGACGGCGCCCGCCTATGCCGCTTTGGTGATGGCGCCGCCGGCGAGATTGTCGACGACGACCGGCGTGTCGAAATAAGTGACCTGCGGCGCGTTGCCGTAGAGCTTGGCGACGCGCTCGCGCCATTCGCCGCTGTAGACTTTTTCCGCCGCGGCTTTCAACTCCCACAGGTAAACGCCGCCGGCGGTGCGCCCGTCTTCCGAGCGCAGATAATATTTGCGGATCAGTCCCGGCAGATTCTGATATTTCGGCGCGGTCAACTCGAACATGCGCGTGGCTTCCTGCAGCGACACCGGCGCCGGCAGTTGGAATTGGACGATGGCGGTGATCATGGGCGGGCTCCCTCCTCGCTTTGGGTTGGGCGAGATAGTAGCGCAGGTCTGAGCCCCCTGTCCCTGCTGCAAACTCAGCGCGCTCCCTCTCCGCTTGGGGGAGAGGGTTGGGGTGAGGGGGCAAGTGACTCTCGACAGGCCATAACCCCTCACCCGGTCGCTTCGCTCGCGACCTCTCCCTATGGGAGAGGTGAAACGAGTTCGTTGCTGGCCATCAACCCAAATTCAATTCCTTGAAAAAATCATTGCCCTTGTCGTCGATGACGATGAAGGCGGGGAAGTCCTCGACCTCGATGCGCCAGATCGCCTCCATGCCGAGCTCGGGGTATTCCTGCACCTCGACCTTCTTGATGCAGTATTCGGCGAGATTGGCCGCGCTGCCGCCGATGGAGGCGAGATAGAAGCCGCCGTATTTCTGGCAGGCCTCGCGCACCTGCGGCGAACGGTTGCCCTTGGCGACCGAGATCATCGAGCCGCCGGCCGCCTGGAACTGCGCGACGTAGGAATCCATGCGCCCCGCGGTGGTCGGCCCGAAGGCGCCCGAGGCGTAGCCCTGCGGCGTCTTCGCCGGTCCCGCGTAATAGACCGGGTGGTTCTTGAAATAGTCGGGCAGCCCCTCGCCGCGCTCCAGCCGTTCGCGCAGCTTGGCGTGCGCCAGATCGCGCGCCACGATCATCGACCCGTTGAGCTTGACCAGCGTCTTGATCGGATACTGCGACAGCGTCGCCAGGATTTCCTTCATCGGCTTGTTGAGATCGATGGTGACGACCTTGCCGCCGAGCTTCTTGTGATCGAACTCCGGCATGTATTGCGCCGGATTGTGCTCGAGCTCCTCGAGGAACACGCCGTCTTTGGTGATCTTGCCGAGCGCCTGGCGGTCGGCCGAGCACGACACGCCCAAGCCGATCGGCAGCGAGGCGCCGTGCCGCGGCAGCCGGATCACGCGCACGTCGTGGCAGAAATATTTGCCGCCGAACTGCGCGCCGACGCCGGTCGCCTGCGTCATCTTCAGCACTTCCTGCTCCATCTCGAGATCGCGGAAGGCGTGGCCGTCCTCGCTGCCCTTGGTCGGCAGCTCGTCGTAATAATGCGTCGAGGCGAGCTTCACCGTCTTCATGGTGAGCTCGACCGAAGTGCCGCCGATGACGATCGCCAGATGATAAGGCGGGCACGCGGCGGTGCCGAGGGTGAGCACCTTCTCCTTCAGAAACGCCAGCATGCGGTCGTGCGTCAGGATCGACGGCGTCGCCTGGAACAGAAACGACTTGTTGGCCGAGCCGCCACCTTTGGCGATGAACAGGAACTTGTAGGCGTCCTCGCCCTCGGCATAGATCTCGACCTGCGCCGGCATGTTGTTCTTGGTGTTCTTCTCCTCGAACATGGAGATGGGCGCGAGCTGCGAATAGCGCAGGTTTTTTTTCAGATACGCGTCGCGCGCGCCTTCCGACAGCGCGCCCTCGTCCGAGCCGTCGGTGAACACCAGGCGGCCCTTCTTGCCCATGATGATGGCGGTGCCGGTGTCCTGGCACATCGGCAGCACGCCGCCGGACGCGATGTTCGCGTTTTTCAGGAAATCGTAGGCGACGAACTTATCGTTGGCGCTCGCTTCCGGGTCGTCGAGGATGGTGCGCAACTGCTTGAGGTGCGCCGGGCGCAGCAGGTGATTGATGTCGATGAAGGCGGCCTCGGCCAGCGCGCGTAGGGCCTCGCGGGGTACCACCAGCATGTCCTTGCCCGTCGCCTTCTCGACCGTGATGCCGCCGACCTCGAGCTTGCGATAGGCGGTCTTGTCGGGGCCGAGCGGAAAGAGCGGCGTGTGGTGGTACGGGGGGACGGTGGGCGGTGTGACGGGGGCGTTCATGGGCAAATCTCGGATGTGACGATGGCGGCGCGCCGGACCGGGCCGTTTTAGGCACTTTACCGGGCGATTGAAAGCGGGGCGCGGAACGCAATACCGTGCCACTCGTTTAAATCTGCGACACCCATGTCCAAACTCGGCATTATCGGCGCCGGCAATGTCGGCACGGCCTGCGCCTACGCGGCGGCGATCCGCGGCTCGGCGCGCGAGATCGTACTGGTCAACCGCACGCGCAAGACGGCGGAGGCGGTGGCGACCGACATCCGCCACGGCACGCCGCTCGGGCCGAAGGTCAAGATCCGCGACGGCGACTATGACGCGCTGGCCGGCTGCGGCGTGGTGCTGATCGCGGCCGGCGTCAACGAGAAAAAAGGCGGCGCCACCGACCGCAACGATCCGCAAGGGCGCCTGCGGCTGCTCGACAAAAACGCCGCGATCTACCGCGACATCGTGCCGAAGATCGTGGCACAAGCGCCGCGCGCCGTGCTGGTCACCGTCACCGACCCGCCCGACCCGCTCGCCGACATCACGCGCGCGGCCGCCGGCCAAAACGCAGACAATGACAGCGTGCTCTCGGCCGGCACGTTTCTCGACAGCCAGCGCTTCCGCGTGCACCTCGGCGCGCATTTTGGCGCCGACCCAGCGCATGTCGAGGCGCAAGTGATCGGCGACCACGGCACCAGCCAGGTATTCCTGTGGTCGTCGGCGCGCATCGGCGGCGTGCCGCTTACGGCGCTGCTCAAAAAGAGCGGCGGGACGCTGTCCGCACTGCGCGAGCGGATCGAGAAAGACGTGCGCTACGCCAACATCACCATCATCGAGGGCCACGACGCCAGCCAATACGGCATCGGCCTTATCGCGGCGCGCATCGCCGAGATGGTGCTCCGCGACGAGCGCGCGGTGATTCCGATTGGCAGCTATCAGAAAGAGTTCGGCGTCACGCTGTCGCTGCCGAGCATCGTCGGCCGCGACGGAGTCGAGGCGGTGCTCATGCCGGAGCTATCGGACGAGGAACGCGCCGGGCTGGACAAGAGCGCCACGGCGTTGAAGGCGGCGTTGGCGAGGGTGAAGGCCGGAGCTTAGCAAGCGTAGCCCGGATGAGCGTAGCGAAATCCGGGATTGTACACTCTCCCAACCCCGCATTTCGCTGCGCTCATGCAGGCTGCAAAAATCCCCTCACCTCACCACTCCATCTCCCCCACCGCCATCCTTGTCGGCTTCACCGTGATCTTCACGTCCTGCCCGAGCGCCGTCAAAAATTCCAGCCCTTAGGATGGGTTGAACGAAGTGAAACCCATCATAGCAGACTCAGCAAATGATGGCTTTCGCTGCGGCCGCAGGCCGAGCCTCGAAGGGCGACGGCCCGGGATTCATTGCCCGTCATCCTTCGAGGCTCGCCGCTTGCGCGGCTCGCATCTCAGGATGACGGCCTCTCACGCGTTGCCAAACCCACTCCCCGCCTTTTTATATTCCGGCCGCGGCGGGCTGAAGATGTCGAGCACGCGCGCGCCGTCGGGCCCCGCGCGCATGGTGTGCGGCACCTTGCCGGGCGTGCGCCAGAAATCGCCTTTCTTCACCGCGATCTCCTCATCGCCCTGAAAGCGCACTGCGGAGCCCTCGAGCAGAACGCCCCATTGCTCCTCCGGGTGCTGATGCAGCACGCCTGCCGCGTTGGGCGCGATCGTCACCACCGACAGCATCGCGTGCTCGCCGGCGAAGATGCGCGTCAGCACCCCCGGCGCAAGCTCACGCAGCAAACCGTCGTCCGGTTTCTCCAGATTGTGGAATTCGGCCTTTTGGCTCATCAGCCCTTCCTTTCATCGCCTGCGTTTTGATTGAGACTACCGTGGCGCGGCACACAGGCCGAATAGCTGCCATCCACCTTTTCGATCAGGACCGCGTCGCGCGTCAGCGTTCTTCCTTGCTTCGATCCCTTGCACCGTGCATCACCGCCAGCACCGTGATCTCGTCTGCCACCTCATCTACCATGTAGACGATAATATACGGCGGCTCGACCAATTCGCGCGTCCCCTCGACCAGCCCGGGCCGCCCGATGTGCGAAAGCCCTGGAAACGCCAGCCGGTTGATGCGCAGCCCGATGCGCTCGACCATCTCGGCCGCGGCGCGCGGGTTGCCCTTGGAAATCCAAACAAAAATGTCTTCGAGGTCAAGCGCCGCACTCTCGCGGACGACGACCTTCATTCGGCAATGAGGCGGCGCAGACGGTCGTTGAATTCGTCGAGCGTCAGCCGTTTGGCGCTTGTGTCGGAACGCCGCCGCCGCACTTCTTCGACTTGCGCGTCCGTGAGCCGGTAGGCGTTATAGTCCTGCGCCTCCATCAAGCTCAGCACCTTGGCGGCGTCTTCCTGCCGCTCGCTCGGCCAGGTCAGCACACGGTCGAGAACCGCTTTCACCTGCTCTTTGCTCATAAGCGCCAATATACCCCTGCGCCTGTTCGCCTGCCAGCACGCGCCCGGCTCGCCGCCTGATTTTTGCCAATCCATAAATATAGGAATATATTCCACACTTCCGCCATATTGCCTTCTCATCCTCCTTCCCGCCTGGCTCGGCTGAGGGCGTCGTCGCGAGACGTCTCGATGATGGAGCCACGATGCGGCGGGCGCCGGAGATGCGGCGCAGCGCCTCATGACCGGCGGCGGGAAATCCCCCCGCCGGTTGGTGCGGCGCCCGCGGGCGAGGCTCGTAACCTCGCACCCGGGAGGCCCTGCGTCGCCGTCCGTCCCCATTACGAGGGACCGCTCTTCGGTGGGCTGGACGCGGCGCGGACGAACGGCGGCGAAAGCTGCCCGGATCGGGGACCCACGAGGGTCCCGTCCGCGTCCGGAAGCTACGGCCCCGGGGCCAAAAATCGCCGCCGTGGAGCGCCGAGAGGCGCCCGCGCTCTTCAAAAGAGAGCGCGGCAAAACGGAAGTCGGTAGCGCCGCTCGGCGCTCCACTCCCTCGGCATTTTGCCCTGGGGGAGAAGCTTGTCCCCGCCAAGGCGGGGAAGACGACGGCGTACCCGGCGCCGCAAAGAATACGGGCGATGATGCTTGCCTTGGCGCGCACCGGGCAGGCTCGGCGCATCCGCCTATTGAATTCGCACCGGGAGTTTCGTCCAATCCGCCGTCAACCACGGGCAAAGGGGGCGCTGCCGCGATGGCCGACAAGCAATGGTACATCAAGGTCGGCGGCACACAGCAGGGCCCCTACTCCGAGGTCGAGTTGCGCGACTTGATCGCGCGCACCGAGGTCACCGCCGACACCTTGGTGTGGTGCAACCCCATGCCGAATTGGGCCAAAGCCGGCGACGTCGGCCTGATGGCGGGCCCGCTCGAGCCGCTGCCGGCGGCGCGGCCCGCCGGCGCGCAGCCCGATGCCTTGATCTTCACCGGGCGGATCTGGCCGCTGTTCGGCCGCGCGCTGCTGCTCGGGCTCTGCCAATACGTGGTGATCCCGGCGCCGTGGGCGGCCACCAGCTTTTATCGCTGGGTCGTGCATCATGTATCGCTGCCGAACGGCAAGGCGGTCGGCTTCGCCAGCAAGCCCGGCGACATTTGGTACATCTTCATTCTGCTGGCGCTGTGCGCCGATGCCGGGAGCATTCACTGGGCCGTGCAGCTCATCGCGGTGCCGCTCACCGTGCTGTGCTTCTGGATCATCATGCGCTGGTTCTTTCCCAACCTGATCTGGGCCGGCCGCCGGGCGCCGCTGCAATTCACCGGCGGCTTTTGGCCGCTGCTCGGCTGGATCGCGCTCGCCGCGCTGGCGATGTTGACGATCGTCGGCTGGGCCTGGGTGCTGACCGCTACGATGCGCTGGCCCTGCCGGCACGTCGAAGGCTCTAGCCAGCAATTGATCTACGTCGCCAGCGGCTGGGGCATTTTGTGGCGGACATTCCTGTTCAGCCTGTCCTGCGTCCTGCTCGTTCCGATCCCCTGGACGCTGCGCTGGTATTTCGGCTGGTCGATGGCGCAATTCCATCTGACCGCGCGGGCTTGAGCGGAGCGGCGCGCGGCCTACAGCACCATGTCGTCGAGCGTGTTGATGGCGACCGTCTGCGTGCGGGCGCCCTCGAACAGGCTTTCATTGGCGACGTTGTGCATGGCGTCGAACTGGCCGAGGCTGCCGAAATCGAGATTGGTGCGAGACTGCAGATCGCTGACCTTGATCTGGTACGCCTTGAACGGCCCCTCGACGAAGTCTTCCGCCGCCAGGTTTTTGATCAGGCTTTCCTGGCTCAGCACGAAGGCGACCGCCCCCGGCTTGCCGTCACCTTTGACGTAGGCGATCATCTTCCAGAATTCCTTCGGCAGCAGAATGCCGCGGTAGGGCGCGTCGTTGCTGCGGAACACCGGGCCGTTGTAGATCGTCAGTTTTTTGATGTCCTTCTTGGCCTGCGCGGTGACGTAGTTTTCCAGCGTCCCCCACAGCAGCAGGCCGGCGTGGCTCGCCAGGCTGCTCTGGTTGAAGATCGAGTGCTGCGGCGAGCAATTGGTCAGGTGGAACGTGTCGTCGTTGGCCTTGTTGGCGGCCGCCAGCGTCGCGCCCCAGCCGGCGTCCTGGCGCCGCGTCAGATGGCCGAAGTCCAGCGGGTTGCCGGCATAAAGCTCCTTGCCCGCCTGCAGATCGTGCGAGATGCGGTCGTCGTAATACCAATTGTCCTTGCCCACCCGCTTGGCGGAAAACTTCGCGACCGCGTCGAGGTTCACCGCCGAGACGAAGGCGAGCTTGCGCGTCGCGTTCATGATGACGCTGTAGTTGAAGTACTTGAGCTCGATGCCGCTGCCGTCGACTTTCGCGGCTTGGTTGGCCACCGCCGGCATCAGTTTTGGCAGCGGCGCCGAAAAGCCGAGGAAATTCGGATCGAAGCCCGGACGCACCGCGAAATTGGGATCGGGTTTGCCGGACTCGAGCGCGGCGCCCACGGCCGGCGCCGCCGTTGACGTTGCCGCTGCGGCGACCGCGGGCATCGCCGCCGCGCCGGACATGCCGATGCCGATGGTCAAGGTGAGCGGGACGGTGAAGGTCACAGCCCCCGCCGGCGCGGCTTGTACGGCGGTTTCCGCGGGCGCTGGCGCGGCACCATCCGCGGCCGGTTTTGACGGCGGCACGATCGGCTCCTCCAATTTTTCGGGTTTGACCGGCGGCTGCACTTCGCCGTGGCTGATGGCGACGAATTCGTCGCGCAATTCCTTGCCGCACGTGACGGCGGCATTGGAAATGAAATCGACCAGCCGCGAGGCGCGAATGCCTTCATTCGCGACCCAATCGATCTGGTCGGGGTCGCCGCCCGGCGGCCACACATTGCCCTGCTGGTCGAGCGGCTGGCCTTGCGCATTGGTTTTCGGGATGCCGGAGTGGTGCAGCGCGATGACTTCCCACTGATCATTGAACACCGGCGAGCCCGACGAGCCCGGGTCGGTGTCGGCTTCGTAGTGGGCATATTGATCGATATCGGAGCCCGGCTGCGTGTCCGGCAGGTCGAGCAGCTTGTTCTCGCGGATCACTACCTGTTTCAAGTCGCCCTTGGGATGCTGGAGGATGTTGACCGGCTGTCCGATGATGATCTTGCCGGTGGCCCCGATGAGCGGACAGAAACCGAACGAGGACAGCGGCGTGCCGGTGGCCGAGCGCGGCGACAGCGCGACGAGCGCGAAATCGAGCCCCTCGTCGGTCAGAAAAAAGCTCGCCGGGTCGAGCCTGAAGCTCTCGACCGGCAGCACCGCATTGGCGCCGTTAAGCTGGTAATTGAACTCGGCGCTGCTGCGCGTCGCGTCGTCCTCACTCGTCAGCACATGATGATTGGTGATAAGCAGACGCGGCGTGACCAGAAAGCCGGTGCCGAAGCTCTGTCCGTCGTCCAGCGTGGTGACGATCCGGCACACCGCGCGGCTCGAGACCGTGCCTTTGTCGAAAAAAAGAATGGCGAGGAAATCGCGCGTCTTGCCGATCACGCGTTCGACCATTTGATCGCTGATACCAGCGGCCGTTATCGCGCGGCTCGGCGCCGTGGCGGCGGTCCCCATGGATTCAGCTTGCGCGGCCCGGGCGACGATGCCGGCCGGAGCGGTCGCGGCCACCGCCTTCAACAGCCGGTTCAGGTGCTCGGCCAGATGGACCTTGGAGTCCGCGTCCGTGTATTGCCCGTTGTCGGCGGCGGCGTTCTTGCGATCGCGCGCCTGCTGCCGCGATTTCCAGCGTGTCGCGGCATCCGTCGCAATCTTCAGACTGAAAGCGTAGCGATTGTCCGGCGCAGCCATGACGCCCCCTGCGATTGACGGTCGCTTCTCTCAACGCGATGCTGCCATGCACCCGCATTGGTTGCAAGCGCCCGCTAGAACACGCGCGGCCTGCCCTTCTCGCCCAGCGCACACTCCAGCGCCTGCCTGTCCCATTTCGCCACATCCGCCGCCGCTTCGTAGGTGCTCTGCAAGAAGTCCATCAGCGTGGCGTCGGGATCGCGCGCGCTGCGCACGGCGTCGTAGGGCAGCAGGAACTCGCCGAGTTCCTTGGAGAAAAACGCCGCCGCCGGTTTCACCTTGGCCGCGGCAAAGCCGTCCGGCGCCGGATAGGCGTAAGAATAGAATGCCGGATAGTCGATGGCGCCGCCGCCCGGCCAAAAGCCTGCGCTCGATACTTCGTGCGAATAGGCTTCGCGCGCCACCGCGTCGGGCAGATGCGGCACGCCGCCGGGGTGCGGCGGCGCCCTGCGCCCGGAAAAGCGCGTCACCGCCAGATCGAAACTGCCCCAGAAAAAATGCACCGGGCTGGTCTTGCCGAGGAACCCGGTGCGGAAATGTGCCATCACGTCGTGCGCCGCCAGCAGCACGCGCCAGAACCGCTGCGCGGCATCGGCGTCGTAGGCGGCGTGCACAGTGTCCTCATCGAACGGAATGCAGTTGGGGATTTCGCACGGCATGGAGCGGATGGCGGCGGCAATGCCGAGCTCTTTGAGCGCGATCGTCACGGCGGCATAGAATTCCGCCACCGGCATCGGCCTGAGTACAATCTGGCGAAATTGCCCGTCGGTCGTACGCAGCCACAGCACATGATCGATGAAGTCGAAATCGATCTGCAGATTGCGCGCGTCATAGGGGATCGGCCCGGTTGTCAGCCCGCGCGCCGTCACATAGAGCGTGACGTGCCAGGAATGATTGAGCCACGGCGTCAGCGCCAGGCGGATTTTGCCGACGATTTGCGTCCCCAATTGCAGCGTGGCGGCGGTGTCCGCCCACGCGGCATAGGGCAATGCGGGCCAGCGGTCCGGGTCTGCTGACATGGCATTATCATGCCGCCCCATGCGTGACGGGGCAATGACGGCGTTCAATCGTACGGCAGCACTTTGAGCGGCCGCGTCCTTGGCGTTATGGCGTCGCCCCTGCGCGCTTTCCCGCTCAACACGGGCCCGTCGGCGTGAGCTTCAAGGTGTCGGTGTGGGTGGCCGTGCCGCCGCCCGGATTGGTCACGGCGCCGGTATGGGTCTGTTTCAAACTGCCGCCTTTGTCGTCCAGCTTCACCGTGTAAGTGCCCTTGCCGGCCATATGCACCATCGCAAGCGAGCCGGTGCCGCCACCGGTGTAGCTCACGGCGCCGCCGGCCTCACTGCCCGGAGTGTAGCTGAACTCGATCCACATACCGCCGCCGGAGCCCTTCAGCTTGAAGGGCTTCGCCAGGCTGCAAGCGGTGCCGGTCACTTTCATCGGCCCGGCATTGCCGGCGATCGTGTAGCTGTGGCTATTGCCGCCGCCCTGAGCCACGCAGATACGTTTGGCGCGGTTTTCAAGTTCCGCCAAATCGGCCGGGCTGCGGCCCGCAGCCGTCTTCCAGTAGTTGACCAGGATCGCCGGATCGGATTTCGCCTTGCATTCGGCAATGGCGGCGGCCTCGCCTTTATCGACCGCGCTTTGCGCCAGTACCGCCTGCGGCAGCAGCAATGCCGCGATCGGGACGAACAAATACCTTGCGAGCCTCATCCGATGTCCCCCTTTGACGCGCGATCCCCGCCGGCCGGCTGACGATCGCGGCCTGCCTGCGGGGATGAATCGGGTCGTAATCTACACGCCCGCCAAAACCGGCGAAATAGCGGTGCGGACGGAAGGCCACTACTCGTGCGCGATCACCTTGAACGGCTGCTTGTAGGGTTCCACCCGCAGCGAGGAAGCCGCCAGCACGCCGATCTTGCCGCGCGGGCCGACGAAGCGTTCACCGTCCTTCTGGCCCACGGCGTATTGCCAGAGCGAGAGCGAGCCTTTGGCCGCGATCGCCTTGGCGATGCCGCCGGCATCGCCGCCGAGGTCCTTCAGTTCGGCGTCGTTGAGACCGACCACGATCTCATCCTTCACGGTCACGATCTTGAACAGCGGCGCGGCGGAAGCCTGCGGCGCGGCGGATGCGATCAGCGCGGCCAACAGCGCGGCCCCGGCAAGACACTTGGTAACATTGGTCATGGCAGCGCCTGTTGTTGACTGTTTCCGTTTCTCTGGTCGTTAACGACGTCTCAGAACACCTTGCACTCGCGCGCCGACTGCGAACTGCCGCCGATCATCTTGACCTTCATCGTGTATGACTGTTTCGCGGCCGCGCCGTGCGATTTCGGCGCCAGCACGACGGTTCCGCGGCCCTGCGCCGCTCCTTTCGCGCTGGTGACATAGGCAAACACCCGGCATTTCAGCCGCTGCTCGCAGAGGTTCGCGAGTTCGATCACCAGGGTCGGCTGCATGCCGCGCATCTTGTAGTGGTCGTCCTCGTCGATGCATTTGGACTGGCCGGTCGTGCCGGCGTCGGCCTGGGGCGGCGGCTCCTGACCGGTGGCGGCGGTCTGCGCCTGCGCGGCAGCGGCAAAGCTTGCGGACAGGATCAGCGCCGCGCCGGTAAGGCGTCGGACGGCCTTGGTCATGAGAAATCCTTATGTGAGCGGCTCAGTCTGTCTTGGTCGCCGGCCGCAGTGAAAAGGTTCAAGCAATCGCGCCTTGCAGCCAAATGACCGTTGCCCGATGATCGCGGTGTGGGCGGCCAACCTTCCAGAGGAGAATGATCATGTTGTTCATCTTGTCGCTGAACTTTACCGATCAGGGGATCCGCGGGATCAAGGATGCGCCCAAACGTGCCCAGCAGGCGCGTGACCTCGCCAAGAAAGTCGGCGTCGAAATCAAGCAGGTCTATTTGACCTCCGGCGACTCCGACCTTCTGGTCATGGTCGAGACGCCGAACGGCGACAACGTCGCCAAGTTCGCGCTGGCGCTCGGCAGCCTGGGCAACGCGCGCACGCGCACCGCGCGCGCCTGGACGATGGAGGAGTTCCAGAAGATGGTCGCCGAGCTGCCGTAAAGGCTGCGTGACTTCCGCCGCCGAACCGTTGCGACCGCGCGTGCGCTATGGTCAGTTTCGCCCGTGCTTCAATCAATCGTCAGGGAGAAAACAATATGCGCAATGAGCTCGCCTTGTTCGCCGCGATCGCTGCTTTGTTCACGTTCATGACGTTCAGCGCCCAGGCCATGCCGGCCGCGTCGCTGTAGGGCGTATCCAAGGCCACCAGCGAGGTGATCCAGGTGCGGGACGGCTGCGGCCGGCACCGCTGGCGTGGCCCGCACGGCCGCTGCCATTGGGACCGCGGCTGGCGACACTAAGCCGGACAAAAGCTGTCATCAGCGACTTTGGCCCGGCTCGCCCGGGCCAAAGTTTTTTTGACGTTGACGCGCGCGCCGCCGTCTGGCATCCGCAACGCTTGTCCGTTGGAATCGAAATTTCGCAAATGCCCAAGAGAGCCTTCCGCGTCGGCCGATCACGCACCGGCCTCGGCCTGTTCGCCACCCGGCCCATCCGGAAGCGCGCCCGAATCGCCGAATATAAGGGCCGGCTGCTGACCACCAAGGAAGCCGAAAAGGTCGAGGCGCGCGGCAATCGCTACCTGTATGAGATCAACAGCCGCTGGACAATCGACGGCACGCCGCGCAGCAATCTCGCCCGCTACGGCAATCATTCCTGCAATGCCAATGCCGAGACGACGATCAAGAAGCGCCGCGTGTTCATCTACGCGCTGCGCGCCATCAAGCCAGGCGAGGAAATCACCTACGACTATGGCATCGATTATCTCAAGAACGTGATCGGGCGCTCGAACTGCAAATGCAGCCGCTGCCGTAAGCGGCGCGCCAAAAAGGCGCGCGAACGGCGCGCCTTGCTCAAACGGCGGGCGGCGCGGCTTGCCGGGGCGCGGCGCCGGGCGCGGCTGGCAAGCAAGCGCAAGCGGAAGTAATCGGCTCGTCCTTCGAAACGGCGCTTTGCGCCGCCTCAGGATGAGGCAGAGATGGGGCTTCGCAACCCCGCTATTCCCTTTTGCCCCTGCCCGCTCACCCTTGGCCATGCTAGGCGGAACATCCCGTCCTGCCGCCAGAGGCCTTTTCACCCGGTGACTTCCGACAGCCTCGACCAGCGTCCGATCGCCGCGCGCGCCGACCGCGTCCCGCGCGGCATCCTCTATATGCTGGGCGCCACTGTCCTGTTCGCCATTTCCATGGCGATCGCGAAATGGCAGGTGGCCAGCTATTCGTTCGCCGAGGTGCTGTTCTTCCGCGCCGTCGGCTCGCTCACCGCCTGCGCCGTGCTGATCCTGCCGCGCACCGGGCTCATCGTGTTCCGCACCCAGCGCCTGCGCGATCACCTCGGCCGCAGCGGAACGCAGGCGGTGGCGCAGAGCTTCATCATCATCGCCTTCTCGCTGATGCCGCTCGGCGGCGCCATCGCCATCAATTTTTCCGCGCCGATGTTCGCCACGCTGTTCGCGGCGATCTGGCTCAAGGAGAAAATCGGTCTGGCGCGCGGTTGCGCGCTGATCGCCGGCTTCCTCGGCGTGATGCTGGTGGCGGCGCCCGGCGCCGATAGCTTCCGCATTGGCGCGCTGTTCGCGCTCGGCAATGCGGTGCTGTTCGGCAGCGTCACCGCGGCGGTGCGCGGCATGACCACGACCGAGTCGGCGGAGACGCTCACCATGTACCAGATGGTGTTCCTCATGGCGTTCTTCGCCATCGCCATGCCGATCGTCGGCTTCGCCTGGCCGACCGGCCTTGGCCTCACCGCCATGCTGGTGAATGGCCTGCTCAACGGGGTCGGCCAGTATTGGTGGACGCGCTCGCTGTCGTTCGCACCGCCCTCGGCGGTCGGGCCGTTCTATTATTTCTCGCTGGTGTGGGCGATGGGGCTCGGCTTCCTGTTCTGGGGCGACATCCCGACGCTGCCGCTGCTCGCCGGCTCGACCATCGTGGTCGGCTCCGGGCTGTTCCTGCTCTGGCATGAGACCGGCAAGAAACCGCTGCCGGTCGCCTAGACCGATTGCAAAGACGGCGCGCTTGCGCCAAACATCGCGCCACAAAATCCAAGGGAGGATAAGACCGATGAGCCTGAAATTCCGCCGCGTCGTCACCGGCCACGACGATCAGGGCCGCGCCAAGGTGCTGATCGACGAAAACGTGACCAATGTGATCTCGACCCGGCCGGGCGCGGAATCCTCGGTGATCTGGTCGAGCACCGGCTTCCCGGTGAACAATGACGGCAGCGAGGATCCCTCGCACAAGGCCATCGCCACCACCATAGACAACGGCACGGTGTTCCGCATCGTCAGCTTCGGGCCCGGCGTATCCCCGCGCAACCACCGCACCGATTCGATCGACTACGCGGTAATAATGTCGGGCGAGATCGACATGGAACTCGATATCGGCAGCGTGCATCTCAAAGCCGGCGACGTGCTAGTGCAGCGCGGCACCATCCACAACTGGGTGAACAAGGGCACTGAGCCCTGCGTGATCGCGTTCACGCTGATCGCCTCGAAGCCGGCGACGGCCGGCGGCAAGCCGCTGCCCGCGCACGGGTAATTGTTTTCGCAATAACGCCGCTACAAATTCTGTGTCATGCCTGGACTTGATCCGGGCATCCATGAGGCGTCGCCGATTGCGAATGCGTTACGTAAGATTCCCTCTGGCGAGGCTCATCATGGAATGTCGGGTCAAGCCCGGCAATGACGCCGGAGAGGATTGCGTGCCGCCTTTCACTCATCCAATTCGGGGTAATGCCGGAAAATTCCCAATTCGTTGAACGCCAAGCGTCGCTCTGACGCCAAATAGGCCTTGATGCGCGGGCGCGCGGCGACCTTGTCGCGCAGCGCGACCACACGCGGGACTTTCTTTTCGATCCGCTTCATCGCCGACGGAAAGGTGTAGCGCAAACCCTCGACCAGCTGGAACAGCGACAGGTCCACATAACTGAACTTGCGGCCGAGCACGTTCGGCCCGCCGCTCTTCTGCAGCACACTCTCGAAATAGCCGAGATATTTCGGCGCGCGATCCTTGAGAAAGTAATGCGCGTACTTTTTCGCTTCCGGTTTCTGGTCCTCGTAATAGAGGCTGCCGGCGATCGGGTGATGGGTGTCGTGAATTTCCTTCACGAAGTCGGTCACCGTGAGCTGCAATTGATGCAGCCAGAGTCGCCCGGCCTCCTCGCGTGGCGCAAGTTTCAGGCGCGGGCCCAGATAGAACAGGATATCGGCGGTCTGCGCGATGACGAGCTTGCCCGCCTTCAGAAAGGGCGGCGCAAAGGGCGGGCGCTTTTCGCTGCCGCCGTTCATCATCGCCATCATTTTATCCATGCCGGCTTTCGCCCGCGCGACGTCGTCGTAAGCGGCGCCGGCATCCTCCAGCGCGAGACGCACGAATTCGCCGCGGCCCTGGATCTGCGGCCAATAAAACAGCTGGTAGCGCATGGGATATCTTCCTTGCCATTCCGGGTGCGCGAGCTTCGCTCGCGTCGCGCCGTAACTGCAAGGGGGTATCAGCCCGCCGGAACCAGGCTAGGCTCGGACGCGTCTGCCGTGCGCGGCACTCCCCCGCCGACAACGCGATCGCGGCCGGCGGCCTTGGCCTGATAGAGCCGCCGGTCGGCCGTCTCGAACAGCGTGTTGTAGTCGGTGGCGTCGTGCGGACAGGTGGCGATGCCGATGCTGGCGGTCATCCAGCTCGCCGGGTCCTTGCCGGCAATGCCGGCAATGCTGCGGCGGATGCGTTCGCCGAGTGCGAGCGCGTCATCGCTCGCAACGCCATCGGCGATGACGATGAATTCCTCACCGCCGTAGCGATAGATGAAATCGGAGGCGCGGGCGGTCGCGATGATTTCGTTGGCGATGGACTTGAGCATCACGTCGCCGGCGGCATGGCCGAAGCGGTCGTTGAACGCCTTGAAATGGTCGAGGTCGATCACCAGCATCGCCACCGGACGGCCGACGCTGGCGGCCATTTCGACCGCGCGGCGGCCGTGCGATTCCAGCGAATGGCGGTCGAGCGTTCCGGTCAAGGCATCGCTGCCGGTGCGCGCCAACAGGTCCTCGTAGCGTTCGCGGTAGGTCAGCGTGTCGAACACATCGGAAATGCGCGGCGCGCTGCGGCGGCTGCCGAGCGGGCGCTCCAGGTAAACCAGATAGACGGCGGCCAGCACGCTGTAGAGCAGAACCGCGCCCATCTTGGCGATCCAGCCGCCGACCAGCACGGCTAACCCTGCGCCGGTGAGCATGTGCAGGCCGGTGAAAAACGCCACTTGGTCGAACGTGAGCACCAGCGCGCCGCACAGTGCGAGGCGCGGAAACACACGATCGCCGAACCAGGCGCGCGACCGCTCATAGAGCAGGATGATGAGGATGCAATCGAAGAACAGGATCGCGGTGCCCCACACCATCAGCGCGCCCATCTCGTTGAGGAAGCCGAAATCGGCGGCGCGGCCGGGAACCAGCGGCACCAGCGTGTGGTGACGCATGACGAAAGCGAGCGCGAACAGCAAGACATTGCCGAACAGCAAGCCATAGATCGGCTGGCGCACGACCTTGGCGTCCTCACGGATGTAGAGCAGCAGCAACATCATCAACTTGCCGGTGAACAGCACAGTCGAACCGGGCGAGGTGACGATGCCGAACGGCAGCGAGACGTAGAAAATGCTGGCGAGATAGGTCTCGAGGAAGTGCATCACCCCGAGCGCGCAGAAGAAGGCGCCGAGCCCGATCCGCGTGCGGGCACGCAACAGCGCAGCGAGCGCGGCGAAATAAAGCAGCGCGTCTCCGGTGAGCAGCAGAACGTTGTCGAATTGCGTCATGCCGGCCCTTTCCGGGCCGGTATATAGGGGCGAAACGGTTAAAAATTCCGATCCGGCGGGCCGCGACCGCCAAAGAACTTTGCCGCAAAACCGTGCAAAAAAACAGCCGGCGCGCGTTGTTTGCACGCGCCGGCTGCCGCTTAGGCCGCTAATTGACCGCGAAACAGTAAAGTAGCCCGTCACCGCCGGTCGAGCGCAGATCGGCCTGCGAACAGCCGCCGTCCGCCCCGCGCGAGGGATGCGACGAGTTCCAGGAGTGGGATTCCGCGTCTTCGCGCAAGCCTTGGCGATCATTATGGCCGAGCATGACGGACCCTTGCGTGCTGCTCGTATAGTTCTTGCAGGTCATGTCCTTGTCGGCCGGAAAGGCTTTCCCGTCCGGCGTCGAGCCGGTCAGAATGTCATGCCGGTTCGGCTTGTCACCGCGACCGTTGATGACCTCGCCCTTCTCCGACAGATTGTTCTGCTTGGTGAGCTTGTTGTTGGCGCTGTGCAGATCGTCGACGCTGGTCGCCACCACGACGCCCTTGGCGTTCATCCACGGCCCCTTGCCGATACGATCGCGCGCGTTTACCGCCCCCGCCCCTTGCGTCGACAGATAGGCGTGCCAGGTCTTGGCCCCCGCGCCTACCGATTGCGCGAGCTGCTGGCAGTGCTTGTCGGCGCCGGCAAGTCCGCCCAGGTCGGCGCCCTTGCCCGGCCCGGCGCTGGTCACAAAGAAACTCATATTGGCCTGTTGCGCCTGCGCCGGCACCGCAGCGAACAGCGCCAGGCATGCCGCCAACGGCACGCCGATCCTCATCGTCGTCATTCAGAGTCCTCCCGACATCGGCGCAGGCCCGTCGCCCCGCCATGGCAGTAAAGAACCCCGGCACTGTGTCGCTATTCCGACGATCACGCGCGCTTGAACGCACGGCGCCGTATCAGCCGGCAGGTTTGGTCTTGTATTGCTCGTCGGTGACCGCTTCGAGCCATTTCACGTGCTCGCCATCCTTGGCCTCCTGCATGGCGATGTGTTCCATGCTGTTGTCGGGCGCGGCGCCGTGCCAGTGCTTCTCGCCCGGCGGAATCCAGACCGTGTCGCCGGGGCGCACTTGCCGGATCGGACCGCCCCAAGCCTGCACGTGGCCGATGCCGGAAACGATGTGCAAGGTCTGCCCGAGCGGATGGGTGTGCCAGAAGGTGCGTGCACCCGGCTCGAAGCGGACCCGGCCGGCGCGCAACAGCGCCGGATCGGGCGCCTGAATGATCGGATCCTGCCACACCGTTCCGGTGAAGCTCGTCGCCGGCCCTCGGCGCGACGGCCGCGATCCGCAAACGATAATGTCCATGCCGACCTCCTCCCTGAATTATCGTCAAGTTCGATCGAATTTTTTTACAGAGGTCTTGTCTATCACGGACCGCCGGCAGGCAAAAAGCCCGGCGTCGCCGCCGGGCTTTCAATTCAGCGAAGTTCTTGATCCGGACGTTAGGCCGACTGCAGATTGCCTGCCGCCTGCTTGCCGCGCTCGGTGACGATCTCGTAGCTGATCTTCTGGCCTTCGACCAGCGAACGCATCCCAGCGCGTTCCACCGCCGAGATGTGCACGAACACATCCTTGGAGCCATCGTCCGGCTGAATGAAGCCGAAGCCTTTTTGGGTATTGAAGAACTTCACAGTTCCGACAGGCATCATAGTTCCTTTCACGCTTCTTGTTGAACGCCCGCGCGCCCATCGCGTTGGCGGCAACACTCCGAGTTTTTGGGAGATCACTTGAGTCGCAGCCCAAAGCCGGCAGCGTGTCAGCAAGATGAGGCCATAAACCAGGTTGCGGGCGGCGGCATAGACGGATTTCGACGTTTGGTCAATGTTCAAGCCGGGTTTCGCGCCCTAAGGGCCTGCGCCCAATAGCACTTTATGAATTGGTAATGGCCAAACGGTATAGTTCGCCCTGCAAAAGCCGTGCTTTAACCGATTGTAAATGTAAGGGCGCGCCTGCCTAATCCGGCGGCATCGGGGCTCCATGGTCAAGGATAAACGGAAGGCACGTCGGCAATCCATGCGCCACACCGCTTGGCTGGCGGTGAGCGCCGAGCAACGGACTGATTGCACGCTTTCCGACGTGTCCGACACCGGCGCGCGCGTCGACGTGCAGGACTCGACGACAATTCCCGATCATTTTGTCCTGATGCTCTCGAGCAACGGCGCCGCGCGGCGCTTTTGTCGCGTCGTCTGGCGCAAGCCGCGTCAGGTCGGCGTGAAATTCGCGCGCAGCCTGGCCGATGCCGCGAATGCGGCGCCTACTGCCGCGAATGCGACGCTTGTGCCGCAAGCCGATGCCGACGCGGCCGTCGCCAAGAATTCGGCGCCGCCGCAAGCCGGTCCTGACAAAGACAATTAAGCGGCCGGCGCGGCTTGCGCGCGCAAATTCGCAAAATCAGCTTTGCTGAATTGCCGAGAGCAGCCAGTCGCCGCCACGCGCGCGCCTAAACGTCCACAATTCGGTGACCTCGCCCGGGCTGCCGCCCTCGACCGTGCGGCCGCTCGCGCGTTCGACCATGCTGTCGTTGAGCGCAAAGCGCATGGCCACGGTGGCGTACTCGGCGTCGCCTTCACGCCAGGCTTCCGCCAGGTCACCCTGCAACAACTTCACGTCGGTGACACGATTGACCAGTCCGCGGCTGCTGTTCTCGGTCAGCTGCTCGGCGAAATACGACACCATCTCGGGCGTCGCCTTGGCGCGCAACGCGTTCAAGTCTTCGGCCGAAAATGCGGCCTGCACGTCGGCGAGCAAATGCTCGTAAGCATCGTAGTCCGCCTTGGCGATGGTGAGCGGCGCGGCCGCCGGGGCGCTGGCGCCCATCATGCCGCCGAGACCGGCAAAGCCGTGACCGGCCGCCGGATTCCTCGCCGCGTAAGCCGGCTGTTGACGTTGTTGCCACCAGGCGAAAATCAGCCGCGCGACTACCACGATCAGCACGACCTGCAACAGCAGGCCGATAAGCGAACTGAAACCGCCGATCCCGCCGAACAGTCCGTGACCGAACAGCATGCCGAACAGGCCGGCGCCGATGAAACCGGCGGCAAGGCCGCCGAGCAAGCCGCCACCGAATAATCCGCCACCCAACAATCCGGGACGGGTTGCAGTCTGGCCGGCAGCGCCGCCCGGCTGCGTTATGGTGCGCTGGATCGGCGCCGCGGTGGTTGGCGCCGTGCGTGTGGGAGGCGGCGCCGAAAACGTGCGCAGCCCACGGCTACCGCCGGAAAAACCGCCACCGGCGCGGGCCTGCGCGTCGGAAGCAGCAAACACAAGCACGGTTGCAATCGCGGCAAGCGCGATCAGAACGCGATAGCGAAACATGGCGTTAAACTCCCGGCGAAATTGGCGACCATGACCATAGGTACACATGGCACCAATTGTAAGGGTCGGCCACGGCCCGCACGGGCATGTCAGGCGAATGTCATGGCGCGCCAGGAGCTTATCGGCGCCGGCGATTTCGGGCCGCGCGTTCAGCCGGCCATGATCTCTTTGACTTTCGAGACCAGTTGCTTGAGCGTGAACGGCTTGGCGAGGAATTCGTACTGCTCCTGCTCGGGCAGATTTTTCTGGAATGCTTCCTCGGCATAACCCGACACGAAGATGACTTTCACGGCGGGATCGCGCCGGCGCAGTTCCTTGAGCAGCGTCGGCCCGTCCATTTCCGGCATCACCACGTCCGACACCACCAGATCGACGTGGCCGTTCTTTTCCAGCACCTCGATCGCCTCGACGCCGTTGCTGGCCTCGAGCACGTTGTAGCCGCGAGAGGTGAGCCCGCGCGCATTGAGCGCGCGCAAGCCTTCCTCGTCCTCGACCAGAAGGATGGTGCCCTGCCCGGTCAAATCGGCCGCGGCCGTGCGCGCCAGATTGTCGGCGGCCGACACGACGCCGGCAATCGCCGGGGCGTTGGCGTCGGCAATTTGCGGCTGCGCCTCCTCCGCGCCGGCGATGTAGCGCGGCAGGAAGATGCGGAACGAGGTATTGCCGGCGACGGAGTTCACATAGATGAAGCCGCCGGTCTGCTTGACGATGCCGTAGACCGTGGACAGGCCCAAGCCGGTGCCCTTGCCGACTTCCTTGGTCGAGAAGAACGGCTCGAAGATCTTATCGATGATGTCGGGCGGAATGCCGCTGCCGGTATCGGACACTTCGACCAGCACATAGTCGGCGCTCGGCATGCCTTTGTACGACTGCGCGTCGCTTTCGCTGGCCGGAACGTTGGCCGTGCGCACGGTGAGCTTGCCGCCATCCGGCATGGCGTCTCGCGCATTGACCGCCAGGTTGACGATGACCTGCTCGAACTGTGAGATGTCCGCCTTCACCGGCCAAAGATCGCGGCCGAACGCCGGGGTAAGGGTGACTTTCTCGCCGATCAGCCGGCGCAACAGCATGGTCAGATCGTTGAGCGTCTCGTTGAGGTCGAGCACCTGCGGCCGCAGCGTCTGCTTGCGCGAGAACGCCAGCAATTGCCGCACCAGCGCCGCGCCGCGATTGGCGTTCTGCTTGATCTGGATGATGTCCTGGAACGACGGATCGGTCGGCTTGTGCGCGTTGAGCAGGAAATCGGTCGCCATCATGATGACGGACAGCACATTGTTGAAGTCGTGCGCGATGCCGCCGGCAAGCTGGCCGACCGACTCCATCTTCTGCTGCTGATAGACCCGGTTTTCCAGCGTGCGCTGGGTGGTGGTCTCGAGCGCGTAGACGATGGCCGCCTCGCCGTCGTGATCCTCGTCTTCCACCGCGGAGACGAAGAAGCTCGCCCAGCGCTCGCCGTTGCCTGCAAGCGCGGCCTCCACCGGCGGAATATCGCCATGGCCCTCGCCCGCCTTGCGGATCGCGGCCTCCAGCGCCGGCCGGTCGCGCTCGGCCACCACCGACAGGATCGAACGGTCGTCGCCCTTCAGCATGCCCTCGAAAGCGGAGGCGAAGCGCGCATTGCTGCGCGCGATGCGGCCGGTCTTGTCGACGGTGGCGATCGCCATCGGGGTGTTCTGGAAGAAGCGCATGAACCGCACTTCGGCCGCGCGGGCGGAATCGCTGCCGTCGTCCTTGGCGCGGTTGAGCACCAGCGTGCGCGAGGCGCCGGGCGTGCCGTCGGCGCCGAACGCCACTTTATGGTACAGGCGCACCGGCACCGGCTTGCCGCCGCGCGTCTTGAGGTCGAGGTCGAGCACCTCGGTCTTTACGTCCCCGGGCGCGGCGTTGAGCGCGGTGAAGAGCGCGGCGCCTTCGCCGGCCACGATATCGCCGAGCTTGAGCGAGCCGGCGCCGACCTGGGCGAGATCCTGATCGAGCCAGGTCGCCAGCGTGGCGTTGAGATAGACGATGTCGCCCGCGCTATCGACCGAGAAGAAGCCGGCCGGCGCGTGATCGAGATAATCGATGGCGTGCTGCAGCTCCTGGAACACGTTTTCCTGGCGCTCGCGGTCGCGCGTCACGTCGGCGATCGACCAAACCGTCATGCGCGCGTCGTGCTTGCCCTCGCCGAGCGGGCGCACGCGCATGCGCAGCCAGCGCGCGGCCTCGGCCGTGGCGCCGGGAATGCGCACCTCCTCGAGCAGGCGGCGGCCTTCGCGCGCGGCCTTGAGCAGGCGGTAGATCGATTCGGACACGTCGGGATCGCCGACGAAGACCCGCTCGATCGGCCGCACGTCGTTATTGTCGGTCGCCCCGATCAGGTCGAGATAGGTGGTATTGGCATAGAACACGCGGCCCGAATGGTCGGTGACCACGATGCCGTCGAAGGCGCTGTCGACCACCGCCTTGAGCAATGGATTGGCCTGGCTGCGGCTGGCAAGCTGCATGATGCCGGACGCCATGGCGAACAGCGCGGCCACGCCGATGGTGCCGAGCAAGGCCAGCAAGCGCCAGAATGTAGGTTCCCGCGTAAACGGGCTCGATATAGAGCACGCCGGCGGCCGCCGCGATCAGCGCCAGGGCGACCAGCAGCACCAGCCGGACCGAGCCTGAGCGCGGGGCGCTCTGGCTCTTGTCGAAAGCCTGCCGTCCCGGGCCAGGGCCCGGTGGCTGCGCTGCGGGTGTCTCGCCTGCCATGACTCCTGAGTGCCTTAAGCCGGCCTACCGGCGCAAGAGCCAGCCTGCGGCCATCCCATGTTTTGGGTCATTGCGGCCCTTTTGACGGCTACCTGACAACCGCCCGGCGCAGCCGCATGACGTAGCCGATCACTTCGGCCACCGCCTTGTAGTGCTCGACCGGGATAGCCTGGTCGACCTCGACGGTGGCATGCAGCGCGCGGGCGAGCGGCGGGTTCTCGACGATCGGGATCGAATGCTCGCCGGCGACCGCGCGGATCTTCATGGCGATAGCGTCGACACCCTTGGCGACGCAGACCGGGGCCTCCATGCCGCGCTCGTATTGCAGGGCGACGGCGTAATGGGTCGGGTTGGTGATGATCACCGCCGCCTTGGGCACGTTCGCCATCATGCGCTTGCGCATGCGCGAGTTGCGCACCTGCTTCAGCTTGCCCTTGATGACCGGGTCGCCTTCGCTCTGCTTGAATTCCTCTTTCAATTCCCGCAGCGACATTTTCAGCCGGCTGTGCCACTCGCGGTATTGGAACAGGTAATCGGCGATCGCCACGATCGCCATGATGACGACCACGGCGCCCATCAGTTTCAGCGCCAGCGTCTGGGCGAGCGGCAACACCGCCGCCGGATCGGCGCGCTCGAGCGCCATGATGCGGCCGCGCTCGGGCCACATCATGGCGATGAGCACCGTGCCGACCAGCACCAGCTTGACGATCCCCTTGGCGAAATTGGCGAGCGCCTGCTTGCCGAACAGTCGCTTGAAGCCGGCGGCCGGCGAGATTTTCGATAGCTTCGGCGTTACCGACTCGAAGGTCCAGATCAAGCGATGCTGGATCATGTTGCCGCCGAGCGCCGCCAGCAGCAGCAGCAGGAACGGAATGGCGACGGCGGCGATCACTTCGACACCGATCTTCTCGAACAGCCGCGGCAGCGCCGGCCCGTCCATACTGATGCTGTACGAATTGGCGATCAGCCCGCGCATGGTGGCGGTGAGGTCGGAGCCCATGCCGCCGGAGAACGCGGTCAGCACCAGGGTGGCGCCGGCGATGATGAACCAGGTGCTGACCTCCTGGCTCTTGGCCACGTCGCCGCGCTGGAGGGCGTCGTCCAGCCGCTTTTGCGTCGGGTCTTCTGTTTTTTCCGTATCGTCGGATTCTTCGGCCATGCCTGGTCCAGATTTGTGGGCTACCGGTCAGCCGAGCGGCGCGAGTTCGCCGAGCACGCCTTGGAGATAACCGACAAAGGTGCCCATCATGGCGCCGATCACCAAGAGCAGCAGCACCAGACCGAGCAGGATCGACAGCGGCAGGCCGATGAAGAACACCTGCATTTGCGGCATCAGCCGCGACAAGACGCCGAGCCCCAGATTGAACAGCAGCCCGAACACCAAAAACGGCGCCGACAACTGAATGCCGATGCGGAACGCGGTCGCCACGATGCGGGTGACGTGCTGCGCGGCGTCGCCGACCAGCGGCATCTCGCCCGGATGGAAGATGATGTAGCTGTCGTTCATCGCCGCGATCACCATGTGATGCATATTGGTGGCGAAGACCAGCGTGATGCCGAGCAGCGTGAGGAAATTGCCGACCAGCATGCCCTGCTGGTTCTGGGTGGGATCGATGGCGGTGACGAAGCCCAAGCCGAGCTGCTGGGCCACCACCGAGCCTGCGACCTGCAGCGCCGAGATCGCCAGCCGCGCCGTCAAGCCGAGCACCGCGCCGATCACGATCTCCTGGAACAGCATCGTGAGCACCGGCGCGAGCGCGGTGAGGTCGACGGTATAGGCTTTCTGGTGCGACGGCAGCAGGATGGCGGTGAGCACCAGCGCGATGGTCAGCCGCACGCGCGCGGGCAAGTTCAATTCGCCGACGCCCGGCATCAGCATGACCATGGTGCCGACACGGGCAAATGTCAGCAGGAATGCGGCGGCGAGCACCGGCAGGAATGAAACGTCAACGCGCATGATGACTACTTTTTTTCGCTCAGCCGCTGACGATGCGGGCGGCGATCCGCATCATCTCCGCGTGCAGCCGCTCGGCCATGAACGGCAGCGCGATGAGCAGCGAAATGAAGATCGCCAGGATCTTCGGCACGAAGGCGATGGTCATTTCCTGGATTTGCGTGACCGCCTGCAGCAGCGAAATGACCACGCCGACCGTCAAGCCCACCAGCATAACCGGGCTGGAGACGATGATGAGCGTGTAAATCGCGTCGCGGGCAACGTCGAGAACTTCGGGTCCGGTCATTTCGTCCTTCACTCGCCTTTAGATGGGCATCCGCATGATTTCTTCGTAAGCCGCGATCACCTTGTCGCGCACCGCCACCATGGCGTCGACGGCGACCTCGGTCTGCGCTACCGCGGTGACCACGTCGACCATGTTGGATTTGCCGCTGGCCAGGGCCTTCGTCTGCGCGTCGGACTTGCGGCCGGTCTCGACGACGGAGCCGATCGCGTCCTTGAGCATGGAGGCAAAACCGGTGGCGGCGTCGCCGCCTCCGGCACCCGGCCCGTTGGCGAGCGCGCGCGTCGGATCGGAAACAAGACGCGCGATGTTGGCGTAGGCGCCGGCGGCGGCGAGCGGTGAGGCCATGAGCTATTCCTTGTTCTAGCGCATGAACTTTTTCATGCGCTTCGCCTTTCAGGTCTTGAGGATGTCGATGGTGCGCTGGAGCATGCGGCGGGTGGCGCTGATGATGTTGATATTGGCTTCGTAGGAGCGCTGGGCGTCGCGCATATCGCTCATTTCCAGGAGCGGATTGACGTTTGGATATTTGACGTTGCCGTTCTTGTCAGCGGCCGGATTGCCGGGCTCGTATTTCAGGCGGAATCCGGAGCTGTCGATCCGCGTCTTGCCGAGTTCGACCAGTTTGACGTCGAGCGTGCGGTCGACCTCGGACTGAAAGCTCGGCACCTTGCGCCGGTACGGACTGCCGCCCGGACCCGTTGCCGTCGAATCCGCGTTGGCGATGTTCTCCGAGATGATGCGCATGCGGCCGGCCTGGGCGCGCAGGCCGCTCGCCGCGATGGCCATGGTCTTGAGAAAATCCACGTCGGTCTCCTTCGATTAGACGCGCGCCGTTCGCGCGCGATGCAACGTCAGTTCTTGCCGATCGCGGTTTTGATGAGGCTGAGGCTGCGGGTGTAGAGCGCAGCCACCGCCTGATAATCCATCTGGTTGGCCGCCACTTTCATCATTTCCTGCTCGAGGTTCACGGCGTTACCGGTCGGCCGCACCTCGAAATTGCTTTCGTTCTTGGTGCGGAACGACGCCGACGACTCGCTCTGCCCGATCCCGGCGATATGGCCGGGCTCGGTGCGCACGAGCGAAACCATGGTGACCGGCGCCGCGGATCCCCCGGCCGGCGCGTCGAATTTCGGTTGCACCAGCTCGCGCGCGCGGTACTTCGGCGTATCGGCATTGGCGACGTTTTCGGCCAGGACGCGCTGGCGTTCCTGCGCCCATTGCAGCCGGGTCCGCAGCATGGACAGGATCGGAATATCGGTGATCGCCATGAATTACCCCGCCAAAGCCCCCGTTCGCGGCTGCGCCGCACTAGGCAGACTTTGCCGGGCGTATGGTTAATGGCTGGTAAAGGAATAACGACGGAACGCCGCGTCCCGTCCGCCGTTTACCACGCGCAACATTGCGGAAACGGCGCTGGGATGCCAAAAGGCCTAATATTTGTTAAGAGTTTGTTAGTATTCCGGGCGGCAAATTGTGCTTTACGGAATTAACCATTTGGGCGATTCCCGCCCATGAGCCGCGGCACTAGGTAGGGAGCGCTTTGATGTTCGAGACCCTCTTTGGCTCGGAGATGCCGCTGGCTGCGCGGTTCTTTATCGCGTTTCTGGTGGTTCTCGCCTTGATCGGCCTGACCGCATGGCTGGTGCGCCGCTTCGGCTCCAACCGCCTGGGCAACGCCACGCGCGGACGCCAGCCGCGGCTGGCGGTCATCGATGCCGCCACCGTCGATGGCCGGCGCCGCCTGGTGCTGATCCGCCGCGATAATGTCGAGCATCTGTTGATGATCGGCGGCCCAACCGACGTCGTGATCGAGCCCAATATCGTGCGTGCGGTCGCCTCCCGCGACACGGCGCGCGAGCCTGTGCGTGAGCCGGTCCGCGAACCCGCGCGAGCCGCCGTCGCATCTGAGCCCGCCCCCCGCCAAAACCCGACGGTCGAAGGCACCTGGCCGCTACAGCCGTTGAGCGAGCCGCCGCCGATCCCGGCGCCGCGCCCCGCCCGTTCGAACGCCACCGAGGAACCTTGGCTGCCGCCCGAGCCGGGCGCGCGGCCGCGCCCGGCCGAAAGCCTTACCGGCATGGCGGCGGAATTGTCGACGCGGCTCAGTCCGCCCGAAGCGCCGCCCCGCATCGAACCGCCGTCGCGTCCGAGCGTCGCGCCGATCGTGCCGCCGCCGCTCGAGCCGGCAGCGCCGCCGCAGACCGATCACAATCTGGCGGAGATGGCGCAGCAGCTCGAAGCCGCGCTGCGCCGCACGCCGATGCCGGAAAGCCGCCCGCCGGTCACCGATCCGCTCGCCGCGCCGGCAAAACTGGCGCCGGTGCGCGATTTCAAGCCGCGCCTCGAACCCAAATTCGAGCCCGCGCGCGAAACCAAAATCGACACCAAGTCCGAACCAAAAATCGAACCCCCGATTGAACTGACGGCCGAGCCCAAGCTCGCGCCCGCGCCGAGCAAGGCGCCGTTAGACAATCTCGAAGAGGAGATGGCCAACTTGCTGGGCCGTCCGTCAGGAAAGACGTGATAGGCATTTCCGGTCGCCGTGTCCGTCTTGTGACGGTGGCGATCGGAGTAGCCGGACTGCTCGCAGCGGCGGTGACGCCGGCTGGCGCGCAGGACATCAGCGTCAACTTCGCGCAAGGCAGCGGGCTGACCGAACGCGTGATCCAGATGGTCGCGCTGCTCACGGTGCTGTCGCTGGCGCCGTCCATCCTCGTGATGATGACGTCCTTCACCCGCATCGTGGTGGTGCTGTCGCTGTTGCGCACCGCGCTCGGCACCGCCACCGCTCCGCCCAATGCGGTGATCGTTTCGCTCGCGCTCTTCCTCACCGCTTTCGTGATGGGCCCGGCGCTGCAAAAAGCTTACGACACCGGCGTAAAGCCGCTGGTCGCCAACGAGATCACCGCCGAGCAGGCCTTCGACCGCGCCGCGGTGCCGCTGCGCGCTTTCATGCAGAAGAACGTCAACGAGAAGGATCTCAAGCTCTTCGTTGACATGTCGAAGGAAGCCGAACCCGCCAAGCCCGAAGACATCTCGCTGCGCATTCTGGTGCCGGCCTTCATGATCTCCGAGCTCAAGCGCGCCTTCGAGATCGGTTTCCTGTTGTTCTTGCCCTTCCTGATCATCGACCTGGTGGTAGCCTCCGTCTTGATGTCGATGGGCATGATGATGCTGCCGCCAGTGGTGGTGTCGCTGCCGTTCAAGCTCATCTTCTTCGTGCTGGTGGACGGCTGGAGCCTGGTGGCCGGCTCACTCATTCAGAGCTACGGATCGTAGGCCAAGCCCGTTCTTTCCCGCGCAAGCGGGAATCCAAAACACGATCGCAGCGTTCAGGAAACTGGCTCTGGGGCCGCGCTTTCGCGGGGACGAGCGGAGGGACGGCGAAGGCCGTGCGCTGCCGCTTAGCGCCTTGAAATCGACCCGGTCGGCGTGCTGTCGGCTTTGGGCGGTGCTGCTACCGGCGTTTTCGCAGCTGGCGCGGCGGCATCCGGTTTGGCCGGCGGAGCGGCGGCGGCCGACTTCTCGGCCGGCACCGCCTGCGATGACGGCCCCGGCGGTTTCGCCGGAGCCACGGCCGGCGGTGCGGCCTTGTCGGCAATTGGCGCCTGCGAGATCGCCGAGGAATCCGGATAGCGCGTGCGCATATCGCGCAGGAACGCTTCGAGCGAATCGATGCCGGCGACCTTCCTGGCGATATCCTTGAATTCCGTGTTGGCGCTGCCGACCGGCGCGCTCACCACATCGAAGGCGCGCCGGTCCGGCGTGTCCGCCATCTTGGCGGCATAGCGTTTGCGGAACCGCGCCAGCCCGATCGGCTCATCGCCGAGCGAATAGCCAATCGCCGCACGCAGGATGTCGTAGCGCTCTGTCTCGTTGAGCGGCGTGAATTCGCGCCAGCGGTCGCCATAGAGGACCTCGATCTGCTCGGCCGCGGCGCGCCAGCGCCGCGCCGACCACAGGATATCCGAGCGCAGCCGGATCGCCTCGTGGGTATCGATATTGGCAATGAGTTCCAGCGCCAGGTCATGGCGGCCGGTTTCCGACAGCGCGCGCGCCTCCAACAGCAGGCGCTGGTCGCGCAGCTCGGTGGACAGTTCCGCCGTGCGCGAGGCCTGCAAGGTGGCGATCGCGCGCTCCGGCTTGTGGTTCATGAGATAGATGACGGCGAGGCGGGTCGCGACCTGCGCGCGCGCGCCGCCTTGCAAGCGGTGCTCGACCTGATGCTGGAGCAATTCGGCGGCCTGGTCGAGCAGATCGACCGAAACCAGCCGGTCGGCGAGCCGGCGGATCATCTCGTCGCCGCGCCGTCCGACCGGAGTGAGATCGCGGTAATCGTAGAACAGACCGAGCGCTTCGATCGGCGGCAGCGCGTCGGCCTTGCCGCCGAGGAACAGGCTGTCGAAGGTCACCGCCGCCTCGTCCTGGATCGCCCTTGTGTAGTCGGAATTGGGAAACACCAGCAGCGCCGAACGCATCACGTGGAATGCGGCGCGGTAGTGTTTCTCTTCGGTATAAAGATGCGCCAGCAGCTTGAGCCCTTCCGCTTCGGTCTCGTCACCGCGCCAGATCGTGGTGAGCGTCTCAAGCGCGGCGATCACGTCTTTTTGCCCCATGTCGCCGATGGTGTAACGCAGCAGGATCTCGCGCAGGCGTCCTTGCGCCGCGGCGCGCCGGTCGTGCGAATTCGTGGCGGCGCGGTAGCTCGCGAGCGCGTCCGAATTGCGCCCCAGCGCTTCTTTCAGGCGGCCGACCAGCACGTCCATCGACGGCGCCATCGCGGACGGCACGCCGACCGTTTTGATCTCGTTGACGATATGGTCGGCGCCGTTGAAATCGTGCACCTCGATGTCGGCTCTGAGCGCTTTGCTCAGCGCGATGCGCTGGAGTTCGGCCGGCAGCGCGGAAATCGCGGCATCGACGTTCTTGAAGGCGGCATAGGCCTCGGGCCATTTGCCCTGGCCGGCATAGGCGACCGCGCGCCAGATCGGCGCGTCGAATTGGTCGCCGATCCGCGGATCGACCAATTCCTTGAGCGCGTCGTCGGGCCGCTCGAGCATGAGGTCGGCGACCGCCTTGAGCACGATGCCGCTGACATCGCCGGCATCATTCTTGTCCGACAGCGCGACCGTCAGCACGGCTTTGGCCTCCGCCGCCAAATCGCGGGCGAGATAGAAACGCGCGAGATTGAGGCGTGCTTGCTTGCGCTTGGCGGGCGGCGCCATGGCGGCAATGCCAAACAGTTCGTCCTGCCGGGCGTTGAACTTGGCCTTCCGGTTGTAGGTCCATAGTTGGGAATCGAAGTTCGCGGCGCGGAAAGTGCTTACCAACTGCTGCGGGCTGATCTCCGTCGGCGACAGCGAGAGGCCGCTCGGACGGACGACGGTGATCTTGTCGACCGCGAGTTCCGCCGTGATGTCGTCGGCGAGCGGCTGCAACACGACGCCTTGGGTGGACGGCAGGGCGCGCAACTCGACGAAATTCTGCCCCTTCAGCAATCCGCGCGCGGGCGCGAGCGCGGTAATCACCATCAGCCGGTCGCCGACGTCGCGGTCGGCGATGACATGGAGCTTGCGCGGATTGTCGAACGGAATGGTGATGCTGGCGCGGTTTTTGCCGACGATGCTGCGGTTGATGTAGAGCGGGCGGCTCGGCACCTTGGCGGTGTCGGCGATGGTGACGATCCAGCCCGGGCCGTCGGCCTCCAGGCTGGTCAGGCGCGGCCGCTCCAACTTGATGCGCACAATCGCCTCGCCGTCGGCGCCGCGCTCCAGCGTGGCGCTGCGGATGACGCGGCTGGTGTCATGATTGAGCGCGGCAAGATCGATCTTGGCGGCGCTATCGAACACCAGCCACAGCATATCGGCGCGATGGAACACGGCGGCCGGCGTTGCCGCCACGAACGGGAATTCAGCGCGCAGGGCGTCGCCGGACTGGGTCAGCTCGGCGACGACGAGCGCATTCGGATTGGGCGGCGGCAGCTTGCTTTCGGCCGCCGCGGGTTTCACAGGCGGTGACGGCGGCGCGGGCGCGGCCACTTTCACCGCCGGGCTAGCCGGTGCAGCCGCCACTACCGTCGCCGGTGCCGCCGGCGCAGGCGCAGGCGGTGCAGCCGCCACGGCCGGCGGCGGCGCTGGCTCCGCCTTCGCTGATGGCGCGGGCTCGGCTTTCGGCGGCGGCATGGCCGCGGCTTGCTCGGCGGCCACAGTCTTGGGCGGCTTGATCGCCGGCGCGGCGGCGGGCGTAGCGGCGCCTTGCTTGGGCTTGGCGCCCTGCTCTGCCACCTTCGGCTTGTGGCCGTCGTGACCGACATCGACCACGATGCTGCGATCCTCGCGGAAGCTGCGCACCGTCGGCGTGTCGTTGAACTTGAAGGTGACGGCGACCGAATCCTCGTCGAGGTCGGCGTCGATCGATTTCAACGTCGCCGGCATCGACGCCCTGGCGTCCGCCAGATCCCATTTGAGCGGCTGGTCGAACTCGAGCGTCAGCTTGCCGTCCGACTGTTCGGGAACGACGTTTGCCACGTCCGGCATGGCGAACACATAGCGGGTGAAAGTCGGCTGGGTCGCGACCTTGACGCGGATCGCCGCCGGCTTCTGCACCTTGGCCGCCGCCCGCTGCAGGCGCAGCTGGTGCTCGGCATCGAGCGCGCGCTTGGCCAGTTCGTCGATCACGTCGCGCGGCAGACCCGGCAACATGCCGGACCAGGTCTCCGGCATGAGATCGAGATAGAGCCGTTCGGCGATCGGCGTCGAATTGATCTTCACTTTGTGCGCCAGCGCGATGCGGATCGACATGCCGTCGGGATCGAGCCGCGCGGCGCTGATATAGTCGGGCGCGGCCGATTGCAGCGCGTCGACCTTGACGGCGATCGGCTGTTTGAACGACAGCACCATGACCGGATAGGTGGTCTGCACGGTAACCGGCAATTCCTTTTCGAAGCGGAACGCCAGGCGTGCATAGCCTTCGCTGGTGCTGACCTTGATCTCGCCCTTGACGCGCTCCTCGGCCAGCGCGCGGCCGCCAAACGGCGGCGCAAACAGCATCAGCATTTGCACGACAGCAGCGATCGCGAGGGCCGCGCGGCCAAAGAGCGGCCGTGCCCGCAAGCGCTCACGCGCGCGGGTTCCCACCGGGCTGAGTGGTGATGCCGTCATGCAGCCGTTCCAACCGGCGACAATGCCGGCCGCGACAGCCTAAAGTTCGGCGTTTAACGTCGCGTTAACCGTGACGTTTTGTTTGGCCCGGGGCGCTCGAAAATCCGCGCTCAACCGCCGTTCGGCTTGCCTTCGATCTTCGGCAATTGGTCCGGGTTCTGCGGCTTCCCGTCCGCACGGTGGGCGAGTTCGACGGTGAGCCGCTCGGCCGCCTCCGGAGTCATCTGGGCGAGGACTTCCGACATCTTCGTCGGCTTCATCCCGCTCACGACCTCGACCAGGATTTTCATGTCGAGGCGTTCGAGGATGCGCGCGGCGTCCTTCGACTTCATGCCCTCGTACATGGCAACGATGCTATTGAAGCGCTTCGCCTCGGCCGTATCGCGCGCGCCCATGGCGGTTTTGACTCGCGCCTCCAGGTCCTTGAGCTCCGCAACCTTGGCGTCCAGCCGCTTCTCCGTGGCCTTGAGCAGATTCTCGCGCATTTCCAACTCGCGGCTGCGGGTGTCGAGCTCCTTGCGGCGGTCTTGCAGGCGCTCAAGGATGGCGCGCTCGCCGGACGAGGCGATTTTGCCGGGCGCCATCTGCACCGAGATGTCGCCGACCTGCAGCTTGGGCGGATCTGGCGGCTTGGTGCTGGTCTTGAGCGCCGGACCGTTCGATTTCTCTGCGCGCTCGACCGAACCGGTGACATCGCCGTCGTCGCCGACGTAGTTGAGCATCGACTTCGCCCAGGATTGTTTGGGCGGCGGCGCCAAGCTTACCGGCGCCGGCGACTCTTTGTCGGCAAAGACGATCTTCGGATAGTCGGGCACAGCCTCTTGCGTCGTGAGATGCATGCCGGCCTTGTCGAGGCCTTGCAGCCGCTCGCCGAGCGTGTAGCCGCCGTCGAACACCAGACCCGATACTTTGAGCGCGAACAGGCAGATCGTCGCCAGCAGCACGACGGGGATCAGCCGGAAATCGCGCGCAAAGCGGATCATGCGGCAAGACCGCCTGCTTGTCCGCGTTGCCGCGCGCGCGCGCGTTCGGTGAAGGCTTGCGCCGCGGCGGCGAGCGCATTGGCGTCGGGCGCTGCGGGCCGCTCATCGGCGGCCGGCCGCGCGGCGCCGGCAATGCGGGTCAGCCGCGCCAGCATGTCTTCGCCGGCGGCGAGCTGGCGTTCGATGTCGGATGTAAGGGTTTCCGCCCGCTGCAGCCGCGTGCCCAGGCTCTGCTCGCCTTCGCGCATGGTCGCTTTCAAGCCGCCGATGGCGCGTTCGGCGATTTCGGTCGCGGTGATCAGCTCGGAAATCGTCGCGCGCAGCGTCTGCTCGTCGGCCTTCAGCAGACGAAGCTGCTTGTTGAGCCGGACGCAGTAAAGGATCGTGAGCAGCAGCAGGACCGAGACCATGCTCTCGACCAAATAGCCATAATGATAGCTCACGGCTTCTCCATTCGATTGGTGGGCTCGTCCGCCTTCTCGAACATGGCGAACGTCGTCCGTGGTTTGCGCAAGGGCTTGGCCACCCGTACCGCGACGCGGTCGCCGACTTTGCCCATGCGGCCTTCGGTCAGCGCGATGTCGCCGCAGCGCACGGTGACGAGTGCATCGGGTTTGATTTCGAGGGCGAGCGTTTCGCCGACGGTCAGATTCATCATCCTACGCAGCGGCAGGCGCGCCTCGTACAGCACGGCATCGACCATGATCTGTGCCTGGCCGATTTCGGTCGCCAGATGATCTTCCCAGATCGAGTCACGGCCAAACTTCTCGCCCATGAACATCTGGAGCAAGGTGGCGCGGATCGGCTCGATCGTCGCGTAAGGCAGCAAAAGTTCGACGTTGCCACCGCGGTCTTCCATGTCGATGCGAAGCCGCACCATAATCGCCGCATTGGCCGGCCGCGAGATGGCGGCGAAACGCGGATTGGTCTCCAGCCGGTCGATGCTGAACTTGACTGGCGACAGCGGCCTGAACGCAAGTTCAGCATCCGCCAGCACCAACTCGATCATGCGCTTGACCAGGTTAGTCTCGATGGTGGTGTAGGGGCGTCCTTCCACCCGCACGGTATTCTGTCCGCGTCGGCCGCCGAGCAGCACGTCGATGATCGAATAGATTAGACTGGAATTGACGGTAGCGAGGCCGAAATTGTCCCATTCCTCGGCCTTGAATACGGCCAGGATCGCCGGCAGCGGGATTGAATTGAGATAATCGCCGAAGCGCACCGAGGTGATGCGGTCGAGCGAGACTTCTACGTTGTCGGACGTGAAGTTGCGCAGGCTCGTCGTCAATAACCGCACCAGGCGGTCGAAGACGATTTCCAGCATCGGCAGGCGTTCGTAGGACACCATCGCCGAGTTGATGATGGCGCGGATGCCGGAATTGTCGTTCAGCGAGACGTCGGTCAGGCTGAAACCGAGCATACTGTCGATCTCATCCTGATTGAGGATGCGCTCGGCGCCACCGCCCTTGCTGGTCTGGATTCCGGCAGTGTCGCCATCGGACATCGCCGCCCACTGCGCGGCGGCTTCATCGGCAGGGGGCGGCGTATCGCTGGCGGCGCCCTCCGTGGATGCTGCGGCCTGTTGTTCCAGCGCCACGCCCCACTCGGCGGCGAGCGCGTCTTTATTGATTTCGTCTGTGGTCGCCATCGATTAGATCGTCACTGGACGACGATTTCCTTGAACAGAACGGCGGTGACACGGTTTGGCGCAACCGCGTCATTGACCCGGCGGGTCAGTTCCTCTTTGAGCCGGTAGAGGCCGGCGGAGCCGTCGAGATCGGTCGGCCGCAATTCGCGCAGATAGGTCTGGAAGGCGTCCATGATGCGCGGCATCAGCGGCTGGATTTCGGTCGCCACCTCTGGCTTCGGCACCTCGAGCACGATCTTCACTTTGAGATATTGCGTGCGCTCGCTGGCGACGTTCGACAGGTTGACCAGCACGTCGGGCAGATCGACGAAAATCGCCGGCTTGGCCTCGACTTTCGGCGGCGCTTCGTGGCTTTCGCCTTTGAAGAAATAGAAGTAGGCCCCGCCCCCGCCGCCGCCGACCACCAGCAGGCCCGCGGCCGCGATGATCAACATCTTGCGCGACGGCATTTTGAGCGACGGCAGCGGCAGGAAACCGAGAAGTTTTCGGTTCGGCTTATCCGTTGCCCGCTCTTCGCCTTCTTCGGGCTCTTCCTCGACCTCGTCTTCCGCGTCTTTCGGCTTGGCTGCCATGGTGACCCCGATCGCAACGAACGGGGCCTGCGCACGGGCGTCCCGAGCGAGACACCGCGGATGCGCCAACCCCCTGCGCTCCCCTTGCGATCGAAGGTAGGACCGTATGGTTAACAGATACTTTCTGCGGCCCCCGCGGCAGGAATCTTTTGCCGGGTAACGCCGGCAAAACGGCGGTTCTTGCCCTGCCGCCAACCGCCCTGTTTTCGCCTAACCATCTGTTTTTCCTAAGTTTTGTGACTTGGCACGGCGGCTGCAAAGCTTTGGTCAGCCGCTGACTTGGGAGAGTTCGCGGCAACGTTCGGCAAGGCCGGCCCTGGGGAGGGCACGACCGCGCCGGATGAGATGGGGAGAATACGAATGCAGAATGCGATTCTCGTTGGACTATCGCGCCAAGTCGGGCTCGCCCGCGAAATGGACGTGGTCGCCAACAATATTGCGAACCTCAACACTACCGGCTTCAAGGCCGACGGTTCGCTATTCGAGGAATATCTCAACAGCTCCGCGCGCGCCGACCAAACCGGCAGCCGCGTGAGTTTCGTGCGCGACCGCGGCGTCTGGCACGACATGAGCCAAGGGCCGATCGAGCGCACCGGCAACCCGCTCGACGTCGCCATCGACGGCAAGGGTTTCCTGGTCGTGCAAACGCCGAACGGCGAACGCTACACCCGCAACGGCTCGCTGCAGATCAGCGCGACGGGTCAGTTGGTCACCAGCGACGGATTTCCGGTGCTCGGCGATGGCGGTCCGATCGCGCTGCAGTCGACCGATCGCCAGGTACAGATCAGCCGCGACGGCACCATCAGCGTGCGCGAAGGCACCTCGAATGTCGATTCGGCGCGCGGCAAGATTCGCCTGGTCACCTTCGCCAATCCGCAGCAGTTGCAGAAAGAAGGCAGCAGCACGTTTAGTGCGACGGCCGGCGCGACGCCGCAGCCGGCGACGAGCGGCGGGCTCCTTCAAGGCGCCGTCGAGAAATCGAACGTGCGCGGCGTCGTCGAGATGTCGCGCATGATCGAGATCACACGCGCCTATACGCAACTCGACAGTCTCCTGCAGCAGCAGAACGATCTCGGCCAGTCGGCGATCGACAAGCTCGCCGACGTTCCGAATTGACGATGAAGGAAAGTTAGATCCATGCGCGCGCTCAGCACAGCATCGACCGGCATGATGGCCATGGAACTCAATGTCCAGGTCATCGCCAACAACCTCGCCAACATGACCACCACTGGCTACAAACGCCAGCGCGCCGAATTCCAGGACCTGCTTTACGATCACGTCAGCCGCATCGGCACGCAGACCTCGGCGCAGGGCAATATCCTTCCCGTCGGCATCGATCTCGGCTCCGGTGTCAAGCCGGTCGGCACGCCGCGGCTGATGACGCAGGGCACCCTGTCGCAAACCGGCGGCACGCTCGACGTCGCGATCCGCGGCGACGGCTTCTTCAAAATTCAGCTGCCCGACGGCACCTACTCCTACACGCGCGACGGCTCGTTCCAGATGGACAACACCGGCCGCATCGTCACCGCGCAGGGCAACGTCGTGCAGCCCGCCATCACCATCCCGCAGAACTCCACCGGGTTGACCATCAACCCGCAAGGCCAGGTCTCGGTGATGCCGCAAGGCTCAACGACGCCGCAGATCCTTGGGCAGTTGGCGCTCACCCGCTTCATCAACCAGGCCGGCCTCTTGCCGATCGGCGACAACATGTACACCGAGACGCCGGCATCGGGCACGCCGCTCGACGGGCTGCCCGGCACCGACGGCGCCGGCGATTTGCTGCAGGCAAGCCTGGAGCAGTCCAACGTCGACTCGGTCAGTGAAATCACCAACCTGATCGCCGCCCAGCGCGCCTACGAGATGAACAGCAAGGTGATCACCGCCGCCGACCAGATGCTGCAAGCCGACGCCAATTTGATCCGCTGAGGCATAATCCATGATGCGCAATCTCATCGCCGCAGCCGCTACCCTGCTCGCGCTCGGCGCGTCCGCCGCCGCCGCCGACGAGCTTCGCCCGAAGCTCAAGGCGGAAGCGACCGTCACCGGCGGCATCGTGCACATCGGCGATCTGGTCGAGAATGCCGGCATCGTCGCCAAGGTGCCGATTTTCCGCGCACCCGATCTCGGTTCCACCGGAATGGTGTCGGCCGAGGCCGTGGCCGAAGCGGTGCGCGCCTACGCGCTGATCGGGCTCGACACCGGCGACGTCAGCGAAGTGGTGGTGACGCGCGCCAGTCGCATTATCCCGGCCAAGGATATCGAAGAGTGTGTGGTACAGGCCCTATCGGTGCAATACGCGCTCGGGCCGCGCAAGGACATCGCGGTGACTTTCGACCGCGAGCTGCGCGCGATCCAGGTCGAGCCGACAACCAAGGGCGCGCCGCGCGTCGCCTCGCTCAATTACGACAGCCACAGCGGCCGCTTCGACGTCACGCTCGACATGCCGACCGGCGCCGCCACGCGCGGCACGCTGCGGCTTACCGGCCGCGCGGCGGCGACCGCGGAATTCGTGACGCTCGCCCGGGCGATCGAGCGCGGCGAAGTGCTCAGGGCCGCCGACGTGGTGGTCGAGCGGCGCCCGCGCGCCGAGGTCACCCGTGACATGATTACCAATCCCGACCAGGCGGTTGGCTTTGCCGCGCGCGGGCCGATGCAGCCGGGCCGCCGGTTGCGCGCCGCCGACCTGATGCGGCCGGAACTGGTGCAACGCAACGAGACGGTGACGTTGCTCTATCAGGTGCCCGGCATCACACTCACGGTGCGTGGTAAGGCGACCGACGGCGGCGCCGAAGGCGACGTGATCTCGGTGCTCAACGAACAATCCAAGCGCACGGTGCAAGGCGTGGTGGCCGGTCCCGGCCGCGTCATCGTCAGCACCGCTTCGCCGCGGCTCGCCGCCAACCTGCCACCGCGGCGCTGAAATGGAATCTTGCGAGGCAGGCGGAACGTCGTGTTGTGGTCCATAGCGGAAATGTAACGGCGCAGTCGCGCCATTTGTGAAAGTGATGCCGATGAAAGTGATCACCGTGGCGCGTCATGCGCTCCTCGCCGCGATCGCAGCGGCGCTGCTTTCGAGCTGCGCGGCGGTCGACCAGCTGAAGAACATCGGCCAGCCGCCACCGCTGTCGGCGGTCGACAATCCGACCGCGCGACCGGGCTACAAGCCGGTGCAGATGCCGATGCCAGCGGCACAGCCGGCCTCCTACAATCCGAATTCGCTTTGGCGCAACGGCTCGCGCGCCTTCTTCAAGGATCAACGTGCCCACCAGATCGGCGACCTCCTGACCGTCACCGTCAACATCACCGACAAGGCCAATCTGTCCAACGAGACGCAGCGCCAGCGGACGACCACGGAGGATTCCGGCATCACCAACTTCTTCGCCAAGTCCAAGGTGCCGATCTTGAACGCCACTGTACCGACGCGCATCCTCACCACGGACTCAAATATGTCCGCCGACGGAAAGGGCAGCGTCAACCGCTCGGAAGCGCTGCAGACCAACGTCGCCGCGGTGGTGACCCAAGTGCTGCCCAACGGAAATTTGGTGGTCGAGGGCCGCCAGGAAATCCGCGTCAACTTCGAGATCCGCGAACTAATCGTCGCCGGCATCGTGCGGCCGGAGGATATCCAGAGCGACAACACGATCGATTCAAGTAAGATCGCGCAAGCGCGCATCGCCTATGGCGGACGCGGGCAGGTCACCGACATCCAGCAAGACCCGTACGGCCAACAGCTGATGCAGGTCCTGCTGCCATTCTAGCGCGTTGAGTCCAGTGGCGTAGTCAGCGAGCTCCCCCGCCGTTTGCGTCTCGCGAGCGTAAATGGCGTTAACGACGCGGCCTCCGGCAGCTCCCCCGCCGGGGGCCGCGTGCGTTTGGGGGACTACGGCGCACCCGATGTTGCAAAGAGTTCGGGCGGTGGCGCACGGCTTGCAGTGCTCAAGCGAAGCGAAGGCAGACTGTTCGGAAACTGAAACGACTGATTTCAGCGACGTAACCTATTCAGCGTCATGCGCAGGCTTGACCCGCGCATCCAGGCTGAGCGTCACCAAAGACGAGAGCAAAGCAGGCTGCCGATGCCGAACTGCGTCGAGGATTGCCAGGTCAAGCCCGGCAATCAAGGCGAAGGGGCAGCGCACCGCCTCGGAGCCCCCTCAATCGTCGCGGTAAACGCGCTCGCGCCGCTCGTGGCGCTCCTGCGCTTCCACCGACAGCGTCGCGATCGGGCGCGCTTCCAGCCGCCGCAGCGAGATCGGCTCGCCAGTCTCCTCGCAATAGCCGTAGGTGCCGTCGTCGATGCGGCCGAGCGCCTCGTCGATCTTGGCGATCAGCTTGCGCTGGCGGTCGCGCGCGCGCAGTTCGATGGCGCGGTCGGTTTCCGAGGACGCCCGATCGGCGAGATCGGGATGGTTCTGGTTTTCCTCCTGCAGATGCAGGAGCGTCTCCTTGGCCTCTTTCAGGATATCCTCGCGCCATGCGAGCAGCTTCATGCGGAAATAGTCCCGCTGCCGCTCGTTCATGAACGGCTCCTTGTCGGACGGCCGATAGGTCTTGGTCTTGGCCAACATCCCTCTGAACTCCCTGACTTCTTTTGTTATTGCCTGAGAAGTCCACCCTCCCGGTGCGGCAGGCTTATATACGGGTGCCAAGGCTTGGACAATGACCGAATACAGCTGGTCAGCAGGAATATTTATTATGACATTTCAGTGACTTGGGTGGAATTGGCGCAAATGCGGCGCCCTGCCCAAGGCTGTTGAGCGATCAATTTTGAGCAGTATAAGGATACTACGTTAGCGGACGCCAGCCTTGGCCAATTCGACCGCCACGCGCAGTTCGATTTCGCCCAGCACCGAGTTCAAGCCCGGATCGCCCGACTCGTCAGTCAGACCTTCGGCGGCAACCTTGAGGCGGGCAAGTGTCGCGCCGTCCACGCTGCCATCGAGCAGCGACAGCTTGAGCGTGTCGAGCACGTCGAGCGCGTTGCGGCCTTTGGCCACCGCGCGTTTTTTGCGTTCGCGCGGATCCTCGACGCCCTGCAAAGCGATCAGCGCATCGACCGTGGAAATCGAGCGCAACGAGCTGGCCGCGGCGGTATTGCGCGGCGTCTCCTGTTCGCTGACGCTGAAGGAGCCGCCGGTGCTGCGGCGCGCCTTGGCCGGCGCTGATGCCAGCGCACTGCCGTTCAATCCGTAAATCCGCATCGCTGAAAACCCCAACCGAAACGTCGTCGGTCCCCGAATACCTTTAAACTGCGCGGTTATGGTTAATCCCCGGTAAACCTGCCGGCAAAAATTGCCGCCCGCGACGTTTCCTGCCCATCGGCGGGCCCGCCGCATTCATCGCACGGAATCAAAAACGCGAGTATTGTCAGCGCATTGCATCGCGTCACTGGGCTTGGCATGGCGTTCGCATAAGAAGGGTCAGTCACCCGTCACATTGGGGAGCAGTGATGACGACGACGTTGCGAGTTGCATTGTTGGCCGTGCTATTGACCGCGTTCGCCGCGCCGAACGCCGGCGCGACGTCGCGCATCAAAGACCTCGCCAATATCGAGGGCGTGCGGCAGAACCAGCTCATCGGCTACGGCCTGGTGGTCGGCCTCAACGGTACCGGCGACACCCTCAACAACATTCCCTTCACCAAGCAGTCGCTCACTGCGATGCTGGAACGGCTCGGCGTCAACATCCGCGGCCAGACGCTGCGCACCGGCAACGTCGCCGCCGTGATGGTGACCGCCAATCTGCCGCCGTTCGGCACGCAAGGCACGCGCATCGACATCACCGTGTCCTCGCTCGGCGACGCCAAGAGCCTGCAGGGCGGCATGCTGCTGGTTACCCCGCTGCTCGGCGCCGACGGCAATGTCTACGCGGTCGGCCAGGGGTCGGTGGCGATCGGCGGCTTCCAGGCCGAAGGCGAAGCCGCCAAGATCGTGCGCGGCGTGCCGACCGTCGGACGCATCGCCAACGGCGCGCTGATCGAGCGCGAAATCGAATTCAACCTCAACCGGCAGAGCCAGTTGCGCATGGCGCTGCGCAATCCCGATTTCACCACCGCCAAACGGGTCGCCGCCGCCATCAACGACTTCATCGGCGTTCCGACGGCGGAGCCGCTCGATCCGGCCACCGTCGGCATCACCATTCCGCAGCAATATCGCGGCAACGTGATCTCGCTGCTCACCGAGATCGAACAGCTTCAGGTCGAGCCGGACCAGGCGGCCAAGATCGTGATCGACGAGCGCTCCGGCATCATCGTCATGGGCCGCGACGTGCGGGTATCCATGGTGGCCGTGGCGCAAGGCAACCTCACCGTCACCATCACCGAGTCACCGCAGGTGAGCCAGCCGTCACCGTTCTCGCGCGGCGGCACCACCCGGGTCGTCCCGCGCACCGCCATCGGCGTGCAGGAGGACGGCAAGAAGCTCGCGCTGGTCAAGGACGGCGTATCGCTGCAGCAGCTCGTGGATGGGCTCAATTCGCTCGGCATCGGCCCGCGCGATCTGATCGCCATCCTGCAGGCGATCAAGGCGGCGGGCGCCATCCAAGCCGACATCGAGGTGATGTGATGGCAAACGCCCTGTCCGCGACCGCGCCCGGTCTAAACGCGCTCGACATGATCAAGCTGAACGCACCGGCCGCCGGCAGACTGTCCGCCGCCGGTCAGGCCAAGACGCGCGCGGCGGCGCAGGACTTCGAGGCCGTATTTCTCAATTCCATGTTTCAGCACATGTTCACCGGCGTCGACGGCGAAGGCCCGTTCGGAGGCCAGGGTGCGACCGGCGTTTGGCGATCCGTGCTCACCGACCAGTACGCCAAATCGATCGCAAAGGCCGGCGGCATCGGCATCGCCGATCAGGTCTATCGCAGCATGATAGCGCATCAAGAGGCAGGTCAATGATCGCTCGTTCCGACCGACACCCCGATTGCAAGCCTCAGCGAGGCCGAGCAGGTGGTTGCTAACCTGAATACGATCATGGGCCGGCTGGTGGAGACGATCGAGGAAGAAACAGCGCGCGTGCGCACCGGCCGATTGAGCGACGCGATCGAGCTGGGCACGGACAAAGCCGAGCTCGGCCGCCGCTACACCGCCGAATGCGAGCGCGTGAAGGCCGCGCGCGAGCTGATTGCGCATTCCCTGCCCGACGCGCTCGCCGCATTGCGCAAGCGGCACGCAGAGTTCCAGGCACTGCTGCAGACCAATCTGACGGTGCTGGCGACCGCGCATGCGGTTTCCGAGGGTATCATCCGCGGCGTATCGGGCGAGCTGGCGCGCAGGCGGGCACCTTCGACTTATGGCGCCTCCGGCCGCACCAATGCGCCGAGCATAAGAGCAAGCCAGCCGCTGGCAATCAGCCGGAAGCTTTAACAAGAATCATAACAGACCGTTAACGACAATCCGGCTGCCCGCCCTTGGCAGCGGCGATTACGCCCTGATTTGCCGATTGAATTTGGCCGGCGGTAGCCCGGGAAAGCCAGACAAAAGCTTAACAATTCGCTCCGCCAAATCGCCTGCGGCAGCATTTTTTAACCATGTTCTTTTACGCTGCGTTACGCGGCGTTGGATAGTTTGCCGCATCACGGGTTGGTTCGAGGACCGTCTCCGGCACCTAGCGCCAGCGCGACACAACCAGAAAGGTTATGACTATGTCGAATATTGCTCTCTCCGCCGGCATTCGGGCGAACCTGCTCTCGTTGCAGAACACTGCGGCCTTGATGCAGACGACCCAGACCAACCTTGCCACCGGCAAGAAGGTCAATTCCGCGCTCGATAACCCGCTGAGCTTCTTCACCTCTCAGAACTTGGACAACCGCGCCAATTCGCTCAACGGCCTGCTCGACGCGATGTCGAACGGCATCCAGACGATTCAGGCGGCCAACAACGGCATCACCTCGATCACCACGCTGGTGAAGCAGCTTCAGTCGGTGGCCAGTCAGGCCCGCGCCGATACGTCGTCGGCACCGTGACCCGGACGATGACCGCGGCGGCAATACCTCGACGCGACCAACAACACGCTGACTTTCGACGTCGGCGGCGGTGAAAGGTCAGCATCAACACCTACACGACTGCGACCGTCAGCACCTGACGGCTGGCGCCACGTTGGCATGCCGACCGCCGCCGCTTCCGATCAATGACGGCACCGGCGACCGCCATCACCTTCGCTGGCGATACACGACTCAAGGTCGCCAAGATCAACTCGCTTCGGCGCTGGCGACCGTGCAGCCGCAGTGTCGGTGGCAAATCCAGCTGACAACAGCACGGCCACGATCACGGTTACCCGACGCGCCTCCACGACCGACCTCGGCTTCACCGGTGCACCTCGACCGACGGCGCGGTCAACGGCGCTGACACCCCAACTGGCGGCGCCATCAACGCACGGTAGCAGCGCGTCTGGCCAGTCGGCAAGGTGCTACGGCACTGCGACCGTGACTGTCAATGACGGCAGCGGCGCAGCGCGGTAACCGTTACTTTGCCACAACCGACATTACGACCGCCCTGAAGTCGCTGCTATCAATACGCAGCTGGCCGCTGCCGGCTCGACGGTGACAGCTTCAATCAACAGCAGCTAAGTCGTGTTCACCAACCCAACCGGCAATGACGACAGTCACCACGGCTACGGCCGATCTCGCCTTGCCGCGTCACCGCCAGCGTTCGACCAGCTCGAACGCCGTCCGCACGAGCCTGATGAACCAGTATCAACAGTCTGCTTACGCAGATCGACAAGTTGGCGAGCGACTCCGGCTACAACGGCACCAACCTCCTGAACGGCGACAAGCTCACGCTGAACTTCAACGAGAACGCCACGAGCAAGATCGACATTCAGATGGTCGATTCGAGCGACACAAGTTCTGCCATCAACGCCGCCAATCTCAAATCTGACCGCTCAGACCGACTTCGCGAGCAATAGCCAGCTCGATACCCTGACCACGACCCTCAACGCCGCCCTGACGACCCTGCAGACCCAGTCGACCGCGATTTCATCGTCGCTGTCGGTCGTGCAGACCCGTCAGGACTTCACCAAGAACATGGTCAACACCCTGCAGACCGGCGCCGACAACCTCGTCCTCGCCGACCCGAACCAGGAAGGCGCCAACCTGCTCGCCCTGCAGACGCGTCAGTCTCTGTCCACCACCGCGCTGTCGATGGCTGCTCAACAGCCAATCGGCCGTGTTGCGGCTGTTCCAGTAATCGAAAGCATATTGCTTCCGAGACGGCGGGGCCACAAGCCCCGCCGTTTTTCTTTGCGCCGGCCGGCATCCGGCGCGCACATTAACGATCCATTAATCATGCGGTAACAAGGATGCGCCTGGGAGAATAGCCATGGCACTGAAGGTCGAACTGAAGCCGGGCGAACGCATATTGATCGGCGAGTGCGTCATCACCAATGCCGGTCAGCGCGCGCGCTTTCTGATCGACGGAAAAAAGGTGCCGATCCTCCGCGAAAAGGACATCCTGACCGCGGAGACGGCCGATACTCCGGCCAAACGCATCTACCTGGCGGTGCTGTTGATGTACACGTCGCGCGATTCCCGCGAACAGCACGCAAATTATTTTTCGCTGGTGCAGGATCTCGTACAAGCAGCACCTAGCACGTTAATCCACATTGAGATTATCAATAATCATATCTTAACAGGCAATATGTATAAGGCATTGAAACAAGTCAAACAGCTCATCGAATACGAGCGGGAGTTATTGAGTAATGAAGTCGGCCGCAAAGATCTACGGAAAAGTGGCAAACAAAATCTCCAGCCCGCGTGAATTGGAGGCCGATCTCTTGTTGGATGCGGCCTGCCGCCTCCAGTCCGTACAAGAGTTCCTGGGGCGACAAAAACGAAAACCTCGACTCCGCATTGGCGTATAACCGCAAGCTGTGGACGTTGTTCATGTCCGCGGTCACCAGCAACGACAATCCGCTGCCGATCGATCTCCGCCAGAACATCGCCAATCTTGGTCTGTTCGTCTGCAAGCAGACGATAGCGATCCTGGCCGACCCCAAGCCGCAAAACCTCGGCTCGCTCATCAACATCAATCGCGAGCTGGCGGCGGGGCTGGGCGCGCCTGATAGCTCAGCGCCAATTCAAAAAGAAAAGACCGCGGCCAGCCCGCGGTCTTTTTTATTGCGCACTGAAAGCCCAGGCCGGCGTCCCGGTTTATCCCGTCACCGGCGAGAGATAATTGAGTAGCGACATCTGCGATAGCCTCGCCGTTGTCGACAGCGACGCCGATAGGCTCGTCTGCAACGCAAGAATCTGAACGCCGATTTGATTTTGATCGACGCCCTCGATTGACTGCAACATGTTGGTCAGCACGTTAGAGGTTTGCTGGTGCTGGGTTTGCGTGGCGGCAATGGTCGTTTGCACATTGGCCAGGCTCGCCTCGATATCCGTGATATTTTGCGTGCCGGCGGGAATACTGAGGGCCTTATAAATACGCTGATTGAGGTCGCTATAGTTCGTCGATGCGTTGGGATCGCTTGCTGCGTACTTTGTCGCGGCGAGGGTGGCGACATTCTGGACAAGCCAGCGGATGCCCTGTTCGTTGGCCTGCGTCCCATAGGATACCGTCGTCGCTTGATCGATGCGCGCCGTCGCGCTCGATCGCACCGATGCGGAACTGTTATCGCCGGTATACCAAAAGACCGTATTGGCAGGGGTGCCGGCGACCAAGGCTGTCGCAGAGGTAGCGGGCGCGCCGCTGACCCGCATCGGCGGATCGTCGAAGAAATTGTTGGAAGCGGCCATGGCGGAGGCCGACACCATCGATGTGCTGACGATTTGGCTTACACCGGTGGTGAGCGCGGCCTGAAGATTGGCCGCCGTTGCCGCCGGCGTGGCACCAATGGCGAATTGATTGGGTCCCGGAGGTTGCTGAAGTTGTCGCCTGAAGTTGCAACGTCTGGCTCGTTCCGTCGGGCAGTGTGAACGTGTAGCTAATAGTGTCGCCATTGTTGGGATTGGTCGCCCCGAGATTGACGGAAATCGTATTGGGCGCACCGGTCGGACCAGTCACGGTCGCTCCGGTCAGCGTCGAATTGACCGCGGCGAGCTTTAGCCCGAACGGCGAGCCTGCGACGTTTTCGTTCACCGCGACAGTCGAGCCCGCAACGGCCGGTATGACAAGGCGACCGAGCCCATCGGCGCCCTGGTCTGCCGAAAGGCGCTCGGTGATGACCTGCTTGAGACCGGCCTGCGCACCGTTGCCATTGAGAATATGATCGGCCGTGTCGACCGACGGTTGGTTCAACCCGGTGCCCGAAAACAGATAGCCGTTTCCGCCTTGTGTATTAAGCAGGCTCAGCATCTGGTCGAGTTGACTGGCCGCTGTCTTCTGTGCTGTCGGTTTGGCCGGTACTGTCGATGGAAAAATTCGGTTGCGCCGTGGCAGTCTGAACCGTACCGGCAACGCTCGAAATCTGCTGCAGCACGGTCTGCTGCAGGCTCAGAGTTCCGCCAATATTCGTCATCGTGGCGTCATAGCTGCTGAGCGCGGACAATTGTGCATTCAAGCCAACGGCAATTCCGCTCTGTGATCCGAGACCGGCAAACGTATCCGACTTCAGTCCCGACCCGAGCTGCCGTTGCAGATCGTCGAGCTGCTTCGTTATGTCTCCCGTCGACTGAAGGAGGGGAGCGATAGCCGATGAAATTCCTGAAATCGCCATTACGCCCTCACGTCATATCTGCAACAAGGCATCCAACATCGCTTTCACCGTCGACATCACGCGCGCATTCGCACTATAGGAATTTTGTAACGTCAAAAGGTTCGCCATTTCAGTATCGATATTGACGCCCGATACGGAATTGAACCGCGATTGCAGGGCGCTGACGACGACGTCCTGACCGCTTTGCAGGTTGGTCGCCGCATTCGCCGCGATGCTTTGCTGGCTCACGATCTGGCTGATGTAATTTGGTAGCGTTGCCTGCATCGGCGAGTTTGCCGCGCCGATACCCGCCGCCGGAGAATAAACCAGCGGCGTGTTGACGAGCTGATTGTAAATGAAGTTTGGCCGGGTCGTGTCGCCGGCCGCCGTCGACGCTTGATAGCTGATGAGTTTCGAGGGATCTGAGACCAGCGCGTTGTTGACCGTGATCCGCCCGGCGTAACCTGTGGCCTCGGATCCGGCCCTCGTAAACGCCCCGGTGAACGGTGTGGTGCCGTCGACGAACAACGGCAGCGCCGCCGTACCGCCGGTCAGGGACGTCGCCGTGGTCGTCATCGACACCGCATTCACGGTGATGGTGGCCGGGTTGTTGTTGAGAACTTCCAGAGTCGAGCCAGATGGATTTGAAAAATTCACCCCGGTGCTACCAAGCGCAGCGTTTAGTTGTGCTGCCACCCCTGCGGCGCCGGCGGAAAAATCGACACCGATTACGGTATCGTTCGGGTCCGCCGTCGCTGAGTTCGAAAGCGGCAGCGCGGCCGGATCATCGACCCGTATAATCGTGACGTTATGTTGGACATTGGCCGCGTCAGTATAGGTAACCTGAATCTTGTTTCCGTTTAAAACACCCGCAGTGTTGACATCGAAGCCCGTTTGCGGTCCAGACGAGACCGCGGTTCCGGCCGTGGTTGTGTCGGATAGGGCACTCGACATCTGCGCGGCGATTTGGTCGATCTGACTTTGCGCCTGCACCAATACGTTGTCGCGCATGCTGAGGTAGCCGGCAATCTCACCGGATTGTATCCCGCCGGTCGCGACAAGATCGGTTTTCCCGCCCGACGGGTCGGTGAGGGTGATGCTTCCTAGCCCGCTTTTGGTCGGATCGGCATTCCACTGCTGCGTCGGATTAATTGCACCTGTTTGGTTGAAGCTCAGTACCGACGCCTTGGCGCCGACCAGCTGCGCCCCAGTGCTGGTCGCTATCGTAATCTGGTTATTGCTTGCGTGAGTTACGCGAATATCCATAAGGTTCGCGAGCTGGCTGATGTATTGATCGCGCTGATCCTCGAGCGTGACCGTGGTGCTGTCGTCCTGCCCGCCGCTTGCCAATTGCTGATTGATATTCGCGATCTGCTGCATGGCGTTGTTGGCCTGCTGCACATCGTTGGCAATGCCTTGGTCGGCCTGTGTTCGAAGTGTCTGAATGCCTGCCGTGGCGTTGTTGAGCTGCTGCGCCAAATTCTGAGCAGCACTAACAGCCCCGCTCTGCGCTGCGTAGGAAGTGGGGGACGTGGATAATGCCTGGATGGCGCTCGTAAAATTATTAAAGATCGAATCGAGCGAGGTATTAGAACCTGGCTGGCCGTACACTTGTTGCAGTTGCTGGTACAGCTTAGCCCTGAGATCAGCGTAGCCGCCGCCGGCGCTTTCTGTCCATAACTGCTGTTGCACAAACGTGTCGAGCAGTCGGTTGATCGACGTGACCTGTACGGCATTGCCGCTGTCACCGGTCGATGTCTCGATCTGCGTGACCGATTTTGCAACGTAGCCAGGCGTCTGCGAGTTGGCGACGTTGCCGGAGACGATCCCAAGGCTGATCTGCGTCGCCTTCAGACCCGACAGCGACGTGTTGAGCGCCTGCGTCAAACCCATGGGGCAGCCCCGATCACAGGTCTTGCTGTGTTAAAACGGGTCCTCATTGCGCGCTATCGAATGACGTTCAATAAGTCTTGCGACATTTGGTTGGCGGTGGTGATTACTTTCGTATTCGCCGAATAGGCTTGCTGGGTCACGATCAATTTGGTGAACTCGGTCGCAATGTCGACGTTCGAGCTTTCCAGTGATTGTCCGACGACTTTCCCCGATGCTCCGGCGATGGCCTGTCCAGAATCCGTCGTAGCCTGGTACGCGCCGCCGGTCAGGCTTTGGAGTTGGTCCTCGGCGTTGAAATGCACGAGTGGAATTTCGGCAAGATTGACGTTTCGCCCATTAGAAAATGTGCCGCTGATCAGGCCGTTGTTACCGACAGAAACTGATTGTAGTTGACCGGCCGGAAAACCATTTGCCTGGATTTGATTGATGGTCGGCTGCCCACTCGTGTTCGCGAACTGTGTAATGTTTCCAGTCGGGGTTACGAGAGTGAGATTGCCGAGGTTGGTGCTTCCGACGGTAACGCCAGTCAGCGCAATACTGCCGGTACCCCCGGTTAGCTGTCCGGCCGAGTTGAACGTAAAAACGCTACCTGCATTTTGCCAAGCGGGTGCCGCACCGGTCGCGTTTGGGTCCGTCTGATAAAAGAGCTCCCATGTGTTCGTACTATTGGAGGTTTTAGCCCATCTGAGCTGGAGATTGGCCGGCGTTCCAGCTGCGTCGTAGGCCGTAGCGGATCCTCCATCGATTGATTCGTTGACAAAAGTTGATGCGTCGGTGCCGATGACCGTTTTGGATCCAGCGACAGTCGGGTCTGAGGTGAAATCGGCCGGATTTAGGAGGTCTGAATTGGGAATTGCCGAATTGTAGGAAGGTGTCGACGGAGTTGCCGGAAGATTGATGCCATAGTTGATTTGGGTGGTCGCACTCGCCGGTAACAGGTTATTGTTGAATTGCAGCGGCGCGGGAACGTTGCCGGTCGGAGCGCCCGTCGTTTGATCAATCGGTATTCCTTCGAGATAGTAGCCGGCGCCATTAACCAGATAGCCGTTGGCATTTAGCTGAAAATCGCCGCGCCTTGTGTAGCTAACAACACCATCAAAGTTCGGCATGGTTCCCGTAAAGCTCGTGGGGTTTTGTACGGTGAAAAAGCCGTCGCCGTTGATGGCGATATTCGTGCCGGATTGCGCGGCCTGAATCGCGCCCTGAACGGTAACTGTTGCAAGGGAGCTTGCGTAAACGCCGCTGCCGACCTGCTGCGAGGCGACCGAATTCGAATCCGGGATGAGATCCTGGAAATTCGTGTTGAGGCCTTTGTAGGAAATCGTCTGAGAGTTCGCGATATTGCCCGATATGTTTTGCATCGCGTAAGCCTGCGACTGCAAACCGCTGACTGCGTTTGTTAGCGCGTCGAACAAACCCATGGCTTCATCTCCACATTCGCAATACGTCAGCCGACAGGCTGCACGCGGACGATCCCGCGGACAGCGCGTCGCAATCACCGTGCCATATAATTTATGCAACAATTTCAATGGATTAAACGAAAACGGCGGCCCGCAGGGGGCCGCCGTCAAGGGTTCTTTCTGCCGCCAGGCGGCAGATTTTGCCGATAGCCTTAGGACTGGCCGGGCGTCTGCGGCTCGAACTTCAGCGCCACGCCGTTCATGCAGTAGCGCAAGCCGGTCGGTGCCGGGCCGTCGTCGAACACATGTCCGAGGTGACCGAGGCAGCGGTTGCAATGCACCTCGGTGCGGCTCATGAAGAAGCTGCGATCGGTCGTCGTGCCGATCGCGCCCGGCAGCGGCTGATAGAAGCTCGGCCAGCCGGTGCCGCTCTCGAATTTGGTATCGGACGAGAACAGCGGCAGGTCGCAGCCGGCGCAGGCGAAGGTGCCCTTGCGCTTTTCGTGATTGAGCGGGCTAGTGCCGGCACGCTCGGTGCCGTGTTTGCGCAGAATGTCGTATTGCTCCGGCGTCAGGCGCTTGTGCCAATCGGCATCGGTGAGCTTTTTCCAGTCAATCGTGTCGGTCGTCATCGTGCTCATTGTTTCTGCCTCGCCAATTTTGCTCGTGGCCAACAGCGCACCAAGCGCAACGCCGGCCGTCAACAGGGCTCGTCGGTCGATCATATCAGCTGTCTCCCTTCACTTTGCCCCATAGTTGCTCCAGCCGCTGATCGCGGCCGCAGTTCCAGCGGTAGAATTTATATTTCGTCGGGTTCTTCAGATAGAAATCCTGGTGATATTCCTCGGCCGGATAGAACGGGCCGGCCTTCACGATCTCGGTGTAGATGGGCTTTTTAAGCTCGGCCTCGACCTTCTTCTTGGACTCTTCCGCGAGCTTACGCTCCTCCTCGTTATGCACGAAGATCGCGGTCCGGTACTGATCGCCGACGTCGCAGAACTGGCGATCCTCCACGGTCGGATCGACGTGGCGCCAGTAATAAGTGAGCAACTGCTGGTAGGAGACCTTGCTCGGGTCATAGATCACCTGCACCGACTCGGCGTGCCCGGTGCCGCCGGACGAAACCTGCTCGTAAGTCGGATTAGCGACCTGTCCGCCGGTGTAGCCCGACGTGGTCGAGATCACGCCCTTGACGTGGTCGAAATCGGATTCCGTGCACCAAAAGCAGCCGCCGGCGAAAGTCGCCACCGCCTGCCCGGGTCCCGGCTTCGGCAGCGGTGCCATTTGCGCGCCGGCGCCAGCAATGGTCCCGAGCAGAAGAGCGAAACCAAGCAACAGGCGGCGCATCCAACGCTCCCGAATTCCCTATCCCACACGCCATCAAATATACGCTTTGCGCATAATAGCCATTCAACTAGCGATCACCCGTCCATCACGTTGATGCGAGCCACAAATCGCCTTGCCCAGCGCGCTCGGCCTGCCTAGTGTCGCCCTGAAAACACGAGGAAATCCATGCGTTTTGAAGGCACCGAGGCCTATGTGGCGACCGACGACCTCAAGGTCGCGGTCAATGCGGCGATCACCCTGGAGCGGCCCTTGCTGGTCAAGGGCGAGCCCGGCACCGGCAAGACCGTGCTGGCGCTCGAGATCGCCAAGTCGATCGGCGCCCCGCTGATCGAGTGGCACGTCAAGTCCACCACCAAGGCGCTGCAGGGCCTCTACGAATACGACGCGGTGTCGCGGCTACGCGACAGCCAGCTCGGCGATGAACGCGTCAGGGACATCCGCAACTACATCAAGCGCGGCAAATTATGGGACGCCTTCGTCGCCGACGAGCGCCCGGTGCTGCTGATCGACGAGATCGACAAGGCCGACATTGAATTCCCCAACGATCTGCTGCTCGAGCTCGATCGCATGGAGTTCTTCGTCTACGAGACCGGTGAGACCGTGAAGGCGCGCCGCCGGCCGGTGGTGATCATCACCTCGAATAACGAGAAGGAATTGCCGGACGCTTTTTTGCGCCGCTGCTTCTTCCACTACATCCGCTTTCCCGATCCCGACACCATGACGGCGATCATCGAGGTGCATTTCCCCGGCATCAAGCACCGCCTGGTGAGCGAGGCGCTCAAGCTGTTCTACGAGATCCGCGACGTGCCCGGCATGAAGAAGAAGCCGTCCACGTCTGAACTATTGGACTGGCTGAAATTGCTGATGGTCGAGGACATCGGCCCGGAAATATTGCGCGAGCGCGATCCAAAGAAGCTGATCCCGCCGCTGCACGGCGCACTGCTCAAGAATGAGCAGGACGTGCATTTATTCGAGCGTCTCGCATTTATGGCGCGGCGCGAGGGGCGCTGATCAGGTCGCCGGCTTGCCCGCCTTCGGTTTGGGCTTCCGCGCCGGCTTGGCTTGCGGCAGTTTCACCGGTTCGTCCGGCGTTTCCGTCGCCTGCGGCGCCGCGATCCAGCCCTGCTCCTTGGCATAGGCCACGAGTTTCTCGCCCACCGCGCGGCCGAGCCGGCGTGCCTGCACTTCCACGTCGGGCGACAATTTCTCCGGCGCGGCCTTTTCGGCCGCTAACACCGCGGCGATCGCGGCATTGCGCGCCGCCGCCTGCTTGCCAACCGGCGGCTTGCCGGCTTCCTTGGCTTCTACCGTGAAGCCGGTCAGCCGTTTTCGGCTGCCGCCGGAGACATAGGACACCGTCATGTCCGCGACCGCGCCAGCGTGGCCGGGGCCGAAGCCGATCGGCTTTTTCTTGGCCGCGCTGCCGTCCTCGCCGCCATGCAACCGCCCGTTCACGACCGCCGCGCTGTCGCTGAGCGTAAGCCCCTCCTCGCTGCCGGGCTGCGCTTCGAGCCCGGCTTCCTGCAAGGTGGCGACGATCGTGGCCACGATCTCGTCGTTCACGCGCGCGAGCGTGCGCCGCTCGCGTTCCAGGATCGGGTAATTGCTGCCGTTGCGGTCCATCCGCGCGCTGAAGCCGCGGTCGATCGCGCCCACCTCCGGCCCCGCCACGAAGTCGGTCACCACGATGGTCTTCGGCTTCACCGCCGTGTCGCCGAACATGCCGTTCGCGCCGGTGTTGGCGCAACCGCCGAGCGCGGCAAGACCGAGACCAAGAACAATAAGACGTAAAAACGGTGCGTTCATGCGCTGGAGCCTACCATAATCAAGGGAAAGGACGGGATAGCCGATCAGGCCGGCGGCGCGGCGGGCGGCTCGACTGCGGGCGGTGGGGCCTCGGCGGCCGGCGGCTTCGGCGCGATTGCCGCTATGCGATCCCCGTTGCGGGCGGCGCGGCGCGCCGCTTTGCGCGTGCGCATCCGCTCGCGATAGCGCGCCAGGCCCTGCCCGATCTGGTCGATCGGCCGCGTGCCCCAATAGATGCCTTGCGCCAGCGCCCGGCCGAGCACGCCGCCGGCCCAGACCAGTTCATAGGGCGCAAACAGCCGCCAGGTCGTATCCGCCTCGACGATGCCGCGCGCGATGAGTTCACCGCCCATCGCCGTGGTGTTGAGACCATGTCCGCCGAAGCCGCTCGCCACCCACAAGCCGCTCTCGATCTCGCCGATCTGCGGCATGCGATGGATGGCGCGCCCGAGCGTGCCGCGCCACAGATGCGCGATCTCGACTTTTCCGAGGCCGGGGAAATTGCGCCTGATATCGGCGATCAGCCCGCTGCGAACCCAGCGCGGATCGGCCTGCCAGGCGCGCATCCGCCCGGACCACTGCAATCTTTCTCCGCCAGAATCTGCGCCGCCGACGATGCGGTAATGATTGTCGGCGCGGTTGGTGTCGCTGACGGCGCCGCGATAGCGCACCACCTCGTGCAGCTTCGGCCCGATCGGCTCGGTCACCAGCACGAAGGTCGTGATTGGCAGCAGCGTCGCGCCGAGCCGCGGCATCAGGGCGCCGAGTTGTACGTTGCAAGCGAGCACTACATGCGTGGCGCGCACCCGCCCGCCCTGCGTATCGATGCGTTTGCGCACGCCGGAGGCATCGACCGCGAGCGCCGAGGTATCCTCGAAGATGCGCGCGCCGGCGGCTTCGGCATCGGCGGCCAGGCCGAGCGCATAATTGAGCGGGTGAATATGGATCGCGCCCGGAAAATGCAGCGCGTTGAAATAACGCTTGTTCGGCAGCACCTCGCGCACGCGTTCCGTCGGCCAGGCTTCGACATTGGCGCCGATCCAGCGCAGCCGCTCGACTTCGGCGTCGATTTCATCGCCGTTGTCGGTTTTCGAAATGTGCAGCCAGCCGGGAACCGGATCGACGCCGGGCATGCCGGTCTCATCGATCGTGCGCCGCACGTAATCGACGCCTTGTTCCGACAGCGCCCAGAGCTGCTTGGTGTGATCGAGCCCGATGCGCTCGATCATGCTTTCGATATCCTCCGAAAAGCCCGGCAGCACGAAGCCGGTATTGCGCCCGGACGCCGCGCAGGCCACCCGGTTGGCTTCCAATACCGCCACCGACCAGCCGCGCCGCGCCACCTCGCGCGCCACGGTGAGGCCCGCCAGCCCCGCGCCGATCACACAAACATCGACATCGAGATCGAAATTCAGGCGCGGGCGCTCCGGGCTCGCAACCCGGGTCGCCTCGTACCAGCCCGCCGCCGTATTCTCGCCGTCGCTCATCGCAATATTTATCCACATCATGGTGGCGCTGCCGGAGCCGCAACGCCACATGCTAGACTGCCGCAGATTCGAAATCGACGCTTCGGCGTCTCCCTTACACCCCTATCCCGATACACCAATGCGCCGCCTTTTGCTGCTACGCCATTCCAAGGCCGAACGGTCAGAACCCGGAACCAAGGACCTTTCGCGCGTCCTCATCGATCGGGGGCGCAAGGATGCCGCCAAGATCGGCATCTATATGGCGGCGCATGCGCTGGTTCCCGACCGAGTCATCCTGTCGCCCGCCGCCCGTGTGCAGGAGACCTGGAAATATGCCGCCGCCGCGCTCCACCCCGCGCCGGCCGCGATGACGGCGGAGCGAATCTACGACGCGACGCCGCATAGTATCCTGGCGGTCATCAAGGACACCCCGGCATCGGCCCACACGCTCATGGTCATCGGCCACAATCCCGGGCTGCACGAACTCGCGCTGATGCTGATCGCCGCCGGCGATGTCGATGCGCGCGAGCGGTTGCGCGAGAAACTGCCGACCTCGGGGCTGATCATTATCGATTTCGCTTTCGACAACTGGAACAAGCTGCATCCGCAGTCCGGCCGGCTGGAGCGTTTCGTGAGCCCGAAGTCGCTGGAAGAAGCGACAAATTAAGACAGGGGCTCAATAAAAATGCCCCGCACGCAAGTGCGGGGCGCGAAGAACGGTGGGGCAGCCGGCTCAAGCCGCCCCACCTTTTTGCTACATCGTGGTGATGTCGCGATCCTTGGTCTCGGGCAGGAAGATCAGCCCAACGACGAAGCTCATCGCCGCAATCACGATCGGGTACCAGAGACCGGAGTAGATATTGCCGGTCGCGGCCACGATGGCAAACACGGTGGCCGGCAGGAAGCCGCCGAACCAGCCGTTGCCGATGTGATACGGCAGCGAGAGACCCGAATAACGAATGCGGGTCGGGAACAGCTCCACCAGCCAGGCGGCGATCGGCCCGTACACCATGGTCACGTAGACGACCAGGATGGCGAGCAGCAGCACCGTCATCGGATAGTTGATGTCCTTCGGATCGGCGCCGGCCGGGTAGCCGTGATTCTTCACCGCCGTTGTGATCGCGGCGGGCAAGTTCGCGGTTTCTCCGGTCAGTTCGGTATCGCCGATCTTCACGCTGGCCTTGGTACCGGCGGGCGCTTTGACGTTCTCGTAGTTCACCGACAGGTTGACCAGCGTCGACTTGATGATGTCGCAGGCGGTGGTGAACGTCTCAGTGCCGGTCGCCTTGAACTGGAACGAGCACTGACTGGGATCTGCGGTCACGACTACCGGCGCCGCCGACAAGGCATGCTCCAGCTTCGGATTGGCGTAGTGGGTGATGCCCTGGAAGATCGGGAAGTAGGTGATGACCGCCAGCGCGAAGCCGGCGAGCATGATCGGCTTGCGGCCGATCTTGTCCGACAACCAGCCGAACAGGATGAAGCACGGCGTGCCGATCGCCAGCGAGACGACGATCAAGATCCAAGCGGTGACTGCCGGCACCTTCAGCGTCTGGGTCAGGAAGAACAGCGCGTAGAACTGTCCGCCGTACCACACGACCGCTTCGCCGGCGGTGGCGCCGAACAGAGCGGCGAGCGCGATCTTGAGGTTGCCCCACTCGCCGAACGCTTCGCCGAGCGGACGCTTGGACTGCTTGCCCTCCGCCAGCATTTTCTGGAACAGCGGGGCTTCGTTCAACTTCATGCCCATCCAGATCGTCACCACCAGCAGCAAGGCTGAAACCAGGAACGGAATGCGCCAGCCCCAGTTGGTGAACGCTTCTTCGCCGATCGTTGTGCGGATGCCGAGGATCAGCAGTAGCGCCAGGAACAGGCCCATGGTCGCGGTCGTCTGAATCCACGACGTGTAGTAGCCGCGCTTGTTCGGAGGCGAGTGTTCGGCGACGTAGATTGCCGCGCCGCCATATTCGCCGCCGAGAGCAAGGCCTTGGATCAGGCGCAGCGCGATCAGCACGACGGGCGCCGCGATGCCCCAGGTGGCATAGCTCGGCAGCACGCCGATGAAGAAGGTGCCGAGACCCATCAGGGTCATGCAGAGCAGGAAGGTGTTCTTGCGACCGATGGTGTCACCGAGCCGGCCGAACAGCAGCGCGCCGAAAGGACGCACGGCAAAACCGGCGGCGAAGGCGAGCAGCGCGAAGATGAAGCCCACATTGGGGGGCACATTGGAGAAGAAATATTTCGCGAGGAACGCACCGAGCGTTCCGTAGATGTAGAAGTCGTACCACTCCAGCACCGTGCCGAGCGAAGAGGCGAAGATGACTTTGCGTTCCTCGGACGTCATCCCACCTTCGCGGTGGGTGTTAGCCGTCATTGCAGACATAGGCGTTATCCCCGTTATTGATGTTGCCTTGTTTTTTGTTGGGGGTTGGCCTCGTACGCGTTCGCATCTCCCCGAAAAAAAGCCGTCCCCGCACTATCGATACGCCGCTGGTTACGGCCTCGTCTCTCCACCTCAGGTCGTACACTAAAAGTATGCAGTATCGGGGTACTGCAACCGATCAGGCCGTTGCCGCGATTTTTTCAAAGAATTGGATCGCCGCGCCGCAGCATGGCCAATAGGCCGCACTCAACGCCGCGGCGAAAACGTGTCATGATCAGTCCGGCGGCGAAAATGGCGGGCCGAAAACGGGGGGCATTGTTATGTACAAGCAGATCCTGGTCCCGATCGACCTGGCCGACACCGATTTGGCCAAGCCCGCCATCGAGGCCGCGGTGACGCTAGCCCGCTCGTCCGGCGGACATGTACGCCTGGTCAATGTGCTGCCGATGACGCCGGTCATGCTGGCGGAATACGTACCGCCGGATTTCGACGCGCAGCAGCGCAAGTCTGCGGAAGAGGCCATGGCCATCATCGCGCGCGAAAGTGGGCTCGACGGCGCGCATATTTCCGGCACCGTGCGCCAAGGCGGCATCTATCACGAGGTGCTCGAAGAGGCGAAGGCGATCAGCGCCGACCTGATCGTGATGAGCTCGCACCGGCCGGCCATGCGCACTTATTTCCTCGGCTCCAATGCCGGCCACGTGGTGCGCTACGCCAAATGCTCCGTGCTGGTGGTGCGCAACGGCAAAAGCTGAAACCGCCGGCGCTTAAGCTTCGTCACCCCTTCGGCATCAACTCTGTGGGCAGCGCCTCCGGCCGGTAACGGCCCGGCCGGTTACGGCGAAAAAAATTGCCGGCGTGCCAGAGAAACAACACCAAAAAGACGCCGACGAAAACCGCGCCGCCTTTGGCGTCTACCTGCAAAGCGCGCACGACCAGCAAGGCCAGTCCGAACGATACGCAGACGAACGCGATCAGGCCCGGCCAATACAGCAGCGGATTGCTACCCCGCTCGAAGCGCGCCGGCACGGCTGCGAGCGCGATGCGCCGATGCAGCTCGGTGACGAAGGTCCTGTACGGTTTGTCCAGCCGCTCCTGCTCGACCATGCTTTTCCACGAACTCGACAGGATCTCGAGCTTGGGCGCGTCGTCCGCCCAAAGCTCGGTCATGAAGCGGTGCGACTGCATGCTCGCCGGCCGGTATGACATGCGCAATCGGCGCACCGCGCGAAACGGAATGTGGCCGCTTTTGCGGCCGGCCGCCCAGTCGATGCCGTCGCCGGCGAGGCTGAACTCCCTAGGCGCGCCCAAGACGGACGGCCGGTAAGTATAGGCGAACGGCTCGCCGGGCTGCGACGGTTCAATGCTCATGCCGGCCGCCTTCGTAGCCAATGCGCCATTTCGGCGGTTTCATGGATGGGAACCTGCGTGCTGACCAAATCGTGCTCATCGAGGGATCTCCGCGCCGCATCTAAACATTCCTCCATGTTCGGAACGCTTCGGGCAAGGTCCGCGTTCACTTTGCATGTGGCGCGCATCGCTGCGTGCCGCTCTGTGCTCGCGTATTCGCACAAACAGATCCAGGAGAATCCATCATGATGAAACGTATATTGACCGCCACCGCACTGGCCGCGGTGCTCGCGGTGCCGGCGTTCGCGCAGCAGCCCATGGGCAAGTCGGACACGGTGAACCAAACTTCCGCCGGCGCGACCGCCAATGCCGGTTTCGTGCAGCAACAGACACCCGACGAATGGCGCGGGTCCAAGCTGATCGGGAGCAACGTCTACGGCCTGGATAACAAGTCGATCGGCGAAATTGACGACGTGATCGTTGCCAGCAACGGCCAAATCAAAGCCGTGGTCGTGGGTGTCGGTGGCTTCCTCGGCGTCGGCGAAAAAGAAGTCGCCGTGCCATTCAATTCGCTGAACGTTTCACGCAAGCCGAACTCGAACGCGATCGCCAAGATCACGGTCAGCTACAGCAAGGATGATCTCAAGAACGCGCCGACGTTCGCCTACTACCAGGCGTCCGGTTCGCAGACCACCGGCTCCGGCACCACCAGCAGCAAACCCATGACGCCGATGGACAAAGGTTCGAGCAAATAAGAATAATGCGAACGCGCTTCGCGTCGCTCAGGCGCTCGGCCGCAATGCCGGGCGTCGCTCTTGCTATGGTGCGGCGCGTCAGTGACAAGGCCGCGGGCGCGCCGTATATCGGCTTGCTATGCGCACGTTGATCGTCCTTGCGCTGTTCGCGCTGCTCATCCTTTCGATCTGGTTCGCCGGTACCGCCTGGGAGCGGCTCGGCGGCGACCCGATCCCGATCTACGGCTACCTCGCGATGGGCGGTGGTATCCTGTTCTCGCTGCTGCTCGGCGGCGCGTTGATGGGGCTGGTGTTTTATTCGAGCCGCCACGGCTACGATGACCTAAGCGGCGGTGATGATGGCCCAAGCGGCGGCGACGACGACCGACATTGAACTGACTACCGCACCGCAGCGTAAAATCATTTATATGTGTCAATAATTTTTCTAGCTGATTGCCACTTTAGTAGCGGTCATGATTAGCTGTTTGCGGCGTCTCGGGGCAGCGCCCGTACCGAAAAACATAAGCTGGGCAGCCGCGCCCCCTGCGGCTGGGGGAGTGACTATGTGGAATCAAATCTATAACCCGCTCGGCAATGCAGCATTGTCGACTTGTGCAGCGGCACTTCCGGTCGTCACGCTGCTCGTTCTAATCGCATCCAATAAAGTGAAGGCGCACATCGCGGCAGTGATTGCGCTGATTGTCGCCAACCTTGTGGTTATCGTGATCTTCGGAATGCCGGCCGACATGTCGCTGCGCGCGACTGTGCTCGGCGCCGTCACCGGCTTCTTCCCGATCGGCTGGATCGTGCTCAACGTCATTTTCCTCTACCGGCTGACGGTAGAAAAAGGTGTGTTCCAGACCTTGCAGACCACGATCGGTGGCGTCACCGAAGACCGCCGGCTACAGCTTCTGCTGATCGCCTTCTGCTTTGGCGCATTCTTCGAAGGCGCCTCCGGCTTCGGCACGCCGGTCGCGGTGACCGCCGCGATCCTGATCGGGCTCGGATTTTCGCCGCTGGCGGCCTCCGGCCTGTCGCTGATCGCCAATACCGCACCGGTCGCCTACGGCGCGCTCGGCACCCCGATCGCCGGTCTCGTCCAGCGTTACCGGCATCGATCCGTTCCTGCTCGGCGCCATGGTCGGCCGGCAATTGCCGTTCTTCTCGCTGATCGTCCCGTTCTGGCTGATCTGGGCCTTCGCCGGCTGGAAGGGCATGAAGGACATCTGGCCGGCCATCCTGGTGACCGGCGTCACATTCGCGATCCCGCAATTCCTGATCTCGAACTTCATCAATCCGTGGATCGTCGATATCGGCGCCTCGCTGGTCTCGATGGCCTGCTTGATCCTGTTCCTGAAGGTGTGGAAGCCGAAGGTGATCTGGACCTCGCCGGCGCTGCGCAGCAAGGACGACTCCGCCGACACCATGCCGAAAGCGCCGGCCAAGGCCACGGCCAAGCCGACGACTGCACAGGTGTGGTTCTCGCTAATGCCCTGGATCATCGTCTGCGTGATCCTGCTTCTGTGGGGCACCAACTACATCAAGGCAATCTTGAACGCCTACGCGACGTGGAACTACGCGGTTCCCGGCCTGCACAACATGATCAACAAAGTCGCGCCGATTGTGCCGGTGCCGACCAAGGAAGGCGCCGTGTTCTCCTTCACCTGGCTGTCCTACACCGGCTCCGGCATGCTGATCGCGGCGATCATCTCCGGGCTCCTGATGGGCTTCTCGCCGGCCAAGCTGGTGGTTGAATACGGCAAGACCATCAAGGTCTGCGCCTATTCGCTCCTCACCATCTCGGCGATGCTGGCGATCGGCACCCTCACCCGCCTGTCCGGAGTCGACGCCACGCTGGGCTTGGCCTTCGCCGGCACCGGCGTGCTCTACCCGTTCTTTGGCACATTGCTGGGCTGGTTGGGTGTCGCGCTGACGGGCTCGGACACCTCGTCCAACATCCTGTTCGGCAACTTGCAGAAGATCACCGCGACGCAGCTCGGCATCTCGCCGATCCTGATGGCCGCCGCCAACTCCTCCGGCGGCGTCATGGGCAAGATGATCGACGCGCAGTCGATCGTCGTCGCCTCGACCGCGACCAACTGGTTCGGCCACGAAGGCACGATTCTGCGCTTCGTGTTCAAGCACTCGATTGCGCTCGCCTGCCTCGTCGGCATCTTGGTCATGCTGCAAGCCTACGTCTTTACCGGCATGATCGTGAAGTAAGCGCCCACTCCAGGGATGTCACAACTGCAAGGCCCTGCATCGAAAGATGCAGGGCCTTTTGCTATGCCGCGCGCTATAGTCCAGGCCTCAAAACCATCCGGAAAGTCCCATGAACAAGACCCTGGTCCAGGAACAGTTCGGCAAGACCGCCGCGAGCTACCTCACTTCCGCACCGCACGCCAAAGGCGCCAGCCTGGAGCGCCTGGTCGAGCTCGCCAAGCCGCAGAAAACCTGGCGCGCGCTCGACGTCGCCACCGGCGGCGGCCACGTCGCCTACACCTTCGCGCCGCATGTGGAGCACATGTGGGCGACCGACATCACCCAGGAAATGCTCGACATGGTGAAGGGCGAAGCGCAAAAGCGCGGCCTCGCCAATGTGCGCACGGCATACGCCAAGGCCGAGGCGCTGCCCTTCGAGGACGCAAGCTTCGACCTGGTCACCTGCCGCATCGCGCCGCATCACTTCGATTCGATCGCGGATTTCCTCGACGAGGTGCACCGCGTGCTCAAGCCGAACGGCATTTTCGCGGTGGTGGACAACGTGGTGGCGGAAGGCAGCGTCGGCGACTACGTCAACGCCTTCGAGCGCTTCCGCGATCCCAGCCACCTGCGCGCCTGGACCATGGAGGAATGGCGCGCCGCGCTCAAAGCGCACGGCTTTTCCATCGGCCACGAGGAGCAGCTCTACAAACAGATGGAATTCAAGAGTTGGGCCGCCCGCCACGACGCCAATATGCAGGCCTTCCTGCGCGCGATGCTGGCGCAGCTCACTCCCGAGGTGAAAGCCTCGCTGGAGCCGAAGGGCGCGGGGGCCGAGCTCACCTTCCGCCTGAGCGAAGGCCTGTTCATCGCCAAGCGGGCCTAGCGCCACCCGCAAAACAACACCGGTGCGAGATGCCACCGGCGGTCGTCTGCGAATTCAGGTATCCTAGACGCCGTGACTACTTCTTGGCGTGGCGCTTTCGGGGATGCTTCACGACCGGCGGCGCGCTGCCCGCCTCCCATCCCGGATGGGCGTTGTAGGCCTCGTTGACCAGCCAGCCGCCGACGATCGGCAGCACGCAGGAGGCGATCAGGACATGCGCTTCACGCATGGTGAGCGGGCGATTGACCACCATCGTCGCCACCATGGGCGACACCGCCATGCAGCCGATGGTCGTGCCGGCGTAGGCGCCAAACTGGGTAATGCTGGTGGCATTCCAGTGATTCACGTTCCAGTCGTTGATGCTCAGATAGGTCGCCGTCGATGCGGCGCCGACGCCGATCGAGACCGCTACTAGGCGCTTGTCGGTATGGTGCTTGCGCGATTTCGCATCGGCGCCCTGGCAGCTGACGGCAAACGCCGCGATCACGGCAACAAAAATCGCAAGCCTTCGGAACATTCTCAATTCTCACCCAGCGCGGCACTGCGCGATTCAGGTCTGGTTGTGTGGACTGCTTCGACCGTCAAGTCGAACGAACGGGACTGGCGGCAGCGAGGTTATTCACAAACCTATGGCGCAGACGTTTCACATCCCCTAAGCGTTGTATTCCCGTGCGCGACCGAAAGCCGCAAGCCACGGATCGACAGCGTCTTTTGGTCATCCCCCGATGGCCGTTAACCTCTCATTTACCATAGCGGTTCCCTACTCCAGGCGGAATGCTTGCGAAGTGATTCGGTGTCGCGTCGGCCGGGCGGATCGGCGAGAGATAAGGTTTCGCCGTTATGAGCAAATTCGGCTTCCTGGTCCGCAAATCGGACCGCGCCGAAAGGCCGGTCGAGCCGGCAGTCCCAAACGATAATCCGCTCGAACTCGACGACGAATTGTTCTCCGCGCGCGGCGTCCAACCCGGCGGCGAGGAGGAAGCGCTGCGCAACTTGCTGCTCGACGCCAATGACAAGATCGGCGAGCTCGACGCCGTCAAGGCCGCCTTCCGCAAGCTGATCGATCCGGTCAGCAAGGCGCTGCGCGATTTCGAGGCCGACAAGGCAGAGAAAGCCGAGCTGCAATCGGCGCTCGACACGACGCGCACCGCCTACGGTAAATTGCGCAATGAAGTCGGCGACATCGAAAAGAAATTGGCGCAGCAAACCGGGCAATGCCTGGCGCTGCGCGAGGAAAACCGCCTGCTCGACGAGCGGCTGACCGGCGCCGCCGCGCTTGAATCCGATCTCGCCGCCGCGCGCCAGCGCCTGCTGGCCGCCGCGGACGAAAAACGCGCGCAGCAAGGCCTGTTCGACAAAGCCGGCGCGGAAACCTTGCGCCTGTCGCGCAAGCTCGCCGAAACCGAGACGAACGTTCATGCCGCACAGTGCCTGCTGCGCCAGGCCGAGGCCAACCTCACCGCGATGAGCACGGAACGGTCCCGGCTCGCCACCGCGCTCGACGAGGCCAATGCGCGTCGCGCACGCGAAATCGCTACCCAGACTTCACGGTTCGACGCCCTGGGGAAGCGCACGGCGGCGCTCGAAAAAGTGGTGGTGGATGCGCGCGAGCTGCTGCTCGCCCGCGCCGGGCAGATCCACGACCAAAGTCAGCGCGCCGGGGAACTGATGGCCGAGCGCGACGCGTTGCAGGCGCAGCTCTCCGGCCTGCAGGCCGAGCTACTCAAGCGCGAATCCGACCTGAAGGACGCCGATCAGGCCCGCACGCTCTACGCGGAGCGCAACGCGACGCTGGCGCGCGCCTTCACCGCCAAGGAAACCGCGCTGGCGCGGGCCGAGCTGACCAACGCCTCGCTGCACGAACGAATCGGTGCGCTGGAAACCGCGCACGACGCCGAGCGGCAAACCACCGTGCAGATTATCGAGGAACTCGGTGCGGGGTTGCGCCGGGAAAAAATGGAGCGCGCGGCGCTGGAAGATGCGCTGGCGGCGGCGCGCGAGGACTACGCCCGGGCAATGCACGAGGTGATGTCGCTGCAACGCAATCCGCCGGCCGGACTGCGGCGGCCGCGGCCGCGCCCCGCCAACGCGGCGTAGGTACTTCCATAGGGCGGTTGCGATTTTTTGCCGCCCCGAGCGAACCCTTTCCGGCATTCGTTGATTTACCGCAATGCAGGCCGGCACGGATCCCGCTAGCTTGCATGTGCGTCATCCCGGCGGGGGCCGAGAGCTATTTAGCCATGCCTTACCGCGTTAACGGCGACTTGCCGCCCTCGGTACGCAACCACCTTCCCGACCACGCGCAGGACATCTACCGCGAGGCGTTCAACCACGCCTTCGCCGCGCATGCCGGCGAACTCGATCGCGAAAGACGCGCCCACATGATCGCCTGGGCCGCGGTGAAGCGCAGCTACGTGAAGGCCGGGGAAACGTGGGTGGAGCGCTAGCGCGCGAAGAAGCGCCCATTCGGGCTGAAAACCGCCGGCAGCACGATCGAATCAGGGGCGCGTGCCACCAAAGCGGTTTCGCGCGCGTCGCGGCGCTGGCAGGCATCGACGGCTTGCGCCAACGGCGAAACCCCGCTCGGCCAGGCAGCCTTCACGGTTGCCAAGCCAACTTGGCCAGCCGCCGTATCCCGCACGGTATTTGACTGCGCCTGAAGCGCCGCCGCCGGGGGCAATTGGGCTTTAATTCGCTGCATGATTTCTATTTGAAACGATTTCGCTAACTCGGCATTGATCCAGCGCAACGGCAACGGCGCGCAAGCTTCCGGAAAAGTACGTAGCACTCACCGCACAAACTCCTGCAGCGGGCGCCGCTCCTTCCGGCGGCGGCGTGCCCTCGCGGCTGGAGCCGTGACTGCGCGCGATCGGGATGGTAAAGACGAAGCCCAGGAAAACACGCGAGACCCCGCCATGCCGCGTTATTTCTTCCATCTCACCGACGGCAAGACCGTCCTGAACAATCACAAGGGCATCGACCTTGCCGGCAACGCCGCGGCGCGCGCGGATGCCGTAACGCTGGCGCGCAACCTCACGCACGGCGCTACCATGCCCGGCTTCAACTGGAGCGGCTGGTTCGTCGCCATCGTGGATCAGCAAGGGCACAAGGTCGACGAGGTGCCAATCGCGGATACGCTTGAGCAACAATAGGCGCCGCATTCCGATCCGAGATAGAGATTGCGTCGCCGCCGGCGATCGCCGGTCATCATTTGCTCAGATACTCGATCAGCCCCATGGGCGGACAGCTATCGCACCAACTCCCGCATCGCCCGATCCAGCCCCTCCAAAGTGAGCGGATACATCCGCCCGCCCATCAACTGCCGCACCATCTGGATCGAATAGGTGAAATCCCATTCCTTCTCGGGCACCGGATTGAGCCAGACCGCCGCCGGATAAGTGCGCGTCACGCGCTCGAGCCACGTGGCGCCCGGCTCGTCGTTGAAATGCTCGACCGAGCCGCCTTGCGCGGCGATCTCGTAAGGCGACATCGAGGCGTCGCCGACGAACACCACTTTGTAGTCGTGCGGATAGGTGTGCAGCACGTCCCAGGTCGCGGTGTGCGCCTGGAATCTGCGGCGGTTCTCCTTCCACACTTTCTCGTACAGGCAATTGTGGAAGTAGAAATGCTCCATATGCTTGAATTCGGTGCGCGCGGCCGAGAACAATTCCTCGGTTGCCTTGATGTGCCAGTCCATCGAGCCGCCGATGTCGAAGAACAGCAGCACCTTCACGGCATTGTGCCGCTCGGGCCGCATCTGGATGTCGAGATAGCCCCTGTGCGCGGTGCCCTTGATGGTGCCGTCGAGATCGAGCTCGTCGGGCGCGCCGGTGCGGGCGAATTTGCGCAGGCGGCGCAACGCCACTTTGATGTTGCGGGTGCCGAGTTCGACCTCGTCGTCGAGATCCTTGAATTCGCGCTTGTCCCATACCTTGACCGCGCGGAAATTGCGGTTGCCGTCCTGGCCGATGCGCACGCCTTCCGGATTGTAGCCATAGGCGCCGTAGGGCGAGGTGCCGGCGGTGCCAATCCATTTCGAACCGCCCTGGTGGCGGCCCTTCTGCTCGGCCAGCCGCTTCTTCAGCGTCTCGAGCAGTTTCTCGAGCCCGCCCATGGCTTCGATCTGTTTCTTTTCTTCCTCGGTGAGATATTTCTCGGCCAGCTTCTTCAGCCACTCGGCCGGGATTTCCGCTTCCGCGCCGTCGCTCAACAGTTCGAGCCCCTTGAACACGTGGCCGAACACGCGGTCGAACTTGTCGAGATTGCGCTCGTCCTTCACCAGCGTGGCGCGCGACAGATAGTAGAAATCCTCCACCCGGCGCGAGGCGAGGTCGGCCTGCATCGCCTGCATCAGCGTCAGATACTCGCGCAGCGTCACCGGCACGCCGGCGGATTTGAGTTCCTGGAAGAAATTGACGAACATAATGTGAGATTTCGCCCTTGCGGGAGCCGCCGTCAAGCGCCTGCCGCCGCGCGTTACCGGACTGAAAGCCGCCGATGTTCGATCAGGCCATTGCCCTTCTCGACCAGGCCTCGGGCCTCTACGACCGGGCCCAGCCCTACCTCACGCTCACGCTCCTACTCATCATCGTCGGTGCACTGGTGGCCAACGCGATCGCCAACCGCGGCATGCCGCGCGTCGGCGGCAAGATCGGCCGCCGCACGGCTGACGTGCCGGCCCCGCCGGCGCCGGACGGCTTCTCGCGCGTCGACTGCCGCGAGATCACCAATTTCGTCGCCGCGGACGACGCCGAGCCCTATGACAGCCTGAAGGCTTTTGCGCGCGGGGCGGTCGACCACCGGCCCGGCCTGGTGCACGTCTATCACGTCGTCGGCTGCCGCACCCGCATCGAGATCCCAGCGGATGCGCCCAACTACCAGCGCATCGACGCCGCCGAGACGCTCGCGCTGCTGCGCGAGTTGCCCGATCCGCGCCTCGTCTTCCGCCTGCATCTGAGCGACGAGCCGGCTGTGCTCGACCCCTGGATGCGCAAGCTCGCCGGGCGCGATTTCTACAGCCTCGGCCATGCGACTTTTGCCGACCTGATCGTGCTCTATAAGCCCGACCGCCAGCTCGGCCGCGAACTGGGCATCACGCTGCTGCACGAGTGGCTGCATCTGGTGGCGTTCAACTCGGCCAGGCTGGTCCGCCGCTTCAAGCGGGCGGACAAAATCGAGACGCGGCCGCCGCTCGCCTACATACAGGTGCCGCTCGGCAATCCGATAACGCCGATCTACGAGGCCTGGTGCGAGCTCGGCGAGAAAATCCTCGGTTACGACGAGGCCCTCTTCCGCCAGGCCGCGCTGGCCTCGCCGGTGCACACGATGATTTTGTGGCGGCAGATCGAAAAAATCCTGCTCAAGGTGCCGAAACGGTTCGTCAGCACGCGGCTCGGCGAATTCCGGGCGCGCGCCGCCTTCATGCGCACGGAAGTGGCGCCGAAGGCGCGCGCGGCGCGGGCCAGCCACCGCTGGTGGCGGCGCTGGCGCTCCACAATGTCGCGGTGAAATTTCCCCCCTAGGCGGGCACGCGCCAAGCCGCTAACAAGGCGGCGCCGGGGGATTTTGAATGGGTCATCGTCACCGCGCTCTTTGGGCGCTGGTCGTTCTTGCCTGCCTCGCGCTGTTGATTGCGCCGGCGCTGTGGAACGGCTTTCCGCTTTTGCAATACGACACCGGCGGCTATCTGTCGCCGTGGTACGATGGACGGCTGCATACCAACCGCGCGATGCCCTATGGCCTGCTGCTGGTGCTGGGCCAATGGCCCGATTTCTGGCCGGTCTTGATCGTGCAGTCGGCGCTCACGATTTGGCTGCTGGCGCTCACGCTACGCGCGCACCAGTTCGGTCGGCGGCCGCTGCTGCTGCTTGCCGTCGTCGTCGCGTTGTCCGTCCTCACCACGCTGCCCTGGCTGACCGCCATCCTGCTCACCGATATCTTCGCCGGGCTCGGCGTGCTCGCACTCTATCTCCTGCTGCTGCGCGACGACGCATTCAGCAATCGCGAACGCATCGGTCTGATCGTGTTTGCGGCGGCATCGGCGGCGACCCATAGCGCGACCATGGCCGTGCTGTCGGGACTCGTCGTCGTCGCCACGATTGTCTGGCTCATCGACCGGGCGCGTATTCCACACCGGCGGCTGCTGCGCGCCATCGCGGCCCTGCTGCTCGGCATGCTGATGGTGGTGACGACCAATGCGCTGATCGCCGGCCGGCCCGGCTGGACGCCGGGCGGTTACGCGCTGTCCTTCGGACGCATGCTGCAAGACGGCATCGTCAAGAAATACCTCGATGCGCACTGCCCCGACGCGAGCTTGCGCCTGTGCCCTTACAAAGACCAACTGCCGCGCAACGCCGACGCGTTCTTCTGGGAAGACGACCTGTTCATCAAGCTGGGCCAATTCGACGGCCTGCATGACGAAATGCGCCGCATCGCGCTTGCGGGCTTTGCCGACTATCCCATGCTTCAGTTGAAATCGGTCCTCACAGCGTCTGCAACCCAGCTCACCATGGTCGAGACCGGGGCCGGCGTGGTCAGATGGGTCTGGGACAGTTACTACAGCATCAAGAATCATGTACCCGCCGCCGTGCCGGCGATGACGGCGGCGCGCCAGCAGCGCGGCGACATTGATTTTACCGGCCTCAATCGGCTGCACGTTCCTGTCGTCTATCTCGCGATGGCGCTGCTGCCGCTCATCGCGCTGCTGACGCTGCGAAGCAAAGGCCTTGGCGAGATCGGGGAGCTCGCTACCGTCGCCATGCTCGCGCTGCTGGGCAATGCCGTCGTGTTCGGCGCATTCGCCACGGCGCATAATCGTTACGGCGCGCGCATGGTGTGGCTGGCGCCTTTCGTCGTCATGCTCGCGCTCGTCCGCTTGTACGAACGCCGCCGAGCCAAGGGCGAGATCCCGCGCTTGCCGCACGGCGAGCAGACCGCCTTGGGCCACCTGCCGAATTGACCTAGAATTTGCGCATGACGATTGGGGGCAATCCGACCATGACCATATCCATCCTGCATACGGCCTTGCTTGCTGCCGCATTGACCGGCGGGTTTTCCGCCGCCGCCATGGCGGACGCGCTCAAGGACCTGGCGCCCACCGGCAAGCTGCGCGCCGCGATCAATCTCGGCAATTCGGTACTGGCGCAGAAGGACGAGGCCACCGGAGGGATCAAGGGCATTACGCCCGATCTCGCGCGCGAACTGGGGCGGCGGCTGGGCGTGCCGGTCGAACTGATCCCGTATAACGCCGCCGGCAAGGTGTTCGACGATGCCGGCAGCGGCAACTGGGACATCGCCTTTGTCGCGATCGAGCCGGTGCGCGCCTCCGTCATCGAGTTCACCGGCCCCTACGTCATCATCGAGGGCACCTACATGGTGCGCAACGACTCGCCGCTCAAGACGATCGCCGATGTCGACCGCCCCGGCGTGCGCATCGCCGTCGGGCCCAAGTCGGCCTACGACCTCTACCTGACGCGCACGATCAAGAACGCCACCATCGTGCGCGCGCCGGAGGGCGGCGGGCGCGCCATGATCGACATGTTCGTCAACGACAAGCTCGAAGTCGCGGCCGGGGTGAAGCAGCCGCTGGTCGCCTATGCCAAGGACCATCCGGACATGCAGGTGATGGACGGGCATTTCCAGGAAATCCAGCAGGCCATGGGCATGCCCAAAGGCCGCCCGGCCGGCGCTGCCTATTTGCGCGCCTTCGTCGAGGAGATGAAAGCCTCCGGCTTTGTCGCCGAGGCGCTCAAGCGCAGTAACCAGACGGCGACCGTCGCGCCGCCCGCGAAGTAAACAAGGAACTCATTGCAATGCCCGATCCTGCCGCCCAACTCGCCCCCACCGGAAAACTGCGCATCGCCATCGCCATCGCGCCCTCGCCGTCCGCGCAATTCGCCATCAAGGACGAGGCCGGTAATTACCGCGGCGTTGCGGTGATCCTCGGCAACGCGCTCGCCAAGAAGGTCGGCGTGCCGGCCGAACTCATCGCTCATAACGGCTCCGGCGAAATCCAGAATTCGGCCGCCGACAACAAATGGGACGTGGCCTTCCTGCCGGTGGACGAGGAGCGCAAGAAATTCGTCGACTTCGGCAACGCCTATCACCTGCTGCAGAGCACCTATCTGGTCGGCCCTTCGGCCAAGATCGCTTCGGTCGCGGCGGCCAATGCGGCCGGCGTGCGCATCGGCGGCGTCGCCAATACCGCGACCTTCCGCACCTCCAACAAGACCGCGCCGAATGCCACGCACGTGTCGTTCGACAAAACCGACGCTGCGCTGGCGGCGCTAAGCGCCGGCGAAGTCGACGCGCTGGCCTTCTCTCGCGAGTCGCTCACTGGCTTGGCACCCAAGGTGCCGGGCTCGCACATTCTCGACGGCGGCTTTTTGAATTCGACCACGTCGGTCGCGGTGCCGAAGGGGCGCCCGCTAGCGCTCGCCTACGTCACCGAATTCATCGAAGAAGCCAAAGCCTCCGGCCTGGTGCGCCAGGCTTTCGACGAGATGGGGCTCACATCTTCGCAGGTCGCGCCGGCGGGGATGAAGTCTTAAGCCTTCGCCTCCGGCGTAGCGACATGCTCCGGCCGCACGCCGAGACCGATGATGCGCGCCGGCAGACGTTGCAGCAGCGGAAACCAGTTCAACAGCTTGGCCGCGAATGGCGGCTTTGGCCGCGCCTCGCTCTTGAGGACCCCGCTCAGGACATTGTTCTGAATCTGCACCTGCAGCCACTGGATTACGCGCATCGGCATGGTGCGCCGCCGCTGCACCGCATCGAGCAACGCATCGGTGACGCGGCCTTCCGCCAGCGGCGCGGCAAGGATATTGGCCGCGGCCACCGCGTCCTGAATGGCGAGATTGATGCCGACGCCGCCGATCGGCGACATCGCGTGCGCCGCATCGCCGATGCACAGCAGCCCCGGCCGGTGCCAGCGCGACAGCCGGTCGATCGCCACTGTTAGCAGTTTCACGTCGTCCCAGCTTTTGATCTCGCTGAGCCGGTCGCGCAGGAACGGCGACATGAAGGCGATAGAGTCGCGAAACGCTTTCAGGCCTTTGGCCTTCACATCGTCGATGCCGCCCTTCGGAATCACATAGGCGCATTGCCAATAGTCGGTGCGGTTGAGCATGACCAGCATGCGGCCGGCTTCCATATGGCCGAAGGTCTCGCTGGTGTCGTCTTCGCGCCGCGACAGGCGGAACCAGAGCACGTCCATCGGCGCGCCGATGTCCTCGACCTGAAAACCGGCGCGCTCGCGCAGCGTCGAATGGCGCCCGTCGCAGCCCACCGTAAGATCGGCGCGGATCTCGATCTCGCCGTCCGGCGATTTCGCCCGCACGCCGACAACGCGGCCGCCTTCCTCGATCAGATCGGTCGCCTCCGTCTTCATATGCAGATCGAAGGCCGGGTAGATTTTGCCGTGCGCCGCCAGAAAATCGAGGAAGTCCCATTGCGGCATCAGCGCGATGAATTTGCAGCGCGCCGGCAGGTGGCTGAGGTTGGCAAGCGCAATTGTGGTGTCGCCGACCTGTCCGCTCAGCCGAGCGACGCGCGAGTGCGGCAGCTTGAGGAATTCGTCAAGCAGGCCGAGCTCATAAATGATCTCCAGCGTCGAGGGATGAATGGTGTCGCCGCGAAAATCGCGCAGGAAGTCAGCGTGCTTCTCCAGCACCACCACCGGCACGCCGGCGCGCGCCAGCAAGAAGCCGAGCATCATGCCGGAAGGTCCCCCGCCGGCAATGCAGCAGGTGGTTTTGATAGCGGCTTTCGCCATCGACGCCCTTTCACGCATGGGAATAGTCCCGATGTGTGCCGATCGCGCGCCGCCCGCAAGGCCTTAAAAAGCGCCAAAGGAACGATCCGGTCCGCGATTTAATGCTTGCGGGGGCATGACATGCCACGCCATGTTTGCGATAAATGGCAGATGATGATGGTGGGCATGACGAACAAATCGACGCTGTTATTTGCGGTCGGCCTTGCCGGCCTTATCGGCATGACGGCGGCGCAATCCGCCGACCTGCCGAAGCTTCCGCTCAAGGCCGCGCCCGTGGTGCGCGCACCCGACTGGACCGGGTTTTATGTTGGCATTCAGGCCGGCGGCGGCTGGGGCCGCGCGGGCCAAACCGACGGTTCGCCGTTCGACACCGGTTGGTACGACGTGTCCGGCGGTCTCGCCGGTGCGACCTGGGGCTATAACTGGCAAGTCGGCAACACCGTCGTCGGCTTCGAGGGCGACGCCGCCTGGAGCAATATCCACGGCTCGACCGACGGCGCGACTGGCTTAGGCGGCCCTTGCGACGGTGCTCCGTCGCATTGCGAGGCCACCTTGCAAGCCTTCGGCACCAGCCGGCTGCGGCTCGGCTATGCCTTCGACCGCTGGCTGCCTTATGTGACTGGCGGCATGGCCTGGGGCTACGTGCACGGCAAGGAAGGCGACACGATCGTCAATGGCGCGAATGGATCGGGCGCCGAATTCCATTACGGCTGGACCGCCGGCGGCGGCGTCGAAGCCATGATCGATCCGCATTGGAGCGCGAAGGTCGAATATCTTTATGCCGATCTGCGCGACGGGCTCGCCTTCGTCGACCAATTCGGCGGTGGATTTCAGGTCGACCAGTCGGAGCGCATGCAGGTGCACGTTGTGCGCGCCGGGCTCAATTACAAATTCGACGCCGGTCCTTCGCTTTTGCCGTTCCTGCCGCCCAATCCCGGGCCAAGTGCCGGGCCGTGGAACTGGCGCGGGCTTTACGCCGGCCTCAATTACGGCGGTGGCGCCGGAATGGCCTCGCAATCCGACATCCTGTTCGACCGCGGAAAGTTTGACGTCGGCGGTGGAGTCTTCGGCGGCACCGTCGGCTACAATTGGCAGCGCGCCGGCGTCGTGTACGGGCTCGAAGGCGACCTCGATTATTCCACGATCAAAGGCGCCACCAGCGGCAACGGTTTGACGGTGCCGCCCTGCGGCTTCCTCAGTTCGGTCGGCGACTGCAGCAGCAAGCTGCGCTGGCTAGGGACCGCGCGTGCGCGCGTCGGCGTCGCCTGGGACCGCTTGCTGCCCTATGTGACGGGCGGCCTCGCGGTTGGCTCTTTGGATGTCTCGGAAGGCGATCTGGTTTCACCACTCAGCGGTTCCGGCACCGTTACGCGGGCCGGCTGGACGGCGGGCGCCGGCATCGAAGCCAGGATCGACAACCGCTGGAGCGCCAAGCTCGAATATCTCTATGTCGATCTCGGCAGCGGCGACGGCTTCACTGAGCCCGCCGGCGGCGGCACGACCGTATCGGAAAATGTCACCTTCCGGACGCATATCCTGCGCAGCGGGCTGAACTACCGGTTCAACTGAGCCAGCAAGCCGGCTTGTCGCGCAGGCGTCACGCCTGTTTTTCCGGCGTGCGCACGACCAGCCCGTCGAGCTCGTCCGACACCTTGATCTGGCACGACAGCCGCGAATTCGGCCGCACGTCGTAGCCGAAGTCGAGCATGTCCTCTTCCATCGGCGAGGGCTCGCCGGTCTTCTCGCGCCAGGCTTCGTCGACATAGACGTGACAGGTGGCGCAGGCGCAGGCGCCGCCGCATTCCGCCTCGATGCCGGGAATGTTGTTGCGGATCGCCGTTTCCATGACGGTCGCGCCGACCTCGCCAACGGCCGTGCGAGAAGTTCCGGTGGAATCGATGTAAGTGATCTTCGGCATGACTGACGGGTGCGGGAAATCGCGCCGGAATTAGCGCTAAGCGGCGCCCCGTATATAGTCATTCCGGCGGGCGCGCTATCCCTTCAATGCGCGGCCAGGATCCCGGCGATCGCCGCGCGCGCCTCGTCGATGGCCATGGCGAGGCCATCCAAAGCGCCATCGCGGGCCGCCGCACCGGTCGCCAGTTCGACCGCTTGGGCGGCGCGCACGACGTTTTCCGCGCCGATGCTGGCGGCCGAGCCGCGCAGCGTATGCGCGAGCGGGCCGATCACCGCCGGCTCTCCGGCATGCATGCGCGCGAGCAGCAGAACGGCTTGCCGGTCGAACAGTTGCAGGACCTCCCGCTCGAGACTGCGGTCGCCGAAGGTCATGCGCGCGAGCTGGCCGCGGTCAATCGCCGCGGCCGGCACCGCCGGCTCCTGCTCGATGGTCTTGGTGACGAGTTGCGCCATGTGGGCCTCCCCCGGGGCTCTGCGGCCCCTCATGATGACGGGGAGTTTGCCCTGGCTGTGCCCAAAACTCGGTAAATACGCGGCTGTTCGGAGGCGAGTTTCGTGGCTCTCCGCGCGGCGTAGTTAATACGTGCTGTAACTTGGCGCCCGAGGCGCTGAAATAGCGATGGTTAATCGAAATTAACGATGATGAAAAAGTCCTTACCGGCGCGGTTTCTTTCGTAATGCCAAGCCGATAGGATGGGCGGCCAGCGATTTAAGCATACCTGCGGCAGCCGCGGCTCCGAAGGTTACCGCGCTCGTGGCGCGACCCGCCGCAAGCGACGGTTCGGGCCGCAATTGTCAGGCGTAACGACGAGGCGATCAGCGAATGGCGAATATCCCGCAGAAATCCTCGGATCCGACTGAAGACGCGCTCCAGGCGATCCGGGACGCTCTTGCCACTGGACAGGGCGAGCATAGCGCCGGGCAAACCGAGCGCCGCGCCACGCCGCCTACCTTCCCCGACGCAGCCAGCGAACAAGCGCAGACCCCGCCGCCGGCGGACGCCGAACTAACCCACGAAGAGCCGCAGCCGGAAACCTGGGATTCCGACAAGCCAGCACTGCCGCGCCAGGCCGCTAATGACGACCGCGCCAATCTCGGCCGAATGCTGCAGGCCATGCATAGCCGCCCGGCGCGCACACCGTTTATCGTCGCCAGCGTCGCCGCCGTGGCCTGGACCGCCGGCGGCCTCACCACCGCGTCGCTCTTCAGCAACCAGTTGCAGGCCCTGTTCGCGACCCCGCGCTTGGGTATTGCCGCCGTGATCGGGCTCGTCTGCGCCATCGTCGTGCCGGTGATCTCTTTCTACGTGCTCGCCTATATGTTCCGCCGCTCGCAGGACATGCGCGTGGTCGCCGAGGCCATGGCCGAGGTGGCGATGCGGCTGACGCAGCCGGAGACCACGGCGCGCGAGCAGATCGTGACCGTCGGCCAGGCCATCCGCCGCGAAGTCGCCGCCATGGGCGACGGAGTTGAGCGCGCGCTCGCGCGCGCGGCCGAGTTGGAATCGCTGGTGCACAACGAAGTCTCCGCGCTCGAGCGCGCCTATAACGACAACGAAGTGCGCATCCGCGACATGCTCAGCGAACTCACCAACCAGCGCGAGATGCTGGTCAATCAGGCCGAGCACGTGCGCAACGCCATCGCCAGCGTGCACCTCGATCTGTCGCACGACATCACCTCGGTCGGCGATCTGGTCGCCGACAAGGTCAGCGACGTTGCGCAACGCGTCACCCGTTCGCTCACCGAGAAGGGCGAGCACATCACGCTCGCGCTCGGTCACGTCGGCGACAGCATGATCGATACGCTGACCGAGCGCGGTTCGACCCTGCTCGAGCGGCTGGAGACCACCGGCGACCGCGCCAGCACCGCCATCGCGTCAGCCAGCGACCGCCTCACGGCCAGCCTCAGCTTCAAATCCGAAAACGTGCACGACGAATTCGCCGATATGGCCGTGCGGCTGCAGCAGATGATGACCTCCCGGCTCGACCAGGTCGCGCAGGGCTTCGCGCAGAATGCCGCCGCCACCATCGAGACCATGGCGAGCCGCTCGCAAGCTTTCAACGACACCCTCACCCAGACCGGCGGCCAAATGGCGCAAACCATTGCCGCCCGCGCCGAGGATGTGAACACCGCGCTGCGTTCGGCCGGCGACGCTCTGGCGCACGACCTGAGCCAGCACGGCAACGACGTGGTCGCCAAACTGGAACAGACCAGCACGCGCATCACCGATACGGTGGTCAGCCGCGGCGATGCGGTGGCCAATAATTTCCAGCAAGCCGCCGAATCCCTGGCGCAGTTGCTCAGCAAGCGCGGCGAAGCGGTCAAGGAAATGCTGGCCACGCGGCTGCAAGCCTTCGAGGACATGTTCAACCACGGCGGCACCGCGCTCACCGAGAAGATCTCGCGCGACTCCACAACGCTCGGCAGCCTGATCACCCGCCACATGGCCGAGTTCGACCGCACCGTGAAGACTTATGGCGGCGAGCTGGTCGAGCGCCTCGGCCAACGCACCCAGGATGTGTCCGAGGCGATGCGCAATTACGTCGACACGTTCGACCAGCGCCTGACCGGCCGCGCCGGCGAGATCACCGGTTCGGTCGACGTGCGGCTCTCGCAGTTCGAGGAGAGCCTCGCCACCCGCGTATCCGACTTCACCACCCGCCTGACCGACGGCGGCAAGCTGGTCGTCGACACCCTCGACGGCCGCATAGGCGCGGTGAGCGGCACCATCACGGCGCGCGGCGCGGAGGTCGCGGATGCGATCAGCGCCAAAATCGCGCAGATCGATCAGACGCTCGGCACGCGCGCACTCGAAGTCGCCGATACGCTCGACAGCCGTGTCCAGCGCTTCGAGGATCTGCTGGTCGGCCGCGCCGAGACCGTCACCAATGCGCTCGAAGTCCGCACCAAGGCGGCCGCCGACTCGCTGCATGAGCGCCTGGAACAGCTTGGCCAGTCGATCAAGACCCAATCGGCGGACGCCGAACGCTCGATCGGCCAGCTCGCCCTCTCCACCAGCGAAACGCTGCGCAGCAGCGCCGGCGACGTCGAGCGCAAGCTGCTCGACGTCAGCGCCGAGGTCGCCCGTACCTTCACCGGCAAGGCCGACGAGATCTCGAACGCGGTCAGCCAGCGCACCAACGAGATGGCGAACGTCCTGTCCGACAAGAGCGGCAGCGTGCTCGCCGCCATCACGCAAAAGGGCCAGCAATTCGCCAGCGACGTCAGCAAGGCCACCGACGAGGCGTTGAAGTCGATCGAGGACAAGGGCCTCGGCTTCACCCGCGCCGTCATGGACAACGGTACCGAAATCACCCGCATGATCTCCGACGCGGGCGACGCCGCCACCAAGTCGGTCAACCGCTCGCTCGACGATCTGCACAACACCGCGCAGAAGGCGATCGAACTGTCGAAGTCAACCGCGACCGCCACCGTCAGCGAGTTGATGGAAACGCACAACATGCTGCGCGCCGACACCACCGCATTGTTCGAGCGGCTGCGCGAAGCCAACATCATGTTGCAGGAAGTGCTCACCGGCTCGCACGCCAACATGAGCGCGCTCGAGAACACGCTGGTGCTGCGCGTATCGGAATTCGTCAAAGCCATGACCGAGGTCACCAGCGCGACCGGCGTCGTCACCGACCGCGTGGAAACCAACGTCGCCGATTTCCGCGAAGTTACCACGCGGGCCGTCACCGATCTCGCGCAGATCGCCACCCAGTTCGAAGCCCATGGCCGCGATCTCGCCGGCACCGCGGAGCAGATCGAGCGCAGCAACAAACGCACCGAGGACGGCGTCAACGAGCGCCGGGTCACGATCGAATCGCTGGTCGCCACGCTCGACAGCCGCACCGAGGATCTCGATCAGCGGCTCAAGCGCTTCTCCAGCCTGCTCGACGAATTGCTCGAGGCGGCGGCCGCCCGCGCGCGCGATATCGCCCGCGTGGTGTCGGATTCGACCGCCGAGGGCAGCCGCGCGATCAGCGAGCAGTACGAGCAGGCGCGCGAAGGCGCCGAGAACCTGGCGCGTCTGGTGTCGGAGAGCGGCGCCGAAGGCACGCGGGCGATCGGCGAGCAGTACGAGCGCGTCCGCGAGCAGGCGGAGGCCGAGCGCCGGCTTACCGCCGAAGCGATGCGTTCCATCTTCGAGCAGACCGCCGGCGATACCCATGCCGTGTTCAGCGACGCCAACGAGCGTTTCGCCGAGACCGTGCAGGGCATGAAACAGATGGCCGCAGAAATGCGGCGCGAGCTCGAAAGCACGCGCACGGAAATGCACCGCGAACTCGACGCCACGCGCGCCGAACTGCGCCGCGGCATGTTCGAATTGCCGCAGGAGACCGCCGAAAGCGCCGCGCAGATGCGCCGCGTCATCGTCGACCAGATCGAGGCCCTGGCGGAGCTCAACCGCATCGTCGCCCGTCACGGCCGCAATCTCGACGCGGTCGAGCCGCAGCGGCGGCCGGCGCGCGAGGAGGCCCCGGTGCCGGTCATCGCCGCGCGCAACGAGGCGCCGCCCCCGCCGCCGCCGCGCAGTGCCGCGCCGCGCACCGACGTCGGCAGCTTCGCGCCGGCGCCGCGGCGCCCCGAGCCCGCCTCGCTCACCCAGCCGCCATCGGCGGCGACGCGCGGCTGGCTCACCGAACTGCTCAACCGCGCTTCCGAAGGCGAGGCGACGCGCGACCTGCCGCGCGAGACGCAACGCGACCTGCCGCGCGACTTACCACGCGACTTGCCGCGCGAGCCGAGTTACGGACCGGAAGAACGCTCGCCCCGCCACAGCATCGAGTTGCTCGATTCGCTATCGGTCGACATCGCCCGCATGATCGATCACGACGCGGCGGCCGATCTGTGGGACCGCTACAAGCGCGGCGAACGCAACGTGTTCACCCGCCGGCTCTATACCTTGCAGGGCCAGCAGGCGTTCGACGAGATCCGCAAGAAGTACCGCAGCGACCGCGAATTCAAACAGACGGTGGACCGCTATATCGGCGAGTTCGAGCGGCTGCTCGAAGAGGTCGCGCGCGACGATCGCGGCCAGGTGGTGGCGCGCACCTACCTCACCTCGGAGACCGGTAAGGTTTACACCATGCTGGCGCATGCGGCGGGACGGTTCGACTAGATTCCACGGCAAAAGCCGGTTGAACAATAATCAGGCAGGGCCGGGAAACCGGCTCCCCTTATTTAATATATCCAAAACATAAATTTCAGTTTGCCTCCGGCCACTATCTGGCGGATATTACTACCGCTGTTGTCGCGTGGGGGTGACGGCGGCCGCAAAAAACAAAAAGAAAAAGCAATAAGATAAGTGGGTCAGTGCCGCCAAAAAAATTGGCGGTTCGGAGGTGGAACCGGCGTTCATGCATGAGCGCCAATGGCGAACACGGCAACTCTGGGAGGATTATTGCCATGCGCAAGCATGTTCTGTCGGGGCGTGCATTGATTGCACGCAGCCTAGCTGCGACTCTATTGGCGGCATTTGCCTTCGGCCTATCGAACACAGCGGCTTGGTCCGCACCGAAGGACATTCGGTGGGGAACGGGGCCGATCGGCTCGGTCGGGCAAAAGGCCCTGGTCGTGCTGGCCAATCTGTTGAACAAGGAGATGCCCGAATACCAGATCACCGTCCTGCCGATGCCTGGCGCGGTGATGACGGTGAAAGGCTTCGCCACCAACCAGATCGACGCCTACTACGGCTCGGACGACGCGCTGCGCGAATTCGCCAGCAATTCCGGCCGCTTCAAGGGCTTCAAGGCGAGCGTGAAGCGGCAGCCGGTGCAATCGATGTGGATGTTCACGCTCGACGTCGGTCTCGCCATCAAGGCGAGCAACGCCGGCACGATCAAGAAATGGACCGATCTCGATGGCAAGAAGGTCTTCACCGGGCCGCTGCCGTTCGATACGCGCCTGCATCTCGAAAACGCCATGGCCGCGGTCGGCGTCAAGCACGTCTACACACAGGTCGACCTGTCGACCGCCGGCTCGCAGCTCCAATCCGGCGCCATCGACGCCATGATCGTCTATTACACCGGCGGAGTCGTGCCGGCGCCGTGGCTCAGCCAGGCATCGCTCGCGGTCGACTGGGCCGGACTCAATCCGAGCCCGAATGAACTCGCCAAGTTGAAGGCGAAAGGGTTCGCCATCAAGGACGTCGACGCCAAGACGATCAGCAGGAACGACATTCACGTCAAGAAGCTGACGCTGTCGCCGTTCTACTGGGGTTTCGACATCGGTATGAACATGTCGCCCGACGACGTGTACAAAATGCTGACCATCATCGACAAGCACAGCGACGAATTGGCCAAGCAGGACGGCGACTTCATGGAAATCGCCCATGGCAAGTTCGCCGCATTCCAGAAGCAGGCGCTCGAGCAAACCTGGAACCTCGTCCCGATTCACCCCGGCCTCGCGCGCTTCCTCAAGGAAAAGGGCCAATGGGATCCGAAATGGGACACCAAAGTCGCGGCGATGTGAGGAAATCCAGCACCGCAACGTAAGTCGCAGGCGGACGCCGAATAGCGTCCGCTCTGCGCCACTCCGATATTAGGGAATGGTCATGTCCAACACGACGTCCGGCCGGTCGCGTTTCATTGTCGACTGCATTTATTACACCCTGTCGATCGCATTCTTCCTGTTTATCTTCTACTACTACTGGACGGGCATAGGCGGGCCGACGCTGCTCGCGATGACGCTGATTCCAATCGTCTTCATTCTTTACACGCTGCAATCGTTGCGCACGAACGATCTCTATCCCGCGCTGCCGCCGGCCACCAATTATGTGATCGCGTTTTTCTTCTGTGTCTTTTCGGCTTACTGCGCCTATTACATGAACACGCAATACATTCCGCTTGGCACCGATCGCGCCGGCGACTGGAATAACACCGACATGATCATGGGCGGCGTGATGGCGCTCCTGATCCTGGAATATTCGCGCAAGCGGCACATGCCGCTGTTCATCCTCAATATCGTGCTCATTCTCTACGCGGTCTACGGCAACTGGGTGCCGGGCATGTTCTATCACGCCGGCTTGAGCTGGGAGCGCGTCATAACCGCGAGCAGCGTCGAAATGGCCACCGGCATTTTTGCGCGACTGCCGCAGATCGCACTGACGGTGATCGGCTCTTTTCTGCTCGTTCTCAGCCTCCTGCGCGGCTACGGTTGCGTCGAATTCGCTGCTGCGCGCGACCAAGCGCATTTCCGTCCGCTCCCAACATGCCATTCCCCAATCCGCGGTGATCGGCTCGATGCTGATCGGCACGGTGAGCGGCTCGGGCGCCGCCAACGCCATCACCGTCGGCTCGGCGACCATCCCTTCCATGATCGGTGCCGGTTTGCCGCCGGCGACCGCGGCGGCGATCGAGAATGCGTCCTCGATGGGCGGCCAATTGATGCCGCCGGTCATGGGCATCGCAGCGTTTTTGATGGCCGAATTCCTCGGCGTCGACTATTTCGACGTCGTGGCGCGCGGCTGGGTGCCGGCGCTGATCTACTATGGCTCCGTTTCAACGTCGGTTTATCTGCTGGCCATCCACTATCGCACTCATCTCGTTGTTATTCGCAAGGCCGAACCGCTGACGTGGTCCGACAAAGTCAATATCGGCGCCTTCGTCTTCGTGGTCGGCGGCATCGTCGCGCTGATGGCGGCATTCTTCATGGCGCCGATGTTCGCCGCGCTTTACATGTTCTGCACCGCCGGCGCCGCGCTCTTCGTCATCAACGCGGCTCCCCTGCTGCGGCCCGGCCATTGGTCGTTCGCTGAGTTCATCGCGCCAATCCGGCGCTTCCTCGATTCCTACATGGAGATGATCACCGATATCGCTTTGCTTTTGGCGACTCTGTCGATCCTGACCGGATCGCTCGTGATCACCGGTGTGCCGACAAAACTTGGTGCGCTGCTGATCGAGGCGGCCGGCGTCAATCTCGCCGCCATGGTGGCGATGGCCTTCATTTTCGGCGTCGTGCTCGGCTGCGGCTTGCCGCCGGCGCCGGTCTACATCCTGGTCGCCATCGTGATCGCGCCGCCTTTTATCCAGGCCGGCGTCAATCCCTGGGCGGTTCACTTCTTCGCATTCTTCATTGCGGTGTTCGGCGAGTTAACGCCGCCCACATCAATTACCGCGGCGATCACCTCCAAGATCGCCGGCGCATCGTTCTACACGACGCTCTGGCGCTCGGTGCAAATCTGCGTTTCGCTGTTCACGCTGATGGCGGCTGTCTTCGTCCATCCGGAGCTCGTCATCAAGCCCGGCCTGGATCAGTTGTTCGCCGCGCTGCTGGTCACCACCTCGACGCTGGGCATCACGTTCGCCTTGCAGGCCACGTTCTCCGACAAACCGCTGGTCGACCGGGGCGTCCGGGTGTCCCTAGCGGCGATAGCGCTTGTAACGTTGTTCTCGGTGAGCGACACGATCTCGACGTTAGCCTGCGTGCCTGTGCTGATTGCGATCGGTTATTGGCTGGTGTATCGGCGCAAGCGCGAAGCCGGCGAACCCGAGGTGGTTGAACTCGACGCCAAGGCGCTGGAGCCGGTGGCCGTCGGCGGTGCCTCGCTCAGTGACATGAGCTGACGCCGTCGGTCGACGCTACCGTGGGGCACAAGGCAAGGAGGGCAGCCGCGCCCGGGCGGCGTGAAGCGCCTATTTTGCCGGCGCGCCGCCGAACAGCAGGCGGCTCGGATTGCGGTCGAGATTTTTGAACGTCACCTCGACCTGCCCCAAGGTGCGGTGGGCGTCGGCGCCGATCGAGTTGAGCTGCTTGGTGCCGGTGGCGGTGAACGTCATGATGCCTTTGGTGATCTCTTCGGTGCGCTGGTCCAGATGGTCGGACAGCGTCCGGATCGAATGCACCGCTTCGAAGAGTTCGCCACCCTTGCCGTCCGGCCCGCTGGCGAGGTTCTGCAAGCCCTCGGTGATTTTGTCGATGCGCTCGGAATTGCGCGATAGCGTCTGGCTGAACTTGTCGAGATTGGCGAGCGCGCTGTGGAAGGCTTCCTGGTTCTGCTCGATCAGATCGTCGATCCGGCGCAGCGTGTCGCGCGCGCCTTGCGTGACGTCTTGCGCCGCGCCCGCCGCCGCCGCGAGCAGCGGCGGATTCTCCTTGGAGCCGACCAGCGCCGGCGTCGCCGAATCGCCGCCCTTCAGCGATACCGAGGCGATGCCGGTGAGACCCTGGAATTCCAGGCCGACCTCGGTGTCCTTGCGCACCGCCACCGACTTCTCGATCGAAATGACGGCGATCACCTGTTTCGGCCGCTTGGGGTTGAGCTTGAGGTCGGTGACTTCGCCGACACGGATGCCGTTGAACAACACCGTGGCGCCGGTGCGCAGACCGGAAACCGATCCGTCGAACACCACGCTGTAGTAGGCGCGCTCGCCGGTGCCGCCGATGTTCTGGAACCAATAGACGAATCCGAACACGCCGAGCACGACGCCCAGCGTGAACAGCCCGATCACCACATAATTAGCTCTGGTTTCCATCAGGCAACTCCAGCTAAACGCTCAACGCTTCGAGATGGCCCGCCCGCGACCGCTTGCCGTGGAAATAGGCCCGCAGCCAGGGATGGGTAGACGCCAGCATGGTGTCCATGGTTCCCGCCGCAATGACCTTGCCGTCGGCCAAAACGGCGATGCGATCGCAGGCCGTATGCAGGCTGTCCAGATCATGGGTCACCATGAACACGGTCAGCCCTAAAGTGCGCTGTAGCGTCATGATCAGCGTGTCGAAATCCCCCGCGCCGATCGGATCGAGGCCGGAAGTCGGCTCGTCCAGGAAGACGATTTCCGGATCGAGCGCGAGCGCCCGCGCCAAGGCCACGCGTTTGGTCATGCCACCCGACAATTCGGAGGGGAACTTCTCCAGCACGCTGGCGTCGAGCCCGACCATTTCGAGCTTGGCGATGGCCAATTCGTCGAGCAGATGTTGCGACAACTTGAGATATTCGCGGATCGGGAACTGCAGGTTCTCCCGCACACTGAGCGAGGAAAACAGCGCGCCCTGCTGGAACAGCACGCCCCAGCGCCGCTCGACCGCCTGGCGCCCGGCGTCCGTAGCCGCCGCCAGATCGACGCCGAATACCTTGATGGTGCCCTCGCGCTTCGGCAACAGCCCGATAATGGTGCGCATGAGCACCGATTTGCCGGCGCCCGAACCGCCGACGAAGCCGAGGATTTCACCGCGGTAGACGTCGAGATCGATATGGTCGAGCACGATGTGATCGCCGAAGCCGACCACCACGTCGCGCACCTCGATCACCACGTCCCGGCCGCCATTGGTTTTTGCTTGCGCTTGCGCCATCGCTCACATCCCGATCGAGGCGAAAAAGATTGCGAACAATCCGTCGAGCACGATCACCAGGAAGATCGACTCCACGACCGAGGCGGTGGTCTGCAGCCCGAGCAATTCGGACGAGCCCTTCACCGCCATGCCTTCGACGCAGGCCACGATGCCGATCACCATCGCCATGAACGGCGCCTTGATCATGCCGACCTCGAAGGTCTGCAGCGAGATCGCTTCTTTCAGCCGCTGCAGGAAGATATCGGGACTGATGCCGCCGTAGAGCCAGCACACCAGCCCGCCGCCATAAAGCGCCGCCATCGATCCGAGGAAAGTGAGGATCGGCACGCCGATGATCAGCGCCACGATGCGCGGCAAAATCAGCACCTCGGTCGGATCGAAGCCCATGGTGTGCAGCGCGTCGATCTCCTCGCGCATCTTCATGGCGCCGAGTTCGGCGGTGTAGGCGCTGCCCGAGCGCCCCGCCACCATGATGGCGACGATCAGCACGCCGATCTCGCGCAGCACCAGGATGCCGACCATGTCCACCACATAGATGTCGGCGCCGAATTTGCGGAAATGGAAGATGCCCTGTTGCGCGATGATGGCGCCGATCAGGAAGGTGATGAGCAGGATAATCGGAACCGCGCGCCAGCCGACATTGTCGAGCTGGTGCACCATCGAGGTGAAGCGGAAGCGGCGCGGATGGATGACGACGCGCAGCAGCGCGACGATCACCGCGCCCAGCATGTTGACGAAGGCGTTGAACGATCCGCCGACCGCGGCCATGCTTTGGCCGACCGCGGCGATGCTGTCGATGATCGAACTGCGGCGGCGCGCCGGCGCGGCTTCCGGCTTGACGCCATGCACTTCGTCCACCAGCGCGCGAAAGTCTTCCTTGAGCCCCGTCACCGCGGTCGTGCAGCCGCGCGCGGAAAAGCTGCGCGTCAGCCGCTCCAGCAGCCAGGCCCCGAAAGTGTCGAGCCGGTCGACCCGGCCCATGTCGATATCGACCCGCTTGACCGCGCCGCTGCGCCTTGTCGCAGCGTCGACCTGCGCCTCGAGGCGGCGGGCATTCTCGGCCACCCAGGCGCCGGTGCCGGCGAGCTCGAGCCGCTCGCCCTCCGCCGTGCTTTCCAGCAATACGTCGCTCATGCGACCAAGTCCTTGATTCAGCGTGATTTCCCCCGCGACGGGGTGGTTCAATCGCGGGGCCGGACTTGACCTAAGGCCCTGAAACTGTCGAGGTTTTGGCGGCTGCCGCCGCCCGCATATAACCCATAGACACTAGAATTTAACCCTGAAAATGCCCTTAACCATCGCCCTTGCCGCAGAAAGCTGGCCAATCGCCGGTTCCTTCGCCATCAGCCGCGGCGCCAAGACCGAAGCCGTGGTCGTGGTCGCTGAATTAGGCGACGGCAAGGCACGCGGCCGCGGCGAGTGTGTCCCTTATGGGCGCTATGGCGAGAGCGTCGCAAGCGTCGTGGCGCAAATCGAGGCCTTGCGCCCGCAGCTTGCCGGCAGCCTCGACCGCCAAAGCCTGCAGAAAGCGATGCCCCCCGGAGCCGCCCGCAACGCGCTCGACTGCGCGTTCTGGGACCTCGAAGCCAAGCGCAGCGCCCGCCCGGTGCACGAGCTTGCCGGCCTGCCCGCCCCGCACGCCCTCACCACCGCCTACACCCTCTCGCTCGGCCTGCCCGCCGCCATGGCCGAGGCCGCCGCCAAGGCGGCCCACCGCACGCTGCTCAAGGTCAAGCTCGGCGGCAATGACGACCATGGCGGCGACGCCGCGCGCATCGCCGCGGTGCGCGCCGCAGCACCGCACGCGACCCTCATTGTCGACGCCAATGAAGGCTGGGACGAACGCAATCTGGCCGCCAATCTCGCGGCTTGCGCGGACGCCGGCGTGGTGCTGGTGGAACAGCCGCTGCCGGACGGCGACGACCAGGCGCTCGCGCGTCTCAAGCGGCCGCTTCCGGTCTGCGCCGATGAAAGCGCGCACGATCGCACGTCGTTGGCGGCGCTCGCCGGCAAGTACGATGCGGTCAACATCAAGCTCGACAAGGCCGGCGGGCTGACCGAGGCGCTGGCGATGGCCGCCGAAGCCGAGCGGCTCGGCTTTGCCATTATGGCCGGCTGCATGGTGGCGACGTCGCTTGCCATGGCGCCGGCAATGCTGCTGGCGCAGACGGCGCGTTACGTCGATCTCGACGGGCCGCTTTTGCTCGCCAAAGACCGTGCCGACGGCTTGCGCTATCGCGACAGCCTGGTGTTCCCGCCCGCACCGGCGCTGTGGGGCTGAACGCGCCGGTATTCCAGTACGATTGATCTTTCTCAAAGCGCCTATGCGCGGTTGCAGGCAAAAAGCGAGCATGTCGCAGCCCTCGACCATCGCCGAACGCCTGCTCGCGCATGCCCGGATTTGCCGGGAGATCGCCGACGCGACTATGCATGCGGAAATGGCGAGCAAACTCGAGCGGCTGGCCAGGGAATGCATCGAGGCCGCGCGCGACGCTAGCGCCGTGCCGCCGCGCCAATTGTTCCACTGCACGGCCGGCGGCACCCGGACAACCAATTGAACTTATTTCGGAACTGTCCCCGGTTTCTTGGTTAACCAAGTCTTTTCAATCGGCACCCCTTTGACCTAGACTTGCACTTAAATCGCGCAGCCGCCGGCACAGGCGGGGTCACGATAGCGGGGACGAGGTCATGCGAATTCGGGGCCTGCTGCTCTGCGCCGCCTTGTTGGCCTGCGGTGTTTCATCGGCGTCCGCCACCATGCGCATCGCCGAGGACCGCGGCGGCCAGATCGGCCAATATCTGCAAACTTTCGGCGCGGTGCGCGAGAGCGGCGAGCGCGTGGTTATCGACGGCAATTGCCTGTCGGCCTGCACGCTGGTGCTCGGACTGATTCCAAACGACCGCATCTGCGCGACGCCGCGCGCACGGCTCGGCTTCCACGCCGCCTGGATGCCCGATGACAATGGCCGTCCGGTCACCAGTCCGATGGGAACGCAGGCGCTGTGGAATATCTACCCCGCGTCGGTGCGGCATTGGATCAATCGGCATGGCGGACTGTCGCGCCGGATGATCTACATGGAAGGCCGCTCGCTCCGCGGTATCGTGGCAAGCTGCGACCGCGCGCCGCTGCGCGCGCATCTGCGCTCAGAGCGCCACTACACGGCGCGCCCGGTACGCGACATAGCCGCAAAAGCCGCCAGCGACCGCCGCTAACGCCATGGCCGCGTAAGCGCGGCTGCCGAAGGCGCCGTAAAGCCATCCCGACAGTCCAGTCGCCGCCGCCATCGCCACGCCGAGCGCGATCGCCAGATAGCCTTGCGCGGTCGCGCTCTGTCCCGGCGGCGCGCTGCGCGCAACGAAGCCGAGTGCGCCGAGATGGGTGGCGCCGAACGAGGCCGCGTGCAGCAGTTGCAGCCACGGCAGCGCGAAGCCCGGCGGATCGAGCGCCATGGCGGCCCAGCGCAGCGCGGCGCCCGCAGCGCCGATCATCAGCAGCACGACCGGCTGGAAAAACGGCGGCAACCGGCCCGAGACCGCGAACAGCACGATCTCGGCGATCACGCCGAGCGCCCACAGCGCCGCGATCGCCGTGCCGTCGAGCCCGGCGCCGCGCCATTGCAGCGCCGAGAAGCTGTAAAAGACCGCGTGGCTGGCCTGGATGAGGCTCGCCGCCGCCAGCACGGCGACGAACGCGGGATCGCGCAGCATAGGCTTGCGCGGCTGGTTCTGCGTTTGCGACGGCGGCGGAGCGCCGAGCGGCGCCAGCGTCAGCGCAGCACAGGCGCTGATAAGGCTTGCCGCCGCGATCAGCCAGATCAGATAACGCGCCGGGATGGTATCGGTGGCAAAGCCGGCGACGAAGGTGCCGAGGATAAAGGCCGCCGAGCCCCACAACCGCACCGGCCCATAGGCGCGGCCGCGCGCGGTGAGGCCGCGCAGCGCATAGGTTTCGGCGAGCGGCATCACCGACGTCAGCGCCAGCGACGCCAGTGCGTAAGTGGCCAGGATCGCGCCCGCCCCTTCGGCCAAGCCCACCAGCCCATAGCCCGCGGCGCCCAGAAAACTCGTCGCGATGATGGCGGCGCGCACCGCCTCGCGCCGGTCGGCGGCGCGCGCGACCAGCGGCACGGCGATCAGCCGCGCGATGATGGGCGCCGCCAGCACCAGGCCGATCATCCGCGGGTCGAGCCCCTTCGCCTTCAGCCAGACCGGGAAGAACGGCAATTGGATGCCGATCATGATGAAAAGGCCGGCATAGAGCGCCGCCAGGCGCGGCGCGAAACCGACTTGCATCTGGCTCAAGGGCCGCATTTCGCCGTCTTTTTGCGGATACATAAACCCGTTCCCGGTGTTCGGGGGCCAGACGTGGCTAGCCGAATCAGGCCGGCTGATTCATAAACGGCCGGATACGGATTGCACATGGCGAACGAGCCTTTAGCGCTGGCGATCAGACCGCCGGACGCGCCCACCGAGGATAGCTTTCAGACGCTCTGTGCCGCGCTTTCGGCGAGCGAACGCGGCCGCGCGTTCCTGGCCGAATATGCCCGGCGCAACCGCCAGGCCGATACCGAGGCGCTGCTGCTGGTGATCGGGCGCATCGAGGCGCAGCTGCAGGCCGACGGCTCCGCCGTGCAGCGCCTGCGCGAGGATCTGCGCCTTTTGCTGTTCGCCATCCGGCTCGCCCGCCCGGAGGTCGACGCCGCCGCCTCGGCCACGCGCGCCGCAAAGCTCGCCAAGCTGCTCGACCTGTTCGAAAGCCGCATCGACGCCATGACCGGCGGGACGCCCGCCGTCGAGGCGCTCGGCGGCACCGCCACGCCGGACGATCCCGCGCAAGCGGTACGGGCGCATCTTGCCGTGGTGCCGTCGCCCGACGAACCGGAATTGCCGATCCCTTCGCCGGTCAGCGCGCAGGCTCCGGCGATCCTGCGGCTGCGTGACCGCGAAAAGCGCGAGCCGGTTGTTGTGCAGGAACCTGCACAGACAAATGTTGTGCCGATTGCCGAAGCAGCGCCGCCGGCCCCCTTGGCCGCAAGCGCGCCACCCGCTGTCGCCGAGAAAACCGCTATCGCCGAAAAAGCCGCCGTCGCGCCGGCCGTGCCGCCCCCCGACCCGCTCGCCGCCATCATGGCGCTGAGCGAGGACGAGCGCCTGGCGCTGTTTACGTAATCAGCTTCGCAAACATATCCGGATCGACATTGCCGCCGGAGAGAATGCCGACCACTACCTTGCCCTTCACGTTGAGCTTGCCGGCGAGCAGCGCCGCGAGCCCGATGGCGCCGCCCGGCTCCACCACCAGCTTCAATTCGTGGAACGCGTAGCGCACCGCGGCCGCCACTTCCGCGTCGTTCGCCGTGATGCCGTTGCCGATCAGTTCGCGATTGATCGGAAAGGTCAGTTCGCCCGGCGTGTTGCTCATCAGCGCGTCGCAGATGGTGCCGCTCATGCGCTCATTGTGTTCGCGCTGGCCGCTGACGAACGAGCGCAGCGTGTCGTCGAAACCTTCTGGCTCGACGGTATAGAACTTGGCCGACGGCACGCGCGCCTTGACGCCGAGCGAAATGCCGGCGGCCAGGCCGCCGCCCGAGGCGCCGACCACCACGATCTCGGGCTCGAGCAGAAGCTGGCCGAGATCTTCGACGATCTCGCGCCCGATGGTGCCCTGCCCGGCGATGATCAGCGGATCGTCGTAAGGCGGCACCAGCGTGGCGCCGCGCTCGGCGACGATCTTTTTGGCGATCGACGCGCGGTCGTCTCTGTCACGGTCGTAAAGCACGACCTCGGCGCCGAGCGCCGCCGTGCGCTCGCGCTTCAAGCGCGGCGCGTCGCTCGGCATCACGATGGTGGCGCGCATGCCGAGCAGGCGGGCCGCCGCCGCCACGCCCTGCGCATGATTGCCGGACGAATAGGCCACCACGCCGGCGGCGCGGCGCTCCGGCGGGATCGACGACACCTTGTTATAGGCGCCGCGGAATTTGAACGAGCCGGTGCGCTGCAGCGTCTCCGCTTTGAGGAACACGCGCGCCCCTAGGCGTTCGTCCAGCACCGGCGCATTGATCAAAGGCGTGCGCACTGCCACGCCGTAAAGCCGTTTGGCGGCAGCCTCGATATCGGCGGCAGTCGGATGCAACGCGGTGTCGATGGCGCCCATGGGACGAGGCTAGCGCCGCGGTGCAGTCAGGGGCAAGAGCGGCAATTGATCCGTCACCCTAAGGTGGCCGCCGAAGGCGGCCCTCGAAGGGCGACGGCCAAAGCTTCGAAGACCTTGGCCGTTCATCATTCGAGGCTCGCTTCGCTCGCACCTCAGGATGACGGTAAAAAGGCTCACGCCGCCAGGCGGTCCTTCTTGTCGCGCCAACCGCGCGCACCCTCGGTAACGTGTTCCAGGAACAGGCGCGCGCTCTTTTCCCAGGTCATGCCGAGCGCGAAATCGCGGCAGTCGTCACGGGAAAGTTTCAGCGCCTCCAGGCAGGCGCACCGCAAATCCTCGTCCAGCCGGCCCACCGTTGCCGCGCCGAGCACGTCGCGCGGCGCGGTTGCCGGAAAACCGGCCACCGGCACGCCGCTCGCCAAGGCCTCCAGCAGCACCAGGCCGAACGTGTCGGTGCGGCTCGCGAACACGAACACGTCGGCGGCGGCGTAAATTTCCGCCAGCGCCTCGCCCTCGCGGCTGCCGAGAAACGCCGCCTCCGGAAACTGCTTGGCCAGCGCGGCCCGCGCCGGCCCGTCGCCGACGACGAGCTTGGTTCCCGGCAGGTCGAGGTTGAGAAAGGCTTCGAGATTTTTCTCGACCGCCACGCGCCCGACGGTCAGGAAGATCGGCCGCGGCAGATCGAGCGCGCCATTTTTGCGCGGGCGGAACAAACTCGCATCGACGCCGCGCGGCCACAGCTTGACGTTCTTGAAGCCGCGCCCGGTCAGTTCGCTGCCGAGCGTCGGCGTCGCCGCCAGCACCGCGGCGCCGGCGCTGTGAAACCGCCGCAGCCAGGCCCAGGTCACCTCGCAGGTCCAGCGCTCCGGTACCGGCAGCCGTTCCGCCAGATAATCGGGAAAGCGGGTGTGCAGACTGGTGGTGAACGGCAGTCCGCGCCGCAGGCAGACGCGGCGCACCGCATGACCGAGCGGGCCTTCTGTGGCGATGTGAATGGCGTCCGGCCGCACGCGCTCGAGCCTGCGGTCGACGGCGCCCGGCCCGGTCAGCGCCAGCCTTACTTCAGGATAGGTCGGCATCGGCACCGTCCAGAACTCGCTTGGCGTCAGAAATTCCAGCTCCGCGCCGAGCGCACGCGCTTCGCGCGCGACATGCCCGAGCGTGCGCACCACGCCGTTGACCTGCGGATGCCACGCGTCGGTGGCGACCAGGATTTTCATTGTTCACCCCGCTCATTCCCGCGGAAGCGGGAATCCAGGAGCCGCTTGCTCTGTGTTTTCGACGCTCTGGGTCCCCGCTTCCGCGGGGACGAGCGGACGGGCATCATGCGGCGGCCTGCTGCATGCCGTCCGCCGTTTCCTCGTCCGCCGCTCCTCGGCCGGCGCCGGCTCGATGTCGTGGCCGGCGCGGGTCCAGTCGATGATCTCGAAACGGCCGTCGCGATGTTCGACCACCGCCGTGCAGCTCTCCACCCAGTCGCCGCAATTGATGTAGCGCAGGCCGAAATCGTCGTGCATGGCGGCGGTGTGGATGTGGCCGCAGATCACGCCGTCGGCCTGATGGCGCTTGGCTTCGGTCGCCAGCGCCTTCTCGAACGCGCCGATGAAATTGACCGCGTTCTTCACTTTCAGCTTGGCCCATTTCGATAGCGACCAATAGGGCGCGCCCAGCACGCGGCGCATGGCGTTGAAGACGCGGTTGGCTGTGAGCGCGAAGTCGTAGGCCTTGTCGCCCAAGAGCGCGAGCCAGCGCGCCTGCGTCACCACCAGATCGAACTGGTCGCCGTGCACCACCAGATAGCGCCGCCCGTCGGCGCCTTCGTGGATGGTGTTCTCGACCACCTCGATGCCGCCGAAATGGGTGCCGTAATAGCCGCGCAGGAATTCGTCGTGATTGCCCGGGATGTAGATGACGCGCGAACCTTTACGTCCCTTGCGCAGCAGTTTCTGCACCACGTCGTTGTGCGCCTGCGGCCAATACCACGACGAGCGCAATGCCCAGCCGTCGACAATGTCGCCGACCAGATAGATGGTGTCGGCTTCGTGGTGGCGCAGGAAATGGAGCAGTTTTTCGGCCTGGCAGCCGCGCGTGCCGAGATGCACGTCCGAGATGAAAAGCGCGCGAAATCGTCGCGTGGCGTCTTGCGTCACGTTCCGGCGGTCCCCGCTGCGATGATCATGGACGAAAGCATTAGCAGGCTCCGATTGCAGATTTATGACGGTGTCATTTACCTAATTTAGGTATTACGCCGCAGCGCTTTGTGCCTCGCAGCGGCGGAAGCGCACCAGCGTATAGACGCCGAACGGCGGCACCTTGCGCCGCTCGATCAGTTCGGCCCCGCCATGGCTCTGCGCCCATGCCGCCAGCCGCGCGAACGGAAACTCGGGCCGCAGCCCCACCGCATGCGCCTTTTGCGCCAACAGCCGCTCGATCGCCGCGGCCAGCCCGCGTTCCGAGTAAAGATGATTAACCAGGATGATCTGCCCACCCGGCTTCACCACGCGCGCACATTCCGACAGCACGCGCTCGGGATCCGCCACCAGCGTGATGACAAATTGCCCGACCACGCAGTCGAAACTGGCGTCGTCGTAACGCAAGTCGTGCGCGTCCATCACCGCCAGGCCCTTTACGAACGGATAGCGGCCGCTCGCCGCGCGTAAGCGCGCGCGCTCGATCATCGGTTCCGACAGATCGATGCCGGTGATCTCGGTGGTGGCATCGTAGTCGCCGAACGACAGGCCGGTGCCGACGCCGATCTCGAGGATGCGCCCGCCGACGCCGCGCGCGGCGCGCGCCGCGGCGCGCCGGCCGTTGAGGAACACCGGCCCGCACAGCACGTCGTAGACCGGCGCCCAGCGGGCATAGGCTTTTTCCATCACCTGCTTGTCGGGATCGCGCTGCATGGCCCCTCGCGAATCAAATAGCTGTCGCTCGAAGCGGGATAACAATCGAGTGCGACAGTGAGGCGACAACTGCCGTCATTCCGGGGCGCGAGCCATTAGCGCGTTTACGCGCGTCTGCGACGTGCTATGGCGAGCGAACCCGGAATCCAGGGGCGATTGAATTCCGCGGCTCTGGATTCCGGGCCCGACGCTCACGCGCCGTCCCGGAATGACAAGGAGAGGGTTGACGCTCGCCCTTCCCTGCACCAACACTCGCGTCACAAAACTTTCGCGGAAAGAGGAAACCCCCATGGATCTCGGAATTGCCGGCCGCAAGGCCATCGTTTGCGCGTCGAGCCGCGGGCTCGGCAAGGCCTGCGCGCGGGCGCTGGCGGAAGCCGGCTGCGAGGTGGTGATCAACGGCCGCGACGCCAAGACGCTGGAAGCCACCGCCGCCGAACTCACCAAATTGACCGGCGCCAAGATCATCGCGGTGGCGGCCGACGTCGCCACGCCGGAAGGCCAGAAGGCGCTGCTCGCCGCCTGCCCGACCCCCGACATCCTGATCAACAACAATGCCGGCCCGCCGCTGCGCAATTTCCGCGAGCTCACGCGCACGCAGATGATCGACGGCGTGATCGCCAGCATGATCGTGGCGGTCGAGCTGATTCAGAAGGTGATCGACCCGATGTGCGAGCGCAAGTTCGGCCGCATCGTCAACATCACCTCGGGCGCGGTGAAAATGCCGATTGCCGGCCTCGATCTGTCGTCGGGCGCGCGCGCCGGACTGACCGCGTTCGTCGGCGGCATCGCGCGCACGGTCGCCGACAAGAACGTCACCATCAACAATATATTGCCGGGCGCGTTCAACACCGACCGGCTGAGCGGCACGCTCAGCAAGATGTCCGAGAAGACCGGCAAGAGCGTCGAGCAACTCGCCAACGAGCGCCTCGCCACCATTCCGGCGCGCCGTTTCGGCGAACCGCCCGAGTTCGGCGCGACGGCCGCCTTCCTGTGCTCGGCCAATGCCGGCTACATCACCGGGCTCAACGTGCTGATCGACGGCGGCGCCTTCCCGGGGGCGTTCTAACCGCCGTTCACGGTCAAACGAAAAAGACCGGCGTTTCCGCCGGTCTTTTTACGCCGCCATCGGCGACAATTTTATTTGTGGTAGAGCTTCGACACCGGCGCTGGCTCCGGATTGTCCCAGCGATAGTGGAACCCCACCGAAATGATATCGACATGAGAGGAGACATTGCCAATATAACTGACGCCGGTGAACCAAGGATTACCGGACGTTGCCGTGATATTGATCGGCGTGCTCTTTACGAACAGATGCGAATAGGCGAGGTCGAATGATATCCTCTGCGACCAATCATAAGTGCCGCCAGCCGACAGCCAGAATCGGTCGTTGTCCGGCAGCAGCGGAATGCGCACATCGTCGGTGATCGGCGACTTCTCGAAGCCGACGCCGCCGCGCAGCGTCAGCGCCGGGCTCCACATGTATTCGGCGCCAACCGAGAACAGCCATCCGTCCTGGTACTGGAATGGCAAGCTAGTCGAAAACGGTCCAGCTGCCACTGCGGAAGTGCCGATCCGGCTCCAGTTCGCCCACTCAACCGTGGCCAGGCCGGTCCACTGTGACGTCAGCTTCTGGCGCAATCCGACGCTGACGGTATCGGGCAAGTTCAGCGTGGTGCTCGCGGGGGCGGATCCGACCCCGGATATTGCGATCGAGCCGTCGATCTTTTGGTCAATGCGGGAACGGTAGCCAATACCCAAGGTCGTCGTTGGCGTCGGCGTCAAAGTCACGCCGGCGGTAAAACCATAACCCCAATCGTGGCCTGACAATTCCGCAAGCGGCCCGATGGGACAGGGCGCGGTGACGCAATGGCTGAAGTCAGCCTTGGCATATTGAATCTGCACGCCGACGCCAACGCTGATCAAGTCGTTGATACGCCAAGCATAGCTCGGCGTGGCGTTATAAGTCTTCAGGTAACTGCTTCCCGCCGCATATTCGGCACCAGCCCATGAGATTGGAAAATTCACCGACAGGCCGAATGGCGAATTGACCGAGAGGCCGAGCCACATATCCGGTTTGAACTGCCAAGTATAATAAGCGCCGGGCACCAATGCGTCGTTGGCGGTATCGCCGGTGCCGCCCAACCCGAGGAAGAAATTGCCGGGACCCGCGGCAGTCGGGCTATTCGACGAAGACGGCATGATGCCGCTCCAAACGGAATTGCTCTGGATACCCGGAATCTGTGTCATGGTCGCCGGATTCCAGAACATCGCCGACGACGACCCGCCCGCGGCGACGCCGGCGAAGGACGCACCCTGCCCCCAGGCGCTCTGCTCGCGAATAGCCAAGCCGCCGGCGTTCGCAGCACCGGTCACCGCAATCAATGTCGCGAGACCGCCGCACACCAGCAGAACCGCCTTCATGCCCCGAAACGACATCGCCAGCCCCCCAATATTCGTCTCGCCATTAGCAAACACGCTTGCTTGCAATATCGTGCCCCTGGACTCGTCCGCCGACAATGGCCGATGGCGAAATAGCAGCCAACAACCGGCAATTTGCACAAATTTTGGCTCGATGTGGCTCTCGCGCCACAGGCTCTTCACGCGTCCGGCGGCAGCCTGCGGTGCCAGAATATTAGTAAATTCAATGATCTAGCGGTAGCCGCGGGCAAGCGCGCGGTGGCGCCAACTCAGGCGCTGAATTCGAGGCCCAGGCGCGTGGCGGTGCGCCAAATCAAATGGCATGGCGCTTTCACGTGATCGGCTGTGACCACCAGCACGAACTCGTCCGGAATGCCGATTTGGCTCGCCACTTCCAAGCAGGCGCCGGCCGGCGACAGATTGCGCACCCGGCAATCGACGCCAGCGGCGCGGTTGAAACTGATGCTTCCCGCTTTCAGCGTCCGGTGGCGCTGGACCTTGCGTCTCTCCTCCATGACATCCTCCGTCGATACCGGCAAACGAGCGCTCCTGCGCGACAATGCCGATGTGAGGTCAGACGGTTTGACCAACGATCTAATTTTATTCCTGGCGGTTTAGCCGATCCTGAAACTGAACATCGAAATACGAATGTTTCCGTCAGCGTTTGCTAGCCACGAAGCCGCTCCCGCCGTTTCCGCGCAGACCCGCACATTTAATCCTCCATTTACGGAGTTTGGTGCCGGGCCTGGCGTAGAATCCCGCATCTGACACGGGGCTAACTCCAAGCCATGCTGAATTGGCTGACCAGCAATTGCGATTTGTTCGGCCTGCCCGGCCAGAACTGGATGCTGGTCGTCGGCGGCGGACTGCTGCTCTATGTCGCGGCGCCGGTGATCAACAACCGCCGGCAAACGGGCATCCGCTAAAAGAGCTCTGCGTCCCGTCTTCGTGCGCGCGGCCGCGCCGTCTCGTGTTCATTTCGAACGCAATTCCGGCCGCAGGCATGCGGCCCTGCTGCTTGTGACAAGGCTGTATTGGGCCTATAGGTCATTGTAGCCGGCGCGTTTAGCCGCCACGGCAAATTCGAGCGGATCGGCGTCCGCGGAAAGACGATCCATGCAAATCTATATTTTCAAGTCCGAGGCCAGCCGCGACTTGCGCGCGTTTTGCGACGATCGCGGCGGCCAGAGATTGCCGGCGCAATTCCGTCCCTGGCACGCGGTCGGCGTCGTGCGCGAGGATGCGAGCCCGCCGAACAATCTCAGCCGCGACGTGATCGAGGCCTCGATCGCCAGCGAAGGCTATCAGCTCTGGAAACTGAAGAGCGACAAGAAGCAGTAAGCGATGGCCAACCGTCCCTGCAAACCCGACGCCGACGTAAAGCGAATCTGGCAATTGCTCATGCCGGACACGGCGTTCCCGGCCTGCGGGACGGCGCAAGCGGCCGGTGACGATGGCCAAGAAAGCACAACGCCGGCAAACGAGCCGCGCACGCAAGCCGAAGCGCCGCCCGACACCCCGCGCGCGCGGCGCGGCTGACCGGTTTTCACACCGTCATTTGCCGGCGCGGCCGCGTCTCCCTGCCTCGACGCAAGGTCCGCACTCCCTTGCCCTTGCCCTTGCCCTTGCCCTTGGGCCTTGCCCTTGCCCTACACCTCGCCGTTGCATGATCGCTCCGACCTACCGTCGAACGAGCCAAAAAAATAAACGTCCAGAACTTTTATATTGCGACCCGCAAGTAATGCCGTATTTCGAGGATAGCACTTCCAAGAGCTCCTGCCAGCGACAGATTGCGACGGCATTGTCGCATGGTGCGGTTGCAGCTGATGCTTGCTTTCAGGTCAGTGGCGCTGGATTGCGTCTCTCTATGAATCTGTCGATACCGGCAAACGAGCGCTCCTGCGCGACAATGCCGATGTGAGGTCAGACGGTTTGACCAACGATCTAATTTTATTCCTGGCGGTTTAGCCGATCCTGAAACTGAACATCGAAATACGAATGTTTCCGTCAGCGTTTGCTAGCCACGAAGCCGCTCCCGCCGTTTCCGCGCAGACCCGCACATTTAATCCTCAATTTACGGAGTTTGGTGCCGGGCCTGGCGTAGAATCCCGCATCTGACACGGGGCTAACTCCAAGCCATGCTGAATTGGCTGACCAGCAATTGCGATTTGTTCGGCCTGCCCGGCCAGAACTGGATGCTGGTCGTCGGCGGCGGACTGCTGCTCTATGTCGCGGCGCTGGTGATCAACAACCGCCGGCAAACGGGCATCCGCTAAAAGAGCTCTGCGTCCCGTCTTCGTGCGCGCGGCCGCGCCGTCTCGTGTTCATTTCGAACGCAATTCCGGCCGCAGGCATGCGGCCCTGCTGCTTGTGACAAGGCTGTATTGGGCCTATAGGTCATTGTAGCCGGCGCGTTTAGCCGCCACGGCAAATTCGAGCGGATCGGCGTCCGCGGAAAGACGATCCATGCAAATCTATATTTTCAAGTCCGAGGCCAGCCGCGACTTGCGCGCGTTTTGCGACGATCGCGGCGGCCAGAGATTGCCGGCGCAATTCCGTCCCTGGCACGCGGTCGGCGTCGTGCGCGAGGATGCGAGCCCGCCGAACAATCTCAGCCGCGACGTGATCGAGGCCTCGATCGCCAGCGAAGGCTATCAGCTCTGGAAACTGAAGAGCGACAAGAAGCAGTAAGCGATGGCCAACCGTCCCTGCAAACCCGACGCCGACGTAAAGCGAATCTGGCAATTGCTCATGCCGGACACGGCGTTCCCGGCCTGCGGGACGGCGCAAGCGGCCGGTGACGATGGCCAAGAAAGCGCAACGCCGGCAAACGAGCCGCGCACGCAAGCCGAAGCGCCGCCCGACACCCCGCGCGCGCGGCGCGGCTGACCGGTTTTCACACCGTCATTTGCCGGCGCGGCCGCGTCTCCCTGCCTCGACGCAAGGTCCGCACTCCCTTGCCCTTGCCCTTGCCCTTGCCCTTGCCCTTGCCCTTGCCCTCACCCCCTCCGCCATCGCATGATCCGCCTCCGACCTACCGTCTAACGCTATCCAAAAAAATAAACGTCCGAGGGAGAAACCCGACATGAAGCTCGTCCGCTATGGCGCGCCCGGCCGCGAGAAGCCCGGCATCATTGGCGCCGACGGCAAGATTCGCGACCTGTCGCGCGTGGTGAAGGATATCGACGGCGCCATGCTGGCGGCGGGCGGCCTCGCCAAGATCCGGAAAGCCAATCTCAAGCGGCTCAAGACCGTCGCCGGCAAGCCGCGGCTCGGCCCCTGCGTCGGCCAGGTGCGCAATTACATCGCGATCGGGCTCAACTACAGCGACCACGCCGCCGAGTCTGGCGTCAAGGTGCCGGACGAACCGATGATCTTCAACAAGGCGCCGTCCAGCATCTGCGGTCCGAACGACAACACGATCATCCCCAAGGGCTCGACCAAGCTCGACTATGAGGTCGAACTCGCCGTCGTGATCGGCAAGCGCGCGCGCTATCTGTCGAAGGACAAGGCGATGGATGTCGTCGCCGGCTATTGCCTGGCCAACGACGTGTCCGAGCGCGCCTTCCAGATGGAGCACGGCCAGACCCTCTGCAAAGGCAAGGGCGCCGAGACCTTCGGGCCGCTCGGGCCCTGGTTCGTCAGCAAGGATGAGATCAAGGATCCGCAGAATCTCACGATGTGGACAAACGTCAACGGCGACAAGCGCCAGCGCGGCTCAACCAAGACCATGGTGTTCGATGTGGCGCATCTGGTCTGGTACTGCTCGCAATTCTTCGTGCTCGAGCCGGGCGACGTGATTGCCACCGGCACGCCGCCGGGCGTCGCTTACGGCATGAAGCCGGCGCCGGTTTGGTTGAAGGCCGGCGACGTGGTCGAACTCGGCATCGAAGGGCTCGGTACGCAAACGCAGAAGCTGGTGCCGTTCAAGGCGTGAAAGTTCTGCTTGCTGCATCGCACACGGCACCGCACATAACTGTGCGGCATTTTCCGCATAACGGGCCTGCTTGATTTTGCTATGGGTGGCTGCTGCTGTGGCGCGTGCAAGAAGCGCGAGCAAGTGGCGCAGCAGGAAACGCCGTGGGGCATCGGACGAATGGCGCAACCAAGAGTTATGTCGGCCGTTCCTCCGGGAATCATCCACGTTCCGGTCACCCCTTTCACAGCAGACAATAAGGTCGATCTCGACACCTTCGCGCGCGTGATCGAGTTTCTGCTGCATCAAAACGCATCATCGCTCTGCATCAATCTGCATCTGGCGGAATCGCTGAACTTGACGCTCGACGAGCGCAAGCTTTTGGCCAAGACCGCGGTCGAAATCACTGCCGACCGCGTGCCGGTCCTTGTCCATGTCAGCATGCCGGGCACCGACCAGGCAGTCGATCTCGCCCGCCATGCCGAACAGGCCGGCGCCGACTGTGTGATGGCGATCGCGCCCTATTACTGGAAGCCGTCGCAGGACCAGCTCTACGAGCATTTCGCCGCGATCATGTCGGCGACCAAACTGCCGTTCATCGCCTACAGTTCGCCCACCATCATGGACGGCATCGGCATCGCGCCGCCGACGCTCGTCAAATTGATCGAGCGCTTTCCGCAGTTCATCGGGCTCAAGGAAGCCAGCCACAACTGGGAAAAATATCTCGAACTCGGCCGCGCGGCCCGAAAAGTCCGGCCCGATTTCGGCCTGTTCGTCGGCACCGAATGGATGATTCCCTGCCTCACGCTCGGCGGCACCGCCTGCATGTCGGTGTTCGGCGGCATCGCGCCGCGCTTCGTGCAGGCGCTGTACGGCGCGACAACCGGCGGACAGTTGAAGGACGCGCTCGACCTGCAATACAAATTTTCCGAGCTCTATCAGATCGCCAAGGTCGAATATCCGGCGCCGACCAAAGCCATGTGGGAGATCATGGGGCGGCCGGTGGGTCCGCCGCGGCTGCCGAACCGCCCGCTATCGGCGGACGCCAAAAAAGAAATCAGACGCGCGCTCGAAACGCTCGGCCTGTTCGACACCGAACCGCATGGTTGGTAGCGGTAGCGGTGCGGCTACTTTCCTTACCGACGAAAACGCAAGACCTCAAACCACGTGAACACTAGGGAGACGAAATGAAAAAACTGGTATCCGTACTCGCGGCCGCGGCCGGGCTCTTGGCCCTCACCGCGGCGCCCTCGCTCGCACAAGAATGGCCGACGCGCGGCACGATCCGCATGATCGTGCCTTACCCGGCCGGCGGCGGCACCGACGTGGTGGCGCGCATCGTCTCGAAATACCTGTCGGAGCGGCTGCACCAGACGATCATCGTCGAGAACCGCGGCGGCGCCAACGGCCAGGTCGGCCTGCAGGCGCTCAAGCAGTCCGCGCCCGACGGCTATACCATGGCGATGACGTCCGACTCGCCGATGACGGTCAACAAATGGGTCTACAAGAATCTGCCCTATGACCCGATGAAGGACTTCATCCACGTGACGTCGGTGATCCGCCTGCCCTCGCTCTTGGCCGTGCATCCATCGCTTCCCGTCAAGAACGTCGCCGAGTTGATCGCGCTCGCCAAAGCGAAGCCCGGCACGCTCAACTACGCCTCCGCCGGCGTCGGCAATTTCAGCCATCTCGAGGCGGAGTTGTTCGCGCAGGCGGCCGGCATCAAGCTCGTGCACGTCCCCTACAAAGGCACCGGCCCGTCGTCGCTCGGACTGATCGCCGGCGAGGTGCAAATGTCGTTCAATAACGTGTCGACGCTGTGGCCCTACGTGAAGGAAAAGAAGATCCGCGCGCTCGCGGTGATGGAACCCAAGCGCATGCCGGATCTTCCCGACGTCCCGGCGATCAGCGAGACGATCCCCGGTTTCGACATGGCACCGTGGGTCGGCATCATCCTGCCCGCCGGCGTGCCGAAGCCGATCGTCGATCGCCTGACCAAGGAAATCCTCGCGGTGATGAAAGACCCGGCGGCGGTCAAAATATTCACCGACCAGCAACTGGTGGTGATGACGCTGCCCGGCAAGCAGTTCACCGCGCTGATCCAGAAAGATTCCGACAAGTGGGAAAAGGTGGTGAAGACGGCGCATATCAGTTTGCAGTGAGCGGCGTTCGCTACCGCACCTGAAAATCCGCAAATAAAAAGGCCCCGGGCGATGAGCCCGGGGCCTTTATTTTTGATCGGGTTCACATCAACGCGTCGGACGGCTTAGCGAACCGGTCGGCGCGAAGCGCCGCCCAGCCGGTGCAAATTACTTTTTGCGATATTTCCTGGCCAGTTGCTCGAGTTCTTTGCTGTGGGATAAATCCATGCATTTCATCAAAGTGAGTTTATCGCCGTGAATACTTAGATATTCGTTGGCCAGGAATTTCCTGACGAGCGCGGCCGCTTCTTCATGGGCCTGGTAAGGGAAGCGTCCGAGTTCCAGGTAGCCGCCGGCCGCGGCTTTGCTGTCCTTCACCACCTCGTCGGATGTATAGCCCTGGTTGATGCAAGCGCTCAGCGCGAAGTTCTTGAGATACTGAGACGGAGAATATTCGACGCGAACGTTGTCGGCCTGGGCTTCGCCTGCCAGCAGCGCAGCGAGGAAGGCAATGGCGGCGACGGTTTGCAACGCATGGCGAGGCCTCTGTGCTTGCGCGCAGGGCGATGAGCGTAAACGTCATCCGCCGGCCTTGGCAATGACCGCGCAAGCGGAGGAGAACCTCAATGTTCGCCGCGGTAAAAGGGCCTTCGGCATGTAAGCCTATCGCGGGAAACTCCATAGCCCGGATCGGGTGAAGCGCGCGCTCGCCCGCGAGTAAACTCGGCAAAACAAAAAGCCCCGGGGTCTCCCCCGGGGCTTCTTCTTTAGCTGATGTAGAAAGCTTACTCCGCCGCCTGCTGCGTGCGTCCCAGCACGTTGCGGGCGAGATCGCGGAACTCGGCGTGGCTCAGCATCTTCTTGTTCTTGAGCGAATAGAGCTTGGTCGCCTGCAGCACCTTCATGGCGTCCTCTTCCGACACCTGCATGCCGACGTCGGCCAGCCACATGTTGACCGAGTCGATGCCGGAGCCCTTGCCCATCACCACTTCCGCCGGCGGCTGGCCGACCGCCGACCAGCGGATCGGGAACAACTCGGTGGCGTTCTTCTCGCCGCAGTTCTTGAACCACGAGGCGATGATGCCGGACTCGATCTGGTAGAGGCCCGAGCCGACGATCGCCTTGTTGGTCGGCACGACGACGCCGGTCAGGCGCTGCACCAGGTTGGCCAGCGGGGTGAGCTTGGTGGTGTCGATGCCGCAGTCGACGCCGTACATGGTCTTGAGCGCCATGACGACGTCTTCCATCGGCGCGTTGCCGGAGCGTTCGCCGACGCCGAGCACGGTGGTGTGCATGACCTCGACGCCGAGCGACAGCGCCATGATGGTGTTGGCGACGCCCATGCCGAAGTCCTGGTGGAAGTGCGCCTCAAGCCGCTTCGGAATGCGCTTCTGCACCTCGGTGACGAAGTACTTCATGGCGTGCGGCGACAGCACGCCGAAGGTGTCGACCAGAGCGAGCGCGTCCATGTGGCCTTCTTTGCCGACCTTCTCGATCAGGTCGATGGCCCATTTCAATTCGGCGCGCGAGAAGTCGATGGGGAAGAACACCACTTCGAGGCCGTTGTCGTGCGCGAACTTGGTGGCCTCGACCGAGGTCTCGATCGCCTTTTCCAGCGGCCAGCGATAGGCGAGCTCGAGCATGTGCTTGCTCGACGGGATCTCCATCACGATGCCGTTGACGCCGGTGTCGACCGCGCGCTTGACGTCTTCCTTCATGCAGCGGGCGAAGGAGAATATCTGCGGCCCGAGGTTGCGCTTGACGATTTCCTTGATCGCCTCGTTGTCGGACGGCGACACGATCGGCATGCCGGCTTCGATGCGGTGCACGCCGGCTTCGGCCAGGCCTTCGGCGATGCGGATCTTTTCGTCCTTGGAAAGAATGACGCCGGTCTGCTGTTCGCCGTCGCGCAGCGTCACGTCATGGATCTTGATGTTCTTGGCGAACTTGAAGTCCTTGGTGACTTCCGGCGCGTAATTCCATTCGCTGACGAACCAGTCGTTCGTTTTCCAGGGGGTGGGGTTTGCCATCCGTTACTCCTCTTGCATTGCCAGGTGGGGTGGATTTTGGGCGTTTTTCCCGGCCCGGCGGGCTTAAACGATCCCGCTGACAAGATCGCTTTAACCGCGCCTGACATTGATATTTCGCAAGTCCGGGCCAAAAAATCCTTGTTTTCCGGGTGCCCTTATAGGCGAAGCCGGCGCTTCAGACTACCGGGTTAATGAGCTCGCCGAGCCCCGAAATCGCGATGCGGACCACGTCCCCGGGCTGCAGGTAGCGCGGCGGGCTAAAGCCGATGCCGACGCCGGCCGGCGTGCCAGTGGCCAACAGGTCGCCCGGCTCGAGCGGCACGTAGGCGGTGACCGTTTCGATGAAGCTCGGCACGTCGAAAATCATGTCCTTCAGCTTGGCCAACTGCCGGCGCTCGTCGTTGACGTAAGTCGTCAACTCCTGCTCGGCCGGCACGCCGAACTCGTCGCGCGTCACCAGATAAGGTCCGACCGGGCAGAAGCCGTCCAGGCTTTTGCCGAGAAACCACTGCTTGTGTTTCTGCTGCACGGCGCGCGCGGTCAGGTCGTTGACGATGGTGTAGCCAAACACGTAATCGAGCGCGTCCTCGCACTTGACGTTCTTGGCGTGCTTGCCGATTACCACGCCGAATTCGCCTTCGTAGTCGACCGTGTGGGTCGGGTCCAAGCCGGCGACCACCTTCTGCCCCGGGTCGGCGAGCGAGGAGGTCGACTTGGTGAAGATCACCGGATCGGCCGGCACGTCCTGCTTGTCGCCGGACTGATCGACGCCGCTCTGGGCGAATTCGCGCGCGTGGTCGTAATAATTCTTGCCGACGCAGATGACGTTCTTGGTGAGCGGGCCGACCGGTGCGGCGAGCTTGGCGCGGGCGAGCGCGACCGGCTCGCCGTACTCCGGCTTGCTGCCGGCGCCGATCATCTTGATGACGTGGCGTAGGTCGCGCAGCGCGCCGCCGCCAACCTTAAACGGCCGGAAGCTGTCGTCCTCGACGGCGCCGAAAACCTTGCCCTGCGGGGTGTGGATGGCTGCAATTCGCATGGGGGAATGTCTGACCTTGCTGGAATGCCGGTTGGCAGGCGGGACGCGCGCAAGGCGCTAGCAAAGACGGCGGCGGCGGGCAAGGAGGGAGGCCCAGCCGCCGCGCCAGCACTTTAACCGCTCATTCCCGCGCAAGCGGGAATCCAGTTCTTTGCGACCGAGCAAGTGGCCCCTAGGTCCCCGCTTTCGCGGGGACGAGCGGGGTTTTCTCACGCCTGCGTCATTCTGGGGCGCGGACGTTCGTCCGCGAGCCCGGAATCCAGAAACAGATACCGAGTATGCATCTGCATTCCGGGGCCGGCGCTAGAGCCTGTGCCCGGCGCGAAGCGCCGATCCGGGTACGCTGTCCCGGCATGACGTGTGTGATTAATCAGCTGCCGTTCGGGTTGACGACGACAAATCCGTTGATCGATATCACATGCTCACGCGTCAAGCGGCCGCCCGAATTGCCGTCATGCACCAGCCAATCATTGCCGCCGGCGTGGCTCATCAGCACCATGACGTGATGATTGCGCACCGCGGCCATTCCGGGAGCCGGCGCGGCGCGCGGAAATCTCATCCAGTTGGAGGCCAAATTGAGTTCGGGGCGAACTTTGCCGAACACATAGCGTGAAGCTTCGCAGCCGCAGAATGCGCGCGGACACTCCTCCGGCCTGCGGCCGACGACCATGCCGTCGTCGAGACTGGCATAGCTCGCGCGCGCGATGGCGGCCCGGCTCGGGTTGCCGCGATCCGAACAGCCGCGCTCGTCGCAATCGATGCGGCCGTGCGCCGTTCGAACATGGGATTGACTGAATCTTGCGTCAGCGGTCGCGCGTGAATGGCGCTCAACGCGGCTGGACGTGTTGCTGGAAGCGCAATTGGCGAGCGCCACGCTAATTGCGCCGAGCACGAGGAACCGCGCGATGCGGCTCAATCGGCCATTGCCCCCTAATTCGCCCATTACAAACTCCGGTGCGAAACACTAGAGCCGCAATTCCGCGATAACTTCCCATCGGCATGGATGGTAGTAATTTTCTCGACCGCACGGAAGCCGTTTTGGAGCTGTGGATAAACCGGCCCGGCAGGCGCGCTAACGCATTGGAATTCAATGAATAGTGCGCAATCCGGCGCGATCCGGCGCGCGTGCCCCTGAAGGCGAGACTGTGGCGTCCGGCGAAGGCGGGGCTGTCGTTCCGCGCATTCCGGCGCAAGCGGGGGGGCCATTTCTTCTGTCATTCCGGGGCGCGGACGTTCGTCCGCGAACCCGGAATCCAGAGCAACACAGCAGCGTGCGGCTTGTGGCCCTGGATTCCGGGCCCGGCGCTGATGCGCCGTCCCGGAATGACGGTTTATCCCCTCGCCCGCAGCACCGCCTCGATGCTCACCCTTGACCACGGCGCGGTGCGTTCGCGGAAGTTGTCGTAGGAGCCGGAGATCTTGCCGGTGATGTCGCTGCGCACGGCAAATCCCATCATGACGTCGTGCGCCTGCTCGCGCGCCGCCGCGACCACATCGTCCGGGAACGCCGTCAGCTTGACGCCGTGGTCCTTGATCAGCGCTTCCAGCGCCTGCGCGTTGAGCCGCTCCATCTCGGAGAGCGCGTAGTTCGCCTCCGCCGCGCAGGCATGCGCGACGATCGCCTTGAGCTCGTCGGAGAGCGCGGTCCAAACTTTAAGCGCGACGATGCACTCGCCGGTGCCGTTCGGCTTGTTGAAGCCGGGATAGTAGTAGAACGGCGCCACGCGATAGAGCCCGAGCGCGATGTCGGTGCCGGGGCCGACGAATTCGGCGCCGTCGAGCACGCCCGTTTGCAGCGAGGTGAGGATTTCCGAAGGCGGTGTGGTCTGCGGCGTGGCGCCCAGCCTCCGGTACACCTCGCCGCCGAGCCCGAGCGAGCGCAGCTTCAGTCCGCGCAGATCGGCGACGCTTCTGATTTCGTGGCGAAACCAGCCGCCCATGCAGACGCCGGTGTTGCCGGCCATGAACGGCTTGACGCCAAAGGGGGCGTAGAGCTCGTCCCACAGCGCCTGGCCGCCGCCGGCCTCGATCCAGGCGACGTGCTCGGCCGGCGTCAGCCCGAACGGCACGGTGGTGAAATAGGCCGAAGCCGGCATCTTGCCCTGCCAGTAAAAGGCCGCGGTGTGGCCGATATCGGCGACGCCGTTGCCGACCGCGCCGAGCACCTCGAAGGCCGGCACCACTTCGCCCGCCGCGTAGACGGTGATGTCGATGCGCCCGCCGGACAGCGTGCGGATGCGGTATGCGATGCGCTCGGCCGACATGCCCGGGCCCGGCAGGCGCTTCGGCCAGGAGGTGACCATGCGCCATTTCAGCGTGTCGGCGCGCGCGATGGCCGGCGCGGCGAGCAGGCCAGCAGCGCTCGCGCCGGCCGCAAGGGTGAATTGACGTCGCGTCGTCATGGTTTTCTCCCTTTATTTTTGCGCATGATCTTTTCCGAAAACCGGATCCCACTTTTCGGGATCATGCGCCTGCTTGTAGAAATGATGTAAAGGCCCGGGACCGTGGCCGACATGGAGTTCGTCGGCGTGCGCGATCGCCGCGGTAACGTAGGCCTTGGCCTCCTGGCACGCGGTGACGACGTCGCGCCCCTTGGCGAGCCCCGCCGCGATCGCCGACGACAACGTGCAGCCGGTGCCGTGCGTGTTCTTGGTCTTTATCCTTTTCGCCGCCAGGCGGACGACCTCGCCAAATTCCTGATTTTGCCCGACCAGCAGATCGACGCTGTCGTCGCTTTCGCCAAAATTCGTAGCATGGCCGCCTTTGATCAGCACATAGCGCGCGCCGAGCGCCAAAATCTCGCGCGCCTGCACTTCCATTTCGCTTTCGTTACGCGCCTGGCTGGCGCCGGTGAGCGCGGCCGCCTCCGGCAGATTGGGCGTCACCATCAGCGCGCGCGGGATGAGTTGGCGGCGCATCACCTCGAGCACGTCGCCGCCCAGCAGGCTGTCGCCGGACGACGCGGCCGTCACCGGGTCGAGCACGATGTTGTTGGCGCGGTGACGCGCGAGCCCCGCCGCCACCGCCTCAACGGTCGCCGGACGGAACAGCATGCCGATCTTCACCGCACCAACCGCGAGATCGGAAAAGACGGCGTCGATCTGGGCGCCGATGAAACCGGGCGGCACCTCGTAGATCGCGCTCACGCCTTGCGTATTCTGCGCGGTGAGCGCGGTGATGACGCTCGCCCCATACACCCCGAGCGCGGCGAAGGTCTTCAAGTCCGCCTGGATGCCGGCGCCGCCGCTCGAATCCGAACCGGCGATGGTGACGGCAATCGCGGGCACGGCTTGTTTGGTCAAGATTTGCCTCGCCGCGCCAGTGCGGCGTCCACCACCACGCGCAGATCGCGCGCGGCCTGCGCCGGATCGGCCGCGCGCGACAGCGCGGAGATCACCGCCACGCCGTCCGCCCCCGCCTCAATCGTCTCGCCGGCATTGCTCGCATTGATGCCGGAGATGGCGCAGATCGGAAATCCCGGCTTGCGCGCGCGCACCGCTTGCGCAATGGCGCGCAGGCCGGCAATGCCGATCGGTGCGCTGGCGTCAGCCTTCGAGCCGGTGGCGTACACCGCGCCAATGCCGACATAGTCGAGAAGCTCGAGCGGAGCGGCCTGCGCCTGTTCGACGCTGCTCAGGCTCAGCCCGATGATGGCCGTGCGCCCGAGCAGCAAGCGCGCATCGGGCACCGCCATATCGTCCTGTCCGATATGCACGCCGTCGGCTTCGGCCGCGAGCGCGACATCGACGCGGTCATTGATCAGCAGCGGCACGCCGGCTGGCTCCAGCACGCCGCGCAAGGCTCGCGCTTCCTCCACCATGGCGCGCGTGCTGCCGTGCTTGTCGCGCAACTGCACCAGCGTCGCGCTGCCGGCAATCAAGGAAACGAGATCGGCGAGCGGCCGGCCACCAGCGACGGCGGGATCGACAAGCGCATAGAGGCGGAAATCCACGTCCATCAGGTCACCTTTGCAAAATTTCCACGAACAAAATTCACACGAGCATATGCGATGAGCGTCGGCCCATCGAGATTGTAAAGCGTATCGAGGATCGCGACCGCGAAGCTGCCGGGGCCAGCCACTTTGGCAGCCGCCAACTCGCCGGCCACACCGACGATCGTCAGTGCCGCAGTAGTGGCGCGCCAGGCATCTGGCTCGACGCCGAGACAGGCCGCGACCAGCGCCGAGGCAGCGCAGCCCATGGCGGTGACCTTGGCCATCAGCGCATGGCCGTTGGCGATGGCTGCAATCCGCTCGCCGTCGCTTACCAGGTCGGTCGCGCCCGACAGCCCGAGCACGGTTTTTGCGGTATGCGCATATGTTGCCAACGCCTCGCGCGTTGGTTCGCTGCCCGAAAGTGCGGAAAATTCCGCCGCGTTGAGCCTTATCGCTTTCGGTGCACGCGCGTGCAGCGCGCGGGCGAAAGCCGCGCGCGGCGGCGTCCGGTCGATGAACACCGGATCGAGCACCCAAGGCACGTTCGCTTGCGCCGCGGTTTTTACCGCGATCTCGGTGGCCTCGCGGCGCTCGCGATCGAAGGTGCCTAGATTGACGAGGAGCGCGTCGCTGCGCGCAACGAACGGGCCGATTTCCTCCGGCGATAGTGTCATCGACGGCACTGCGCCTATGGCGAGCAGCGCATTGGCGGTAAAATTCTGGGCCACCGCGTTGGTAATGCAGTGCACGCGCGGCGCCCGCGCGCGCAGGCGCTCAAGCAGCGCCGCGATCTGCGGCATTTCATCGCGCGATACGCTGTCGCGCGTGGCTGTTTCGGAATTGTGCATCTCATCTCCCTCCGCCGGCATGACCCGGATCAGGTTCGTTGGGTTGGCCCTCCAGCGGCCTCTCAGTCCGGCAAACGCCGGACACCCCACGAGATTGCTGATAACTAACTAGTCCGCGCCGCCGGGCAAGGCAAGCCTGGAACACCCGGCCGCCTTGCAAGTAAGCCGTGTTTTTGCTGGATTGCTGCCAAATCGGAGGATCGCGATGACCCCCTTCTTCGTCCAGATTAAATGCGAGCTCGGCAAGTCCTATCAGGTGGCCAATGAACTGGCCGAAGCGGAAATCGCCTCCGAAATCTACTCGACCGCAGGCGACTACGACCTGCTGGTCAAATTCTATGTGGATGCGGGCACCGACATCGGCCACTTCGTCAACGAGAAGGTGCAGTGCATGGCCGGCATCAAGGACACCCACACCATCATCACCTTCAAGGCGTTCAAGGGCTAAATCTCCGGTCGCCTTGGCCCTTCCGCCTCGCGCGCGCGCTTGAGGCCGAGCCGGCGCTCGCGCCAGATCACGAACAGCCCGGCGCCGGCGACGATGGTCGCACCGGCATAGATTAGCGCGCTCGGCAATTCGCCGAACACCCAATAGCCGAGCAGCAGCGCCCACAACATCGAGGAGTAGTCGAACGGTGCCACCACCGAGGCGGTGGCATGGCGATAGCTTTCGGTCAGGAAAATGTGCGCGATGCCGCCGCAGACGCCCATCGCGACCAGCATGAGGAGCTCGGATCCGGTCGGCGTGTGCCATGCGAATGGCAGCGTCACCGCACCGGCGAGCGCCGTGACCGCCGAAAAATAAAATACGATCGACGAAGTGGTCTCGCTCTGTGTGAGCCGCCGGGTCTGGATGACGGTGCCAGCATTGCAAAAAGCGGAAATCAACGCCAACAGCGAGCCGATCGTCGCCGCGCTCGCCGCGCCGGCGACGGCGTAGTGTTTGACGTCAAAATGTGGGATCAGCATCACGATCACGCCGCCAAAGCCGACCAGCACCGCGCTCCAGCGATAGACCCTCACCTGCTCCTTCAGAATGACCGCGGCCAAAGCCACCGTGATCAGCGGCGAGGCAAAGGAAATCGCGGTGGCGTCCGCTAGCGGCAGCCGCGCCAGCGCGGAGAAATTGGTGTACATGCCGCCGACGCTGAGCGCCCCGCGCCCGAGCTGGCCGAGCGGACGGCGGGTATAGACCGCGCTCGCCAGTTCGCCGCGCAAGGCATAGATCAACAGCACCGGCGGGATCGCGCAGGCGCTGCGGAAGAACACGAGCTGGCCGACCGGCACCACGTCGCCCAATTGGCGCACGAATGCCGACAGCGCGGCGAATAAAAGCGCGGAGATCAGCTTGAAGCCGATGGCTTTGAACAGATTCATCAAGGTGGGCTTATAGTAACCGGCGTAAATGTCGACTCGTCAGACGCGGCCTCAGGTCCGAGTTATTCCTACTTTTTCGCTTGCGCCTTGCGCCCTTCGACCGCCGGCAGCGACTTGATATAGGCCGCGATCGCCATTCGGTCGGCGGCGGGCAGTTGCGCGGTATTGCGCACCACCTCGACCATGTTGCCGCCGACGCGGTCGGCGTCTGCCGTCATGCCGGACTCGAGCGTTTCGGCGATATCGGCCTCGTTCCAATTCTTGAGCTTGTACTGGGTGATGTTAGGCACACCGCCATTGCCGTCGGGGCTTGGGCCCCCGGTAAAGCGCAAGCTTGCGATCACGGCGCCGAGCGCGTTGCGCGGCGAGTGACATTCCGCGCAATGGCCGGGGCCATTGACCAGGTAGGCGCCTCTATTCCATTGCGCCGATTTCGACGGATCGGGCGCGAACGGCCTGCCGTCGAGATACAACAGCTTCCAGAGGCCGAGCCCGCGCCGGATGTCGAACGGAAACGATAGGTCGTGCTCGCGCACGCGGCCTCGGACCGGCGGCAGCGTCTTGAGATAGGCGAACAGATCGCACAGGTCGTCGAACTTCATGCGCTGATACGACGTGTAGGGAAATACCGGATAGAGATGCTCGCCCTCGGGCGAGGTTCCCTTGGTCATGGCGGTGACGAATTGCGCCTCGCTCCAGGCGCCGATGCCGTCCCTCCGATCGGAGGAAATATTGGGGACGTAGAACGTGCCGAACGCCGAAGTCAGCGCCAGCCCGCCGCCGAGCCTGGTCGCGTCCGGCTGCTTCGGTACCGCGTGGCACGACGCGCAACCGCCTGCGTAGAACATCTCTTTGCCGTTGGCGAGATCGGGCGTGTGAGCGGGAAGCGCGCTCGCCGGCACCGTGGCCGGGATGGTCAAAACCCAGAACGCCGCGAACCCCAGCACAACGACAATGGCCGCCAGCAATATCAGCTTGCGAATCATCGGCGTCCCCCGCCCCTTACGTCTGTCATACAGGAATCAACACGCCGCCGCGACGGGATCGCCGCCCTGAGGCCCTCGAGCGCCCGACCGCGAGTACGGCATCGGCAAATGGTCGGACGCGGATTTTATTCGCGCGCTGCGCGAAGGCGTATCGCCCGACGGCCAAAATTACTTTCCGGCTTTTCCTTATTCGTCCCTCACGAAAATAACCACGCAGGACCTTCTCGACTTGAAGGCCCATCTGGGAACGCTCGCGCCGGTGAACAGGCCAAGCCGCCAGCATGAGGTGAAATGGCCATTCTCCATTCGCGCGGCACTGACGCCGTGGAAATGGCTCTATTTCAAAGCCGGATCATACAAGCCGAACGCCGGCCATGACGCGAAATGGAATAGAGGCGCCTATCTGCTCACGGCGATCGTTCATTGCGGCGAATGTAATACACCGCGAAATTGAGTCGGAGCACTTGATCGCGCGCATTGGTTGACGGGCGCGCGCATGCCGGTCGGCGACCTCGTCGCCCCCAACCTTACGCCGGACAAGACCGGCCTGGCCGACTGGAGCGTGGCGGACATCGTCGATGCGCTGGCGAGTGGAACGCTGCCTGAAGGCGGCACGCTCGGCGGCGAAATGGGCGAGGTGGTCAGCAACAGCACGAGCCTCCTGCGCAAAGACGATCTCGAGGCGATCGCCACCTATCTCAAGTCCCTGCCGGCGATGCCGACCGAGGTCAGAAAGAAAACGAAATGACGCTGGCGCGGCTGTCCGCGCTGGTTCGAGACCGGCGGTCTCAGGCGCGGCGGCTCGCCGCAATCGCGGCCCAGACCTTTTGCGGCGCGGCAGGCATGTCGATGGTACGGATGCGGTAGTTGCGCCAGAGCGCGTCGAGGATAGCATTGATCAGCGCCGGACAGGAACCGATGGCGCCCGCTTCGCCCGCGCCTTTGACGCCGAGCGGATTGTTTTTGCACGGCACGTTGCGCGTTTCGAACACAAAGTCCGGAGCGTCGAGCGCGCGCGGCATCGCATAGTCCATGAAGCTGGCGCTGAGCAATTGCCCAGACGCCGGGTCATAGACCGTGTCTTCCATCAGCGCTTGGCCGATGCCTTGCACGGCGCCGCCATGCACCTGGCCGGCGAGCAGCAGCGGATTGAGCGTGGCGCCGAAATCGTCCACCACCACGTAATTTGCGATCGCGGTTAAGCCGGTATCGGGATCGATCTCGACCTCCACAATGTGCGTGCCGTTCGGGAATGTCGGCTGCTCAACGCCGAACTCGCTCGTGGCGCGTAAGTCTTCCGGCTTCGCCTGCGGATGCGCGGCAAGATCAACAAAAGAAATCGCGCGGTCGGTGCCGGCGACGCGCACCGTACCGTCGGCGATTTCCATATCGCCGGGCGCGGCTTCGAGCGCGTCGGCGGCAAGCCGCTTGAGCTGGTCGGCAAGCGTCTTTGACGCGCGGTCGACCGAAACGCCGCCCACGGGAATCGAGCTCGAGCCGCCGGTGCCGGCGCCCGTCGCGATCAGATCGGTATCGCCTTGCACGACGCGCACGCGCTCGGGCGGCAGTTCGAGCCGCTCGGCGACCAACTGCGCATAGGAGGTGGCGTGGCCCTGCCCCGTCGACTGCGAGCCGATCAGCACGGTGACACCGCCATCGGGTTCGAGCCGTATGTTCGCGGTTTCCGGTCCGTTGTTGCCACAGGCTTCGACATAGGTCGCGATGCCAATGCCGCGCAGTTTGCCGGCGCGCTTCGACGCCGCCGCGCGTTTGCCAAAGCCGTTCCAATCGGCGACTTCCTGCGCGCGCGCCATGGCGCCTGCGAAATCGCCAGAGTCATAGATCTTCCCGGTCGGCGTCGTGTAGGGCATCGCCTTCGGCTTAATGAGATTACGGCGGCGCAGCGCATCAGGCGGGATATCGAGATCGCGCGCCGCCGTGTCGACTAGCCGCTCGATCAGATAGGAAGCCTCCGGCCGCCCGGCGCCGCGATAGGCGTCGACCGGAACCGTGTTGGTGTAAGCCGCGCGCAGCCGAACATGCGCGGCCGGAATGTCATAGGCACCGGTCGCCATGCCGGCGCCGAGCCAGGGAATATACGGCGCGTAGCAGGAGAGATACGCGCCCATGTCGGCGACGATATCGAGCGCAAGCGCGAGGAAGCGGCCCTTGTCGTCGAGCGCCAACCGCGCGGTCGAAATATTGTCGCGGCCGTGGCTGTCGCCGAGAAAATGCTCGGAGCGCTCGCTTACCCATTTCACCGGCTTGCAAAGACGCTCGGCGGCAACCGCGGCCAGCGCATATTCGCGGTAGGGAAACAGTTTGGTGCCGAAGCCACCGCCGACGTCGGGCGTGATTACCCGCATCTTGTCCAACGGCAGCTTGAGCACCTGGCCGCAGATGATATCGCGGATGATGTGGCTGCCCTGGCTACCGAGCGTGAGCGTGAAACGCTGGCCGTCGTATTCCGCGATCACACCGCGGGTATCCATGTAATTCGTCACCAACCGCTGGTTGACGATCGTGAGTTCGACCGTGCGCGCGGCTTGCGCGAACGCCGCCTTGGTGGCGGTCGCGTCGCCCAACTCGGTCTCGAAGGCAAGATTGCCCGGCCGGTCGGCCCACACGCGCGGCGCGCCGGCTGCGAGCGCGGCCATGGCGCCGATGATGTGCGGCAGCGGCTGCCAGTCGACCGTGATTGCTTCGGCGGCATCCTTGGCCGCCGTCAGGCTGTCGGCAACCACGAAAGCGACGGCATCGCCGACGTGGCGCACCACATCCTTGGCCAGAATCGGATAGGCTGGAATCTTGATGTCCACGTCCGGCAGCACGCCCGGCGTCGGCAGCGGCCCGAGTTCGGACACCTCCGCCGCGGTTAGCACCAGACGCACACCCGGCATCGCCCGCACACGGTCGAGATCGTGGATGCTAAAACGCGCATGCGCGTGCGGCGAGCGCAGCATCACCGCGTGTAGCGTGGCGGCGGGTGCGACATCGGCGATGTAGCGCCCGGCACCGCGCAACAGCGCGTCGTCTTCCTTGCGCGTAAGCGCCTGCCCGAATCCGAACTTCATGGTCATGGTTTGGCCGATTCCGATTGCTGCCGCCGCCGCGCGAAGCGTAGCGCGAACCAGCGCGAGACGACATAGAACACCGGCGTGAAAATCAGGCCGAATATCGTAACTCCGATCATGCCTGAAAAGACCGTCGTGCCAAGGGTCTGCCGCAGCTCGGCGCCGGCGCCGACGGCGAAGGCAAGCGGCGTGACGCCGAGGATGAAGGCAAGCGAGGTCATCAGGATCGGCCGCAGCCGCAGGTGCGCCGCCTCCACCGCCGCAGCAAAACGGTCGCGGCCGCCATCCTCGAGCTGTTTGGCGAATTCCACAATCAGAATGGCGTTCTTGGCGGCAAGGCCGATCAGCACGATGAAGCCGACTTGGGTCAGAATATTGTTGTCCTGCCCGCGGATGACCACGCCGACAATCGAGGCGATCAGACACATCGGCACGATCATGATCACCGCCAACGGCAGCGTCAGGCTTTCGAATTGCGCCGCCAACACCAGAAAGACGAACACGACCGCCAGCACGAATGCGAACACGGCGGTATTGCCCGCACGCAATTGCTGGAAGGCGAGCGTGGTCCACTCGTAGGCAAAACCGGCCGGCAGCGTCTGAGCGGCCAATTGCTCCATGATCTTGATCGCCTGACCCTGGCTGTAGCCGGGCGCCGCCGCGCCGTCGAGCTCGGCCGCCGGATAGAGATTATAACGCGGCACCCGGTAGGGCGCGGTGATGGTCCGCACTGTGGTGAAAGCGCCCAGCGGAACCGTCGCGCCGCTATTGTTGCGCACGCGGATTCGCAATACGTCTTCGGTGTCCTTGCGGTAGTCGTCCTGCGCCTGCGCGACCACGCGATAGGTACGGCCGAACAGATTGAAGTCGTTCACATAAGCCGAGCCGAGATAGATCTGCAGCGCGGCGAACACATCCGGAATATTGATGCCGAGCAGTTGCGCCTTGACGCGGTCGATGTCGAGGTAGAGCTGCGGGGTGGTGTTCTCGAACAACGAAAAGACCTGCACGAGCCCCGGCGTCTGCGCCGCCCGCCCCATCATCGCATAAACCGCGCCCTGCAAGGCCTGCGAACCGTGTCCGGCACGGTCTTCGACCATCATGCGGAAGCCGCCGGCGTTGCCGATACCCGAAACCGGTGGCGGCGCTACGACGAAGATCAGGCCGTCCTTGATCGCCTGCAAACGCCCGAACAACTGGCCCTGGATCGCGGCGGCGGACTGACGCGGGTCCTTCGCCCGCTGCTCGAACGGATCGAGCGTCACGAAGATCGCCCCCGCATTCGGTGCGTTGGTGAAGGTGGCGCCGGAAAAACCCACAATGTTTACCGCGTGCGCGATGCCAGGCACCTTGAGCGCGATATCCACCGCGCGCCGGTTGACGTCGTCGGTACGCGCGAGCGACGCCGCCGGCGGCAACTGGGTGATGATGATGAGATAGCCGCGGTCGAGTTGCGGAATGAATCCGATCGGCGTCTTGCGGAATTCATTGAGGCCGAAGACGATGACGCCGCCATACACAACCAGCATCAGCACGGCGAAGCGGACCGTGCGCGCCGACAGCCAGCCATAGCCTCGTCGCAACGCGTCGAAATAGCGGTTGAACCCGCGGAAGAAGCCGTGGACCGGCTTGTTCCACCAGCTATCGTCTTCGGGCCGGCCATGCGGCTTGAGCAGCAAAGCGCACAGCGCCGGCGATAGCGTCAACGACACGGTCAGCGAGATAACGGTCGCGCCGGCGATGGTGAGCGCGAATTGGCGGTAGAACTGTCCGGAAATCCCGGTGATGAAGGCCGAGGGCACGAAGACCGAGATCAGCACCAGCGCGATCGCGATCAGCGCGGCGCCCACCTCGTCCATGCTCTTGATCGCCGCATCGTGCGGGTTCAACCCGGCCTCGATGTTGCGCTGGACGTTCTCCACCACGACGATGGCGTCGTCCACGACAATGCCGATGGCGAGCACAAGGCCGAACAGCGACAAGTTGTTGAGTGTGAAGCCGAAGATCGCCATAACGAAGAACGTGCCGATCAGCGATACGGGAATGGCCACGATCGGGATCACCGCGGCCCGCCAGGTCTGCAGGAACAATATGATCACCAGCACGACCAGCATGATCGCTTCGGCGATGGTTGTTTGGACGGCGTCGACCGATTGCTGAATGAACTGGGTCGGATTGTAGACGATCGTGTATTTGAGGCCAGGCGGGAAGTTCTTCGATAGGCCTTCCATCGTCTGTTCGATTGCGCGCGCGGTCGACAACGCGTTCGAACCCGGCCGTTGGAAAATGCCGAGCGCAACCGCAGGATCGTGGTCGAGATAGGAATTGGTCGAATAGTCCTGCGCCGCCAATTTGACCGTTGCTATATCCTTGATGCGCACGACGGCGTCGGCGGTCTGCTTGACGACGATCTTGCCGAACTCATCCGGATCGGCCAGACGGCCTTGCGTCTGCACCGAGATCTGGAACGCGCCCGGCCTGTCCATCGGCGGCTGATTGAGCACACCGGACGCCACTTGCACGTTCTGTCCCTGCAACGCCGCCACCACATCCCCTGCGGTCAAGCCGACGGACTGCAGGCGGTCGGGATCGAGCCAGACCCGCATCGCGTAATCGCGGGCGCCAAACACGATCAGCGAGCCGACGCCGTCGACGCGCGTCACCGCGTCGGTGATTTCGAGCGTCGCGTAGTTGGAGATGAACAATGTATCGCGCGATTTGTCCGGCGAATAAAGGTGCACCACCATCATAAGGTCGGGTGACGCCTTGTTCACCGTGACGCCGATGGCGCGCACGTCGGCCGGCAGGCGCGGCTGCGCGATGGCGACGCGGTTCTGCACTTGCACCTGCGCGATGTCGAGATTGGTGCCGATGTCGAAGGTGACCGAGATCGTGAAGCGTCCGTCCGCCGTCGAGTTCGAGGACAGATAGATCATGTTCTCGACGCCGTTGATCTGCTGCTCGATCGGCGTCACCACGGTCGCGGCGACCACGTCGGCGCTGGCGCCGGCATACTGGCCGGACACGGTGATGGTCGGCGGAGCGATCTCTGGATATTGCGCGACCGGCAGCCGCACGAAGGCGACCGCGCCGAGGATCACGAATACGACCGAGACCACGGAGGCGAAGATCGGCCGGTCGATGAAGAAATGCGATATGCGCATCGGTTTCGACCGGGTTATTTCGGCGACTGCGATGGGCGCACGCCCTGCGCCGGCGCGGCGCCCGGCTTGCCCTCTTCCTGCGGCGTGACCTTCTGACCGGGCCGCGCGCGCATCAAACCATCAACGATCACGCGGTCGTCGGCGCCGATACCGCTTTTGATTACCCGCAGGTTGTCGCCGGTGATCTGGCCGAGCGTCACATATTTCGGAACGACCGTATTATCGCCATTGACCGTGAGAACGAATTTTCGCGACTGCTCGGTGCCGACGGCCGCATCCGGCACCAGCAACGCCTCATAAGGCGGCGACCCGGGCACCTGCACGCGGGCGAACATGCCGGGCGTGAAGATATTGTTGGGATTGGCGAACACCGCGCGGCCGCGAATGGTGCCGGTCGAACGGTCGATCACGTTGTCGACGAAATCCATGCGGCCTTCGTGATCGAATTTGTTCTCGTCGATGAGCTTGAGCGCCACTTGAACGCCCGCGCCGCGGCTGGCGATGTCGTTCCCGGTTTTCGACATCCGCTCGTAGCGCAGGAACGACGCCTCGTCGAAGGTGAACTCGAAATAGATCGGTTCGGTCGACACAATGGTGGCGAGCAGCGTGGTGTTGCCGGCGGTGCCGCCGGTCACCAGATTGCCGGGCGACACCCGGCGGTCGCCGATGCGGCCGTTGACCGGTGCGCGCAATTCGGTGAATTCGATGTCGAGCTCGGCCTGGCGCACCGCCGCCTCGTTGTTGCTGACCGCGGCCTGCGCGTTGCGGTAAGCCTGCGAGCGCTGCTCGAAAGTCTGGTCGGTGATGGTCTTGTCGCGCACCAGCTGCTGGCCGCGCGTATAATCGGATTCGGTAAAGGCGAGATTGGATTTGGCCTGCGCCAGATTAGCGCGCGCCTGATCGAGCGTGTTCTGGAACGGCCGCTTGTCGATGGTGAACAAGAGGTCGCCCAGCTTTACGATCTGCCCGTCCTTGAAATGCACGCCATCGAGATAGCCGGACACGCGCGCACGCACCTCCACGGAATTGATGGCGGCGAAGCGGCCGACATATTCGTCGAAATCAGTGACCGTGCGCTTGACCGGCTTGGCGACGGTGACCGCCGGTGGCGGCGGTGCGCTGGCCTGTTTCTTCTCCTCGCCGCAACTTGCGACCAAAATTGCGAGCGCGCACAGCGAAACAACGCTGTAACCGCCACGTATCAATGAAACTGATGGAATTGCCCGCGCGAAATTCATGAATACCTGCGATATCGGCCAACCACGAATAGCCCGGCCTGTCCCCCATAGCGTCGGGCAGCAGTTATGTCCACCGCACCCGGACGGCAATGGCACGGCGAATACGCGGCGGAAATTTACATCAGCCGCGCCGCCGGGCGCGGAATGCAGCGAGCCAGCCCGCGCCGAACATCGCCAAGACGATGCCACCATAAACGGCGCCGCCGATCACGGCCAGCAGCGCCAGCGCCGCGACATCGCGCAGCCGATGCCAGTCCGCAAACAAATGCGTGACCGGCGCCGCGCACAGCCACAGTGCTGCCGCCAGCGCGACGCCGGCGCCCGCCAGCTTGATTGTCGATTGCCGCAACCGCTCGTCAATATGGACGTGACCGGCGCGCGCCGCGAACCAGATCACCAGGCCGAGATTGATCCAGGCGCCGATCGAGGTCGCCAGCGCCAAGCCCACCTGCGCGAGCGGACCCATCAGCAGGAATTTGAAGGCAATATTGACGGCGGCGGCGATGAGCGCCGCCTTTACCGGCGTCGCAGTATCGCCGCGCGCAAAAAACGTCGCCACCGTGCTGCGGATCAGCACGAAAGGCAGCAGTCCGAACGCATAGGCCACGAGCGTGCTACCGGCGGCGACGGCATCGGCCGCGGTGAAGGCGCCACGCATGAACAGCGCCCGCATGATCAACTCGGGGATGACGAAGAACGCCGCGAGACAGGGAATCGACAGGAGCAGCGTGAATTCGATGGCGCGGTTTTGCGCGCTTGAGGCGCCGCTTTCGTCGCCGGCGGCGATGCGTCGCGACATTTCGGGCAAGATTACCGTGCCTGCGGCGATGCCGATGACGCCGATTGGGAGCTGATCGATGCGGTCGGCGTAATAGAGCGCGGACAGCGCGCCCGCCGGCAGGAAGCTCGCGATGATGGTATCGGCGAACAGCGCAAGCTGTACCCCCATGGAGCCGACCGTGGCCGGCCCAAGCGCGCGGAAGAATTTTCGCACGTCGGCATCGAGCTGCGGCCAGCGCAACGTCGCGAGGGCACCAGCACGCCAGGCATCGCCGCCGACCAGCAGGACTTGCAGGACGCCGGAGATAAGTACGCCCCACGCCGCCGCGTGGCCCGGGGTCGGGAAGAAAACCGCGACGGCAAGCGTCACTATCATCGCTAGATTGAGCAGCGTCGAGGCGGCGGCGGCGGCGGCGAACCGTTGCAACGCGTTGAGTATCCCGCCATAGAGCGTGACCAAAGTGATCAATAGCAGATAGGGAAAGGTGATGCGGGTAAGATCGACCGCAAGCGAGAAACGTCCGGGGTCTTTCGCAAAGCCGGGCGCCAGCAGATCGATCACCGCCGGCGTGAACAACAGCGCCGCCGCCAGCAGCACGATCTGACTGGCGAGCAACAGCGAGAATATGCGGTCCGCGAATAGCCCGGCGCGCTCAGGCCCGCCCTGCTCGCGGATGCGCGCATAGGCCGGCACGAACGCGGCATTGAAGGCGCCCTCGGCGAAGATGGCGCGGAAATGATTCGGCAAGCGAAACGCGACGAAGAACGCATCTGCCGCGGGCCCGGCGCCGAGAATCGCGGCCAGGACGATGTCGCGCACAAAGCCGGTGATCCGCGATAGCAGCGTCCACCCGCCGACCGTAAGGATGCGATCAATCATTGGTGAACTTGCCTATCGCCGACTCAAAATGAGGAAGTTGAATGGACTTGGACTATGGGCAACGATAGCGATAGTCAGTGATTCTGAACTGCATTAAGGCGATTCCCGCTCCAAACATAGGGCCCCGACCGGCCCCACTCGTGCATGATTCCCGAGAATCGGGAACCCGTTGTCGGAAAAAGGTCATGCACGAGCAAAATGTTAGGGATTTTTGATTTAGCCTGAGTGGACCGGATTATAAAATCATGCCCACACCCATCATCCCCATCCTTCTCGCCGGCGGCGCCGGAACACGGCTTTGGCCGGTGTCGCGCGACGCCTTGCCCAAGCAGTTCCTGCCCCTCATCGGCGACCATTCGACCTATCAGGAAACCCTCAAGCGCGTGCAGGACCCCATGTTCGGGGCCCCCATCGTCATCACCGGGCCGAATTTCCATTTCTTCGCCCAGCGGCAAGCCGAGGAAATCGGCGTCGAGGCGACGGTGGTGATCGAACCGCTGCGGCGGGACTCCGCCCCCGCGATCGCGGCCGCCACCGCGGTGGCGCGCCAGCGCGACCCCAATGCCGTGGTGCTGGCGCTCGCCGCCGACCATATCATCCTCGATGTGCCGAAGTTTCGCGCCACCTGCCTCGCCGGCCGCGCGGCCGCCGAGACCGGTTCCATCGTCACCTTCGGCATCAAGCCGAGCGAGCCGAAGACCAGCTACGGCTACATCCTTCCGGGCGAAGCCATCGGTAAAAACGGCGTCCACGCCGTCAAGAGCTTCGTCGAAAAACCCGATGCCGCCACCGCCGCCCGCTATTTGCGCGACGGCTATCTGTGGAATTCCGGCAACTTCCTGTTCCGCGCCGATGTGCTGCTGTCCGAATTGGCCCGGCTCGAGCCGGAGATGGCCGAAGCGATCAACGCCGCGGTGGCCCAGGCCTCGACCGACCTCGGTTTCCTGCGCCTGCAGCCGGAGGCTTTCGCGCGCGCGCCGGCAAAGTCGATCGATTACGCGGTGATGGAAAAGACCGACCGTGCCGCCGTGGTGGCCGGCGACTTCCGCTGGTCGGACATCGGCAGTTGGGACGCGCTGTTCGACATCACGCCGCATGACGCGGACGGCAATGTCGTGCAGGGGCCGGCGGTGACGCTCGATACCAGCGGTTGCGTGCTACACTCCGACGGGCAACTCGTCACCGCGATCGGCGTCAAGGATCTGGTGGTGGTGAGCACATCCGACGCGGTGATGGTGGTGCCGCGGGCACGCGCGCAGGACGTCAAGGAATTGGTCAGCAAGCTCAAGGCCGCCAAACGGCCGGAGGCGACCAACCACAAGCGCGTGCACCGGCCCTGGGGCTATTACGAGTCGATCGACATGGGCGAGCGCTTTCAGGTCAAGCGCATCGTCGTGATCTCCGGCGGCATGCTGTCGCTACAGAAGCACCGCCACCGCGCCGAGCACTGGGTGGTGGTGCGCGGCACCGCCGAGGTCACCGTTGGCGACACGGTGCGCGCGGTGCACGAAAACGAGTCGGTCTATATTCCGATCGGCAGCGTCCATCGCCTCGCCAACCAGGGCAGGATCCCGCTTGAATTGATCGAGGTACAGACCGGCAGCTACCTCGGCGAGGACGACATCGAGCGCATCGAGGATATCTACAAACGCAGTTGAAGCCGGCGCTGTTCAGGCGCCGGCTTCGGGATTTGCCGTTAAGCGGTTGGCGCCACGCCTATTTCGCGATGGCCTTTTCGTACGGGTAAATCACCTCGCCGCTTTTGTATTTCGGCGGATAGATGATCACCTCGGTCTTCAGATCGCGGAAGTCGTCGATGCCGTGGCCTTTGATGTTCTGAAACTGGGCCGCCAGGGTGCGCTCTTCAGCCCACTCGCCCTGCTCGTTGAACTTCACGTCGCCGACGACGGTGTGGAACGTGGTCTTGTGCATATAGGCGGCCAGCACGTCGTCGTTGAGGCTCTTGGTGGCGGCGATGGCGTCGCCGAGCACTTGCACATCGGCATAGGCCCAGACCGGCATGTAATAGCCGAGCGGGTCGGTGCCGGCGGCCTTGGCGCGCTCCTGATATTTCTTCAGCAGCTCAAGCGAGCCCGGGAACGCCATCGACTTCGATGGCAGCCACGTTTCGAAGTTGACGACACCATTGAGCATCGGGCCAAGCTGGGTCTTGAACACGGTCGCCTGGAGACCGACCATGGCGCCGCCCCACATCTTCGGCTTGAAACCGACTTCGTGCATGGCCTTGACCATACCGACGGTGTCGAGCGGATAGGAGCAGACCACGAAGAGATCGGGCTTGGTCGACTGGATCGCGCGCACGATCGACGTGAAGTCGACAGTCGTCGGCGGATAGCTCTTGTCGTAGACGACCTTGAATCCGGAGGCCTTCGCGTTCTCGCGCGCGCCCTCGCAGGCATTGTGTCCGAATTCGGCATCGGCAGAGGCCAAGGCGATCGTTTGTGGCTTCGGCTTTTGCACTTCCGCCACCTTGAAGAAGCCGCGCGTGAAGGCCGGCTTCGGCGTCGGGCCGTTCGGAATCATCGAGAAGTATTTTGGATATTTGAACTGCTCATTGATGCCAGTGCCGAACAGGCTGACGAACAGCTTCTTGCGCTCGATCGCCGTCGGCATGGCGGCGGCAATCTGCGTCGAGGCATAGCCGCTCACGATCAGATCGACTTTGTCGACATCCAGCAACTTAGCGTAAATGCTGGGCACCTGCGCCGGACTGCTCTGATCGTCGTAATAGATGAGCTTGACCGGCCGGCCGAGCAGCCCGCCGTTGGCGTTGACGTCGTCTTGCCAAATCTGCATCGCCACCAGCGACATTTTGCCGTTGGCCGCGAGTGGGCCGGTGAGCGCCATGCCAAAGCCGATCTTGATCGGTTCGGCGGCCTTGGCCGGATTTGCGCTGAATAGTTGCGCGGCGGCGAGCGCCGCCGACGCCAGGCCGCTTATGCTGAGCCATTGCGGTTTCTTAGACATTTCCATCCCTTTCGTTCCCGTTCCGGAATGCCGCGCGAGGACCGCAACGTCTTCGTTAACGGCATCCATCGCCGGAAAGGCTATGCGGCGCGCAGCCGGGCCTGCTTGCCAAAAATCAAGCCGATGAACGATTGCTTCTAGGAGTGTTTTCCTCTCGGTCGCAAACCCCGGCAATCGACCCGAGGCGCGGGCGAACGCAACCACACACGCGCTTGCCGTGCGGCGATGCGCGACGGCGCCTGGCCGTTCGTTACCAAGACGATTACGCTGACAAATACCTGACCTAAAGCGAACACCGAACATGAAAACGCCGGGCGATTTCCGCTTCCGACCGTTAACGCAGCTTGGAAATTTGTGATCGTTGCGCTGTGTATATTTTCCATAAATATGCTAAAAATATTTCGCTCACGAAAACAAAAGTAGCGTGTGTTGCTGGGGCTGCCGGGACGATCAAATATGCGAGAACTACGCAATGTTGCGGGCGGGCCCGCCGAGGCTACGCCGCGTGCGGGCGAATCAGTCGATACCTTGCCGGACCGGAGGCTTCCCACCAACGGACATCTGCTGGAAACACTCGGCGGCGACAATCATTTAGCCCCTGCGTCGGGCCAAAAGCCGAGCCAAGAGACTAGCCAAGACATCGCCGCGTTGTTCGCCGAACGCGAAGGCGACCGCTACGCGATGCATGCGTCGCACTTGAACGAGCAGATGGTGCGCCTGCTGCGCACGATTGGCTACGATGTCGGCTTCTGCCGCGGCCACGGCCAATATCTATTCGATCGCGCGGGCGCTCGTTATCTCGACCTGCTGAGCGGCTTCGGAATGTTTGCGATTGGGCGCAACCACCCGGCCCTGCGCACTGCCCTGAAGAACGTGCTCGACAGCGAACTGCCGAATCTCGTGCAGATGGACGTGCCGACACTTGCCGGAGTTCTTGCCGAACGGCTGCTGGCGCATGTCCCCTATCTCGACAAGGCGTTCTTCACAAACTCAGGCGCGGAGGCGGTTGAAGCGGCGATCAAGTTTGCCCGCGCCGCGACCGGCCGGCCGGGAATCGTCTATTGCGAACACGCGTTCCACGGGCTCACCTATGGCGCACTGTCATTGAATGGCGACGCCAATTTCCGCGACGGCTTCGAGCCTTTGTTGCCCGACTGTATTCGCGTGCCGTTCAACGATCTGCCGGCACTCGAACGGGCGCTTTCGACCCGCACGGTTGCCGCCTTCATCGTCGAGCCGATCCAAGGCAAGGGCGTGAATATGCCGTCCGACGCCTACCTGAAGGATGCCGCCGATCTCTGCCGCCGTTACGGCGCCTTGTTCATCGCCGATGAAATCCAGACCGGGCTTGGCCGCACCGGCCGCTTCCTCGCGATCGAGCATTGGGGCGTCGAGCCCGACATGGTGCTGATCGCCAAGGCGCTATCCGGCGGCCATGTACCGAGCGGGGCGGTGCTCACCCGCAAATCGATCTACGACAAGGTCTTCAACCGCATGGACCGGGCGGTGGTGCATGGCTCCACCTTCGCCAAGAACGATCTGGCGATGGCCGCGGGGATCGTGACGCTCGACGTGCTGGAATCCGAACAACTGATCAAGAACGCCGCGCGGACGGGCGAACGCCTGCTGCGCGAGTTCAAAAAAATGGTCCCGCGCTACGAGCTGCTCAAAGAAGTGCGCGGCAAGGGCTTGATGATCGGGATCGAATTCGGCGAGCCGAGTTCGTTCAAGCTGAAAGCCTCGTGGAATCTGCTCGAAACCGCCAGCGAGGGACTATTCTGTCAGCTGATCACAATTCCCCTGTTCAAGGATCACAAGGTTCTTTGCCAAGTGGCGGGGCACGCCAGCCATACGGTCAAGCTGCTGCCATCCTTCGTCGTTTCAGATGCCGATTGCGACTGGATCGTGAAATCGTTCGATACGGTCATTGCCAACGCGCATCGCGTTCCGGGCGCCGTCTGGTCGCTCGGCAAGACGCTGGTCAACAATGCGGTGCGCGCCCACGCCGCGCGTTAGCTGCCCTACGCCCTCGATCAGGCAGCCGTGGTCACCGGCTGGGCCGATGCAGCCTTGAATTGTTCGAATGCATCGAGCGCGTGACTTGCGTACATGACCGACGGGCCTGCGCCCATGTAGACGGCCATGCCAAGCGTCTCCAAGACTTCATCGCGCGAGGCGCCCTGCTCCAACGCGGCCTTGACATGAAAACCGATGCAATCGTCGCAGCGCAGCGCCACCGCAATACCCAGCGCGAGCAGTTCTTTGGTCTTGCAGTCGAGCGCCTTGGGCGCCAGGGCCGCTTGCGCCAAGCCGGAAAACGCCTTCATGACCTCGGGCGCGCCGCTTCGCAACGTCCGCAAATGCGCGCTCAGGTCTTTCGTATGCTCCGGCCATTTGGTCATTCGCAGATCTCCATTGCCATGCGCGGCGCGCCCCGTTCGGTCGCGCCCTTTCATATTCGCAAGTTTATATATGATAGCGTTATTGCGGCGCGGCGGTATTGATTTCGATCAAAACCGTCACGGATTGCCGCGGCGGACGGACGCGCCGCCCGAGCCGCGTTACGGAATATTCCGCTGCGCCAGCGCCTCGATAACTTCACTCGCGAGCCGGTCGGCGTCCTTGCTCCCCGCCAAAAGATGGATCAGCAATAACTGCCAACTGTGACGGCCCCATGAGATGAGAGCCCAAAGGCGTTCATGAAAACAATACAGCGCAACCCTGGGGAGCATTTCGGTAGCAGCGATTGAGCCGACCTGTGCGAATCTGCCGGTAATCACAAAGCTGATGACACACGCATCTATTGAACCTGTCACTCGCCAACTGATTGCTTTAGCCAACGAACGGTGATGTGCCTCGAATCCTCGCAGCCAGCCCAATTACTTCACCCGATAGGCACTACAGAATATTCCGCTGCGCCAGCGCCTCGATAACTTCACTCGCGAGCCGGTCGGCGTCCTTGCTCCCCGCCAAAAGATGGAGCTCAGGATTTTCCGGCACTTCATAGGGCTGATCGACACCGGTGAAATTCTTGATCTCGCCGGCGAGCGCGCGCCGGTACAGGCCCTTGGGATCGCGTGCGATGCATTGTTCGATCGGCGTGTCGACGAACACCTCGATGAATTCGTTGCCGTCGAGGAGTTCCCGCACCATGCGGCGCTCGGCCCGGAACGGCGAGATGAACGAGCAAAGCACGACAAGGCCCGCGTCGGTCATCAGCTTGGCCACCTCGCCGATGCGCCGGATGTTCTCGACCCGGTCAGGCTCGGTAAAGCCAAGGTCGCGGTTCAATCCGTGGCGGATATTGTCGCCGTCGAGCAGCACGGTATGGACGCCGCGCGCGTGCAGCGCAGCTTCGACAAGGTTGGCGATGGTCGATTTTCCCGAGCCCGGCAGACCCGTAAACCACAGCACCGCCGGCGGATGACGCATGAGCGACGAGCGCACCGCTTTGTTCACCGTATGGCTGTGGTGGTGAATATTGGTGGCCCGGCGCAGAGCGAAATCGATCATTCCGGCGGCGACAGTTTCGTTCGAATAGCGATCGATCAGAATAAACGCGCCGGTGTCGCGGTTGTCCGCGTATGCATCGAACACAACCGGCCGGGCGACCGACAGATTGCACACGCCCACCTCGTTCAGCGCCAGCGTCTTGGCGGCGAGTTTCGATAGCGTATTGACGTCGAGCTGATGCTTGATCTCGGTGACGGTCGCCGCCACCGTGCAATTATTGATCTTCATGAGGTAGGAGCGGCCCGGGTAAAGATGCTCGCTCGACATCCAGACCAGGTGGGCGGCGAACTGGTCGGCGACCTGCGGGCGGTCGCGTAGCGCGGCAAGCATGTCGCCGCGCGCAATGTCGATTTCATCGGCGAGCGTGACGGTGACCGCGTCCTGTGCCTGTGCGGCATCGAGATTGCCGCCGGCGCCGATGATCCTTGTGATCCTGCTGGTCTGCCCGGATGGAAGAATCGCGATTTCGTCGCCCGGCTTAACGCCGCCGCTCGCAATCGTGCCGGCAAAGCCGCGGAAATCGGAATTCGGCCGGTTGACCCACTGCACCGGCATGCGGAACGGCTTGCCGGCGCGGTCCTCCTCGACATCGACCATTTCGAGATAGCCGAGCAGATGCGGCCCGGAATACCAAGGCGTGCGCTCACTGGGCGATGAAACATTGTCGCCGAAGCGGGCCGACACCGGGATCGCTTGGATAGCTTTGAAGCCAAGTTCGCCGGCAAAACGGCTAAAGCCCGAAGCGATCCGCTCGAACACGGCCTGATCGAAGCCGACAAGATCGACCTTGTTCACCGCCAGAACGACGTGGCGTATGCCCATAAGGCTCGCTATGATCGCATGGCGGTGGGTCTGGCTCAGCAAACCCTTGCGCGCGTCCACCAGCAGAACTGCAAGGTCGGCATTGGATGCTCCGGTCGCCATGTTGCGGGTATATTGCTCGTGGCCTGGCGTGTCGGCGACCACAAAGGAGCGTCGCCTCGACGTGAAGTACCGGTAGGCGACGTCGATGGTGATGCCCTGCTCGCGCTCGGCTTCCAGGCCGTCGAGCAGCAAAGCGAAATCGACGTCCGCGCCGTTCGTACCGTTCTTCTTCGAATCGCGTTCGAGCGCGGCCAGATGATCGTCGAGGATGAGGTTCTGCTCGTAGAGCAAGCGGCCGATCAAGGTGGACTTGCCGTCGTCGACCGAACCGCAGGTGAGAAAGCGCAGCGCCGGAAGCGCATCGACACTGGCGCTGCGTACGCGCGTTTCGGCGGCGGCTGGCGCGGGACTTCGCATCAGAAATAGCCCTCGCGCTTTTTCTTCTCCATCGATCCGGATTCATCGTGATCGATGACGCGGCCCTGCCGCTCCGAACTGGTGGACCTGCGCATTTCCGCAATGATCGCGTCGAGCGTGGTCGCGCTCGAGGGGATCGCGCCGGTCAACGGGTAGCAGCCCAGCGTGCGGAAGCGGACCTGCATCATGCGCGGCTTTTCACCGGGCGCTAGCGGCAAGCGGTCGTCGTCGACCATGATCAGCGTGCCGTCACGCTCCACGACCGGGCGCTCTTTGGCAAAGTACAAGGGCACGACCGGGATATCCTCGGCCCGGATGTATTCCCAGACGTCGAGCTCGGTCCAGTTGGAGAGCGGAAACACCCGCATGGATTCACCGGACTTGATGCGGGTATTGAACAGCCGCCACAGTTCCGGCCGCTGATTGCGCGGGTCCCAGGTGTGACTGGCGGAGCGATGCGAGAAGATGCGCTCCTTGGCGCGGCTTTTCTCCTCGTCGCGCCGCGCGCCGCCGAAGGCGGCATCGAAGTGCCATTTGTCCAGCGCCTGGCGCAGGCCTTCCGTCTTCATGACTTGCGTGTGGATCGCCGAGCCGGATTTCACCGGCGAAATCCCGCGTGCGAGCCCGTCTTCATTGACATGAACGAGCAAGTCCACTCCGAGTCGCGCCGCCATCTGATCGCGAAACGTAATCATCTCGCGGAATTTCCAGGTCGTATCCACGTGCAACAGTGGAAACGGCACTTTGCCCGGATGAAACGCCTTTTGCGCGACGTGCAGCAGCGCGCTCGAATCCTTGCCCATCGAATAGAGCATCACAGGATTGCGGAATTCGCTGACGACTTCGCGCATAATGTAGATCGCCTCGGCTTCGAGCCGCCGCAGGCGAACGTTCTGGTCGCGCCAATTCATCCGATGAATCCGAGCCCCTTGGCCGGTAGTGCTACTTCATTTCGAACGTTTGCGGGAGCAGCCGATATTTCAAATTTGCCGGCAATACGGGAAAAATAGCCTCTAAATCCTCACACCACTAGTGCGCGGCGCGTGGCATCGATAATACGGTCCTGCGTCGGGGCGTCGAGATAGGCATGCATGGGCAGGCTGATGACCTCGGCCGCGAGCTTGTCGCTCACTGCGACGCCGCCCTCGCCTACCGGATAATGCTTGTAGGCCTGCTGCCGGTGCAGCGGGATCGGGTAATAGATCGCGGTGGGGATGCCTTCGGCCTTGAGCGCAGCCGCCAGCCCGTCGCGCCGGCCGCCGGGGACGCGAATGGTGTATTGCGCCCACACCGACATCGATCCTGCCGGCACCGTCGGTGTTATCGCGGCACCGGCCAGGCCGTCGGAATAGCGGCGCGCAACGCGATCACGCGCCTCGATTTCATCGGGAAAGATTTTCAGCTTTTCGATCAGGATCGCGGCCTGCACGGTGTCGAGCCGCGAGGCAAGACCGATACGGACGTTATCGTACCGGTCGCTGCCTTGCCCATGCATGCGCAAGCTGCGCAGCACATCGGCCATCGCGTCGTCGTCTGTCAGCACCGCGCCGCCGTCGCCGTAGCAACCGAGCGGCTTGGCCGGAAAGAAGCTGGTCGCCGTCATATGGCCGAAGCTGCCTAGCCGGCGGTTGTTGAACGTCGCGCCGAACGCTTGTGCCGCATCGTCGAGGATGAACAGGCCTTCGGCCTTGGCGGCGGCCGCAACCGCAGCGTGGTCGGCCGGCAAACCGAACAGATCGACGGGAATGATTGCTTTTGGGGCAAGCCCGGCGTTTTTTGCAGCCGCGATAGCGCCGGCTATTTTGTTGGGATCGATATTGAACGTGGCCGCGTCGACATCGATGAATACCGGCGTCGCGCCGACCAAGGCCGCAACCTCCGCGGTCGCGCAGAACGTGAATGACGGACAGATCACCGCATCGCCGGGGCCGATGCCACGCGCCCGCAGCGCCAGCACCAGCGCGTCGGTGCCGCTGGCGCAGGTCACGGCGTGTTTGGCGCCGCTGAATTTCGCGAGCTCCGCCTCGAACGCCCGTACTTCCGGGCCGAGGATAAATTGGCAGTGGCCGAGCACGCGCGCAACCGCATCATCGATGGCCGCACCGAGCCGGCGGCGTTGCGCGGCCACGTCGATGAACGGAATCATGGGCGGGTTGGGACGCTGATTCATACTCGGTCCAACTATTGGCGCCGGTTAGTCGGCAACCACAAGCGGCGCCTGCCGCTGTGATGGCGCCGTGGGCACGGGGCGGGAGGCAAGACAACGGATAGCGATCTCGAGGCTGGCGACGCCTTCCTCGCCGGTCACCGCCGCCGCCGATCCGGTGCGGACGGCGCGCAGGAACGCCAGCAGTTCGGAGCGCAGCGGCTCGGCATGCCCGACCGAAAGATGGCGCATGGAATAGCTGCCGTCCGGCTGGAAGCCAAAGCATTCGGTCACCTGGCGGGTGAGCAGGTCGCCCATCACGTATTTGCCGCGGGTCGCGACGGTAACGCTGCGCGCCTTGAACGGCGTCAGCCAGTTGGTGTTGATATGCGCCAAGACGCCTGACGCCGTACGGAATTGCAGCAGCGCGATGTCCTCGCGCTCGGCGACCGCGCTCGATAGCTGCGGCTGCACCTCGACGATATCGGAGTCGGTAAACCAGCGGATCAGGTCGATGTCGTGCACCGCGAGATCGATGACCACGCCGACATTCGACATGCGAGGCGGGAACGGACCGACGCGGGTGATCGCAATTGAAAGAATGTCCTCGTTGCGGATGGCTTCCTTGATCGCTTCGACCGCCGGATTGAATCGCTCGACATGACCGACCATGAGCGTAACGCCGGCGCGACGCGCCGCGGCAATGATCTCGCGGCCTTCCTCGACCGTCGACGCGATCGGCTTTTCCACCATGACGTGGACGCCGCGCGCGATGCAGGCAAGCGCGATGTCGCGATGAAGATGCGTCGGCGCCGCGACAGTGATGGCATCGACCCCGAGGTCGAGCAACGCGTCGACATCGGCAACGGCGGCACAGCCAAGCGTGCGGGCGACGAATTCGGCCTGCTTGCGGTCGGGATCGGCAACCGCGACCAGTTGGGCACCAGGCATCCCCGTGAGCACCCGCGCATGGTTGCTGCCCATCACGCCGACGCCGATCACGCCGATCCGCAATGCAGATTCCGCATCCGGTTTTACCGCTTGCGTCATGTTCTGACGGATGTCCCCTGACCTTGCCCCTCAATCGAGTCCTCACCTAGCACGCTCAGCAGCGTCTGGCGACCACCCCAAGAAAACTCGGCGAACACGTTTTGATTCAAAGCGTTACAGCAATACCGCGGTGTGGAATCCGGCTGCGGCGGACGGCTTTACGGCGCAATCATTCGGCAGCGCGCTTGCGCGCAACAACGCGGTTCTCAATCGATCTGATGATACTGCTTGTACCAGGCGATGAATCGCGCGATCCCCTCGGCGATCGGCGTCGACGGTTTGAAACCGACATCGCGCATGAGGTCGTCAACATCCGCGTAGGTCGCGGGAACATCGCCGGGTTGCATCGGCAACAATTCGCGAATGGCCTTTTTGCCGATCGTCTGCTCCAGGATCTTTACAACCTCGAGGACATCGGCCGGGTTGTTGTTGCCGATATTGTAGACGCGCCACGGCGCCGAACTGCGCGACGGGTCGGGCGCGTCTCCCGACCAATTCGGATCGCCCGCGGCGGGCCGATCGATCAGCCGCACCACCGCCTGCACGACGTCATCGATATAGGTGAAATCGCGCCGCATGTTGCCGTGATTGAACAGCTTGATCGGCTTGCCGGCGCTGATTGCGGCGGTGAACAGCCACATCGCCATATCGGGCCGGCCCCAGGGACCGTAGACGGTGAAAAACCGCAGGCCTGTCGTCGGCAATTTGAACAAGTGCGAATAGGAATGCGCCATCAGCTCGTTTGCCTTTTTCGAGGCGCCGTAAAGACTGAGCGGGTGATCGACGTTATCGGAGGTGCGGAACGGCATCCGGGTGTTGGCGCCATAGACCGACGATGACGACGCATAGACAAGATGCCGGCAGCCGTTATGCCGGCAGCCTTCGAGGACGTTGAGGAATCCGTTGAAATTCGCGTCGGCATAAGCGTGCGGGTCGACCAGCGAATGCCTGACCCCCGCTTGGGCGGCGAGATGGACGACGAATGGGAAGCGGTGCTCGGCGAACAACGCGGCGGTGGCGGCCCGGTCCGCCAGGTCTAGCCGCACGAACTTGAAGTTCTTGGCACCGGCAAGCTGCTGTAGCCGCGCTTCCTTCAGCTTCGGATCGTAGTAAGGCGACAGATTGTCGACGCCGATCACCTCGCGGCCCGTCTCCACCAGGCGGCGCGCGACGTGAAATCCGATAAAGCCGGCGGCGCCGGTGACGAGAACGGGATTTACAGCTGCCACGGATCGATGCCTTCTGGCTGTTGCCTACCGCCGGACCTGGATATCACGCAGATAACGGCAAGATTGTTGCTTGGCGCTTGAGCAGGTAATGAATATCCGCAATGACGGGTCGGGATCAAATAGAAATGTGCCAATCTGGCAAAATCCTGACCCCACCGCGATTGTCGGGACGCAGCTACCTTTTCGTCTCGCGCATTGAAATAGTCTTGTCGCGGCGGCATAGGCTCTCCA
>CAWAXK010000013.1:0-184528 GCA_963786025.1 uncultured Alphaproteobacteria bacterium
GCGGCGACAAGCTCGCCCTGCGCTGGATCGGCCGCGACGACGCGATCCGCGATTTCAGCTATGCGGCGCTGGGCGCCGCGATCAATCGCTTTGCCAATGTCCTGGCGCAACGCGGGATTACTAAAGGCGACCGAGTTTCTTCACTGCTTGGCCGAGTACCGGAGCTCTATATCTGCGCCCTCGGCACGCTGAAAAACGGTAGCGTTTTCTCGCCGATGTTCTCGGCTTTCGGCCCGGAACCGATCAAAGCGCGCATGACGATCGGCAATTCCAGCGCGCTGATTACCACCGAGGCCTTTTACCGCCGCAAGGTCGAGCCCTGGCGAAAAGAACTTGCGAGCTTGAAACATGTGTTCTTGACCGAATGCTCAGCCAATCTCCCGCCGGACACGGTCGATCTGGCTGCCGCGGTCGCGCAAGCATCCGATTCGTTCGACACTGTACAGACGATGTCGGAAGACATGGCTCTGCTGCATTTCACCAGCGGCACCACCGGAAAACCGAAGGGCGCCGTGCACGTGCACGAAGCGGTCGTCGCTCATAACGTCACGGGCAAGCTCGCGCTCGACTTCCATCCCGACGATATCTTCTGGTGCACCGCCGATCCCGGATGGATAACCGGCACTTCTTACGGGATCATATCGCCGCTGACGAACGGCGTGACGATGATCGTCGATCACGCGGAATTCGATGCCGAACGCTGGTACCGCATTCTGCAGGATCAGAAAGTCACGGTCTGGTACACTGCGCCGACCGCCATCCGCATGCTGATGAAGGCGGGCGCCGACTTTGCCAAGCGGTTTGACCTGTCGAAATTGCGTCTGATGGCGAGCGTCGGGGAGCCGCTCAATCCGGAAGCCGTGGTGTGGGGGGTCGAAGCGTTCGGCAAGCCGTTCCACGACAATTGGTGGCAGACCGAGACCGGCGGCATCATGATCACCAATTTTCTGTCGATGGATGTGAAGCCGGGCTCCATGGGCCGGCCGTTGCCAGGCATCGAGGCCGGCATCGTCGAGCATCTCGAGGGCGGCGGAGTGCGCGAAATCACTAAGCCGATGGCCCTGGGCGAGCTGGCCTTGCGGCCGGGCTGGCCGTCGATGATGCGCGCCTATCTCAACGAGGAGGCGCGTTACAAGAAGTGCTTCGTAGGCGGCTGGTATCTCACCGGCGACCTCGCGATGCGTGACAGTGACGGATATTATTGGTTCGTTGGCCGCGCCGATGACGTTATCAAGAGCTCCGGCCATCTCATCGGTCCGTTCGAAGTGGAAAGCGCGCTGATGGAGCACGCGGCCGTCGCCGAGGTGGGCGTGATCGGCATTCCGGAGCCGACCGCCGGCGAAGTGGTCAAGGCCTACGTTGCGCTCAAAGATGGGTTTGCGCCGAGCGACGCGTTGCGTAAGGAATTGCTCGGCCATGCGCGGCAGCGTCTGGGGCCGGCGGTGGCGCCTAAAGATATCGCGTTCCGGCAGAATCTGCCGAAAACGCGTAGCGGCAAGATCATGCGCCGCCTGCTCAAAGCCCGCGAGCTCGGGCTGCCTGAGGGCGATATCTCGACGCTCGAAAGCGAGGAACGATGACGGTAGTGGCCGATAAGCCGCATTTATCGCACGAGCATTTGCTGTATCTGCTGAAACAGATGATCCGCATCCGCCGCTTCGAGGATAAATGCGCCGAGCTCTATACGCAGGAGAAGATTCGCGGCTTCATGCATCTTTACGATGGCGAGGAAGCGGTTGCCGTCGGCGTCATTCCGGTGCTGGAGAAACGTGATCGGATTGTCGCGACTTATCGCGAACACGGGCAGGCGCTGGTGCGCGGGGTGCCGATGACAACGATCATGGCTGAGATGTATGGCAAGCAGGAAGGCTGTAGCCGCGGACGCGGTGGCTCCATGCACTTGTTCGACGCGGCGACTAATTTCCATGGCGGCAACGCCATCGTCGGCGGTGGGTTGCCGCTGGCGGTCGGTTTCGGGCTCGCCGCTCATATGCAGGGCAATGACCTCGTCATCGCCTGCTTTTTCGGGGAAGGGGCGGTGGCCGAAGGCGAGTTTCATGAGAGCATGAATTTGGCGGCCTTGTGGGGCCTGCCGGTGCTGTTCGTGTGCGAGAATAATCTCTATGCCATGGGAACCGCGTTGGCGCTTTCGCAATCGGAAACCGATATACATCGCAAGGCCGCGTGCTACGGGATCACCTCAGAAGCTGTCGATGGCATGGACGTGGTGGCGGTTGAGGCAGCTGCCCGCCGCGCCGTTCATGCCGTGCGCGAGAGTCGCAAGCCGTATTTCCTGGAGTGCAGGACCTACCGATTGCGCGCTCATTCGATGTTCGACCCCCAGCTCTATCGCGATAAGGCAGAGGTCGAAGCGAGACGCCAGAGCGAACCGATTGCGCGGTTCCAGCAATGGCTGGAGGCCAACCACATGATTCATGCGGACGATGTGTCCCGCATCGAAGCCGAAATTGATGCCGAAATTGCCGCAGCGGTTGCCTTCGCCGAAGCGGGCACCTGGGAACCGGTCGAGCAACTCACCCGCTATACCTATGCGGACGTTGCCGCGCCAACCGGTGGCACGCCATGAAGCAAGAGCCGATCAAAGCCGAAATGGTTGAGATGAGCTACCGCGAGGCGGTTAAGCAGGCGCTGCGCGATGCGATCAAGGGCGACGAGCGCGTGTTTCTAATGGGTGAGGACGTCGGCCGCTATGGCGGTTGCTATGCCGTCAGCCACGGCCTGCTCGCCGAATTTGGTCCGGAGCGGATTCGCGATACGCCGCTGTCGGAATCCGGCTTTACCGGCGCCGGCATCGGCGCGGCGATGGCCGGCATGCGCCCGATTGTTGAGTTGATGACGGTGAATTTCAGTCTGCTGGCGCTCGACCAGATCCTCAACACCGCGGCGACCGTGCGCCACATGTCGGGCAACCAGTTCGGCGTGCCCTTGGTGATCCGCATGGCGACCGGCGCCGGCCGCCAGCTTGCCGCCCAGCATTCGCATAGCCTGGAAGGCTGGTACGGACATATTCCGGGTATCAAAGTGTTGGCGCCCGCGACCCTTGACGATGCCCGCGGTATGCTGTGGACCGCGTTGCAGGACCCCGATCCGGTGCTGATTTTCGAGAACGTGATGCTCTACAACATGACCGGCAAGCTAGCCGCCGACGCCGGGCCGGTCGAGATCAGCAAAGCGTCGGTCCGCCGGCCGGGCCGCGACATCTCGCTCATCACCTATGGCGGCTCGCTCTGGAAGACGCTGGAGGCCGCGACCGCGCTGGCAGCCGAAGGCATCGAGGCGGAGGTGATCGATCTGCGCAGCCTGCGGCCGCTTGACGACGCCACCATCATGGCTTCGGTCGCCAAAACCCGGCGTGCGGTTATCGTCGATGAAGGCTGGCGCACCGGCAGCCTAGCGGCGGAAGTCGGCATGCGCATCATCGAACAGGCCTTTTGGTCACTCGACGCGCCAATTGGCCGCGTTTGCAGCGAGGAGGTGCCGATTCCCTATCCGCGGCACCTCGAAAACGCCGCGATTCCGCAAACACCCAAGATTGTCGCGGCCGCCAAGGCCGCCCTGGGACGAACTTAAGAGGGCGCCGTGGTCGACTTCCTCATGCCCTCGCTTGGCGCCGACATGGAAGCCGGCACACTGGTGGAATGGCTGGTCAAGCCCGGCGATCGGGTCAAGCGCGGCGATGTAGTCGCGATAGTCGAGACGCAGAAAGGCGCGATTGAGATCGAAACCTTCCAGTCCGGCCTGATCGAAAAGATCTTGGTCGAGCTCAAGAGCAAGGTGCCGGTGGGGACGCCGCTAGCGCACATTCGAACCGACGGTGAAGAAAAGCCCGCTGCAGTAGCGGTGGCTCCGCCGCCGGCAGTTCGGGCCGCGCCGGCCGCAGCGCCGCCAGTTGTGCAGGCACCCGGTCCGCCACCGCCCATTAGGCCGCCGCCCCACGTGCCTGCCATCGCGGCGCGCGCGCGGGTGTCGCCGGCCGCGCGACGGCTTGCCGAAGAACGCGGTATCGATCTCTCAGCGGTAACCGGCAGCGGCCCGGACGGGGCGATCACCTCTGCCGACGTTGAGCGCCGGATCGGCGAGGTCGCCGCGCCGCCGGAAAAGAAGCGCGGGGGGCTTGATCTCGCGGCAATGCGCGTGGCTATCGCCGCCGCCATGGCGCGCTCGAAGCGAGAAATCCCGCACTATTATCTGGAGCACCAGGTCGAAATTTCCGCCTGCGAGCAATGGCTGGCCGAAAAGAATGCGGTACTACCGCCCGACAACCGGCTGTTGCTCGGCGCGCTCGCCATCAAGGCGGTCGCTTTGGCCGCGCGCCGGTTTCCCGCCTTCAACGGGTTCTATCGCGACAATAAGTTCGAACCGGCGCCGGCGGTGCATGTCGGCGTCGCGGTTTCCATCCGCGGCGGCGGATTGGCGGCACCAGCACTGCACGATGCCGATCGGCTGCCGCTTGATGAGCTGATGAGCGGCATGCGCGATCTGGTGCAACGCACGCGCGCGGGCCGCATCCGCGGCTCGGAGATGTCCGATCCGACCATCACCGTATCGAGCCTGGGCGAACGCGGGGTCGAAGCGCTGTACGGAATTATCTACCCGCCGCAGGTGGCGATCGTCGGTTTCGGCAAGGCGATGGTGCGGCCCTGGGTCGTCGATGGCGCCATTGGACCACGGTCGGTCATCACCGTCACGCTCTCCGGCGACCATCGCGCCACCGATGGACACGCCGGCGCGCTATTTTTGGCCGAGATCGGCAAGCTGTTGCAGGAGCCGGACAAGCTATGACTGACAGCGACATTCTCAAAGTGATGGAGGAAGAACTCAACAACATCGCGCCGGAAGCCGATCTGGCGAGCGTCGATCCGGCTGCGGATTTGCGTGAAGCGATCGACATCGACTCGATGGACTTCCTGAATTTCATTACCGCAATTCACCATCGGCTCGGGCTCGATATCCCAGAGATCGATTATCCGAAGCTTATTACGCTTAAGGGAGCGGTCGCCTACATCGCGGCGCATCTCGGGTCGGGCAAGGGCGCGTAAGGGCGGTTGGCGAATTGGAGAACGAAGCGGACAATGGCACCGACCTCGACATCAGACCGTGTTGGGTGACCCCAATCGGTATTGTGTGGTCTTCACTTAGAAAGGCGGCGTCAGCTTCACGCTGTGCCCCAATGCCTGCAACTGGCGCGACCAATGGTGAGACGTTGCGCAGGCCTCGATCCCGACGAGGCTGGGAGGCAGCGATGCAAAGAACTTCAGCACATGAGATCGACGCAATTGCCGACGAACTGCAACATGCCCCGCGGCATCGACGCCGTGAACCTGAAATACAGACTTCGCGATATCCAACCTGATCGTCGCAATCTCGGCCATCATCCGCTCCCTTCGTTGACCGGCTGCGACGAGCCTAAGGCACGTCGACTGCCGCGAAGGGCGCCGCCCACAGCATCAATAGGGAACATGCCACGATTTATTAGAATTTATTAGATCACTTTGTCAGCTTCTGTACGAAAGGACGGGCTAATCGGTTTTCAGCGTCAGAATGAAGGCAATAACGTCGGCGCGCTCCTGGGCATTGAGCACGATGTTCGGCATGGAGCGATGGGACGTCAGCAACGCCACGTTAAGCGCCATTGCCGACATGCCTTTGGTGTTAGCGATGGTGCTAAGGGTCGGCGCCCACATGCGCCCAGAAATTCCTTCATGGCTGACCCAGTGGCAGCCCGAGCAGGTACGGATCGCCAACTTCCAGCCGCGGGTCGCATTACCAATATCCTGCGCAAATGCCGGTGCGCCCAGGTATGCGATTGCGGCAATTGCTATCACAGCAATACAACGCATCTGCCCCTCCTCCTTTTGGTAAACTACGCAAGCGAAAGGCGCCCGCTGGGCTGGCGCGCTCGAGTACTGCAGCCAGGGATTATTTTTGCCCGGCAGCGTCCATGGGCCGGGCAGCGCCGTTTGGTTGCTGCCGAAGGCGGTGTTGTCGAGCACGCCATCAGCGCGGTGGTTGGGCGATTGGACATAGTTGTTACCGAGGTTCTCGCCCGGGAATGTTTCGGTGCCGGGATAGAGATAGGACCGCTTCTGAATGACGATCTTCGTGCGGGTGCGACCGTCTTCATCGCGGCTCACAAACACGATCGGCATTGCACAAGTCTCACCAAATATGCGTTTTGCGATAAGGGGCGATCCGTTAGCCAACGACAGCTGGATCAGCAGTTGGGCAAGCAGCACATAATGCATGGGTAGAGTGTAGCCAAAAATGATGCGCGTCGGGATTCAACATCTGCCAACGCGTGCAATATCTTTTGATGGCACTTCGCGGCCTTCGCCGCGTCGCAACATTTTTGGTCGCTATCGGACTAGGAGTGGACAATCGTCGGTGCAAGCGCGAGATGGCCATGACGCGTTTCACCCAACAACCATAAAGGCGCCAATGTTTGATACGGCAGAGAGGCTTACCTTTTGAGCAAGATCAATGCGCGAAAAGTTTTGCTATGATGAGTAATGCATTCAAATTACCAACTGTTGGCTCAGATGCCCCGCCCCCAGTCGCCAGTTGGCCAAAATGTTTCTAGCCAATGCAGGACCGTGCAAAACAGCGCGGTCCTGTTTTTGTGCTTTCTTTTATTGGAACCGCCTTAGCGGTTACTCGTCATGTCCCCATGCGGCACAATGCCGCTCGTGCAAAAAGCGGACAACTCCAATTTTGTCACGAAATGACCATGGCGATGCGCTTCGGTAAAATTACAACATAAGAATTTGGGAGGGCCCAACAATGCCGAGTTCCTCTCGCATGCCGGCACGCTTTCCGGTCTGCACGAAGTATGTACTCGAAGGTCGCGGACAATTCGTCCGGCGCTATATCGAGTTCCCAAACGGTCGCAGAGTGCAACTCCCAACCCGAAAAGCGATGTCCTGCACTTATGCGGCATCGCAACAGATCGGTATTGTGCCGGACCAGGGTGTTGCCGCGGTCGACCGTTCGTCGCTTCGTTCGCACGTGGTCGTGTAGTCGGCGAACACCAAGTCCCTATTGTCATGGGTCGCGCGACGTCGAACTGCTATAACGTTGTCGCTGACGTCAAAAAATCAGAACAATTTAGTCAGATTGTAAATGTCGAGACAATTCAATCAGACTTTAGCGATCAACGTTAAGTGCAAGCACGAGTGTACTAGCGCTCTGGCCGACCGTACTCTTCATCGGGGGTATTGGAGGAGGAAGGTCAGCAGTGCCGAGATTTTACTTTCACTTGTCCAACTCAGATGAGTGTATCCGGGATGACATCGGTTGCGATGTCAGTGATCTTGCTGCCGCGCATTTTAGAGCCAAAGAGCTTGCGCGTCGGGTGACGGCGTTCTCCGGTTTGGCGTCGCATGAGCCTGACTGGCGGCGCTGGACTGTGACAGTCAAGGATGACTGCCAAGGCCCGGTCTTGACGGTGATGTTCGCGCCCTGGTTTATTTTTAAGGAATCGAGAAGCAATGCACAGATAAATGGAGTCCGCGTGTTACAGCAACGCCTCGCGATGCTTTGGGCAGGAACTACACCTGTGTATACCGAAAACCTTATCCGTATTGATTACCCGAAGGAATTGCCTAACGTCGGCGCACCATGATTGCGCTGCTAGGTTTTGTATTGGCCGTCCTGGCCGCGTTATTCAAGTCGAAGAACTGGCTTGAGGCAGAGAATGCGGTTCTCCGACATCAGTTGATCATCTTGCAGCGCAAGATGCAGGGGCACGTCCGGCTGACGGACCACGACCGCTGGTTCTTTGTTCAACTATATCGGTGGTTCCCGTCGATCCTGACGGTTCTCACGATCATCCAGCCCGAGACGCTCGTTCGTTGGCATCGGGCCGGCTTTCGCTGTTATTGGCGTTGGAAATTGCGCACTCGGGGAGGCCGGCCCCAGATCGATACCGACCTCCGTACGCTAATCCGGCAAATGAGTGTCGAGAATCCGCTTTGGGGCGCGCCGCGCATCCACGGTGAACTGCTCAAGCTGGGGTTTGATGTCGCGCAATCAAGCGTGGCCAAATACATGGCCAAACGGCGTGGGTCGCCAAGTCAGGGATGGCGCACCTTTCTGCGGAACCACGCGCCGGACATTGCTGCCATGGACCTGTTCGTCGTTCCGACCATTGGCTTCGACCTACACTATGCCTTCATCATCGTCCATCTGGGCCGCAGGGAGTTGGTCTGGATCAATGTCACAAAAAATCCGACGGCAGAATGGATCGCACGTCAGCTGACCGAAGCATTTCCCTGCGATGAGGGTCCGCTTTACATCATCCGCGACCGAGATCGCATTTATGGCGCCCTAGGCATGGGCCGAATTCGCGCCATGGGCATCCGGGACAAGCCTACCGCGCCGGCCTCGCCTTGGCAGAATGGCTTTGCCGAACGCCTGATTGGATCGATCCGGCGCGAGTGTGTGGACCATTTCATAGTTTTGGGTGAAGCGCATCTGCGCACAATTCTGCGAGCCTACGCTCGCTATTACAATAACATCAGAACGCACCGGTCATTGGACAAAGATGCACCGGTTTCTCGGTCTATCCAGCGGATCGGATCTTTAAACTCACATGCGATCCTTGGCGGGCTTCATCACCATTACGTGCGGGTTAAGGTTTTCGGTACACACAAGTATTGAAAAAAAGAACCCGGCCATTGAGCCGGGTCCTAATCAACCTCGATTTGTTTAAGCCGCTTTATTGACTATCGTCCCTGTCCCTATCCCTGGAGCGGGAGCCGCCTGAACCGGCGCTTGCGGAGCGGGCGCCGCCTGAGCCGACGCTTGTACCGAGGTGCCGTCACTGTCGCCGTCATTATCCGCGGCGCCCGACTGCTCGACTTTGTCCGGGCTGATTGAAGAAGGGGGAGACGAACTGGTGGCTGAAATACTCATAGGGAGTCCTTTCACGCATTACTTGAAGTTGTACAGATCGCGTAATGAGTTTAAAAATTTCCTCACGGTTTCTGACAGAAACCTTGCAGCCGGCAGACAGAGAGAAGCAGATAGCTTGGGTGCTTTTGTGGAAAAACTTAAAGTCCCGGCGTAAACCTCCATGATGTCTCTTAGCAAATAATTTGCCACTTTAGCGGCTGTCGGACGAAGGGCTGAGCGCGTTGCCAATCCGATGGACCTGGCGCGCCGAGCAATTAGCGGTTCGTGCTAGAGAGTGCACGTGTGTTATAGGTTTACGATCGAGAAAACTATGGGAATTTTATTTGGCGCGAGGTGAAGAAGCTCGGCTTATGGACGCGTTCTTAAAAATCATGACAGCCGACACCACAATCTTTGGAGTTAGCATCCACAATTGGATGCTCGCGTTCGCAGGTGTTGTGATCCTTTGGACAGCCGTCATCGTGCGGGACCTATAAGGACGGCAGCTACCCTAATTTCCGTGAGAAGCGTCCCTGAACCAGTGAAAAGCTGCGGCGTGTCAGCTGAGCTCTGGCGCGGTGGAAGCGCGACCGCGGATAGCAATTGAAAATCGCATGTATATTTTGGAGCGGCGTTTGCGGCGGCTATTCACCGCGCCGTCTCACTCGGCGGCCAGCGGGCCAATTTGAATTGGTTCGGAAGCGACCGCAATCGGTGGAAAAGTGAGAGTAAACAGCGCCCCACCTCCTGGAGCCTCTCCCGCAAAAACGGATCCCCGAAGAGTCTTCATAATTCGGTCGACGATGGCCAAGCCTAACCCGGCGCCGCCGCTATTTCTGTCGCTCCGCCAGAATCTCTCGAAGACTTTTGAGCGTTGTTCGATTGGAATACCCAGCCCACTATCCATGACCTCGATGGAAGGGTAATCCGTGACGCGTAGCCGTACGGATGTACCCGCCGGCGTGTGCTTGATTGCATTTTCAATAAGGTTGCCGAGCGCGGCCCGAACCGCAATGGTGTTGGTGCGTATGACGACAGGGTCGCTATTGCGAACCAGCTCAATGCTCTTGCCGGAAGCAAGGGCAAGCGGAGCAAAACCACCGGCGATCTCGGCGGCAGCATCGTTCAAATCGACAATCTCATCGACATTGACGGAGACTGTCTCCAGTTGTGCGATGAGCAGTAGCTGCGATACGATGCGGCTCATGTGTTCTATGTCAGCGCGCAGCCGATTGGCGACGTCCGGTTCCTTCAGAGTATCTACATTGGCCATGAGAACAGAAAGCGGCGTGCGCAATTGATGCGCGGCATTGGCATTGAATTCACGCTGCTGCTGCAGGCCCTGTTCGAGGCGATCGAGAACTGCGTTCATCGAGTGAACGAGCGGAAGAATTTCGAGCGGCACCTGATCGACGGATAGCCGGACGTTTGCGCTCGTCGGCCCAATCAATTCGGCCAGCGCTGATATTTGAGTAAGTGGCGCAAGCGCGCGTTTGACGATTCCGATACTGACCCCAAGCAGCAGGAGCATAAACGGGATTTCAAGCCAGCCGCCGTCTGTAATAAATTCGTCCACTACGGCCATTCTGAGGTAGTCGGGATCGTTGGCTTTCTGCTCAACTTGAACAAAAACGGTCCGCTGCCCGATTTCAGTCCGCAGTGCGGCTCCAAACATACGAAGCGGGCCGGGACCATCGGGATCGTAATCGTAGAGCTTCCGACGACTGCGGGTTAAAGCCGGCAGTGGTCCTACCGCTGCACCGCTGTCGAAAAGATACTGCCCATTCTCATCGCGGATTGCGTAGCGGTACAAACTTTCGGCATTGGAATAGGCCTCGGCAAGGCGCGGCGGTAGATTCAGAGTGATCAAATTATTACTGTCCAACTTAAGATAGCCGGCGATCACTCTTGCTTGGTCTAACAAAGTTTGTTCGCGCAAAGAAAGATCCATCCATTTCGTCTTCAGATAAAGCCAGCCAAATGCAGACAGTCCTGCAATCAGCATCGTCGCTGTCAGCCCAACAGTGGTCCGTCGCAAAAGCGAATAAGTCTTCAATGCCCATCGTCCTTCAGCAAGTATCCAATCCCGTAAAACGTGTGAATGGAGCAGTTGGCGCCGATAGAACCAAGCCGGCGCCGCAAGCGTGAAATCAGGACCTCAATGCTGTTTGGAGTGACATTCTTTGACAGGCCATAGAGGCTGTCTTCTAACGTGCCTTTGGCGACGACCTGACCTTCCCGACGCATTAGCAATTCGAGTGCATCGACTTCACGCGCTGGAAAGCGCACGGCCGTTCTATTGACAATCACTTGGCGCGAAAACGTTTGAAGCTGCAAATTGCCGACTGTGAGAACCCCGCCAAGAGCTTGCCCGGGCCTTCGCAGAAGGGCGCGCAAACGTGCGGCTAATTCCGTCATGGCGAAAGGTTTTACGACGTAGTCGTCGGCGCCGGCGTCGAGGCCGGTGACTCGGGCGTCGATGCCATCACGTGCAGTGAGTATCATGATCGGGGCGGACGAACTGATGTGCCTCAATTCACTGAGCACATCGAGGCCGTCGCGGTCAGGCAGGCCGAGATCCAAGATAATCGCGTCATAAGCAATGGATTTAAACGCATTCAGGCCGTCCCCCGCGGTCTGGAATGCATCGACGCCGAAGCCAAGTCCGGCCAGGCCTTTCGTGATTGAGTTGGCCAGCCGGCAATGATCCTCGAACAGTAGAATGCGCATAGCTTACCGCGATGATGAATGACGACGAACTTGAAAGTAGCCGATTTCGCCGCCAGCAAATAGCAGAGGGACTTCGGGGACCAGAGTGAAGTTTGCGAGCGAATTGCAAGTGGCTTGGCCAACATGGACAAATAGCAAGATTGATCGTCTCGCAGGGGGAACTCGAGACCAACCAATCTCGCTAGGTTGGTGGCAACGAATGAGTATGTGCGCTCGGTATTTGTCAGGCTTTTGTCAGCACCTTAGCGGATTATGCATCTCGCGTTCGGAAGTGGGCCCAAGCATTGCCGCGCATCGCGAGGTGGGCCGCCGGCCTGAAGTGTGCAGTTTAACCATAGTTTTGATCGATGTGCCGGGGAAACAATCGTGTCTTTAAGTTCCGCGCCGGACGGGTTCTCAACCTTATTAGATGGGCCAATAGAAAAGCGGAGAGGCAGACGTGTTTTTGCCGCCAATCGTACGCGGCGGCCGGGTCGTACGAGGCTCGCTTTAGACGCGTTCGAAAGCCGGTGGGAAAAGGGTTTTTCTGCATTGGTAAAATTTAGGGCGCGTACGGGACATTGCCGCGTGCCTTTGGAACAATTCGAAGAAGGATTTGAGCTTGGCCGCTGGGTCGCTCTGCAGCGCATGGCGAAAGACAAAATGCTTTCCAAATACAGAGAGCGTCTGAACACGATTGGTTTTATTTGGGATTTGCACGAATATGCTTGGGAAGAGGGCGTTGCAGCACTGACAAAGTTCAAAGCGCGCGAGGGGCACTGTCGCGTCCCCCGATATTATCTCGAGGGAGAATACAAGCTTGGACAATGGGTTTCGGTACAGCGCTTGAGTAGGAACGATTTGTCTATCGAGCGCCAAAAGCGATTGGATGCGACTGGATTTGTTTGGGACGGATGCAAACATTATTGGGAAAACGGCTTTGCTGCACTGGCGGAATTCAAAGCACGCGAAGGTCACTGCCGCGTGCCTTCTTTACATATCGAAAATAACTTCAAGTTAGGACTGTGGGTAACGACGAAGCGTAGGTCCAAAGAAAAAATGCCTGCTAAACTAAGATCGCAGCTAAGTAAAATTGGTTTTGTCTGGCGCGTGCTATAGCGGCGCAGAGAGAGCGGTCCATCATCGGAATTGTTTGAGTTCGCTCCGGTTTGAGCATCAGTTTCTCGATCAACGGGTCGGAAACTAAATCCGCTTCAATCGAATTTCAGTCAGCAATTTGTCAGTAGTTTGGACAAAAATAATTTAGCGGCGCTAGGTCGAGTTGGTAGCCACAACTTAGCAGGTGTGAATCCTGACAGAAACCTGACGAGTAACGAGCCATCTCACAAAAAATTTTGAAATTTTTTACTCGCACAAATGACATCGACTTGATTTTGATCAAAGCATGCATGAGCTTCGTAACGCAAATTTTTTGCGTGGGGCACAAATAGAGAAAGAGCGATGTAATGGCCAATCAATTGGATCACTCGTCAGAAAAAGTATCTCGGCGTTCGTTGTTGCTGCGCGGGGCAGCGTGTGCGACGGGTGTCGCAATTATTCTTGTTGCCAATGCAAATTCCGCGAAGGCAAATCCGCTGCCAAAGACAGCGGTCAATTATCAAGACAAGCCGAAGGGTGATCATCAGTGCAGCGGCTGCGCTTTATTTGTTGCGCCGAAATCCTGCAAGAACGTTGCTGGCGACATTAGCCCGAATGGTTGGTGCATGCTTTGGCGGAAGGCTTGATCTGCTTTGATCTGAAGCGCAGGGCAGGCAACTAAATATTTTTGAATGAGGCGATGGGATGTCGTCAATGCGGGGACAATCGCACCTGATCAGAATTGTGCGACCTAAAATGTTGACGGGGGTTGGCCTTGTCGCGGCAAGTGCCATTTTCGGTTTCGCTTTTGGCGCCGTAATGTTTGGTGCGATCTCATCCGCAGACGCGTTGCCTAGCTTCGCGCGGCAGACGGGTCAGCCGTGCGGCACCTGCCATACAGATTACCCTGGGCTCACGCCGTACGGCCGCCTTTTCAAGCTAAACGGCTATACAACGGGCGGCGGTAGGTTCAAGACGACGCCTTTTTCCAGCGGGCGCGATTCGACTAAAGCCCTGTCCGATTATGCCAAGAAAGACCTTAACGCGACGATCGCCGGCAAGACCAAGGACGGCGCGGCGGACTCTAGCAATGTATGGGTGCCGCCGATCGCGGCGATGGCCGTATTTGGCTATACGCATACGCAAGCGCCGCAAGACGCCGACAGCGTCGCCCCGTATAGGACCAATGACAATCTCACGATGCCGCAACTGAGCTTGTTTTGGGGAGGTGCGATTACCGAACACGTCGGCATGTTCTCGCAATGGACCTATGACGGGCGGAGCGCTTGGGGCTGGGACAACCAGGACATCCGCTATTCCAATACGGCCAAGCTGGGCTCAATGGATGTCATTTATGGCGTCTCGGCGGACAACAACCCAACCATGGGCGATCCGTGGAATACCGTGCCGGCCTGGGGCTTCCCCTATATGGACGCCGGCGATCCGATCATGCCCGGTCCGGCGGCCAGCACGCTTATCGATGGCGGCTTGGGACAAGCTGTAGCAGGGGCCGGCGCATACGGCTACTTCGATAACCTGGTGTATCTGCAACTGTCCGGCTACCGCTCGATTAATCCCGAGGCCTTGGGCAGACTAGGGGCCGGCCCGGCCGGTGTCGGTGCGATTGACGGGGTGGCGCCTTACTGGCGCGTGGCGGTCGAACCGCATTGGGGTAGGCACTGGCTTGAGTTCGGTACCTTCGGCATGTCTGCCCGCGTCCATCCATGGACTGATACTACGATATATACGCAGTCTGATTTGACCGACCGCTACACGGACGTCGCTTTCGATACGCAATATCAGTACCAGGGCGACAATTACTGGTTCACGCTGCGTGGTAGCTACATCCATGAATATCAGGCGCTGGATGCTACCTACAATGACCCAAACATCCTGGGGGCCGCTAATCCGTCGAATACCCTGAATACGTTCAAGCTGTACGGGTCGGTTGCCTATGGTAACGACAACAGGATCGTGCTCAGCGGACAATATTTCGACACGCGCGGTTCGGAAGATACAGGGTTGTATGCTGACAATCCTGGATGTGGGTGCAGTCCGAATAGTAATGGTTATGTCGCCGAGATCTCTTACATCCCGTTCATAAACAGCAATTCGCCCGTATGGCCATGGGCCAATGCGCGCATTGGATTGCAGTACACCTACTTTAACAAGTTGGACGGAACGACGGAAGGTGCACACGACAAAAACACGCTGTTCCTCTACGTGTGGTTTGCGATGTAGTCGCCGGGGCCGTTCGAGATGCCGCTAGCTCACAAAAGAGAACATAATAGTGAAAGTCTGATTATGAAATTAATCCGTTTACGATCGGTGTTGCAGATTGCAGTCCTAGCGGTTGCTTTCAGCACGGCAGCGCGCGCATCGGATGATAAGGCTGCCGCAACCGTTTCCAAGCATGACCTCCAGGCCAAGGTAGACTATTGCGAAACTTGCCATGGTTTGTCCGGTCGAGGCTTCATTGGATTTCACCCAATACCGCGGCTCGCGGGACAACAAGTCGAGTACATCGAAAATGAATTAAAAGGATTTGTGGAGCACACGCGGCAAAATAAAGAATCGCCGTCAAGCACAAACATCATGTTCAATGTAGGCCATGTTCTGAGCCCGGCGATGATAAATGCTCTGGCCACGCATTTTCACGATCTCAATCCGAAGCCAGTTGGTGGCGCGCCAAAGGAAATCGTGGCAGCGGGAAAGAAGATTTTTGACGAGGGAGTTCCAGGCGCTGATGTTCCGGCATGCGCCACCTGCCACGGTGCAGACGCTAAAGGCAACGGGGCGTTCCCTCGGTTAGCCGGTCAGCTTTATCCTTACATTGTGAGCCAACTGACGAATTGGGCCCACGAGCGGGCGGAGGAAAACTCGAACATTATGGCGCCGATCGCGCATGGATTGACTAAGTCACAAATTGAAGCGGTCGCCGCCTATGTAAGTTATCTGGAGTAGCTCTTTCTTTTTGGTCCAGGTCATCAGGCTCATCGGATCAATAATAGTGCGCTCGGGAAAGAAAGAATGAGTGAGGAACTGCACCCCGCGCCGCGGTGGTGGAAAGTGGTGAAGAAGCGATCGTTTCAAGTCATCGGCGCGGTCGGGCCGCCCCGTTAAACGAGCCAATTGGGTGCTGGATTATGAAGACCGTCAGCTTACGTTTGGCATTGCCACTGGCGATCCTGGCAATTGTTTTGGCGGCCGCAGGCCGCGCGGATGCCAAAGACATAGCCGCCGTTTCGAAGCAAGCGGTGCAGGCCAAGGTCAGATACTGCGAAGATTGCCATGGCATATCGGGGCAAGGTTTTCGCGGATTTTTCCCCATACCGCGCCTCGCCGGACAACAGCCCGAGTATTTGAAGAATCAGTTACAGGCCTTTGTCGAGCGCCGGCGGACGAACAATATCATGTTCAACGTGGCGCATGTTTTGAAGCCTGGAATGATAACGGCCATTGCCGCGAGTTTTAAGAATCTCAATCCTAGGCCTCTCGGGGGCGCTCCAAAGAAACTTGTGGCCGCAGGCAAAAATATTTTCGAGAACGGAGTTCCTGACGCCAATGTTGCGGCGTGCGCCGCTTGCCACGGTCCAGAGGCTACCGGTCATGGAGAAATTCCCCGTCTGGCAGGTCAGCTCGATTCATATGTCGTCATGGAATTGACGACCTGGACTCATGAACGCGGTCAAAACCCGGCAAACCCGGACACATCAGCCATCATGAAGCCGGTCGCGCACAGTTTGACCAGACCCCAAATCGAAGCAGTCGCCGCCTACGTCAGCTCTTTGAAGTAAGTTTTTCGTCGGTTCGCTAAAGGTCATAAGGTTTGAAAGCTCGGATCATGAAACTCCTCAAGCTAAAAACAGCGGTCCTGGCAATTGTTTTCTCTGCCGCTTCCACGTTGGCAGGCAATGCTGAAAGTCACTCTGTTCGCAATTGCACCTGGTGCCATGGAACATCGGCGCAGGGTTATTTGCCGGCGCCGCGATTGGCGGGCCAGCGACGTCAGTATCTAGAAAATCAGCTTGTAGGTTTTAGAAATCACGCCCGCGATAATCCGCTTTCAAAACAATATATGTGGTTCGCCACAGCAAACCTGGGCCGTCAGACGGCGCATGATTTGGCAGTCTATTTTTCGAAGCTGTCTCCTAAGCCGGCCGATGACGGAAATCAGCAACTCGCGGCTATGGGACGGACGATCTATCAAGACGGAGTTCCGGATTCCAATATTGTCGCCTGTATCGCTTGCCATGGACCGCACGCCGAGGGCGCAAGAGAAATTCCTCGTTTAGGCGGACTGGAGTTCTCTTACTTGCAAAGGCGTCTTGAACAGTGGGGCGAAGGGTACAATAAGTCTGCAAGGCATCCGATGCCGCACGTAGCAAGCCAGTTGTCTGCCAAGCAAATTGCAGCGCTTGCGTCGTATCTTAGTTTTATAAAATAGCGGGCAAGTCGTTGCCCATGAGGAAGATTAACTAGCCGCGCGATCAAATATCGGGCCAACGGCCAAATGGAGACGCGTCTATGAAAAGATTAATCGCGGCCGCCGTGTTGATTGCCGCATCGACTGGGGTCGGCTTGGCGCAGGACGCCGAGAAAGGCGCGGTCGTGTTCAAGCAATGCCAAGTGTGCCACTCGATCGGCCCTGGTGCAAAAAACAAAATTGGTCCGGAACTCAATGGCCTTGACGGCCGCCCGGCCGGCACCGTGCCGAAATTTGATTATTCTGATGCGAACAAGCACTCGGGCATCGTTTGGAACGAGGAAAATTTCAAAGAATATGTAAGATATCCGCGAGCCTTCGTCCGGGGCACTAAAATGATCTTCCCCGGCCTCAAGAACCAGGAGCAGGTCAACGACCTATGGGCTTACGTCAAGCGGTTCGACGCCAGCGGGCATATTAAAAAATAGTCCAGAATAATGTATAATAGCGCGTGGAGCGGCGCGTCGAAAAGCGCGCCATGCACCCTCTTTAAGATTGCATGCGATGACGCTGGACGGAGTGAATGGAGGAGATTATCATGAAAGGAATCCTAAGACGGGTGTTCGTACTCGTGCCGCTACTCGGGCTTATCGGTGCCGCCGGTTTGTTTATGAATTTGAATTCAAGGCCAGCGCTTGCCCAGGGCGCGGCGGTCAAAGGGTATGTTCCGCATCTTGCCGATCTAATGAACGAAGCGATGCAGGTGCACCATGCCAAACTTTGGTTTGCGGGCCATGCCAACAATTGGGTATTGGCGGCCTATGAGGTGAAGAAGATTAAGGAGACGATTGTAGAGATTAAGGAGAGCATCGTAGACATCCAAGTCGCCTCGCCTCAATGGCAGCATGTGCCGGTCGGCGAGATGCTTAGAAGTTTTGATTTGAATCTCGATGCGGTGGAACAGGCCGTTAAAGAAAAGAACGCGGCCAAATTCGATACTGCGTATCACGATCTCACCGCCACTTGTAATGCTTGCCATGCGAGAGCTGGCCAGTCGCAGATCAGAATTATGGCGCCGCTTCCGAATAGCGGCAGCCCATTCCCTGATCAAGATTTCACGTCTGACAGTGGTCAGTGACGGACGGTAACATTTTGAATAAGAGTGGCAAGAAGTAGTAAAATTCGATCGCGCGGTTATCGATCGTGTACCGCCCAATCGATGAATTCATACCAGAAGTGCGCAGCGCCGCGTCAAGCAGCCGGTGCCCAATGTCTGTCATTGCGTGCCGAACGTCGGCATGGTCGGCGTCAATTGCATCTGCCCCGCTTAAGGCGCTCCGGACACACCTACGTGCGACGGCTCATGCCCCACTGTCGCCCATGAGGGTGGTGTGAGGGTTTTTCTTTGTACTTATAGTTTGGCTACCGGGTTGATGCTCCGTTGGTCAACAAGCTCAAGCAACCAATGGGCCGATTGTCAGGCGTTTATTCCTTACAGTGGCGACCAGCTATCTCGGCGCTGATGGGCTGGCGAAAGGCCGATGCCTTCGTAGCGTGAAGAGTATGCGCTGCCATTGACAGTATTTAGAGTGCATGTTGGTCTTTCAATAATTTACTTTCGATGGTTGGGAGAATTTTCCATGCGTGCACTGAGCCTTGTGGAGGCATTGAAAATTATCGAAGGCACTTTCGCTGCGGCAAAAGCGCATAATTGTCACGCTCTCGCTGCCATCGTTCTTGATGTAGGTGGGCGAATAAAGGCTTTCCAGAAGCAGGACGGCGCCTCCTTAATGCGCTTCGAAATCGCTTATGGGAAAGCTTTTGCGGCGTTGTCGCTGGGACGCTCCTCACGCATGGTTTTGCAAAAGGCAAAGGAAAAGCCGTTATTCGTGCAGTCTTTGGAGCGAATCGCAGATGGGCCACTGTTTTTGGAGGCAGGAGGGCAACTCATTCGCGACGGCCAAGGAGAGATTGTGGGCGCAATTGGTGTGACTGGCGACATCAACGAAATGGACGACATTTGCGCTACCGCCGGCATTAGCTCCGCCGGGTTTCGAGCTGATGATCATTTCAGTGAAAAGGATCAGCGGCGCCTAAACATTAAGAAAAATCCAACGCTGAAAGACCCTCGCAGAAAACAGCGAAGCACCCGCAAAAAGTAGGGGTGTGTGTACCGAAAATCTTATCCGTATTGATTACCCGAAGGAATCGCCTAACGTCGGCGCGCCATGATTGCGCTGCTAGGTTTCGTATTGGCCGTCCTGGCCGCGTCATTCAAGTCGAAGAGCTGGTTTAAGGCAGAGAATGCGGTTCTCCGACATCAGCGCGGGCCTTGTATCTGTTCGAGGGCAACAAGGACACCCTCTACCGCTTTCCAGCGGATGGACCCGATTTCAATTAATGAGGTGGGCGCTTGCAGCATGTGGAGCGCTTGTCGCATTTCCATTTAACTATTGCCTAGGAGGCAATCATGGCAAAAGATGACAAATCTTCGGAAGCCGTAAATACGGTAGCCGAGCAGACTATCAAGCAAGCCCGTGGGGCAATTGAGAACTATCTCAATTTCTTTCAAAAAAGCATGTCAGCCTCACCCTGGGTAGGCACAGAGCTGACCAAAAAAATTGCAGATTACGCTCAGCAAAATGTCGCTACCGCCTTCGAGTTTGCACAGAAGCTGACGCAATCCAACGATTTGCAAGATCTGGTGCGCGTTCAAACACAGTTCTTGCAAACGCAAATGAAGTCGTTGACCGAGCAGCCTAAAGACCTCAGCGAGACCGCAACGAAAGCAGCAGCTGGTACATTTAGGGGCATCACTTCTTGAGAGAGCCATCGCATAGACATTAGAGACCGAAGAGGCGCCACCTGTAGTGCCGTTTTAGTTGCTGCTTCATTTAGGGCTATCACCTAGCAGCAAATTGAAAGATATTAACGATGTGTTAACCACCAATGTTCGAGGGTTTCTTATCAAATCAAATGAGGCAACATGTATGATTGATAGGCACAAGGCAGATTTGATGCCGAGTTCTGAGTCTCAAAATGCTGTGGAACAATTTGATACGGATTTCGACGCTGAGCTAAAGGAGCTTGGTGTTAAAAACGACCTCAAGGACATTCCAGGCGTAACAACTTTAATGCTATTCGCCTTAGGCGAACACGGCATAAAGTCCATTGACGATCTTGCTGATTGCGCCACCGATGATCTTGATGGGTGGACTGAATTTAAGGACGGGAAAACAATTAGACACGCAGGCATTCTTGATTGCTATCGGGTGTCTCGGCAGGATTGCGAGGCAATGATCATAAACGCTCGAACCAAAGCTGGATGGTTCAAGTAAAAATTGATTTTGGCGGCCAGCATCAACTGTTTCCACAAAAATGAAGGAAGGTCTTCATGAACGTGAAGAAGCCAACTCTTGCAATGAAAGAGACGGTAGCTGAGCCAACTGTGAACAACGGCACGACGAGGCCAAGGAACCCGTCCGCCAATGTACTGCCGAGTGAGGGCTTTGTCCTCGAGATCGATGGCAAATTCAAATCGGACTACAAGACTTCTGCAGATGCAATGAAGGCAGGATTGGAACTGAAGAAAAAGTTTCCATTCATTCAGGTGATCGTTTATGCCGCCAAAGAGAGAACCCGCACACTGGTGACATTGCCCGAGTGACTTAACTAGATTTCATTTACCGCCCAGCCTTCAATTCAAGCTCTCGGACGTGCTTTGCGAACGCCGGATCAAAGACGCAGAGCGCATGTCGAATTCCTTCTTCTGAGCGAAAGGACTCTTGACCTTCTTTAATTGGTTGTCCGTAATCTAAGCACTGCCCGAGCAATGCGATAAACCTTTTTTTGCGTATCTTTTCTGCTGCAACTGGTTCATTTTCTATCGGCATGGGATATCACCTGTTCTGGCTTGTTGTGCTGGGCGCATAGGCGTTTTCTAGGCTCATATTTTTAGTGCAGGCGTCTATCCGCAATCGCCTTATTACAAAACCAATCGATCTGTTCTTTGAGATGCAGCATCCGCCGTTTGAGATCGCCGACCATCGGGTCATCGGCTGTGCAATGCGACAAAGCCCGAGCAATCTCCTCTTCGAGAACCTGCTGTCTCCGCTTAAGATCAAAAATGTGATCTGGCTTCCGCACAATCTCAGAATGTGTCTCGGCGTCAGGTCTCAACGCCGATCGGCGCCGCAAGTATCTCATTTTATTGATACCGTGGGGGTCACGAGGGCACGCCTATTCACAGCCCGAGACGCGCTTAGAGGCCGCGCAGGAGTAATGCGCGACCTTTTTTCAGCCCTTTCGCTCTCGATTACGGTCAGCGATGGCGCGTCGCTTATTTGCGTTCGTCTGAGGCGTAAGGTTTAGCCGCGTAAACGACCTTGCCACCCACCATTGTCAGCACCGACCGGATGTTTGGGATGTCGTCGACTGGGACCGTCAAATAATCGCGGTCGAGCACTGCCAAGTCCGCAAATTTTCCATTTTCAAGAGATCCTTGACCACGCTCGTCGAAAGTGAGCCAAGCGCTGTTCCAAGTGTACATTTTTAGCGCTTCAAGACGCGAAGGAAGCTCTCCCGGAGCCCGCGTTAACTGACCAGTCAAAGTCTTGCCAGTGACCATCCAATGAAGCGAGACAAAGGCGTTGTATGGTGACACGGCGATAGAGTCGGTGCCCCCACCGACAACGAGACCAGTGCGGATCGCAGTCATGATCGGTGGGGCGCGGCGCGCAACCTTTTCACCGTGCAGTTTAAGGTAGGCGTTTCCACCATAGTATAGCCGATCTTGAACGGCGTAGCCCATTCCGAGCGCCTTCATCCGGTGTAACGTCTGGTCGGTTGCGTCCTCGATATGGAGGATCGCCCATCGCAAGTTCGTGACTGGGTGCGTCTTATTGACCTGTTCGAAGATGTCGAGAATTGCTTCTGCGCTGTGATTGCTGGAGGCGTGGATGTGCAGAGTATATGAATTCTGCGCCGCCCAGGTCGCGAATTCGAGTAAAGCATTCTTAGCTTCAGGCGAACCATCAAACGGTTTGATGGCATTTACGCTTCCGTCATGCATCCCCCAGATGGGAATTTCACCAAGGCCCAAAACGCGAAGCGAGTTGTCACCCCACATAGGAGGAATCATTTGCATAATGCCCTGAACGTCTTGGAGCTCATGCCCGCGCTTCTGCGAAGTGACATCGAAACGCACCCGCACGGATAATTGGCCACCATGCCAAAGGTCGAAAAGCGGCCGGTAATCAGCCGCAGAGAGGCCGCCGCCCGCCTCGTCGAGAATTCCAGTCACCGCAGAACGATTCAGTGCACGGAAGAATTTGCGGGTACCAGCGATTTGATCCTTCCGACTGGGTTTTGGAAGGCGGCCGACCAGCTTTGCAAGCGTCGGGACATTCCCACCGGCGGTAATCACGCCTGTCGGCTTGCCGCTGGAATCCAGCTCCACCTTTCCTGCCGGGGGGATTTTGCTATCCGCTGTGATGTCGAGCGTTTTCATTGCCAACGGGCTCAACACAGCGAAACCATAAAGATGCTGGACGTATACCGGGTGATCGGGAGCTGCTTCTTCGAGCTCCGTAGAGGTTGGCGCGCGGTGCTCGGTAAACTGGTCCTTATTCCAACCGCCGAGCACCATGATCCAGGAGCCGGGCGGTGAAGTATGCGCCGCTTCCTGAATGCTTTCCATTGCCTCCTTGATGCTCTTTATGCCGGACCAGTCGAGCGTGGTCGAAAACGTGAGACCAGCACGAATGGCATGGATGTGAGAATCGATGAGCCCCGGTATGACGGTGCGCCCGGCGAGATCGATCACCTTGGTCCGCGGTCCAGATAGCTTTTTGACATCCCTGGATGAGCCAACCGCTAGGATTTTGCCATTTCGGACCGCCAGCGCTTCAGCAATCGTGTTCTTGGAATCGACCGTGACAATCTTGCCGCCAGTGAGAATAGTGTCTGCTGTGAGGCTTTCAGCGTTCAAGGCCCCTGCATTAAGCAGCAGACCGACTGCTCCCACAAGAACCACGAAAAGGCGTCGCATTGAATCCCCCCGAAAGAATTTGTTGGATCTATCGTTTTCGATCATGGGCAATCTATCAGTTCCGATTTGGTGAACCGTCGGAATTAACGGCCGGCTTATTCGGAATACTAATTCGGCGTTCGAGATTGTACCAGCGCAGCGGACGCGGTAGCAGGGAAACATCCTTTTTCTTGTCCGCGTTTTAGGCGATTGGGCCACACAGATCAGCCATCGCTCCGGACCTCAACTCCAGGCAGGTTGGACAGAAATAAAGCGGTCGCGCTAAACCAACGTTATGGCCCAATCACCCGAACGATCAAAGCGGACACGCGATGCCGGCTTCGCGGTGCTGGCCGTCGCCGCCGTCGCGATCACCTCAATCCTGGGCCAGATCGCGACCAACCCGAATCTCGTGCCCTGGTATGCTGGCCTTGCCAAACCCGCCTTCAACCCGCCGAACTGGGTGTTCGCACCAGTTTGGACGACGCTTTATGCCCTGATGGCACTCGCGCTGTGGCGCATTCTACGGCTATCTGGACCATACGCCGCGCGCCGGCGCGCGGTCTCGCTATTTTTCATCTTGCTCATTTTTAACGCGGCCTGGTCTTGGACGTTTTTCTGGGCGCAAAGCCCTTTGCTCGGCTTGCTGAACATCGTTCCGCAGTTCGTCGTAATCTTGGTCACCATCACCCTCTTCGCCCGACTCGACTCACTGGCAGCAATTTGCCTCCTTCCACTCGCGGCCTGGGTTGCCTTCGCCGGCGTACTCAATATTGCCATCTGGCGGCTCAATGGTTGAGACTGCCGGCATGAGGTCCAGCAAGAACTGGTCACAGCAGCGCCGCATTGCGGCGCAGCATGTCGCTTCCGTCCTCTACGGCGTGATCGCCATCATGACCGCCGATCTCGCGGCGCAACCAGGCAAGTTCGGATACACCGAGGCTGGCCTGGGGATCCTCCTCATCGGGCTCGCGATGACGATTACTCGCCTCTTCGTCAAAGTGGTTATCAAGGAGACTGAACTCGGTGCGCATTTGTCGGTTGCTGAGTTCGCAGCGATCATGCGGGATTCATTGTGGGTGATGCTCTTTCCCGTGATAACTGTGGCTTTGATCATTGTGGGAGCGTTGGCAACAGCAGAATGGAAGGCTCTGCTCGACGATATACTGTATGTCGGCATGGCGACCGTCTTCGTGATTGGTTTTCTCTCCAGCTATGTCCTCGATCGAAAGTTTCGGCCGGCGCTGCGTCGCGCCATCGCGTGGCTGCTGTTGAGCGTTATCATCGTCGCAGCAAAAAGCCTTGCTTGAATTATGCGGTTACTACGTCGGCAATCTAAAGAGCGTTGCCATGCAGGCGTCGTTGCGTTGCTTGGCAAAACCATCGACCGCACCTGTCTTTCACGATTTTTTGAACGCTGCGCGAAAGTTGCGGGTAACCTTCGGCGGCGACACGGATTTCCTTTGGCTTCGGAGGTTGCGACAGCAACTCTCATGGCATACGCGCCGAATGACGACATCAACGTCTTTATTTCGCCACAGAGTCTTGGCGGTCTATAAAAAAATTGAATCCGGGCCCCTCTGGTGAGGACGCCGACGCCGGTCGGTCAACCTCATGATGTCGGATCAGCTATCCCGCGCCACCACGCGCTGGGATCGGCCGACACAGGGGCGCGGAGCATTCAATCGTCCCCGGAAGGCTGATCTGAGCTCCTCTGGCGCGCACAAAGCGCATCATGAAGGAGGAGCGCCATGGAAAACCGATACAGCCGTTCGAGCACAACGACTACCAAGCCAACAACCGACTATCTTCAAATTAGTGACGAAGAGGTTATGCAGGCCTTGGTCACTGCAGGCGTGCTCGTGGCACTCGCCGACGGAGAATTGGAAAAAGTCGAGCGCGAGGAATTGGTGCATTTTATCGATCAACAAGGGTTCGTGCCCACGATTGTGAAGGCCGACATTGCCGATACCTTCGATAGTCGAGTGCGAGAACTCGAAGGTCCATACTGCGCGAACGTGATTGTCGAGACCCTTCGTCCGTTGACTGGCCAATCGTTGGCATCAGTTGTGGTTCGGACTGCTCAGCGAGTCGCTGCTGCAGATCAGAAAATACACCCTGGCGAATTGCAGGCCCTTAAGCTGATACAGCGGCTTCTAATAAGTCTGCCGGTGTGCGGGCCAAGGATCAATACGACACCCATTACGTCGCTTCAAAAATCGATGGAATGTTTTGGAACGCCTGAAACTTCTGTCGAGAAAAAACTTTCGAACGAACTTGTTCGATCGTTTTTCCCGAGTTTGTTGGTTGCATGACCGTTGCTGCTACCTCACGAATTTGGGTGACAAGGGCACGTCCCATCCCCGAACAGCCCCTGTCATACCCAGAGGCCGCCATGTGCCCCCCCGCACGGCGGCCTCACCTTTTTGTTCGATTCGGTCGTGCATGTCGAAGCTTGTTGGGTCGCTTCTCTTCTCTAATCGGCCAGTTGGGGTCAAGCACTTTCAGGCCATCCACCGCTTCAGTGTTGATGTCGCTCACGGGCTCGTGCTTCTCTTCGGAATCGGCACCAGGGGCGCTTCCATTATGGGATTCGAGCACGAGGCGGAACAATCTAATGGACGGCCTTACCGTCAGAGGGACGGCGGGTCCAAGCGACCAAACGAACTCACCTCATCCATCGTCCCGTGAGGGACATCATTCCACCGCTCGGTAGAGCTCAAGTTTCCTCCTATCGCATATAATCCTGAGCTGCTGTCATGCCACTGCGGCATCCCGGGTCCAGCGGAACTCCGTGCCGTCAACAATCTCCGTTCGTTGTGACGAAGTAACATTGTTTTTCCACTCGCCCGCCGGGGCTGAAGCGACCATTCGTCGCGCGAGCCTCACGGAAGGCCCACTCAGATTCTTATCGCTCACGGAAGCGTTCGGAACTGACCGATGGACAATTATCGGATAGCTCTCACAATTCATGATCCACATCAAAGACTTCTGCGCGCAGGCCAGCAAATATGACACGACATTCCGACGTGTCCGATGCAGTAGCAACGCCGGTCAGTCAATTCCTGCCGTGAGGTCGCGGTACCTCGAGCTAAGTTGAACCCGCCTCAACAACCTAATTACATATGAAGCATGGAAGCGTGAATTAGACTCGATCGTTTCATGCAATGCAGCCCCGAAGGGAGGATCACGCCGAGATGCCTCTCGCGAAGACACTCGAAGGCCTACCTGACGCGCCCTACGCGCTGCCTACGGTCGAGGCACTCGCATTGCTGGACGTCTCTGCCGCCGTCGGCCTCAGTGTCGAGGAGGTCAAGCGCCGCGCTCAGGCCTATGGGCCGAACACCATCGTGTCCCGGCGCAGGACCAGCGCACTCGTCGTGTTGGCGCATCAGTTCCAAAGCCCGGTGGTCTATCTGCTGGCCACCGCGGCTGCGCTCGCCTTCTATTTCGGGGAACTGGAAGAAGGCAGCGCAATCGCAGCGGTTCTTGCAGTCAATGCGCTGATCGGCTTCCTGACCGAACTGAAGGCCGCGCGCTCGATCGAGGCGTTGCGCGGCCTCGGCAGCCGCTCGGCCCGTGTCCGCCGCGACGGGCATACCCGCCTCATTCCGGCCGACGAAATGGTGCCCGGCGATATCGTTTTGGTGGAGGCTGGCGACTCAATCTCAGCGGACCTCAGGCTGGTCGAGGCCTCCAATATCGGCGCCGACGAATCGACGCTGACGGGGGAATCTGTCGCGGTCGACAAGAGCATCCAGCCCGTTGCTCTCGATGCACGATTGGCCGAGCGAAGCTCGATGCTGTTCAAGGGCACGGCCATCACTCGCGGCAGCGGCATCGGCGTGGTGGCAGCGACCGGGCTGCAAACTGAGATCGGTCGGGTGTCTCAGCTTGTTGAGGAAGCTGAACCGGGAAGTTCGCCGCTGGAGAAAAAACTTGCACGACTATCCGGCCAGCTTGTGTGGGCCACCATCGTCCTGACCGCGGTACTTGCCGCTGCGGGCATAACCATGGGCGAAAACGCATTTCTCATCGTCGAGGCGGCGATCGCATTGGCCGTGGCCTCGATCCCGGAAGGTTTGCCGATCGTCGCGACGTTGGCGCTTGCCCGCGGCATGTGGCGCATGGCGCGGCAGAATGCGCTGATCGAACGCCTGTCGGCGGTCGAAACGCTGGGCGCCACCACCGTCATTCTCACTGACAAGACCGGTACCCTGACCGAGAATCGCATGACGGTGCGCCGCTTCTGGATCCCGTCCGGCGAAATCGAAGTGGACCGTGGGGCCGCGCCGGCTGGCGCGCCCGCCGAACCGACTGCATTCAGCGATGACCCGCAGCTTGCACGTCTGCTGCAGATCGCTGTCCTCTGCAACGACGCCACTCTGGGCGGCACCGCTGAAGAGAGCAGCGGCGACCCGATGGAACTTGCGCTGTTGCGCGCTGGCCGTCTGGCCGGCCTTAAGCACCAGGCACTCTTGCACACGAGCCCGATCGTGCAAAAGCACGCCTTCGATACGGCCAGAAAAATGATGGCGACCGTCCACGGGCATGGCGACCGCTTCCTGTTCGCGGTGAAGGGCGCACCGGAAGCCGTGCTCGCCGCGGCCACCCGAGTCGTCTCCGACGACGGCGAGGCCGCGATGGACGATGAGACCCGAGCCAAGTGGCACGAGCGTGTCGACAATCTCGGCTATCACGGCCTGCGCGTTCTCGCCTGCGCCACGAAGTCCAGTAAGCTTGCCGGCGCCGCGCCGTATGAGGGTTTGACCTTCCTAGGCCTGATCGCCTTGGAAGATCCTGCCCGCGCCGATGTGCCGCACGCCATTAAAGCCTGCCAGGAGGCCGGCATCCGCGTGGTCATGGTCACCGGCGATCATGCTGTAACCGCGCGCAGCATCGGCCGCGCAATCGGACTGGGGCACACCGCCGCCACCGTTGTCGAAGGCCGGCACCTCGGGAGGCTTACCAACGGCAAGAATGCCGAGCTGTTCAAGGTCGGCATCTTCGCGCGGGTGAGCCCCGCCGAGAAACTCGAACTCGTCCGCGCCTATCAAGCTGCCGGCGAAATCGTCGCCATGACCGGCGATGGCGTCAACGACGCGCCGGCGCTCCGGCAAGCGGATATCGGCGTCGCCATGGGCATGCGCGGAACCGACGTGGCCCGCGAGGCGGCCGCGATGATCTTGCTGGACGACGCATTCCCGACCATCGTCAAGGCGATCCGCGAAGGCCGCGTCATCTTCGGCAATATCCGCCGCTTTGTCGCTTATCTGCTGTCCTGCAATTTGAGCGAGGTGCTGGTCGTGGGGCTGGCGATACTCTCCGCGCTTCCGCTGCCAATTCTGCCGCTGCAGATTTTGTATCTCAATCTTGTCACCGACGTGTTTCCTGCGTTTGCGCTGGCCATGGGCGAAGGCGAGCGTGACGTACTCAAACGCCAGCCGCGCAATCCGAAAGAACCTATCCTCGGTCGCGAACAGTGGATCACGATTGTCATGCAAAGCCTGGGGCTGAGCGCGGGCACATTCGGTGCGCTTGCGCTGGCCCGCCTGGGGTTGGAGCTGGACAGTAAATCGGTCGTGACCGTCACCTTCCTGACCCTGGCCTTTGCGCAGCTCTGGCACGTCTTCAACATGCGCAATCCGCGGTCGGGTATCCTAATGAACGAGATCACCCGCAATCCGTTGCTATGGGGTTCGCTGGTGCTGTGCACAGCCCTGCTGGCAATACCGCCCTATGTCGCGCCACTAGCGCACGTGCTCCATCTGGCGCCCCCGACCGTCGCCATGTGGGCTATCATCTTAGGCATGAGCCTGGCTCCGCTGGTCGTGGCGCAAGCCGCGACGCAAGCTGTAATGAGGTGGCGATCGAGACATTCATGATGACGGCTGCACCGCTCTAGCTGCTCATGATTTATTTGACATTTTCGGCCTGCCCGGTTTCATGCGTTGACCTATCGCAATGAACCGCGGCCCATGGGTCATTTGTTTGATTTGACAAACATATCGTTTGGGTACCTGCGAAAGTCGCTGACACACAATTCTGTGACGCCATGACAACCGAAACCGCAGAGGATGTGATTGAGTTGCGTGTCGACGATATTGCTCAGCTCTTCCACACTCTCGATCCATTTCCATTTCGCGAAAAAGATCTCGACCGAGAGGCCGAAGAGTTTATCGTTGGATGGGCCCGCGAACTACCGGGTCACCAGCCAATCAAAATGATCATTCACTTTCCAGACACCGAAGCGCAGACGAAAACAGCGATGGATCTTAGCGATGCATTCAGGCGATATTTCACCGAACGGACGTGCGCTGCTCAGCGGGACCTCAATGAGCTCTTTCGGGTCGGCCGCCGTTCGCTCGCGATCGGTGTGGTAATTCTCGTTGCATGTCTCATGTCTGCACATTTTGCAGTCGGAGTTTTCTTTGAGCCCCCATTCAGGCGGTTAGCTGAGGAGAGCCTCCTAATACTCGGATGGGTGGCAAATTGGCGCCCGCTTGAAATATTTCTCTACGATTGGTGGCCGCTCGCTCGTCGACGTGAGCTTTACCGGCGACTTTCGACAGCAATAATCGAGCCAAGACCTTACCCGGTTTCAAATGTAAAGACGGGTGTCAGATGACCGCGATGCTTCTGGCCTGGACGAAATTTGGTGTCTGTGCCGCGCTGATCGGTGTAAATCGGCGTCGAACAAAGCCCCTCGAACTAAGGACAGTAATCCCTTTCGGCGAATAACGAAATCTGCATTCGGGTAGGGTCCCAATCGGCGCCGATCGCGACCCCACCCGAATGCAGATTTCGTTATTCGCGACAAGGAATTGCCGCCGTTTGTTGATGGGACTCGGTTCGGCGCCGATTGACAAACTGATGAGGCAGCGTTCAGTGCCTTCGCGTCGGCAGATCGTGATCTACAAGAAATATACTGAGCCCAATGGCGTCGGCAAGCTTCCCTTGACTCATGCTTAGCATCAACCGGCGGGTTCGAACGCGGGTCCCTACGTGCTGGTCAATCGGATTTGGTTTCTTCATTGCCATTACCTCACCCCACCCAATGCCCCTTTCGGAATCGCTTCGTGGCCGGTTGGGAAGATCGTGATGTTTCCAAGCATGTCCGGCAATAACTACCAGAAATGATCCTGATCTTGACCTGATATTGGCCTGATCTCTCGAAATAATCTCTTGTTATGGGCGTGTTAATATGCTGTTCGAAAATGCGTAATTTACGCGTATTATCAATTAATTAGATGGTTACGGGGCGGGGCGACGCCTGTTTATTCGCGAAGAACAGGTTTTCATCGCTTTCCTTGCCGAAAATACAAGAGACAGGTTCGTACAAGCCTGGTTCCTCCGCGAATATCCGTGGCAAACGGCTCTCTGTTGCGATTTTGCGGCGAGAAAACGCGTTGAACCAGGCGTCGAAAATGGATGACCGCGGCGCTCTGCTGCAATGACACTCGCCGTCCTTCTGGGTCGCGGGACGACCGACCTAATAGTGCTTCCCGGCGGCTGTCACTCCGCGTTAGTTCGAACTCAGAAATGGATCGATTTTACCGTACCTCAATGCGTCGGCGCTGGCGGCCGTTCCAACGGCGCCGCACTACAGTGTCGTAGGCTGCCTGGCGATACTGCCGTCCCTGATCCCGCGCATCGATCGCTCACTCGATTATCCGCAGCCGTTGTGGATGTGATCGATGCAACGATTCCGAGTATCGACTTGGAGTCTTAATTTACGTACATCAGTTGCAGCATCGGCAACGGAGGTGGCTACATCTTTACTTTCGGAGTCGAGGGACTCTAATCCTTGCGGTCTGGAACGGTGAACAAGGTCCGTGATTCAACACGGTGACGGCCGGCCAAAATGGTGCTTGAGTGCATAGGGGGGTGGAAGCGTGAATAGAAAATATCGACAATTCGGACGGTTCACTATTCAGGCGCTGCGAGTGGCTGTCGTTTTGCTGGCGGTGCTGGCGACCGGTCAGGCGCGCGCCGCCTGGCCCGAACATACGATTACGCTGATCGTCCCGTTCCCTCCCGGCGGCCCCACCGATCTGCTGGGGCGCCTGCTGGCAGCGGAACTGACGACGAGGCTCGGCACTACCGTCATCGTCGAAAATCGCGCCGGCGCGGCCGGCAACATCGGCATCGCCGCCGCCGCACGCGCGACGCCCGACGGTTACACATTGATGGTCGTCACTGGCGTGCTGCTGATCAATCCGAACGTCGCGAAAGTGAATTACGACCCGGTCAAGGATTTTGAACCGATCGCTTATCTCGGCGCTTCGCCCAACGCCATCATCACCCGGCCGGCTTCCGGCATTAACAGCATTCCGGATCTGATCGCAAAGGCCAAAGCAAATCCGGGCAAGCTCACTTATGCCACGGCCGGTGTCGGCAGCCTCTCGCATCTCGCCGTCGAGTTCGTGAAGCTGCGTGCGGGTATCGAGATGGTTCATGTTCCTTACAGCGGCGCAGTGCCTGCGCTCCAGGCTGCTATGTCCGGAACGACCGACATCGCTTCCGTGCCGATTGCCAATTTGATTGGCCACATCCGCGCCGGCACGCTGAAAGCCTTGGTCCAGACCGGCAGCGACCATTGGGTGGATATGCCTGACGTTCCGACAATGGCGGAAGTCGGTATCCCGAATGCCGTGGTCGAAACCGAACAATATTTTCTCGCGCCGGCCCACACGCCGGCGCCGATCGTGAAGCGTCTCACCGAGGCGACGAACGCTGTCCTGCAAAATCCTGAGGTAAAGGCCAAAATGCTTAAGGCCGGCTTCTTGGTGAAATACGAGGGGCCCGATGAACTGCGTGCGCGTATCGACCGGGAAGTACCGTTGTGGAAAGAGGTGGTGGAGCGCGCCGGGATCGGAACAAAATAGGAGCGCATTGCCGTTTCCCCGCTAGCGAACCTGTCTCACTTTACTATGGCGGCACTCAGAGGACTCTAACTTTCAACCTTCGGTACAAGAAGCCGCGGACAGCGTTCAAATGTTGGCCCTGCGAAAATTGAGACAATTGACCAACGTCAATGCACCTATGCAATTTCCCAGTGCTATTGTGCGGGAAACACAGGAAGACTTGATGTAAGTTTGCGATGATCGTCCAATTGGAAAGATCGCGCTCGGCGATGGGCGCGCGGCCGATACGCTAAATGCAAGTCAAGCTGGGGTGTAACTGACAATGTCTGACCATGAAGAGCACAAGGTCGTTTACGTTTCTCACCCCGGAAGCGGCTTGGCGCGATCCAATTTCCCCTTGGTCTCTCACGTATCCGGCGCGAAGATCGTCAGGTCACTGCCTTTCTACATTCCTGACGATGTCCGGCTCTACGAGATCAAGACGTCACGCGGCAACTTCTCGCGGCCCAAAAAAGAAGTGCAGATGCCCTTTGCCTTTGCGGCCAAACGGCGTGTGCACTCATCCACGCGCGTCAAATATCCGCTGCTGCGAACCGATTGGAGCCCCGACAATCCAAACGCGGAGCAACGGGGCAAGAGCGGCTACCGGCGGATCAGTTGGGATCAAGCGCTGGATATTATCGTCGATCAGCTCAAGCGCATTCGCGAGAAATACGGATCGATGGAGCCCGTTCTGGTTCAGGCGGACGGTCACGGCCAGAGCGGCTATCTGCAGTCGCTGCACTTCTGGGGGCATTATCTATTCGACATGATGCGCGAACGCCTGGGTTGGGGATGGTGGACCCAGCAGGTGCGCAATCCCGATAGCTGGGAAGGTTACTACTGGGGCGCCAAGCACGTCTGGGGCTTCGACAATACACTGGGCGAGCCATATCAGGACGCTGTCTGGGACGATGTGCTCGAACATGCCGAGATGGTGATCTTCTCCGGCAACGATCCGGAAGCGACCGGGTTGGGCATGTCGGGATCGATTGCGCTGGAAATGCCCAAATGGTTGAAGCGCGCCGGTATCAAGATCGTCGCCATCTCTCCCGACCTCAATTACGCGGCGGCCATTCACGCCGACAAATGGATTCCGGTGAAGCCGAATTCGGATGCGGCGCTCTATTTTGCTCTGGCACATACCTGGATCGTCGAGGGCAACTACGACAAGGAATATGTCAAGACCCACACTATCGGCTTCGACGAGTTCAAGAAGCACGTGATGGGAGAAGACGACGGCATTGCGAAAACGGCGACCTGGGCGGAGAAGATGACCGGCGTGCCGGCGCATACGATTCGCGCCTTGGCCAGAGAGTGGGCCAGCAAGAAGACAACGCTGTCGGTCTATTTCGGCGGCGCCAAGATCAGAGGCACGTTGTCGCATCTGGTCGGTCGGCTGGAAGCCTATGTGCTGGCGATGCAAGGGATTGGCCGCCCGGGACGGCAGTTTCTACGGACGGGAGCGCCATCCTTCTACAAGAAATCGCTGGCGCAAGTGCCGCGCTATCCTGAGGTCGACCGGCTCGGCATACCCTTTAATCCCATGATCGAGTATGCGATCGGGCACGGGCCGAAATCGCCGGTGTTCATCCCACGCACGCTTGCGACGGAAGCGATTCTCTGTCCTTCGATCGAGTGGAAAAGCACGTCCGCCGCCTTGGCGAAGACCGAGGACCAGTTCAAGCGCTATCACTTCCCTCCCAACAAGGACCACCCCGGCATCCGGATGGTGTGGAACGAGAACGGCAGTCAGCCTGGCAGCTGGGGCAACGGTTACCAGTGGCTGGAGGCGCTCCGCGCCCCGCGCATCGACTTCGTCGTCGGCGTGCACCCGTGGTTCGAGAACGACATCCCGTTTTCCGATCTGATCCTGCCGGCGCAGACGAACTATGAGCATGAGGACCTGCTGGCGGTGCAGCGCAGTGACATCCTTGCCATGTTCTACCAGGCGCAGGCGATCGAGCCGGTGGGCAACTCCAAGAGCGACTACGAGATTCACCGCATGATCGGACAGCGGCTGGGTCTGGACGATGCGTTCCCGCCCGCTAGCGAATGGCTGCAGAAGACCTATGAGCGGACGCTGGCCAAGACCAAGCTCGGGCTGAACTGGGACGAGTTCAAACAGAAGCAATACGTCGTCTATGACTGCCCGACCTGGGATGAATGGGTGGACATCAAGAAGGAGCACGGCTACGGCCCGAATGAGGGCGGTCTTCACTGGTACTGGGCCACTGCGAAGGGGCTGGAAACGCCGTCGGGCAAGATCGAGTTCGTATCGTCACGGATCGCGGCGCTCGATCCCAATAACAAGGAACGGCCGCCGCTGGCGAGGTGGATTTCACATTCCGAACAGCAGGGCTCCGCCAGGTCGCAGGAATATCCTTTGGCGGTGATGTCGAACCATCCGCGATTTAGGTTCCACGTTCAGGGCGACGATATCGACTGGCTTCGCGAGATCTCCAAGGTCCGCGGGCCGGACGGTTACATGTACGAGCCGTGTTGGATTCATCCGAGCGACGCGGCGCCGAGGGGCATAGCCGAGGGCGACATCATCATGGTCCACAACGACCGCGGCAGCGTGCTGTGCGGCGCCGTGGTGACGGAACGGATTATCCCGGGCGCGTTGTCGATTGAACATGGCGCCAACATCGACACGGCGAAGCTGCGGAACAAGCTGGTCGATAGAGGCGGGTGCATAAACCTGATCTCCCCGTCGCCGACGGAGAAATACGGCGCCGGAAAAGAGATCAGTATCCCGGAAATGAATATCAGCGGATTCTTGGCACAGGTGGAGAAAATCGACACCGCGGACATCGTGACCGGCGTGGGTATAGACCGCGGCTCGGCGCTGCAGGGTTGATCGACAAAGGTTGATTGCACAAATGGGTAAGAAGTCATTTCTGATTGATGTCGACAAATGCAGCGGTTGCAGCCTGTGCATCATCGCCTGCAAGGATGAACATGTCGGCAACAGCTACGCGCCGTGGACGGCGACTCAGCCCGATACCGGCCATTTCTGGATCGACGTGATCCCGGTCGAGCGGGGCAAGACACCTCGGGTCAAGATGTCTTATCTGCCGCTGCTCTGCCAGCATTGCGAGAACGCGCCTTGCATCAAGGCGTGTCCCGAGGACGCCATCAAGCGCCGCCCCGACGGTCTGGTCTGGATCGATCCGGCCGTATGCAACAATTGCGGACTCTGCCAAGAAGCCTGTCCTTACGACGTCATCTATATGAACGAAGACCTCGGCATTGCGCAGAAGTGCACAGGCTGCGCGCACCGCGTCGACGAAGGGCTGCTGCCCCGCTGCGCCGAAGTGTGCCCCCATGACGCTATTCTGTTTGCCGACGAGGCCGACGGTATTTTCAAGCAAAAGGGCGACGCTAAGCCGCTCGAAATCTATCACCCGGAGTATCAGGTCGAGCCGCGGGTTCACTGGAGGGGTTTGCCCAAACCATGGATCGCCGGCATCGTCATCGACGCCGGCACCGACGAGGTGATTTCAGGAGCCGCAATCACATCGATCGACCTCTTCGACGATCGCGCCGTCACGGTGCGCTCGGACGAGTTTGGCGATTTCTGGATCAGGGAACTGGACAAGGACCGCAAGTACAGCGTGGAGATCAAGAAGGAAGGCTACGAAGGCTTCCGTGCCGTTGTGACGACGGATGGCGATCAGGATCTGGGCGTGGTTCGCTTGAAAAAGACGAATTAGGCCGCGCGGCGCCAATGAACATCCAGGACGACGAGACTTTTGATGTCGTGGTCGTCGGCGGCGGCGGCAGCGGCCTTGCCGCAGCGGTCGAAGCGGCGCGCTTCGGACGCAAAGTGGTGTTGCTCGAAAAGAATCCCGCGCTTGGCGGCACCACCATTCGTTCGGTTGGATCGGTGACCTCGACTTGTACGCCTCTGCAGTGGAACAAAGGAATTCACGATGTTCCGCAGGCGCACTTCGAGGACATGGCGCTGTTTGCTGACAATCGCGGCTTTGCCGATAAGGATAATCTCGAACTGCGGCGATTGCTGGTCGAGCATTCGCCGGACATGGTGCAGTGGCTAATGGACATGGGCGTCGTGTTCTTTGGCGCCATGCCCGAGCCGCCGCACCGCCTGCCGCGCATGCACAATGTCCTGCCGCATGCACGCTCATATCTTTATCACCTGGAGAAGCGCGCGCGGAACCTCGGCGTCGAGATACGCGTTGGCGTTCGCGCGATGAAGCTGTTGCGCGAAAATGCGACAATCGTTGGCGTCGAAGTTTTGACCGATCAGGGCGGCACCCGCCACATCGGTGCAACGTTCGGCGTCATTCTCGCCACCGGCGATTACAGTTCGGCCAAAGAGATCAAGGCTCAGTTCATGTCGCCCGATCTCGCCGACATCGAAGGCATCAATCCGACGAGCACAGGCGACGGCCAGCGCATGGTGCAGGAGGCGGGCGGCGACATCGTGAACGGCGAGATCATGCTGGGACCGGAGATTCGCTTCGTCGCACCGCCCAGCAAGAAATTCATCGACCTCATTCCGCCGATCAAACCGATTGCGCTCGTCATGCGCTGGGCGATGAATTATCTGCCGTCCTGGCTGCTACGGCCGTTTCTGATGATGTTCGTTACGACCAATCTGGCGCCGTCGCTCAATCTGTTTAAAAACGGCGCGATTTTGGTCAACAAGGAAGGAAAGCGGTTTGTTGACGAACGCAACGGCCCCGAGCTCGCAATTCCGCGCCAGCCGGAACGCATCGCCTACGTCCTGATGGACCAAAAAATCGCCGCCGAGTTCAGCGCGTGGCCAAATTTCATCTCGACAGCGCCTGGGGTGGCCTATGCCTACCTCGCGGACTATCGGCGCAACCGCAAGGATGTCTTCTTTGAAGCCGATACGCTCGGCGGGCTTGCTGCAAAACTTGGAATGCCACCCGGTGCTCTGGAAAAGACGGTCGCCGAGTACAACAGCAATCTTCCGGCAGGATTGGCGCCGATTGACCGCGCGCCTTATTGCGCGCTTGGCCCGGCCAAAAGTTGGATCGTCTTTACCGACGGGGGCGCCCGCATCAATAGCAAATTTCAGGTCGTCGACCGCAGTGGCCAGCCGGTCCGCGGGCTTTACGCGGCAGGCTCTGCCGGGCAGGGCGGGGTGCTTCTCGAAGGCCACGGGCATCATCTCGGCTGGGCTTTCGTATCGGGCCGCCTGGCGGGCCGCAGTGCGGCGCTTGGCAACGCCGAATGGTCCGAAGCTGCGCTCGCCGCGCGCCGCGCCACCAGCCGCGTGAAATGACAGAGTAAGAGTGACATTGGTAAGAAATCGAAAAAAAAGCGGAAAGACGCAATGAGCCAGAAACCAATTCACGTCGTTTTCGCCGAAGAAGACGCCCTGTTCCGGCTGATGGAAATGGGTTTGCAGCGCGCGCTGACGCCCGAAGGCGAAAAAATATTGCGTTATTTTTTTGGCGACGAGTTCTCTGCGCCACTTCAAGAGTTGACGACGATGGCCGATCGGCTCGAATTGCCGCCGGCAATCGAGACAACCGTCTGTCAGAGCGGAGAAGTTCTCGACCGGACGTTACCGTCTGCCGATTTCGTCGTTGTGGAAGCCTCGACGCTCGGCAAGAAGCAGGTCGAGGCCTGCGCGAGCAAAACGCGGCTCATCCAGCAATTCGGCCGTTCCTACGGCAATATCGATGTCGCAACGGCGCGCAAGCTGAACATTCCCGTTGCCAACCTGGCTCGCTTGAGCAGTCAATCGAGCGCCGACCATATTACGGCGCTTATCCTCGCGCTTGCCCGCAATCTGATGGAGGCCCATCGTTCGGTCGTCGGGCGCCGGGATCCGGCGGCGGCGCCCGCGTTCGCCACGGATCCGCCGCGCAACAAGTTCAACTGGGCCGGGATTCGCAATTTCAAAATCCTGTCGCACAGCACCATCGGGTTCATTGGGCTGGGCGAGAATTCCGGTTTTGTCGCCCGGCGGATGCGCAGCATGGGGATGCGCGTGCTCTATTTCAAACGAACGCGACTGAGCGCGGAAGAAGAAGCAAATTTCGGCGGCGTTTCCTACGCCCCGCTTGACGAACTGCTGGCGCAATCCGATTTCGTATCGCTGCATATCCCATACGAAAAAAGCACGGAGAAGTTCGCGGGGCGCGAGTTCTTCGCCAAGATGAAGCCCGGCGCCTACCTGATCAATACCGCGCGCGGCGGGGTTCTCGATGAAGTGGCCTTGTACGAAAGCCTAAAAGCCGGACATTTAGGCGGTGCCGCGTTGGACGTCTATCGGTACGAGCCGGTTCCTTCGAACACGCCTCTGCTTGAACTCGATAACGTCCTGTGGACACCCCATATTAGCGGCGGTGACCCAAATTATATGATCAACGAATCCGAAGCGGTGCTGACCAATATTTCAAGGGTCTTCCACGGGAAGGCTCCGCAAGGTCTGGTCCCGTAGTTCGCTTTGTAGTGGCCGAAGCCGCCCTTTCTTTCGGGGCGGCATCAGCACGACGAGCGAAAATAAACGACGTCAGGGCGCCTCTTCCTTGAATTCCGTGTTGTGCTTGGGGAACCAGACGTAGCCCTTCAGCATGTAGTGCCAATACATCAGCGGCAGGCCGGTCAGCTTGATCCACCAGCCGACCCAGCGCTCCTTCGACGGATTGAGCGGCAAGGTCGGCGTGACTTTGCCGCCGTAGCAGAACTCCGCCAGGATGGTCTTGCCGATCGCCGTCGTCAGCGGACACGACGCGTAGCCGTCATAGGCGCCGGGCACGAGCTTGCCGGCGGCCGCGCTGGCGATTTCATTGGCCACCACCGGCGCCTGCTTGCGCACCGCCGCCGCGGTTTTCGAGTTCGGCGTCGAGCACACGTCGCCGAGCGAATAGATGTTCGGATAACGCACGTGCTGCATGGTGGCCTGGTTGACCTCGACCCAGCCGGCGGCATTGACGAGCGGGGACGATTTGATCTCGTCGTGCGGCGACTGCGGCGGCGAGACATGCAGCAGGTCGAACGGCACGATCTCTTTTTCGCCCTTGCGGGTGTCGCCGACGAATTCGAAGGTCGCGGTCTTCGCCGTTGCCGTCCACCGCCACCAGATTCTGCTGATAGTGCACGCCGATGCCGTAGCGGGCGGCGACCTTGACCAACGCGCGCGCGAAATAGGGCACGCCGAAAATCGCCGGTGCGTGGGTGAAGAAGTCGAGCTTGCAGTCCTTCAGGATGCCGCGGCGCCGCAAGCGGTCCGCGATCAGATAAACGATCTTTTGCGGCGCGCCAGGACATTTGAACGGCATTGGCGGCTGTGTGCACACGACCTTGTCGCCGGCTTTTAGGCCCTGCACGCAGTCCCAGGTATAGCTCGCCGTATTGGGAGAATAGTTGCTGCACACACCGTTGCGCCCGAGCGTCTCGCTCAAGCCGGCGATCTTGTTCCAGTCGAGCTTCACGCCGGTGCAGACCACCAGGTAATCGTAAGTGAGCGCCTCGCCGCTGAGCAGGTGCACCGCGTTCTGTTCGGGCTCGAAGCTCTTGGCGGCGCCGCGGATCCAGGTGACGCCGGACGGCATCACGCTCGCTTCCGGACGATGGGTTTTGGCGAGCGGATAGACGCCCGCCCCGACCAAGGTGAGCGACGGCTGGTAGTAATGCTCCTGCTGCGGCTCGACCACCGCGATGTCGAGGCCGCGGCTGCGCCGCCGCAGGATCGCAGCCACCGTGATGCCGGCGGTGCCGCCGCCGACGATAAGAACCTGATGATGCTGCCCGTTCGGCATTGGTTGTTTCTCCCTGACTTATTGTTGATCGCGCGAGAGCGGCTCTTATTGGGCTGGCGTAATGTTCCGATCCGTCGCGAGCTTACTATATATTGCAAAAGTACAATATGTTTTTAGCGAGCGGCGGCCGATACCGTTGCATCCTTCATAGATAGCGGGCGACGACCATGCGCTGTATCTCGCTGGTGCCTTCGTAGATCTGGGTGAGGCGGGCGTCCCGGTACATGCGTTCCACAGGAAAGTCCGCCATATAGCCATAACCGCCGTGAACCTGGATCGCCTTCGAGCATATCCATTCGGCCACTTCGCTGGCGAAGAGCTTCGCCTGCGAGGCCTCCGCCACCGCGGGCTCGCCGGCATCGCGGCAACGCGCGGCGTGCTGCCACATGAGCCGCGCCGCGCTTAACTTGACCTGCATGTCCGCGAGCATATTGGCCACGCTCTGATGCTCGATGATCGGCTTGCCGAATTGCACCCGCTCCTTGGCATACTTCACCGCCGCATGAAGCGCCGCGCGTGCAATGCCGGCTGCCTGGGCGGCAATAGCCGTGCGGCTGGCCCCGAGGTTGCCGAGCGCGATCGAAAGACCTTGGCCGGGTTCACCAAGGATATTTTCGGCCGGGATGGCGCAATTGTCGAAGCTTATGGCGCAAGTGTCGGAGGCGCGCATGCCGAGCTTGTGTTCCGGCGGATGCTTCACGACGCCGGGTACGTCAGTCGGCACGATGAACGCCGAGATGCCCTTCTTGCCGCTGCTCGGATCGGTGACTGCGAACACGATTGCGACGCTGGCGCGCCGGCCGTTGCAGATGAACAGCTTTTCGCCGTTTAAAACCCATTTGCCGGCTTTGAGCTCGGCGCGAGTGCGCAGGTTGTTCGCCTCTGACCCGGCCTGTGCTTCGGTAAGACAGAATGCCCCGATCTTGCGGCCGGAGGCGAGGTCGGGAAGAAAAGCGCGCTTCTGCGCCTCAGTTCCGTAGTTGGCGATCGGGGCGCATCCGACAGCGTTATGCACTTGAACCAGGACCGAAGTTCCGCCGCAGCAGGCGGCGATCTCCTCCACCGCTAGCCCGAACGAAACATAGTCGGAAAACGTGCCGCCATACTCCGGCGCGACCATCATGCCAAGCAGTCCCATCGCACCGAGCTTGCCAACGACCGCATCGGGCAGGCTGCAGTCGCGGTCCCATTGCGCGGCATTGGGAGCCAATTCTTGGCTCGCGAACTTCCGGATCGAGTTGCGCAGCATGCGCTGTTGGTCGCTGAGGTCATCCATCGGCATGGTGCGGTTCCTCGTTCACGAGTTATTTCTATTTCAACGTGCGCTCAGAGAACACTGCCGACAAAATCGGCGATGGCTTTGAGCGTTGGCGTCGCGTTGTCTTTATGCGGCGCGTGGCCGACGCCGGGGATAACGGCAACTTCGAGCCGGCAACGGCATTCGGCTTCCGCCATGTGGACTTGAGCCATTGTGCTGTACGGATCGTCTTCGCTTTTGACGATCAGCAAGGGAGCGGCAATCTGTGAAAGTTCACGTGTCAGATCGAAAGATTTGAAGCGTGGGTCGAGCCACATGCCGCTCCAGGCAGCGAACATGGTGTCGACATTGGCATGATGGCGCGCCAGCCGCGCGCGCAAATCGGTTGTTTCATAGTTTATGATCATCTGCCTTATCGCATCGAGATTCTTCACTTCCACATTGAAATGCGGCTCTATGAGAACAAGGCCGCTGATGCGCGGGTCCTGTACCTTGCCGGCATATATGGCGGCTATCGATGCACCGTCGCTGTGGCCGAGGAGGAGACCTCGTTTGAATCCGATCTCTTGGAGAACCCGCGGCAGCACCTCCTGCGCTTCGCGATGCATGGCATCTGGGGGGCGGGGCAAAATGATTGAAGAGGAATGGCCGTGCGCCGGTCTCGAATAGGCGAACACGCCGGCGCCCGTCGCTTCCGTCAGTTGCTGCGGGAAATCGCGCCATGTGCTGACGGATCCCAGCCCTTCATGCAGCATCACGATCGTGGGGGCCACTGAAGGCTTTGGCCCAAACCACTCGCCTTCTATCGACGTCGCATCAATCGAAATCTGCATGTTACAATTCACATCACGAGCCAAACTGGCCGGTCAGTCGAACCGCCGCCCTGGCGTTAGCTTCCTTTGAATTTCGCCGCGCGCTTGCCGTGGAAGGCTTCCGAGCCTTCGCGGAAATCGTCGGATTGCCGCAGCCGGCTGTAGCAATGTCCCTCCAACTCGATCGCGATTGACAGCGTCGAATCCTCCGTGTCATTGAGCAACTTCTTCGCCGTGCGTTGCGCGAGCGGCGAGAACGCCAATAGTTCGTCGACCAAGGCGTCGGTCGCCGCCTCAAGCTTTGCATCGGGCACGCATTCGGTTGCGATCCCCCAATCGAGGGCCTGCTTGCCGGGAATGCGCTTCGAACGCATGACGATATCCTTGGTGCGCGCGATGCCGACGATTTTTTGCAGGCGCGCGGAGCCGCCAGAGCCCGGGATTTGGCCAAGCTTTTGCTCCGGCAACGCATAGAAACAGGTCTCCGAAACGATCCGGAAATCGCAGGCGAGCGAGATCTCAAAACCGACGCCGAAGCAGTAGCCGCGATTGGCGGCAATCACCGGCTTCGAGCAGCGCGCCGGGGCGGCGATATTCCAGGCGAGCTTGGAGACATGTTCGGGGGAGGCCTCCATGAAGCCTTTGATATTGCCGCCGCTGGAAAAGTGCTCACCGATGGCGCGCAACACGATCACGCGCACACGCTCATCCTCGTCGAGCGCCTCGAATACGAGCCGCAACTGGTCACGCTGCGCCATCTCGATGACGTTGAGCGGCGGACGATGAAGAATGATATCGGCGCGCTGTTTTTCGGCGTTCAATTCGACTTTGAAGCCATCGAGCGCCGCCAGGCGCGGATCGTTGAAAGTCATGAAAGTCATGCGGCCGTTCCTTGTGAGCGTACTTTGTCGTCGGTCTCGAGTTCGTCGGGCCACGGATTGATCATGATGTCAGACCGTCGTGACGAAATATCCTTACGGCTCGCGATCGGTCTGTTGGCGAGGTTCGCCGCGGTTCACCAAATCCGTCGGGTTATTTCCCCGCTTTGGGCGGCTTGCGGAGCCCGAATTCGGCGAAACGCGCGTAGGCCGCTTCGGTGTCGCTCGGTTCCGGCCACACCATGGGCGGAAAGCGGGCCCCGCCGAGATCGGGATCCGGGTCGTAATCGAGGTTCATGGTGGCGTCGATCAGCAAGCGGTTCCACTTGCCGGTGCCGAACAGCGCGGGATTACGGTCGCGCCGGCGCGTCGATGGATCGAGTCCGGCGCCGAATGTCGCGGGCATGATCACAATGTCGTTCTCGCCGGCGTTGACCCGGTAGGCGATGGCCCAGTCGACCGCGGCGTAGTCGTGAATGTCGATATCGTCGTCGACGACGGTAATGTGCTTGTAGCGCACATGGGCCGCCGACGAGCCCCAGATCGCGTTTGCCGCCTGCTTGGCTTGCCCGCGGTAGCTCTGCTTCATGCCGATGAGCAGGTTGATGCCGGCGTGCACCGGCGGGCACCAGACGTCGGTAATCCCGGGAACGCCGGCGCGATCGAGCACGTTCCAGGCCGTGCCCGCGCGCATGATCGATGAACAGATGGCGTTTTCCGAGTAGCTGCCGGGCAATGAGCCTTCAATGCTGCCGTGCAGGACCGGATCGTTGCGATGCGTGATCGCCGTTACGCGGATCGTCGGCTTGGGCGAACGGTCGCCGGCGAGGTAGCCGGTAAATTCGGCGAACGGTCCTTCCATGGTATGGGTCGCGGGATCGAGTCCGAGATATCCCTCAATGACGATTTCGGCGGAAGTCGGGACATAGAGATCGACCGTTTCGCATTTGACGAGATCGACCGGTTCCCCACGGATGGCGCCCATGACGTCGTATTCGCAGACGCCTTTCGTCACGGGTGTGCCGCCGACGAAGCCGAGCGCCGGCTCCCATCCGATCGCCACCGCGATCGGCATCTCGGCGCTGCCGCCGTTCTGCCAAGCGGTCACGTGCTGGCCGATATGCTGCGCCCGCCACATCAGAATCGGAATTTGATCGCGACTTCCCAGCATGCCCCGATAGATGCCGACGTTCATCACGTTCGTCGTAGGATCCTTTGTGACCACACCGCCGTAGGTGAGAATATAGCGGCCGCCGTCAGCCCGGTTCCAATGCGGCACCGGGAAGTCGTACAGGTCGATGTCTTTGCCGGTAATGACGTTCTCTTTGACCGGGCCGGTCTTGACGATTCTCGGCGGAATGCTGCCGGTGAGAACGTTGCGGCCGATCTTCACGAGCTCGCGCGGGTGCGTATCGGGTGAGAGTCCCAACATCATGGCGACGCGCCGGTAGCTCGACAGGCCATTGCTGAAGACCCGGCGGCAGCGGCTGTCCGCTTTGTGATAATCTTTGATGTTGTTGAACAGCAGCGCTGGACCGGTTCCTGCGCCCTGCGCCAGTCGCGAAATGGTGCCAAGCTCGATATTCCAGTCAACCTCGGCGTTGATCTCTTGAAATTCGCCGGCGGCTTTGAGCGCGGCAATCCACCCGCGAAGGTCTCCAAAGGCAACCGGCTTTCTCTCCACGGTCATTCCGCTCTCCTGGCTTTCATGAACTCTGGCCAATGTTGAATGCGAGATACAGGACATGCTCGGCGCAGTACGGCAAGCGCAGCGGTAAGACGCAGCCATGAAACCTTAGCGCGAAAGTAGCGAGCCCCTCAGCGCACCAACGTTGGTCGATACGAATTGTTGCTATATTGTACGATAATGCTATAATACAAATAAGGTCCAGCACTTTAGAGACTGGTCCGAAAATATTGTCTGCGTCAGTGCTCGGTCTGCGTAATTCTAGGCACGCGTTAGGCAAGAAGAACAACGTCGGGGGAGGAAATCAATGAAATGCCGCCGCAGCCAAGCCGTGCTGCTTGCAACCAGTCTTTTTCTTGCAACAACGTTGTCCGCCTTCTTCGCCGCGCCCGCCTCAGCGGACCCCATTGTCATGAAGCTCGGAACGCCGACGCTAAACGATGGGCAGCATGAATTCTTGAAACGATTGGCGGCGGCGGTGGGCAAGGATTCAGGCGGCCGCATCAAGGCGGAAGTCTATCCGGCAAGCCAGTTGGGCCCGATTCCGCGCGAGATCGAAGCAGTACAATTGGGCGCAATCCAGGGCTTTCTCAGTCCGGCCGAGTTTCTTGAAGGGGTTGATCCGCGATTCCAGGTGCTCAGCGCTCCTGGACTGTTCAAGGATATGGATCACGTCGGCCGCACGGTCAAAGATCCCGAATTTCGCCGCGAATTCTTCAAGCTCGGCGCGACTCGTGGGCTGCGCGTTTCTGCCGTCTTCCTGAGCGGACCGACGGCGGTTAACAGCCGCAAGCCGGTCAATCATATCGAAGATTTGAAAGGCATGAAGTTGCGCGTGTTGGCCTCGCCGATGCAGATGGAGCCGCTCAAAACGTTGGGTGCGACCCCGGTTCCGCTGCCGCTTGGCGATGTGCTGCCCGCGCTGCAGCAGGGGGCAATCGACGGCGTTCTTGCCGTTATGCCGGTGCTGTCTGCGATGCACTTCTATGATACTGCAAAATACGTCACAGAGACGGACCTTTCCTTCGCGGTGAGCACGCTCGTGCTTAGTAAGACATGGTTCGATGGGCTTCCGCCCGATCTGCAAAAGATCGTGGCCGACGACGCCGCGCGCATCGGCGACGAAATGCACCCGTGGGTCGTTGACTTCTACAACGCCCAGAAGAAAGTCTGGACCGGTGCCGGCGGCCAGGTCCTGACAATACCGAGCTCGGAACGCGCGAGCGCGTTGGCTTCACTTGTTGCCGTGGCGAATCGCGTGGCGAACGCAAAGCCAGAAGTGAAGGCGATGTATGGCGTTCTAGAGGGCGCCGCCAAACGGACCCAATAAACAGGGCGTCTCGTATTCCGCTTCGGTAAGGAACCTGTAAAGGTGGAGCGAACCGCGCACGGGCAGTCGACGTGACGCAGGCACTCATGTTGGACCATTTGCTGGTTGCAGGTAGGCGCATTATTCGGGCCGCCGAATTTCTGTCGGCCGGCTGCCTGTTGGCGGCCTGCGCGATCAATTTCACGAATATCGTCGGCCGCTATTTCTTTCATGCCCCGATCGTCTGGGCCGAAGAGATCATGCAGTTCCTCATGATTGCCGGCGTGTTCCTCGGGGCGCCAATGGTCACGCTCAAGCGCGCACATATCAGCATGGATATGGTGCTGATGATCTTTCCGGCGCGGTTTCGCACCCTTTTGGATGTGATAGGCCAACTCGCTCTCGCAGTTGTCTGCTGCACGGTTATTTGGCTCGGCATTCCGGTGATCATTCAGTTCATCAACTTCGGCCAGGTCACCGACGCGGCCGCGATCCCGGTCGCCATTCCGCAAAGCGTCATTCCGATCGGATTGTCTCTCATGGTGATCGCAGTTCTCGTACGCCTGGTTGAATCAAACCGGGCGAAGACATGATTACGCCGCTGCAGCGTACCGGCCGTTGCGATGTCGTCTCGGGGCCGCATGAATTCGCCTCGCGAAAGTAATTAGGAAGGCTGTGGACCGTGTTGCAGCAAGCTCTTTTCGTCGTCGTTCCGGTCGTTCTGCTTCTGCTCGGATTCCCCATTTTTCTGATTCTGCTGACTTCTGCCTTGGTCATCCTATTGGTGGCCACCAGCATGCCGCCAAGCGTTGTGCAGACTGTCATGTTTGGCAGCCTCGGCAGCTATCCGTTGGTCGCGATTCCGTTCTTCATCCTTGCCGGGGAGATCATGGGGCAGGGCGGCATCGCCAAGCGGATCGTCGCCTGGGTCCTCTCCATAGTCGGCGGAGTGCGGGGCTCGCTGGCGCTGGCGACGATCGCTTCCTCGGAATTGTTCGGCGCCATGTCGGGCTCGGCGGTCGGCTGCGTCGCCGCCGTCGGACGCCTGCTGTTCCCGGCTCTGCGCGATAACGGCTACGGCGACCGCTTTGCGGTGAGCCTCATTACTAGCTCCGGCGCGATCGCGATCATCATTCCGCCCTCGATCGCGATGATCATCTACGCGGTCACCGCGCAACAATCGCTTACCATCTTGTTCACCGCTGGCATTATCCCGGCCATTCTGATCGGCTTGATGGAAGCGGCCTATGTCCTGGTTTATGCTCGCATAAAGATCGTGCCGATCACGGCAAAGGCGCGCTGGCAGAACATTGCAGCTTCGACGAAGGACGCCGTCTGGGCACTTGGCACGATCGCCGTCATCTTCGGCGGCATCTACGGCGGCATTTTTACGCCGACCGAAGCGGCCGGCATCGCCGTCGTCTATTCCGCGTTCGTTGCCAAGTTCGTCTACCGCGAAGTGACGTGGGCGGACCTCGGGCGCATCGTCATGAGCGCAGCGAGCCTGACGACGCAAATCCTGCTCATCGTCGCGGCCGCGGGCGTCTATTCCTGGCTGCTGACGACGAGCGGCATTCCGCAGCACGTGGTCGACTTCATTCGCGCGCTCGACGCGGGTCCGGTCGCGACTCTGCTGCTGATGAACATCATCTTGCTCTTCATCGGAAGCTTTCTCGAGCCGCCGGCCGCGATCCTTATTCTCGCGCCGCTCTGCGTGCCGGTTGCCGAAGCCATGCACGTCAATCCGATCCATTTCGGCGTCATCTTCTGCGTCAACCTCAGCATCGGCATGTTCATGCCGCCGTTCGGCCTGAACATATTTGCCGCGCATCTATTGTTCAAAAGGCCGATTACGGAAATCTATCGCGGCGTGATCCCGTTCGTGCTGATCAGTTTGGTCGGCCTCATGATCATTACCTATGTGCCGATCATTTCCATGGCGCTGCCCAATCTCCTGAAATAGGCACGGACGCAATAGGCGCGATCGGGCCGTTCAGGCAAGCTCGTGCTTGGCCAGGAACTCCATCGTGATGCGGAAGCATTCGTCGGGCCTTTCGATTTGCTGCATATGCCCCGTTCCTTCGACGCAGGTGTAGTCGTAGCCGCCCTCAATGCCGAGCGCCTGGTTTGCCGCGGCGGTTGCCGGGGCTCCTTTGGCCATCGGGTCCGCGCCGGTCAATTTCACCGGGCCGCCGAATTCCTTCGCCGCGGGCCAAAGGTTCAAGGTCAGGGCTTGCTCATAAATGCTCGCCTCGTTCTCCGGCGCGCAGACCAGGACGTAGCCGTCACCGTCGGGGTTCTTCCGCAGCACCGAGCGCGCCATCAATTCGTGCTCGCCGGCGACCCAATTCCTCGTCGCGCGCGACTGTATAAACTCCAGCGTCAATTCGTCGATTGACGCAAAATGCCGTCGCCGCTTGCCGGCAAATTCGACGAGACGCCTCTCGAAGACTTCCATCGCGGCGTAGTTCGGATGGCCCACGGGCGGGACGTCCGGCGGATCGAAGAGCAGCAGCGCATCCCATCGCCAGCCGATCTCAATGGCGTGTTTCATGGCGGTGCGCGCCGAGAATGAATGAAAGATGCCGATCGTCTTTTTGGCCCCTAGACGGGCGCGGACTTCCTGCACGACGCGCTCAAGATCGCGGCTGAGTTGCGCGTAGGTGTGGTTGGACGGCTCGACCGGGATATTTTGCCCATGGTTGCGGAAGTCGAAGATCACCAGGTCGTAACGCTCGAGGAAATGGCGCCAATACGGAAAATAGGCGTCGACGGCAAAACCGTTGCCGTGCGAGAGCAGGATCCTAATGCCGTCAGGATTGCCATGGCGGCGTACGCGGATCTTGGCGCCATCTTCGAGGTTGACGTCGAATACCGCGCTGGGCGCTGGAAGTTCAAAAGTCACGAAATTTCTCCGCTGCTGTTGTGCGCCAGCCGTACCGGGCTCCGACAATTCGTCGCGCCGGCGCGACAGTGGACCGGCCTGCTTGTTGCCTGCAGGAACCGGTCGGTGGGATTTCACAAGACTTGTGAGAGATGTTTGGAGACCGGTCGGAAGGGTGAGGTGCGGCGCGCGTTATTGATGATCGTCTGCACCGTCACCGATTTCAGCGTCGCTGATGTGATTCGGTCGACCTCATGCAATACCCGGCTCAACTCTCCGGCCAAAGGATTACCAGTCCGCATGTTATCGTCTTCTTCGTTGGGCCATCCTGTTTCAAAGAGACAAATGATGTCGTAAAGGGTCAGGCGTTTCGCGTTGCCGCAGAACGCAAATCCGCCGCCCGGGCCGCGCGCCGAGGTGACGATGTTTGCGCGCGTCAGCGCGTACAAGATTCGCACCAGGTGGCTCTTGGAAACTTGATACGATTCCGCCAGTTCTTGCGCCGGGATCTGTTCATCGGGGCGCGAGGCGAGCTCGATCACAGCCCAGATGGCGTATCGTGTTGCTTGCTGTAATTTCATCTGGATCGAGACCTGTACATCGATTCCTCGTCACAATCAGTGGCGGTCCAAAGTTAATTCGAGTTCGACGAAGGGCCCCGCCGTCATTCCGAAGCTGCGCAGGAACGACATCAACAAATTGTCGTCAACGTCGATGACCGTGCGGATCGTGCTAACGCCGCTCTTCTTGAATTTTGAAATCAGCTCGGTCATGAGAGCCGAGGCGCTTTTATGCAGCCGGTGCTCCTTTTCGACCCCGATAGCGTAGAGCCAGCCGCACGCCGGGGCACGCACCGGCCATGAGCGGACCTCGCCAAGCGCGTAGCCGATCATCTTGCCGCCGTTCTTGGCGACCAGCACGCACAAGGTCTCGCTCGTCTCCAATTGACGGAAAAGGTCCTTCCAGAAATCAGCGCGTGCAAAGCCTGTGATCCGCGCGTCGAGGGCGATGATTTCGGCAAGATCAGCGGCATTGGCTTCGGCCACGGCGATGCCGTGCTGTCCGTCGCCGCCGTTAGCCCGAGTCGTGCTCTTCATGAGGTCCCTGGTCTATCGCCGAGTTACGAGTCTCATTTTACAACCCTGTGGTGAGTGCCATCATATCGCAGCGCGGCGGGAAATAAAATCATTATGATGCATGAATACCTTTACTTCCCCAGAAGACGGAAATAGCATCGCCGCTGCATTGTGGTGGTCCAGAATGGTCCGCCTAGGCGGTTGTGTCCGCAGGGGCCGGCTATGCCTTGATCTGTTGCGTTTGCTTGGGGGCATTTGTGTCACGGCTACTCGGTAAACCGACGCTTCGGAAGGAAGATCCGGCCCTACTCTCAGGCCGCGGCCGCTACGCCGACGATCTGCCTGTCCCGATAGGCGCGCTGCAGGCGCACGTGGTCCGCTCGAGCCGTGCGCATGCCGAGATTGTGCGGATCGACACTGCCGAAGCCCTGGCCCGACCCGGCGTTTGGGCGGTGATTACGGGCGAGGACGTCAAACGCCTGTCCGATCCGTTTCTGATTGCTCTAAAGGCGCCTGTGCATCAGTGGTCGCTGGCCGTCGGCCGGGTCCGGTATGTCGGCGAACCGGTCGTCCTCATCGTCGCCGATAACCGATATCTCGCCGAGGATGCGGCCGATCTCGTGCGCATCGAATACCGCGATCTGCCTGTGGTGATCGATCCGCTCAAGGCGCGTGAAAAATCCGCTCCACTCCTGCACCCGGAAGCGAAGGGCAACGAGGTCTCGGTCCGCCAATTCTCCTATGGCGACACTGCGGGCGCCTTCGCGCAAGCCCACGCCTGCGTCAAGCTCACGACCGATTATCATCGGCTCTCCTACACACCGATGGAATGCTACGTCGTCGTCGCGCAATTCGACCCGACCGACGGCAGCTATGATGTGTTGGCGAATTTCCAGGGCCCATTCAGCACGCACCCGGTGATGGCGCGCGCATTGCGCGTGCCCGGTCCGAAGTTTCGGGTGCGCATTCCTCCCGACAGCGGCGGCAGTTTCGGCATCAAGCTTTCTGTGTTTCCCTACATGGTGCTCATGGCGATTGCCGCGCGCATCACGGGCCGACCGGTAAAATGGGTCGAGGACCGGGTTGAGCACCTTATCGCCGCAAGTTGCGGGCCGAACCGCATCACCGAGATCGAGGCGGCTGTCACCAAAGAAGGCCGCATTCTCGCTCTCAAGCTCGATCAGCTCGAGGATTACGGCGCGTTCTTGCGCGCACCGATGCCCGGGCCGCTCTATCGCATGCATGGCTCAGTCACTGGCGCCTATGATATTCCCAATGTCGACGTGACCAATCGCGTCGTCCTCACCAACAAGATGCCGGCAAGCCTGATCCGCGGCTTCGGCGGACCGCAGCTCTATCTGGCCATCGAGCGGCTGGTGCAACGGATCGCGATCGAACTCAATCTCGACCCCCTGGACGTCATCAAGCGCAATCTCATTCCGACGGCCAAGTTCCCATACAAGACCGCGGCCGGGTCGCTCTACGATTCGGGCGATTATCTGCAGGCTGTCGAAACCACTGTCGGCGGCGGCCGGCTTGAAGAATTGAAGAAGCGCCGCGAAGCGGCACGGGCGGCCGGCCGGCATTATGGCATCGGCTTTGCCGCCATTGTCGAGCCGGGCATGTCGAATATGGGTTATCTGTCGACATTGCTGACCGCCGAAGCGCGGGAAAAAGCCGGTCCGAAGAACGGCGCCGTATCGATGGTAACGGTCAACGTCGATCCGCTCGGAGCGGTTTCGGTGACCGCCGACGTCACGGTGCAGGGCCAGGGGCACGAGACCGTGCTCTCCCAAATCGTCGCCGAGCAGCTCGGTCTTGAGCCGGACGACGTGGACGTCACGCTCGAAATGGACACGGCAAAGGACCAGTGGTCGATCGCCGCAGGCACTTATTCGTGCCGTTTCACGCCGGGCACCGCGGTGGCCGCACATATGGCCGCGAACCAGATTCGCGACAAGCTCGGCCGGATCGCGGCAAAACAACTCAACACGCTTCCCGACGATATCGAATTCGCCAAGGGCAAGATCGGCAGCAAGCGCAATCCCGACAATGCCATTCCGTTCGGCCGCGTCGCCGGCACCGCCCACTGGTCGCCCGTCATGCTGCCGGAAGGCATGGCGCCGAGCCTGCGCGAGACCGCGGTGTGGTCGCCGCCGGAACTAGAGCCGCCATCGAACGACGACCGCATCAACACGTCGCTCACTTATGGCTTCGTCTTCGACATGTGCGGGGTCGAGATCGACCCGCTGACCAACCAGGTGCGCGTCGACCGCTACGTGTCGATGCATGACGCCGGCAAGATCCTCAATCCGATGATTGCGGACGGTCAGATGCGCGGCTCCTTCGCGCAAGGAATTGCCGCCGCATTGTACGAGGAGTTCATCTACGACGAGACGGGGGCGTTCCTCTCCGGCACCTTCGCCGATTACCTGGTGCCGACGGCGAGCGAAATCCCGCCCGTCGAGATTCTCCATATGGAGTCGCCGTCGCCGTTTACGCCGCTTGGCGCCAAGGGGTTGGCGGAAGGCAATTGCATGAGCGTGCCGGCTTGCATCGCCAATGCGGTGGCCGACGCGCTCGGCATCAAGGACGTGCCCATGCCGGTGACGCCACGGCGTATCCACGCCTTGATGGCGGAGCCCGAACCGCCGTCGCCTGTCGCCGCGCCCGCGCGCGAGGCCATAGCTGCTTCTACGGCAGAGGGCGGCCGTAACTTGCACGGTCAGAGCTCGTTCGAGGTGCCGGCGCCGCCGGCGGCGGTGTGGCGCTCGCTGCTCGATCCGCAAAGTCTCAAGGCGGTGATCCCGGGCTGCCACGAGTTGCAGCGGCTCGGCGAGAACGACTATCGCGCACTGGTTTCGCTCGGCGTTGGGCCGGTCCGCGGCAAGTTCGAGGCGACCGTCAAGTTGAGCGATCTGGTGACGGAGAAATCGGGCCGCATCGTCGGCGCGCTCAGCGGGCCGCTCGGCGGCGCCTCGGGGGCGGGAAATCTCCGTCTGGAAGCGACCGCGACCGGCACGCGTATCGACTACGATTATGCGGTCACCGCCACGGGCAAGGTAGTCTCGGTCGGCGGGCGCCTGCTTGACGGTGCTGCGGCGATCATCATCCGGCAGTTCTTCGAGCGGCTGGCACGACAGTTGAATCCGGAGGCCGCAGCCCCTCGCAATTCGGCGTGGCAGCGCCTGGCTGGCTGGCTGCGCTCGCTGGGAGGCGGCGCATGAAACCGCATCCCTTCGATTACGTGCGCGCCGATACGGCGGACGAGGCGACCGAACTTCTGGCCCAGCATGGCGACGAAGCTCGCGTGCTCGCTGGCGGTCAGTCGCTGCTGGCCATGCTTAATCTGCGGCTGCTCGAGCCCGCGGTCCTGATCGATATCGCCCGCATCTCCGAGCTCTCCGAAATCCGTGAAGTCGGCGGCAAAGTCGAGGTCGGGGCGGCTGTGACGCAGAACCGCCTGCTGGCCTGGCCGGGCCTCAAGGCGAAGCTTCCGCTGCTGGCGGTGGCGATGCCGTTCGTTGGCCATTTCCAGACACGCAATAAGGGTACCGTGTGCGGCTCGATCGCGCATGCCGATCCCAGCTCGGAAATCCCGCTGTCGCTGGCCATGCTGCAAGGCGAGGTCGTGCTGCGTTCGCGCAGCGGCACGCGCGTGCTGCCGGCCAGCGAATTCCAGCGCGGCATGCTCATGACGGCGCGCAGGCCGGACGAACTGGTCACGGCCGTCCGCTTCCCCATTCAAACGTCCGGCCGTGTCGCCTTTCGCGAAGTGGCGCGCCGGCACGGTGATTTTGCTATCGTCGCCATCGCCGCGGTTGCCAATGGAAACAAAGTCAGGCTGGGGGTCAGCGGCATGGCGGGTCGACCGGCCACCCGGGAATTCGCGGCCGGAACCGATTTGCGCGATGCCATCAACGCGCTGGCGTGGGAACTTGAGGGCTACGAGGACATGCACGCCACCAGCCATATGCGTCGTGATATCCTGCGCCGCGTTGGGCCCGTCGTCATCGAGGAGGCCCTGCAATGCGCCGAGTGACCAGCGACCAGCATGCCAAAGTCAGCGTGAATCTCAACGGCCGCAATGTTTCGGCCGAAGCCGAACCGCGCATGCTGCTGAGCGACTTCATCCGCCAGGCGCTGGGCGCGACCGGAACGCATGTCGGCTGCGAGCACGGCGTCTGCGGCTGCTGCACCGTGCTGCTTGACGGCGTGGCCGTGCGCTCGTGCCTCACCCTCGCCATGCAAGCCGATGGCCGTGAGATCACCACAGTCGAATCCCTGGCCGGCGAGGATGGCGCGCTCAACGCGCTGCAGCAGGCGTTCCGCAACAATCACGCCCTGCAATGCGGCTTCTGCACGCCCGGCATCCTGATGTCATTCACCGATTTCCTGCGGCGCAACCCGAAGCCGTCGGAAGAGCAGGTCGTGGATGTGCTGAGTGGCCACATCTGCCGTTGCACCGGTTACGCCGGCATTGTTTCGGCCGTCCTCGAAGCGGCCGGCATCCAGAATTCGAACAATGGAGGAAAGCCATGAACAAGCCGCAGGAAACGCCGCAGACCGCGAAGAAGGTCTATGAGGAGCGTGTCACCATCAACGGCAAGAATGTCGTGCTGTCGCACAGCGAGCCGCCGGTGATCAACGCCGGCGTTCTCGAGAACGGCGATATTTTCCGCATGATCAATATCTTCGCGGAGAAGTTCTCGCCCAGCAATATCGACAAGGCGGACGGCACACCGTTGCGCCTGTACACCTCGGACAGCGTGAAGGTGGACGTCTCGAAGCGGCGTAAGCACGATATGAGCTTCTGGCATCGCAACATCGACGCGCACGAAATCATCTTCTGCGTGCAGGGCGCGCTCAAGTGGGAGACCGAGATGGGCGTTCGCGTCATGCATCCGGGCGACATGCTGTTCATCCCCAAGGGTATCGCACACCGTTCGATGCTCTGTGAAGACTCGACCGACGACAACGTCCTCATTGAACTCAAAATTGCCGACGAACTCACCTATGTCGGCGAAAAGAAGTAAGCGGGAATCACGTGCAATCCGTTGATCTGATCGTCACCAATATCGACTGGCTCATTACCGTGGACCCCGGCCGCCGCATCATGCGCGATGCGGCGATCGCGGTGAAAGGCGGAAAGATTGTCGCCATCGACAAGTCCGCGGCGATAGCGAAGACCTATTCCGCCGCACGGACGGTCGATGCCGCCAATACGGTGGCGACGCCGGGCTTCGTCGACTGCCATCTTCATTCCTCGTTCCAGCTTTCGCGCGGGCTGGCAGACGAGGCGAACGCACAGTCGTTCCTGTTCGACCGCATGTATCCTTATGAGGCGGCGCTCGACGGCGATGACGTGCGCCTCTCGGCAACGCTCGCCGCGGCGGAACTGCTCAAGCACGGCGTCACTTGTTTCATCGACCCCGGCAACTACCATCCGGAAGCCTCGGTCGAAGGGATCATGTCCACCGGCATTCGTGCGCTTGTCTCGCGATCGTCGTTCGATCTCACCAAGTCGGTGCTCGGCATTCTTCCCGAACGGATGATCGAATCGACGCAGGTGGCGCTCGAACGCGCCGAGGCGGTGCTGGAAAAATACGCCAAGTCGGGCAATCCGCGGCTCGGCGCCAGTGCATCGTTCCGCGGCCTCAACAACGCCTCCGACGAACTGATCCTCGGGCTGCACAAGCTGGCCCGCCGCTACGACACGCTGCTGCAGACGCATGCCTGCTTCAGCTATTCGACGCACGATTCCAGCGTCGCGCGCACCAAGATGGCGGAAATCGAGCGCTTGGAAACGCTCGGCGTGATCGACGAAAAGATGTTGATCGTCCACTCCGGCTGGCTCGAGCCGGAGGAGGTGGCCATCCTGGCGAAGCGCAAACCGTCGCTGGTCTGCGCGCCGAGTTCGAGCCTGCACAACGGCTACGGCAATTTCCTGTTCGGCAAGCTTCCCGAGTTGATGGCGCTCGGCGTCAATGTCACGATCGGGTCCGATCACGCGTCTTCCGGCATCGTCGACATGGCGCAGGAGGTGCGCCTGGCGTGCTGCTGTTACAAAGAGACCCGCATTAATCCGCGCGTGATGCCGCCGGAGACCGGGCTGGAAATGGCGACGCGCAATGGCGCGAAAGCGGCCCTGATGGCGGAGCGGATCGGCAGCATCGAGGTCGGCAAGGAAGCGGACATCGTCCTGTTCGATACGCAGCGGCCGGAATGGCAGCCGCTGATCAATCCGGTTGCCAATCTTGTCTACAGCGCCACCGGCAATTCGGTTCGCGACGTGTTCGTTGCCGGCGAGCAAGTCGTTTCCGCCGGGCGGCTGACGAAGATCGACGAAACAAGCCTTTATTCCAAAATACCCGCGGCTGTGGCGCATTTCGGCAAGCACTTGAAGCTGGATCAGATGGTCCAGCTTCGCTGGCCGGTTACCTAAAGACCAATCGGCGACGTTCGGGTTGCCTCGTTTTTCAACTGATTCGGGCGAACACGCCTGCGACAAAAAAAGGGACGATGACGATGGGCGTGAGCGCCAAGATTGCAACGCCGGCGACCGGCACACCGACCCACCTGCGCGACCTGCGTAGCACGCTCGCTTGGCTCAAAGCGCGTGGCGATCTGGTCGAGACGGATAAGGAGGTGAACCCCGACCTCGAGGTCACCGGCCTGCAGAAGCTGATGGACGGCGGCTGTCCGGTTATCTTCAACAACGTCAAGGGTAAGCCGAACCACCAGGTCCTGACCAACCTGTTTGGCGACATCAACGTGGTCAACGCCATGTTCGGCTGGGCGAACGACAAGGAGCGCACACGGAAATTGGCGCGGGCACTGTCGAAGCCGTTACCGCCGCAGGAAATCCCGCAATCCGAAGCGCCGTGTCAGCAAATCGTCATCGAGCAGCCGAACGACGTCAACGAACACTTGGTGCCGATCCGGCATACGGCGCTGGAAAAGGAACTTACGGTCGGCTCGGGTATCCGCTGCGTGTCGGGCGCGCAATTCGGCGATGGCACGGACGTCGGTTATAACCGGATGAATTTCCGCTGGGGCAATGTCGGCACGTTCCAGATTTCTCCCGGTTCCCACATGTGGCAGGTGGTGACCGAGGCATATCGGCGTAACGAGAAGGTGCCGCTGACCTTCTGCTTCGGCGTGCCGCCGGCCTGCACTCTGCTCGCCGGCGCCGCCTTCGATTATGTCATTCTGCCTTACGGCTGCGATGAATTGGGCGTGGCCGGCGCCGCGCAGGGCTTCCCTGTGCGGGTGGTGAAGGCGCGCACGGTCGATGCCTGGGCTATCGCTGATTCCGAGGTGGTGATCGAAGGCTATGTCGATCCGCGCGATCGGCGGTTCGAGACGGCGGAATCCGAGGCCGACCAGACGCAAGGGCGGCACCATTTCCACCCGGAATGGGCCGGCTATATGGGCAAAGCCTACAAGGCGCCGACCTTTCATGTCACCGCCATCACTATGCGCAAGGAGGCCAAGCGCATCATCTACTGTCTGGGTGCGCACACCCTCGACGAACACAACATCGACACCTCGATACGCGAAGCGGCGATGTTCGAGCTCTGCCATCGCTTGCAGCCCGGCATCATCCAGGACGTCAACATTCCCTACTGCATGACCGATTGGGGCGGCGTCATCATCCAGGTGAAGAAGCGCAGCCGCCTGGAGGAGGGCTGGCAGCGCAACTTCCTCACGACGCTGCTCGCGACTTCGCAAGGCATGCGCGTCGCCATCGCGGTCAGCGAGGACACCGACATCTACAGCATGGACGAAATCATGTGGGCGATCACAACGCGCGTGAATCCGCAAAAGGACATCCTCAACCCGACGCCGGGCGGCCGCGGCCAGACCTTCATGCCGGCCGAGCGCATGACCGCCGGCGACCGTGAATGGACCGCGACCAATACGCGCTACGAGGGTGGCATGGGTATCGATGCCACCGTCCCCTATGGCTACGAGGAGGATTTCATGCGGCCTGCCTATCCGGTCGACCGCGTGAAGCTCGAGGACTTCTTCACCAAGGATCAGATCGCCAACGCGACGGGCCGTCTGGCGGGGTGGACCAAGCTGCTGGCGAAGACCGGACGCTAAGGCATTCGGAGTCAGGGAGTTTAGTATGGCGGGCGTTTTCGGAAATCATCAGCTGACTATTCCCTATCAGCCGATTGCCGAGCTGTTCGCCAAATACAAGGCGCGCGATCCGAAGAAGACCGCGATCGTCGACCTCGATCAGGGTTCGTCGATTTCATTCGATGAACTCGATCAGGTCACGACCGACATCGCCGCGTTCTTCAAGAGCAGGGGCATCCGGAAGGGGAGCCGCATTCTGCTCCTCTCCGACGAGTACCTGGAGAAGCTGCTGGTCTGGTTCGGCGCATGGCGCATCGGCGCTGTGGTCTGCCCGCTGAACATCGAGATCAATGAAAAAATGATGGTGGAGCTGACGCAAGCGGTCAATCCGGCGCTGATCCTGTGCCACAAGGATCTTGATCTTACCGCCCTGGTCGGCGATCACCCCGCGCCGCGCATGCGCTTCGGCCAATGGTCGGCGGTCGGCAGCACCGACCCGAGAGACGAATTCTTCGCTGCCCTGCCTGTGGGAACGAGCGGCGATGCATTGCCCGAGCGGAACAATCCGGAAGACATCTCCTGCATGTTCTGCACTTCGGGGACCACGGCCCGACCCAAGATTGTGGTCTACGATCACGCCGCCTATTGGCTCAGCGGATTGTCGACACTGGAGTTCCTGGGCCTGACCGAGAACGATCGCACGCTCGAATATCGCTCATTCGGCTGGAATTCGGCGCAAGTGCTCAGCCTGATGCCCTTCCTCGAGAAGGGCCTGACGATGCACATCGCCAAGCGCTTCTCGCATAGCCGCTTCTTCGAGTGGATCAAGAACTACGGCATCACCTTCTCCGCCGGGGTACCGACGGTGCTCAGCATGTTGCTCAACAAGCCGTTGGGCTATTCCGCCAAGGATATTCCGACGCTGCGCTTGATGACCTGCAGCACGGCGCCGCTCACCGAGCAGCAATGGAAGCGGTTCGAAGAGATGTACGGCGTCCACCTGCTGCAGCTCTATGGAATGTCGGAGGCGGGCTGGGTGTGCGGCAACCGCCATTACAAATTCAGATTGGGTACCGTCGGCGTGCCGGCGCTGCATCAGGAATTCGAGATCGTCGATGGCGAGGGCAAGGCCTGCCCGGTCGGCGTCGAAGGCGAGGTCACCGCCTGTGGCCCGCAGACCGCGGTCGGCTATTTGCGCGATGACGGCACGATCGAAGCGATCCGCCCCAATCGCATCAAAACCGGCGATCTCGCCACCATGGACGAAGATGGCTTCGTCCGCATTACCGGCCGGACCAAAGACCTGATCATCCGTGGCGGTATGAACATCGCCCCGCTGGAGATCGACGCAGTGCTGCTCAAGCATCCCGGCATTCTCGATGGCGCCGCGATCGGCGTGCCTGACAAAATCTACGGCGAGGAAGTCGCCTGCTATGTCGTCGCCAAAGAGCCCGGTCTGACCGAGGCCAGCGTGCGCCAACACTGCCAGCAATATCTCACGCCGGCGAAGACGCCCAAACAGATCTTCTTCGTGCCGGATTTGCCAAAGAATGACCGCGGCAAAGTCTTGCGCGACAAGCTTCGCGAGGACTGGGCGGCGAGGTCGAAGGTGTCGGCGTGAGCCGGCGGATATGTCAACGAGGGAGACGTTAGCCACGCTTGCTGTGATGGTGGCCAGGAGTGCTAAACCAATATTCGGCCCGGTGCTTCCGTAGCCATCTTCGGTCTATTCGATACGCGATACTCCGCCACGGCGCAGCAACCGTTCGAGCGGGGAAACTCCTCAGCATTGCATTCCAGCAACTGACTGAGTTGTCCAACAAGAATTGGTCCAGGGGAGACGGAAATGTACAGACAAATTGCGCTGGTTTTCGCGGTCGCGCTTGCCGGCTTTACGACAGTGAGCGCGACGCAGGCTGAGGAGTGGCCGTCCCGGCCCATTCGGGCGATTGTGCCGCTGAGCGCTGGCAGTGCGGTCGATGTCGTGCCTCGGATCGTGCTCGAACAAGTGTCGAAGCAACTCAAGCAGCCGATCATTGTCGAAAATCGGCCGGGCGCGAGCGGCACGATCGGTGCCCGCGTGGTCGTAACCGCGGAGCCGGACGGTTACACCATCCTGGCGCATTCATCGGCGCTGGTCATTGCGGTGTCGACGGTGCCAAACCTGCCCTACGACCCGATCAAGGACCTGAAGCCGGTTGCGGCGCTCGGCAATCTGCCCAACGTTCTCGTTGTTTCGCCCTCGACGAACATCAAGACGATCAAGGATCTGGTGGCGCTCGGCAAGCAGCGGCCGATTACCTTCGGTTCAATCGGCGTCGGCAATCCCATCCAGCTGTCGATGCAGCGTCTGCGTATGAGCGCCGGCTTCGAGGCGCGCACGATCGTATTCCGAGGAGCGCCGGAAGCGATCGTCGAGGCAATGACGGGGCGCATCGATGCCTATTATTCACCCGTTACCAACGCGCTGCCGCTCATCCGCGACCACAAGCTGCTTCCGTTGGTGGTGAGCAGCCCGACGCGCTCGTCGGTGCTTCCTGACGTCCCCACGTCGGAAGAAGCCGGGTATCCGAATTCAGCCTATCGGTTTTGGATCGGGATTTTCGCGCCGGCGAAAACGCCCGCCGCCATCGTCGATAGACTGAGCAAAGAAATTGAAAAGGCGTTGCTGGTACCGGAGGTTCAGGAGAAGCTCGTCAAACTCGGCGTTCAACCGATGTCGATGAACGACAAACAGTTTGCCGAGTTCGTCAAACACGAGCTGGTGGTCAATACCGAGCTTACCAAGGCCGCGGGGATTGCCGTGCAGTAGGCTTTCAGCGGACGAATCCGAGAAGTTCGAATGATCAAACCGAACGGCAAACAAAGGCCCCGGCTCGTTGTCGGCATTAGCGGCGCATCGGGCGCTGTGTATGGAGTGCGGCTGCTCGAATTGCTGAAGGAATGCGGCATCGAAACCCATTTGGTCATGTCGCGTGCGGCGCAAACGACGCTGGCATACGAAACCGATCTGAAGGTCGCTCAAGTCGAGAAATTGGCGACCGTCGTGCACTCGTACAACGATATCGGCGCTGCATGCTCGAGCGGGTCGTTCAAGACAATGGGCATGATCGTCGCCCCTTGTTCGATCAAGACCATGTCCGAGATTGCAACCGGTACCACCGGCAACCTCATCGCGCGGTCGGCGGATGTGGCCTTGAAGGAACGCCGGCGCGTCGTCTTATTGCTGCGGGAAACGCCGCTGCACATTGGGCACATCCGCACCATGGCGGCTGTCACCGAAGCGGGTGCGATCGTCTATCCGCCGGTTCCCGCCTTCTATGCGCGGCCGAAATCGCTTGCCGACATGATCGATCACACTCTGGGCCGTGTGCTCGACCTGTTCGATATCGATATTGGCAAGGTCCGACGCTGGACGGGTGGAAAGGGGACGCGCCGGCCTCGGCCGGCCGGACGCACGGCTGGCGAGGATGGGGTCATCAAGTCCGATGTTGTCGATTAGCGAAGACTGAAAAATGCGTCCTAGCGCAGCGCCAAGAAGTTGCGTGCAAACAAAAATGAGGAAGCGCCGTGAGCATCACCATTATTACGCGGTATCACCGGCATAATCACGCTTGCTGGATAGTCGCGAAGCATAAGACCGACGTGGGAAGCCCGTCGCAGCGTATGGCGCGTGGCCGGTGTGTGGTCGATGGGCTTGGGGCCTGGCGGATACTCCGCCTAGGCAATCGTGCCTTGATATGGATGTTTGCCACGGCTGTTGTCGTGTCGTTGAGCGTGGCCGGCGCGGCCCGTGCGGCGGACTGGCCGAGCAACCCCATTCGCGTCATCGTCCCTTACAGCCCCGGCAGCGCGGCCGACATCGTTCCGCGTATCGTGTTCGAGCAGGTGAAGGAACAACTCGGCCAGACCATCATTATCGAAAACAAGCCCGGTGCCAGCGGTACAATTGGCGCGCACATCGCGAGCCAAGCGTCCGCGGACGGGTACACCCTGCTGGCGGCCTCGTCAGGCTATACGATCGCGCCGGCGACCTTTCCGAATCCGGGTTACGACCCGATCAAGGATTTCGTCGGGATCTCGACGCTCGGCAACATGCCCAATGTGCTTGTCATCGCACCTTCCAAACATATTCGTACGGTTCAGGAATTGGTCGCGATGGCGAAGACGACGTCGATCACCTTCGGTTCGACCGGGGTCGGTGGTCCCATCTATCTCACGATGGAGCGGTTCCGGCAGGCCGCCGGCTTCAAGGCGACGGTTGTTCCTTTCAAGGGCGCGCCGCAGGCGCTTACCGAGGCGATCGCCGGCCGGATCGACATCTATTATTCGCCGCTCCTCGCCGCACTGCCCTTCATTCGCAACGGCAATCTGCTGCCGCTGGCGGTCAGCAGCGAAAAGCGCGTGAAGGCGCTGCCTGACGTGCCGACTACGCTGGAGGCCGGTTACCCCAATTCCAACTACAATTTCTGGATCGGTGTATTTGCACCGGCCAAGACGCCGCGCGCCATCGTCGAGAGGCTCAACGCCGAAATATCGAAGGCCCTCGAGAATCCGGCTATTCAGCAGAAACTGGAAAATATCGGCGTGCAACCGGAGCCGATGACCATCGAACGGTTCAACGCGTTCATACGGGAAGAACTCAAGACCAACGCGGAGCTCGCCGAAGCAGCCGGGATTGCCAAGCATTAGCTGCGCGAGCAGCACCGTTCGTGTTGCTCGTGCAATTCCGATTCGCCTTCCAGCAACTGATTGGCGGCCGTTCGTTCAAGCGCCATAACACAGACTAGAAATGACGTGAGCCATGGACACCAGAACCAAGCCGAAGCGGACACCGTCCCATGCTCTGGGCCGGCCCTATCCAGATCTTCACGATCATATCCGCTCGCTGGACGAGGCGGGACTGCTGATCAAGGTGGATAGGCCGATCAACAAAGATACCGAGATGCACCCGCTGGTGCGGTGGCAATTCCGCGGCGGCATCGAGGAGAAGGATCGCAAGGCCTTCCTGTTCACGAACGTCATCGACAGCAAGGGTCGCAAATACGACATTCCGGTGCTGGTCGGCGGGCTTGCCGCCAATCGCGAGATCTACCGCATCGGAATTGGCTGCCAATTCGATGAGATCGACGCGCGTTGGGTACGTGCGGCGCAGAGTCCGATTCCGCCGAACATCGTCAAAGACGCGCCCTGCCACGAAATTGTCATCACTGGTAAGGCGTTGGACAAGCCGGGGCAGGGGCTGGATGGCATTCCGCTGCCCATCTCCACGCCCGGCTGGGACATCTCGCCTTATACGACGCTCTCGCAATACATCACCAAAGACCCGGATACTGGCATCCAGAACATGGGCAATTACCGCGGCCAGGTGAAGTCGCGGCGGCGTCTCGGCATGAATCCGTCGCTCGAGCTGCGTCCGGGCATCTACAACCACTGGGAAAAACTACGCGATCGTGGCTTCAAAAAGCTGCCGGCGGCCGTCGTGCTCGGCGCGCCGCCCTGCGTCACGTTCGCCTCGGTGCAGAAATTGCCCGAGACGCTCGATGAGCTGCATGTCGCCGGCGCGCTGGTCGGCGCGCCCATCAATGTAGTCAAGGCAAAGACCGTCGATCTGCTGGTGCCGGCCGAAGCCGAGATCGTCATCGAGGGCTACATCAACACCGAATATCTCGAGCCAGAGGCGCCATTTGGCGAATTGCACGGTCACATTAATCTCCAGGAATTCAACGCCTTCATGGATGTGACCGCGATTACGCGGCGGCACGACGCGGTGCTTACCTCCATCATTTCGCAGGTGACGCCCTCGGAATCGAGCTTGATCAAGCGGATCGGCATGGAGCCGCTGTTCCTCAATCATCTGCGCAACACGCTCGGGATCAAATGCGTCAAGCGGGTTTCTATGCACGAACCGCTGACCAACATCCGAAAGGTGCTGCTGCTGGTGATGGAGCGCGATGCGCCGGCAACGGAAGTGTGGCGGGCGCTCTACGGCGCAGCCGTACTCCATCGCGCGGCCGGAAAATATGTCATCGCTGTGAACGAGGACATTGATCCCGATAATGCCGACGCGATCCTGTGGGCGATGTCCTATCGCGCCAATCCGAACCTCGACTTCCACATCCTGCCGCATCGCGATCAAGGCCACGGTCCACGCAGCCAGCGCAATGGCGGCCAGGACGCGTCGGTTCTGATCGATGCGACGCTCAAGGAAAACTTCCCGCCGATTTCGTTGCCCAAGCGTGAATTCATGGAACGCGCCAAGGTGATCTGGGAAGAGCTCGGACTGCCGACGCTCAAGCCGGAGTCGCCGTGGTTCGGCTATTCCCTCGGCGAATGGTCGCCGGAGTTCGACGAAGCGGCGGCGCGCGCAACGCGCGGCGATTACTTCGTGACCGGAAAAGAGCTGGAGAAACGTCGGCGCAAGGACGTGAAGATGAATACTGAGGTTCGCACCGTCGGGAAATCGAAACCGAAATCGAAATCGAAATCGAGGAAGTGAAAAGTGGGCGTGTCAAGCGTCTTCAGCGCGAACCCGACGATGACACCGGAGTGACCGACAAAATGAACGTGCTTGACCCAAATTTGCCGGAGGCCCGGCGGAGAGAAAATATGGAAAAATCAGAATACCCGGATTTGCACGCCCACATCGCCGCGTTGGAAAAGGCCGGCCTTCTGATCCGCGTGAAGCGGCCGATCAACAAAGATTCCGAGATGCACCCTCTGGTGCGCTGGCAATTCCGTGGCGGCATTCCGGAGTCGGAGCGAAAGGCATTCTTGTTTGAAAATGTGACCGACGGCACTGGCCGGCGCTACGACATTCCGGTGGCGGTGGGCATTCTCGCCTCCAATCGCGAGATTTACAGCATCGGCATCGGCTGCGAGGTCGACAAGATCCAGCAGAAATGGAACCACGCCGAGCAGAATCCGATTACGCCGGAAATGGTCGATAATCCGCGCTGCCACGAAATCGTGGTGCAGGGAGAGGAGCTCAAGCAGCCGGGCAAGGGCGTCGACAGCCTGCCGATCCCGATTTCAACTCCGGGCTTCGACAATGCGCCCTATGCATCCTGCTCGATGTTCATTTCCAAGGACCCGGACACCGGGCTGCAGAACATCGGTAATTACCGGGCCATGGTGAAAGGTCAGACGCGTTTGGGCATGAACCCCGAAGTCGAGCTGAACCAGGGCATTTACGACCACTGGCTGAAGTACAAGGCGCGCGGCGAAAAGATGCCGGTCGCGCTGGTGCTGGGGGCGCCGCCGGCGATTACCTTCACCTCGGTCCATAAACTACCAAAGCATATGGATGAGCTCGCGGTTGCCGGCGGGCTGGTCGGCGCCCCGATCCGCGTCTGCAAGGCGAAAACCGTCGACCTGATCGTGCCCGCCGAAGCCGAGATCGTGGTCGAAGGCTATATCGACACCGAATGGCTCGAGCCGGAAGGCAGCTTCGGCGAGTCGCATGGCTACATGAACCTGAAGGAATACAACTCCTTCATGGACGTGACGGCGATCACCCGCCGCAAGGACGCCGTTCTTGTCTCGATCATCAGCCAGGTGACGCCCAGCGAAAGCAGCCTTATCAAGCGGGTCGCCTACGAGCCGGCGTTCCTGCACCACCTGCGCCACCACCTCAACATAAGCGGCGTTACCCGTGTGTTCATGCACGAACCGCTGACCAACCTGCGCAAGCTGGTCATCATCCAGATGAAAACCGGGACGCTGGAGGCGGAAGTCTGGCGCGCCCTCTATGGCGCCTCGGCCTATTCCTCATCGGTCGGCAAGATGACGATCGCCGTTAACGAGGATATCGATCCCGAGAATCTGGACATGGTGTTTTGGGCGATGGCCTACCGGATGCGACCGCACCAGGACATGCGCGTTCTGGATCACAAGGACATGGGCCATGGGCCAAGAACCGGCGCAGACGACAACCACTACGAGGCGACCGACTCGGCCATGCTGATCAACGCCATGCTGAAGCGTCCGTTCCCGCCGATTTCGCTGCCGGCCAGAAAGTACATGGAGGACGCCAAGCTAATCTGGGAGGAGCTCGGCCTGCCGGCGCTCAAGCCGGAAATGCCTTGGTTCGGCTATTCGCTCGGCCAGTGGCCGGACGAGTTCCAGGTCGAGGCTGACCGCGCGGCGCGAAGCGAATATTGGAAGACCGGCGAAGAACTGGTCGGCAAAAGGCGCAAAGACAAGCGCATGAACGATCCTTATCTAGATCTTTGAATGACAAAGGAAGGAGTCCGCAGCGGACACGCTGGGGTCGTCGCCGCGGGCCCATTCCTTGCAAACGGTGTCAAAGCTTGCCTGCCGGCGTTCGATCGACGGCCGCCGGAAATAAAAAATACATAAAGCGAATACAAAAAGGGAGGACAATATGCGTCTGCTTTGGGCTATCGTTGCTTCGGTTTGCTTTGTTTGTTCGGCGCATGCGCTGGACTATCCAACCAAGCCGGTCCGCCTCATGGTGGGTTGGGCGCCCGGTGGCATCACCGACGTTGCCGCCCGTATCGTCGCGCAAAAGCTGTCTGAAAAATGGGGCCAACAGGTCGTCGTCGAAAATCGCTCCGGCGCCAGCGGCATGATTGCCGATGCTGTCGCAGCCCGCGCCGAACCTGACGGCTATACCCTTTTACTGGCCTCGAGCCCGGAGGTCACCACGACGCCGTTTATCCAGAAAAACGCCCAGAGGTTTTTCGACACCGATTTCGTGCCGGTATCGTTGGTCTCGATCAATCCGCTGGTTGTCGTGACCGCCGCAGATAGCCCGTACAAGAGCGTGCAGGACGTTATCGCGGCCGCCAAGGCAAAGCCGGGCGCGATTTCGTTTTCATCGCCTGGTATCGGCACGGCGCCGCATCTTGCGGCCATCATGTTCGAGGAGCAGACCGGCACTAAACTGCAGCACGTTCCTTACCGGGGTGGATCGCCGGCCGGCGTTGCCGTGGCGACCAAAGAGGTGCCACTTGGATTCAATGCCATGGCGGGCGTCATTCCGCTGATCAAATCGGGGCGCGTCAAGGTGCTCGGCTTGGCCAGCGCCAAACGCATCGCTTCGGAGCCCACCTGGCTAACCGTTTCCGAGCAGGGCGTGCCGAATTTCGACTACACGGTGTGGTCGGGCCTCTTCGCCCAAAAAGGCGTGCCGGCCGAGATCGTGCGCAAGCTGGAAGCCGACGTGCACGCCATTCTCGCTCAACCGGATGTCGCCAAGAAGTTTGCGGTCTTTGGTGCGATCCCAGGCGACGACAATATGAAGGAGTTCGTGCAGCGGATCAAACACGACACCAGCGCAAACGAAGCGATCGTGAACAAGGCGCATCTCCAGACTGACAAGTAGCAGAGATACTATAGGTGCCGCGATTGAAGAATATAAACGCGGGGATCGGCGGGATGCCGGGCTAATCGCCCGATCGAAAGGCACAAGCAATGACAAAACTCACGCAAAGCTATGTGCACGGCGCGTCGAGTGTACCGCTCATCGGCGCAACTCTTGGCGCGTATTTCGACAGCGCTGTAGCGCGCTGGCGCGACGAACTGGCGCTGGTGGCGCGGCATCAACAGGTGCGCTGGAATTACGGCGAACTCGCGCAGCGGGTCGATGATTTCGCCGGCGGGCTGCTGGCCTTAGGGCTAGAGCCCGGGGACCGCGTGGGCATCTGGTCGCCGAACAATGCGGAATGGGTGGTCACGCAATTCGCTACCGCCAAAGCGGGGCTGGTGCTGGTCAATATCAATCCGGCCTATCGTTTGACCGAGGTCGAATACGCCCTCAACAAAGTCGGCTGTAAGGCGCTGATCACTGCCGATCATTTCAAGACCAGCGATTATGTCGGCATGTTGCGAGAGCTCGCGCCCGAGCTCGACCGCAGCGCGCCGGGCCGGCTGTTGGCGGCGCGCCTGCCGTCGCTCTCGGCGGTGATCCGTATCGGCGCGGATGAGCGCCCCGGCATGTTCCGTTTTGCCGATATCATGAACGCGGGTGACGAGCGTCATGCCAAGCGGCTCGGTGACCTCGCTGGAAAGCTGCAATTCGACGATCCGATCAACATCCAGTTCACTAGCGGCACGACCGGCGCGCCAAAGGGCGCGACGCTCACCCATCACAATATCCTTAACAACGGCTTCTTCATTGGCGAGGCGCAACGCCTCACGCCGCGCGACCGGGTCGCAATCCCGGTGCCGCTTTATCACTGCTTCGGCATGGTGCTGGGCAATCTCGCTTGTGTGACCCATGGCGCCGCGATGGTCTATCCGGGCGAGGGCTTCGAGCCTCTGGCCGTGCTCGAGACGGTCGAAGCCGAGCGCTGCACTGCGCTGTACGGCGTGCCGACGATGTTCATCGCCGAACTCAGCCACCCCGAGTTCAAGCGTTTCGATCTGAATTCGCTGCGCACCGGGATCATGGCGGGCTCACCCTGTCCAATCGAAGTCATGCGGCGCTGCATCGACGAAATGCATATGAGTGAGGTGACGATCGCTTATGGCATGACCGAGACCAGCCCGGTGAGCTTCCAGACCTCGCATGACGATCCCCTGGAACGCCGCGTCGGCACGGTCGGACGGGTCCATCCGCATGTCGAGGTCAAGATCATCGATGCCGAGGGCCGCATCGTGGCGCCGGGCAAGCCTGGCGAATTGTGCACGCGCGGCTATTCCGTGATGCTCGGCTATTGGGGCGATGCCGAGCGCACCGCGGAGGCGATCGACCGCGCAGGCTGGATGCACACGGGCGATCTCGCGACGCTCGACGAGGACGGCTATTGCAACATCGTCGGGCGTCTCAAGGACATGGTTATTCGCGGCGGCGAGAACGTTTATCCGCGCGAAGTCGAGGAGTTCCTGTACCGGCACAAGAAGATCGCCGACGTGCAGGTGATCGGCGTGCCCGACCGCAAATACGGCGAGGAACTATGCGCCTGGGTGAAACTGCGGCCGGGCGAGACGGCGACGGCGGAGGAGATCCAGGACTTCTGCCGCGGCCAGATCGCCCATTACAAGATCCCGCGCTACATCCGCTTTGTCGATGCCTTCCCGATGACGGTGACCGGCAAGGTGCAGAAATTCATCATGCGCGCAGAAATGATGCGCGACCTCGGACTAGCCGAGGAAAAGACGGCATGAGCCAACGCTGTTTGCCGGCATACCTGCCGTCAGCTGACCGGGGCGGGATACGCATCCGTCGTGAGCTCGGCGCGGCGCGAGTGGTCCGAACCCAGCAGCACATAGACCGCAGGAACCACGAACAGGGTGAACAAGGTTCCGATCGAGAGGCCGCTGGCGATCACCAGGCCCATATTGAACCGTGATACCGCGCCCGCGCCGCTCGCGGTGATAAGCGGCGCCACGCCGAGCACCATAGCCGCGGTGGTCATCAGGATCGGCCGCAACCGGATTCCGGCCGCTTCCTCAACTGCCTCGCGCTTTGACATGCCGGTCAATTGCAGCTCGTTGGCGAATTCCACGATGAGGATGGCGTGTTTGCTGATCAGGCCCATCAGTGTCACCAGGCCGACCTCGGTATAGATGTTGAGTGTCGCTCCGCCAATTCCGACGCTGATGAACATCAGCGCGCCGGCAATGGACATCGGCACCGACACCAGGATGATGAGCGGATCGCGGAAGCTTTCAAACAGGGCGGCCAGCGACAGGAAGATAATCACCAGTGCAAAGCCGAAGGTGACAATAAAGCCGCTCGATTCCTGCACGTATTGCCGCGACAGGCCGCTATAATCGACGGTGTAGCCTTGCGGCAGCAAGCGTGTGCTGAGATTCTTTAGGAAATCCAGCGCGTCGGCCTGTGCAACGCCCGGCGTTGCGACGCCTTGGATGGTGGCGCTGTTGAGCTGCTGGAAATGGTTGAGCGATTCCGGCACCGTCTTGGTGGTGATGTGGGCGATGGTCGAAAGCGGGATCGGAACGCCGTTGACGGTGGCGACGTAATAATTGAGCAACTGGTTGATGTTCAGACGGTCCCTTTGCTGCACCTGCGGGATCACCTTGTAGGAGCGCTGGTCCAGGCTGAAATAATTGACGTAACCGCCGCCCAGCATCCACGCCATGGCGCTGCCGACGTCGCTCATCTTCAGCCCAAGCTGCGCCGTCTTGCTGCGATCGATCTCGACTACTGATTGCGGATTGTCGATCTTGAGATCCGAGTCGAGGAAGATGAACATCCCGCTCTTGACCGCATCCTGCAGGAACTGCTGCGCAACCGTGTTGAGACGATCGAAAGAATTGGTGGTGGTGATCACGAATTGCACCGGCAAACCTTGGCTGCCGGGCAGAGGCGGGGGCTGGAATGCCGCCACGCGCTCGCCGGCGACCGCGTTGAGTTGCTGCTGAAGCAGCGGCTGCAATTGGTTGGCGGTCCGCGATCGCTCGTCCCACGGCTTGAATACCTGGCCGGCGATCGAGACGCCCGGCGCGTCGATCTGGAATACGTGCGCCGTTTCCGGGAACTTGGCCATGATGTCGTAGATCTGGCGCGAATAGAGCAGCTTCTGATCGAGCGTAGCGTTGGGCGCAGGCGTTGCCGAGGAGATGACGACGCCCTGATCTTCCTGCGGTGCCAGTTCGCTCTTCGCCCCGCCATAAAGAAAATAGATGCTGCCCAGCACGAGCAGGGCGAACACGGTCGTCACCGGCAGGTAATTGAGGCTGCCGTGCAGCCGCCGCTCATAACGGCGGCGCAGCCCTTCAAACGTGCGGTCGATGAAGGCGATCAGCCGCTGCTGGCGTCCGCCGGTCTGGTCGTGCGCCTTCAGCATCCGCGAACTCATCATTGGCGACAAGGTCAGTGCGACGATGCCCGAAATGGTCACGGCACCGACCAGCGTGAAGGCGAATTCGGTGAACAGCGCGCCGGTCAGCCCGCCCTGGAAGGCAATTGGGACATAGACTGCGATCAACACGATGGTCATGGCGATAATCGGCCGACCAAGCTCGCGCGCTGCCTGCGTCGCAGCCTCGATCGGATTGCTGCCCTCTTCGAGATGCCGGTTGACGTTTTCCACAACGATGATGGCGTCGTCCACCACCAGACCGATCGCCAGCACCAGTGCCAGTAGCGTCAGCAGATTGATCGAGAAGCCCAGGGCCAGCATCAAGGTGAAGGCGCCGATGAGCGATAGCGGGATGGCGACCATCGGGATGAAAACCGAGCGCACCGAGCCGAGAAAAGCGAACACGACCAAATTGACGATGATCAACGCCTCGACCAGCGTGCGCACCACTTCGCGGATCGAGCTGTTCACGAATTCGGTCGAATCGTAGACGATCGCCCCGTGCAGCCCGTTCGGCAGTTGCTCCTGGATTTCCGGAAACACCTTGCGTACGCCGGCAATTACGTCGAGCAGGTTCGCCGCCGGCGCCACCTGGATGCCGATATAGACCGCTTGCTTGCCGTCAAAGGCCACCTGAGTTTCGTAGGTGTCGGCGCCCAGCGTGACATTGGCGACGTCTTTCAGCCGTACGATGGCGCCCTTGGCCTGTTTGACGATCAGATTGGCGAATTCGCTGGCCGAGTGCAGATTGGTCGACGCCGTCAGGCTGACCTGCACCATCTGCCCTTTGGTGGTGCCGAGGCCGGAAATGTAGTTGTTCTGCGCCAGCGCGGTGCTGATGTCGGCGGCGGTCAGGCCATAGGCGGCGAGCTTGGCCGGATCGAGCCAGGCGCGCAGGGCGAAATTCTGTCCGCCGAGGATCTCTGCGGTTTGTACGCCGGGCACCGCCTGCAGCTTCGGCTGCACCACGCGCACGAGGTAGTCGGTGATCTTGTTGCGCGCGAGCACATCGCTGTCGAAGCCCATATACATCGCGTCGATGGTCTGCCCGACTTTGACCGAGAGGATCGGCTGCTGCGAGCCCGACGGCAGCTGGTTGAGAACCGAGCTCACCTTGGTGCCGATTTCAGTCAGCGCCTTGTCGGCGTCGTAGTTCAGCCGAAGATAGACGGTGATCGTGCTGACCCCGCTTTGGCTGGTCGAACTCATGTAGTCGATGCCGTTGGCCTGGGCGATCGCGTTTTCCAACGGCGTGGTGATGAAGCCGGCAATGACGTCGGGGTCGGCGCCGTAATAGGTCGTTGTCACGGTGACCACCGCGTTTTCCGTGCGCGGATATTGCAGGATCGGCAGCGAGCCGATCGCGCGCAGGCCAAGCGCCAGGATCATCAGGCTGACGACCGTCGCCAGGACCGGCCGCCGGATGAAGATGTCGGTGAAATTCATCGCTGACGCTGCCTTTGGGCTATTGATCGGCCGGCTTCGGATTGGGATTGTTCGACGGCTGCACCGCGTTGTTGATCACGAGCGGCACGCCGTTGCGCAATTTGACCTGTCCGGCAGTCACCACGGTGTCACCGTCCTTGACGCCGGTGAGCACCGCCACCTGATCGCCGCGGGTGGCGCCGGTGGTCACGAAAGTCTGCCGCGCAAAAAGCTGCGCCTGGCCCTTCACGTTCTTGCCCTTGTCGTCGACCAAGTAGACGATATTGCCGTACGAATTATAGGCGATAGCGGTCTGCGGCAGCGTCACATAGCTCTGCGGGTTGCCGACGTCGATATCGACGGTGACGAACATTCCCGGCAACACTTTGTTCTCCGGATTCTTCAACGTGGCTCGCACCTGGACATTGCGCGTCGCGGCATCGACCAGCGAATTGATGGCCGATATCTCGCCGTTGAAAGTCGCGCCGGGATAAGTATCCACCTTAGCTGCGACTTGCTGCCCGACCTTGATCTGGGCGAGCGACTGCTGCGGCAGAAAGAAATCGACATAGATCGGATCAAGCTGCTGTAGGGCGACAAACGCGGTTCCGGCCGCGATGTATTGACCGAGGTCGACTTGGCGAATACCGATGCGGCCGGAGAACGGTGCCTTGATGAATTTGTAGTCGACCAGTGCCTGCTGTTGAGCGACCTGCGCCTCGTCGTTCTTCAGCGCCCACTTGTCGGAATCGACGGTCTGCTGACTGACGGCTTTGGTGGTCAGCAGCGTGCGGTCGCGCTCATAGGTGATTCGCGCCAATTCGGTGGTCGCCTTCAAGGCATCGAGGTGCGCGACGTCGTCGGCCGAACTCAGTTCGATCAGCAGCGCGCCCTTCCTCACGTCGGTGCCCGACTCGAAGTGAATGGCGGAGACGGTGCCGGCGACCTGCGAACTCAAGCTTACGCCGTTGATCGCGCGCGCGCTGCCGACGGCTTCGAGCGTGCTCGACCAAGTCTGCGATTTGGCGGTGATGGTTGAGACGGTTTGCGGCGGGTTGCTCAGCCCGGCAATCGCCTTTTGGATCATCTTGGTCTTGAAGGCCTCGAAGCCGAAAACCGCGCCGAATACTAGCCCAATGGCAACCAGCATAATGAGCATACGCTTGAGCATTTAAACGTCCTTCTCCCGCCCTTCAGGCTGAGACACGGCCGGTTTCTGGCCGAACATGGTGGCCGCCGCAAGTCTCAGCGTCATGACCTTGAGCAACGGCAATATTGCAGCGCTCATCGGGGACGGATTGGATCCCGATTCCGCGATGAGCGCCGCTCAAAGAGGCTAAGTAATCCAATTATGGCCAACTGCAAGCGCGATGGGCGCACTCAGGGGGCCCCACGACCAAAGTACGACTAGTAGCTGCCCGCTGGCGACGCGAGTTATTTTCCCGCGATTTTGGCTGCGTCGTCGTGCACGCTGGCGTCAATCAGCGATGCTGGCGGCACGGTTTTCGGGATCACGCCCGCCTTGTGGAACAGGTTCTGCATCCAGTCGATCCGGTCGACGGGGATTGCGAGCGTCGGGTCGATCAGCTTGTTGGCGAGTGTCTCGTCGGTGATGAATTCGGCGCGCTTGTCGTCCGGCTTGGCGTGGGTCATCTCACGCGCGAGCTTGATGGTCGCATCGCGGTGGGTCGCGGCATACTTGTAGGCGTCCATTTCCGCCGCCACGAATTTCACCAGGTCGTCCCGGCGGGTGGCCAGAACCTTGCTGTTGGTGGCGAGGCACAGGCGGATGAATTTAGGAACCGCGGTGCTGCCTTTCGCCAGTACGTGGATCGTCGGCGGCATGATCGCTTCGAACTCGTTCGACACCACGGCGGCGTCGGTGATGCCGGCGGCCAGCGACTTATAGCGGTCGAGATCGGCGCCCTGCGTCGCCAATTTCACCTCCGCAAACGGGACGTTCGCCTGCTCCAGCATGCCGCGGAACAGCAGATCGGGCAGCGAGCCCGGCGAGGAAATGGCGACGTTCTTACCCTTAAGATCGGCCAAGGTCTTGATCTCGGTTTTGGCCAGCACGACCTGCGGTACGCCCGGCCAGGTGCAACCGACGATCTTGACGCCGGTGCCGCGCACGCCCGCGACGATCGATTCCGCCGCGCCCATGTCGACGCTGTCGATCTCGCCCGCGATCAACGCCTTCATCAACGTGGCGCCGGCCTTGATCTGCAACAGTTCGATCTTCAGTCCGTGCCTGGCGGCGAAGCCGCCTTTGTCGACCATGGCGATGAAGCCGGAATCGCTCTTGGCTTCGAGAATGCCATGCTTCCAGACCTTCTCTTGCGCATTCGCGATCGAAATACTTCCGGCGACGAGGATGGCGGCAAGTGCCAATGATCTTGAATGTCCGGTCATGAGCGTTTTCCTCCACATCAGACCTCTTATTGCGAACCCCGCCATTGCTAGATGCGGAATTCGGTGCCGCGTTTGCGGCCTTGCGAAACATTGAGAAAGAGTTGTTCGAGCGTAGGTCTTTTCTTGATCAAACCTTGTTCGTGCGAATAGCCGACCAATGTCTCCAGGTTGTTCCGGTTCTTGTCGGTCAGTCCGTATTCCCACGGGTCGGAGCCGAGAATGCTCTCCTGCTCTTCCCACGCCTCGCGATACCAGGCAAGCGGAACGATGCGCGGATTCTGCATGCGTTTCATCGCGATGGCTTTGGCCTCGTTCAGCGCCTTGAACAGGTTCACGGCGACCCAAGGGTGCTGCTCAACGAGCGATTGCCGCAGGCCAAGGACATGCATGATCGGGAAAATGCCGGTCTTTTTGTAATAGGCGATTTCCTCATCTTTATACGAGGGGAACAGGCGCGCGACGCGCGCATCCTTGGCGAGGAACGGCTTAATCAGGTCGGAATGCAGCACCGCGTCGAGCTCGCCTTCGGCCAGCATGGTCTCAACCGATTTCTCGTGCGGCAGCCGCGCGAGCTTGAGATCCTTGGGCAGCGACACCTCGACGTCGTCCTCGAGTTCGGCGAACCATTCGATCGAATTCAGCGGCACGCCGTATTCGTGCTGCAGGATGCCGCGCATCCACAGCACCGCGGTGGTCATCAAGGTCTTCACGCCGATCTTGCGGCCTTTCAGGTCGGCGGGCTTGGTGATGCCTTTGCCCGTATCGATAAACATGAAGCCGTGACGAAAACGGCGATGCAAGAAGACCGGTATTGCTCGGAACGGCCAGTCGTTGTCGCGGGCGGCGAGATAGGAGGAGCCCGACACTTCGGCGGCGTCGAACTCGCCGTCGCGCAGGAACCGCCAATGGCGCGTCGCCGAATCCATGTCGGTCAGGATGTTGAGGTCGACGCCATCGACCTCGACTGTGCCGTCGATCAGGGGGCGGACGATTTCGTAGTTGCCGCAGGCAAAAGTGAGCGGAAGTCTCTTCGTCATGACGGCTTCCTGAATAGGCCGGTGGAACTTTAGCGCCCTGTTGCGACAGCCGCCAAGCGGGCCGGGTCGCCGGGCAGACGATTGCCGCGCCAGACCACATGTAGGTCCGGCCGCAGCAGCAATAGATCATATCCGTAGAGCTCGCGCGCGCGTTCGTTGTCGATGGCGAGGACCGTCAACGGCGCGCCCAGCGCGGCGAAATCCCGTTCCAGCGGGGTTGTTTCCGCCTGCGTGCCCGCAAGCCGCAGCAGCGTATAGCCGTCTCCGATGCGGTCGTGCAGGGCCGCGCCGTCGCCGAGCCAAAGGTGCGGCAATCGCGCGCCCGGCCAGGTGGTAGGCACATATTTCATGAAGTTGTCCTCGGGGCCGTCGCCGGGTTCGGACCAGAGGATCGGCGAGTCTCGATAGCGGTAGCCAAGCTCGGCGCCGATCATCTCGTTGCTCTTGCGTTGCTCTACATCGGCGATCCGGGTCAGATTGGCCCGTGTTTCGGCGCCTTCCGGCGTTTGATCGCGAATATTCGGTCGATAGGCCGCGCGCCAGGCCCGCCGTCCGCGCGAGGCATGCCGCGACGCTTCCACATTGCGGACGCCGATCTGCCGGCGTTCGATTTCGTAGGAGGCCAGCAGGCCGGGTCCGCCCCAGCCTTGCAGCGTGGCGGCAAGCTTCCACGACAGGTCGACGGCGTCGCCGACGCCGCTGTTCATGCCGAGCCCGCCGGTCGGGATCACCAGATGGACTGCGTCACCAGCGAGGAAGATGCGCCCCTGCGAATAACGATCCGCCACCAGCAAATTCTGCCGCCATTGCCCGACCGACAGCATCTCGTATTGGACCGGCATGGCGACGGACTGCTCGAACATCGTCTTCATATCGGCGTCGCTGTTGACGACCGAATGCAGCGTGAAGTGGCGGGTCGAATCCTGAACGATCAGGAAGGTCGAATGCGCGTCGGCGACGTGGTAATGCCGTCCCTTGCCGATCGGGATGCGATCGAAGAGATCGTCGCAGCGATACAATGCTTGCCGCAGCTGCATCAGGTTGGCTTCGCCCTGCAGCTTGATACCGAGTTGCCGGCGCACGGCGCTTGAGCCACCGTCGCAGCCGACGAGGTAATGCGCCGCAAGCTCCGTGGTCGAGCCATCGCTGTTTTTGACCCGCGCTCGGACGGAACCGCCGTCCTGCTCGCAAGCGATAAACTCACAGCCGTAACGTACATCCACATTGGGCATGCGTTCGGCGGCGAATTTAAGCAGCGGCTCGAGCGTATATTGCGAAATGAGCTGATAAGGCTCGAGCGGCAACGTGCCGTCATTGCAGGCCGCGATTTCGGCTTGCGCCTGCGCCACCGAAGGGTAGGGCAGATGCAGTAGCGGCGGCTCGATCAAGGACGTGACAATGAACACGTCCATGGGCACGTCGCGCGGAAATCCGGCGTCGCGAATCGTTTCCGCGATGCCCATCCGGCGGTAAATCTCCATGGTGCGGGCGTTGCACCGCTCCATTTTCGGTAGAAATTGCGGCGCCGGTTTTTGCTCGAGCAAAATACAGCGCACGCCCCGCCGGCCCAGATCGATTGCGAGCGTCAAGCCGACCGGGCCGGCGCCGACGATGAGAACCTGTGTATTCAATAGAAAATTCCGGACTGACTGAGGATCGATGAAAAGGCTATCATCTTGTCCTCAGGCACGGAAGCCGAGGCGTGGCGCAGAACGGATTTATGCGCGCCGGAATTGCCGGTGCCTCAATGCGTCGGGATGCGCGCCTCATTGATCACATTGCCCCAGACGGTCGTCTCTTTTTTGATGAAAGCGGCGGCCTCGGCCGGGCTGCCGCCGGCGGCATGCATATTGAGTTTGGCGAAATGAGCCTGCACTTCGGAGCCCTGTAATACTTCGTTGATCGCCTTGTTTAACTTGGCGACGATGGCCGCGGGCGTTTTCGGCGGTGCCGCGATCGCATTCCATGCGCGGGAATCGAATCTCTTTGCGATAACCTCACCTAGCGTCGGAATGTCAGGCAGGTTCGCAATTCGCTTTTCGGTAGCGACCGCCAGGATGCGTGCCTTGCCAGCCTCGTGCAGTCTAATCGCGGAGGCGAGCTCCATGAAGATCATATCGACATGGCCGGCGATAAGATCGTTGAGTGCTGGCGCCGTGCCTTTGTAGGGCACGTGGACGAGTTTGGTGCCGGTTACCGTCTCGAATAACGCTGCGGTCAGATGCGACGTTGTGCCGATGCCCTGCGAGGCATAGTTGACCTTGCCAGGATTGGCTTTGATATAGGCGATGAATTCCTGGGCGGTCTTGGCCGGGAAATCCGGACGCACCAGCAGCACATTGGGAATCACCGTCATGATCGCGACTGGCTCGAACAGCGTCGGATCGAAATTCATTTTCTTGTACAGCAGCGGATTGATCGTGAGTGGTGACGACTGCGCCGCGAGCAGGGTGTAGCCGTCGGGATCAGAATGGAACACGACGTCCGAACCGATATTGCCCGCCGCTCCCGCGCGGTTTTCCACCACCACCGGCTGGCCGAGCTTCTGCTGCAGCCCATTGGCGACGATGCGCGTGACCGTATCGACGCCGCCGCCGGCCGGCACGCATACGATGATTCTGATCGGTCTGTTGGGGTAACTCGCCGAGGCGTCCTGCGCCAAAACCTGCGACCACGCGCCGGACGCGCAAAGCATAGCTGCGGAAACCAAAGCCAGAAGCGTGCGCATTTTTCTCTCCCTAGGTCGCTTCGGGGTCATGGTTGGCACCGTCGAAGCGTTCGCATTCATATCGGCTTGTTGCGCGTCTACTTGTCGCTGCGGGAAAAGCCCGGACCCATGTCCCAGGCCTGCGGGTAATAGGGACGATTCACCTGGCGGCACCAATTCTCCCAGCCCCGTTCAAGCGTGAAGCCGGCGCGGCCTTTGGTATTGGCGGCGATTTCGCCGTCGCTCAGATAAGTGACCTCGCCCATCGCCAGCGCCTTGCCGAGCATCTGGGCGTTGACTTCGGTGTAGATCGAGGTGAACACCACCTCGCGCAGTGACCGGCCCACCACGACGCAACCGTGCCCGCGCATGAGCGCCACGGTGCGCGTGCCGAGCGATTTGGCGAGGTCGCGCGCCATGTCCATGTTCGTCACGAGCAGGTTGGTGGCATCGCCGAACTTGTCGCGAATGTCCCAATTCGGAACGTCGCGCCCGACCGGCGCGGCCATGTGCATGACCGCGCAGAAGCACTGCTTTTTCACAACCGTGAACGGGACAATGTTGGGACTGTGATTGTGAACGACCGACGTGACGTCCGGCCGGGCCTCCAGGATGGCGCCGTGGATGAACCGCTCCGAATAGGGTTTCCCGGGTTCGGGGCCGACGACACTGCCGTCGAGCTTGAACTCCATGATGTCGTCGATCTCGACGCACATCGGCGCGCGGGCACGCGCCATCAGAAAGTGGCCGGGGTTGTCGGGGTGGCGGATCGACACGTGACCGAACGAATCGACCACATTGTGTTCGGCGAGAATACGGTTGGCGGTGACGAGGTCTTCCTTCAAACGGCTCAAGTCGGCCATACGGCTGCTCCAAGTTCGCCTATGCGCAAATCAGATGCATCCTTGACCAAGTTGATTCCGCACACAACCGTCATGAGTGGAAAACAAAGATTGGGCTGTAATCAGAGTTAGCTTGACTTTGCTTTCTCTTTTTCGCCGTTCAGCATCCAGGAAAACATCTCCTTGGTGCGGCGCGCCGTCTCAGGCAGCGGCATATTCACGATCGGATACTGGTCTTTCCAATGGAACGGCCGGCAAGCATCGATGATCGCGCGGCTATTGGTGAAATCACCCAGCGCCTTGCGTTCGGGCGGGATCGACGGATCGAGCGGCGTCGACCAGGCGCCGCGAATAAAATCAATCGACGTCGCCGGGTCCGAACGCGTGCAGACCGCCCACATCAGCTCCTCGAGATTGGATACGTCGATGTCGTCGTCGACCACGATCACATATTTGCCTGCATAGGCTGCCGAGCGGCACATGGCGGCGAGATGTCCCGCCTGGCGGGCATGCCCCGGGTAACGCTGCTTGATCGACACGGCGGTGAGTTGGCGCGATCCGCCGGCCTCGTGGCACCAGGTAGCGACCACATCGGGCAGACCGGTTTTTTTCAGCTCCTGCTTGAGCAGCGCCGACCGTACCACCGCGCGATAACGCGCCTGCTCTTCCGGCGGCCGTTGCGGCGGGCAGCCGAGCAGGATTGGGTCGTTGCGGTGGTAGATGGCCTTGACGTCGAGCACCGGCTCGGCCCGCATCTTCGAGCCGTAATAACCGGTCCACTCGCCGAACGGTCCTTCCGGCAGCGAGTTGCCGGGTTGCACGAAGCCCTCGATGACGATCTCGGCATTGGCCGGAAACGGCAGGCCGGTATGCTTGCCGATGACGACTTTCTGCGGGCGGCCGCGATAGGCGCCGGCGATTTCGAATTCGCAAATCCCTTGCGGCACTTCCGTGCAAGCCATCAGGAAAGTCAGCGGATCGCCGCCGATGACGATACACACCGGCATCGGTTTGTTGAGCGCCTGGTATTTGTCGCGGTGGATGCGCCCATGCTTGCCGGGCGAGATGTAGAAGCCAAGGCGCTTGGCGTCATGGATCATCACGCGATAGGTGCCGGCATTGATCCAGCCATCCTCGGGATCGCGTGTGACATTGAAGCTGCCGGTGCCGATATAGCGCCGGCCTTCGTCGCGGTCGTGCCAGACCGGGGTTGGGAAACGGGTCACATCCACCGCGTCGCCCTCGATCACGTTCTCCATGACCGGGCCGGTGTCGACCACTTCGTAAGGCAGAGGTTTGTCGGAGATCTTCTGAAAGTCGGTAAGGAACGCCTCGGACAGTTCGATTTTATTGAGGTTGGTCGGCAGGCCGAGCGTCATGTTCTGCCGGCGGCCGCCGAAGAAATTGGTCAGGACGCGGAAGCCCTTCGGGTAGCCCGGAATATTGTCGAACAGTGCGACAGGCGCTTTGTCATCGTGCTGCAGCAATTCGGCCGCCATGCCGATGTCTTCTTGCCAGGAGTATCCGTCGGCGCGCACCAGCTCGCCGAGCTTGTCGGCTTCGGCGATCCATTCGCGCAGATCGTCATAGCGCACCCGCGACTTGCGATTGTCGGTGACGGCAATGTTCATGGGCGTTCTTCCTCTCCGATCCGGCGATCAAGATCGCGCTATGAGTTTTTTTAAAATGTTGTGTCGACTACTCCATATCCCATGCGCTGGCGTCCTTGACTTGGGTCAAGCTTCGTCCAAGGCAACGGCGGGACGCCCGGCGCTTGCTGAATGTCAGACGCGCGCGTCCGATTTTGCTGCACTGCGATATCTTGGGATCGTTCCGGGGCTGCCGCTGGAAATCCAGACTAGCCGCGCGTCGCGCAATCGATCGCGCACCTGGTTTGAAGTGAAATAGACCGCCTCCGGGGCGGCCGATGCGCGTGCCGTTTTAAATTCGGCGCCGAGTCAAAATTCGGCGCAGACGCGGCCGCGGTCATCCTGGACAGAAACGTTTACCGGCCGATTTTTTCTGCGAAGCGCGCTGGCTTCGGCGATTGCGACTTGTGTCGCTATTTCGGCGGACATGTACGGACCATGCCGCGTGGTACCGCAATCTGCAAACCACCTGCCGTTAATGGAAGTCACTGAGTAGACAGTGCAGTTCATTTTCAACCTGTTCGACCTGTGTTGGCCATGCAATGATGTATACGTATGTCCGAATATTGCAACTATAAAGGTCAATGATTAGCGGTTCCTAAATTTTGGAATTTTTTGAATGGAGACATTCGATCCATCAAACTGGGGCATGGGCTATAAGCGGGACCGCTAGCGAACACCACTATCGAAATGGGTTACAATTTCCGTGGGTTCGCTAGGCCGCATTTCAATTGTGGGGGGCGGCTGGCAGGAATGTCTTGTGCCATATTGCAAATATGGTGCGAATGAAACGAAGTCGGGGGGACATCGTCTATTCGGCGGTGGGGTGCATTTCATGAACCAGGTAAATCAGGAAAGCGCTCGGGCCGGCGTTCCGGAAACCCGGAGTTCGATCATGGCAATACGAGCGCGGCCGGCGGCTCATCCGGCGAGCGGCATGATCGTCGTCCTTGCGGCTTGGCTTCTTAGCGTTGCCAGCGGTCACGCCCAGCGCCATGCGGGGCCATTCGAGCGATTGGTGGGCGAATGGACCGGGTCCGGCACAATCGACCTGTCGAATGGCACGCACGAGCCATTAAAGTGCCGGGCGGCATACGATGTGCCGGCGGAGCGGCGCAATCTCCAAATCAACATTCGCTGCGCCAGTGACAGCTACAATTTCAATCTGTTTAGCAGCGCGTTTTTGGCCGGCCGCGTGGTCAGCGGCACCTGGAGCGAATCCACGCACGCCGTCGGCGGCCCAATCTCCGGCACGGCCGAAGGCGATCACATCCAGGTCCACGCCGAGAGCCCCAGCTTCTCTGCCAGTTTGAGTTTAGCGACGCACGGCAACAGCCAATCGGTTTCGATCCGGACCGCCGACCCGAGCGCCGGCATCAAGGGCGCCACCATCAGGCTGCGGCGGCGCGGCTAGACCGCCGGGAATTTGTTCGCGAAAGGTCTATTCAGCCGGTGACCGGCTGGTTCGCCGCATGGCTATATGGCGTGCGATCTTGGTAAGAAACGTGGCGGTCGGCCGCAGGATGAGCAAGTCGGCAACCAGCGCCGAAATCATCGCAAACGCGCTCAGCCATCCGAACAAGCGCAGCGAGGGCAGGCTGGAAAACACTGTCATCGCCAGGCCGCACGCCAGCACGGCAGACGTCAGGATCAGCGGCGGCCCGACAAGAATGGTCGCGCGTTCAACGCCCACGGCAGGATCTGGGTCGATGTCTTCGATCTGCAGCCGGTTGAGGAAGTGAATCGTCGCGCTTAGCCCCAAGCCGAACGAGACCGTCAGGGCGATGACGCTGGCGAATTGCAATCCGAGCCCCGTCAGCCACAGCAGGCAGCCCGCCAGAACGATCGGGAAAAGACCCGGCAAGATGCTGGTCAGCATGACGATGAACGAGCGGAAGGCGAGGCCGATAAAGGCGGCGACAAAGACGATCTCGATCGTCAGTCCGTCGCTGAGCTTGTCGATCATGGTTGCGCTGTTGCGCGCGGCGATCACCGAAAGGCCGGTGACGGCAATCGTATAGCCGGGATACTTGGTTTTGAGGGCGTCGAGTTTCTTATCGAGAGAATCTGACGATAGGCAGCAGCTTGTTGGCGTCGGCGTCGGGGACGCGGCCGTTGACGATAACGGCGTCCTGCTTGGCCGAGATGAACCGCCGCGTCAGATACGGTGGCAGCAGATCGACGTATTGCTTGAGCGTGGCAACGTCCGACTTGCCCGCCTTTTCCGCCAGCCATCGCCGGAGCGTCTCCACCGACCAGACGTTGCCGACGCCTTCCTGGTGTTCGAGGGTCGACTGCACATCGGCGATGACGGCCAGCGTCTCGGGGTCGTAGAGCGATTTTCCCTTCGGAAACTCGATCAGCACGTCGATCGGATTGGCGCCTGTCAGCTTTACGTCGAGCCGCCGGCTGGCGGCGACGGCCTGCTGCCGGTCGGGCACTTGGTCGGCCAGGCGGTAATGCGGCTGCAACTGCGCATAGCCGGCGGACAAGGCGACCACCACGAGCAAGCCTGCCAGCGTGTAGAGGCCCGGATGGGTGACCATGCGCACGGCGATCCAGCTGCAGAACCGGCGCAGAACGTCGAGTGCCTTGTCCATGCCGCGCACGCTCGCGGCAAAGCCCGCCTCGTTGCGGATGAGCAGGACACCGAGGAGCGGCACGAGCATGATCACCGCTACTAAAGCTATGAGCGTAGCGATCAGGCCGGCTTCGCCGAACGTGCGGATCAGGTCGGATGACGAGAACTGCAAGGCGATGAATGAAATGCCGGCGGTGGCATGCGTCAGCACGCATGCCGGCCCGGCAATGAGCAGCGCATTGCGGAAGGCGGTGAACTTGTCGTCGCCCATGATCAACCGGTCGCGCGCCGCGAACGTGAGCTGCATGCTGTCGGAAAAACTGATGACCATGATCAGCGGCGTCATCACGTTCAAGAATATATTCAAACTGAAGTTGAGCCAGCCGAGCGCGCCCAGCGCGAGCAAAATGGCGGCGAGCGGCGGGGCGGCCGCGATGATCATGAATGCGATACGGCGGAAGAAAAGCGCCGCTATCAAGCAGCCAGCGAGAAAGCCGAGCGCGTTGTAATACAATCGGTCGCGCTCGATCGCATTGCGGGTCTCGAGCTGCATCACCGGGACGCCGGACAATTCGCCGCTTAGTCCGGTCCCGGCCAGGTTCTCATTGAGGGATTGGCGAACCTCGCCGATCACCTTGGATAAGTTGTGTTGCGTCGCCGCCGGATCGAGCGCCAGCACCATCAACGCCAGATGGCCGTCCGCCGACAGCAGTTTGCCACGGATGATTTCATTCGCCTTCACCTTGGCGATCAGGTCTTGATATTCGGCGCCGGTCGGCAGCGGAGTGGGGAAAAGCGGAGCGGGAATTTGACCGTTTTCCGGCGGTTGGCGCGCCGAAAACAGCGAAATAACGCCGCGCGTGCCGTCGATGAGCTGCAGGTCGATGACCAGGTCGCGCAATTTTTCCAGCGAGGACCGATCGAGCAGCGTCGGACCTTCGATGACGACCAATACGTCGAATTCGGTCGAGGGGAAATTATGGGTGACGTCTTCGTAGGTCTTGAATTCCGCGGTATCGGAGCGGAACAGCTGGCTGAGCGAGTCGTCCACCTTCAGCCGCGTAAAGCCGACCGCGGCCAGGGCGCACAGGACGACGAAGACGATGACCGATATGAGCCGGTGCGAGAGCGGGAAGAACCCGATGCGCTCGAGGCCCAGCGCCAGATTTCGCGGAACGACCTTGCGCGGCGTTTCGAGAAATTCAAGTTCGGGTGGTGGCGTACTGGTCACGGCGGCGCTCTACGGGGTCGTCCATAATTGTGCGCCAGACGACAATCGCATGCGCTTCGGCGCATGTATAGGGCTCAGGCTCAACTGCGGCGATTTGCGATGAAGCGCGCCGCTGCGCACAAGGTTGCGCCATCTTTGCCGAATGTTGCGATCGCCTTTTCGGCCTCGCCAACCAGCGCCTGGAGGCGCTTCCGTGCGCCGTTAATCCCGAGCAGGCTCACGAAGGTCGCCTTATGGGCGGCCGCATCTTTGCCGGTCGCCTTGCCGACGGTCGCCGCATCGCCCTCGATATCGAGCAAATCGTCGGCCACCTGAAATGCTTCGCCGACCGCCGAACCGTAGCGTTCGAGCGCCGCGCGCGCCTTGCGCGGCGCTTCGCCGAGGATCGCTCCGCTGGCGCAGCCATATTTCAGCAGGGCTCCGGTCTTCATCGCTTGCAACGTTTTGACGCCGGCGAAATCGAGCCGGCGAACCCTGGCAAACCGTCCTTCGGCCGCAAGATCGAGCATTTGCCCGCCGGCCATTCCACCGACGCCGGCCGCGCGCGCGAGCGCAGCGGTGAGCGCAATTCTGATGTCGGCTTTCGCGTGGGTTTGCGGGCGCGCGAGGATATCGAAGGCGAAAGTCAAAAGCGCATCGCCCGCCAGGATCGCGGTCGCTTCGTCGAAGGCCTTGTGAACGGTGGGCCTGCCGCGCCGCAGCGCGTCGTCATCCATGGCGGGAAGGTCGTCGTGCACGAGCGAATAGCAATGCACGCACTCGAGGGCCGCGGCCACCATCAAGGCCTGCCGCCGCGGCACACGGAAGAGTTTCGCGGTTTCAACGACCAGAAAAGGGCGGATCCGCTTGCCGCCCCCAAGGCTCGCATAACGCATGGCCTCCACGAGGCGGGCGGGGCGCGCCAACTCACCGGAAACCGGTTCGGGCGCCAGCAGCCGGTCGAGCAGGCCCTCGGTATCGGCTGCGACTTGATCCAGGCTCTGTTTGAAGCGGTCTGTGGAATCCGCCGACGGTTTACGTTTGCCGGAATAAACGGCGGCTGAATTTTGCGAAGGCAGACCCATTAATTTCGGGCTTTTCAGCCCCCCTCGATAATGACCTGAAGAATTTACTTTAGCGGTGGCAGAGAGACTACTGCACCGGTTCAACATCATCCAGGTGGAGTGCGCCTTCCGCGTTCCGTCCGGCGTGGCCGAACCGCTGCTCGATGTAGTCTATAACCATTTTCTTGAAATCAGTCGTGAGCGTGGGTCCGCGCAGGGTGGCCGCCTTCTTGCCGTCGATGAACACCGGCGCGGTCGGCTGCTCGCCGGTGCCGGGCAGGGAAATGCCGATGTCGGCGTGCTTGCTCTCGCCCGGGCCGTTGACGATGCAGCCCATGACCGCGACGTTCAGCGTCTCGACGCCCGGATAGCGCGTTTTCCAGGCCGGCATGGAGTCGCGGATGAAGCCTTGAATATCCTGGGCGAGCTCCTGGAATGTGGTGGAAGTTGTGCGGCCGCAGCCCGGGCAGGCGGCCACCAGCGGCACGAAGGTGCGCAAGCCCATCGTTTGCAACAGCTCCTGCGCCACCTGAACTTCGCGCGTGCGGTCGCCGTTCGGCTCCGGTGTGAGCGAAATGCGGATGGTGTCGCCGATGCCTTGCTGCAGCAGCACGCCCATGGCGGCGCTCGAAGCGACGATGCCCTTGGTGCCCATGCCCGCCTCGGTCAAGCCGAGATGCAGCGCATAGTCGGAGCGGCTGGCGAGAATGGTATAGACCGCAATGAGGTCCTGCACCGCCGAGACTTTGGCCGACAGGATGATGCGGTTCTTCGGCAGACCGATCTCGACGGCGCGCGCCGCCGACAGCAGCGCCGATTGCACCATGGCTTCGTGCGTCACCTCGCGGGCGTCCAGCGGCTCCGCGGCTCGCGAATTCTCGTCCATCAATTGCGTGAGCAATTCCTGATCGAGCGAGCCCCAATTGGCGCCGATGCGTACCGGCTTGTTGTGCTTGATCGCCATCTCGACGATGGCCGAGAACTGGCGGTCCTTCTTGTCCTTGAATCCGACATTGCCGGGATTGATGCGGTATTTGTCGAGTGCCTCGGCGCAGCCCGGATGATCGGCGAGCAGCTTGTGGCCGATATAATGGAAGTCGCCGACGATGGGCACATTGAGGCCCATCTTGAGCAGCCGCTCCTTGATGTGCGGCACCGCCGCCGCCGCCTCGTCGCGGTCGACCGTAATGCGAACGAGCTCCGAGCCGGCGCGGGCCAGCGCCGCCACCTGGCGCACGGTTCCCTCCACGTCGGCCGTGTCGGTGTTGGTCATCGACTGCACGACAATGGGCGCGCCGCCGCCAACCAGGACGCCACCGACGTCCACGGCAATCGATTTATGACGTTCTTTGGTCGCGGTGCTCATATGACGTTCTAATAGAGGCCCTGGCGAGCCGTTTTTGGCGCGCCCACGGACTTATATCGCCTTCCATTGCCAATGCGTCAACGTCACCAATACCAAGGACCGGTAACGGTTCCGCGACAGGGGTTTCATTAGCGATCAGGCTTGGCTGAGCCCGAGCAGGCCGAAATCCGGCCCCAGCAGCTGGCGGGCGCGCTGTAAGGCGCGGCGGGCCGCATAGGCGTCGTAGGCGACGCGCAACAGCCCGGATAGTTGCGACGGTCCCGCGATCAGTTCGCGGATGACGGCCGTGACGCTCGTACCGCCGTCCGGGCGCATGCCGGCCAGTGCGGCATCCGGCACGACGCGATGCGCAGGGTCGATGACCACCCTGATCGCCGTGAAACTCAGCCCGTGGGTGGACGCGAGCCGGGCGACGAGATGCAACTCCATGTCGACTGTCGCCGCACCTGTCTCGGCATGCATTCGCCGTTTTGCTTCGGGGGCGGCGACCGCGTAGTCGACGCCCGTGATCGGTTTGTGTTCGGCGCCCGGGATCATTGCCAGGATCTTTTCCGACCAGACACGGTCCGTCGGACGATTGTGTTGCGCGTCGATGATCGATGACGCAACGACCCAGTTCCCCGGGCGCAAATGCGGGGCGAGCCCGCCGGCCACGCCAAAACTGATGATGCTGCGGCAGCCTTTTTGGACGGCCTGGCTGAGCGACGCGGCGACCTCGCGTTCCGAATTGCGGCAGATGACGACCACACCGGGCCCGGACGCGATGCGCGCTTCAAACGCCAGCCCAACGAGGGCAATGACGGAGCCATCCGCCGGAGCGCGCGCCGCTTCCAGGCTCGCCGCCTGCGCATGGTCTGTGGCGTCACTGCCGGCCGGAGGAATAGCGAATTGCACGCGGGCCCCCGACAATGGGGATGCCCATGAATCGATCGTATCGGTTTGCGTCATATCGGCCCCTAGCGCCTCCTGTATAAAGCAAATTTCATGCCGGGCTAGTAGAAAACTATTGGAATTGCACAGAATACCGACGCGTCGACGCATTCTGAGCCGAATTTTGCCGGTCGCACGGGCGTAAAATCCACCTGCGATCCTGCGCTTGGATGTAGCTTCCCCTTTGCCCGCAACTCGAATAGACGACCGATCATGGCAGGTCAGCCGCGGCAGCCCGCATGAGCAATCAGGAAACGGTTCTCGTTACCGGTGCAAGCGGCTTCGTCGGCTCCGCCGTCGCCCGCAAGCTGGTCGAGGCCGGGTATTCGGTGCGCGCGCTGGTTCGTGGTGCAAGTCCGCGCGCGCATCTCGCTGGATTGGGCCTGGAGTTTTTCGAAGGCGACCTACGCGACCGGAAATCCGTCGAGCGCGCGCTGGCCGGCATGCGCTACGTCTTTCACGTGGCGGCGGATTATCGCCTTTGGGCGCGCGACCCCAGCGAGATCTTTGCCTCCAACGTCGAAGGCACCCGCATCCTCATGGAGGAGGCGATCAAAGCGGGCGTCGAGCGCGTCATATACACCAGCAGCGTGGCGACAATCGCCTTGCGGCCCGATGGGACGGCTGCGGACGAAGCGACGCCGCTGCGCGAGGATCAGGGCATCGGCGCCTATAAGCGGAGCAAGATCGCGGCCGAACGCCTGGTCGAGTCCATGGTGGCGGAACGCGGTCTCGCCGCCGTCATCGTCAATCCCTCGACGCCCGTTGGCCCGTGCGATGTGCGGCCGACGCCGACCGGCAGGATCATCGTCGAAGCCGCCAAGGGGCGCATTCCGGCATTCGTCGATACGGGGCTCAACCTTGTGCATGTGGACGATGTGGCCAGCGGCCATCTCGCGGCCTTGCGTCGCGGCAAGATCGGCGAGCGCTACATTCTCGGCGGCCAGGATGTCTTGTTCTCGCAGATGCTGCGCGATATCTCCGGCCTGGTCGGCCGGCGCGCGCCGCGGTTGCGGCTGCCGTGGCGTGCGCTCATCCCGTTTGCCTATGTCTCCGAGGCCGTGGCAAAGGTCACGGGCCGCGAACCTTTTGCGACCCTAGACGGCGTTCATATGGCGAAATACCGTATGTTCTTCGCATCTACCAAGGCCGAGCAGGAACTCGGATATCGCTCAAGGACTTATACCGAGGGGATTAGCGACGCCGTGCGCTGGTTTCGCGATGCCGGATACCTAGGTTCCTAGCGATTCAGACGCTTAAATGGAAGCTGGGTGAGTTGATCGGCCTTGAGAAACTGGCCGTTTATAGCGCGGTTACGCTTAACCGTTTGGGAGACGAGATATGGAACTGGTATAATTCTTGCCTTATACTTTCGTCCACATAATTGCCTACCTCTCAGGATTCATGCGCTAAATTGCCCCTCACGACACGGATTGGAAGCGAAATGTTAGAGTCGATTAAAGAGCCGCGCGATCTGAAGAACCTGTCTTTGGAACAGTTGCGCGAGGTTGCGGACGAACTGCGTTACGCGACGATCAACGCGGTGGCGGCGACCGGTGGGCATCTGGGCGCGGGCTTAGGCGTTGTGGAACTGACGGTGGCGCTGCATTACGTGTTCGACACGCCGGCCGACCGGCTGATCTGGGACGTCGGGCATCAGGCCTATCCGCACAAGATTTTGACCGGACGGCGCGACCGCATTCGGACGCTGCGACAGGGCGGCGGGCTGTCGGGCTTCACCAAGCGCGCCGAGAGCGAATACGACCCGTTCGGCGCCGCGCATTCCTCGACCTCGATCTCGGCCGGCCTTGGCATGGCGGTGGCGCGCGATCTCGCCGGCAAGAAGAACAACGTCATCGCGGTGATCGGCGACGGCGCCATGTCGGCGGGCATGGCCTATGAGGCGATGAACAATGCCGGCGCCCGCAACGAGCGGCTGATCGTGATCTTGAACGACAACGACATGTCGATCGCGCCGCCGGTCGGCGCCATGTCGGCCTATCTGGCGCGGCTCGGCTCGGGCCGCACGTATTTGAAGCTGCGCGACGTCGGCAAGCAGTTGACCCATCATCTGCCCAAGCCGCTCGACCGCGCCATCACGCGGGCGGTCGAACACGCGCGCACTTACGTCACCGGCGGCACGCTGTTCGAGGAGCTGGGTTTTTATTACGTCGGGCCGATCGACGGGCACAATCTCGATCATTTGCTGCCGGTGCTGCGCAATGTGCGCGACGCCGAGATCGGACCGATTTTGGTCCACGTCGTCACCCAGAAGGGCAAGGGCTACGCGCCGGCGGAGACGAGCGCCGACAAGTACCACGGCGTGGTCAAGTTCGATGTGGCGACCGGCGCGCAGGCCAAGTCGAAGGGCGGCGCGCCGCAATACACCAAGGTGTTCGGCGAGAGCCTGATCAAGGAAGCGCGCAAGGACGACAAGATCGTCGCCATTACCGCGGCGATGCCGTCGGGGACGGGTATCGACCTGTTCGAGAAGGAGTTCCCCAAGCGCACCTTCGACGTCGGCATAGCCGAGCAGCACGCGGTGACCTTTGCCGGCGGGCTGGCGACGGAAGGCTTCAAGCCGTTCGCGACGATCTATTCGACCTTCCTGCAGCGCGCCTATGACCAGGTGGTGCACGACATCGCCATCCAGCGGCTGCCGGTACGCTTTGCCATCGACCGCGCGGGACTGGTGGGCGCCGACGGGCCGACGCATGCCGGCTCCTTTGACGTGACCTATCTCGGCTGTCTGCCCGGCTTTGTGCTGATGGCGGCTTCCGACGAGGCCGAACTGGTGCACATGGTGGCGACCCAGGTCGCCATCGACGACCGCCCCTCGGCGCTGCGCTATCCGCGCGGCGAGGGCCGCGGCGTGCCGATGCCGGCGGAGGGTGTTCCGCTGGAGATCGGCAAGGGCCGCATCCTGCGCGAGGGCCACAAGGTGGCGCTGTTGTCCTATGGCGCGCGGCTGGGCGAGTGCCTCAAAGCCGCGGATGAACTGGCCGCGCTCGGCCTCTCCACGACGGTCGCCGACGCCCGTTTTGCCAAGCCGCTCGACACCGATCTGGTGCTGCGCCTGGCGCGCGAGCACGAGGTGCTGGTGACCATCGAAGAGAACGCGGTCGGCGGTTTCGGCTCCTTTGTGCTGCAGGCGCTGTCCGACCACGGCGTGCTCGACACGGGCCTCAAGATCCGCACCATGGTGCTGCCGGACCTGTTCCTCGACCAGGACACGCCGGCGGCCATGTATGCCAAGGCCGGCCTCGACGCCCAAGGCATCGTCGCCAAGGTGTTCGAGGCGCTGGGCAGGGATGTTCATGCCGAAACGCTTAAGCTTGGCCTCGCATGACCGATAGAATTTGCCGGAGAACTCGATGATCGAGAAGACGCCTTTGCGGATCATCCTGGCGCAGCCACGCGGCTTTTGCGCAGGGGTCGTGCGCGCGATCGAGATCGTCGAGCGCGCACTGCAGAAATACGGCGCGCCGGTCTATGTGCGCCACGAAATCGTGCACAACAAGCACGTGGTCGACAGCCTCAAGGCCAAGGGTGCCCGTTTCGTCGAGACGGTCTCCGAGATACCGGAAAACGCGGTGACCATCTTCAGCGCGCACGGCGTCGCCCGCAGCGTCGAGGAGGAAGCGGCGGGACGCGGCCTTCCGGTGCTCAACGCGACCTGTCCGCTAGTCACCAAAGTCCATAACCAGGGCAAACGCTATGTCGCCCAGGGCCGCACCCTTATCCTGATCGGCCATGCCGGCCACCCGGAAGTCGTGGGCACGATCGGACAAATCTCAGGCCCGGTTGTGCTGGTGCAGACCGAGGAAGACGTCGAGAAACTCGACATCCCGATTGACGCCCCGGTCGCCTACATCACCCAGACCACGCTGAGCGTGGACGACACAAGAGGAATCATTGCAAAGCTGGAGCAACGCTTCAACGATATCGTCGGACCCGAAATGCGAGATATCTGTTACGCCACGCAGAACCGCCAGGCGGCCGTGCGCGAGTTGAGCCGGCAGGTCGACGTCATTCTGGTGGTCGGCGCGAAAAACAGTTCGAATTCCAATCGCCTGCGCGAAATCGGGCTGGAGACCGGCATACCGAGCTATCTGATTGCCGACAGCAGCGAGTTGCAGCCGGAATGGGTGCAGCATGCGCGGACCGTCGGCCTCACCGCGGGCGCCTCGGCGCCTGAGGTTCTGGTCGAGGGCGTCGTCGATGCCCTTGCCCGCCTTGGTCCGGTCGAAGTTTCGGTCCTAGATGGCCGGGAAGAGACCATCGAGTTCCGGCTGCCGGCGGAGTTGGCTTCCGCCTAGGCGGCTTTATCCCCATATATTCGTTGCGCGAGGCGCGACAATTCGAACGAGAACCGACGACTTATGAAAATCCCATTTTTCAAAGAAATGCGCATCGGGGCCTATCTCTTCAAGCAGAAGATTCTGGGCCGCAAACGCTATCCGCTCGTTCTGATGCTGGAGCCGTTGTTCCGCTGCAACCTGGCCTGCATCGGCTGCGGCAAGATCGATTATCCGGACCCGATCCTGAACCAGCGCATGTCGGTCAAGGACTGCCTCGACGCGGTCGACGAATGCGGCGCGCCGATGGTGGCGATCCCCGGCGGCGAGCCGCTCATCCATCGCGAGATCGGCGAGATCGTAAAAGGCATTGTCGCGCGCAAGAAGTTCGTCTCGCTTTGCACCAACGCGCTGTTGCTCGAGAAGAAGTTGCACCTGTTCGAGCCGTCGCCGTATCTGTTCTTTTCCGTGCATCTCGATGGGCTGAAAGAGCATCACGACAAATCGGTTTCGCAGAAGGGCGTGTTCGACATCGCCGTGCGCGCCATCAAGGCGGCGAAGGCCAAGGGCTTCACGGTCAATGTCAACGCCACGATCTTCGACGGCCACGCCGCCGAGGACATCGCCGCCTTTCTCGATCAGGCCAAGGAACTCGGCGTCGGCGTATCGATCTCGCCCGGCTATGCCTATGAGCGCGCGCCCGACCAGGATCACTTCCTCAACCGCCGCAAAACCAAGGAACTGTTCCGCCGCGTGTTCGCCTTGGGCAAGGGCAAGAAGTGGGAACTGATGCACTCGGGTCTGTTCCTCGATTTCCTCGCCGGCAACCGCGAATATCACTGCACGCCGTGGGGGATGCCGACGCGCAATCTGTTCGGCTGGCAGAAGCCCTGCTATCTGCTCGGCGAGGGCTACGCCAAGACCTTCAAGGAGTTGATGGAAACCACCGACTGGGATTCCTACGGCACCGGCCAATACGAGAAGTGCGCGAACTGCATGGCGCATTGCGGTTACGAGCCGACCGCGGCGCATGCTTCGGTCAGCAATCCGCTGAGCGCGCTATGGACCGCCATCCGTGGCGTGCGCACCGAGGGACCGATGGCGCCGGAAATCTCCCTGACGCAGCAACGACCGGCGCAGTACGTCTTTTCTCGCCATGTCGACAAGATGCTGCACGAAATTCACGAGGCCAAGTCCGAGGCCAAGTCCGAGGCCGGGGTCGACCCATCCGGAGCCAAGCCCGCCCAACCGAAGATTACGGCCGCGGCGGGATAGGCCCCGGTCTATTCGCGTTCGATCCTCGGCGCTGCGCCGGCCGGTGCGCTGCCGCCGTTTCGATAAAGTGCGATCGGACGATTGGATGACCCCAGCTTCATGCTCACCTCTATCATTGTTCGCATCATCGATTTCTGCACGCGCAATGCTTGGCGCGTAGTCGCGGCCGGTTTGCTGCTAGCTATTGCGTCGGGCGTCTACGTTGCGCGTCATTTCGCCATCAACTCCGATATCAACACGCTGCTCTCTTCGGATCTCGGCTGGCGCAAACGTGAACTCGCCTTCGAGCAGGCGTTCCAACGCTTCCAGCTGATTTACGTCGTCGTCGAGGCGCCGACGCCGGAACTGACGGGCGAGGCGACGGCCGCGCTGACACGGGCGCTGGCAAAGAACAAGGAACGGTTCCGCGCGGTGACGCAATCCGGCGGCGGCGAGTTTTTCGCCCGCAACGGCCTGTTGTTCCAGCCGCCGGACGAACTCAAGCGCAGCCTCGCGCCACTGGTGCAGGCCGAACCGCTTATTCAAGATCTTGCGACCGATCCGAGCTTGCGCGGGCTCATCAGCGGGCTCGAGGACGCCCTGCTCGGGATCCAGGCCAAGCACGTCAAGCTCGACGATTTCACGCGCGTCTTCAACATGGCCTCCGATACCCTGGAAAAGGTGCTCAAGGGGCAGCCGGCGAGCTTCTCCTGGCGCGTTCTCGTCGCGGGTCATCCGGCGCAACCGAGCGAGCTGCGCGGCTTCATCGAGGTGCGCCCGGTGCTCGACTACAGCGCGATCGAGCCCGGCCACGTCGCCACCCAGGCGATCCGACAAGTCGCGGCCGAGATCGCCCCGCAATTCCAGGCAACCGTGCGGCTCACCGGCCCGGTGGCTATGGCGGACGAGGAATTCGCCACCATCAAAGAGGGCGCGGTGCGCAACGGTCTCATCACCGTTTTCATCGTGCTCGTCATTCTCTGGCTGGCGCTGCGCTCGGCGCGGCTGATCGTTGCCGTGTTCGTCAATTTGTTCATGGGGCTTGCAATGACCGCGGCGCTCGGACTGCTGATGGTCGGCACGCTGAACCTGATCTCGGTCTATTTTGCCGTGCTGTTCGTCGGCATCGGCGTCGATTTCGGCATCCAGTACAGCGTGCGTTACCGGGCGGAGCGCCACGAACTCAACGACCTTAAGGCGGCGGTGCTGCAGGCCGGCAAGCATGTCGGTGCGCCATTGACGCTCGCCGCCGGCGCGACAGCCGCCGGCTTTCTATCGTTCCTGCCGACCGACTACCGCGGCGTGTCTGAATTGGGCCTGATCGCCGGTTTCGGCATGCTGATCGCCTTCGCGACCAGCATCACCGTTTTGCCGGCGCTGATCCGCTTGCTCAACCCGCCGGGCGAGCCGGACGAACTCGGCTTTTCCGCGCTGGCGCCGGTCGACAGTTTTCTTGAGCGCAAGCGCGTTCCGATTATCATTGGCACCGCCATCGTGGTGATCGCCGGCCTGCCGCTGCTCTATTGGCTCAGTTTCGACTTCAACCCGATCAATTTGCGCGATCCAAAAACGGAATCGGTCGCGACTTATCTCGATCTCAGCCGCGACCCGGCAAACAATACGAATGCGGTCGAGGTGCTGGCGCCCTCGCTCAGCGATGCCGGCGTCATTGCCGGACGCCTGTCGAAGCTGCCGGAAGTGTCGCGCGTGCTGACGCTCACCAGCTTCATCCCTACGCTCCAGGCGGAAAAGCTGCCGCTCATTCGCAACGCGGCAAAGGCGCTTGAGGCGGCCTTCGATCCCAAAAATATGTCGCCGCCGCCGACCGACGCGGAAAACGTCGACGCGCTGAAGGAGGGTGCCGGCCGGCTCATCGAAGCGTCCGGCAATCAGAATGGCCCGGGCGCTGTCGCCGCCAAACGGCTGGCCGCCGCGCTCACCTCGCTCGCCAACGCGAACCAGGAAACGCGCGCCACGGCCGAGACCGCGTTCATTCAGCCGTTGAAGGCCGTGTTGAGCGGTCTGCAGGCGGCGCTTCAAGCGGAACCGGTAACGCAGAAATCATTGCCGACGACTCTCGTGCGCGACTGGACGACGGCAGACGGCCGCGCACGGGTGCAGGTCGCGCCAAACGGTAACCCCAGCGATAACGTGGCGATGCGTCAGTTTGCGCGTTCCGTGTTGGCAGTCGAGCCGAACGCTATCGAAGGGCCGATCTCGATCCTCGATGCAGGGGACACGATCGTGCGCGCCTTTATTGAGGCCGGCCTGTGGGCGCTGCTGTCGATCGGCATCCTGTTGTGGCTCGTGCTGCGGCGGATCGGCGACGTGCTGTTGACGCTCATTCCGCTGATGTTGGCCGGCGTCGTGACGCTGGAAGTCTGCGTCCTGATCGGCCTGCCGCTCAATTTCGCCAATATCATCGCGCTGCCGCTGCTGCTCGGCGTCGGCGTCGCGTTCAAGATTTATTATATTATGGCGTGGCGGGAGGGACAGACGAACCTCTTGCAGACGAGCCTCACTCGCGCCGTATTTTTCAGCGCACTTACGACCGCAACGGCGTTCGGCAGCCTGTGGTTCTCGAGCCACCCCGGAACCGCCAGCATGGGAAAATTGTTAGCCCTGTCGTTAATGAGCACGCTGGCGGCGGCGGTATTGTTCCAGCCGGTTCTTATGGGCAAGCCGCGCAATGGCGGGCTGGCGACGGATGAACCGGGCGACGCTATGCTAGGCGACAATGAGGCGCGCATTCGGAAACAAAGCAACGGCAAGTGAGCGACAAGTGACGTAAATGGCAAGGCGCGCAAAGCCGCGCCGAATTCCAAATCTTGACAGGGAACGCTCGCCGCGGCGCCGAGAGCGCCACTGGCAAGGAACGCAAGGAGAGCTGAGATGATTCGTATAGTCGTGCTGGTGACCGTCCTGACCGCTGCCGCATCGGCGGCATTCGCGTCGAGTGGCACGCCTCAGGAGGAGGCCGCCTGCCGTCCGGACGTGCGCCGGTTCTGCCACACCCTCGTCGGGCAGGGCGATGGCGTTATTCTTGCCTGCCTGCAGGAACACCGCGTGAAACTCCGCCGTGCCTGCCGCGAGGTGCTGGAAAGCCACGGGCAGTAACGGAACCGTTTGGTGCTGCCTGCGAGGCGGTCAGCAGTTGCAAATTGTTAGAGCAACTATACGTCTAAGACTTATGCTAACCGATGAGCCGGATTTGTTCGTTTGATTCCGTGAAAAGAACACATTACCGAAAGATGTACCGGGCGTGCTTCCACTGCGGCAACCAGGATGCTGCATTATGAAGTTGAGGCTTCTCACGCTGATCGCGGCTTTTCTGATGGCGGGCTTGGCCTATGCCGTGCCGCAGAGCGCGGGCGAGCCAACCGCAGCCGGCATGTGGGCGCAGGTTTATCCGGATGGGCGGGTCGGCGGTTGGTTTCTTATTTTTGAGAACAACGGCGTCTACGAAGGCGCCATCGCCAAAATGTTCATCAAGCCTGGCGAGGAGCCCAATCCGATCTGCACCCACTGTACCGGCGACCAGAAGAATCAGCCGTCGCTCGGCCTCGTCATCATCAAAGGCATGCAGCGTCACGGCTTGGTTTATGCGAATGGAAGCATCCTCGATCCGCGCGACGGCAATGTTTACCAGGCGAAACTGACGCTGAGCCCGGATGGCCAGCAGCTTATTGTGCGCGGCTTTCTCGCGATTGAACTGTTAGGCCAGAACCAGACATGGCGGCGGCTTCCCAATGACGTGATGCCGCTGGACCAGATGCCGCCAAACCTGGTGCCGTACTGGCTCGCGCTGCGCAAACCACCCGACGGCGCGGCGACGAAGGGCATGGGGCCTCCGCGCACCGGAAGCACCAAGAGCCTGCAGTGAGTCCCGTGGACGGCAGTCCGGCTGTCCCGAAGCGTCACATGCCAAATTTGGCGTAGCGTTGCTGCGTGATATTGCGGTAGCGCGCCAGAGCCCATAGCGGGAAGAATTTCGCATAGCCGTGGTAGCGTAGATAGAACACGCGCGGGAAGCCCGTCGCGGTGTAGCGCTCTTCCGCCCAGAGGCCGTCGGCCCCTTGCGTGCGTTGGAGAAAGTCGATGCCGCGCTGGACCGCCGGCGAATCGACGGCCCCCGCCGCCATCAGGCCGATCAATGCCCAAGCGGTCTGCGAGGGGGTGCTCGGCGCGGGCTCATAGCCACGGTAGTCGAGCTTGTAGCTGCTGCCGTCTTCGCCCCAGCCGCCGTCCGGGTTCTGGATGGAGACGAGCCAATTGGCGGCCTTGCGCATCATGGGCTCGCTGGGCTCTAGCCCAGCGACATTGAGGGCGCAAAGCACCGACCAGGTGCCGTAGATGTAGTTCATGCCCCAGCGGCCGTACCAGCTGCCGTCGGCGAGTTGCACGCGCCGCAGATAGTCGACCCCGCGCGCCACCGCCTGACTGTCCGCAATCGTGTCGCCGAACTGCGCCAGCATCGACAGGCAGCGCGCCGTGACGTCTTCGGTCGGCGGGTCGAGCAGCGCGCCATGGTCGGCGAACGGAATGTTGTTCAGGTAGTAGAACTCGTTGTCGGCGTCGAATGCGCCCCAGGCGCCGTTCTCGCTCTGCATGCCGACAATCCATTCGCGCGCGCGTTCGAGCGGGACGCGAAACTCCTCGCGGCCTGACTCTTTCTGCACGCGATCCATGGCCATGGCGACGACGGCGGTATCATCGACGTCGGGATAATGCGGATTGGCATATTGGAACGCCCAGCCGCCGGGGCTCAGGTTGGGCCGCCGCGCAATCCAGTCGCCGCGCACATCGAGAACCTGCATCGGCACCAGCCAGTCGAGACCTTTCTTGACCTGCGCCGCTGCCCGCGCGCCGCCGGCTTCGAGCAGCGCGTGGCAGGCAAGGCCCGTGTCCCAGATCGGCGAGACGCACGGCTGGCAATAGGCTTCGTCCTCGTGCACGACGAGGAGCTTCTCCACCGATTTGCGCGCGATGGCGCGCTGCGGATGGCTTTCCGGAAGCCCAAGCACGTCGAACATCATCACGCTGTTCGCCATCGCCGGAAAAATCGCGCCCAAGCCGTCCTCGCCGTTGAGGCGTTCGCCGACCCAGGCGACGGCGCGGTCGATCGCGCGCTGATGTGAGGCGAGCCGCCGCAACAGCAGCGGCTCGATCACCCGCAACACGTTGTCGATGCCGCGGAAGAACCAGAACCACGACGCCTTCTGCTGCGGCGCCTTCGGCGCCGGGCCGAGGTCCGCTGGCGATCCAAGAAACAGCTCGTCGATGCGCACGCCCTTGGCGTTGCGCGCCACCGGCCGCTTGGCCATCAGCACCAGCAGCGGCACGATGACGGTGCGGCTCCAGTACGACATCTTGTCGAGATGGATCGGAAACCATTTCGGCAATAGCATGATCTCGACTGGCATCATCGGCACGGCGCGCCACGGAATAAATCCGAACAGCGCCAGCATGATGCGCGTGAACACGTTGGCGCGTTCGGCGCCGCCGCGCGCGCGCAAGGCCTCGCGGGCGCGGCGCATGTGATCGGCGTCGACAGAATCGCCGATCATCTTCAGGGCGAAATAGGCCTTCACGGTTGCGCTGACGTCGAGATCGCCATCGCGAAACAGCGGCCAGCCGCCGTGCGTACCCTGGATGCGGCGCAAATAGACGGCAATCTTCGCTTCGAGCGCGGCATCGACCGGCTCGCCGAGATAGTGCCGCAGCAGCACATATTCGGCCGGAATGGTGGCGTCGGCTTCGAGCTCGAACACCCAATGGCCGTCGTCGCGCTGGCGCGTGAGTAGGGCATCGGTCGCCGCGCCGATCGCGCGCTCGAGCGTGGAGGTCGCCATCGGTTTGCTGCCGGTCAGATCGTTCAAGGTCTCAGACATTGCGCCTATCGTCAGGTCACTGTTCCGATCAACGCGGCCGCCCGGTTGCCGGAGCGGATGGCGCCCTCGATGGTCGCCGGCAGGCCGGTCGCCGTCCAATCGCCGGCGAGCAGCAGATTGTTCCAACGCGCGCGCGCGTCCGGGCGTTTGGCGTCCTCGCGCGGCAAAGCGGCAAAAGTCGCCCGCCGTTCCCGCACGATTTGCCACGGCGGCTGCGGGCCTGCAATGCCCGCGATCTCGGCCACTTCCCGCCAGATCAGGGCCGCAAGTTCCTCGCGCGGCGTATCGAGCAGCCGGTCGCCGCTGCTGATGGTGACCGACAGGCGGTCGGGAAAGGCGAACAGCCACTCGGCCGTTCCATTGATGATGCCGGTCATGGGTGCAAGCCCGGCCGGCGGCGTGAGACGGAAATGGGCGTTGACGATGGCGCGGAATTCCGTCGGCACCGTCAGATCCGGTACGAGCGAAGCGGCCACCACCGGCGGCACCGCCAGAACGGCGGCATCGCCCGCACGCAACGGGACAGAAAGATCGCCAAAATCGAGCCCGGTCACGCGCTCCGCCTCGAACGTAAACGCCCGCAACCGCTCGCCGAAGATGACCTTGCCGCCATTGGCTGCGATGAATTTTAGCGCCGGCTCGACGAAGGCCGCCGACAATCCGTCGCGCGCGAACAGCGGACGGTAGCTGCGCCCGCCCGCGGCCAGCGTTTCGCGGATCACCGCCGCGGCGAGCTTGGCCGAGCTTGCCGGCGGCTCGGTATTGAGCGCGGCCAGCAGCAGCGGCCCGATCAGCCGGTCATAGAGTGGTCCCTTGCAATCGAGTACCTCGCTGATGGTCGCGCGGGGTGCGGCGCGCAGCAGACGCAGGATGGACAAATAATCGCGCGCGCGCGTGCCCGGCACGCGGCGCTTGCGGTCGAAGATCCACCATGGCAGGCGGCCGGCATTCGCGCGCAGCGTCCAGCGCTCATGGCTGGCGAGATCGATAAACGGAAAGCTGGCGCTCGCAGGCCCAACTAGCCGGTCGCGGGCGCCGATCGTCTCGAGATAGCCGATTGCCGCCCGGTTGCCGGACAAAAGAAGATGGTTGCCGTTATCGATCGTTATTCCGAGTGCGGGGTCGTGATAGGAACGGCAGCGGCCGCCCGCCTGGTTGGTCGCCTCGTACACGGTTACGGGCACGCCGCGTTCGGCCAGCCGCACTGCGGTGGCGAGACCGGCGAGGCCGGCGCCGATGATGTGGACCGAGAGTGTCATTACAGAATCGCGTAGCGCAACAATATCCAGAGGAATTGCCGGCGCCGCAGCCGCACCGGCTCGCGCGGCGGCTGCCAGCCGCGTTGCATCAGCCGGTCGAATATCATGCGGTAGGCGGTCGCCATGATGCGCGGCGTGCGCACGGTGCGGCGCGGGCTCCGCGCCATGATGGCTTCGGCTTCCGCGAAATGGCGGTCGGCGCGCGCGGCGACCGCGGCGCAGACTTTACCGATCGCCGGATTGGCCAGCACCGTTGCCGGGTCGTCGCCGGCGATGCCGGCGTCGGCCAGCGCCTCGCGCGGCAGATAGAGCCGGCCGATGCCGGCGTCCTCGTCGACGTCGCGCAGGATGTTGGTCATCTGTAAGGCGCGCCCGAGGTGATGCGCGAGCGCCAAGCCCGCTTCCTTCTCCATGCCGAACACGCGGACGCTCAGCCGGCCGACCGCGCTGGCGACGCGGTCGCAATAAAGATCGAAGGTCGCGAAATCGGGCGCGCGGATGTCGGCTACGACGTCCATCTCCATGCCGTCGATGACGGCGAGGAAATCCTCGCGTTGCAGATCGAAATCGCGTACGGCGCGCGCGAGCCCGCTCAGATGCCGCGGCGGCGTACCGGCGTAGAGCGCGGCGATGTCGGCGCGCCAGTCCTGCAATTGATTGAGCCGCACGTCGCGCGGGCCGGCTTCGTCGGCAACGTCGTCGACGCGGCGGCAGAACGAATAAATCTCGAACATCGCCGCGCGCTGCGACTTCGGCATGATGCGCATGGCCAGATAGAACGAACTGCCGCTGGCGCGCTGTTCGCTGGCTACTGCGGGCTCCTCGGCCACGGCACTCATGGCTGCGCCGCCGACGTTGCGTGGTGGCGGCCGGCCCGGCGCGTGAGTCCTTTGAGCACGGCAACGAGGCTGATGCCGGCGACGCCGAGCTTGCCGAGATGCACGTGTTCGCTCAAAGGATCGCGCCGCTGGAGCATACCGGTGAGGTGCTGGGCCAGCGTCTGGATGACCGAAATCTCGAGCGCCAGCCGCGTATCCTCGACCAGGCTCGGCAGCGCGTCGCCTTGCTGCAGAAGAACCATGGTGCGCTCGGCGAGTCTGGCGAGGCAGCGCCGCAGATCCGGCGACGCTTTTGACGCGGCGAGCGCCTCGACGCCAATGCCGCAGGCGGCAAGCGCGTCGAGCGGGATATAAACGCGGTCGAGATTGCGGTAGTCCGCCGCACAGTCCTGCAGATGATTGATGATCTGCAGCGCCGCACAGATGGCGTCGGACGAGGGCCAGGTGGCGCGGCTCTCGCCATGCACATCGAGCACGAAACGTCCGACCGGCATCGCAGAATAGGCGCAGTAGCCCATGAGATCGTCCCAGTCGCGGTAGCGCAGCTTGGTGGCGTCGAGCCGGAACGCCTTGAGCAGATCCTGCGCATGCTGCGGCGACATGCTGCGCTCGGCGAGCGCTGCGCGCAGCGTCACCGCTTCCGCGCTGCCGTCGCCGGCGCCGAGAAGGTCAGCCTCCATGCGGTCGAGCATTTCGACTTTCTGCGGCGCCGTCAGCGCGGCATGGTCGGCGATGTCGTCGGCCGAGCGCACGAATTCGTAGAAGGCCAGAATCAAGGCGCGGTGGCGCGGCTGGATCAGCCACGACGCGACGGGAAAATTCTCGTCGCGGTGGCCTTTGCCGGACCGGAGTGAATTGGCATCCGTCATCGCACGCCGTTCACGTTCGACTGAATGCGGCCTTTCCAGAGGCCGCCGCGCTTGCGGGCATATTGATAAGCGGAGTCGAGGGTAAAGGCCATGTAGGCGAGCGCAATCGCCGGCAGAAATAGCCCCCAGAGCGGCGACAGCCGGTAGAACCGCAGCATCGGCTGGAACGCGATCGCCATGGCCGCCCAGGCGATGAGGCCGAGCGTCTGCGCCAGGCCGTGGCCGAACAAGGCCAGCAGGACCGGAGCCAAATAGACCAGCGCCATGCCGGCGATTGTGCCCGCCAGCAGCACGGGCGAATAGCCGAGCTGCGCATAGGCCGAGCGTGCGACCATGCGCCGGATGTCCTGCGTCGCGGGATAGGCGCGGATGCTGCGCACGCGGTCGGTCAGGCTGAGCCGGATCCGACCCCGCGGCTTGAGCGCGCGCGCGAGCGCGCAGTCGTCGATCAAGGCGCCGCGGATGGCTTCGATGCCGCCGGCGGCCACGAGCGCATCGCGCCGCACCAGCATGCAGCCGCCCGCCGCCGCCGCCAGCTTGCGGCCGCGGTCGTTCACCCAGGCGAACGGGTAGAGCATCTGGAAAAAGAAGATGAATGCCGGAACGAAGACGCGCTCGGCGAAGCTCTCGCAGCGCAGCCTGGCCATCCGCGAATTAAGTACGAGCCCATGCGCCTGCGCTTCCGAAACGAGGCGCGTGAGCGCATCGGGCGTGTAGACGATGTCGGCGTCGGTGAACAAGAGATAGACCGGTTTACCGGGCAGGGCGCATTCGACGCCTTGCTTCATCGCCCACAGCTTGCCGGTCCAGCCCGCCGGCAGTTCGGCGCCGGACACGACGGTCAGCCGGTCGGCGGCAGCTCCCGCGGCACGCCGCGCCACGTCCGCCGTGCCGTCGCTGCTTTGATCGTCCACCAGGATGACGGAGAACGCGCCGGCATAATCCTGCCGCAGCAGCGAGGCGACGGTCTCGCCGACGCCTTCGGCCTCGTCGCGCGCCGGGATGACGGTCATGACCGAAGGCCATGTCGCCGGCGCCGGGCCGCCATCGTCGCGTTCGCACGCGAGCCAAAAGCCGCCGCGCCCTGCAATAAGGTAAAGCCACACCGCGAGCGCGACTGCGGCTAAGAGGTTCACCAGCATTTGGCCAAAATGTTCCTCGTTTCAGTCCGGTATTATTATGGCGCAGAAGCCACAAGCATTATGGCGATAGCTGCCATACTTTGTTCCAGACCAAATCGTGAAACCAAATCTGGATTGATCATCCAGCACGGTTAAATTCGGAATGAAGCGTGGCCGAAATCAGAACTCTTTATACGGTGAATAGACTACGGCAAAAAAGAGACAAAGTGCGCAAGGCTGTGCGAAAATGCCAGCGATGCCTTGGGCGGGCCCGCGCCGAACACGTGCAGCCGGCGCCTTGGTCAGCGTCCCTGATAGGCCGGTGTGCGCACGACAAGGCCGTCGAGCGCTTCTGTCACTTTGATCTGACACGATAGCCGCGAGGTCGGCGTCACCTCGAAGGCAAAGTCGAGCATGTCCTCTTCCTCGGGCGAGGGAGCTCCGACCACCGGAAACCATTTCTCGTCGACATGCACCAGGCAGGTTGCGCAGGTGCAGGAGCCGCCGCATTCGGCGACGATGCTGGTCACATTATTGCGCTGGGCTGTTTCCATCACCGTCGAGCCAATCTCAGCGTCGACCGTGTGAACGGTGCCATCGTGCTCGATGAAAGTGATCTTGGGCATCGTTTCGCTTTTCGCCGCGGTAGAGTGGGAGACGTCCTGCACGTCGGTCATGCGACACCGAGTTTCTTTTGAAGGCTGGTCGACGACGTCGTGTATTGGAACACCAGCCGCTTGTCGGGATAGATGTAGTGGTAGGCCTTCTGCGCCATCAGCGCGCCTTCGTGGAAGCCCGACAGAATGAGCTTGAGTTTGCCCGGATAGGTGTTGATGTCGCCAATGGCGAACAGGCCGGGAATATTGGTTTCGAACGCCGCGGTGTCGACCGGGATCAACTCGTCTTCCATTTTGATGCCCCAGCCCGCGACCGGGCCGAGCTTCATGGTTAGCCCGAAGAACGGCAGCATGGTATCGCACTCGATGCGTTCGACCGTGTCCTTGCCTTTGATCGACGCGGCGGCAAGCTGGCCGTCGGCGCCTTCCAGCGCCGAGACCTGGCCGATCTTGAGGTCCATGGCGCCGGACGCGACAAGTTCGCGCATCTTGTTGACGCTGTCGGGCGCGCCGCGGAATTCGTCGCGCCGGTGCACCAAAGTGAGGCGCTTGGCGATCGGCTGCAGATTGAGCGTCCAGTCGAGCGCCGAGTTGCCGCCGCCGACGATCAGCAGCCGTTTGTCGCGGAAGGCGTCCATCTTGCGCACGGCATATTGCACGGACTTGCCCTCATAGGGCTCGATGCCGGGGATCGGCGGGCGCTTAGGCTGGAACGAGCCGCCGCCGGCGCCGATCACGACCACTTTAGCCTCGAATACTTGGCCGCGGTCGGTGCCGACGCGGAACAGCGGCTCGCCGATCTTCTCGAGCGTCGTCACCATCTCGCCGAGATGGAAGGTCGGCCTGAACGGCTTGATCTGTTCCATCAAGGCGTCGGTCAGGCCATGCCCGGTGATGAAGGGGATGCCAGGAATGTCGTAGATCGGCTTTTCCGGATAAAGCTCGGCGCATTGCCCACCGACCTTGTCGAGGATGTCGACCAGGTGAGCCTTGATGTCGAGCAGCCCGAGCTCGAATACCGCGAACAGGCCGACCGGCCCCGCGCCGACTATCAGAACGTCGGTCTTGATTGTTTCGCTCATTCGTTTCGTCCCGGCGTCGGCCGGCTCCTTACTGCGAGTTTCCGATGGTCAGGCCGACCTGCGCGCGATGCGGGTTGCGGGAACCGCGACGACGCGCAGCAGCTCAGCCAGGTTCTGTTCGGGCGTTTTTCCGGTGGTGGCGAGCACGGCTTCCGCCTTGGCATAAAGCGGTTCGCGGCTTTTGAGAATAGATACCAAATCCTCCATGGCGCGGGCATTGTTGGCCATCGGCCGCATGTCGCCTTGCGCCATCACCCGCTTCATATGCTCTTCCGGCTCGGCGCGCACCCAGACCGTGAAGCACGAGGCCAGTAGCAATTCAAGCGTGCCCGGTTCGGTGACAATGCTGCCGCTGGTGGCGATCACGAAATGGGGGTGCCGGCGCAACACGTCGTCGAGCGCCTCGCGCTCGGCGCGGCGGAAGGTCTCCTGGCCGAACATGTCGAAGATTTCGCTCAGGTTGGCGCCGCTGCGCCGCTCGATCTCGCGATCGAGTTCGATGAAGGGCACGTCGAGGCGCTCCGCCAGCATGCGGCCGAGTGTGGACTTGCCGCCGCCGCGCAGGCCGATTAGCGCGACGCGACGATGATCCTCGGGCGGCGAGGAAAAATGCTCGGTGACGAGCTTGCGGGCTTCTACGAGCATTTCGGGCGGCAGCCGCTCGAGAAATTGCGTCAGCAGCACCAGATCGAGCGGCGGTTCGGCGCCCTCATGCACCAGCTGTGTGACCGGCAGGCCGATGGCGCGCGCGATTCGCCGCAACAGCACGATCGAAATATTCCCGCGTCCGACCTCAAGCTGAGCCAGGTAACGTTCGGAAACTTTTGCATGTTGCGCCAAGGCCTTGCGCGTGATGCCGCGCTGATGGCGCAGCGTGCGCACGCGCTCGCCCAGCCGATGCAAATAGGCATCGGCGGTGCGGTTGGCGGCGGGCTTGGCGCGGGCTGCTTTCATCGTTATCCAGCTAACATGCATTATAATGCGAAACAAGAGGCGGCACGGCCGGCCCCTTTCGGGCGGCGGCTGGCGCGGCTAAATCGTATAAAAGCCTTGTTTTGTCGATCTAATCGCCATAGCTGGCGGGCAGCTGTGGAACCCGCGGTTTTATTGCCGCGTTGGCTGTTGTCGGCCAATAGCCGGCATGATATTAAGATGCAAAATAATGCATAAAGGGAGAAGGCCGCCGGACGGCTTCGATCCGGCGCCGTTGTGATCATGCAATTCATCGATTTTCAGACCGAGCCGTCGCGCTATCGCCATTGGCGCATCGAGTGCGATGGCGACGTCGCTTACTTGATTATGGACGTCGATCAGGCCGGCGGACTGTTCGACGGCTACGAGCTCAAACTCAACTCCTACGACCTCGGAGTCGATATTGAACTCAATGACGCCGTGCAGCGGCTGCGCTTCGAGCATCCGGAAGTACGCTGCGTCGTCATCAAATCCGGCAAGGAGAATGTGTTCTGCGCGGGCGCCAATATCCGCATGCTCGGCAAGTCGACGCATGCCCAGAAGGTGAATTTCTGTAAGTTCACCAACGAGACGCGGCTGGCCATCGAGGACGCGTCCGAGAATTCCAAACAAGCCTATGTCTGCGCCATCAACGGCAATGCGGCGGGCGGGGGCTACGAATTGGCGCTAGCCGCCGACCACATCATGCTGGTGGACGACCGTCGTTCGGCTGTTGCGCTGCCGGAGACCCCGCTTCTCGCTGTTCTGCCCGGTACCGGCGGTCTCACCCGCGTCACCGACAAGCGCAAAGTACGGCGCGACCGCGCCGACTTGTTTTGCTCAATTGAGGAGGGCATCCGCGGCAGCAAAGCCGTCGAATGGCGGCTGGTGGACGAGGTGGTGCCCAATTCGAAGTGGAGAGACACGGTGGCCGCGCGCGCACACGAAATCGCCGCACGCTCGGACCGGCCGAAAGACGCCAAGGGCATCGCGTTCACCCCGCTCGACCGCAAGATCGACGGCGACCGCGTGGCCTATTCGCATGTCGACGTCGAAATCGATCGCGGCCGCGGCCTGGCGGCCATAACGGTGCGCGGGCCGTCGCAGGCGGTGCCAGTATCGATCGAAGCCGCGCATGCGCTCGGCGCCAAGTTCTGGCCGCTCACCGTGGCGCGCGAACTGGAAGACGCCATCTTGCATTTGCGCGCCAACGAGCAGTCCGTCGGTGTCCTGCTGCTGCGCACCGACGGCAATGCACAAGGCGTGCTCGATCACGACGAGTTCCTCGGCAAGGCCAATGGCGACTGGCTGATGCGCGAGATCCGTCATTACTTGAAACGCGTTCTCAAGCGCGTGGACGTTACGCCGCGCAGCATCATCGCGTTGATCGAGCCGGGTTCCTGCTTTGCCGGCACGCTGGCGGAACTGGCGTTTGCGGCCGACCGCTCGCTGATGCTGATCGGCACCCGCGCGGGCGACAACCGCCCGCCGGCGGCGATCACGCTCGGCCAAGCCAACTTCGGCTGGTATCCGATGGGCAATGGACTCACGCGACTGCAGTCCCGCTTTCTCGGCGAACCGGAGCAGGTCGGGCGCATTAAAGAGAAAGCCGGTCAAGCCATCGAGGGCGAAGCGGCCGCGGAGCTCGGTCTGGTCACGCTCGCCTACGAGGATTTCGACTGGGACGATGAATTGCGCGTCATGCTGGAGGAGCGCACGAGTTTCTCGCCCGACGCCATGACCGGCATGGAAGCAAACTTGCGCTTCGCCGGTCCCGAGACGATGGAAACCAAAATCTTCGGACGGCTGACCGCCTGGCAGAACTGGATTTTTCAGCGGCCGAACGCGATCGGCGAACAGGGCGCGCTCAAGCTTTACGGCAGCGGTGTGTCGCCGACCTTCAATAAGGAAAGGGTGTAATCATGAACATCGCTCAGGTCGATTACGACGGCTTGATTCCGAACAATGTCGGGCTCGGACAGGACCTGCGCGTCAAGCATGCGCTGGAGAAATGGCACCCCGGCTACATCAATTGGTGGAACGACATGGGGCCGGAAGGCTTCCAGGAGTCGCTCGTCTATCTGCGCACCGCGATCAGCGTCGACCCCAAGGGCTGGGCCAAGTTCGATTACGTGCGCATGCCGGAATACCGCTGGGGCGTGCTGCTCGCCCCTCAGCACGAGGGCCGTAAGATTCCGTTTGGCATGCACAAGGGCGAGGATGCCTGGCAGGAAGTGCCGGGCGAATACCGCGCCATGCTGCGCCGCCTCATCGTGATCCAGGGCGATACCGAACCGGCCTCGGTCGAGCAGCAGCGCCATCTCGGGAAGACCGCGCCCTCGCTCTATGACCTGCGCAACCTGTTCCAGGTTAACGTCGAGGAAGGCCGCCACCTTTGGGCCATGGTCTACCTGCTGCAGAAATATTTTGGCACCGACGGCCGCGAGGAGGCGGAAGCCCTTCTGCAGCGCCGTTCCGGCCATGCCGACACGCCGCGCATGCTTGGCGCCTTCAACGAGAAGACGCCGGACTGGCTGTCGTTCTTCATGTTCACCTATTTCACCGACCGCGACGGCAAGATGCAGCTCGAGTCGTTGGCGCAATCCGGCTTCGATCCGCTCTCGCGCACCTGCCGCTTCATGCTGACCGAGGAAGCGCACCATATGTTCGTGGGTGAGACCGGCGTCACGCGCGTCGTCCAGCGCACCTGCGAGGCGATGAAGGCGGCGGGTATCAGCGACCCCAACAATATCGAAGCGGTGCGCAAGCTCGGCGTGATCGACCTGCCGACCATCCAGAAAAAGGCGAACATGCATTTTTCGCTGACGCTCGATCTGTTCGGAAACGAGATCTCGACCAACGCGGCAAACGCCTTCCACGCAGGCCTGAAGGGCCGCTACCGCGAGGACCGGCTCAAGGACGACCACCAGCTCGAAAACGTCACCTATCCGGTGCTGCGCCTGATCGACGGCAAGATCCAGAACGCGGATACGCCGGCGCTCTCCGCACTCAACATGCGCTTGCGCGACGATTACGTCGCCGACGCCAATATCGGCGTCGGCCGCTGGAACAAGGTGATCGCCGAACACGGCATCCCGTTCGAGATCAAGCTGCCCCACGTCGCTTTCCACCGCCACATTGGCGAGTTCGCCTCGATCAAGGCGGACGTGAACGGCAATATACTGAGCGAGGCTGAATGGGAGAGGCGTCGCGGTGAGTTCTTGCCGTCAGATAGCGACCGCGAATTCATCGAAAGCTTGATGCAGCCGCAGTTCGAGACCGGCAAATTTGCCAGCTGGATTGCGCCGCCGCGCGTTGGCATCGACAACAAGCCGGGCGATTTCGAGTATGTGAAGATCGCCGACGCCTAATCGGCGCGCTGCGCCGCAATATCTTCGTCGCGCAGCTTGAAGCGCTGAATTTTTCCCGTCGCGGTGTAGGGCAGGGCGGTGCGCACGTCGATCCAGCGCGGATATTTCCACGCCCCGGCGTGCTCCTTGACGTGGGCCTTCAGCCTCTCCAGTAAGCTGTCGTCGGCGACGTAGCCTTGTTTGAGCACGATGAAGGCCTTCGGCTTTATTAGCCCGTCGGCGTCCTGCTTGCCGATGACGGCGGCTTCCTGCACCGCCTCGTGCGAGGTCAGCGCCGCCTCGACGTCGAACGGCGACACCCACATGCCGGAAACCTTGAACATGTCGTCGGTGCGCCCGCAGTAGTAATAGTAGCCATCGCGGTCGCGCCGAAATTTGTCGCCGGTGTGCGTCCATTCACCGGCAAAGGTGCGCTGGCTTTTGGCGCGCTGGTTCCAATAGCCTTCGGCGGCCGACGGTCCGCGAACGATCAATTCACCGATCTCGTCGGCGGGAAGTTCACGGCCCTTCTCATCGACGATGCGCGCTTCATAACCCGGCACCGGCTTGCCGGTCGAGCCATAGCGGATGTCGCCCGGCCGGTTACTCAGAAACGTTTGCAACAGCTCGGTCGAGCCGATGCCGTCGAGGATGTCGACGCCGACGATCTTGCGCCAGCGCTCGCCGATATGGGCGGGCAGTGCTTCGCCGGCCGAGACGCAAATACGCAAGCGATCGGAGCCGGCGCCTTTGCCGATATCGGGATGCGCGAGCATGGCGGTGAACAGCGACGGCACGCCGTAGAAGACGCTGGGGCGATGCTTACGCATCATTTCGAATACGGAGTCCGGCGACGGCCGTTCGGGCCATAGCGCCGAGGTGGCGCCGACCGACAATGGAAAGGTCATGGCATTGCCGAGCCCATAGGCGAAAAACAATTTTGCTGCAGAGTGAACGACTTCGTTCTCGGTGATGCCGAGTACCCCTTGCCCGAACAGTTTGGCGGTCGCCATTAGATTGGAATGGACGTGCTTGACGCCTTTCGGGTCGCCGGTTGAGCCGGAGGTATAGAGCCAGAACGCCACTTCATCGGACACCGTAGTGGCGGTGAACGGCGTCATATCGGCAGCGGCGAGGATGTCCTCGAATAGATGGATGTCGCGGCCGGGGAACGCCGCCTTGTCGTCCTCGATGGCGCCGACCAAAATGACGGTGCGCAAATGCGGCAGCCGGTCGATCATTGGCCAGATCGTCTGCGCCAGCGGCGCGGCGGCGACCAGCGCGGTGGCGCGAGAATCGCCGAGGATATAGGCGTATTGCGGCACGGTGAGGAAGGTGTTGAGCGGGATCGCGACGCGGCCGGCGCGCACCGCGCCCCAGAACGCCACCGGATAGTCGACCGTGTCGTGCAGTAGCAGTGCGACGCGCTCCTCTTGCGCGATGCCGAGCGCTCGAAGCGCGTTGGCGAAGCGGACGGTGCGCGCCTGCAGCTCGCCATAGCTGAGCGTACGGTCGGGATCGATGAACGCGGTCTTTTTGGCCAGCCCGCGCGCCACGTTGGCGTCGACGAAATCGGAGACGGCATTGTAGGGGCGGCGCTCGGCAAATTTGTCGGACAAGCCCATCCCCGTTTTCCCGTCAGCCTTCGAACAGTCGCGCCAGCAGCCGCCGCGCCAACACGCCGGCCACGCGCCGCCGGTAATGGCCGGGCGTGAACGTCGTCTTCATCGGCATGATCTGGTCGCGCACCAGCGCGTCGAGGCCTTTGAAGACGCGGTCACCGAGTGTGTCCCCGCACAGGTCGGTGGTGCCTTCGAGCAGCACCGGACGCGGATTGGTGCCGGTGAAGGCGACGCGCAGATCAACAAGCGTGTCGCCTTCGCGCCGCAACGCCACCGCAACTCCGGCGACCGGATATTCGATCGACTTGCGGATGCGGATCTTGTCGTAGGCCGAGCGCAGCCCCGGCGTATTCTTTAGGCGCACCGCGGTGACGATTTCACCCGGACGCAGCGAAAGAAAATGTTTGCCGTCGCCCTGCGTCACGGTCACCGGCACATCCTGGCGAGCAAAGCCGATATAAAGTTTGCTGAGCGGGATAGCGCGTTTTCCGGCAGGCCCGGCGATGTCCACTTCGGCGCCGAGCGCGAGGAGCGCGGGCGCGAGATCGCCCGCGAAGGTCGCAAAGCAGACGCCGCGGCTTTTCGGCGCGACGTGGCAGACGGTGCCGGTGGTCTTCAGGCAATAGTTATTGGCGCCGCGCCACCATTCACTCTGATTGTAGAAGATGCAGCGGGTATCGAGGCAGAGATTGCCGCCGACCGTGCCCATGTTACGTTGGGTGGGGCCGGCGATCTGGCCGGCGGCTTGCGCCAGCACCGGATAATGTTGCACGATCGCCGGATGTTCCGCGAGCGCGGTCAGCTTGACCGAGGCGCCGATCTCGAGCGAATCCGCGTCCGCGTTAATCATGGCGAGCTCCGCCACGTGGTTCATGTCGATCAGCACCGGCGGCGCCACGATGCCGCGGCGGATATTGACCACCAGATCAGTACCGCCGCCGAGCGGAGCGCTACCTGGATTGGCGGCGCGCGCGGCCAGCGCCTCATCGAGGGTCACCGGATTGAGCACGCGGAAGTCGGGCAGGGCGTCCATCAGGCGCCCCCGTTTTTCTTGTCGAGCGCGCGTTTGCGCTTCTCGATCGCCTCGAACACGCGGTCGGGCGTCACCGGCAGGTCGTTGAAACGGATGCCGATAGCGTCGGCGATGGCGTTGGTCAGCGCCGGCAGGAATGCGGCGAGCGAGCCTTCGCCAGCCTCTTTGGCGCCGAACGGCCCGTGCGGATCCATGCTTTCGACAATGCCGACTTCGATCGGCGGCGAATCCTGGATGGTCGGCACGCGGTAATCGAGCATGTTGGCGGTGAGCATCAGCCCATCGTGATAGGCGGCTTCCTCGCTCATGGCCTGGCCCATGCCCATCCATACCGAGCCCTGCACCTGGCCCTCGACGGTGAGCCGGTTGAGCGCCTTGCCGCAGTCGTGCGCGACCCAGACCTTGTCGACGGTGACGACGCCGGTCTCCTCGTCGACGCTCACTTCAACAACTTGCGCCGAATAGGAATAGCCCATGGTGCCGCCGATGGCGGCGCCGCGGTATTTCTTGCCGCCGTGCAATTCCGGAATGGTGGAGTAGTTGCCGGTGACCGTGATGGTGCCGCTGTCTTTCAGCGCTTCGGTCACCACTTCGTCGAACGTCGCGCCCTTGTCCTGCGCGCCTGCGCGATAAATCTCGCCCAGGCATTCGATGTCTTCGGGTTTGGCTTCCAGCTTGCGGGCGGCGGCATCGACCAGCACGGCTTTGAGATTGCTCGCCGCATCGAGCGCCGCGTTGCCGACCATGAAGGTGACGCGCGACGAATAGGAGCCGTTGTCCTTCGGCACCACCTCGCTGTCGCCGGTGACGACGCGCACGCGCGCAAGATCGAGGCCGAGCACCTCCGCCACGGTTTGCGCCAGAATGGTAGTCGAGCCCTGGCCGATGTCGGCAGCGCCCGACAGCACCACGATCGAGCCATCGAAATCGAGCTTGATCTTGACGGTGGCATGCGGCTCACCAGTCCAGTTCACCGGCTTGGAGGCGCCCGAGATGTAATGCGAGCAGGCCATGCCTAAACCCTTGCTCACGCCCTTGCCGTTGCCGAGCTTGCCCTTGCGCTGCTGCCAGCCGCTTTGCGCCTCCACCCAGTCGAGGCATTCCGGCAGGCCGTAGCTATTCACCATCATGTCGTTGTCGGTGAAGGTTGGCGCTTGCAGCAAATTCGCGCGCCGCACCTGGAACGGGTCGAGCCCCAGCTCACCGGCCATTTGATCGACCAGGTTCTCGAAAGCGAAGCGGATGTCGACCGTGCCGTGGCCGCGGAAGGCGCCGCAGGGCGGCGTGTTGGTGAGCACTCGTTTGCCGACGTATCTGACGTTGTGCAGATCATAGATCGCGTACAGCATCGAGCCGGCATAGAGGATGGTCACCACCCCGTAGCCGGAATGCGCGCCGCCGCGCTGGTCGCAGTCGCATTTGACCGCGGTGATGCGGCCGTCCTTGCGCATGCCGATCTTGAGCTTGATATCGGTCTCAGGCCGGCCGCGATGGGTGATGAAGGTCTCCTCGCGCGTCGTCACCAGCCGCACCGTTCCGTTGCACTTGCGGGCCAGCAGTGCGGCGATCAGCTCGATAGCGAGCGTTTCGGTGCGGCAGCCGAAACCGCCGCCGACATGTGGCTTGATCACGCGGATACGCGACATGTCCATGCCCAGCGTTTGCGACAGCATCAGGTGTACGTAGTAGGGCACCTGCGTTGAGGCATGCACCGTCATGCGGTCGCGCAGCGTGTCGTATTCGGCGACGGCCGCGTGCATCTCCATCTGATTCTGGCAGACTTCGGCGCAATTGTAGGTGCCTTCGCGCACTAGGTCGGCCTCGGCAAAGCCTTGCTCGGTCGAGCCCAGCTCGAACAGCACGTCGCGCTCGACATTTCCCGGCTTCTTTTCGTGCAGTTGCACAGCGCCCGGTGCCAGCGCGTCCTTCGCCGTGTAGTAAGCCGGAAGCTCGCGTACGGTAAACTTAATGCGTCGGATGGCTTCGCGCGCGCTGGCGTCGTCGACCGCGGCAACGGCTGCGACCGGTTCGCCGCGATAGCGCACTTTGTCGCGCGCCAGCGGGTATTCGCTGCGCGCGATCGGCAGCACGCCGAACGGCTTGTCGCAGTCGGCGCCGGTGACGACGGCGCGCACGCCGGGAATTTTCAGCGCCTCGGAGACATCGACCGCGATAATCTCGCCGTGCGAATAGGGGCTGCGATAGATCCGGCCGGCGAGCTGTCCGGGCGCAAGGATATCAGCGGTGTATTTGGCGCGGCCGGAAACCTTCTCCGGCCCATCGATCATCGGCACGTAGCCGCCGATATTGTGCGTTGGGACGAGCTTGTTCACGGCGCCACGCCCTGCGCGTTGAGCGCCGCGGCGTATTTCACCGCCTCGATGATTTTCACATAGCCGGTGCAGCGGCAGATATTGCTGCCGAGCGCTTCCAGGATTTCCGCCTCGCTCGGGTTTGGATTCTTCCGCAACAGGCCAGCCGAAGCCATGATGAAGCCGGGCGTGCAATAACCGCATTGCGAGCCGAGTTTTTCGTGAAAGCCGCGCTGCACAGCGGAAAGCTGCCCGTCGTGGCCGAGCGACTCGATCGTATCGACGCGCTTGCTGGCAATCGTCGCGGCCAGGGTCAGGCAGGACAGAACGGGTTTATCGTCGATCAGCACGGTGCAAGCGCCACACTCGCCGCCGTCGCAGCCGGTCTTGGTGCCGGTGAGCCCGATTTTCTCCCGTAGGAAATCGAGCAACAGGATGTTGTCCGCGACCGCGTCGGCGCGGTCACGCCCATTGAGCGTGAACTCAAGAAGCCGGGTCAAAACGCTTCTTCCCTGGTCGACGCGTATCAGCGATTCGCGCTTCGTTTAATTGTGTCGTTACGACACACCAGCGTGCCCAGCCCCTCCAGACCAAATACCGGGAATGGCTAGGACGATTGGCTGCGGCCGATTACCGAAATCGGGCAACCACATCGTCCGGAATCGCAATGCCATGGATCTTGTCCGGATCGTTCCTGTCGCGCGTCGCCCAAACCCGGGTTTCGCCGCCTTCCACCGCCAGTTCGCCGCCAACGGTGAGCTGGTGCTCGACATCGAAACTGGAGCGGCGGAACTCGGTCACCTGCGAAGCAATCTCCGCTACATCGCCGAATTTCACCGGCCTGACGAAATTGGCGCGCGCATCCACCAGCGGAATGCCGATGATGTTGAAGGTTTCCGCCAGCTCATGCGCCGTCACGCCGAGCGCGGCTTCGAACAGCATCCAGGTGCTGATGTCGAACATTTCGAAAAAGCGGCTGTTGAATACGATGCCGGCCGGATCGCACTGGCCCCATTCGACGGTGAACTGCCTGCGGAATGTGAAAGACACCACGCGAATTGCCTCCGGCCATTTGCCGCGGATTATAGCGTCACTTCGTGAGCTTGACGCGGCGCTTGGGCGGCACCGGCCATTCCACAACGTCTTGCGATTTCAATTCGACCCGGGTCGTGCGCCGGCGCCGGCGCAGGACGTGCTTCGGTGCCAGCGGCAGATGCGGCAATTCGTCGAGCACCTCCATCAGCCAATCGAGTTCGTCGGGTGCGATAAACCAGCGCGCCGGCGTATAGCGTGCCAGCGAGAACGGGCGCGAGTAAGCCAGCATCGATTTCTTGCCGCCATCCAGATTGTATTCGTGGGCGTAGGTCATCATCAATTCGCGCGGGCTGCGGTAGATCGGATCGCGCCAGCGCAGGACGGCGTGATTCGTTTTGCTGATCGCGCCCCACAAGCCATGCTCGCGGAACAACGTGACGATGTGGTCCTGGTCGCTCGGTAGCGCGCGGATATCGATCAGCCAGGCCGGCTTGCCGTGATAGACCAGCGCGGCGACGGCAAGCACCGCCGCTTCCGCGCAATGCGCGGTGCGCGTTTTCAGTACAAGGCGCGGCGACATGCAGGTGTCGCCCTGCAACTCGAAATTGGGCGGCAGCTTTTCAATGAAAGTCTGAATTTTATGCGGCGTATTGAGGCGCGCGAGCACGCGGTGTTCGGCGGGCGTCAGCAGCGCGCGGAGGCGATTTCGGTAGGCGGTCGTGGTCATGAGGGCGGCAACTCTATCCGGGCGATACCGGCGGCGGGGGCTAGTTGGCAGGGACTCCACAGCTAAGTTGCTGCCGTTTTTGCCACAAATTCTGGCAGCACCGGTGTTCTGCCGAAGTCCGCCGCGAAAGGAAATTGTTGCGTCTCCGGAGGCCCCAGACAGGAAATATCTTCTTATTTTCCGGGGCTTATTGCGGTTGCACAGAATAAGCTTCTATTTAAGGGCCCCTGTCGACCACGCGGGAGCTTGAAAGCGGTGACCGATTTTCCCCACGAACAGCGACCCGGTCTGGCGCAGATCTCGCCAGACGATTGGATCGTCGCGGTCGTAACAGCCCTGCTCGCGCTCGTCCTCCTCGGCATCCTGCCGCGCATGTTCTGGTGAGGCGCAGCCGCCATGTCCGCCTTCGCCACCATCCCGAAAACCGCCCCGTTCGATGCCGAGGAGATCGACCTACTCAACCGCGTGGTCGGACCGGCCAATGCTCTGCAGCGCGCCTGGCTTGCCGGCTTCCTGGCCGGCGTCGAATCGGTCAGTGGCCAGCCGCAGCCGGCGGCGCCGGCTAAGCCCGCCGAACCGGTCACCATCGTCTACGCCAGCGAGTCCGGTAACTGCGAAAAGCTCGCCGGCGATTTCGCCAAGGCCGCGCGCAAGAACGGACTGAAGCCGACCCTCATCGACATGGCCGATCTCGAACTGGCCGACCTCACGAAAGCAAAGCGGCTGGTGTTCATCGCCGCCACCTGGGGCGAGGGTGAGCCGCCGGCGCGCGCCGTGCGCGCCTATGGCGAACTGGTGGGTGAGGCCGCGCCGCGCCTCGACGGCGTCGAATTCGGCGTGCTGGCGCTCGGCGACACCGCTTATGCGGAATTCTGCGCCATCGGCAAACAGATCGATGAACGGCTGGCCGCCTTGGGCGGCAAGCGCGCGGTCGAGCGCGTCGATTGCGATCTCGATTTCGCCGCGCCCGCGTCGGCATGGATCGGCGGCGCGCTGAAGGCTCTTACCCCGCCCGATGCGGATCGCGGTCAGGGCAACGGCCAAGGAAACGGCCAAGGAAACGGCCAAGTGATAGAGGTCGATTTTGGCAAGTCGCAAGCTGCGCCGAACACCGACATCGTCGAGGCTGAGGTCAGCGAGCACATCAACCTCAATTCCTCGCGCTCGAACAAAGAAACGATCCACCTCGCGCTCGCTTTCGACGGGCCGGCGCCGGGCTATGAGCCGGGCGATTCGCTCGACCTCTATGCCGAGAACGATCCCGCCTATGTCGATGAACTGCTCACGCTCGCCGGCCTTGCGGGCGACGACAAATTGCGCGCCGAACTCATCAAGACGCGTGACGCGACCACTTTGTCGCTCAAAACCGTCGAGGCCTACGCCGCCCAGACCGGCCATCAATTCGTCAAGACGCTGATCGCGGACGGTGAGGCCAAGGCATGGATCGTGGGCCGCCAGTTCATCGACCTGATCGCCGCGTGCCCGATCGCGCTCACCGCCGAGCATTTGCGCGCGGTGACGCGGCCGCTAGCGCCGCGCGCCTATTCGATCGCCTCGTCGCGCCGCGAAGTCGGCGACGAAGCCCACCTGCTCGTTTCCGCCGTGCGCTACGAGACCCATGGCCGCGCCCGCAAGGGCGTGGCGTCGAATTACGTGGCCGAGCGGCTCAAGCGCGGTGCCCGCGTGCGGGTGAAGCTCAAGCCCAACAAACATTTCGGTCTGCCGGCGGCGGACAAGGACATCGTCATGGTCGGCCCCGGCACCGGCGTGGCGCCGTTCCGCGCCTTCGTGCAGGAGCGCCGCGCGGCGCAAGCCACAGGTAAGAGCTGGCTGTTCTTCGGCGACCGCCAGTTCACCCACGATTTCCTCTACCAGCTCGATTGGCAGGAGGCGCTGAAGGACGGCGCGCTCACCCGCATGGACGTCGCCTTCTCGCGCGAGAGGCCCGAGAAGATTTACGTCCAGCATAAGCTCTGGGAAAAGCGCCGCGATCTGATCGAATGGCTCGACGGCGGCGCGAACTTCTATGTCTGCGGCGACGCCAAAGCCATGGCGAAGGACGTGCGCGCAACTCTTGTGCGCGCTTTTGCCGACGTGAAGGCGCTGTCGCCGGAAGCCGCCGAGCAGGCGGTGGCGAGCCTGGAGCGCGACAAGCGCTACCTGTCGGATACGTATTGAACGATGGCGCGTTGCTCTCGGTGTCATGCCCGCGAAGGCGGGCATCCAGTAATCGCAGTCGCCGTGGTTTGATCGCTAGCGCCTGCGCTTACTGGATCATCCGCCTCCGCGGATGATGACGGCGGAGGATTTGGAGACGAAGTATGACCGACGAAGTCTCGCGCAACGAGCGCATCAAGGAGGCGAGCGATTACCTGCGCGGTACGCTCGCCGAAGGGCTGCGTGACGAGATCACCGGCGCCATCGTCGAAGACGATCAGCAACTGGTCAAATTCCACGGCATGTATTTGCAGGACGACCGCGATCTGCGGCCCGAGCGCACGCGCAAGAAAATGGAGAAGGCCTTCTCTTTCATGATCCGCGTCCGCATTCCCGGCGGCGTGCTTGGCGCCCGGCAATGGCTCGCGCTCGACCAGGTCGCGCGCACTTACGGCAACGGCAGCATGCGGCTCACCACGCGGCAGACGGTGCAGTTGCACGGCATCATCAAGTCGAACCTGAAAGCGACGCTGAAGGAAATCGACGCTGCGCTGCTCAATTCGATCGCCGCCTGCGGCGACGTCAACCGCAACGTGATGTGCGGGGCGAATCCCGAGCAGAGCCAAGCCCATGCAGCCGCGCTCGATCTGGCGCGCGCCATCTCCGCCCATTTGACGCCAAATACACCGGCCTACCGGGAGATCTGGCTCGACGCCGAGCGCATCGCCGGCGGCGAGGACGAGGTGGTCGAGCCGATCTATGGCAAGACCTACCTGCCGCGCAAATTCAAGATTGTGGTGGCGGTGCCGCCATCGAACGATGTCGACATATTCGCGCACGATCTCGGCTATATCGCCGTTCTCGACGACAAACGCGGCGTGGCGGGTTGGAACGTCACGGTGGGAGGCGGAATGGGCATGACCCATGGCGAAGAGGACACCTATCCGCGCACCGCCGACGTCATGGGCTTCTGCGCGACCAAAGACGCGGTGGCGATCGCCGAGGCCGTCGTCACCGTGCAGCGCGATTGGGGTGACCGCTTAAGCCGCAAACATGCGCGGCTGAAATACACCATCGAGGACCGCGGGCTTGACTATTTCCGCGCCGAGGTGGTGCGCCGCGCGGGCGTGCTGCTCGAACCGGCAAAACCATTCACGTTCACCACGACCGGCGACCGCTACGGCTGGAGCGATGGCGCAGACGGCCAAAGTCATCTGACGCTGTTCGTGCAGAACGGCCGGCTGCTGGATAACACCCATGCCAAGCAATTGTCGGCGCTGCGCCAGATCGCGCAAAGTCACGACGGCGAGTTCCGCATCACGCCCAATCAGAACCTGATTATCTCCAATATCCCGCCCGAGCGGCGCACGGTGATTCACTGGATAGCCAAAGAGGCGGGGCTCTTGGCGCCGTGGTCCGGCTTGCGCCGCAATTCCATGGCCTGCGTCGCGCTGCCGACCTGCGGCTTAGCGCTGGCCGAGAGCGAACGCTATCTGCCCGATCTGATGACGGCGCTCGACGAGCGGCTTAGCCGCCATGGGCTTGCCGCCGACGACATCGTCATCCGCATGACCGGCTGCCCGAACGGCTGCGCTCGGCCTTATCTCGCCGAGGTCGGCTTGGTCGGCAAAGCGCCGGGCCGCTACAACCTCTATCTTGGCGCCGCCTTTGACGGCTCGCGCCTGTCCAAGCTCTATGCCGAAGACCTCGATCACGCGGGAATCGTCGCCGCGCTCGATTCCGTGTTTGCGGCCTACGCCGCCGGGCGGCAGAAGGGCGAACGCTTCGGCGACTTCACCATCCGCGCCGGTTTTGTTGCCGCCACCGGCAACGGCCGCGATTTCCACGCCAATGTGCGCGGCCAGCCGCAACGCCGGTGACCTGCGTCCGACGCGTTGGAGCAGCTTTGCTTACTTATTCTGCGGAAGTTGCCGCTTTGCGAGGCAGCTGCCTAATAAAAGTTCCATCGCCTAAAAATACCATAAATAAATCAAACATATCGGATCCATTTCGGCTGGCACGCTCCTTGCAAAACGTAAATCGGTTCGACAACGGGGTCGCCAACGCGGCTCTGATTCCGCGCTCGGCGATCCTCCCAGCAAGGAGTTCGAGCGATGGATTATGTGAAGCCAGTCGACGTTGCCAGCGCCATGATCGAGACTGGGCGCCGGAAATTAGACTTATCGCCGGTCGATCTCGTCATTCGTGGTGCGCTTGCCGGAAGCATTCTGGCCGCGGCCACCAGCCTTGCCATCACCGGCGCGGTGCAGACGGGGCAACTGCTGGTCGGCGCACTCATCTTTCCCGTCGGCTTGATCCTCATCGTGCTGCTGGGGCTCGATCTGGTCAGCGGCGCGTTCGGCTTGGTGCCGCTGCCGTGGGTGGAGCGCGACGTCACCGCGCCGAGCATGTTCGCCAATTTCGCCTGGATATTCCTCGGCAATATGATCGGCAGCGTCGTCTATGGCGGCTTGCTGGCGATTGCGCTCACCAATTTCGGCACATTGGCGCCGGCCGGCGTCGCCGCCAAGATCATCGCAATCGCGCAGGCCAAGACTACCGGCTACGAAGCGATCGGTTTTGCCGGCATGGTGACGGTCTTCGTCAAGGCGATTCTGTGCAACTGGATGGTCTGCCTCGCCATCGTCGCGGCCATGACCACCAATTCAACCATCGGCAAGATCGCTTGCGCCTATATGCCGGTGTTCATCTTTTTCGCCCAGGGCTTCGAGCACACGGTGGTGAACATGTTCATCATCCCGACCGGCATGATGATGGGCGCCAAGGTCACGGTCGCGCAGTGGTGGCTGTGGAATCAGATTCCGGTCACGCTCGGCAACTTGGTCGGCGGCTTCATCTTCACCGGCCTGGCGATCTACGTCACGCACAAGCCGCGCAAGACCATGGCACCCGCGCCGCTAACGGCACCGACCCAGGTGCCGGCGGAATGACAACAGTGGCCGACAGCGATCTCAAGCTCGCGGGCGTAATGGCAACCGGCGACTTCGAGTCCGAACAGAAGCGCTATCTGGAGGGCTTCGCCGCCGGGTTGCAGATCGCCAAAACGGCGAAGGGCCTTTCAGGCTCCCTTGCCGGCTCGGCCGCGGGTCTCGCGGGCGCGGTGAGCGCACCCGCGCCGGAGCCGGTCGGCCCCGATGCCGCCGCCCTCAAGGCGCAGGATCGCGTGCTCAAGGCCGGCGGCAAGCTGTCGGATCCGGAGAAGTTCAAGCGCGAGGAGCATCCGTTCGACACCTACGAGCGACTCAAGGACCTGGGTTCGCGCAACGAATATCCGAAGCCGCCAGACAATTTCCGCTGGCGGTTCTTCGGGCTGTTCTATGTGGCGCCGAACCAGAACTCCTATATGTGCCGGCTGCGCATGCCGAACGGCATTCTAAAAGCCACACAGTTCGCCGGCGTCGCCGATCTCGCCGAGCGCTACGGCGGCGGCTACGCCCACGTTACGACGCGCGCCAATCTGCAGGTGCGCGAGATCGAAGCCAAGAACGCGGTCGCCATGATCGAAGGCGTGCAGGACTTAGGGCTGTGCTCGCGCGGCTCCGGCGCCGACAACATCCGCAACGTCACCGGCGGGCCTACCGCCGGCATCGACCCGCAGGAACTGATCGACACGCGCCCCTATACGCGCGAATGGCATTTCCACATCCTCAACGACCGCTCGCTCTTCGGTCTGCCGCGCAAGTTCAATGTCGGGTTCGACGGCGCCGGCATCATTCCGGTGCTGGAAGACACCAACGACATCGGCTTCCAGGCGGTCGTCGTGAAGGACGGCTATGGGCTCGAACCGGGAGTCTGGTTTAGGCTCTGCCTGGGTGGGCTCACCGGACACCACAGCTTCGCCGGCGACACCGGCGTGGTGGTCAAACCGGCCGACGCCACCAAGGTCGCCGACGCGGTGGTACGCGTGTTCATCGATACCGGCGACCGCACCGACCGCACCAAGGCGCGGCTCAAATACGTGCTCGACAAATTGGGGGTCGACAAATTCCTCGGCCTGATGGAGGAGAAGCTCGGCCGCAAGCTCGACCGCGCCGTGCCGGGTGCGCTGGCGCCGCGGCCGGCGTTCTCGCGCACAGCGCATCTCGGCATTCATCCGCAGAAACAGGACGGCCTCAACTGGATCGGCGTCGTCGTGCCGGTCGGCCGTCTGACCATTCCGCAGATGAAGGGACTTGCCGACATCGCGCGCGAGTTGGGTGACGGCGATATCAGGCTCACGGTCTGGCAGAACCTGCTGATCTCGGGCGTGCCCTCCCATAAGCTGGACGAGGCGCAAGCTAGGATCGAAGGTCTGGGCCTCGCCATCGAAACCAACGCGCTGCGCGCCGGGCTCATCGCCTGCACCGGCAATACCGGCTGCAAATTCGCCGCCTCCGATACCAAACGCCATGCCGAGGAAATCGCGCGCTGGTGCGAGACGCGCGTCGCGCTCGACACGCCGGTCAACATCCATCTCACCGGCTGCCATCATTCCTGCGCGCAGCATTTTGTTTCCGAGATCGGGCTGCTCGCCTGCAAAGTCGACGTCGGCGAGGACGCCGATCCGGTCGAGGGCTATCACCTGCTGATCGGCGGCGGCTTCGGCCCTTATGCGGCGCTCGGCCGCGAGCTTTACCGCGACGTCAAAGCCGAGGACGCGCCGAAGACGATCGAGCGCGTGCTCAAGACTTATCTTGCGCACCGTGAATTGCCGGCGGAGAGCTTCATCGCTTTCGCCCGCCGCCACGAGATCGACGCGCTCAAGGCCATGATGGAACTGGAGGCGGTGGAATGAGCATTACGCCGCGCATCCCCTCGCTGATCCCCGAATCGGCGCCGTTCACGGCGGAGCAGCGCACCTGGCTCAACGGCCTTTTCGCCGGCATGATTTCGCTGGAAGAGAGCGTGACGCCGCTGTCGAACGCGGAGGCGGCGAAGCTGCTGCCAGGCCTGCTCGATGGCGGCGCGCCGGTGGAAGCGGACGATGGCGCGCCCTGGCACGATCCGGCCATGCCGCTCACCGACCGCATGAAGCTCGCCGACGGCAAGCCGCTGCAGCGCCGCATGATGGCGGCGATGGCGCAGCAGGATTGCAGCCAGTGCGGCTATAACTGCAAGGACTACGCCGATGCGCTGTTCAGCAAGAAGGAATTGCGCCTGAACCTGTGCGTGCCGGGCGGCAAAGAGACGGCGCGCACCCTCAAGACCCTCTATGCCGAGCTCGGCGCCCCTGCGGCGGCGCCGGCAGAAGCTGCGCCGGCTCCCGCGCCTGTTGTCTCGGTGCCCGGCCGCTCGCGCGACAATCCGGTCTACGCCACCTTCCTGTCCCGCCGCCGCCTCAACAAGGAAGGCTCGGCAAAGGAGACCTGGCATTTCGAGTTCGATCTCGCCGACTGCAGTCTCGACTATGAGGTCGGCGACAGCTTCGGCGTTTATCCGGCTAACGATCCCGCCCTGGTCGAAGCGGTGCTCACCACGCTTGCCGCGCCTGCGGATTTCCCGATTGGAGGCCGTACCTTGCGCGAGGTGCTCACCGACGGCGTGTCGCTGTCGCCGGCGCCCGACATGCTGTTCCAGCTGATTTCCTACCTCACCGGCGGCGAGCGCAAGAAGAAAGCCCAGGCGCTGGCGAGCGGCGGCGACCCGGACGGCGACGCGGCGACGCTCGACGTGCTCGCCGCGTTGCAGAAATTTCCCGGCATAAGGCCCGACCCGGAGGCGCTGATCGAGGCGCTCGATCCCTTGCAGCCGCGTGTCTATTCGATCTCGTCGTCGGTCAAGCTCAATCCCGGCCGCGTCTCGCTCACGGTCGATGCGGTGCGCTACGAAGTCGAAAAGCGCACCCGGCTTGGCGTCGCCTCGACCTTCCTCGCCGGCCGCGTCAATCCCGGCGACAAGATCAGGGTCTATGTGCAGAAGGCGCAGCACTTCGCGCTGCCCGCCGATCCGGGAAAGCCAATCATCATGATAGGCCCCGGCACGGGGCTCGCACCATTTCGCGCCTTCCTGCAGGAGCGGCAGGCGACCGACGCGCCCGGCCCCAACTGGCTCTATTTCGGCCACCAGCGCAGCGACTACGATTTCTTCTACGAGGACGAGCTCAAAGAGATGCGCAAAAGCGGCCTGCTGACGCGGCTGACGCTGGCCTGGTCGCGCGACGGCAAGGAAAAGATCTACGTGCAAGACCGCATGCGGGACGACGGCCGCGATCTCTGGGAGTGGCTGAGCAAGGGCGCGCACATCTATGTCTGTGGCGATGCCTTGCGCATGGCCAAGGACGTCGAGCGGGCGCTCATCGATATCGTGGCCGAGCACGGCAAACGCAGCCCGGAAGACGCCGCGCGATACGTCGCCGAGTTGAAGAAGAACGATCGCTATCAAGCGGATGTTTACTAGCGCATGGCCCCGAAAAGTGGCTACCGGTTTTCGGCTAAGGCCATGCGCAACTAAAAAGGATTGTAATCGTGGACATGATACGCACCCCATCCGAAGCCCACCCCGGGAAAATGGAGCCGCTGGCGCGGCTGCCGGTCTTCCTGGCGCTTGAAGGCAAGCGCGCTGTGGTTGCCGGTGGCAGCGCGGCAGCGGCCTGGAAGGCGGAATTGCTCTCGGCTGCCGGCGCGCGTGTGGAGGTTTACGCGGAGACGCCATCCGATGAGCTTTTGCAGATCGCCAGCGATCCGCCGCGCGGCGAAATCGCCGTGAACCGGCGCGGCTGGACGGCGGCTGACGTGGTCGGCGCAGCTGTTGCCATCGGCGCGTTCAACGACGATGACGGCGCCGCGGCCTTCGCCGCCGCCGCGCGTGCCGCGGGCGTGCCGGTCAATGTGATCGACAAGCCGGCATTTTGCGACTTCGCCTTTGGCGCCATCGTCAACCGCTCGCCGCTGGTGATCGGCATTTCCACCGACGGCGCCGCGCCGGTTTTCGCGCAGGCCATAAGAGCGAAACTCGAGGCGCTGCTGCCGAAAGGCTTTGCCGATTGGGCGGCCGCTGCCGCGCGTTGGCGTTCGGCGGTGAAGGCGTCGGGCCTGCCGTTTTCGGGCCGGCGCAAGTTCTGGCAACTATTCACCGCGCACGCGGTCCAGAATCCCGACAGCGAACCGACGCAGAACGATTTCGACCGCTTTGTCGCCGAGGTACAAGGCATCGGGACCGCGGTCGAAAACGGCTCCGTCACCATGGTCGGCGCCGGTCCCGGCGATCCCGAACTGCTGACGCTGCGCGCGGTGCGCGCGCTGCAATCGGCCGACGTGATCCTGTTCGACGATCTGGTGTCGCGCGACGTGCTCGACTTCGCCCGCCGCGAGGCGCGCAAGATGCTGGTCGGCAAGACTGGCTTCGGCCCGTCCTGCAAGCAGGACGACATCAACGCGCTGATGGTTTCGCTCGCCAAGCAGGGCAAGCGCGTGGTGCGGCTCAAGGGCGGTGATCCGCTGATCTTCGGCCGCGCGGCCGAGGAAATAGCCGCCTGCCAGGCGGCCGACATCGCGATAGATATCGTGCCCGGCATCACCGCGGCGCAAGGCGCGGCGAGCCGGCTCGGTATTCCGTTGACCGACCGCACGCATGCCCGCCGCCTGCAATACGTCACCGGTCACGCGCACAACGGCGCGCTGCCGGCGGACTTCGACTGGCAGAGCCTCGCCGACCCGGCAACGACCACCACCATCTACATGCCGATCCGCACTTTGGCGGCACTGGTCGAGAAGGCCACGGCCGAAGGGCTCGATCCGCGGACGCCGGCGGTCGCGATTTCGAACGCCACGCGGCCGAACCAGGCGGCGATTGCCGCCCCGATCGGCGAACTGCCCGCACGCCTGGCGCAAGCCGCATTGCCGGGGCCGGTGCTGGTCATGCTGGGACGCGTGTTCGGCGACTATGCCGGCGTGCAATCAAGCGTCACGCGCGCGGATCAGAAAGCCGGCTGAACTTCAGCGCATATTGTAACGGATCGGCACCTGGATCGCGATCTGCGCGCCGGAAATCTCCGGCGGCGGCGGCGGCAGCGGTGCGGCGCGCTCGACCAGCGCCAACGTCGCCGCGTCGAGCAGGTTCGAGCCCGAGCTGCGCACTATGCGGGCGCGATGCACGCCGCCGCTGCGGTCGACACTGAAGGCGAGTTGCGCCACGCCTTGCTCGCCGCGCGATTGCGCCTCCGACGGGTAGCGCTTGAAGCGTTCGAGCCGGGCGGCCAATTGCGATTTCCAACTCGGCACCGCGTCGGGATTGCGCGCGGATGCGCCCGGTGTCGGCGCTGCCGCGCGTTCGGCCCGGTGTTCGGCCGAACTGGGCGCGCTGGCGAGGCTGGCGTGCCTTGGCCGCTGTTTCTTTTCGACTGGCTTTTCGACCTTCTTTTCAACCGGCTTTTCAACGGGCTTTTCAGCGGGCTTTTCGAGTGACTTCGGCGGCGGCGCGGCAACTTGCAACTCGGCTTTGGGCTCGGGCGGCAAGGCGGCGATCCGCTCGACCGGCTTTTGCGGGGTAGGCTGCGGCGGCGCTTCGGTCGGCTGCGGCAGAGGCGGGGTCACGGCGGTTTTTTCCAGCGGCTTCGGACGCTCCGGCGCGGCGGCGGATTGTTGCTGCTGCGGGCCGGGCGGCTGTTCGGCCGGCTTGGTTTCGGGGGCGACCGGAAGCGTTTCCAACTCGACCAGGATCAAGGGCGCGTTTGCCACCTGATCTGGCTCGGCGTTCCAGTGCGCCACCAAGGCGGCCGCAGCGGCCGCGTGAATGCCGAGCGCCAGCGCGATACAGATCGCCCAACGCCCGGTTTCCGGGCGGCGCGGCGCTGTGACGATTTCGCGAATGGCTTCCATTGCGACCGGTTTTTCGGTTTGCGGCCGAGGGCCGCCTCTAGATAGCGGGCGTATCTGGGCGAAGACAAGACCACTCCGGCGCCCAGCCGATTGAACGGTGGACCCGTTACATGCCATCGTCCGCCGCGCCGGCATGAGGCCGGCCCGTCATTATCCTGCAAGGACCCGGTTCCCATGCCATATTCAATGTCTCAGACTGCCCTGCCGACCTTCGAGATCGGCCTCAACGCGCTATCGGGCGTGCTCGACAAGGCTGTCGCCTTCGCGGCGGCGAAGAAAGTCGACGCCGCGGTGCTGCTCGGCTACCGGCTCGCGCCCGACATGTTCGCGCTCGCCCGCCAGGTGCAGGTCGCCTGCGACCAGGCCAAGAACGGCGCCGCGCGGCTCGCCGGCACCGAGGCGCCGAAATTCGAGGACACCGAAACGACGCTCGAGCAGCTCAAGGAGCGTATCGCCAAGACGGTTGCCTATCTAAAAACGCTCGACGCCAAGGCGATCGACGCTTCAGCCGACCGTGAGATCACCTTTCCGCTCGGGCCGGCCAAGGGGCAGATGATGGGCGGCGACTACCTCAATCATTTCGTGTTGCCGAATTTCTATTTCCATCTCACCGCCGCCTACGCCATCGTGCGCCATTGCGGCGTCGAGGTCGGCAAGCGCGATTTCCTGGGCGCCATTCCGATCAAGCGGATCTAGCGCATGATCCCGAAAAGCGGGAACCGGTTTTCGGATAAGATCATGCGCGGCTAAAAAGCCCTACCGTTGCGCAAGCGACACAAAAAGCCGCCCGCCGGTCATCCGGCGCGGCGGCTTTCTTGTTCCGCGAGAACGTGAGCCTAGTCGCGGGAGGACACGCGTTCGCCGGCGCCTTCGTCGCTGCCGTAGCCGCTGTGGAATAGGCCGCGTTCGCGCACGCAACCGCAGTCGCCGCCGCGCACTTCATGCCACTCGCGCACGTGGCGCACCCAGCCCTGCACATAGCGATTGACCACCTGGTGGCGGTACACCAGCTTCTGCCGGTAGATCGGGTTGACCCGGTGCAGGTAGACGTCGCGCACGATCGTGTTGGTGCGGTGCACGACCACCTCGCGATGGATGACCGGCTTCACGTGCACGTAGACGCGATTTTCCTGGATCAATTTGGTGTCGCCGTGCACCACGCGCGTTCTGTCGACGACGCGATGATAGGTGACGATCTGCGGTCTTTCACGGACTTAGCGATGCGTCGTGTATTCGGAATCCGGACGCCGGCAGTTGCAGGAGGCGTCCCAGTGCGAGCTTTCCGCGAAAGCTGCTTGCGGCATGACGCCCGCAAGCCCGAGGACGAGGAGGGACCCGTAAATTAGTTTGACTATGTTTTTCATCGTTTAACGCCACATTAACCATATAAGTCATGACGCCATCGTCGGTTTTCCCGTTCCACCCTTGTTTGTAAAGCGCAAACTCGGCAACCGGCTAAGCTCCGACAAATTGGCCCCGGAGGCGGACCTCCGGGGCCAAAACCACAAGATGTGGTAGCCGAAATACTGTTGCTATTTGAGCCGCTTGGCGGCTTCGCGCACCAGGCTCAGATCGGCATATTTGCTGATGTCGATCGGCTTTTTCACGAAGCCGAGTTCGCGCGTGGTGTCGACGTTGCGCTGCAGGGCTTCGATGTTGGGGATCAGGTTCGGATCCTTGTAGGTGTCTTGCTTGGTAAACAGCCAGCCGAACCGCTCGGGCGGCGCCTTGGTGATCTTGGAGGCGATCTTGGCGACCTCGTCGTGGTTCTTCGGGTCGAGGTACCAGTGCACGATGCGCAGCATGTCCTCCATGAAATCGACCATGGCGGCGCGATGCTTGTCGATGAACGACTTGCGCGCGGTCAACATGATCATCTGCGTCACGCCCAGGATGTCGCGCTGTTCGAACAGCACCTTGCCGTCTGCCTTGAGCTTGGGATTGAACGAGAACGGCAGCACCGCCGGAATGAGGTCCACCTTCTTCTCCAGCAGCATGGCCGGCATCGCCGGCAGCGGGCCTTCGAGCATGGTGTAGTCGCGCTTCTCCTCGAGGCCGTGCTTTTTCAGCATGGCGCGGATGGCGACGTCGATGGCGCTGCCGCCGCCATTGGTGCCGATCACCTTGCCCTTGAGGTCCTCGACCTTGTTGATGCCTGAGTCTTTGCGCACGTAATACTGCCCGCTGTAGTAGCCGGGCACGCCGTCCTGGAATTCATCGGCGATGACGCGGATGTCGTCGAGCCCGGCGTTTTCGATGGCGATGGCGAGCGAGGAATAGGCGAGGCTGGCGACTTCCAGCTCGTTGTTGGCGATCGCCGCGATCGTCTGCGGCGTGCCCTGGTAGTGGATCGACTCGAGCGTATAGGACTTGCCCATATGTTGAGCGAGATCCTTCTTCTCCAGAATGATCGAGCCCCAGTTGGCGATCGGGGCCACCCACGACATGCGGATCTTTACCGGCTCCGCGCTATGGGCTGTGCCGGCGCCGAAAAGGCCGAGCGCGCATACGCCGGCCAGCGCGAGTTTCATGAAGCGCATTGTTTCCTCCCGTTTCGCCGGACTTGCGCTTAGGCTTGGCAAGCTTCACGCAGCGAATGGAAAGATTGTCGGGCGTCCAACCGATATTAGCAAGCCTCACGGTGGCAGCGTTTTACCCGCGATGCGGTACAGCGCATGGCCCCGAAAAGTGGGTACCGGTTTTCGGAAAAGGCCATGCGCAAGAGAAAAATCTTACGCCGTCGTCGGCTCGTTGGTTTCCTGGTGCCAGATCAACAGCCGGCGGCGGACCAGCGCCATGGCCTTGACCAGCAAATAACCGACCACGGCGATCTCGACGATGCCGGCGAACACGCCGGTGGAATTGGCGAAACGCGAGGCCGTCATCATGGCGCCGCCGAGGCCGTAGCCACCCATCAGCATCTCGGCGACCACCGCCACGATCAGCGACAGCGGCAGCGCCACCTGCAGCCCGGTCATGATCTGCGGGCTCGCCGCCGGCAGCACGATCTGGGTCAGCAGTTCGCGGCTGTTCGCGCCCATGTTGCGCGCCGACCAGATCAACTGGCGCTCGACGCCCTGGATGGCGATGACGGTCGCCGCGATCACCGGGAAGATCGCGTCTATGACGATGATGGTGATCTTCGACACATCGTAGACGCCGAGCCACAGGATCACCACCGGCAGGAAGGCGATCTTCGGCATCGGAAAGCCGACCGAAATGATCGGATCGAAGAACCAATTGGCGATGACGCTGCGCGACATCGCCATGCCGATGAGGACGCCGAACACCGCGCAGATCGCGAAGGCGGTGAGCGCGCGGTACAGCGTCAGCGCCGTGTTGATCCACAGATCGCCGGTCCAGGCGTCGCTCCAGATGCGTTCGATCACATCGCTGAAGGCCGGCAGCTGGAAATGGGTGAAGGTGCCACTGCGCGCCAGGATTTCCCAGGCCGCCAGCAACGCCACGATCGAGAACACCCGCGTAAACGCCCAGTACAGCGTGTAGACAAAGCGGGCGGCCTTCTCCGGCAGGCCGTTCGGCGCTTCGGGCGCGCCCGGGATGGTTTGCGTCACTCGCGCCATGCCAGCGTCCGCTTGGTGATCATGAGATAAACCCGGTCGGCGGCGAAGCCGAGGAACGCCACGGTGAGCACCACCGCATACATCGCGTCATACGAGCCGTTGGCGCCGAGCGAGCCGATCAGATAGCCGAAGCCCTTCTGCGCGACGATCAGTTCGGACGACACCAGCAGGATGAAGGAAAGCGCCAGCGCCGTGCGCACGCCATTGAGCATTTCCGGCATGGCGCTCGGCACCACCACGTCCCACAGCATGCGCAGCCGATTGGCGCCCATGCTGCGCGCCGACCAGACCAGCACCTGCTCGCTCGAACGCGCGCCGTTGAAGGCGCCGATGGTGACCGGCAGCATGCAGCCGAGGAAGATCAGCAGGATCTTGGAGCCGTCGCCGTAGCCGAGCCAGATCACCGTGACCGGGATCAGCGCCGATTTCGGCAGCGGATAGAACATCTCGACGAGGGGCGCGAGCAGGGTGTTCACCGGCTTCCACCAGGCCATGAAGATGCCGAGCGTGGCGCCGACCAGGATCGCCAGCGCCAGCCCTGCGCCGGCGCGGTAGAGCGAGGACGCAGCATTGGTGACGAGATCGCCGTCTTTGAGCAGTTCGATCCAGGCCCGGATCACGTCGGACAGCGGCGGCAGCGCGGTGGTCGATACCAGTTCGAAACGCGACGCCAGTTCCCAGGCAAGAGCCAGCAGCAGGAGCGGCAGGTAGCGCACGACCTGCTTCATGGCGCACGCACTCCTTGCGCCTTGAGGGCTTCGTCCTTCACCAGGTCCCAGATCTCGTCCACCTTCTCGACGAAGGCCTTGGCCTTGTGGACGTGTGGATCGGTCTTGTCGAACTTGGTATCGACGATGGTCTTAATGCGGCCCGGCCGCGCCGACATCACCGCCACCCGGTCGGCGAGATAGACCGCCTCCGCCACGTCATGGGTGACGAAGATTACCGTCTTCGGCGTGCGCTGCCAGATGCGCAAAAGCTCGCTTTGCATGAGGCCGCGGGTCTGCGCGTCGAGCGCGCCGAACGGCTCGTCCATCAACAGGATTTTCGGATCGAAGGCGAGCGTGCGCGCGATCGCGCAGCGCTGCCGCATACCGCCGGAGAGCTGCGAGGGGTAGCTGTCCTCGAAGCCGGAAAGGCCGACCAATTGGATGAAGTCGAGCGCGCGCTTTTCGCGCTCCTCCTTCGGCATGCCCTGCCGTTCCAGGCCGTAAAGGATATTGCCGCGCACGGTTTTCCACGGAAATAACGCGAAATGCTGGAAGACGATGCCGCGGTCGGGGCCGGGCCCGGTGACCGGGTTGCCGTCGACCGTGATCGTGCCCTTTTCGACCGGCAGGAATCCGCCCATCAGGTAGAGCAGCGTCGACTTGCCGCAGCCGGACGGCCCGAGCAAAGCGACGAATTCGCGGTTTTGCACCGCAAGCGATACCTGGTCGAGCGCCAGCACCACGCGTCCGCGCGGCGGGCGATACATGTGGCTGACGCCTTCAACGACGATCTGTGCAGGTGCGGTCATGGCGGCATGAAGCGTCCCTAATGGCCGCCGTCTGTCAAGCGGCACGGACGCTGTTTCAGCGATGGGATGTCCTGTATTGTAGGACACCCAACCATCCCCACCCATGAGGAAACGTCTGTGGCCAATAAGAAAATCGCCGATGCGCTTACCGAACTCGCGCTCGCCAACCGCATCGCCGCCAACGAAGGCGTGCTCGACACGTTCGGGCATGTCAGCATGCGCCATCCCGACAATCCGCAGCGCTATTTTCTGTCGCGCTCGAGCGCGCCCGATATGGTGACGCCGGAAGGTCTGATCGAATACGACCTCGACTCGCAGCCGGTGCGCGATCCCGGCGCGGCGCAATATTCCGAGCGCGTTATCCACGGCGAGATCTACAAGGCGCGGCCGGACGTGATGTCGGTGTGCCATCACCATTCGGCGGCCTTCATGCCGCTGCTCGCCACCAGCACGGACTATGTGCCGATCTTCCATCTCGGCTCGGTCGGCGGCATCAAGCCGCCTTACTGGGACCAGCAGGACGAATTCGGCGACACCATGATGCTGGTGCGGACGCCGGAGGAGGGCCGTTCGCTCGCCCGGGCGCTTGGGCAGCACCGCATGGTGTTGATGAAGCGGCATGGCGTGACCGTCATCGGCACAAGCGTGCGCGACTGCGTCTACCGGGCGGTGCAAACCTGCCGCAACGCCGAATTCCAAGTGCGCGGCATGAGCATCGGTACGGTCGCCTCGTTGACGGAAGGCGAGGTGCGGTTGGCCGATGAAATCACCACCAAGACGACCGGTCTGATCCGGTCGTGGGATTTTTGGGCGATGCGGGTGGCCAAAGCCAGCGGAACGCCGTCGGCGCCCAAAAAGGCCAAGCAGGCCAAGGCCGCAAAAGCGGCCAAGCCGCGCCGCGGCACAAAATCGCGGCGGCGCTGAAGATTTAGGCTTCCCCCGTGGGCGGTCCTCGGTGTTGAATGCCGCCCACGGGTTACAACGATAGAAAATATCAAATGGGAGGATACCGAATGAAGACCTTCAAGACGGTCGCCGCCGCGCTCGGGCTCATGGTGCCGCTCGCGTTCGCCGGCACCCAGGCTTCCGCCGAAGACACGCTCAAGCTCGTGATCGGCCAGATCAACAACTGGGAAAATCAGGCGCCGACGCTGGGCCAGGACGCGGGAATCTTCAAGAAACACGGTCTCATCCTGGAGAACACCGGCTCGCAAGGCGCCGGCGAAACCATCCAGGCGGTGATCACCGGCTCAGCCGATATCGGCGCGGGCGTCGGCGCCGCCGGCATCATGCGGGCATTCGCAAAGGGCGCGCCGGTGCGGATCCTGGCGCCCATGTTCACCGGCACCGGCGATCTGTTCTGGTACGTGCGCTCCGACTCCAAGATCAAAAGCCTGAAGGACGCCACGCCCGAGACCACCATCGCCTATTCGACCAACGGCTCGAGCTCCAACAATATCGTGGTCGCATTCATCAGCGAACTCGGCGCCAAGGCCAAGCCGACCGCCACCGGCGGCCCTCCCGCCACGCTGACGGCGGTGATGTCGGGTCAGATCGACATCGGCTGGGCCGCGCCGCCGTTTGGCCTGCAGGAAATCAAGGACGGCAAGATCCGTATTGTCGCGCGCGGCAGCGACGTGCCGTCGCTGCGGGGGCAGACGGTGCGTACGCTGATCGTGAACGCCAATTCGCTGAAGACCAAGCATGACGCCATCATGCGCTTCATGGATGCTTACCGCGAGGCGGTGGACTGGATGTATTCCGATCCGAAAGCGGTCGAGATGTATTCCAAGAAGATTTACCGGTCGGTCGAATTGCTCAAGGAGTTGATGGCAAAATTCCAGCCGAAGGAAGCGCTGCAGACCGATAAGTTTGCGGATCTCGATGGCGCCATCGCCGACGCGGTCAAGCTGAAATTCCTGGAAAAGCCGCTCACCAAGGAGCAGATCGCCGAGATGATGCAGATTCCGCCGCGCAAGAAATAAGCGCTGCGCAGGATGGCAAAACGGAAACGGGCCGCTGCATTGCAGCGGCCCGTTTTTTTCGTCGCTAAAAATGTGGCGACAGCTACTTCTTCTTGTCGTCGGCCTTCTTGGCGGGTGCGGCCGGTTTCTTCGCGGCCGGCTTCATTTCCTTCTTCTTCGCCGGCTTGGCCGCTTTCTTCTTGCCTGCCTTCTTGTGGTGCTTCATGGCCTTCTTGGCCGGGCAGGCCCCTTGCGAAACCACTTTGGCGCCGTCATGAGCCGCGAAGCATGCGTTCGCGTAATTGAACTTCATGCCGCCCTTCACGCCGCAGACCGGCGTTGCCATCTCAAAGCAGGGGCCCGGGTGCGGCGGCGGCGGCGCCATTTTTTTGGCTTTTGCTTCGCTCGGTCCGCCCGAGCCGATCACGAAAGCGGCGGCACTGGCGGCAATAAAGAAAGCGTATCCGATATTTTTCAGGTTCATCGATCCCTCCCAACATTAATTGACGCGGCATAGTAGGAAGGAACCCGCTGCGATTACAAGAAATTTACGCCGCTGCGCTGCACCCAAACCTGAACGCGTGTTCATGTCGCCGCCGCCCGCTTAAGCGTCGCCGCGACTATCTAGCGCTTCAATGCTCCGGCGGCGCCGGCCGTTGTGCGCGCGGCGCCGGCACGAAGGCGGCGACGCAAGTGCGGCTGCCGGGACTGCCGTTGGGCCATTGCCACGACTGCGTGCCGGTCAAAGTGCCGCCGTGCGCGCCGATGGTGCCGTCATAGGCGCCGCGAACGGCAAAGCCGAGGACGACATACTCGGAGTTGAGATGCGCTTTGCCTGCCGCGTCGATTGTGCCCGAGGCCATCTCGGTGCCGGTGACGCGGGTGCCTTTCAGGTTGAACAGCGGCCGTCCAACGGACATCGGTGCCGTTGACGACAAGGTCGAGGGGAACGCGCAGGATATTCTTGGTCGCCTGGGTCTTCTCGCAAACATAGCTGCCGCGATAGGCGCCATCGATCGTTTCCGCGCGGACCGGCGCCACCAGCAGCGACGCCATCGTGGCGATTGCCAAAGCAAGTCTGGATGGATGCATGGCTTCCTCCGGGAAATTTTGTTTTCACCGACTGAAAACCGCGAGTGCCGAATTCCGTTCCAATTGTGACGGTGAAATATGATCGGATAAAGACGGCGGGCCGCTGCCGCTCAGCGCCGGTTCTTGGCCGCCGCGTTGATCGCGTCGAGCATGGCGGCGCGGCCGGAGTGGAGCGAGGCGCGCACCTTGTCGTCTTTGCCGAGCGCGCCCATTTCGCGCTGGCGCTTGACGGTGGAGTTGACCATCAACGGGTCGAGCCCGAGTTCGCGCAAGGTCGCGGCCGACTCTTCCATCTCGGCGGCGCGGCGCTCGCCGTGGCTGGCCATGCGCTCGAGATTGTATTCGGCGATCTTGCTCCAATCGAGCGACGGATAATTGTTCTTGAGCGAGGCCGTCACGTCCTCGAGCACGCCGGCGCGGCTGGCGGCGAGGAAGCACTCGGCGGTGAGCGCCTCGATGCCCTTGATCATCACGCTGCGGATCATCTTGATGGCGGCGGCCTGGCCGGTGTCGGCGCTGACCACGCGCAGTTTCATTTCCAACTCGCCGAGCAGCGGCGCAATCGCCTCGGCGTGGGGACCTGCGATCAACAGCGGCGTCTTGTGGCGCGCCGGATGGATCGGCGCGATCACCGCCACGTCGACGTAGCGCGCGCGCTCGCCGAGGAGCTTCGCGGTCTCCTGCTTGCGGCCGGGCGAGACCGAGTTGATGTCGAGATAATAGGGCGCGCCGGAAAGATGCGGCTCGACCGAGCGGGCGGCCTCCAGGCTGGAGGCGGCCGTTACCGCGGAAATGATCAGGTCGGTTTCGGCGACCGCGTCGGCCGCCGAACTGGCGCGCCGCACGCCCATGCTCTCGCCCGCCGCTTTCAGCCGCGCGCCTTCGGCGACCGGAAACAAGATGTCCCAGGCGGCGATGCGCTCGATGCCGCCCTCGCGTAGCCCTGAGGCAATCGCCTGGCCGGCCTCGCCAAAGCCGATGAAGGAAACGCGTGGGGTGTTACGACGGGTCATGACTTTCTCATTTTAAATCGTTTTCACTTCCGCGTCTTGCCGCGTGGTCTGGAAGCTCACCGCCATCAGCCATTTGCCGCGGCGCTTGACGAAGACGCGGGAAACACGCGCGGCCTTGCCGTGGAACGGCTGGTGCTCGCACGTCATCACCATGGCGTCCTTAAAGCCGAACAGTTTCGCCGACACCAGCGGGGCAGGGGCAGAATTCGCCGCCGTGCGCAATTGCTCTTCGAGCACGGCCTTGCGGTCGGCCTTGCTGTGGCGGCGCGCCGCGCCCACCACCATGAATTCGTCGGCGACGTGCTGCGCCCAGATCTCGGGCTCATGATGCATCACGGCAATTTCCAGCCGCTGCCAGGAGGCGAGACAATCGCGCTCGTCGGCATTGCGCGGCTGATAGGGCAGCGTGTGGCAGGGATTGTCCCATTCCTTGCGGCCGGGACCGTGCGGCGCTGCCGGCAAGTTCTGCGACACTTCGTGATAGGCGATGAGGCGCCAGCCGGCGGCGCGCCTGACCCAGATGCGCAGCACGAAAACTTTGTCGCGCTCGACCGTAACGGTCGCCACCTCGCCGTGATCGTGGCGTACCGGCGTGACGCCAGCCTCGTCACCGAGCGGCGGCTTGGGCAGGACGCTCAGCGCCTGCGCCTTGTCGATAACACGGCCGTTGATATCCACCCAGGTGAATTCGTCGTCGAGCAACGCCGCCGCGGTGCTTGCATTGCCGTTCGCCAGCGCGGCTAGCAGAGCGCGGTCGGCGCGCAGTGCATCTTCGTTCATGGGCGCGCTCAGGGTTCCGGCACGCCCGGCACCGGCGGCGTGCCGTGGGTGTGGAACGACTTGATGGTCTGCAGGCCCCAGGCCTGGCCCTTCTTGCGCTCGGCCTCGCTCCAGCGGATCGGCTTCCAGTCCGGCGCCAGCACCAGACGCGCGCCGGGGCAGGCGACTTCCACGCGGTTACCGCCCGGCTCGTAGACATAAAGGAAGAAGGTCTGCTGGATCGCGTGCTTGTGCGGCCCGGTCTCGATGAACACGCCGTGCTCCAGAAATACGTCGGCGGCGCGCAGCACGTCCTCGCGCGAGTCGAGCGCGTAAGTGACGTGATGGAAGCGGCCCTTGGTGCCGGTGTGGTCGCGGGTATAGGCGAAGTCGTAGGTCTTGTTGGTCGCGGTCAGCCACATGCCGGCTTCGGTGCCGTCGTCGAGCACGATCTGCTCGGTCAGCATGAAACCGAGATAATTTTCGAAGAATTCGCGGTTGGCCTTGATGTCGGCGGCGAGCCCGTTGAAGTGATCGATGCGCCGCACGTTGCAGCCGCGCGCCGGATAGCGCTGCGCCTGGTTCTTCAGCGCCGGTTTCAGCTCGGGCGGCGGATCGTACCACTCGGTCTCGTAGTAAAGCTCGATGACGTGCCCGTCCGGATCCTTGCACAGGAAAGTCTTGCCGTGGCCGAGGTCGCCGTCGCTCCAGCCGACGTCGAAGCCGGAACCTTTGAGCGCCGCCGCGCGCCGTTCCAGCGCCTGCGGGGAGCGGGTGCGGAAGGCCGCATGACCCATGCCGGAGGTTTTCGACGCGGTGAGCTTGAGCGTATAGCGCTCGTAATCGTCCCAGGCGCGCAGAAAGACGCTATCGCCCTTCTCGCCGCTCTGGGTCATGCCCATGACGTCGATAAAGAACTTGCGGCTTTCCTCGAATTTCGGCGTCAGGACTTCGACGTGACCGAGATGGGCGATGTCGCGAATAGGTTCCGGCTGCATGGGGACCGTTCTAGTGCGCCGCCGTCATTTGATCAATTCCGCTGGGCCGCGCGGGCGAAGGCCAGCACCAGATTGTTGGCCGGCATCGGCACGGTCTCGGCCAGCGTCAGGCCGGCGTCTTGCGCGAGCGCCTCCAGATCGTCGAGGTCGCGTACGCCCCATTCGGGGTTTTTCGTCCGCAGACTGGCGTCGAATTCGGCGTTGCTCGGCGCCGTATGCTGGCCGGCGCGCAGGACCGGGCCATAGACGAACAACCGGCCGTCAGCGGCGAGATAACGGCCAGCGCCGGCAATGAGGTTTTGCGCCACGCGCCAGGGCGCGATGTGCAGCACGTTGATACAGAGCATGGCGGCGAGCACGCCGCCGGCCTGGCCATCCGCGGTCCAAACCCAAGCGGGATCGCTGAGGTCGATGCGCTGCGGCGCGCGCAGGTTGGCAAGCCCCGCATGCCGCCGCCAGGCCTCGATGCTGGCGAGATGCGACGGGTAGATGTCGCTCGGCCACCAGGTGAGCTGCGGCGTGCGTCCGGCAAACGTGCTGGCGTGCTGCCCGGTGCCGCTGCCGAGTTCCAATACGTTGCCCCTCTGAGCGCCTAGGAAACCGGTCATCGCCGACCAAATAGCATCGTGGTTGCGGTGAAAGGCCGGGCCGTCCAGCCGGCCGTCGGGCGCGGTCGGTGTTGCTGATTTCCCGAATTCAACGACGAATTCCGCCATAACCTTGATCGGCCTTGCTGCACTGCGTGCTGCAATTAACCTTTGCCGGTGCCTGCGGTCAAAGGTCAAATGTTTCGGCGGCGGGCGGGATGACGCAGGGCCCCTTCGTTGTTTTCATCGGGACAATCGGGCAATATCGCGCCACTTGCGGGTTAGACCGCGATCCGTTCGATGGCGTGGGGCGCTTCGGACAGGGTTTAAAAACAATCAGGGAGGATTCACATATGCGTAAACTCTATCTGACATTGGCCACTTTCGCCGCCGCCGCGTTGGTGCTGCCGGGCGCCGCCCATGCGCAAGCCAACAAGCTGGTGGTCGGCATGCCGACCACGCCGCCGAACGTCGTGCACATGCCGGTGCTGATCGCCAAGGATCTCGGCCTTTACAAGAAATACGGCGTCGACGTGGAAACCGTGGCGCTCGAGGACGGCGTCAAGGTGTTCCGCGCCATGCTGGCCGGCAGTCTCGACGTCGCGCAGGCGCCCGGCGCCACCACCATCGTCGCGATCTCCAAGGGTTCGCCGGTCAAGACCATCCTGGCGACGCTCTACAAGTTCGAAGCCTCGATGGTGGTGCACGACAACATCAAGACCATGGCCGACCTGAAGGGCAAGCGGATCGGCATCCAGCAGCCCGGCGGCTTCGCCGACATTCTGAGCAAGGCCATCCTGCGCAACGCCAAGATCAATCCGAAGGACGTCAATTTCGTCAGCATCGCCAGCGAAGACGTACCGGCGCTGGTCGCCGATCAGGTCGACACCGCGATCCTGCACGTCGAACAGGAAATGCTGGCCAAGGAGAAAGTGCCTAGCCTGCACGCCATCGCCCGCATGTGGGAGGTTCAGCCCAAGCAGGTGTACACGGTCTATTCGGTGCGCGAGGACACCCTCAAGAACAAGGCGGCTGCCTTGCAGGCTTTCGTCACTGCGACGATCGAGGCGACGCGCATCCTCTACACCGACAAAGCCAGGGTGCTGCCGATCATCGTCAAGGAGACCGGTTATCCGGAAAAAATCATTTCCGACACCTACGACTTCCTGGTGAAGAGCTGCATCTGGGACGCCAATACCGGTCTGTCGCCGGACCGCATCAACTTCACCGCCAACCTGATGACCAAGGTCGGCAATATCGATAAGGGCAAGACGCCGACCTACGACCAGATCGTCGACAAGACCTTCGCGGAAAAGTCGATCAAACAGCTCGGCGAATGGAAGGGACCCGTTTGCCCGACTGCGGTGTTCTAAGGACAAGGCGCGGCGGTCCGACATCCGCTCATTCCCGCGCAAGCGGGAATCCAGTGTCAGACCGTGGCGTGTAGTTGAGAACTGGGTCCCCGCTTTCGCGGGGACGAGCGGTTGAATTTACTGCAAAGGAAACGGGCGCGGGGCGCCAAGGAGCTATATTCGATGAGCGTCGCCAACGAAGTTCACACCGGCGCGCTGGCCGCGGACGCCGCGGAGGCGACGGCCCTGGTGGTAAAGAAGGCGCCGTGGTGGGAGCACCGGGCGTTGTTCCGCTACGGCTTCGTCGCCCTGCTGCTGATCGTTTGGCAGCTCGTTGGGCCCTCGATCAGCCCGATTCTGTTCACCTATCCGACGAAAATCGCGGTCGCCTTTTATGAGACGACCGTCTCCGGCGAACTGCCGTATTATCTGGGGCAGAGCCTGCAGGTCATGATTTATGGCCTTGTCATCGCCATCCTTGTCGGCATTCCGCTCGGCATCGCCACGGCGCGCATTCGCTGGCTCGATTGGGCGCTCGACCTGCCGATCAACGCATTTTACGCGACGCCCTTGGTCGCGCTGGTGCCGGTGCTAGTGCTGTGGTTCGGCATTTATCTCAAGGCCAAGATCATCGTCGTCTTTTTGTTCGCGGTGTTCCCGGTGCTGATCAACACCTATCAGGGCGTGCGCGAATGCGACAAGAACATGCTCGAGGTGGCGCACTCGTTCCGCTCCAGCGAATGGCGCGTCTGGCAGGACGTGCTGCTGCCGTTCGCGCTGCCGTATATTATCGCCGGCGTGCGGCTGGCGATCGGCCGCGGGCTGATCGGCATGATCATCGCCGAATTCTACACGACGATCTCCGGTCTCGGTTTCATGCTGACCAAATACGCCAACCAGTTCGCGATGGATAAAACCTTCGTGCCGGTGATCGTCTTGATGATCCTCGGCGTCTCGCTCACTTCGATACTGAAATGGGTCGGCCGGCGCATCGCGCCCTGGAGCCACGCCAACCGCTGAGCGACGGCCCGGCGTAACTTCCGATTGCAGAACTCACGATTGGCACTCTATGACGGGTAACTGTCACTGAGCGACTGGCTATTGGCTGCGGCATGGGGGCTAACATGTCGGCAATCGATAAGATCGAACACGTCGTCGTCCTGATCCTGGAAAACCATTCGTTCGACCAGATGCTGGGAAGTCTCAGCGCGGTCTACGACGGCAAGGAGGGCAGGGACCGCTTAGAAGGAATCGATCCCGGTCGCCCGGGCAGCAACGACGACGTTGGCGGCCCACCGATTGCTCAGGAGCAGACCGTCGAGCGCCAGATGACGCTCGACCCGCATCACGAAGTCCAGCACGTCGCCACCCAGCTCCAGAATAACAACGGCGGTTTTGTTCGGGATTTCGTGGAGGCTTTTCCGGATACGCCGCCGTTCCATGATGAGCGGCGGTATGTGATGGGCTATTATCCGCTCGATTTCCTGCCTGGCCTGCATCAACTCGCCAGAAATTTCACGGTTTGCGACCATTGGTTCTCGTCGCTGCCAGGCCCCACCTGGCCAAACCGCTTCTTCGCGCTCAGCGGCAGGTGCCTTGGCCACGTCGACATGCCGAACGACGGCACGCACAAGGCGGACCTCGCAGGCTACTTCCAGCAGACGCAAGACACGATTTTCGACCGCCTGAACGAGAAACAAATCAGTTGGAAGGTCTATTTCCACGACCTTCCGCAAAGCTGGACGATGAAGCAACTACGCGCGCCGCACAACGCGGCCCAGTATTATTACATCCGCCGTTTCTACGAAGATGCGCGCGGTCATCCCGATGACTTCCCGCAATTCTCGCTGATCGAGCCTGACTACTTCGGTTACCTGCAAAACGACGACCACCCGCCGCATGATATCATGCGGGCGCAAAAGCTGATCGCCGACGTCTACAACGCGTTGCGCCGCAACGAAGCGCTCTGGCGCCCGACGTTGTTGGTGGTGTTCTACGACGAGCACGGCGGCTTTTACGACCACGTCGTGCCGCCGGCCGTCATTCCGCCCGACGACCATGTGGCGACGATTCCGTACAAAGACGGTCCGCGTCCATTCAAATTCGATCAGCTCGGCCTTCGCGTGCCGGCCATCTTGGCCTCTCCCTGGGTCAAGGCGGGCGTCGAGCACACGCAGTTCGACCACACGTCGTTCCTCAGGTTCGTAACCGACAAATGGAATTTGCGCGACCTCGACAGCATTCGTGTCAAGGATGCCAACCGCATTGCGGTCGCGTTGACGGAAAAAGCTGAGCGCACCGATACGCTGCGAGGCATCACGCTCAGGCCCGACCAATTGAAGCCGATTGACCTAGATTTGGAAGACAACGCCACCGACAAAGAGACCGAGTATCAGGTGACGCTGAAGCAGTTGGCCCAATTTTTGCCGTCGGCGCTATGGGAGAAAACGAAGGAAACGGGCTTTGAGACGGCGCCGAAGGTCGGGAGCATTTTGGCGCGTTGCAGTGAATACACGAAGGAACAAAGTGCTGCATTTTTTAATTGGCTGCGCGGATTCTGCGAGCGCCGGCTTGCCGGCCTCTACGAAACAGGCCGTCACGAAGTGGTGTTGTCTTCGCCCGATAAAGTCGACCAGAAATATACGAGCGAGCGCAATCGCGTCGTGCGGTTTCTGGCCACGCAAAAATCGCGTGCTATGCAAGGCCTGACCGAGCGCGTCGAGAATTCGAAGGGGAGGCGCTCGCCGGCGGAACAGCAGCATGCCGCGAAAATGCTTGCCGCGATCCTGGGGCGCCGCGTCTATGCCGACCAGCTTAACCACGCGAAACGGTGGTTGCGGCGTATCGCTCCACGTAATCCCTGACCGCTTCAGTGGAACTAAGGCGTGCTGTTGCGCTTCGCCGTATTGTTTTTGCCATAGACACGCGCGACACTGGCGCGCCGGCTAAACGGGTTTCCTGTCATGAGCGATCCTCCGATTTCGCGCGGCTTTCGCGGGCGCAAGTCCGGCGGACCCAGTTCGCGCGTGCCGGCAGGCCAGCATCTGGTCAGCGACTTTCCGGTGCTGTCGGCGGGACCGACGCCGGAGCCCAATCTCAAGAGCTGGCGCTTCACACTCGAAGACGGCGAAAGCCCGGTCGGCGAATGGAACTGGGCCGAATTCAACGCGCTGCCGCAGACCGAGGTGACGGTCGACATCCATTGCGTCACCACCTGGTCGAAACTTGACACCACCTGGAGCGGGGTTTCCATCGACACGCTGCTGGAAACCGCCGGCCTGAGCGAGCCGCCGGCGCCGTTCGCGCTCATCCATTGCGACGGCGGCTACACCACCAATGTGCCGGCCGAAGACCTGGTCGACGGCAAGGCTATGGTGGCGACGCATTACGACGGCGAGCCGCTCGATCCCGAGCATGGCGGACCGGCGCGGCTCTTGGTGCCGCATCTATATTTCTGGAAGAGCGCGAAATGGGTGCGCCGGCTGCAATTCATCGACACCGAGCAGCCCGGCTTCTGGGAGGAACTCGGCTACCACATCTACGGCGATCCTTGGCGCGAGCAGCGTTATGCCGGAGATTGAGCCACCGCGGCGGCTCCAATGGATGACGGCAACGATACGCGATGTGATCGACGAGACGCCGCGCGTGCGTAGCCTCGTGCTCGACGTGCCGGATTGGCCGGGCCACCGGGCCGGCCAGCATGTCGACGTGCGGCTCACCGCCAAGGACGGCTATCGGGCGCAGCGCAGCTATTCGATCGCCTCGGCGCCGGCGGCGGCGCAGCTAACGCTCACGGTCGAGCGCATCGCCGAAGGCGAGGTGTCGCCCTATCTCGGCGGCGAAGCATGTGCCGGCGATCAGTTCGAATTGCGCGGGCCGATCGGCGGCTATTTCGTCTGGACGCCCGAACTCGGCGGACCGCTGTTTCTCGTCGCCGGCGGCTCCGGCGTGGTGCCGCTGATGGCTATGCTGCGCCAGCGCGCCGCGGCGCAAAGCACCGTGCCGGCGACGCTGCTTTATTCCTCGCGCAGCTTCGACGACATCATCTACCGCGCCGAGCTGGAACGGCTGGCCGGGCAGGGCGACGGCCTCACGGTGGTGCACACGCTGACGCGCGAACGCCCCGCAGGCTGGCGCGGGTTCGCGCGCCGCATCGACCGCGCCATGCTTGAAAGCACGGGGTTCGCGCCCGGCGCGGTCCCACGCATTTTCGTCTGCGGGCCGACGCCGCTGGTGGAGGAGGCCGCGCGAGCCTTGCGCGACATCGGCCACGAGCCGCATGCGATCAAGACCGAACGCTTCGGACCGACGGGAGCATAACGCAGGAGGCGACTGTGAATATGGACCGGCATAGCGAGGGGAAAGGCACGCTCGACGGCAATGCGGCCGGCGGGTTGTTGAACGATTTGTTCGCGCTCGATGTGACGGCGGCGGAAATCAACTGCGACGGATGCGGCGCGGTCGCCGCAATCGGCGCCGTGCGGGCCTATGGCGGGTCGATGGGCGCGATCCTGCGCTGCGCGCATTGTGGCACGGTGATGCTCCGCCTCACCCACACGCCGGCCGGTCTGTGGCTCGACATGCGCGGTGCGCGACGGCTTTTCGTGGCGGCACAAGCGTCATAGAATTGCCGGGCCCGAGCGCTCATTCGCAAACTCAGGGGAGAACGCCATGACCCTCGGCATGTCGCTACAAACATTCACCATGGTGCACGTCATCATCACTTTGATCGCGATCGCCAGCGGACTGATCGTGCTGCTTGGCATGGTCGGCTCGCACCGGCTGCCCGCCTTGACCGCGCTGTTTCTGCTCACCACGGTGCTCACCAGCGTGACCGGCTTTATGTTTCCCATTCACGGCTTCACGCCGGCCTTGGGCGTCGGCATCATCTCGATGGTGGTGCTGGTGATTGCGCTGCTGGCGCTTTATGGCAAGCACCTCACCGGCGGCTGGCGCTGGATCTATGTGGTGAGCGCGGTGATTGCGCTTTGGTTCAATATCTTCGTTCTGATCGTGCAGTCGTTCGAGAAGCTTGCCTTCCTCAATGCGGCGGCGCCGCAGGTCGGACCGCCGTTTGCCGAACCGGTCAATACGCATTTCGCGATCGCGCAAGGCGCAGCGCTGGTCATCCTCGTCGTGCTCGGGCTACTCGCGGCGTTCAAATTCCGCCCAGCGCAGCAGTACGCCTAGCGTGCCATCAGTGGTGATGCACGGGGGCTGCGTCCGGCGGCTGGTCGACCTGCATTTCGAACAGGATATCGGCGTTCGGACAGAAGCGCGGGGCGAAACTCACCGCGTTCGGCATATCGTCGAGCCAGGCGTGACATGCGTTCTGGGACGGGCAGGCCTGGCAGCGATGCAACGCAGTTGCGTAGCTCAAGCTCCAGCGCGAGACGATGCCGCCGGCGGGTTCGACACCGAGCCGCTCCATCATACGACATAGGTTGATCGATTGACGCTTGTCAAAGGTTGCTGCTGCCATGACGACGCCCTCCGTCGGCCCGGCACGAACAGCAATATAAGCTTGTTTCGTTTTGACCAGACCGCGAATTGTCGCAGTGGACAAGTTCCGGCTCAGCTTGCGGCTGTCCGGGTCGCGCGGACGTGTGCGGCAAACACGATCGTCGAATGCGCAAAAAACGAAGCCGCCGTCGCCGGCGGCTTCGTTCAGACCGGAAGAGATCCGGTGATTATTTGAGCTGGGTGGAGATGCTGGTGAACTTGGCGTTCAGCGTGGTGCCCAAGCCGTTGACGACGGCGATGATCGCGACCGAGATGCCGGCGGCGATGAGACCGTATTCGATGGCGGTGGCGCCAGACTCATTCTTCAGGAACGCAACGAACTTTGACATTATGGGAGCTCCGCGTTGGGTTGCGCGGGAACATTAGTTCCCCCGGTTTAAAGATACCTTCACGCGCGATGCTACAATTTTACGGAAAATTTCGTTCGTAATTTTGCAGTTCGGCGATTCCAATAGGAAAAGGCTATCGTTTTCTCGCATTTTCTTTGTGGCCGACTGAGTTTCCGGCCGCATTTACGCGAGCGCTGAATATTTTTTTAACCTTAAACGGTGTTCACCGCCGCGGCTTAAGCGTCTTCCGGATTGTCGACGTAAACCAGCCCGGCCTTCGCCAGTCCTTCGCGCATCTTGTACATGTCGAGGCTTAGCTCGCCGGAGGCCAGGCGCTGGCGTTTGCCGTCCTCGTCGTCCTTGCGCTTCTGCGCCTTGGAGGCCGTGTCCACCGCCAGCTTTTTCGGAATGATGACGACGCCGTCGTCGTCGGCCACCACCACGTCGCCCGGCTCGACATTGACGCCGCCGCAGACCACCGGAATGTTGACCGCGCCGAGCGTGGCTTTCACCGTGCCTTTGGCCGAGATCGCCTTCGACCACACCGGGAAGCCCATCTCCTTGAGCGGCTTCACGTCGCGGCAGCCGGCGTCGAGGATGAGGCCGATCACCCCACGCGCATGCAGCGCCGTCGCCAGCAATTCGCCGAACATGCCGTCGGTATTGTCGGTCGTGCAGCCGACCACCAGCACGTCGCCTTTCTGGCACTGCTCGACCGCGACATGGATCATCCAATTGTCGCCCGGCTGCGCCAGCACGGTGACCGCCGGCCCGCCGATCGAAGCGCCGGCCCAGATCGGGCGCATATAGGGCTTCATCAGGCCCGAGCGCCCGAGCGCCTCGTGCGCGGTGGCGACGCCGACGGCGGCGAGCGTGCCGATGGCATTGGGATCGGCGCGTTTGATATTGCGGACGACGACGGGTTTCATTTGGTGTTTCTCCTTACTTGTCCCGGACGCGGTGCACCGCGTCCGGCACACGGACTACTTCAACTCCATTTCCACCGTCGGGAACAGCCGCTGATAGGCCTCGCCGTAAGTCATCGGCACGCCGGTGTTGCGGGAGCCCTGGATGCCGCGGTTGAGCGCGACCCGCTCGTAATAGGCCCACAGGTGCTTTTGCGCCGCAAGAATCTGGAAGGCTTTGTATTTCTGCTCCCACACCTCGTCGATCTTGAGAATGAGGTTGGGCTTGTAGTTGCACATTTCCGGCTGATGCGGTTCGAACAGAAACATCGGCGGCGCCGAGTATTTGTATTTCGCGCCCGGCTTGTGGCCCATGGCCTGTGCCACCACGCGGGTTTCCTGCGCGAAGTGCGCGGCGTTGGGATGGTCGAAATTATACGGGTCTTCCAGCGCGTGGCTGAGCACGAAGGTAGGATTGAGCTCGCGGTAGATGTCGACCGTGCGGTCGAAATGCTGCTCGTTGAGCTTGAGCGGATAGTCGCCGCAGTCGAAGAACTCGATCTCGGCGCCGAGCAGGGCTGCGGCGCGCTCGGCCTCGTCCCGGCGGCCGGCCTTGACCTTCTCCAACGTCGCCCCCGGCTCCTTCCAGGCGAACTGGCTCTCGCCGCGCTCGCCATAGGACAGGCAAACGATTTTGACGCGGTATCCCATCTTGGCGTGCAGCGCGATGGCGCCGCCCGCGCGCCAGACGAAATCGCCCGGGTGGGCGGTGATGACGAGCCCGGTCTTTTGTTGCTCCATAAGCGTCCTGCCCTTCAATTCTATCGATGTCCCGCCGGCATTGGCGGGCCACTTCGGTCAGTCTTGAGCCGTCTTTTAGCGCGCCGGACGGCTTCGATCAAAGAAGCGTTTTTCTACTCCACCTTCAGCCCGAGCTTGTGCACGAGGGCCGACCACTTCTTTTCTTCCTTGTCGATGTCGGCGGCATATTCGGCCGCGGTCGACGTCATGGGATCGCCCCCCTCGGCGTGGATGCGTTTTTTGACGTCGTCGGTGTCGACGAGCTTTTGCAGCTCGGCGCTGAGCTTGTCGATGATGTCCTTCGGCGTGCCGGCCGGCGCCAGCAAACCGTAATGCAGCACCGCCTCGAAGCCCGGCATGCCGGATTCGTCGAACGTCGGCACATCCGGCAATTGCGAGAAGCGCTTGGCGCTGGTGACCGCGATGGCGCGTAGATTGCCGGCCTGGATATTGCCGAGCGCCGGCGGCAGAACGCCGAAGGCGACCGGCACATGACCGCCGAGCAGGTCGTTCATCACCGGCGCGGTGCCTTTGTACGGAATGATGGCGACGTCGACATGGGCCTCGGCCTTAAACAGCTCGGCGCACATATAGCCGCCGGTACCGAGCGCCGAAGTGCCGACATTGAGCTTGCCCGGCTCCTTCTTGGCGAGCGCGATCACTTCGGCGACCGTTTTCGGCTTGAACGAGGGATGCGCCAGCAGCGCTACCGGCATGGAAGCCACCAGGCCGATCGGCGCGAAATCCTTGCGCGGATTCATGCCGAGATTGACGTAAAGACTAGGATTGATCGAGATGGTGCCGGTGTGGCCGAGCAGCAAAGTGTAGCCGTCCGGCTTGGCGCGCGCGGCGATACGCGTGCCGATGGTGCCGCCGCCGCCGCCGCGATTTTCGACCACGACCTGTTGCTTGAGCGCTTCCGACAGCTTCATGGCTACCACCCGCGCCATGGTGTCGACGCCGCCGCCGGGCGGATAAGGCACCACCAGCGTGATCGGACGAACGGGATAATCAGCGGCGCTGGCGCTGCTGAGACCGCTGATGGCAAAGGCGAGCGCGGCAACAACGGCAAAGCTTCTCAACAAAATTCGCATCATTCATATCCTTGCTGGCGTGGAGTCTTATTTCTGTGCCGTAGGCTGGGCTACGATCAAATCGTGGGGCTCCAATTGACGAGAACCTCACGATAACCCGATCCGGCTTTCTCAACGTGACCGACCGACGGGAACGGATAATGGAATCCCTGCACCAGCATCCGCTCGGCGACGAGCATGTCGTAGACCTTGCGCCGGGTTGCTTCCGCCTCGATCGGTTCAACGTCGAGCATGAAGTGCCAATCGGGATGGCGCGCGAACAGGAATGGCGCATGCGTGACATCGGCCTGGGCATACACCGACTTCGCGCCCGATGAGATGACATGAGACGTGTGGCCGGGCGTATGGCCGGGCGTCCCGACGGCGGTCACGCCAGGGATGACTTCTTTATTCCACTCATAGGTCCGCACGCGCTTGAGGACCTCGCCGGTCATCAAGCGCCGCACATTCTTGAATCCGGCGACGACGCGTGGCTTGGAAGCGCGGCTCATCTCGCCGTCGTCCATCCAGAAATTGTGCTCTTTGGCCGGCACCAGAATTTCCGCATTCGGAAAGGCGATCGAATTGTCAGCTTTGAGCAGGCCGTTGATGTGATCGCCGTGATAGTGCGAGGCGATGACGACATCGATGTCTTTCACGTCGATGCCGGCGGCCGCGAGGTTCAGCAGCAGCCGGCCGTTGAGCCCCTTGCTCGCCCGGAAGGCCAACTCGCCCGTACCGGTATCGATGAGGGCAAGCTTGCTGCCGGTATTCACGACAATGGGATTGTATGGGCCGGCGTAGAAGTCCTTCTCCAGAAATGCGGCTTCGAGCGCCGCATTGACTTGGTCCTTGCTGGCATTGCTGACGAAGCCGTCGCCGATCGGCATGCGGCTGACCCCGTCGTTGACGACGGTGATCTCGATGCTGCCAACCTTATAGCGATAGAAGGCGGGGGCTTGTTTGCCGGTCTGCGGCGCGGCGGCGCGAACCGGTGGCGCCGTCATGGACGCTGCAACGGCTGCGGATGCGCCCAATACTGCGCGGCGTGACAATGGCATGGACCGGCCCCCCTTGATTTTGATTGCGACTGACCTTGTCAGCCAACCTGTTTTATTTTCCAAATCGATAGTACAAATGCACATCATTCACATGGTGAATGAGGGGTCAGGCCGATGAACTTCAAGAATTTCGATTTCAATCTCCTCAAGGTGCTCGATGTCCTGATCACCGAGCGCAACGTGACGCGCGCCGGCGAACAGCTCGGCCGCTCGCAGCCGGCGATCAGCAACGCGCTGCGCCGGCTGCGCGTCTTGTTGAACGACGATCTGTTGGTGCGCGGCGTCAACGGCATGGTGCTGACGCCGCGCGCGGAAGCCATTCGCCAGCCGCTGCGCGAAGCGCTGGCGTCGTTCGAAGGCGGCATTTTCGAGGAAGTCGCGTTCGATCCGGCGGTCGCCACCGGTGTTTACCGTGTCAGCATGCCGGATCGCCTGACGCTGGCCGTCGTTCCGCCGCTGCTCGACCGGCTGCAGCAGCTGGCGCCCAGCATGGCTTTGCATGTGCTGACGGCCGACCGGCAGCAGGCGCTCGACTTGCTCGATGAGGACCGGATCGATCTGGCGCTCGGCTGGCTCGATGAGAAACCGCGCCATCTCAATGCGGAGTTTCTGCTGGCGGAGGATCTCAATTGCGTATTCCGCGGCGGCCATCCGATTTTGAAATCGAAATTCAATATCAAGTCGGTGTTGTCCTATCCGCATCTGGTCGTCAGTGCGACCGGCGGGCGGATTGCGATCTTCGATGACCTCCTGTTGCGTCGCAAGCTGAGCCGCCACGCCTTGGTGGCGGTATCGAATTTCACGGCGGTGCCGCACATGCTGGCGCGCAGCAACATGATCGGGGTTTTCACGCAGCTGGCGTCGGAAGTGTTCGAACGTTCGTTCGACTTGGTCAAGCGGCGGCTGCCGCTCGACGTTGGAAAAATCGACACTAATATGGTTTGGCATGCCCGCGGCAACAAGGACAGGAAACACGTGTGGCTTCGCCAACAAATCAAGGCGGTCTATCAAGGCTTCTGAGTGCCGCCGCCGATAAGGGACAATAAGAAAGTCAGACGCGATGACCGAGACGACCGTCCTGCGTATCGCCATCGGCGACTATCCGCATACGCTGCCGCTCACGCGCGGAGCGATCGTCTCGCCCTGGCTCAAGCTCGACTTCGTCGAGATCAAGCCGATGCACAAGGCGTTCAAGCCGATGGTGCGGGAGCATGCTTACGACGCCAGCGAAATGGCGCTCGTCACTTGTCTACAGGCGAAAGCCTACAACAAGGGTCTCAAGCTGCTGCCGGCCGCGATGCTGGCGCGTTTCCAGCACGGGACCATGCTGTTCAACGCCGCGCGCGGCAAACTCGAGCCCGCCAATCTGCCGGGCTGCCGCGTCGGCGTGCGCTCCTACAGCCAGACCACCGGCGCGTGGATTCGCGGCATTCTCGAAAACGACTATGCGGTCGATCTTTCCCGCGTGCAGTGGGTGACTTTCGAGGACGGCCATGTGGCGGAAGCGAAAGATCCTCCCGGCGTGATCCGCGCCAGCAGCGGCCAGGACATGACCAAAATGCTGATCGACGGCGAACTCGATGCCGCGATCTACGGCGCCGATTTGCCAAAAGACCCGTGCCTGCAAAGCGTGATCCCGGAGCCGGAGACCGCGGCGCGCGCCTGGTTCGGCCAGTACGCCCTGGTGCCGGTCAATCATATGGTGGTGGTGACGGACAGCCTGGCGCGGTCGAGCCCGCAGGTCGTGGCCGAACTCTACCGGCTGCTGGAGGCGGGGAAGGCGGCGTCTGGTCTGCCGGCTGGCGGTGGCGTCGATACCGCGCCTTTCGGCAAGGCGGCCAACCGGCCGTGCCTTGAGCTCCTGATCTCGTATGCCGTTCAGCAACGCTTGATTCCGCGTCGGTTCACGGTCGACGACCTTTGGTAGGCTATAGCCGGGCTACGCAGGGAATTGTGTACGATTGAGAGAATCTGCAGCAAACCGCCCATAATTTAATCAGTGGCCCAAGCCTGAAAATTAGGCAATCCACAGGCTACGCGGAAAATATATCTGTCTTCCAATGCGTTAGGCGCCAATTGCGGCCTTGGCACAGGCCTTGCGAACTCGGTGACGCGCGGAAATGTCGCCGGGAACAATCGCGCGCGTCAAACGCAGGGGACTTCGCTCATGCTCAACTTGATACAGGCGGTCGCAAAGCGACCGAATGCCCGACGGTGGCTTTCCGCCGCCGCGGGAATGGCTTTTGCGGCCGCGGCGGCCGTCCAGCCCGCCAAGGCCGAGGATACGATCAAGATCGGTATCCTCCACTCGCTCTCCGGCACCATGGCCATCAGCGAAACGACGCTGAAAGACGTGATGCTGATGCTGATCGACGAGCAGAACAAGAAGGGCGGCCTGCTCGGCAAGAAACTCGAGGCGGTGGTGGTCGATCCGGCTTCCAACTGGCCGCTGTTCGCCGAAAAGGCGCGCGAACTGATCTCCAAGGATAAGGTCGCCGTCGTGTTCGGCTGCTGGACCTCGGTGTCGCGCAAGTCGGTGCTGCCGGTGTTCAAGGAATTGAATTCGATCCTGTTCTATCCGGTGCAGTACGAAGGCGAAGAGAGCGAGCGCAACGTGTTCTACACCGGCGCCGCGCCCAACCAGCAGGCGATCCCGGCCGTCGAGTACTTGATGAGCAAGGACGGCGGCAACGTGAAGCGCTGGGTGCTGGAAGGCACCGACTACGTCTATCCACGCACCACCAACAAGATCCTCGAAGCCTTCCTCAAGGCCAAAGGCGTGAAGGACGAGGACATCATGATCAACTACACGCCGTTCGGCTTCTCCGACTGGCAGACCGAAGTCTCCAAGATCAAGAAGTTCGGTTCGTCGGGCAAGAAGACCGCGGTCGTTTCCACCATCAACGGTGACGCCAACGTTCCGTTCTACAAGGAACTCGGCAACCAGGGCATCAAGGCAACCGACATTCCGGTGGTGGCGTTCTCGGTCGGTGAAGAAGAACTCGCCGGTCTCGACACCAAGCCGCTGGTCGGCCATCTCGCCGCCTGGAACTACTTCGAGTCGATCAAGACCCCGGTCAATGCGAAGTTCATCAAGGAGTGGCACGACTTCACCAAGAAGCCGAAGCGCACCACCAACGATCCGATGGAGGCGCACTACATCGGCTTCAACATGTGGGTGAAAGCGGTCGAGAAAGTGAAGTCAACCGATCCTGACAAGGTGATCGCCGCGCTGCCCGGCATCAAGGCGCCGAACCTCACCGGCGGCATGTCCACCATGCTGCCCAACCATCACATCACCAAGCCCGTCTATATCGGCGAAATCCGCGCCGACGGTCAGTTCGATGTGGTGTGGAAGACCAAGGGTCTGGTCCCCGGCGAAGCATGGTCGCAATACCTGCCCGGCTCGAAGGACTACATCTCCGACTGGGTGACCCTCAAGTGCGGCCACTACAACAAGGTGACCAAGAAGTGCAGCGGCTCGTCATGATCGCGCGGCGACCGCCAATCGGCCGGAACCCTTAATGGATTCCGCGGAGGCGGCGGGCTTGCCGCCGCCTCCCAATCAACAACACTGACGCCGGGAATGAATGCAATGCGTAGCCTCCACGATCGCGTGCTGGCGTTCGTATGCGCCCTCGGTTTTGTCGTCGCCGCCACGGCGATGGCCCACGCCGGTCCCTATGAGGACGCGCTGGTTGGGTTCACCGAAGGCTCCCTGAGCGATACCGGCGACGCCATCGACAAAGTCGCCGCCAGCGGCAATCCACTGGCCGCGCCGCTGTTGCAGGCGGCGAAGGACGCGCGGCTGATGTTCAGCGCCGAGCAGAAGAAGGTCTTCATCAAGACCAAAGACGACAAACTTCTCGATGCCGTCACCGGCAAGCCGTTCACCGGCACGCCGCCCGACGATATCGACACTGTCATCGTCAACAACCGGCTGCGTGGCATCATCGACGCAATGATCGGCAGCTTGACGCTGATGTCGTCCAACTCAAGTCAGCGTTACGATGCGGCGCAGGCGGTTTTCAAGGCGCGCGACGCCAGCGCGCTGACGGCCCTCGACAAGGCGCTGGCCGCGGAAAAAGACCCGCGGATCAAAAAGGCAATGAGCGAGGCGCATGCCGCCATCGTGCTCGCCGACGGGAAGTCGAGCGACACCGACAAGATCGCCGCCATCGCCGTGATCCGCGACCGCGGCGACCAGGACGCGCTCAGTCTTCTGGACAGCGTCGCGGCGAACCAGTCGCCGCAAGTGCGCGCGGCCGTCGCTGCAGCCAGGGGCAAAATCCAGAGCAACTTGGCGATCTGGAATACGGTGCAGAACGCCTGGTACGGGCTGTCGCTCGGCTCGGTGCTGCTGCTGGCGGCCATCGGCCTTGCCATCACCTTCGGCGTGATGGGCGTCATCAACATGGCGCACGGCGAAATGGTGATGCTCGGCGCCTATACCACCTACGTGGTGCAGGACCTCATCCGCGCGCATAATCCGGCGCTGTTCGATTACTCGCTGGTGATCGCGGTGCCGCTCGCCTTCCTGGTCGCCGGCGGCGCCGGCGTCATCGTCGAGCGCACCATCATCCGTTTCCTGTACGGCCGGCCGCTGGAGACGCTGCTGGCCACCTGGGGCCTGTCGCTGATCCTGCAGCAGGTGGTGCGCACCATCTTCGGCCCGACCAACAAGGACGTCGGCAATCCGTCCTGGATGAGCGGCGCTTTCGATCTCGGCGGCATCACGATCACCTATAACCGGATGTGGATCATTATCTTCACCATGATCGTGTTCGTGGCTCTGCTCGGCATGCTGCGCTTTACTCGGCTCGGCCTGGAGATGCGCGCGGTGACGCAGAACCGCGCCATGGCGGCGGCCATGGGCATCCGCACCGCGCGCATCGACGCGCTCACCTTCGGGCTCGGCTCCGGCATTGCCGGCATGGCCGGCGTGGCGCTGTCGCAGATCGATAACGTGTCGCCGAACTTAGGCCAGGGCTACATCATCGATTCGTTCATGGTGGTGGTGTTCGGCGGGGTCGGAAACCTGTGGGGCACGCTGGTCGGTGCCTTCACGCTCGGCATCGCCAACAAGTTCCTCGAACCTTTCGCCGGTGCCGTGCTCGGCAAGATCGCGATCCTGGTGCTGATCATTTTGTTCATCCAGAAACGCCCGCGCGGCATGTTCGCGCTCAAGGGCAGGGCGATTGAGGCATGAAGGCGTTCCCGCTCATTCGCCTGCTGGATCGCGGCGCCGTCGTCTTTCTGGTGCTGCTCGGCGCTTTTGCGGTCACGATTCCGGTGTTGAATCTGCTGGTGCCGCCGAGTTCGGGACTGCACGTGTCGACCTACCTGGTGGCGCTGTTCGGCAAATATCTCTGCTACGCGCTGCTGGCGCTCTCCATCGACCTGATCTGGGGCTATGGCGGCATCCTGTCGCTCGGCCATGGCGCGTTCTTTGCGCTCGGCGGTTACGCCATGGGCATGTATCTGATGCGCCAGATCGGCACGCGCGGCGTCTATGGCGATTCGATCCTGCCCGACTTCATGGTATTCCTGAACTGGAAGGCCCTGCCGCTTTATTGGTACGGCTTCCAGCATTTCGCCTATGCCGCGCTGATGATTCTTCTGGTGCCGGGCATGCTCGCCTTCGTGTTCGGCTGGTTCGCCTTCCGCAGCCGCGTCACCGGCGTCTATCTGTCGATCATTACCCAGGCGATGACCTACGCGCTGCTGCTCGGCTTTTTCCGCAACGATTTCGGTTTCGGCGGCAATAACGGGCTGACCGACTTCAAGGATATTCTCGGCTTCAATGTGCAGACGGAGACGACGCGCAACGCGCTGCTGGTCATCACCTGCCTGGCGCTGGCGGCGGCGTTCCTGATCTGCCGGGCGCTGGTGACCTCGAAATTCGGCAAGGTGCTGGTGGCGATCCGCGACGCCGAAGCGCGCACGCGCTTCCTCGGCTATCGCGTCGAAGCCTACAAGCTGTTCGTATTCACGCTGTCGGCCTGCATGGCGGGCGTCGCCGGCGCGCTTTACGTGCCGCAGGTCGGCATCATCAATCCGGGCGAGTTCGCGCCCGGCAACTCGATCGAAGCCGTGATCTGGGTCGCGGTCGGCGGCCGCGGCACGCTCACCGGCGCGGTGCTCGGCGCCTTTGTGGTCAACTACGCCAAGACCTATTTCACCTCGGGTTTTTTGGCGCCGTACTGGCTGTTCATGCTGGGCGGACTGTTCATCGGCGTCACCTTGCTGATGCCGCGCGGCATCATCGGCACCTACAATCATTGGCGTGCCAGCCAAGCCGAGAAAACCGAAAGCGCGGTGCCAGCGGCGGCGCCGCACGCGGCGGAGTAGGGCCCATGACCGATTCCATGACCGAATCCAAGACCGCCATGCAGACCGATGCGACAATCGGCAAGCAGACCACCTCCGCGCTGCTCTATCTCGACGGCATCAGCGTATCGTTCGACGGCTTCAAGGCGCTCAACGAATTGTCGTTCGTCGTCGAGCCGGGCGAGATGCGCGCGATCATCGGCCCCAACGGCGCCGGCAAGACCACCATGATGGACGTGATCACCGGCAAGACCCGGCCCGACTCCGGCGACGTATTTTTCCAGGAGGGCGCCTACGACCTGTCCAAGCTGGACGAGACCGAAATCGCCGAGCTCGGCATCGGCCGCAAGTTCCAGAAGCCGACGGTATTCGAAATGCACACGGTCGAGGACAATCTGCTGCTGGCGCTCAAGAACGACCGGCGCGTGCGCGCCACGCTGCTGTGGCAGTCGTCGCTGCCGCAGGAACAGCGCATCGACGCCATTCTCGATACCATCCGGCTGAAAGCGCTGCGTTCGCGTGTCGCCGGCAGCCTGTCGCACGGGCAGAAGCAATGGTTAGAAATAGGCATGCTGCTGGCGCAGGAGCCGAAATTGCTGCTGGTCGACGAGCCGGTCGCCGGCATGACCGACGTCGAGACCATGCAGACCGCCGAACTGCTCACGGAGATCAACAAGACCAAGACGGTGGTGGTGGTCGAGCACGACATGGCATTCGTGCGCGAGCTCGGCGTCAAGGTGACGTGCCTGCACGAAGGTTCGGTGCTGGCGGAAGGCTCGATCGACCAAGTCTCGCAAAACGAGCGCGTGGTTGAAGTGTATTTGGGGCGGTGAAATGCGTGTGCCGGGCGCACTGCAGCACGAAGTGCTGCTGTGCAGACCCGGGACCCCGGTTGCGAAGTGAAGAAACCGGGGTCCCGCATCTGCGATGCACCGCTAACGCGCTGCATCACGTGCGGGACACGGAAGAAAGGTTAGCCGATGCTTGAAGTGAGCAACATCGATCTGCACTACGGCGCGGCGCAGGCGCTGCGCGGCATTTCGCTTCATGCCGAGCCCGGCCAGGTGACCTGCGTGCTCGGCCGCAACGGCGTCGGCAAGACCAGCCTGCTGCGCGCCATCGTCGGCCAGCGGCCGGTGAGCGCCGGCTCGATCACCTTCGGGGGCAAGGACATCACCAAGCTCTCGACCGTCGAACGCGCGCGCCATGGCATCGCCATCGTGCCGCAGGGGCGCGAGATCTTCCCGTTGCTGACGGTGGAGGAGAACCTGGAGACCGGCTTTGCGCCGCTCAAGCGCGACCAGCGCACGGTGCCGGACGACGTGTTCTCGCTGTTCCCGGTGCTCAACAACATGCTCGGCCGGCGCGGCGGCGACCTGTCCGGCGGCCAGCAGCAGCAACTGGCGATCGGCCGCGCGCTGGTGATGCGGCCGCGCCTGCTGCTGCTCGACGAACCGACCGAAGGCATCCAGCCCTCGATCATCAAGGATATCGGCCGCGCCATCTCCTATCTGCGCGGTCTGAAGGAAATGGCCATCGTGCTGGTCGAGCAATATCTCGACTTCGCGCAGGAGCTCGGCGACACTCTGGTGGTCATGGACCGCGGCTCGATCGTCTATTCCTGCGACAAGGCGACGATGGACGAGGGCGCGCTCAAGCGGGCCCTGGCGATTTGAGAACAGCGCACGCAAGTGCGACAGTGTCGGGGAACGGGCGTGAGGACAGCCGCAGCTTTGCACAGCAACGCCGAAATCTTCGCCGCCAATCGCGCGCGCGGGCACATCGCGCTCAGCGTGGCGGCAAGCGCGGGCCGCACCCGGCGCACGCACGTGCATGAGGACGGCTCGCTGCGCGTGCGCTTCCCGAACGCGCCGGCCGACATGCTGGAAGCGGTGATCGTCAACACCGGCGGCGGCATGACCGGCGGCGACCGCTTTGCCGTCGAGATCGCGTTGGCCGAGGGCGCGCGCCTTGTTGCCGGCACGGCGGCGGCGGAAAAGATCTATCGCTCGACCGGGCCGGATGCCGAAATGGACGTCACGCTCGACATCGGCGCGAGCGCCCATCTCTCCTGGCTGCCGCAGGAGACCATTTTGTTCGACCGCGCGCGTCTCGCGCGCCGCATCGACGTGGCGCTTGCGGACGGCGCGTCGCTGTTGATGGCGGAGGCGGTGGTGTTCGGGCGCTCCGCCATGGGCGAGGCGATGCACCAAGGCTTTTTCGCCGACCGCTGGCGCGTGCGCCGTGCGGGCAAGCTTGTCTTCGCCGACAGTGCGCGGCTCGATGGCGATATCGCCGCCAAGCTTGGCCAGCCCGCGGCCGCCTCTGGCGGCATCGCCATCGCCACCGTGCTGATGGCGCCGGGAGACGACGGCAAGCTCGCCACCGTGCGCGCGCTGAGCGAACAGTTCAGCGGTGAAGTCGGCATTTCGGCGTGGAACGGCATCGCAGTGGCGCGGCTCTGCGCCAAGGACGGCGCCGCATTGCGTCACGATCTGATCGCTGTGCTGGCGGCGCTGGGCGCCAGCGTGCCGCGGCTCTGGCTCAACTGAGGCAATCATGAATCTGACGCCGCGCGAAAAGGACAAGCTGCTGATCGCCATGGCCGCGATGGTGGCGCGCCGTAGGCTCGAGCGCGGCGTCAAGCTCAACCATCCGGAAGCGGTGGCGCTGATTTCCGATTTCATCCTGGAAGGCGCGCGCGACGGCAAGAGCGTCGCCGACCTGATGCGCGACGGCGCGCATGTGCTGACGCGCGCCCAGGTAATGGATGGCATTTCCGAGATGATCCACGACATCCAGGTGGAGGCGACGTTTCCCGACGGCACCAAGCTCGTCACCGTGCACAACCCGATCCGATGAAAGGACTAAGACCCATGAAAAAAATTCTAACTATCGCCACGCTGCTGGTGCTCGGCGCGAGCCCGGCCTTGGCCCATCCCGGCCACGGCTTGACCGATTCATTCGCCGCCGGTGTGACGCATCCGCTGTCGGGCCTCGATCACATTGCGGTCATGGTGGCGGTTGGCTTGTGGGCGGCGCTCAAGGGCGGCCGCGCGCTGTGGCTATGGCCGGCGGCCTTTGTCGGTGTGATGCTGGTCGGCGGCGCGCTCGGTATGGCGCATGTGGCGGTGCCGTTCGTCGAGTCCGGCATTTTGGCCTCGGTGGTGGCGCTCGGTCTCTTGGTGGCGCTCGCGGTCGACCTGCCGGTGTGGACCGGCGCTACGATCGTCGCGGTGTTCGCGTTGCTGCATGGCCACGCGCACGGCACCGAGGTGGCGGAGAATGTTGGCGGCATCGAATACATGGCCGGTTTCGCCCTCGCCACCGCGACGCTGCATGGCGTCGGTATCGGCTTTGCGCAACTGATGACACGCGCGCAGTTGCGTCCGCTCATCCGCGTCGCCGGCGCGGTTTGTGTCGCGATCGGCGCCGGGCTTTGCACCGGAGTGTTGTGATGAATCCAACTTCTGTCATTCCGGGGGGCGGGCGCAGCCCGCGAACCCGGAATCCAGAGCCCCTGGATTCCGGGCCCGACGCTTTCGCGTCGTCCCGGAATGACGAAAGAAAGGTGTTCTGATGATCCCCGGAGAAATGTTCATCCAGGACGGCGAGATCACGCTCAACGCCGGCCGCAAAACGGTGACGCTGACGGTCGCCAATTCCGGCGACCGGCCGATCCAGGTCGGCTCGCATTACCATTTCTTCGAGACCAACCCGGCGCTGAAATTCGAGCGCAAAAAAGCGCGCGGCATGCGGCTCGATATCGCCGCCGGCACCGCGGTGCGCTTCGAGCCGGGGCAGACGCGCGAGGTCACGCTGGTCGCGCTCGCCGGCAAGCGCGCGATCTACGGCTTCCGTCAGGATGTGATGGGGAAGCTTTAATGGGCACCCCTAAAAGCCATAACGGGCAGACCGTCGTCTGCCCGCCACACGCTCTCGGATCCATTTCCGGGCCGCGCGCGTGAGCGCACAACACGGTACCCAGTTACTGAGAGCCCGGACCGGCAAACATGGACCACGAATACTGCAAGCAGCACCCACGTCCCACGCCCGCTCCGGTCATGGCGGCCATCCGTGTCCGGCGTGAGCCGAAGATGGGTGACCTGGAGGTAAGCCTATCCACCTCCGCGGGTGAGGCAAGAGCCTAAAATCGGCGGTTGATAACACTGGGGATGAAATATGGCGGTCACAATGAAACGCGCGGCCTATGCCGACATGTTCGGGCCCACGACGGGCGACCGCGTGCGGCTGGCCGACACCGATCTCATCATCGAGGTGGAGAAGGATTTCACCGTCTATGGCGAGGAGGTGAAGTTCGGCGGCGGCAAGGTGATCCGCGACGGCATGGGTCAGTCGCAGGCGACCAACAAGCAGGGCGCGGTCGACACCGTCATCACCAACGCGCTGATCCTCGACCACTGGGGCATCGTCAAGGCCGACGTCGGCATCAAGGAAGGCCGCATCGCCGCCATCGGCAAGGCCGGTAATCCCGACATTCAGCCCGGTGTCACTATCGTCATCGGCCCGGGCACCGAGATCATCGCCGGCGAGGGAAAGATCCTCACCGCCGGCGGCTTCGACACCCACATCCATTTCATCTGCCCGCAGCAGGTCGACGAGGCGCTTTACTCCGGCGTCACCTCGATGCTCGGCGGCGGAACGGGACCTGCGGCCGGCACCAATGCCACCACCTGCACGCCCGGACCCTGGCATATCGGCCGCATGATCCAGGCGGCGGACGCATTCCCGGTCAATCTCGGCTTTGCCGGCAAGGGCAACGCCTCGCGGCCGGCGGCGCTGGAAGAAATGGTCAAGGCCGGCGCCTGTGCGCTCAAGCTGCACGAGGACTGGGGCACCACGCCGGCGGCGATCGACTGCTGCCTGTCGGTGGCGGAGAAATACGACGTGCAGGTGATGATCCACACCGACACGCTGAACGAAAGCGGCTTTGTCGAGGATACCATCAAGGCCTTCAAGGGCCGCACCATCCATGCGTTTCACACCGAAGGCGCCGGCGGCGGCCACGCGCCCGATATCATCAAGGTGGCCGGCTTGAAGAACGTGCTGCCGTCCTCGACCAATCCGACGCGGCCGTTCACGAAGAACACCATCGACGAGCATCTCGACATGCTGATGGTGTGCCACCATCTCGATCCGTCGATCGCGGAAGATCTCGCGTTCGCCGAAAGCCGCATCCGCAAGGAGACCATCGCGGCCGAAGACATCCTGCACGACCTCGGCGCGCTCTCCATGATGTCGTCGGACTCGCAGGCCATGGGGCGGCTGGGCGAAGTCATCATCCGCACCTGGCAGACCGCCGACAAGATGAAGAAGCAGCGCGGAAGTTTGCCCGGCGAGAAGCCCGGCAACGATAATTTGCGGGTGAAACGTTATATCGCCAAATACACCATTAACCCGGCCATCGCACATGGCGTGTCGAAGCACATCGGCTCAGTGGAGAAGGGCAAGCTGGCCGATCTGGTGCTGTGGGCGCCGGCGTTTTTCGGCGTCAAGCCGGAGATCGTCATCAAGGGCGGCTCCATCGTCGCGGCACAGATGGGCGATCCCAATGCCTCGATCCCGACGCCGCAGCCGGTGCATTACCGGCCGATGTTCGGCGCCTTCGGCAAGGCGCTGACCGCCTCGTCGCTGGTGTTCGTGTCGAAAGCGGCGGCGCGCAGCAATCTGCGCAACAAGCTTGGCGTCGAGAAACAGTTCGTCGCGGTCGAGCACACCCGCGATATCGGCAAAAAGAATATGATCCACAACGACGCCACGCCCGACATCGAGGTCGATCCGGAAACCTATGAGGTGCGGGCGGACGGCGAGCTGCTCACCTGCGCGCCGGCCGAAGTGTTGCCAATGGCGCAAAGGTATTTTTTGTTCTAGCTCTCGACTGTCGTCCCCGCGAAGGCGGGGAACCAGTAAACATCGGCTTCAGTGATATGATACAAGCGTTCGCGATTACTGGATGCCCGCCTTCGCGGGCATGACAGGCAACAATGCACCGCGTCACCGCGATCAAACCTTCCAGTTCTTGGGCCGCAACGTTGGCTATCGACCGCGTCGTGCTCGACGCCGGCGATCGCAACCGGCGGCGTATTGTGCTGACCGGCGAAAAGGGCACCGAATTCCTGCTCGACTTCGAAAAGCCGGTGAGCTTGCGCGATGGCGACGGGCTGCTGCTCGACGATGGCGCAATTGTTTTGGTGGCGGGCGAGCCGGAGAAGCTAGTGGAGGTCTGCGCCGGCAGCGCGCTCGATACCGTGCGGCTGGCCTGGCATCTCGGCAACCGCCATACCGACGTGCAGATCGCGGGCGCCAAGCTGCGCATCCGGCGCGATCACGTGCTGGAGGATATGTTGCGTGGGCTGGGTGCACACATGACGCCGCTCGAGGCGCCGTTCGATCCGGAGCAGGGCGCGCCGGCGCATGAGCATCACGGGCACGATCATGGATGACGTGCCGCGCAAAACACGGAGCCGTCGTCCCCGCGAAGGCGAGGACCCAGTAACCCCGGTATCAACTGTATCGACAGACGCGAGACAGGGCGTACTGGATGCCCCGCCTTCGCGGGGCATGACAGCTGAAGATGAGGCACGCTCAGGGGCAGTGGAGTTAGCCCCGTCGTCCCTCTACCGCCTCATGGCCTGGCTCTCCCCGGCGTTCCCGGTCGGCGCGTTCTCCTATTCCAGCGGCATCGAATGGGCGGTCGAAGCGGGCGACATCAAGGACGCCGAGACACTGAAGGCCTGGCTCGCCGTCATGCTCGCCGAGGGCGGCGGCTATTGCGACGCGGTGCTGTTCGCCCATGCCCATCGCGCAGTCGAGCGCACCGACGACAAGGCGCTGCACGCCGTCGCCGAACTCGCCGCCGCCTTCGCGCCGTCGAAGGAGCGCCATCTGGAGACCACCGCGCAGGGCAATGCCTTCGTCGAGGCGGCGCGCGCCGCCTGGCCTTGCTCGGCCATTGACCGCCTCAAGGCGGTCTGGACTGGGCCAGTGGCCTACCCGGTGGCCGTGGCGGCCGCTGCCGCCGGCCACGGCATCGAGCTCTCGCCGGCGCTCGCCGCCTATCTGCAAGCGGTCGCCGCCAACTGGGTCTCGGCCGGGGTGCGGCTGATCCCGCTCGGGCAGAGCGACGGCCAGCGCGTGCTGGCGGCGCTGGAGCCCGCCGTCGCCGCCACGGCGCAACGCGCGCTTACCGGCGCGCTCGACGACATCGGCTCGTCGGCCTTCCGCGCCGACCTCGCCAGCGCACGGCACGAAACGCAATACACCCGGCTGTTTCGGTCGTGACAAGAATTCCGCTGTCATGCCCCGCGAAGGCGGGGCATCCAGTACGCTCGGTCTCTGCTATGAATCTCCGACGACAGTGTTTACTGGATCATCCGCTGGAGCCTGCCCCCGCGCAGGCGGGCGGCCGATGATGACAGCTGAGGACAATTGCTCGCAATGAACAACCCCCGCGGCCCCAATCCTCATGGACCTTTGCGCGTCGGCGTCGGCGGCCCGGTCGGCTCCGGCAAGACCGCGCTAATGGACCTGCTGTGCAAGAAACTGCGCGGCGCTTGCGAAATCGCCGCCATCACCAACGACATCTACACCAAGTGGGACGCCGAATATCTGGTGCGCTCGGGCGCGTTGCCCGCCGAGCGCATTGCCGGGGTGGAAACCGGCGGTTGCCCGCACACCGCCATCCGCGAGGATGCTTCCATCAATCTCGCCGCGGTCGCCGACATGCGCGCCAAGTTTCCCGATCTCGATTTGGTGCTGATCGAATCTGGCGGCGACAATCTGGCGGCCACGTTTTCTCCGGAACTCGCCGATCTTACCATCTACGTCATCGACGTCGCCGCCGGCGACAAGATCCCGTCCAAAGGCGGCCCCGGCATCACGCGCTCCGATCTTCTGGTTATCAACAAGATCGATCTCGCGCCCTACGTCGGTGCCTCGCTCGAAGTCATGGAGCGCGACGCCAAGAAAATGCGCGGGATGCGCCCCTTCGTTTTCACCAATCTGCGCGAAGGCAAGGGCGTCGACGAGATCGCGCGCTTCGTCGTTGAGAAAGGCGGGTTGCGCGCATGAGCACTGAATCCGCCCGCGACCGGCTCGCGGCCGCGCTTGCCCGCATCGACGATTTGAGCGGCGAGGGCATGCGCGCTTGCCTCACGGTCTATCGCAAGGCCGCGCAGGCGGCGGCGGATGCCGCCGACGCGCGCGCCCGCGCCGGCATAACGCTCGGGCCGCTCGACGGCGCCATCGTCGCCATCAAGGATCTGTTCGACGTCGCCGGCGAAGTCACCCGCGCCGGCTCCAAGGTGCTGGCCGAGGAGGGCAAGCCGGCCCTAGCCGATGCGCCACCGGTGCGCGCACTGCGCGCCAGCGGTGCGGTGATCGTCGCCAAGACCAATATGACGGAATTCGCCTTTTCCGGCGTCGGCATCAATCCGCATTTCGGCACACCCGGCAATCCGGCCGACCGTAAGCGCATTCCGGGCGGTTCGACCTCCGGCGGCGCCGTGGCGGTGGCCGACGGCATGTGCGAGATCGCCATCGGCAGCGACACCGGCGGCTCGACCCGCATTCCCGGCGCACTCTGCGGCCTGGTCGGTTTCAAGCCGAGCCGGCAGCGCATTTCCACCGCCGGCGCCTTTCCGCTGTCGCAAAGCATGGACTCGATCGGACCGATCGCGCGCTCGGTCGCGGACTGCGCCAAAGCCGACGCGGTGATGGCCGGCGACGATTTCAAGCCGCTCGAGCCCGCGCCGCTCGCCAACCTGCGCATCGGCATTGCGCAGGGCCTGCCGCTGGAAAACCTGGACGAGACGGTGGCCAAGCGCTTCCCGCAAGCCATCGACGCCCTGGAAAAGGCCGGCTGCCGGCTATCCAACGAAAAACTGCCGCTGCTCGATGGCATGGCGAAGGTCAACAGCCGCGGCGGCATCCAGCCGGCGGAAGCCTTCACCGTGCATCGCGACCGGCTTGACCGGCGTGGCGCCGACATCGATGCGAACGTGCGCATGCGGCTGGAGCGGGCGCGCAGCATTAGCGCGGCCGACTATATTGAAATGGTCAACGAACGCGCCGCGCTGATCGCCGCGATGGATGCGCGGCTTGCCGATATCGACGTGCTGGCGATGCCGACCACGCCGATGGTCGCGCCGACCATCGAAGAAATGACGCCGCCGGATGTGTTCGCGCGTAAGAACGCCATGTTGCTGCGCAATACCTCGATGTGGAATTTCTTCGATTGCTGCGCCATCTCGCTGCCGTTGCCGCGCGAGGGCGGCCTGCCGACCGGACTGATGCTGGTCGCGCGCAACGGCCATGATCTCCGCCTGTTCCGCATCGCCGCGGCGGTGGAGAAATTGTTCAAGAGCTGACGTCAGAACTCCCGCAGCACTTCCAGCAACGCCTTATGTCGCTCGCCGCCGAGCTTCTCTTTCAGCGCCGCCTCGTGCTGCGCAGCCAGCGCCTTCGCCTGCGCCAGCAGCTTCTGCCCGTCGCGGGTGAGCTGCAGCGCGTGCCGGCGGCCGTCGGCGGAGGAGGGCAGGCGCTGCGTGAGCGAGCGCCGTTCCAGCCCGTGCAGCAGGCGCACCAGCCGCGCCCGCTCGATGCCGAGCGTGCCGGCGATTTCCGATTGCGACAGTCCGGGATTGGCGCCAATTACCACCAGCACCGAGAATTGCGCCGGGCTAATATCGATGCGCGCGAGCCGGCGGATGAAATCCTGGAAGATCCAGATCTGCACCCGCCGTACGAAATAGCCGAGCCGTTCGTTGAGATCGCCGAGGTCGATCACGGGCGCGCTCGTCCGCCGCAGCGGCGGGGATTTGCGTAGCGGCAAGGTCTTGGCCGGCTTGGATGGGCGTCGCCTTGCGGGCATCGGGGGCTCCTCATCGCCAATATGGCTGTTGACGAAATCGTTGTCCACGTCAACAATAGGCCGCCGCGTAGCCGCGTTTTTCGAGCTTGTTAGGACCGGAGTAAATCCGGCATCATCGGAACAACGGCCATGTGCTGGGCCAGGAGGGACCGCCAATGAAACGCAAATCGCAACCGAAGCCGTGGCGTCTGAGCCGCCGCACCTTCACCGCGGGGCTAGGTGCCGCCGGGTTCCTGGCTGGGACCGCGCCTTTTAATATCGTGCGCGCGGCGACCGGCCCGCTCAAGGTCGGCGTTTTGCTGCCGCGTTCGGGCTACCTCGCCGGCATCGGCCAGGATTGCCAGCGCGGTGTCGATATCACCGCGGGCGTCCTCAAGGACCTCGGCCTGCCGCCGCTCCAGATCATGAATGGCGATACCGAATCCAGCGTCGACGTCGCCCGCGCGCGCGCCGAGAAGCTGATCGGCGAAGGCGCCCAGCTCCTGGTCGGCGCCTTCGATTCAGGCGAGAGCACGGCCATTGCGCAGGTCGCCGAGCAGAAGGGTATTCCCTTCGTCATCAACATCGCCGCCGCCCCGCCGATCACCGAGCAGGGCTACAAGTTCGTGTTCCGCAATTTCCCCACCGCCCCGATGATCCTGCGCGACGCTTTCATCGATCAGCTGGAGGTGTTCGCCGCCGTCGGCGGGGCGCCGAAGACGGTCGTGTTCATGCACGTCAACGACACCTTCGGCACGGCGATGGCCAAGGGCATCGGCGCGGTGATGCCGAAGTTCCCGATGCCCTACAAGATCGTGCAGGAGATCGCCTACGATCCGGCGGCGCGCGATCTGTCGGTCGAAATCTCCAAGGCCAAGGCGACCGGCGCCGACGCGCTGCTGATGGTCAGCCGCCTCAACGACGCCATCCTGCTGACGCGCGAAATGGTCAAGCAGCGCTGGACGCCGATGGCGGTCATGAGCATGGGCCCGGGCTGGTACGAGGACCAGTACCTCAAGACCCTGAGCAAGCTGTCCGACGGGCCGCTCAGCTTCGCGCCCTGGTACGATCCGAACAAGAAACTGTCCAAGCAGCTCGACGCCGCGCTCGCCAAGGCGCATCCGGGCGTCAACCTCAACACCAATCACGTCTACACCTTCGAGGCGCTGCTGATCGCCTCCGACGCCTATAAGCGGGCCGGCTCCGGCGATCCGAAGGCGCTCGCCGACGCCATCCGCAAAACCGACATCAAGGACAATGTCAGCATCGGCCCCGGCATCCAGTTCGACGCCAAGGGCCAGAACGACAAGATCAAGGGCGGCGCGCTCCAGAACCGCGGCGGCAAGCTGATCACCGTCGCGCCGAAGGAAGCGGCCAACGGCAAGCCGGAATGGCCGTTGAAGCCCTACGACAAGCGCGGCTAGCGCTTTGTGGAGGGCGTGGCAGCGGTTACTCTTCACCTCTCCCATGGAGAGAGGTCGGATCGCGAAGCGATCCGGGTGAGGGGTTACCGCCTATCGAGAGTCATTTACCCCCTCACCCCAACCCTCTCCCCCACGGGGAGAGGGAGCGCGCCGTTATCGTGGCATATTCTTCAATTGGTTTGATTTACCGGCAGGACCACTTCCTTGTCCTTTGATCTCTATCTCAATGTGGCCGTCGGCGGGGTCCTGACCGGGCTCGTCTATGGGCTGATGGCGCTCGGCCTGTCGGTAATCTTCGGCGTGGTACGCGTGGTCAATTTCGCCCACGGCGAGATGATGACCATCGCCATGTATATCGCGGTGACGCTGTTTGCCGCCTTCCACCTCGACCCGCTGATCATGCTGGTGCCGATCGCCGCGGTGCTGTTCGCCTTCGGCTATGTGCTGCAGGTGCGCCTGATCAATCCGTTCATTACCCGGCCCGAATACACCCAATTCCTGTTGCTGGTCGCGGTGGCGATCATCATCGTCAATCTGCTGCTGATCGCTTTCGGCCCCGACGCGCAGACCGTGCAGACCTCCTACGCTTTCGACAGCTACCAGATCGGTCCGCTGATCGTCGACGCCACCAAGCTTTATGCCGGCCTTGCCGCCATCGTGGTGGCCTTCGGGCTGTTTGCGTTCTTCCAGTACAGCCGTATCGGCACCGCGATCCGCGCCTGCGCCGACAACTATACCGGCGCGCTGGTGGTCGGGCTCGACGTCAAGCATCTCTATGGCCTGACCTTCGGCCTCGGCGCGGCCTGCGTCGGCGCCGCCGGCGTAATGCTCGTGCTGATCGCGGATGTGACGCCGTCGCTGGGTCCGGCCTATACGCTGCTCGCCTTCGTCATCGTCATCACCGGCGGGTTGGGCTCGATGCCGGGCGCGCTCATCGGCGGTGTCTTGATCGGGCTGACCGAGGCGATGGCCGGTTTGTTGTTCACGCCTTCCGCGAAAAGCATGTTTTCCTTCGCCGTCCTGGTGCTGGTGCTGCTGTTCCGCCCGCAGGGCATCATGGGCAAGAGAACCACATGACGAGGCCGGCATGATCGCGCGCCTGATCGAGGGCGTTCCGCGCCGGACCCTGGCGCTGCTCGGCGCGCTGCTGGCGGCGCTGGTCGCCGCGCCGCTGGTGGCGAGCGACTACCTGCTCACCGTGCTGATCCTGATTTTGTATTTCGCCTATATCGGCCAGGCCTGGAACATCATGATGGGCTTTGCCGGGCAGTTGTCGCTCGGCCACGCGCTTTACGTGGGCTTGGGCGCCTATACCGCGGCGGCGCTCTACGTGCATTTTGGCATCGGCCCGTGGCTCGGCTTGTTGGTCGCGGTGCCGGTGGCGGCCTTGGCCGGCGCCTTCATCGGTTTTTTGGCGTTCCGCTTTCGCGTCGCCGGCGTCTATTTCGCCATCCTGACCATTGCGGTAGCCGAATTCGCCCGCGTCGGCTTCGATCACTTGAGCTGGACCAGCGGATCGTCCGGCCTGTTCCTGCCGGTCAGGCAATACGCCCATAACGATCTATGGCTGCTGCGCGGCCATCCGGCGATGTTCTATTACATCCTGCTGGCCGCAACGGCGCTTGCTTTCGTTTTCTGCCGCGCCTTGCTGCAAAGCCGGGTCGGCTATTTCTGGCTGGCGATCCGCGAGGACGAGGAGGCCGCGCGCTCGGCCGGCATCGACGTCTTCCGCTACAAGATGATCGCCGTGGTGATCTCCGCCGCCATGACGTCTTTCGCCGGCGTGATCTACGCGTTCTATTACAACAACCTGTTTCCCGAGCAGGTGTTCCACATCTCGCGCTCGATCGAGATCATCCTCGGGCCGATCGTCGGCGGTACCGGCACGCTGTTCGGGCCGATCCTCGGCGCCGCCCTGCTGACCGGCTTGGCCGAGGCGCTGACGGCCGCGCTCAACGCGCTCGGCATCGACCTGCCCGGCGCCAAACAGGTGTTTTACGGCATCTGCCTGCTGCTGGTGATCACGACGCTACCGGACGGCGTGTGGCCATGGGTCAGCAAGCGGATCGGGCTGGGGAGGCGCAAGCAATGAACGCGCTTCTGTCGGTCAATGGCGTGAGCAAGCGGTTCCGCGGCCTGGTCGCGGTCGACCGGGCGAGCTTCGAGGTGGCCGAGGGCGGCGTGTTCGCGGTCATCGGTCCGAACGGCGCCGGCAAGACCACCTTGTTCAATATGATCGCCGGCGTATTTGCACCGGACGCCGGCACCGTCACTTTCGCCGGCGAGCGCATCGACGGCTTGCCGCCCGACCGTATCTGCCGGCGCGGCATCGGCCGCACGTTTCAGATCGTCCGGCCGTTTCCGGCGCTTAGCGTCGAGGACAATGTCATCGTCGGCGCGCTGATGCATCGCCACCACGTGGTCGATGCGCGCGTGCGGGCGCACGAGGTGCTGCGCCGCCTCGACCTCTATGACAAACGCGACCAGCGCGCTTCCTCGCTCACTTTGCCCGACCGCAAGCGGTTGGAGGTGGCGCGCGCGCTCGCCACCGATCCCAAGCTGCTGTTGCTCGATGAGGTGATGGCCGGTTTGCGGCCCACCGAGATGGACCGCATCGTGGCGATCCTGCAGGGGCTCAATCGCGAAACCGGACTGACCATTTTGCTGATCGAGCACGTGATGCGTGCGGTGATGGCGCTCGCCTCGCGCATTCTCGTGCTGCATCACGGTGCGGCGATTGCAGAAGGGCTGCCGGAACAGGTTATGCGCGAGCGCGCCGTGATCGAGTCCTATCTCGGTGTGGAGGCAATCGATGCTTAAGATCGAGAACCTCGACGTGTTCTATGGCGACGCCCAGGCGCTCGACGGCGTTTCGCTCGAGATCGAGCGGGGCGCGATCGTCGCCATCGTCGGCGCCAACGGCGCCGGCAAGACCTCGCTGATCCGCACCATCGCCGGCATGCATCCGCCGGCGCGCGGGCGCATTCTCTATCGCGGCACCGATATCGCCGGCTGGCCGAGCCATAAAGTCTGCGACCTCGGCATCGGCCAGGTCGCCGAAGGGCGCCAGGTTTTCCCCACGCTGTCGATCGCCGAAAATCTCGCCATGGGCGCCATGCTGCCGCGCGCGCGCGGCGCGCGCGAGCAAAACCTAGATCGTGTCTACGCGCTGTTTCCAGCCTTGGCCGAGCGCAGCCATCAGCTTGCCGGTACGCTGTCCGGCGGCGAGCAGCAGATGCTCGCCATCGGGCGCTGCCTGATGGGCGCGCCGGATCTGGTGATGTTCGACGAGCCCTCGCTGGGCCTGGCCCCCACCGTCGTGCAAACCGTGCTGCGCTGCGTGCGCGACCTCAATCGCGAGGGCCTGACTTGCGTGCTGGTGGAGCAGAACGTGGCGGTTTCGCTCAAGCTCGCCGGCCGCGCCTATGTGCTGGAAAACGGCCGCATCACGCTGTCGGGCAGCGGCCAGGAATTGCTGGGCGACGACCGCGTGCGGCAGGCTTATCTGGGGATGTAGGACTGGCCGTAGCGAGGCGGGCGGCGGTGCATCAGAAAATCGAGCGCGGCGACCCGCATGCTGAGCGAGCAATCGGGAAAACTCGCCCGCAACAGCTTGAGCGCCTCGGCGTCGGTGGCCGGGGCGAACCGCATCAGCCGCGCGGCCATGTTTTCCGGATCGGCGGCTGGCGAAAATCGGTCAATTCTGAGGGCTTCGCCCATGGGTCCATGTCTCCTGCGGTGCAGAATTGCAGTTCGGGGCCCCGGCAGTCACAATCTGCGGCGCGGCCGTTAAGAATTCGTTGATCTACGTCAACCGGCCGGCATCGCAGTAAACGAAGCAAAACGGCCGGCGGTTCCATCCGCCGGCCGCTTTTTTGAATGGGGTAACCGGAGCGCTATTTCAGCGGCGGTCCGATGGTGACGGTCAGCTTGCCGACGCCTTCGACCTCGCATTCGAGCTTGTCGCCGGCGACGGTGGCGGCGACGCCCGACGGCGTGCCGGTCATGATGATGTCGCCGGCCACCAGTTCCACCATTTCCGACAGATTGGAGATGATTTCCGGCACGTTCCAGATCAACTGATTGAGATCGCCGTCCTGGCGCAGCGTGCCGTTGCACTTGAGCGTGATCTTGCCCTTGGTCGGGTGGCCGGTTTCGCTCGCCGGCTTGATCGCGCCGCACGGCGCCGAATGGTCGAAGGCCTTGCCGATTTCCCACGGCCGCTTCAGGTCGCGCGAGGCGATCTGCAAATCGCGGCGGGTGAGGTCGATGCCGACCGCGTAGCCGTAGATGCAGCCATTGGCCTTGGCGACCGGGATGTTGCGGCCGCCGCTCTTGAGCGCGACCACGAGTTCCACCTCGTGATGCATGTCCTTGGTGAGCGAGGGGTAGGGCACGGTGCCGCCGTCCGGCACGATGGCGTCGGCGGGCTTGGCGAAATAGAACGGCGGCAGCCGCTCGTCCTGGCCCATTTCGCGGATGTGCTCGATGTAATTGCGCCCGACGCACCAGATGCGGCGGACCGGAAAAACCTTGCTCGAACCGGCGACCGCGATGGTCGCTTGCGGCGGCGGCGAAATGACGTAATCCGCGCTCATGAGGAATTTGCCTCTTCGAATGTGGTGGAGAATGCGTTAGCCGGCGGGCCCATCCGGTATCGCATTATGCGGCCTTGAACAAGGCGGAAAAAGCTACCGTTGCGCGGGCCTATTGCGCTACCGCAGCCACCGGCGCACGGGTTTCCTGCTGCTTGAGCTGGAGCCTATAGAACGAGGCATAACGGCCGCTCTGGTGCAGCAACTCGTCGTGCCGGCCGGATTCGACCACCTCGCCGTCTTCGACCACATAGATGCGGTCGGCGTGCGATACCGTATGCAGCCGGTGCGCGATCGCGACCGTGGTGCGGCCCTGGCAGAGATGTTCCATGGCCTCGCGCACCTGCAGTTCGGATTCCGAATTGAGCGCGGCGGTGGCCTCGTCGAGCAGGATGATCGGCGCGTTCTTGATCAAAGCGCGCGCGATGGCGACCCGCTGGCGCTGGCCGCCGGACAACTGCAGACCGTGCTCGCCGACCGGTGTGTCGTAGCCCTTCGGAAACGAGAGAATGAAATCGTGCGCATAGGCGCCCTTGGCGGCCGCCACGATCTCGTCTTCGCTGGCGTCCGGCTTGCCGAACGCGATGTTGTCGCGGATCGTGCCGCGGAACAGGAACACGTCCTGGCCGACATAAGCGAGGTGCTGGCGCAACGAGCGGCGCGCGACTTCACGGATGTCCTGCCCGTCGATGGCTATCTTGCCGCGCTCGATGTCGTAGAAACGCAGGATCAAATTGATGATCGTCGTTTTGCCGCTGCCGGAAGGCCCGACCAGCGCGGTCAGCTTGCCCGGTTCCGCCACGAAGGAGACACCGCGCAGCACCGCTTCGTCGCTGCGATAGCCGAAATGAACGTCTTCGAATTCCAGCCGCGGCGTCTTGACCTGCAGCGCCGGTTTGCTGTCGTCGGCGGCCTCGCTTGGCGGCGAGTCGAGCACCTCGAAGAGGATGCGTACGCCGACCAGCCCGTTGTTGAGTTCGATATTGAGGCGGGCCAGGCGCTTGGCCGGCTCATAGGCCAGTAGGAACGCCGCGATAAAGGAAAAGAATTGCCCCGGCGTCGCGCCGGTCTCGATCACGCGATAGCCGCCATAGGTGATGGCGATCGCAATCGCGAAGCCGCCGAGCGTTTCCATCAGCGGGCTGGCGCGGCTGGAGATGCGCGCCATCTTGTTGGCCTCGTGCTCGACCGCCGCGACGTTGCGGTCGAACCGCTCGCGCATGGTGTCTTCGAGCGTGAAGGCCTTGACGATGCGGATGCCTTGCAGCGTTTCCTGCAGCGTCTCGATGATGCGGGTGCCGCCCTGGAACTGGCTGCGCGCGATGCCGTAGACGCGGCGAATGAGCTTGCGCAGCACCAGAAACGCCGGCGGCGCCACCACGAAGCTCATGAGCGACATGAAGGGGTCCTGCACCACCATCACCGTCACCAGCCCGATCAGCGACAGCAGGTCGCGTCCGAGCGAGGTGATCAGCAGGTTGATGACCTGGGTGGCCGCCGCGGCGCCCGCGCTTAGGCGCGCAATGAATTCGGTGGAATGCCGGTCGGAGAAGAAGCCGATCCCTTCATTGAGCAACTTGGCGAATACGCTCCGCTGATTGTTGGCGACGATGCGGTTGCCGATCTGCGAGAGCAGGACACTGTGGCCATAAGTGGCGAGCCCTTTGGTGGCGAACAGTGCGGTGGTGATGCCGCCGAGAATAAAGATGCCGGTGAGGTTCTTGGCGCCATAGGCCTGGTTGATGACGTCGCCGATCAAATAGGCGCTAAACGCCGTGCAACCAGCGGAAACCGCCATCAAGGCGAACCCGAACGCGTATTTGCGCCAATGCACAAGGCCCTGTTCGGTCAGCAATCGCCGGATCAGGGCGAAAGTGCCGTAACGCTTGTCGTCGGCCGATGGCAAATCGTGTTCGTTCATCCGCCCTCTGTCGGGCTGTGGTTATGGCACAGGTAAATGCTGGCTGGAGCAGACGTTCCTTGCCTGCTGACAGCGGACTTTTCAAGCCAAAAACAGGTTAAAAGGCGGAATCTCCCGCCCCAATTTCCCGCGCGGTCAGGCCGAGGCGGTTTCGCGTTTTCCGGGCAGCCGGCGTTCCCAGGCGAAGGCATGGGCGACGATGGTGTCGAGGTCCTCGAACTGCGGACGCCAATCGAGCGTCGAGCGGATGCGCCCGACGTCGGCCACCAGCGCCGGCGGATCGCCCGGCCGCCGGCCGGCGATCTCGACCGGAAAGTCGCGGCCGCTTGCGCGCTTGACCGCCTCGATCACCTGGAACACCGACGAGCCGTGCCCGTAGCCGCAGTTGAACGTCGCGCTGGCGCCGCCGCGCCGCAGATAGGCCAGCGCCGCCGAATGCGCGCGCGCGAGATCGCTGACGTGGATGTAGTCGCGGATGCAGGTGCCGTCCGGCGTCGGATAGTCGGTGCCGTAGACGTCGATCTTGGGCCGCTTGCCGAGCGCGGCCTCGCAGGCGACCTTGATCAGATGGGTCGCCGCCGGCGTCGATTGCCCGGTGCGCAGCTTCGGATCGGCGCCGGCGACGTTGAAATAGCGCAGCACCACGAAACGCAAACCGTAAGCCTGGCCGGCATCGTGCAGCATGATCTCCGACATCAGCTTCGACGTGCCGTAAGGCGAGATCGGCGCCGTGGCCGCGTCCTCGCGCACCGGCACATGCTCGGCATTGCCATAGACCGCCGCGGTCGATGAAAAGATGAACTGCCGCACGCCGGCCTTGATAGCGACGTCGAGCAAGGCGCAGGTATTCATGGTGTTGTTGCTGTAATAGCCGAGCGGATCGCGCACCGAGTCCGGCACCACGATCGACGCGGCGAAATGGATGATGGCGGTCACGCCATGGCGGGAAATGGTCTGCGCCACCAGTTCGCGGTCGCCGGTCGAGCCGGCGACGAACGGGACCTTGCCGGGCACCAGGAAGCGAAACCCGGTCGAAAGATTATCGAGCACGACCACCGGCTCGCCGGCGTCGTTGAGCTCATGCACCATGTGGCTGCCGATATAGCCCGCTCCGCCCGTCACCAGGATCGTCATGAACCTCGTCCCTCGAATTTGCCCGGCATTTTAACGAATGACGGTGAAAACGCGCTTAGTCTGTGAAGCGTGCGGCAGGGTTATGGCGGTCATGCTTAATGCTCGGTATATGAGCGCCACGCAGAGGCTCGAATGGCCGATATCCTGTTCATTAAGACATCGTCGCTCGGGGATGTGGTTCATCACATGCCGGCGCTGACCGAGGCGCGCAAGGCGCAGCCCCAGGCGCGCTTCACCTGGCTGGTGGAGGAGGCCTTTGCCCCGCTCGTTCGCCTGCATCCGGCCGCCGCCGAGGTCGTTCCGGTGGCCTGGCGGCGCTGGCGAAAGTCGCTTTTATCGCCGGCAACGCTCGGCGAGATCGCCGGCAGCCTGCGCGCCATCCGAACGCCGCGCTATGACGAGATCGTGGACAGCCAGGGCCTGCTGCGCTCGGCGGTCATCGCGCGCCTCGCCCATGGCCGGCGCCACGGCTACAACGCTTCGAGCATCCGCGAGCCGCTCGCGGCGATGTTCTACGACGTTCGCCACAGCGTCAGCCGCGACCTGCATGCGGTCGAGCGCAACCGCATCCTGAGCGGCCTGGCGCTTGGCTATACGCCGCAAGGCGCGCCCGATTTCGGGCTCGACCGCGCGCGCTTTGCCGCGCCGTCCGAGCGTTATGCCGTGCTGCTGCACGCAACCGCCGAGCCGCGCAAGCTATGGCCGGAGGCGGACTGGATCGCGCTCGGCAAAGAACTTGGCAAGGCGCTTGGCGATCTCAGTTTGATCCTGCCCTGGGGCACGCAAGCCGAGCGGGCGCGCAGCGAGCGGCTGGCCGCTGCGCTGCCGCGCGCGCGCGTGCCCGAGCGGGCGCCGCTCGACGCGGTCGCGCGCCTCATCGCGGGCGCGCAATTCGTCGTCGGGGTCGATACCGGGCTGATGCATCTCGCCGCGGCGCTCGGCGTGCCGCTGGTCGCGATTTTTGCCGGCAGCAAGCCGAGCCTGACCGGGCCGGTCGGCAGCGGGCCGATCGCTGTGCTGGGCGCGGAGGGAACGCCGCCGTCGGTTGAGGCGGTAAGGGAAGCTGTTGAAGGACTCTTGCGCTGAAACCTGCCTCTGCTGTTCTTTCTGAGGTGGCACATAATGAGCAATGAATGATGCCGAAAACCAGGCTTGAAGCATTCAGTGACGGCGTGCTGGCCATCATCATCACCATCATGGTGCTGGAGTTGAAGGTGCCGCACGGCGAGGACTTGAGTGTCTTGGCGCCATTGCTTCCCGTCTTCTTTAGCTACGTCCTGAGCTTCGTCTATATTGGTATCTACTGGAACAACCATCATCATCTGATGCACACGGTGAAGCGCGTCACCGGCGGCGTGCTCTGGGCCAACCTGCATTTGTTGTTTTGGCTTTCGCTGCTGCCGTTTGTGACCGGCTGGATGGGCGAGAACCATTTTGCGCAACTGCCGACGGTGCTTTACGGCGCGGTGCTGTTGATGGCCGGCGTGGCCTATTGGATTCTCACAGTCACGATCATCAATGAGGATGGCGCAGAATCGCTTCTGGCGAGGGCCATCGGCAAGGACCTCAAGGGAAAACTATCGGTCGTCGCCTATGCCCTGGCGATAGCGCTTTCCTTCATCAACCACTGGATCGCCGAGGCGATATACGTCCTCGTGGCGCTGGTGTGGCTGGTGCCCGACAAGCGAATTGAGAGAGTGTTGACGCCGTCGGCTTAGAGCCGCCGCTGCTGCGGCTCACGCCGCGCCGGCGCGCAGCAGATCGTGGATGTGGATGACGCCGACCGGCTTGCCGGCCTCGACCGCGAACAGCGCGGTGACTTTCATCGAATTGAGCAGCTCGAGCGTTTCGCTGATGAGCTGATCGGGCCGCACCGTCTTGGGCGCGCGCGTCATCACGTCGTCGACGCGAGCGTCGAGCAGATTATTGCGCATATGGCGGCGCAGGTCGCCGTCGGTGATGATGCCGACCAGTTTGCCGCCCGCATCCGTGATGCCGACGCAGCCGAAGCCCTTGGCCGACATCACCAGGATGGCGTCGGACATGCGGGTGCCGAGCGCCGCCAGCGGCACCGCTTCGCCGCTGTGCATGAACTCGCGCACCGTTTTCAACAGCGCGCCGAGCTTGCCGCCGGGGTGCAGCAGGCCGAAATCGACCGCCGTGAAGCCGCGGCTCTCCAAAAGCGCGATGGCCAGCGCATCGCCGAGCGCGAGCTGCATCAGCGAGGAGGTGGTCGGTGCGAGATTATGCGGGCAGGCCTCGCGCGCCTGCGGCAGCGCGAGCACGACATCGGCGGTGTTCGCCAGCGTCGAATCGGCACTGGCGGTCATCGCGATCAGGCCGATGCGGAAGCGGCGCGAGTAATCGGTGAGATCCTTGAGCTCCGCCGTCTCGCCCGACCACGACAGCGCGATGATGACGTCGTTGCTTGCGATCATGCCGAGGTCGCCGTGGCTCGCTTCGCTCGGATGCACGAACAGGGCCGGTGTTCCGGTGGAGGCGAAGGTGGAGGCGATCTTGCGTCCGACATGACCGGATTTGCCCATGCCGGTGACGATGACGCGGCCTTGCGCGGCGCGGATCAGATCGACGGCGGCGGCGAAGGTCGCGCCGAGCCCGTCGCGCAAGGCGGCGGCGAGCGCGTCGATACCGCTGCCTTCGGCTTCGAGCGTACGCAACGCGGATTCGATCGCTGCCTGCGCGCGGTCGCTGCTCATATCGGCGGCTTTAAGTCTGGCCATGCGGAAGTCGCGGTCCTTCGGTAAGGGCGGGTTTGATAGCACGGAACAGGCGGCGCGTCAGGCATGCGGCGGGCCAAATGTTAATGCCGCTTCTATGCAGGAATTAGCGGGCTTTCCGCAGCACCTCGCGCACCGCCGCCAGCACGGTCTCGACGGCGACATCGGCGGTGCGGCGGTGGCTGACCGCATCGTTGCCCTCGGCTCGCGCGCGCGCTCGCGCCGCTTCGTCGCCGGGCGGCTCGAGGATGGCGGCTACGGGATTGAGCGGCTTCCAGTGCCACGGGCTGGTCGGGCCGAAAATCGCGACCGTCGGCGTGCCGATGGCCGCGGATACGTGCATCAGTCCGGAGTCGTTAGTGACGGCGGTATCGGCGGCGGCGAGCGCGACGATGGCGTTACGCAAATCGCTGCCGGTCAGATCATGCACGTGACTGCCGCTGGCGTTGACGATCTGCCTCGCCAGCGGCGTTTCGCTCGGCCCGCCCAAAACCCAGACCGTTGCGCCGTCATCGGCGAGCGAGCGCGCCAGCGCGCCGTAGTGGCCGGGTGGCCAGGCCTTGCCTTCGCCCACCGCGCCGGGCGACAACGTGACAATCGGGCGGTCATCGCTTGCAAGTCCGCGCTGCGCGCGCCAATTCGTGACCTCGTCTTGCGGCACTTTCAATTCGGGGAGCGGCCATTCGCTCGGCAAAGGCGCGCCCTTCGGCAAAGCCAGCGCGCCCATCTGATCGATCATGCGCGGCAGCTTGCGTTCGCCGAAACGCACGTCGTTGATGAGGCCAAAGCGGACTTCGCCGGCAAAGCCGGTGCGCAGCGGAATGCCGGCAAGCCACGGCGCCAGCGCCGCCTTCCATTTGCGCGACATCACCAGCGCCCGCCCGTAACGATTCTCGCGCAGCTTGGCGGCGAGCTGCTGTTGCAGCGCCATGCCCAGCCGCCGCCGCGGCAGGTCGATGACGATCGTCTTGCGCACGCCCGGCATATAGTCGGCCAGCGGCGCGCACAGCGAACTGCTGACGATGTCGACCGGCCGCTCGGCTTCTTGCGCGCGCAGCAGCTTCACCACCGAATGGCAGCGCACGAAGTCCCCGATCCAGACATAGGGCACGATCAGGATCGGGCTGGCCACGGAGGTCGATTCAGGGGTCATTCTTTGGCGCCCGTCCGTCCTTGCCACTTCCGTGCCTGCTGTGCAGACAGGCGTTAGCCTGCGCTAGGCCGAACTGTCCAGCCGCAATTTTTACCGTATCCTGAGCCATTTACGGGGAAATACGCCCTAACATTGCGCCGGTCCACGGACTGGGGCAAAGCTTTGCCGGGACGAAGGATTAGGCATGTTTTTGGTCACCGGCGGGGCCGGGTTCATCGGATCGAACGTGGTGGCGAGCCTCAACGAGGCCGGCGCCAGCGATGTCGTGGTCAACGACCTGCTCGGCAAGGACGACGCCAAATGGCGCAATCTGGCCAAGCACCAGGTGGCCGACCTGGTGCCGCCGGCCGAATTGATGGCCTGGCTCGACGGCCGCAAGCTCGATGCCGTCATCCACATGGGCGCCATCTCCGACACCACCGCGACCGACGGCGACCTGGTGATGGAGAACAATTTCCGCCTGTCGCTGCGCCTGCTCGACTGGTGCACGGCGACCCGCACGCCGTTCGTCTATGCCTCGTCGGCAGCGACCTATGGCGACGGCAGCCAGGGCTTCGACGACGACTGGTCGCTCGACGCGTTGCGCAAGCTGCGGCCGATGAATCTCTACGGCTGGAGCAAGCACCTGTTCGATCTCGCGGTGGTCGACCGCTACGTCAAAAAGCAAAAGCTGCCGCCGCACTGGGTCGGCCTGAAATTCTTCAACGTCTACGGTCCGAACGAATATCACAAAGATCACATGGCGAGCGTACTGGCCAAGGTGTTCGACGAGGCCAAGGCCGGCAAGCCGGTGCGGCTGTTCAAGTCGCATCGCGAAGGCATCGAGGACGGCGACCAGCGGCGCGACTTCATCTATGTCGACGACGCCATCGCCGTGCTGCGCTGGCTGCTCGACGCCACCTCTGTCAGCGGCATCTTCAATGTCGGCACCGGCAAGGCGGAAAGCTTCCGCGACATGATCGCCGCCATGTTCAAGGCGCTCGGCCGGCCGGCCAATATCGAATATATCGAGATGCCGGACGCCATCCGCGGCCAGTATCAGTATTTCACGCAGAGCTCGATCGAGAACCTGCGCCGCGCCGGCTATAACGCCGGCTTCACCCCGCTCGAGACAGCGGTCGGCCAATACGTCACCGGCTATCTCGACCGCGAAGACAGGTACCGCTAGCGCATGATCCCGAAAAGTGGGAACCGGTTTTCGGATAAGATTATGCGCCAGGAATAAGACATGTTCGATTTCGACACGCATCTCACCGCGCTCACTGAGCAGACCGTGCTCTGCATCGGCGATTTGATGCTGGACGAGTTCGTCTATGGCGAGGTGTCGCGCATTTCGCCGGAAGCGCCGACGCCGGTCATCGCGGTCAAGCGCAGCGAGGTGATGATCGGCGGCGCCGGAAATGTGGCGCGCAATCTGGTCGCGCTCGGCACGCGCTGCATTTTCATCGGCGTGGTCGGCGACGACGATGCCGGCCGCGCGCTGAGCCAGGCGTTGACCACCCATCCGCTGATCGAATTCCATCTGGTGGTCGATAGCGCGCGGCAGACCACGCGCAAAGTCCGCTTCGTTTCGGAGCACCACTCCATGCATTTGTTGCGGGCCGATTGGGAAATGGCCTCGGCCGTCGACACCGCAAGCGAAGACGCGCTGATCGGCCACGTCATCAAGGCGATGCCGCGCGCGGGCGCGGTGGTGCTGTCGGATTACGCCAAGGGCGCGCTGACGCCGCGCGTGATCTGCGCCGTCATCGAGGCCGCCAACAAACTCGGCAAGCCGGTGGTGGTAGATCCGAAAGGCCGCGATTACAGCATCTATCGCGGCGCCACCGTGATCACGCCGAACCGGCAGGAACTCGCCGAGGCGACCCACTCGCTGGCGCAAACGGACGATCAGGTGGCGGCTGCTGCGGCCGAACTTTGCCGCGCCTTGGGAACGCAAGCGGTTCTGGTGACGCGCAGCGAGGCCGGCATGACGCTGGTGGGCGAGGGCTCAGCCATTCACGTTCCGGCCTATCCGGTGCGCGTGCGCGACGTGTCCGGCGCCGGCGACACGGTGGTGGCGGTGCTCTCCGCCATGCTGGCCATGCGGGCCGATTTCGAATCCGCCATGCGCGCGGCCAATGCCGCCGCGGCGGTGGTCGTCGGTAAGCGCGGCACCGCGACGCTCTCGGTCGCCGAGTTGCGCTCGCGCATTCTGCCGGCGGCCTCGCTCGCGCCGGAAGAAAAGATCGTGTTCGACTGGGCGCTGCTCGACGAGCATCTCGCCGAATGGCGGCGGCAAGGCCTGCGCGTCGGCTTCACCAACGGCTGCTTCGATCTTTTGCATCCCGGCCACGTCAAATTGCTGGCCGGCGCGCGCGCGGCCTGCGACCGCCTGGTGGTGGGCCTCAATGGAGACGCCTCGGTCACCCGGCTGAAAGGCGAGGGCCGCCCGGTGCAGCGGGTCGCGGCGCGGGCCGAAGTGCTGGCCGCGCTCGAGGCGGTCGATCTGGTCGTCGTGTTCGACCAGGACACCCCCGAAAAACTCATCGCGGAAGTGAAGCCGAGCGTGCTGGTCAAGGGCGGCGACTATACGCGCGAGCAGGTTGTCGGCCGCGAGATCGTCGAAGCGCTGGGCGGCGAAGTCATCCTGATCGATCTTGTGCCCGGCCATTCGACCACGTCGATGGTCGAGCGCTCACGCAGTGGCCGCTAGGCGCTTTTTCTCTAGCGAAATGATCCTTGCGGAAAACCGGTTCCCACGTCTCGGGATTATGCGCCGGGCTCCCGGCGGAGCGGCTCGCTTTCCGGCGGCCGCCAATCTCGCGTCTCTTCGTAGCGCTTGGCGTAGCGATAGAACGTGCCCTCGAAATTTCCCATCGCGATGACGAAGCCGGCCCAGCCGTCGATGAAGCCGAGCTTGAATATATAGTGCTTGAGGAACGACCACACGCCGTGACCGAGCGCGCCCGCCATCGACACGCGCTTGCCGGCGAGCTTCGGCGCGCCGAGCGAGGAATACCGGTTCATTTTCCGGATCACCTCTTCCAGATTGCGGAAGGGGAATTGCCAAACGGCGTTATTGAGCGTGCCAAGCGGCTTGCCGCTTACATTCTCGAAGCCCTCGTGCACCGGCTCGAGCGTGTAGCGCATGCTGCCTTTGCGGAAGAACTGGGGCTGTCGGAAATTCGGGTACCAGCCGGAGCCGCGGATCCATCGGCCCATCATGTAGCTTCGCCGCGGCACCCGGTAGACGTCGAGGGCAGGGCCCACGGTCACCAGCTTGATGATTTCGTCGCGCACCTCCGCGGTGCAGCGTTCGTCCGAATCGAGACTGAAGATCCAATCGAATTTGCAGGCTTCAAGGGCGCGGTTGCGCAGCTCGCCGAAGCCATTGAACGGCACCTGCACCACACGGGCGCCGAGCGCGGTGGCAATCTCGGCCGTGCGGTCGGTGCTGAACGAATCCACGACGACCACTTCGTCGGCCCACAGCACGCTGGAAACCGCGGCAGCGATTTTCTCGGCCTCGTTATAGGTCAGGATATAGGCTGATATCTTCTGCATTTTCGGACGATTGCGGTTTCAGGCTCGAGGCGTGTCCGCCAAGCTAACATTGCCGGCGCCAATTGGTCACGGCATTCCGGTGCACCGATCGGCACCGGACGGTTAGCCCCAATCGGCCGGCGGCCCGGCAAGGCGCGCGAGCGCCTCGCGGTTCGCCATCGAACGGCGATACTTTTTAACTTCCCGATGTTCACGCCACATGCGCAGGAAATTGCCGTCAATGAGGCCAGCGCGTTCAAAATCGCGGAGATCGCGCATGAGCGCACGAATAAGGCCGTGTCGGAGATCCGATACCAGGATCTTCGTAGCGAGATAGGAACCCACTTTGCGGAATTGGCCTACGAAATCCGGTTGTGCGGCCACATAACTGAGCAAACTAAGACCGGCCTGCTCCCATTGATTGGATTGGCCATCGTCTGACCAGTATTTCTGCCATAGCGCCTCGGCAATGAGATGGCCACTTCCATGCCGAGAAGCGCGGATGAGAAATTCGCGGTCATCGATCCACTTCATTCCGTGGCAGAAGCCGCCGACATCGAGCGCGGTCTGTCGCCGCACCGTGATGCTCGTGCCTTCAACACCGATCAAATCGCAGATCAGCGCCCATTCAAACGCTGCCGGAGCGAGCGTCAACTCCGGCATGCGCGCGATCTGAGTGCGTTTAAGATCGAATTTGACGGAGGAGGAAAGCGTAGCGACCACTTCAGGCTCATGTGCGAACACAGCCAGCGTCGCCGAAAGGCGACGTTCGAGATAGACGTCGTCGTCATCGAGAAGGGCTACAATGTCTGCCCGTGCCTCCTCCAGCCCGAGATTGCGAGCGCCAGCGGTTCCCAGGTTGTTCGCCGGTCTCAGCACGCGGATGCGCGGATCGTCGAGGGACGCCAGGTAGGCAGGCGTGTCGTCGACCGAACAGTCGTCGATGATAATCAATTCGAATTCCTTTTCGTCCTGCGCGAGCACGCTGGCTATGGTTCGCGGCAAGATGCGTCGGCGGCTATACGTGGGCAAAATGACCGAAATTTTGGGAATCGTCATCGATGGTCTCGACAGGCAAAGCTTGTGCAGCGGCTTCGCTAAGGAATGCAAACTTAGCACATCGTCAAGTTACTTGCCGCGGCAAAGCATCGTTCCCATGGACGCGGCTATTCCGGGTGGAGGCCGCTCCACTTCGATAAGGCAAACCATCAATGACCGGAACACGGCCAGCAAGAAGAGCTCAGATGCTATGGGGGCCGACTATACTTGCGATCCGCCAAATTCCGTGATTTGTGAAAACGTGCCATGGTGGTTTTGCGCGCTGGCGGACAAGCAGTGCGGGATGCCATCGGCGTTCGTAGCGAGGCGCTTTCTTGAGCGAATTGATTTCCGTCATCGTGACCACCTACAACCGCGAAGATGCGCTTGACGCGGTGTTGCGCTCGCTCGCGCGCCAGACCGAGCAGGATTTCGAGGTGATCGTGGCCGACGACGGCTCGGCAGCGGCCACCGCCGCGCTGATCGAGGTTTGGAAGGGCAAGCTCGGCCGCCGTCTCGATCACGTCTGGCACGAGGACCGCGGCTTCCGCGCCGCGGAAATCCGCAACCGCGCGATCCTCGCCTCGCACGGGACCTATTGCATCTTCCTCGACGGCGATTGCATCGCGCGGCCGGATTTTGTCGCCACGCATCGCGGCCTGGCGGAAACGGGCTGCTTCGTCACCGGCAATCGCATTCTGCTGTCGCGCGAGCTAACGGTAAACGCGCTACGCGGGAAGCTAACGCCGGAAACATGGACTTTCGCCCGCTGGCTGGCGGAACGCTGGCGCGGCGGCATCAACCGGTTGTCGGCGCTGCTGCACTTGCCGCTCGGGCCGCTGCGTTGGCTTCGGCAGCGGCAGTGGCGTGGCGCGCGTTCCTGCAATCTCGCGATCTGGCGCGCCGATCTCGATCGCGTGGATGGCTTTGACGCCGATTATAGCGGCTGGGGCAAGGAGGATTCCGACATTATCGTGCGCCTGCTGCATGCGGGCGTGCGGCGCAAGGACGGCGTGTTCGCTACCGGCGTGCTGCATCTGTGGCACGCCGAGGCCGAGCGCGGTCGGCTGGCGGAGAACGAACGGAAGCTTTCGGAAAGTCTCGCCGGCGACCGTATCCGCGCGCGGCGCGGTCTTTCGGCAATGGGG
>CAWAXK010000014.1:0-204647 GCA_963786025.1 uncultured Alphaproteobacteria bacterium
GATTGTGTCGTAGGTTGCCTTCATGTTCTGAGGAACAGACTTCGTGCAGGTGATTTTTGCCATGTCGGACTATCACTACAATTTTAAATGCTTTTATGATTGTTATCAGCGATACGGGGCTCTACAGTTTCGCATTCTTTCGAGAATCTCTAACTGATCCGCCAAGGTGCCGTCCGGAATGTGGTTGGAATTCGGTGGCGCGGTTTCCGGTAACATGAAGGTATCGTTTCAGGCGGCAAGGTCAATCGGCTGATCAATGGGCTTTGTCGCAAGCGTCTGCCAACCATCGACCTTGCGCATGTTGATCTGTCCTGAGGCGAGCAGCGCCCAGAACAACATCGCGGCCGTATCTGCCGACGGTAACACAGTCTGCGTCTTGATCCTTCGTTTGAACTCCTCGTGCAGCCGCTCGATCGCATTCGTAGTCCGCGCGCTCCGCCATTGGCTCGGCGGCAGGCGGGTGAAGGTGAACAGGCGTTCGCCGGCTTCCTCCAGGCTGTCAGCGACGGCACGGTGCTTGAGCCGCCACTTGCGGAGGAATGCCTTGCGGCGGGCCTCGATCTCTTCCGGCGTCGCCGCATAGATCATGTCGGTGTAGTCGGCCGTGATCTCTTCGTGCAGGCGTTCGGGCGCGTGGGCCAGCAGGTTCCTGTGCTTATGAACCGTGCAGCGCTGGACTGGCGCGCCGTCCCAAACGGCGGCAATCGCTTTCTCTAGTCCCGGCGCACCGTCCACGATAAGGAACTCCGGCCGGCGCAAGCCACGGCCGACAAGATCGTCGAAGACCGCGCGCCAGGCTTCTGTAGTCTCGCCGCCCATGCTTTTGATGGCGAGCAGTACCTTCTGGCCGTCCTCCCGTATGCCGATGACGACGAGAAGCGAGATTGAGGTGGCCTTGCGATCGAGCCGGACACGCACCACCGTGCCGTCGAGGATCAGGCGCACGATCGGCTCCGCGGCCAGCGAGCGGGCGTTCCAGGCGTCCCAGTCGCTCTTCACCTTGCGCCAGACCCGGCTCACCGTGTCCTTGCCCACCGCACCTCCGAACAGGCCGGCGAGCGCCCGACGCACCCGGCGCGTGTTGGTGCCGGCCAGGTAGCTGCCGGCGATCAGCGCGTCGGCAGCCAGCGTGCGGCGCTGATAAGCCCGCAGCGCCTTGCTCTTCCATTCCGTCGTCTTGCCCTCGGGGGTGTTCAGCCGGGCGCGCGGCACCGCGATCTCGATCGGCCCGAACGTGCCTGTCAGCGACCGCGTCCGGCAGCCGTGGCGATGGCCCGCAACGCCTGTTTCTTCTTCATTGCTGGCTATCTGGCTTCGCCCGTAACGCGGGCGTGCCAGCACAGCGTCGAGCTCGCCGCGGATCAGCTCTTCAATGAACTCACGCGCCCGAGCGCGTACCCCGGTCTCGATCGGATCAAACCAGTTGTCGAAAAGATCAACAGCCATCTCGGCTGCAGGCTGCGAAGAATCAGGCTTCGTGGTAATGTTCGTCATGGCGTGGTCTCCAGTCCGACGCGCTAACGTCGGATGATTCGAGGTTGAACACCCCGGAGACTACGCCACCCTCATTTCCAACCAACTCTGCGACGGCACCTCCGCCAACCATTGGCACTTCTGTTCGCTCCAAGTGTCAGACTTGATCCATTGCGACAAAGAGATCACGAATTCTTTCTCACGGGGAGATCTGTCTCGCGCGAGAATAGTTCCCCAGCATAGGTCAGTTGGTATCCAAGGGCTTTGTAACCTGCCTCCCGCTTGGCGGCCATCTTTGCCAGCATGGGTTCGGCCGCATCGACATAATCGTAGATAACAACCTCCCGTTTGGCCGTGTGTAGCCGGTGGAGTCTGCCGGCATACTGCGCGAGGGTTCCTCGCCAAGAAATGGGCATCGTGAGAAACAGCGTATCGAGACGTGCGTCATCGAAGCCCTCGCCAAGATAGCGACCGGTCGCGACTATGACTCTTTCCTCGGTGTCGGGTATTTCTTGCAATAGCTCTGTGGTGTGATTGCGTTCCTTCGCCTTCATCCCCCCTTTCAGCACGATAACATTTTTCGCAAACTTCATTAGGCGCTCTGAAATCGCTTGGAGGTGGTCTTTGCGCTCGGTGATCACGACCGGCGAACGTCCTGTTTCCAGGGCGGAGAGGATATCTTCGATAATCATTTCATTGCGAGCCTCGTCGCGCGCCAGAAGACTATAGAGTTCCTGGATCGACCCAGGCGCATCGGTCTTTTGCCGCTCGGCGCGAAATGCAGTCTTCTTGACGATAACCCGGTGCGAAAACGGCCTTGAGGCCGTCTGCTTCTTCGCATCGACCCGATAACGGATCGGACCACACTGCATGAAAATGATTGGGTGATGGCCATCCTTCCTTGTCACGGTTGCCGATAGGCCGAGCACATATTTCGCCTTGGCTGCCCGAACTACAGCCTCGAAGCTAACGGCGGACAAATGATGGCATTCGTCCACGATGAGTTGCCCGTAGTCGGCTACGAGGTCGGATACCTCGCCCTTTCTCACCAAGCTTTGGATTATGGCAACATCAATGACCCCCGTCGGCCGCTTCCTGCCACCGCGGATCACGCCAATACGATCAGTATCGATGTCGAGGAATGCGCGTAGCCGGGCCACCCATTGATCCAACAGTTGCTGCCGGTGCACCAAAACCAACGTGTTCGTGTTCCGCTCGGCGATAAGTTTGGCTGCTACTACTGTCTTCCCGAATGCTGTTGTAGCAGCGAGTACGCCGCTTTCGTGAGCCATCAGGGCATCCACGGCCGCTTGCTGCTCAGGGATGAGCGTTCCGAGAAAGTGCGTCCCGAGGAGCGTGCCGCTACACCGCTCGTCGCGCAACTCGGGCCGGATACCATTGGCAGCGAGGAGATCGATAGCGGCATCGAAGCACCCCCGCGGTAACGCGATGTGCTTGATTAATAGCTCGGCACATGAGATTACGCGCGGCTTGCCAAAAGTAGGCAGCCGCATCGCCTGAGCCGCATAAAATTCAGGGTTTTGAAAGGCCGCTAGGCGGATCAGACGATTGACCAGCGCTGGCGGCAATTCGTTCCGATCAATATACACCTGATTGCCCAAGACCACCTCGACCCTCTCCGGCATCACGCCAATGATCGGCTGCTCAGCTTTTCGGCGCGATGGCAAAACTGTCCAAGGCTCCTCATTATCGTCATCGAGAGGAAGGCGTACTCCCAGGATTCGTCCTTTGGCCGACGCCTGTTCGACTAGATTGGCAACTTCGGCTCGGCTCGTTCGCCTGAGGCTCGACAGGAATGCCCACTGGTCATCATACGGACGCAGTTCGTCATCCACGAAAACACTATTGCCGCGCTGCCGTGGCCCGCTCTGCAGAGGCAACGCGATCAGATTACCAAACCCACCGGTAGGCATGGTGTCCTGGCTTGGAAAGAACCGATCATACGATTCAAACCCCAAGTCGGGGCAGCGCTCCATCGTCTCGGTCACCAGATGGGCACCAAGCTTACGCGCCTCGGATGCCGACACGGGCTCCGAAAAGAAAATCCAGATATGACCGCCGTTGCCGGAGCGGGAACGCTCAAGGGCTGCGGGTACACCCTTTTCGCGGCATGTTGCCAGGAATGCCAGCGCATCGCGTTGCCAACACTGCTTATCAAAATCGGCGGCCAAGAACCAGCAGGTATCATCCATCATGAGCGGATAGACGCCTGCCACGAACGGTTCCGCCCGTCCCGGATTGGTGACATCCCGCCCCTGCAGATGGCTTCTTACTATCTCATCGCTAACGGGCACGAATGCCTGGTTCGGACAGTTGCTGCACTTGATGCGCGGCTTCTCGCAGATCCCACGAACCCATTCGTTGCGGCACACAGGAGCGTAACCTGCCTTACTGGTCTTTGAGTTTTCCCACCTTCGGGGAAAAACGTCGTCGCGACCCCGGAAGCGCGAACGAAATAGGGCTACTTTCTCGGCATTTGACAGTGCCGTCGCGGTCACCGCATCCCACACCATTTGAGGCTTCGGTGTGGGTTGCACATCAGCCGTGCGTCGTAGCTTTAGGTGCTCAAGCGCACTGAGAATGCTCGCGCGATCTCGATCGATTTCAGCGAGTCGTTTTTGAAGATCTGCAATCTCCTTGTTAAGTGAGTCATCCATCGCCATGCGCTGTCACTTCTTCATACACCGCCGAAAGGCCATTAAAGGCTGGTGCGGGAGAAACAAATCGCGTGCTCGCTGGATCCGTGATCCGCATGAAGAATAGCAGACATCCTCATGTTCGTCGCTGTCGGCGATGAGGAATTACGCGCTTGTTGTCGACACCGTTTGTTGACGAATTCTCTCATTCGAATTGTTTGCGCCGCAAACAGGTGTCGAAAAATTGTTGAGACAAACAAGATTCCGCGATTCGAAAATGAACTTAGAGCGTACACGAACGTTTTTCTCAAACTCTGCGATGAGCCTGCCAGGAACGGAATTTTCAACGGCAGAGACGGGCGCCTAAAAAGCGCGAAATGCCGGGAACAGAGACCGAAATGTGAGAAGATAACTCGGCTAAGCCTTTGAAATGAAAACTACTATACAGAGTAATATGATAGATATACAACTATAGAGAGTACGTGGTGGGCCCGGGAGGACTTGAACCTCCAACCAGACCGTTATGAGCGGTCGGCTCTAACCAATTGAGCTACGGGCCCTGCCGCACCTTCTATCAATGCGCATGGGCAGCGCGCAACGCCACCCTCTCCTGTTCCGCAATTATCTGGGCTAGGCTGTGACGTCCTTATTTTCCGGGAGAGCAAGCCGCATGCACGTTTTCAGCCTCGAACGCGAACAACAGTGGGATCCCAAGCACCATGTGGAGAAGATCCTGGGCAAGATCGCCGACGGCGACGTGACCGTCGCCTGCTGGGAGCCCGGCCAGACCAGTCCCTACCACTGCCACCCGGACGCCACCGAAATCTATTTCTGCTTCTCCGGCGGCGGCACCATGCGCACGCCGAAGGAGACCATTGCGGTCACACCAGGCGCCTTCATCGTGCATCCGCCCGGCGAAGTGCATGAATACGAGAATGGCCCGGCGCGCACGATGCTGTTCCGCGTGCGCTACGGCACCGACATGCTGTCGCGGCATTGGAAGTGGCGTGGCAATGCGGACTGGATGCAATCGGCGGAGGACGCCGAGTACTATAGACGCCATCCCGTCGGCTAACTACATCTTCAACAGCCGCTTGGCGTTGCCGCTCAATATCTTCGCCTTGTCCTCGTCGCAGAGCGGGATGTCCTGCATCCATTCGGTCGCCGGCGGATTCATCACGAAGGGCCAGTCCACGGCGAACAGGATGTGGTCGATACCCATCTCCATCACGCAGCACAGCAGCGCCGGATTCGAAAAGAAGCCGCTGGTGGTGACGTAGAAGTTCTTGCAGAAGATGTTGCGGAAGCTCATCGGCTTCTGGCCCGGCCGCTTGAGCGCGGCATCGATGCGCCAGACCAGGAATGGCAGCGTCTCGCCGAGATGACCGAGGACGATCTTCAGCTTCGGGTGCGCATCGAATACTCCGGAAAGCACCAGCCGGATCGCCTGCGTCGCGGTCTCCACCGTGTAGCCCCAGCCGGGGCGCACCACCAACGGGAAGTCCTTCACGTAATCCTGGTAGTAGACTTCCGTCACCTTCGGGTGCGGCAGCGACGGATGGAAATAGATCGGCACGTCGAGCTTCTCGGCGCGCTCATAGATCGGCCAATATTTCTTGTGGTCGAGAAATTCACCGTTTGTCATGCCGTGCAGCATGGCGCCCTTGAAGCCGAGCTCGGTCACCGTGCGATCGAGCTCGTCGGCCGCCGCTTTCGGATCGGCCGTGGGAAGCGCCGCGAAGGCGGCAAAGCGTTTCGGATTGGCCGCGCACACCTTCGCCAGGCGGTCGTTGACGGCGCGCGTCAAGTCGGCGGCGATATCGAGGCCGAGCTTTTGCGCCGACGGCGCGCCATGCGACAGCACCTGGATGTCGATGCCGGCCTCGTCCATTTCCTTGATGCGTAGCGCGCCGAAATCGTAAAGCCGCTCTTCGGTCTCGTTGCCACGGCCTGCTTCGGTACCGGTGAAATGCTTGGCGAGTTCCGGATCCCAATAATGCTCTTCGATGGCAATGACCGGACAGCTAGGCTTTTTGAACATGACTCTTTTCCCCCCGCGGCATTTTTTACGGGTATTTCCTAGCAATCCGAAAGTCCGCTGTCACGGCCTCCCCGCGCCAGGGATGTCATAGACTCGTCATGCGTGCAGCAGGGCGGCAGCGGTCCGAATTCAGCAGCGAGATTCCTTTTGCGTTTTTGCCGACTCAGTTAAGCATCGACAATGCTGCCGAGCCTTCGAATTTTACCTGTAGGCGGCGTAGTTCTCGCCATATTGCTTTTGGCCCTTGCGCTCAACCCGCCGGCCAGCATGCATGCACAATTGATGCCGAGCGTGTTGCCGATGCGCGGCGCGATAATGGCGCGCAGCGAGCATCCGGAATGGCAGCAGTTCCTTATTTTGTCTGCGATCCGGCGTGCCGATGAATTGAATCGATTGCACGAACTGCCGGATACGCCGGCCCGCACCGATCCTGCACCAGCCGCGTCCAAGGTCGTCGGCCTGCCGACCGAGCGCACCGACACGGACCCGGAAGCCGACGACGAGACCGGGTCGATCACGCAGCCGCCGGCCGCGACCATTCCGATCGATATCGGCGAGCCCTCGGCGTTCGAGTTGCCGGTGGCCGCGCCGGAAGAAAAGCCGCCGGTGATCCGGGCGCCGGTGATCAGGACGCCGGCGATCAGGACGCCGCAGCGGGTCAAGTCGCGCCATGAAAGTCTGATCGAGGGCGCACCGCGCGCACGCCGCGCGAGAGCCTCGGCCAAACCAAAAGCGCCCGTTCAGTTCGATCTTTTCCAAGCGATTTTCGGCAATCAGAACTTGAAGCAACCACCGGCGGTGAGCGCCAGCAGCGCGTCCCGCTAGCGGCGCGAATCGCGACACATTTTATGTCAGCCCTTAGTCGAGTTGGGCGCGAAAACGATCCGACGCGGGTGAGACGATCGGCCCTCTAGCAGCCTGCAATCCCTTTGTGCGATGGCTCGGGGCGGACGCAAACGAATTGAGCGCGGTATCATCGGTCCGCGCACCACGGCCCTTGGCCTTGGCCGCGTAGTAATAGCCGGCGGCATAATAATGTACCGCGCGGCTCACATTGCCGCCGGCGACACGATAGGCGCCGGCGAGATACTTCACCGCGTAGGTCATGTTGGTGTCGGCATCAAGCAGCCCGGCGGCGGTGCCGCGGTAGCCCATGGAGCGGGCGGTGGCGAGCTTGATTTGCATAAGGCCGAAATTACCCTTGTAGATCACGCGCGGATTGCCGCCGCTTTCGCGCTTGATCACCCGGCGCAACAAATCCTCAGGCAGGTTGTTGGCGGCGGCATGCCGTGCAATCAGGCTGTCGAGATTGCCGTTGGCGTCGAGACGGGCCACGTGACGGTCTTTTGCGGAAGCGGCCGAGGCGGCAAGCACGACCAAAAGAGTTGCAACGCAAGTTTTGCGAATCATGCCGCCTCCAGATTTTCGGGATGCCCGCCTTTTCGTCAGGAACTCGGGCAACTTTGTGAAGCAACCGCCACGTTTCGCCAGCGTTCCATCACAAATTAAGTCGTCCTGTTGCAGGATTCCTTAAAGCGGCCGCTGCGACGCCCGGCCGCATTCTGGGATGACCCGAGGCAGCATCGAGCGTTGGCGTCACACGACGAAGAACCGAGGCCTCGCTTGAGAACCGCCACATGCCCGGCGATCTCGAAGCGCGGATTGGCGCGCTCGTCGATTGCTACACCTATCGCCGCCACCAAGAGAAAAAGGGAGGCCATCGATAACCGTACGTTGCAACAACACTGCTTGCAGTATCAGCGAGACATGCCTCCAACCATCAACCAAAGTGACGGCCTTCGCTCTGCCAACGCTCGTCACGCCGCAGGAAACCTTGACGCCAGACAATCGCGGATGCGGTGCTTGGACGCATTAATTGCGCGAGGTATTGCAACTTGCCTCGCGGCCGCTGCTACGCGACCGACCTGATAGCGAATGCGCTCCGATCGAAACAAACTGACGTGAAGAACAGGCCGACGTGGGCGCGCTTTCGGGCCTAGCTATCGCGGAATCCGACCAACTGCTTCATCGGCTATGACTGTAGGGTGGAATCCATGATTGAATACAGCGCAGGGAAAGTGACCGACTATGCCGACGGCGACCGAAAGGTCATCGTATGCGGAGAGAGCGAGGTCGGTGTCTTCAAGGTGGATGGCGAATTCTACGCATGGCACAACCGATGCGCCCATCGCGCCGGACCGGTCGGTTAGGGCCGCATTATGAAGCGCGTGCTTGAACCGGTCGCGGAAGACCGGACCGTTCGCTCGCAAGAATACGACGAATCTGAAACGAACATCGTGTGCCCCTGGCATGGATACGAATTCAGCATCAAGACCGGATTTCATCAGGGCAATGCCCGGGTTCGTTTGCGCAAAGCCGAATTGATGATCAGAGACGGAGAAATCTATGTTCGGATCTGAAAGCGAACCGAGAAACGATCAATACGGTTGGATTGATTCAATCGCGCCGGAATTGCTGCGCGCGTCGCGGGAGCTGGTCGAAGGCAATGAAGCCCGCCGTGTTTCCGATGAGGCCGTTGCGCAGATTCTGACCGCCGCCATTCGTCTCTATGTCGCGAAATAGGATGGAGAAGAAGGGACGTTTTCCCCGATCGCGGGGCAACGAGACAGCGAGATGACGCCGACCGAGCTTCTGTCGGCGGTCTCCGAAATGCTGCGTGCGCTCCACCTCAGTCCGACGGAGCTTGCCCTTTGGTATCGCCGCCGTCCGGACGAATACATCGATTCCGTGGGAGAAAAGGCATGAATATTCAGGGCAAGATTGGCCCGCAGTATGCGGCAACCCAACAAATTGACGTTTATACCGACACGCGCGATGTGCTCGCGCACGCAAAGCGGAACGCCATTCGACGCGGCCTGCAAGATTGGTTCATCTGCGATATCGATGCGCACCACGTTGAGACTGTGTCATGGAAGGAGGTCGTGACTTATATTGAAGACCCCGTCATCCGCGACAACGCGATGCGATATCAAGCCGAGAGAATCGGGGCGCCGCCGTACGGCATAAACGGCGACCTCGGCCTCCGCTACCAATCGGTTGGCGGACGTATTCCGCATCAGGACGACCAGCGCGAACTCGTGAAGGAGACCGACGTTCACCGTGACGTCGTTCTGACGCGGCGCGCTATGGATTCGCTCGGCGTTGACAATATGGTTGTCTTTCCCACGCCGATGCTCTTCTTGGGTATGCATCCGCAGCCCGAAATGGAGGTGTGGCTCGGCCGCGCATACAATCGTTGGCTAATCTACCGAATTCTGTCCGGAGACGACAGGATAAAGACTTTGATTTATCTGCCGTTCAACACGCCGAAGGAAGCCGAACGCGCCGTGGAAGAGTTCGGTGACAAGAAGGGAGTCATCGGTTTCTGCGTGACGAGTACCCGCAATAAACCCGTGCATCATAACGACTATATGCGGCTTTATTCGATGATCGAAGAATGCGGCAAGCCGTTAGCATTTCACGCCGGCTACCATTGGCAAGACCCTTCGCTGGCCACAGTCAATCGATTCCTCGGCATGCACGCGCTGGGTTTTGTCTGGTGCAACATGATTCATATGACCAACTGGATTCTGAACGGCATTCCGGAGCGGTTTCCGAAACTCAAGTCGATGTGGGTAGGAAGCGGCCTCGCTTGGCTGCCTTTCCTCATGCAGCGCCTCGACGACCAGTATATAATGCGTCCTTCCGAAGCGCCGCAGCTCAAGCGCATACATGAATACCAACTGTTTCTACACGACCCAGCCGATGGAGACGTCGCACCCAAAGGCGCTGGAGAACACCTTTGAAATGATTAAGGCAGAGACGCAGTTGATGTTCGCATCGGACTGGCCGCACTTCGATTTCGATCTGCCGCAGGAGATTTGCGACCTGCCGTTCTTAAGCGAGCAGGCTAAGCGCAACATTCTTGGGCTGAACGCGGCGCGTTTGTTCAATCTCGACCCGACGCCCGTCAAGAAACTCATTTGATCTCGGCAAGGTCTGGACCATGAGTACCAAGACGCTGGAGGACCGTCTGCGCGCGGTCGAGGATAAGCTCGCGATCTACCATTTGATCGCCAGCCATCCGCCCGCCGCCGATACCGGCAACGACGGCTATTACCGCGACGCCTTCATGCCCGACGCTGTCATCGAGCTCGGCGGCGGCAAAGCCGCCACCGGCAACGAGGCGATCGCGGCGGTGGTCAAGACGCCCGAACACCAGGCGGCCATCGCCGGCGGACTATGCCACTTCGCCGGCCTGCAGCGCGTGGAACTCGACGGCGACAGCGCGGTGGCGATTTCTTATTTGCAGGTGCCGACCCCAAACCGCGAGGCAAAGCCTGCGGAACTTTCCGGCCACGGGCTGTCGAGCGGCTACCGCATCCACCGGCTGGGGGCGAACCGGTGGGATCTCAAGCGCACGGAGAATGGCTGGAAGGTGGTGCGGCGCGCGTATCGGATGCTGGATGGGACGGAGGGCGCGCGCGAATTGCTGCGGCAGGCAGTGGGCGGCGGCGCTTGAGGCCGCCGCACCATCGTTAATCAGCGAACCGAAAGCCGCTTGTACGCGGCGGTCGCGCCCAGATCGGCCTCGGCGAACACGTCGAGCACCTGTCCAAGCATTTTGCCGACCCGGGCAAAACCGGACCAGATGTGCGGCACGTTCGGCGCATCCGAAGCGCGGAGCGAAAGCGTAGTCATTGTCTTAGTCTCCTGAAGTCGATTGGATAAATGCGTTCACCAGTGCGAGGCGTTGGACAGAAAACGGCGCTCGATCTCGCGCTCGGTTTCGTCGGTGATTTTGCCGCCGCTGCCGGCGAGGTAACGGGCGATTTCGCGTTCGGCGTCGCGCTGGCGCGACACGACCATGGCGTCGAGCAGCCGGGCGAGCAGACCTTTGCCCTTGCGGACATTGGATTGCGGAAGTGCGAGGCCTTGCAGCGTAAGTGCGAGGGGGGCGTGAGCCATAGATCATCTCCTTCAAAGGGCCCGATGATCCCAGGCGTTTCCAGTTTCTTTTCTTCTTGTTGCAATGCAATATACGCCGAGTACCCCATAACAGTAGTCCCTATGCCGCATGTGATCCATGCGCCTGACTCATGCGGTGCATCGCACCATTGTCGCAATTGCATGCAACTGATTCAAAATGCGGCGATTAGCGCCCCGAACGCGGGCATGCGCGCGCAGACGACACCGCTCCGCCGCTTTTCCGCCGTAACCGATTAAGGAAAAATTAACCGCGCTGCGCGGCACCCAGCCCCGGGGCGCCCGCCGGCGCCGGCAACCAGACGATTGCAATGCGGGCTGGGGTTCCCTATATACGCGCTGTTCCGATTTCGCCTGCCTTTCAGGTTCGCCCGTCACAGGGCCTTCCCCAAGAACAGCCCAAATCCGGATATGAGGCCCGTACGAATGGTTTGTACGGGGCATTGACGCCTTTGTGCGTTTCAAAAGGAGGCCACTATGGCCACAGGTACCGTTAAGTTCTTCAACGCCCAAAAGGGCTTCGGCTTCATCGTGCAGGACAACGGCGGCCCGGATGTGTTCGTTCACATTTCGGCAGTCGAGCGCGCCGGCATGAGCAATCTCAACGAGGGCCAGAAGCTCTCGTTCGACATCGAAGCCGATCGCAAGAACGGCAAGTCGGCCGCTGCCAATCTGCAGGCGGTCTGACACTAGACGACTGGAGAAACCCCGCGCTTGCGCGGGGTTTTTCTTTTTTGTAGGACGACGCGGAATATCGCGTTTGTCGTTCCGGGGCGCCCGTATGCGAGCCCGGAATCCATACCGAGAATCAGCGCCAGCATCCGGATTCCGGCTCCGCCGCTTTGCAGCGTCCCGGAATGACCGAATAAGGGAACCGCGCGCATGGCCAAGAAACCGGGCACCAATCCGAAGGGCGAATACGTGTTCTTCGACGTCATCTATGAAGACGGCTCGCAGCGCTCCAACCGGCGCGTGCCGGCCGAGCTTCTCGGCGGCCTCGACAAGGACGCGCCCGCGCTCGGCTTCCTGATCGAGCAGGACCGCGACATCGCCGAGAAATCCGGCCGCGCGCCGCTCAAGATCAAGAGCATTGGCCGCGTCGGCGCCAAGCCCGAAAAAATGATGCGGGTCGGCTAGCGGGGGGTTCGCAGAGCCCGCAATCGCGCTTTTCTTGTTATGTTTCTTGTCATGGCTGGGCTTGCCCCGGCCATCTGAATTGTTTGCTGCACAACGCGTTCTCCCAACCTGAGGAACTCAAAGTGCAATTGATTGAATCTAAACGCAACCAGTAATTGAATGGCCGCGGTCTGGGTCCAGGTCAGCCTGCCGACCAGGCAAGGAAAATCTGGGTCCCGGTTCTGCGGCGCACCACTTCGTGCTGCGCCGCGCCCGGGACACGTAGCCTAATCCCTCAATCAAACAGCGCCACCGCCCGCGTCCAGCCGCCGGAGGCCGCCTTCACCTTGGAAGGGAAGCAGGCGACTGTGAAACCGAAGGGCGGCAGCTGCTCGAGATTGCAGAGCTTCTCCATGTGGCAATAGGGAATCTCGCGGCCCGCCTTGTGGCCTTCCCAGATGATCGACGGATCGTGCGTTTCCTCCCAGCGCTTGCGCGTGTGCACGAAGGGCGCGTCCCAGCCCCAGGCGTCGATGCCGCAGACGCGCACGCCGCGCGAGGTGAGATAGAGCGTGGCCTCGCGCCCCATGCCGATGCCGGCGCTCATATAGTCGTCGTGGCCGATGCGCGCGCCGGCGCGCGTGTTGACCAGCACGATGTCGAACGGCTGCAATTTGTGGCCGATGCGGCGCAGCTCCTCCTCGACCTCGTGCGCGGAAACGATGTGGCCGTCCGGCAGGGCGCGGAAGTCGAGCTTGACGCCGGGGCGGAAGAACCAGTCGAGCGGCACCTCGTCGATGGTGATCATGCGGTTGCCGTGGATGTCGCGCGACTGGAAGTGATAGGGCGCGTCCATGTGCGTGCCGTTGTGGGTGGCGAGCTGCACCTGCTCGAAGGCCCAGCCCTCGCCGTCCGGCAGGTCTTCGGCTTTGAGGCCGGGAAAGCCCTCGAGCAGCATCCAGGCGTTTTCCTTGCCGGTGAGGTAGTCGATCTTCGGCCGCATGAAGGGCGGATCGAGCACGGTGTCGTTGTCGAGCGCGACGGAGATGTCGAGCATGCGGCTCGGCAGTTTCATGGCAGTCTCCCGGGATGAATGCTTGCGCGATGCTAGACGAGCGAAGACAAGAGGCAAAGTCAGACACCGTCATTCCGGCACGCGAATGAAATGAGCGGACCCGGAATCCAGAGCCACCTTCTCTGCCGCCCCTGGATTCCGGGTTCGCGCCTTCGGCGCGCCCCGGAATGACGGCTACTCCGCGCGCTACTGCGCAAGCTTCTCCGCAAACAGCACCAGCGCGCGGCGGTACAGCTCGGCGCGGTTCCACTCGCGCATCACCTGGAAATTCTCGCTACCCTGCGCCGAACGGCGCGCCGGCTTTCCAGCCGTTCGTCTTCAGCAGATTGGCGGTCGAGGCCAGCACGTCCGGCACGGAATGGCGCAGATCGACGTGGCCGTTGCCGTCGTAGTCGACGCCGTACTTGATGTAGGACGAGGGCAGGAACTGGGTCTGGCCGATCTCGCCGGCAAAGGCGCCCTTGAGGTCGCGCAGCGGCAGGTCGCCGCGCTGCAGGATTTTCAGCGCGGCGATGAGTTCGCCCTGGAACAGTTCGGTGCGGCGGCAGTCATGCGCCAGTGTCGCCAGCGTGCGGATCACCGGCAGCTTGCCCATGTCGCCGGTGCCGTTGTCGCTTTCCATGGTCCAGATCGCCATCAGCAGCGTGCGCGGCACGCCGAATTGCCGCTCGATGCGCGAGAGCAGCGCGGCGTGCTGCGCCATCAGCCGCTTGGCGCGGGCGATGCGCGCCGGGATGACGCGGGTCGCGGTGTAGCGCTCGAAGCTCATGCGGAAGGTGCCGTGCTGGCGGCGGTCGAAGGCGAGCACCGCCGGATCGGGCGTGACGCCGGCAAAGGCGCCGTCGATCACGCCGCGCGAAATGCCGGCCGTCTGCGCGTCGCGCGCGATCTGGCCAAGGAAGGCGTGAAAATCGCCGCCGCATTGCGCAGCCTGCGCCGGGACGGCGAGGAGGAGGAGGAGAATTGCAACGAGCGGTCGTTTCATGCGCACAACATCACCACTCCGCTCATTCCCGCGCAAGCGGGAGTCCAGGGCCACGCCCGCTGAATCGGAGAATGGCGGCCCTGGGTCCCCGCTTGCGCGGGGACGAGCGGGTTTTCGTGGGGCATGACAGGGCGGGGGCCCTTGCGCTAACACGGGCGGCGGAAACGCCAACACAAACGGAGTTGTCATGCCCAAGGCCTTCTGGATCACCTGCTACCGCGAGATCAAGGACCCCGCCAAGGTCGCCGCCTACGCCAAGCTCGCCGGCCCTGCGCTGGCGCCGTTCGGCGCGCGCTATCTGTGCCGCGGCACCGCCAACGAGACCTTCGAGGCCGGGCAGAAGGAACGCGTCGTGGTGACGGAATGGCCGAGCGTCAAGGCCGCGGTCGACGCCCATAACGGACCGGCCTATCAGGAGGCGCTGCGCGCGCTCGGCGACGGCGCGGTGCGCGACATCCGCATCATCGAAGGACTGGAATGAAATCGCTCGCCCGCCAGCCGCTGCTCCGCTTGCTTGCGGTGAACCTCGCGGCCGGCTGCGGCGTCGCGCTGTTGATGCTCGCGGGCCTGCTGGCGCTCAATCCGGCAGGCCTGCGCGATCTGATCCTCGCCGACGGCGCCACCGGGCTGGTGCTGCTCGGCTTCGGCCTCGTTGTCACTTACGGCAGCGCCGCCATGGGCTCCGCCATCATGCTGCTGGGCCGGGAACCCCGCCGCGGCACGCCGCGCGGCAAGGCGGAACCTGCGCCGGCGCGGGTGCGGAGCTAGCGCGTGATCCTCCGTTCATTGCCGCGCACGTGCCTTCGCCTCGATCCGGCGGCTGCGCCCGCGCCTCACGCAACCCTCACGCAGACTTGTAACGATGTGTAATGCCAAGGGGCCGTGCCGGGGCTATAGAGGCGCATCTTCTCTGGGAGAAACATGATGCACCGCTTGTCCGCCCTGCTCGCCGGCGTAGCCTTCGCCCTGGCGCCGCTTGCCGCCTACGCCGAACCCGCCGTCGTCATTCCGCCTCCCGCCGTGGAAGCGCCGGCGCCGGCCGCCGGCTTTGAGACCGCCGTGCTCGCCGGCGGCTGCTTCTGGGGCGTGCAGGCCGTCTTCCAGCACGTCAAAGGCGTCACCAACGCCGTCTCCGGCTATGCCGGCGGCGTGCAGAAAGACGCCGACTACGAGAGCGTGAGCTCGCACCGCACCGCCCACGCCGAAAGCGTGCGGGTGACCTTCGATCCGCGCCAGATCTCCTACGGCAAGATCCTGCAGATCTATTTCTCGGTGGCGCACAATCCGACCGAACTCAACCGCCAGGGCCCGGATTCCGGCACGCAGTACCGTTCGGAGATTTTCCCGCAGAGCGCCGAACAGCAGACGGTCGCGCGCGACTACATCGCGCAGCTCGACAAGGCGCATGTCTTCCCGCGCCCGATCGTGACCAAGACCGGCACGATGAAGGCCGCGTTTTTCCCGGCCGAGGCCTATCACCAGGATTACGCCACACTCCATCCCAACCAGCCCTACATCGCCTACAATGACGCGCCGAAGGTGGAGAATTTGAAGAAGCTGTTCCCGGCGCTCTGGCGGGAGAAGCCGGTGCTGGTGGCAGAGGCGGCGAAGACGAATTGAGGGCATTCAAAACTTTCCGCGGGCACGAACGGAGAAAAGTGGTCATGGCCGGGCTTGTCCCGGCCATCCCGATTCATGGGGCTCTGTGCCCTCCGAAACGAGATCGCCGGGGACAAGCCCGGCGATGACAATCGATAGATTTGCGCGCCGCTGGAATTAATTGTCGAGGAACGAACGCAGCTTCCGTGAGCGCGACGGATGCTTCAGCTTACGCAGCGCCTTGGCCTCGATTTGCCGGATGCGTTCGCGGGTGACCGAGAACTGCTGGCCGACTTCTTCCAGCGTGTGGTCGGTGTTCATGCCGATACCGAAGCGCATGCGCAGCACGCGCTCCTCGCGCGGCGTGAGCGAGGCGAGCACACGCGTCGTGGTCTCGCGCAGGTTGGACTGGATCGCCGCGTCGATCGGCAGGATGGCGTTCTTGTCCTCGATGAAATCGCCGAGGTGCGAATCTTCCTCGTCGCCGATCGGCGTTTCGAGCGAGAGCGGCTCCTTGGCGATTTTCAGTACCTTGCGCACCTTCTCCAGCGGCATTCCGAGCTTCTCGGCGAGCTCTTCCGGCGTCGGCTCGCGGCCGATCTCGTTGAGCATCTGGCGCGAGGTGCGCACGATCTTGTTGATGGTCTCGATCATGTGCACCGGGATGCGGATGGTGCGCGCCTGGTCGGCGATCGAGCGCGTGATCGCCTGGCGGATCCACCAGGTGGCGTAGGTCGAGAACTTGTAGCCGCGGCGGTATTCGAATTTGTCGACCGCCTTCATCAGGCCGATATTGCCTTCCTGGATCAGGTCGAGGAACTGCAGGCCACGGTTGGTGTATTTCTTGGCGATCGAAATGACCAGGCGCAGGTTGGCCTCGACCATTTCCTTCTTGGCCTGGCGCGCCTCGCGCTCGCCCTTCTGCACCATGTGCACGATCTTGCGGAACTCGGAGATTTCCACGCCGGTCTGACCGGCGAGCTCGTGCACCAGCGAGCGGATCTCCTTGATGCGGTCCTTCTCCTTGGCGACCAGCCCCTTCCAGCCCTTGGCGGAGAGCTTGGAGATGCGGTTGAGCCAGCGCGGGTCGAGCTCGTTGCCCATGTACTGCTTGAGGAACTCGTCGCGCGAGACGCCGTAGCTTTCGGACAGCCGCATCAGGCGGCCTTCGTTGGAAACCAGGCGCTTGTTGATGTCGTAGAGCTGCTCGACCAGCGAATCGATGCGCGCCTGATTGAGCCGCAGCGACTTCACCTCGGTGATGATCTCGTCTTTCAGCTTCTTGTATTTGCGCTCCTGCGCCGGCGACAGCGAGGTGTTCTTCAGGCGGAACTCGATGTCTTGTTCCTGCAAGCGGCGCAGGCGCTTGAACGAGTCGGCGATGGTGTCGAAGGTCTCGACCACTTTCGGCTTGAGCTCGGCCTCGATGGCGGCGAGCGACAGCGAATTCTCCATGTCGTCTTCGTCGTAATCGCCCTCGGCCGCGGTCTCGGCCGGGTCCTTCTCCTCGCCTTCGGCGGCGGGCTCGCCCGGCGCCTTGAACGGCGTCGCGGACGGGGGAGCGGCCGGCGGCGCCGGCGTCTGCACCACCTGCAAATGCGGCGCGCCGGGAACCGGCGTCGCGCCCGGCACGGCGGCTTGCGGAACCGGCTTGCCGTCGGGACCGATGATCACCGGCACCTGCATCTGCTTGGCGTCGGGACCGGCATAGGTCGCTTCCAGGTCGATGATGTCGCGCAGGAAGACTTTTCCGTCGTTCAATTCGTCACGCCAGATGATGACGGCCTGGAAGGTGAGCGGGCTTTCGCAAAGCCCTGCGATCATCGCCTCGCGGCCGGCTTCAATTCGCTTGGCGATGGCGATTTCGCCTTCGCGCGACAGCAATTCGACCGAGCCCATTTCGCGCAAATACATACGCACGGGATCGTCGGTGCGCTCGGACGGCTCCTTCTTCTCGGCAACCGCAAGCGACTTCGACTTGCTCTCAACCACCTCGCGGCCGGTCTCTTCGTCGTCATCGTCGTCGTGCTCGTCGGCGGCCTTTTCGGTCTCGCCGTCCTCGCCTTCGGCGTCCTCGGTCTCGACGACGTTGATGCCCATCTCCGAGAGCATCGCCATGATGTCTTCGATCTGCTCGGGCGAGGTCGATTCGGACGGGAGCACGGCGTTGAGCGCGTCGAAGGTGACGAAGCCGCGCTTTTTGGCGGCCTTGATCATCTTCTTGACGCCGGCGTCGTTGAGATCGAGCAACGGCAGCGGCGAATCGGGGGCGCCTTCGGCTTCCTTGTCGGGTGCCTCTTCCTTGACCTGCGCCTTAGGCTTCGTCGCCATCTGCTTCTCCTGAACTTTTTTGGCCGTGCTTCCGAGGCGGGTCAAAACAGCCCTCCTATATATAGGCCATGGCCAAAAAGGGCCGCGCCCCGCAAGGCGCCGCCCCCGAATCAGGTCGTCAGTGTCGCCGGAACCCGCTTAAGCTCCGATTAACCCTGAAATACCAACGGGAATCGACCCTTTAGTCCCCGCCGGTCCGGCAATTCCACGCCGCAAAGCCATATTCCGCATGACCTTATCCGAAAACCTGCGCGCCCTTGTCGGGCTCATGCGCCGGCGGCGGGCATGCTCATAAGCTACGAACGCCTCTACCGGAAGAGGCCCCAAACCCTTCGATCAGAGCCTCGGTTCCTTCCACCTGCGACAGACGGCCCTTCACGTCGCGCAGCCTTAAGTAATTGGCCTCGCTGGCGTCCTGGCCGAGCGCCTGTTCGGCGTTCTTGAGCTCCTTAGTTAGGGAATTCCACTGCCGATGCAAGCCAACAAGTTGCTGCCAGGTCACCAAAACGTCCTCCGGCGCGGCGTCCGGCCGGACCCCCCAGACCGACTGGGTGGTAATCGAGGCGCGGATGCGGTCCATGGCCTCGGTGAGGCCGCGCCCGGCGAGTTCGGCCTTGACCGCCTCGGCGTCCGCCGCCGCGGCATGGGCTGCGATATCGACCAGGGCGCTTTTGAGCTTCTCGGCGTCGGCATGGCGGAATTCGAGCGAGGCGAATTCTTCCAGGTGGTCGTGCAGCAGCCAAGGATAATTGAGCGCGGCCTGCAAAATCAGTGCTTCGCGCCGCGGCACCGCCGTGCGGTAGCCGCGATGCAGCGGGCTCGCGGCAAGCTGCTGGCTGACGACGACATAGGGCGTGTTTTTGCCGCCGGTGGCCGGACGCTGGGGACCGTTGCGCGGCTGCCAGTTGGTATTGCCGCGTTCGCGCCAAGGCTGGCCGCCCTGCCCCTGCCCGCGCTGGAAATTGCCGCGCTGGGCTTGCGCGGGCGCGAAGAATTGCGATAGCCGCGCGCTAAAATCCTGCCGGTAATATTTGCGCACGGAATCGTCGGCAATCGCTGCGGTGACCTCGTTGACGCGCGCTTCCAGCGCCGCGCGCCGCTCCGGCGTATCGAAGCTGTGGCCTTCGGTCTCGCGCGCCCACAGCATGGCGGCGAGCGGCCGCGCTGCACCGATCACCTCCGCCACCGCCTCGCGGCCGGCGCTGCGCACCAGATCGTCGGGATCTTGTCCTTCAGGCAGCAGCGCGAATTTCAGGCTTTTGCCCGGTTTGAGCCGCGCCATGGCAAGTTCGACCGCACGATAGGCCGCGCGTATGCCAGCTTTGTCGCCGTCGAAACAGAGCACCGGCTCGTCCGCCATCTTCCAGAGCAGCGCCAGTTGGTCTTCGGTGAGCGCGGTGCCGAGCGGGGCGACGGTGGCGGCAAAGCCCGCCGTCACCATGGCGATGACGTCGACATAGCCTTCGACCGCGACGACCGGCGCGCCGTCATGGGCGGCCTGGCGCGCGGTGGCGATGTTGTAGAGCGTCGCGCCCTTGTGGAAGAGCGGCGTCTCCGGCGAATTCAGGTATTTTGCAGGGACGTCCTTATCCAGCGCGCGGCCGCCGAAGGCGATAACGCGGCCGCGCAAGTCGGTGATCGGGAACATCACGCGGTCGCGGAAGCGATCGAACGGCAGCGGGATATCGTCGCCGGCAACCAAGAGCCCGGCCTCCACCATGTCCTCGACCGGAATGCCGTGGCTGCCGAGATGCTCCTTAAGCGCGAAGCGCTCATTGGTCGCGTAGCCGAGGCGGAATTTTACCTGCGTCGCGGCATCGAGGCCGCGGTCGGCGAGATAGCCGCGCGCCTTGGCGCCGGCGCGGCCGGAGAGCGTCGCTTCGAAATACTTCGCCGCCAGTTCCATGACGTCGTGCAGCGTCTTGCGCCGCGCGTCGCGCTGCTCGTCTTCCTGCGAGACTTTCGGCAACGGCACGCCGGCCATCTGCGCCAAGCGCTCGACCGCCTCGGGGAACTGGACGCCTTCGGTCTCCATGACAAAGCCGAAAATGTCGCCGTGCTTGCCGGAGGAGAAATCGTGGAAGAAGCCCTTCTGGTCATTGACCGTGAACGAGGGCGACTTCTCCTTGTTGAAGGGTGACAGGCCGATGAATTCGCGGCCCTGCTTGCGCAGCTTCACGCGGCGGCCAACCACCTCCGACACCGGGAGGCGGGCGCGCAGCTCATCGAGGAACTGAGGCGTGAAGCGCATGGCGTTTTGCTATTAGGCCGAATCGGCCAGCCAATCATAGGCCGGCAAATCGGGCGGGTGCAGGAACCTGCACCGGCCTCGCAAAATCAGCGCGTTTTGCTCGTTATTCACAGGCCCCGTCATTCCGGGGCGCCGCGAGGCGGCAACCCCGGAATGACAGAAATCACTGTGGCGGCAGGCCCGATTCCTTCACCACTTGCTGGGCGCCCGCGCGGCCGACCTTGATGTCGCGGGCGAATTCCTCCGGCGTACCGATCGCCGGCACCTGGCCGCGGCTGATGATGTATTTCTCGCGGAACGCGGGATCGCTGATCACCTTGACGATCTCGCTGTTGAGCTTGTCGACGATCGCCTTCGGCGTGCCCGGTGGCGCGAACAGCCCGTACCAGGTCTCCGACGGCGCGCCCTTGTAGCCGAGGTCGGCCAGCGTCGGCACGTCCGGCAACAGCGGCGTGCGGATATTGTTGACCAGCGCCAGCGCCGTCATCTTGTTCGCCCGAATCTGCGAAATGATGTTGCCGAGGCCGAACAGGCCGATCGGCGTGGTGCCGGAAAGAATCGCGGTGACCGCCTCGCCGCCGCCGCGGAACGGCACGCGGACCCAGTCGGCCCCCTTCTCCTTTTTCAGGCTGTCCATGTAGACGACGCAGGGGATCGAGGCGGTGAGATAATTGAGCGTGCCGGGCTTTGCCTTCGACACCGCCACCAATTGATCGACCGTCTTGGCGCCGAGCTGCGAATTCACTACCAGCACCTGGATCAGATGGAACAGGTTGACGATCGGCGTGAGCTTTTCCGGCTCGAACGGAATTTTTTTGAACAGGAACTGGTTGTAGATCATCGTATCGGCATTGATGATGCAGATGGTGTAGCCGTCGGGCGTGGCGTCCTGGCAAAGGCGCGCGGCGATGTTGCCGGCGCCGCCCGGCTTGTTCTCGATGATAAGCGGCTGGCCGAGACTCTTCTGCAGCGCGTCGTTGAGCACGCGCATGAAGATGTCGCTGATGCCGCCGGCGCTCGAGGTGGTGAACACCCGGATCGGACGGTTGGGATAGTCGGCGGCCGACGCCGCGGTGGCCCAAAACGCGGCGGCGAGTGCGAGCAGCAGACTGACCGTGTGCCTCTTCATGGCGTTGTTCCTCGATGATTTTCTTAGATTGATGTTCTTGTCCAGCGGCGCGCATCTGACCATCAGATTTCGGCAACGGCAAGCGGCCCGCGCTCAATGCTGGCGGCGGTGATGCGGAGGGCCGGCGCCATGCAGGCCGAAGCGGTGGCGCCGGCGCGCCAGCGCCCTATGTTTGAGCATCTCGGCGGCGACGAGATAGCCGATGACCAGCGCCGTGATCGCCAGCAAGACCGGCGCACCGAGCGGGACAAAGCCGAACCAATGGCCGAGCGGCGTCAGCGCCAACAGCAGCGCGGCAGCGAGCGCGCCGAGCGAGGTTATCACCAGCCACGGATGCGGCCGGCTGGTCCAGGCGGGCGCGGCGGTGCGGATCAGGAAGATGACCAGTACCTGCGTCGCCATCGATTCGACGAACCAGGCGGTGCGGAAGGTTTCGGCCGATGCGTCGAAGCCGAAATACAGGATAAGGAAGGTCGCAATGTCGAACAGCGACGACAGCGGCCCCATGATCAACGTGAAACGCAGCAGTTCCGACATCTCCCAGCCATGCGGCCGCCTTATGTCGCCGCGCGCCACGGTGTCGTAGGGAATGCCGACTTCGCTCAGATCGTAGAACAGATTGTTGAGCAGCACCTGGATCGGCGTCAGCGGCAGGAACGGAATGAACAGCGAGGCGACCGCCATCGACAGCATGTTGCCGAAATTCGACGAGGTCCCCATGCGCACATATTTCATGATGTTCGCGTAGGTGCGGCGGCCTTCCTCGACGCCGTCGGCGATGACGCCGAGATCGGCCTCCAGCATGATCATATCGGCGGCGGCGCGCGCCACCTCGGTGGCGCCCGCGACCGCGAGCCCGACATCGGCCGCGTGCAGCGCCGGCGCGTCATTGATGCCGTCGCCGATGAAGCCGACGGTATGGCCGCCGTTGCGCAAGGCGCGGATGATGCGGGTCTTCTGGTCGGGCGAAACGCGCGCAAACAGATCGGTCTTCTCGGCCTGCGCCACCAGCGCCGTGTCGGTCAATTCCGCGATTTCGGTGCCGGTGAGCAGTCCACGCGCCGGCATGCCGAGCGCCTTGACCAGATGCTGCACGGTCGGTGCGGCGTCGCCGGAAATGATCTTGATGCGGATGCCGGCGGTCTCCAGCCGCTTGATCGCCGCGGCAGCCGATGCCTTAGGCGGATCGACGAACACGCAGAAGCCGGTAAAGACCAATTGCGCTTCGTCCGCCGTGCCCGGACGGTCGCCGCTCTCGGGGAACTCGCGCCAGCCGACGCCGATGCAGCGAAATCCTTGCGTGGTCTTGCCCTGCAAAATCTTATCGAGCTGGGCGCGCCCGGCCGCGTCGAGCGGATGCACCGTGCCGTCGGCGCGCTCCACCGCCGTCGACAGCGCTATGACGTCCTCGGGCGCACCCTTGACGATCAGCAGCCGGCGGCCGGCATGTTCGGCCAGCACCGACACCCGGCGCCGCTCGTAATCGAACGGCACCTCGGCCACGCCGCGCCATTCGCCGAGCGGCACATCGCGCGCGCCGGCCAGGATCGCCTCGTCGAGCGGGCTGCGCATGCGGCTCTCGAAGCTGCTGTTGACCGCCGCCAATTCGAGCACGCGGCGGCTGTCGGCGCCGTGGGCGCCGGGATGGCCGACGAGTTCGATGCTGCCGAGCGTGAGCGTGCCGGTCTTGTCCGTGCACAGCACGTTCATGGCGCCGAGGTCGTGGATCGAGGCGAGCCGCTTCACCACCACCTTGCGCGCGGCCATGCGCACCGCGCCGCGCGACAGCGTCACGGTCATGATCATCGGCAGCAGTTCCGGCGTCATGCCGACCGCGAGCGCCACTGCAAAGAGGAAGGATTCGATCACCGGGCGCGAGGCGGCGAGCTGCGCGAGCAGCACGAATAGCACCAGAAAAGCGACCAGCTGCACGATCAGCACCGAGAAGGCGTGCAACCCGCGCTCGAGGCTCGCCGGCGGCGGCGAGAATTCCAGCGCCGCCGCGATGGCGCCGAAGCGGGTGCGGCTGCCGGTCGCCGTGATCAGCATGAGCGCGGTTCCGCGCACCAGCACGGTGCCGCTGAACAAGGCGTTGAACGCCGACGCCGGCACCGGCGCGGCGCATTCACCGGCGCGCTTGTCGACCGGAAAGGCCTCGCCGGTCAGCAGCGACTCGTTGGTCTGCGCGCCTTCGGCTTCCAGCACGACACCGTCGGCGGGCACGAAATCGCCGGCGCCAAGCTCGACCACGTCGCCGGTGACGATCTCCTCGACCGGGAGCGGCGCCGCCTTGCCGTCGCGCCGCACCGCGGCGTGCACCGCCACCGAGCGCTTGAGCGCCTCGGCGGCGGTTTCCGCCTTTTGCTCCTGGATGATTTCGAGGCCGATCGAAACCATCAGAATCGCCAGAATGATGATGCAGCTTGCCCAGTCGCCACTAATGCCGGACACCGCCGCCGCGATGGCGAGGATGGCGATCAGGGGATCGGCCAGCCGGTGCACGATCTTGCCGAGTATGCGGTGGCGCACGCCCTCGGCGATGACGTTGCGGCCGCTCTCGTGCAGGCGGCGCGCCGCCTCGGCGGTGCTCAGCCCCGACGGCGCGGTGGCGAGCTCGGACATCAACTCGGCCGCGCCGCGGCACCAGAACGGATCGTCCGCTGAAGTTCCGTTAACAGGCTGCACAGCCGCCTCACACCAGTTTGGACGCCGATCGGCGCTTGCGGGTCAGCCGGCGCGCTTGGCCTTCACCAGCGCGCTGGCCTTGGCCATGTCCAACCTTTAGGGCTGCTCCGGCACTTCGTCAGTATAGACCTTAAATCCGCTGAGTTCCGTACGCTCGAAGCTGTTGGAAAGCGGTACATCGGCGGCGTCGCGGCCACGCCCCATCAGGATACGCCCGATGCGCGGCTTGTTGTGGCGGGCGTCGAACGTGAACCAGCGGCCGGACAAATAGACTTCGAACCAGGCGCTGAAATCCATCGGCGTGTCGTCGGGCGGTACGCCGATATCGCCGAGATAGCCGGTGCAATAGCGCGCCGGAATATTCATGCAGCGGCATAGCGTCACCGCCAGATGGGCGAAATCGCGGCACACGCCGCGGCGCTCGGCATGCACGTCGTGGGCGCTCTTGGTGGCGGCCGCGAATTGATAGCCGAAGGTCACGTGGTTATGCACGTAATCGCAAATCGCCCGCACCCGGCCCGATCCAGTTGGCGCGTCCTTGAACAGGCTCCAGGCCAGATCGACCATACGGTCGATTTCGCAGTAGCGGCTGGGCAGCAGAAATAAAATGACTTCATCCGGCAGGTACTCGACCGGAATCTGCTGGGCGTCCGGCACGACGACGTCGGGCAGCCCGCTATCGCGCACGGTCGCATGATTGCTCAGCACCAACCGCCCGCTCGGCAGCACGATCCTTCCGCACCAGTTGCCGAAACTGTCGTGATAATAGTGGATCGGTGCGGGCCGATCGCAGACGATGTTTTCCGGCGCGAGCAGATCCGCCACCCGCGACGGATGAACGCTCAACATGAAAACCATCGGCGTCGGCTGCGGCGCGGTGTAGGCGATGTCGAAGCCGATTTTGATCAGCATCGCGGCCTGTGCTTTCCTGGCATTACTCGGTTCGCCGCAGCTTAATGCGAAATCGGCGGAACTGGTGTTGAATTCGTGGGCGGCGAATGGCGCTAGAAGAGGCAGCAAGGCAATGACGCCGGCAGCGGAGGCGCTTCTGGCGCCGGACGAGCCCGAAGCCGTCATCGAACATCGCGCGGGTGGAGCGTCGCCGTTTCTCCTGGTTTGCGACCATGCCGGGCGGCGCATCCCGCGCCGGCTGCACGATCTCGGACTAAGCGAGGCCGACCGCGCGCGTCACATCGCCTGGGATATCGGCATTGCCGGTGTCGGCCGTGAACTGGCCGAGCGGCTGGATGCCTGTCTCATCCTGCAGCCCTATTCGCGGCTGGTGATCGACTGCAACCGGCCGCCCGGCAGCCAAGAGTTGATCGTCGCGGCAAGCGACGGAACGCCGGTTCCCGGCAATGCGAAGCTGTCCGCGCACGATGCCGAAACGCGCGCGCGCGAAATTTTTGCGGCCTATCACGGCACGATCGCCCGCCATCTCGACGCGCGGAAAAATGCTGGACGGCAAACAATCCTGATATCGCTGCACAGCTTCACGCCGACCTATGGCGGCTTCACGCGGCCGTGGCAGGCCGGCGTGCTTTACAATCGCTATCGCGCGCTGGCCGACGCGTTGCGCCTAGCGTTGAGTGCGCCGGGCGATCTCATCGTCGGCGACAACGAGCCTTATACCGTCGACAACGAGACCGACTATACGATCCCCGTGCATGGCGAGGCGCGCGGCATCCCGCATGTCGCGATTGAAATCCGCCAGGACTTGATCGGCGAGCCGGCAGGCCAGCGGCAATGGGCCGCGCGGCTGGCGGAGGTGCTGCCGAAAGCGGCGGCGGAGATTCGGTAGAGCGCTCTCCTCCGTCATAGCTGGGCTTGTCCCGGCCATCCACGCCTTTGTCTTGGATTTGGCCTTCAGGCGTGGATGCCCGCGACAAGCGCCGGCATGACGAGTCTGGCTACTGCAACTTCGCCTTCACCAAAGCGCTGGCTTTGGCCATGTCCATCTGCCCGGCATATTTGCCGCGCAAGGCGCCGATGACTTTGCCCATGTCCTTCATGCCGGCGGCGCCGGTGTCCTTGATCGCCGCCTCGATCGCCGCCGTCATTTCGGCTTCCGACATCTGTTTGGGCAGGTAGGCGGAGATGATGGCGATCTCTTCCTGCTCCTGCTTGACCAGGTCGGCGCGGTTGCCCTTTTGGTAGAGCTCGACCAATTCCTGGCGCTGCTTGATCATCTTCTGCAGCACGGGGAGCACCTCGGCGTCGCCGAGCGGCGGCTTGCCCGCCCCGCGCGCCTCGATATCGGCGTTCTTGAGGGTGGAATTGACCATGCGCAGGGTGGAAACCGCCCGCTCATTCTTGGCCTTTTGTGCCTCGGTCAAAGCTTTATTGATGTCGTCGCGCAGCACGGGGAGCCCCTTTTTTTGAATTGGGGGCGGCCCGCGGCGGCCCCTTGCTTCGAGCCATATTATACGCAACTAAGAGGCCATGACCCAGACGAAAGCCGATCCCGCCGCCGCATCCGGTGACGCTTGGGCTGAGCCCAAGCCGACAGCGCTTTTGGTGCTGGCCGACGGGACCGTGCTGGAAGGCCAAGGCCTGGGCGCCACAGGCACCGCGGTCGGCGAGGTCTGCTTCAATACCGCCATGACCGGCTACGAGGAGATCCTCACCGACCCCTCCTATGCCGGGCAGCTCATCACCTTCACCTTCCCGCATATCGGCAATGTCGGCACCAACGAGGACGACATCGAGACCGTCAATATGGCGGCGACGCCGGGCGCGCGCGGCGTCATCCTGCATTCCGCCATCACGCCGCAATCGAACTACCGGGCGACGCGCAACCTCAACGACTGGCTCAAAGCCCGCGGCATTATCGGCCTGTGCGGCATCGACACCCGCGCTTTGACCGCGCTGATCCGCGTCAAGGGCATGCCCAACGCGGTGATCGCGCATGCGGGCGACGGCAAATTCGATCTCCCCGCGCTCAAGAAAGAGGCGGCGGCCTGGCCTGGCCTGGTCGGCATGGACCTGGTGCCGATGGTCACCTCCGGCCAGCGCTTTAGCTGGGACGAGACGCCGTGGGTGTGGGGCCAGGGTTTCAGCCGCCAGAGCAATCCGGAATTCCACGTGGTCGCGGTCGATTACGGCATCAAGCGCAACATCCTGCGCCTGCTCGCCGGTTCCGGCTGCAAGGTGACGGTGGTACCGGCCAAGACTTCGGCCGAAGACATCATGGCGCTCAAGCCCGACGGCGTGTTCCTGTCGAACGGCCCGGGCGATCCGGCGGCGACCGGCGAATACGCGGTGCCGGTGATCAAGAAGCTGATCGACTCAGGCACGCCGACCTTCGGCATCTGCCTCGGCCACCAGATGCTCGGCATCGCCGTCGGCGGCAAGACCATGAAGATGCATCAGGGCCATCACGGCGCCAATCATCCGGTGAAGGATCTCACCACCGGCAAGGTCGAGATCACCTCGATGAACCACGGCTTCGCGGTCGACAAGGACACGCTGCCGAAGAATGTCGAGCAGACGCATGTGTCGCTGTTCGACGGCTCCAATTGCGGCATCGCACTGAAAGACAAGCCAGTGTTCTCCGTGCAGTATCATCCGGAAGCGTCGCCCGGTCCGCGCGATAGCCATTATCTCTTCACGCGCTTTGTCGACATGATGCGGCAGACCAAGCGGAAGATTGCCTGAGTGGGCACATGGTAAATCCGACGCCGGCACCACAGGCTTTAATGTTCGAGGATGACGGCTGGGTGCCGAACAATCCAACCTTGCCGGTGCTGGTCTATCATGAGGGCATCGATATCAAAGGCAGCGCCGATCCGGAAAAGGTGATCGAGCGGGTCTTCGCCACCAATGGCTGGGGCCACAATATGTGGCGCAATGGCATAGCTACCTACGTGCACTATCACTCCATGACTCACGAGACGATGGGCATCGCGCGCGGGCGCGTCAAGTTGCACATCGGCGGCGACAAGGGCCAGGAGGTCAACCTCTCTGCCGGCGACGTGGTGGTGCTGCCCGCCGGTACCGCCCATCAGGAGCTGTCGGCGTCCCCCGACCTCAAGGTCGTCGGCGCCTATCCGCCCGACGGCACCTTTAATCTCTGCCGCGGCGCCAAGTTCGAGCACGAAGCCGCCCTGAAGACGATACCCTTGGTGCCCCTGCCCAAAACCGACCCGGTGCGCGGCGCGGCGGGACCGCTGCTGCAGCTGTGGCCGCGTTGAAATGGATTGGATCAGCTTCTACGACTTCAAACATTCGGTGATCTATGTGAATGCGCGTCATCGCGACGTGCATTACCGCACCATCGCCGAGGATATCCGCAGCTACGTGCCATCGGCGCAGGCAACCGTGCTCGACTATGGCTGCGGCGAGGCGACCTCGGCCGATCTTTTGGCCGCGGCGAGCGGCCATCTGACCATGGTGGAAGCCGCGCCCAATGTGCGCGCCGCGCTCGCCGCGCGCTACGCCGGCAATGCGAAGATTTCCGTGTTCACGCCCGACGAAGCGGCGGCGATGCCGGCGGGTTCGTTCGACCTGGTCGTGCTGCATTCAGTGGCGCAGTATCTTAACCCCGCCGAGCTCGACCGCCTGCTGGGAGTTTTCCGCAGGCTGCTGAAATCCGACGGCACGCTCGTCGTCGGCGACATCGTGCCGCCGAAGCTGGCGGCGCCGGCGGCCGCGCTGGCGCTCTTGCGCTTTGCCATCGCCAACGGCTTCTTCTTCGCCGCTGTGCTGGGGCTGATGCGGATTTTCGTGTCGGATTATCTGCGGCTGAAAAAGACCTTTGGCCTGTCGCATTATGACGAAGCGGCGATGCTGGCGAAGCTCAAAGCTGCCGGCTATTCGGCACAGCGCGCGCCGCGCAATATCGGCCACAATCCGTGGCGCATGACCTTCCTGGCGCGGCCGGCCTAATCCCAGCCGCCAGGCACGCGCCCGGCCGGATTGGCGACGCGGCCGTCCGGGCGCTTGAGCGCGGCGAGGCGGTTCATCTCGTCGTCATCAAGCGCAAAATCGAATACATCGAAATTGTCGGCGATGCGTTCGGGCTTCGACGAGAACGGTATGGCGGCGACGTCTTGCTGCAACAGCCAGCGCAGCGCGACTTGCGCGACGCTGCGGCCGCGTTTCTCGGCGATCTCATCGAGTACCGGGTCGCCGAAAAGGCGGCCGCGCGCCAGTGGACAATAGGCGATGAAAGCGAGCTTATGCCGGCGCACCGCGGCGATGAGCTTCGACTGATCGAGATAGGGATGATATTCCGCCTGCAAGACCACCAGCGGCTCGGGGCAAAGCGCGACCGCCTGATCGAGCAAGCCAATGTTGAAATTGGCGACGCCAATATGGCGCGCCAGCCCCTGCCGCTTGGCCTTGGCCAGCGCCGGCATGGTCTCGAGAAGCGCGATGGCCGGATTGGGCCAGTGCACCAGCAGCAGGTCGACGTAATCGACCTTCAGCGCGGCGAGACTTTGATCCACCGATCTCGCGAAGTTATCGGCGCGCAGGTTTTCGTGGCTGACCTTGGTGGTGAGGAAGATGTCGTTGCGCGGCACGCCTGAAACCCGCAGCGCCTCGCCGACCGCGGGCTCGGTACCGTATTTGCGCGCGGTGTCGATGTGGCGATAACCGGCCTTCAAGGCGTTCACAATGGTTTCGGCCGAAAGCCCGCCGGTCAGCGGCGAGGTGCCGAAGCCGAGGACCGGAATGGCTCCCGCTTCCTGTGAGAACGCAAGGCTGGCTTGAACGGTCATGGTCAGGTCCGTCGTGAGGGGCGGGAAAGTCCGGCGGTTGGGGCGGGCACACTATGCCGCGCACATGTAAATAGACAGCCCAATAGATGCACGGCGAATGTCCGCTTTCAGCGGTAATGCGAGCATCCAAATTCGCGACCGGCATGTCTGCTTATGACCCAAGTCGGAATTATTATCCTCGATGGGCAATTTTGCGAAACCGCTTAGTGGTCGACCGGTTTGCGTCGTGCATTGGCCCAACCCTAACTCGGATGTGGGACCGCTCGGTGCATGGGCAGTTTCCCACATGATCAATTAACGGGTTCCCGGCGTTCGTTGTGTACATGCTGCAGCAGCGGCGGCAGAATAAATACAGAGTCATCAATCCAGAATGACTCAACATCGGGGAGAACGCCAAAATGTGTATTCTCTGCCAGAAAGGAAACTTCCAGAAACATTTTTCTTCGCGACGCAACTTTCTGAAAGGTGCCGCAGCGGCCGGCGTCGCAGCTTCCGCACTCAAGCTGTTCGCACCGCGTCCTGCCGCCGCTCAGTACAGCGATGCGCCGCTCAATACCGGTGCGCCTGCCGCCGCTACGTTATTCGCGGCGGTTCGGTGATGTCGATGGACCCAAGAGTCGGCGACTTCCCGAAAGCCGACGTGCTGGTCGAGGGCAAGAAATTCTTGCCATTGCGCCGAACTTGCACGTGGGGAACGCTTCCGAGATCGACGCTACCGGCCGCATCGTCATGCCCGGCTTCATCGATACGCACCACCATCAGTTCGAAACGGCGTTGCGCAGCTTCCTCGCGGACGGCGTTCTGATCAATGACGGTCCGGGCTCGCCGAGCGGGAGCACCACCTACTACGAATACATCCTGCTGACATTTGCCCCGGTCTATCGGCCGCAGGACGTGTACATCAACGAACTGTTCGGTGGACTCTCACAGCTCGACGACGGCGTCACGACCGTGCATGACGTCTCGCAGATTCATCACTCGCCGCAGCACTCGGACGCTGCCATCAAGGCGCTATTCGATACCGGGAGGCGCGCCGCCTTCGGCTATTTCGAAAGCGCCGGCGGTGTTGCCGGCAACCAGTATCCATCTGATGCTTTCCGCATCAAGCAACAGTGGTTCTCGTCGTCGGACCAACTTGTCCACATGATCATGGGCGGCGAAGTCTATCTTGGGAACGGAACCACCGACCAGTCCTGGACCATCGGGCGGCAGCTCGGCCTGCAGATCGCCGCGCATATCCTCTCGCCGTTCGGCATTCGTCCAATTTTCGACGCGCTCGCGGCGGGAACGGGCGGCAATGGCCACATCGGGATCGGACCGGACAACCTGTTCATCCACATGACCGGAATGTCCGACCCGGCCTGGCAGAGAATCCATGATGTGGGTGCGCAGGTCTCGATCGCTTTCCCAATCGAAATGAACATGCGTCACGGCCAGCCGCCGATCCTCAAGATGCAGAGCCTCGGCATGGAGCCGTCGCTCTCGGTGGACGTCGAATGCACGATGACAGCGGATTTCTTCACTCAAATGCGCGTGGCTATGAACATGCAGCGCATGATCGCGAACCAGATGATCCTCGCGCAAGGGGATTTCTATCCGCCTAATCAGTGGCCGACGCCGGCATCCGGCACGCCGTCATTGCTGACGACGCGCGACGTGCTGCGCTTTGCGACGATTAATGGCGCGAAGGCGCTGCGCCTCGACAGCAAGGTCGGCTCGCTCACGCCCGGCAAGGAAGCCGATATCATCATCCTTGACGCCACCAGGATCAACGTGGCGCCGCTCAATCAGGTGCCGGGAGCGGTGGTGTCGCTGATGGACCGCACCAATGTCGAGACCGTGATCGTCGCCGGCAAAGTTCGCAAGTGGAAGGGGCAATTGCTCGACGTCAATCTTGACCACCTACGCAGCCAGCTCGAGGCCTCACGCGACTATATCTTTAGTACGGCCAACATCCCGGCAGATCGACGCGGACTGTTCAGCGTCCAGTGAGCGAATTCGGGCAGCAATGTCGCGGGGCGGCTCCGGCCGCTCCGCGTTTTATTTGAATTTTCCAAGCCACAACCGGCCGGACAAATGTCCGCTTCTTTCGGGGGCAAAGCGGGCTTGGATAACCGCCAGCTCACCACCTCAATTCTTGAATACACGGCTCAATACAGTTTCAGCGCCGCTCGCAGAGGATCCCGGCGCCGGCCGGGACCCTCAATTTGGCCGCAAATAGCTGGATTTCTCCGTCCACCGTTAATCCCGCCGCCGCCCTTCCCTGCCCGCCGATTCTGGTCTAAGGACCCTTCGCGCGGGGCTTGTCCCCCGCCGGGGTCAAGAGGACGCGCAAAAAGCGCGCCCTTTTTTTGTGACCAGTTTTCGGGGTCCGATGCCCAAACGAACCGACATCAAAACGATCCTGATCATCGGCGCCGGGCCGATCGTCATCGGCCAGGCCTGCGAGTTCGACTATTCCGGCACGCAAGCCTGCAAGGCGCTCAAGGACGAGGGCTACCGGGTCATCCTGGTGAACTCCAATCCGGCGACGATCATGACCGATCCCGATCTCGCCGACGCCACCTATATCGAGCCGATCACGCCGGAGATCGTCGCCAAGATCATCGAGAAGGAACGCCCGGACGCGCTGTTGCCCACCATGGGCGGGCAGACCGCGCTCAATTGCGCGCTCTCGCTGCGCAAGATGGGCACGCTGGAGAAGTTCAACGTCAAGATGATCGGCGCCACCGCCGACGCCATCGACATGGCGGAAGACCGCGAGCTGTTCCGCGAGGCGATGAAACGCATCGGGCTGGAGACGCCGCGCTCACACCAGATCAAGACGTTGATCCAGGCGCTGGAAGCGCTCGAGGATATCGGCCTGCCGGCGATCATCCGCCCCTCGTTCACGCTCGGCGGCACCGGCGGCGGCATCGCCTACAACAAGGCCGAGTTCATCGAGATCGTCGAGGGCGGCATCGACGCCTCGCCCACCAGCGAAGTGCTGATCGAAGAATCGGTGCTGGGCTGGAAAGAATACGAGATGGAGGTGGTGCGCGATAAAAAAGACAATTGCATCATCATCTGCTCGATCGAAAACGTCGATCCGATGGGCGTGCATACCGGCAATTCGATCACCGTCGCGCCGGCGCTCACGCTCACCGACAAGGAATACCAGATCATGCGCGACGCCTCGATCGCGGTGTTGCGCGAGATCGGCGTGGAGACCGGCGGCTCGAACGTGCAGTTCGCGGTCAACCCGGCCGACGGGCGGCTGGTTATCATCGAGATGAATCCGCGCGTGTCGCGCTCGTCCGCGCTCGCCTCCAAGGCGACCGGCTTCCCGATCGCCAAGGTCGCGGCCAAGCTCGCGGTCGGCTACACGCTCGACGAAATCGCCAACGACATCACCGGCGGCGCAACACCGGCGTCGTTCGAGCCGACCATCGATTACGTGGTCACCAAGATTCCGCGGTTTGCCTTCGAGAAATTCCCCGGCGCCACCAACACGTTGACCACCTCGATGAAATCGGTCGGCGAAGCGATGGCGATCGGCCGCACCTTCCAGGAGAGCTTGCAGAAGGCGCTGCGCTCGCTGGAGACCGGCCTCACCGGGCTTGATGAAATGGTCATCGAGGGTTTCGATCCGGCCAAGGGCATCGATGACGCCGACAACAAGGCTGCCATCCGCGCCGCGCTCGGCACGCCGACGCCGGACCGCCTGCTCAAGATCGCGCAGGCCATGCGGCTCGGCGCCAGCGACGAACTGATCCACAATGCCTGCCGCGTCGATCCGTGGTTCTTGAACGAGATCCGCGCGCTGGTGGAGTCGGAGACCGAGATCAAAGCCAAGGGCCTGCCCGGCACGGCTGGCGCGTTCCGGCGGCTGAAGGCCAAGGGCTTTTCCGACAAGCGGCTCGGCAAGCTCACCGGCACCGACACCGAGGCGGTGACGGAAAAGCGCCGTGCGCTCGGCGTGCGGCCGGCCTTCAAGCGCATCGACACCTGCGCCGCCGAATTCGCCTCGCCCACCGCCTACATGTACTCGACTTACGAGACGCCGTTCGCCGGCGCCGTCGCCGACGAGGCGGCGCCCTCCGACAAGAAGAAGGTGATCATCCTCGGCGGCGGTCCCAACCGCATCGGCCAGGGCATCGAATTCGACTATTGCTGCTGCCATGCCGCCTTCGCGCTCAAGGACGCCGGCTACGAAACCATCATGATCAACTGCAATCCGGAGACGGTGTCGACCGACTACGACACCTCCGACCGGCTCTATTTCGAGCCGCTCACGCCGGAAGACGTGCTGGAGATCATCGACACCGAGCGCAGCAACGGCACGCTGCACGGCGTCATCGTGCAGTTCGGCGGCCAGACCCCGCTCAAGCTCGCCGAGCCTCTGGAGAAGGCCAAGGTGCCGATCCTCGGCACCTCGCCCGACATGATCGACCTCGCGGAGGACCGCGACCGTTTCAAGAAGCTGCTCGACAAATTAAAAGTGCGCCAGCCGCAGAACGGCATTGCCACCTCGCTGGGGGCTGCGCGTGCCATCGCCGACGAGATCGGCTATCCGGTGGTGATCCGGCCGTCCAATGTGCTGGGCGGACGCGCCATGGAAATCGTGCGCGATGCCGCCCAGTTCGACCGTTACGTGGCGCGGCTCACGTCCGATCTCGACCGGCCGGGCGAACTGGTGGTTTCCAAACGCAGTCCGCTGCTGGTCGACCGCTATTTGTCCGACGCTACCGAGGTGGACGTCGATTGCCTGTGCGACGGCAAGGACACCTTCATCGCCGGCATCATGGAGCACATCGAGGAAGCCGGCATCCATTCCGGCAATTCGGCCTGCGCGCTGCCGCCGCATTCCTTGAGCGAGAAGACCATCGCCGAGCTCGAGCGGCAGACCCGCGCGCTGGCGCTCGCGCTCAACGTCGGCGGTCTGATGAACGTGCAATACGCGATCAAGGACGGCGACATCTACGTGCTGGAGGTCAATCCGCGCGCCTCGCGCACGGTGCCCTTCGTGGCCAAGGTGATTGGATTGCCCGTTGCCAAGATCGCCGCCCGCATCATGGCGGGCGAAAGCCTGGCCAGTTTCAAGCTGGTGCCGTCGCATTTCAAGCACCGCGCGGTCAAGGAAGCCGTGTTCCCGTTCGCGCGCTTCCCCGGCGTCGACACCGTGCTGGGGCCGGAGATGAAATCCACCGGCGAAGTGATGGGGATCGATACCTCGTTCGAGATCGCCTTCGCCAAGAGCCAGATCGGCGGCGGCGCCAACCTGCCGCGTTCGGGCACGGTGTTCGTCTCGGTCAAGGACAGCGACAAGCCTCGCATCCTGGACGCGGTGCGGCTGCTGGCCTCGCTCGGCTTCAAGACCATCGCCACCTCGGGAACCCAGCGCTATCTGGCCGAGCACGGGGTGGATACTGCGAAGATTTTCAAGGTGTTAGAAGGCCGGCCCCATATCGTGGATGCGATCAAAAACGGCGGGGTTCAGCTGGTTTTCAACACAACCGAGGGTGCAGCGGCGCTGGCCGATAGCCGGTCCCTGCGCCATGCCGCCCTCTTGCATAAAGTGCCGTACTACACCACTCTTTCGGGTGCCGTCGCTGCGGCGCAAGGCATAAAAGCCTATCTCGGGGGCGACCTCGAGGTGCGTGCGCTGCAGAGCTACTTCAGCGATCGGACCTAAGGGCGGTTCCCTTGGGCGTCGCGAGGCAAGCGGCGGCGCGAGTTAGGCCGGGAATTCAACGGTCGCGGCGCAGGTCAACCTGGCCGCAATCCGGGTTTTTTTGATCGGCCTCGCTTTACATGACTCCGGCGCACGGAAATCCGTGACCGGAGTTGTATTTCGAGTCGAAGGAACGGTTTTTGAGGGTGGAAGGGGCTTGGCGGCGCTAACGCGCGTTCAAGACGTTTCGGGCGCCCGCCAAGAGGAGAAGGACGATGGACAAGATTCCAATGACGGCAGCCGGCTATTCGACGCTCGAAGCCGAGCTCAAACACTGCCAACAGATAGAGCGGCCGCGCATCATCCAGCAGATCACCGAGGCGCGCACGCACGGCGATCTGTCGGAGAATGCGGAATATCACGCCGCCAAGGAGCAGCAGTCGCTCAACGAGGGCCGCATCGCCGAGCTCGAGGACAAGCTCGCGCGTGCCGACGTGATCGACGTGTCGAAGCTGTCGGGCGAGACCATTACGTTCGGCGCCACTGTGACGCTGGTCGACGAGGACACCGAGGAAAAGAAAGTGTGGCAGATCGTTGGCGAGCCGGAAGCCAACGCCAAGGCCGGCCGCATTTCCATCACCTCGCCGCTGGCGCGCGCGCTGATCGGCAAGGCCAAGGGCGCCCAGGTCGAGGTCAACACGCCGGGCGGCGCCAAGGCCTATGAAGTGAAGAAGGTGGAGTGGAAGTAGCGGCCCGCGCCGCTTTCAAAGCTTCGCCACGCTTCGAAGCGTCATCAAAATCGCCGGGCTCAGCCCGGCGATTTTTTTTACAAAGACGCGCCGGCTAACGCTGCGGAATGACCGGCAGCAGCAGATAGGATTCCCGCGTCCCCCCGGCATAAACGGTGTTGGTGCCGGTGTTGTAGTCGGCGTGATAGTGCAGATAGCCTTGGCTGCCGATGCCGTCGCGCGGCTGCACGTCGAGGCGGATGCGGTGGCCCTTTTTAAACACCATGGAGGTCGGCCAGATCTCGACGTCGACCTTCACGATCTCGCCTGGCTTCAGAAACAGCCGGCGCTGATGCTTGTGGTACGGCCGGTAGGGCAGCGTGAGCTTAGGGTCGAGTTCGCGGTGCGAAACTCGCAGCCAGCCTTTCGCCACCGGCACCGGTGTGCCCTGCTGGCCGGTTTCCATCACCTCTTTGCCGTCGGCGTCGAAATGGCGCAGCGTCAGGAACAGGTCCATGTCTTCGCTCGAACTCGATACCCAGAAGGTCGCGGCGAGCGGCCCGGTCACCTCGACATCGCGCTCGAGCGGCGGCGTTTCCAGCGCAATCCCCATGTCCGGCTTGATGCCGCCGCCCATCACCTGTGATGAGGCCGCCGAGGTCGAGCCCATGGAGCCGAGGCTGGAGGCCGCATAAGTGCGCGACGACGTTTCCTTCGGATTGGCGGCAACGAGCCGGCCGGAATTCGCCGCCAGCCCCGCCGCCGGCGGCGCCAGGTCGAAATAAAATTTAGTCCACTGCGTGCCGGCAAGCGGCCATTCGTTCTCGTTACGCCACTCTACCTCGTCGGCGCCATGACGGATCGCGAGCTTGACCGGCGGCTCGTCCATCACGCCGTTGTCGATGCCTTTGAGCCAGTAGTCGAAGAAGCGCTGTTGATCGGCGCGCGCCTCGTCCCGGTAGAACGGATGCACGTGGCTGCCGGTATGGATGCGCAGCTTCTTGTGTTTGGAGGCGGCGCGCATATAGGCCTCGGTATTGCCGCGCAGATGCAGGCCGAAACCGGTCCAGTTGCCGACCGAGTACATCGGCACGGTGACCTTGTCCCATTGCGCCTGCGCGCCGTGGAAGGCGCCGCTGTCGAGATTGTTGCTGAGCCAGAAATGCAGCGTGTTGGTCGCCCAGGCATTGGGAATCTGCTGGCCGGCGCGGCCGACGGTGTGGTGCATCAGATGCGCGGTGAACCAGTTGGTCATGAACACGCTCAAGATGCCGCCGTGGAACAGCGCATCACGGTAGATGTCGGCGAAGCCTTCCCACGGGATGATCGCCTTCAGCGACGGCGGCTGACGATGGGCGGCGAACCACTGGTTGATGGCGAAGTATGAAATCCCCAGCAGGCCAACCTTGCCGTTGCACCAAGGCTGCGCCGCGGCCCACTCGATGGCGTCGTAGAAGTCGACCGACTCGGCTAGCGACCACGGCTCGCATTGGCCCTGGCTTTTGCCGCTGCCCCGCCCGTCGACGCGCACCGCGGCGTAGCCCTGCGGCACCCACGACAGCGGGTTGATGGTCTCCCAGTTCATGTAAGGGTTCGGCTTTTCCTCCAGCGTGTCGGGCACCACCCAGAGCTTGTCCTTCTGGTAGGGGCCGAGATTGAGGATCGCCGGCACTTTGGCTTCACCCTGCGGGCGGAACACATCGGCCATCAGCCGGGCGCCGTCGCGCATCGGCACTTCGACATCCTTCTCGATCACGATCGCATCGCTGCCGGTAGTCGTATGAACGTTCATTCCGTCAACCCTTCACGCAATTGGTCTTCATGTTCATTCCATCGGCACCATCGCCGCGTCCTTGGAGTTGCGCAGCGTCAGCGAGGTCTTCACGTTGCGCACATTGGGCGCCGAGGTGAGCTTTTCGACGAAGGCCTGGAAGGTCTTCAAGTCGGGCGCCACGCACTTCAAAACAAAGTCGATCTCGCCCGAGAGCATCCAGCATTCGCGCACCAGTGGCTGCGCGCGCACGAACTCCTCGAAAGCGGCAAGGTCGGCTTCCGCCTGGCTCGCCAGATGCACCATGGCGAACACCGCCACTTCGTAGCCGAGTTTCTTCTCGTCGAGCAGCGCGCGGTAGCCCTTGATGTAGCCGGCCTCCTCCAGCCCGCGCACGCGGCGCAGGCAGGGCGGCGCCGAGATACCGACCCGGCGCGCCAGTTCCACATTGGTCATGCGGCCGTCGTCCTGCAGCTCTTTGAGGATTTTGCGGTCGATGGCGTCTAAACGGGCGGGCAAAAGCGGCTCCTGATCCCGGAGAAAGATGGCTCCGGCGGGAACATCCATACCGCGAAATATTGTTTCGCGAAAGATTATTGCGCGGCTGGGGCTAGCGTCCGCCTCGGGAACCCAAGGCTGTGAGTCGGGGGTTGCGTATCTTGCATAGCTCCCCCGAAAGCCATACATCCTGCCATGCATAAGTGCCGGGAATTCATCCGGCCGCCCGGGCGATATGCGCCCGATGCCCGTCCAGGGGGCCGGTTGAAATGCCAAAGACGACGCATGCCAAGGTCGTGATCATCGGCTCGGGTCCGGCCGGCTACACCGCCGCGATCTATGCCGCGCGCGCCATGCTGGAACCGATCCTGATTCAGGGCATGCAGCCCGGCGGCCAGCTCACCATCACCACCGATGTGGAAAACTATCCCGGCTTCGCCGACGTCATCCAGGGGCCCTGGCTGATGGAGCAGATGCAGAAGCAGGCCGAGCATGTCGGCACCCGCATCGTCACCGACTATGTGACCGAGGTCGCCCTCGGCAGCCGGCCGTTCCGCCTCAGCTGCGATTCGGGCGATATCTATCTCGCCGACGCGCTGATCATCTCGACCGGCGCGCAAGCGCGCTGGCTCGATCTGCCGTCGGAGCAGAAGTTCAAGGGCTACGGCGTGTCGGCCTGCGCGACCTGCGACGGCTTCTTCTACCGCAACAAGGAAGTGGTGGTGATCGGCGGCGGCAATAGTGCGGTTGAGGAAGCGCTGTTCCTGACCAATTTCGCGTCCAAGGTCACCGTGGTGCACCGGCGCGACTCGTTCCGCTCGGAAAAGATCCTGCAGGACCGGCTGTTCAAGAACCCGAAGATCGACGTGATCTGGGACACGGCGCTCGAGGACGTGCTCGGCAGCGACAATCCGCCGAAAGTCGAGCGCGTGCGGCTCAAGAACCTGAAGACCGGCGCGGTCAGCGAGCGCAAGGTCGACGGTGTGTTCATCGCTATCGGGCATTCGCCCGCCTCCGAACTGTTCACCGGCCAACTGGAGATGAAGGGCTCCGGTTACATCGTCACCGGTGGCCATTCCACCGCCACCTCGGTACCCGGCGTGTTCGCCGCCGGCGACGTCACCGACGACATCTACCGGCAGGCGGTCACCGCCGCCGGCCAGGGCTGCATGGCAGCACTCGAAGCGGAGAAATTCCTGGCCGCGCACGAACACCAGCGCGCGGCGGCGGAATAGACCATGGTCGGAACCAACAAGTCGATGGATTGGGACAAGCTGAAGGTATTCCACGCCGCAGCGGAAGCCGGCTCATTCACGCATGCCGGCGAGCGGCTTGGCCTGTCGCAATCGGCGGTCTCCCGCCAGGTGTCCGCGCTCGAAGGCGAACTGTCGGTCTCGCTGTTCCACCGCCACGCGCGCGGGCTGATCCTCACCGAACAGGGCGAATTGCTTTACCGCACGGCGCATGAAGTGTTCATGAAGCTGGAGGCCGCGCGCACCAAGCTCACCGACAGCCGCGAACGGCCGAACGGCGAATTGAAGGTCTCCACCACGCCCGGCATCGGCGTGCATTGGCTCACCCCGCGGCTCGGCGAATTCCTCGACCTTTATCCCGACATCCACATCACGCTGCTCACCACCGACGAAGAGCTCGACCTCGCCATGCGCGAGGCCGACGTCGCCATCCGTTTGCGCCAGCCGACGCAGCCCGACCTGATCCAGCGCAAGCTGTTCTCCGTGCATTTCCATGCCTATGCCTCGCCCGACTATCTCAAGCGTTTCGGCACGCCGCGCACGCACGAGGAGCTCGACAAGCATCGCCTGATTCTGCTCGGCGGCAACGTGCCGGCGCATTTCTCCAACCGGCGCTGGCTGGTCGAAGTCGCCCGCGACGGCAAACCAGCACGCAGCCCACATCTGACCATCAACAACGTGCTCGGCGTGCTGCGCGCCTGCCAGCGCGGCCTCGGCATCGCGATGCTGCCGGACTATCTGGTGGAGGAAAACGGCGGGCTGGTTCAGCTGCTCGGCGAAGCCAACACGCTCGCGCTCGATGCCTATTTCGTCTATCCGGAAGAACTCAAGGCGGTCGCCCGTATCCAGGTATTCCGCGACTTCCTGGTGGCGAACGCGCAGCGCTGGCATTTCTAATTTTACGGAAAAATAATTCTCTGCCTTGCGATTCAGCATGGCCGTCATGCGAATGACGCCCAGATCGCAGCGTTTTCGCGATTCGGCATGGCAGTCATGCGGCGCATGACATTGCTCGCATAGCGGCCGCCTCGCATAGTGACGGCCTGCTGCTGCACCGGATGTTTCCTCCCAGAGTCACTGGTGTGCAGCTTGTTCCCCTCTGGAATATTGCCGGTCCCCACACCGGCAAACTGAAGCCGGGCCCCCTTGTGGGGCCCGGTTTTTTATTTGCTGCAAGTTGAGCGTGATCGATTCCGAAAACCTGTTCTCACGGCGATCAAACACGGCGCAAGATTTTCGGAATCATAGGGCAGCGAAATGGTACGCCGACAAATATGAACGACCCGCGTGTCGCTATTTTTCGCCGCGGGCCACCTTAAGAAAATAATCCTGGAGTCGGTCGACAGCCTACGGCGCGTGATTGCCGCATCGGCGGCTCGGCACGCTGCTGGCTGCCGACTCACGGGCGACTACCTTCCTTGTGGGCCCGCCCTATCTTTCGCATCCGCAAACGGCATCACGAAGATGTCATCGGGTAAAACGCCCAAAAGCGAGTTCAGGAACCAGTCGTTCGGCCCGCGGTTGCTATAGGTTCGCACCTGCGGCAAAGCCGGAATCACCGGCCAAATCCGGGATTTCGGCCCCTTGTGCAAAATAGCCACAGTCGGCGGCTCTTTCGCGCGCGATTGTTGGGAAAAGCGTAACTACCGCAGGACTATAGGATAAGATGTCCTGGCAATGGAGGGCCTCGGCCCCCCGCAGAGTCTTTGGGAGACACCTGGTGAAAACTGCCCGATTTTACCGCCTGCTGGCCTCGACCGCACTCGGCGTGGTCCTGGTATTTGGAAGCCATGCCAGCATGGCGCAGCAATCCGACCAGCAGATCAATTCGGCGGTGCCGATGCCGGATACCGACCTGCTGCCGCCGCTGACTGCCAAGGATGTTGCTGCAACTCCCAGCGCGACATCGGCCGAGGCCACCAAGGTTGCGCCGAAGCCGGCCGAGCCCAAGCAGGACGCCGCCGCACCGGTAGCCGAACCGGCGAAAGCCGCGGCTGTTCCCGCCGCCGCCCCGGTGTCCGCCACCGCCGACAGCGCAGTCGCCGATCAGTTGCGCGACATGATCGCCGGCAAGCTCGACCGCATCGTCAGCCGCAAGCCCGACCGCGAGGGCGTCGAGGCGTTCTACAAAGCGCGCGACTACAAGCCACTGTGGGTGAGCGACGGCGCTGCCGACCAACGCGCCAAGGCCACGATCGCCTATCTCGGCCAGGTCGACACCGATGGGCTCAACCCTGCCGATTATCCGACGCCGGATTTCAAATCGGCGACGACCGCCAGCGCGCTGGCCGAGGACGAATTGAAGCTCACCGTTTCGGTGCTCACTTACGCGCGCCACGCTCAGATTGGGCAAATTCACTACAGCCGCGTCGGCGCCGACATCGAATTCAAACTGGTCGCGCCGGAGCCGTCGCAAGTGCTGGCCAAGCTCGCCGACGCCGGCGACGTGGGCGCAGCCCTCGACAGCTACAATCCGCCGCAGCAGGAATTCAAAGCGCTCAAGGCGAAACTTGCCGAATTGCGCAAAAGCGCCCTGTCGCCCAAGGCCGAGGAAGAAAAGAAGCCGGACATCGTGCGTATCGGCGAAGGCAAGACTTTGCACGTCGGCATGAAGGATCAGCGGGTGATGGCGCTGCGCAAGCGCCTCAACGTTTCCGGCGACCAGAGCAATCTGGTCTATGACGACGCCGTGCGCGACGCCGTAAAGGCTTTCCAGATCAAGGCCGACATCGGCGTCGACGGCAATCTCGGCCCCAATACCGTGCGCGCGCTCAACGGCGTGAAGAAGGAAACGCATCGCGCCTCGGCCGATCCGATCGATACCGTCATCGTCAATATGGAACGCTGGCGCTGGCTGCCGCGCGATCTCGGCAATCCGCACGTGATCGTCAACGTTCCGGATTACACGCTGACGCTCTACAACGACGACAAGCCTTATTGGAAGACCAAGATCGTGGCCGGCAAGCCAGGCAAGGCGACGCCGATGGTCAGCGCGGAGATGAAATTCATCACCGTCAACCCGACTTGGAACGTGCCGCCGTCGATCATCGAAAACGAATACCTGCCCGCGCTGCAGCAGGACCCGCAGGCGCTCGACCGTATCGGCCTCAAACTGACGCAGGATCCGGACGGGACGGTGCACATTTCGCAGCCGCCGGGCGCCGGCAATGCGCTCGGCCGCATCCGCTTCAACTTCCCCAACAAGTTCCTGGTCTACCAGCACGACACGCCGGACAAGTATCTGTTCGCGAAGGAAAAGCGCGCCTACAGCCACGGCTGTATGCGGGTGCAGGACCCGTTCGTTTACGGCGAGAAGCTGTTGTCGCTGGCCGAGCCGAATGAGCATTACACGGCGGCCCGCCTGGAAAAGATGATCGGCTCCAACGAGCTCAACATCAACTTCCCGAAGCCGATCTGGGTGCATCTGACCTATCAGACCGCCTTCGTCGACCAGGACGGCAAGCTGCAATTCCGCGAGGACGTCTATGGCCGCGATGCGCGGATGATCGCCATCCTCAAGGGCAGCGAACGCAAGGTCGCGGATATCGCCATCGAACGGCGGCCCGATCCGTCGTCCAAGCCGGTGCGCGCGCCGATCGGCATGTATGGCGGCAGCGGCAGCAGCTACAGCGGCGGCGGCTTCTTCGACTTCCTGTTCGGCGGCCCGCATTCGGCCCCGCAGCCAACCGTCCGGCGCGCGCCGGCCGGCCAGCGCATGGGCAACAACGGACGTTATACGGTCCGCTGAACGCCGATCTCTTCACGAATGGAACCGCCGGCGAGCCAATCGCCGGCGTTTTTGCTTGCGCGGCCGATGGCAGTTGATTTTTCACAAGCCCCCTGATTGATATCCACTCAATGGCTTTGCTCCGCCATAGCGGAATCTACTTCCAGGCGCGCATTTTGGCGGGCGGCGCGAGCTTCGCGATTATCGCCGCCTATACCCGCCTGCTCGATCCGCATGCCTTCGGCGAACTGGCGCTGCAGCGCTATCTGGGGTCAGTCGGAGGCGGCGCGGGCAGCCGCGCTCGATAGCGTGCACCCGCAGCTCTACCTCTCGGCTGCGCTCGATTTCGTCCGGCTCAAGACCTACGCTCAGAAGATTCCGAAAAAGCTGGGTTCGATGCTGCGGGCGCGCTTGCCTTGGCTTTTAAAATCGCCCGAGCCTTGACCGAACGCGGCGCGCCGGATGATAGAACTAGCGTCCCTGCAATACGCCATCGGTGAAATGCCATGACCGCGCCGGAAAACCCCCTTCTTGTCGAATATCCCTCGGACGCCATTGTCGTACTCCGGCTCGACCGGCCGCAGGTGCGCAATGCGCTAAACATCCCGGTGCGGGCGCGGCTCGCCGACGAGGTCACGCGCCATGGCGCCGACGAAAAAATCCGCTGCGTGATCATCACCGGCTCCGACACGGTATTCGCGGCCGGCGCCGACATCAGCCAGATGGCGGAGGCCGGCCCGGTCGAGATCATGGCGCGCAACCTGCATAAATACTGGCAAGCGATCATGGACTGTCCGAAGCCGGTGATCGCCGCAATCGAAGGCTTCACGCTCGGCGGCGGACTTGAACTCGCTCTGTGCGCGGACATCATCGTCGCCGGCGACGGCGCCCGCCTCGGCCTGCCCGAGGTCAAGATCGGCATTCTGCCCGGCGGCGGTGGTACGCAGAAACTGGCGCGGCTGATCGGCAGCAAGCGCGCCATGCTGCTGCTCCTGACCGGCAAGATGTTCAGCGCCGCCGACGCGTTTGCGATGGGCGTCGTCAGCGAAACGGCGCCGGCCGGCCAAGCGCTGCCGCGCGCGATTGAGATCGCGAAGGAGATTGCGGCGCAGCCGGCGATCGCCGTCAGGCAGATCAAGGAAATCGTCAATGCCGGCCTGAATGCGCCGCTCGAAACCGCGCTGATGCTGGAGCGCAAGGCGCTGCAGCTGCAGTTCGCCACCAGCGACCAGAAGGAAGGCATGCGTGCGTTCCTGGAGAAGCGGAAACCGACATTCGAAGGGAAATGAGCGTGATTCAGGATCTGCAACGCGGCGATCTGACGGTCGCGGTCATCGGCACCGGCACCATGGGGCGCGGCATCGCGCAGGTTTGCGCCCAGGCCGGGATGACGGCGCTGCTGTTCGATTCGCGCGACGGTGCAGCGAACGAGGCGGTGGCGGCGATCGACAAGGCGCTCGACGGGCTGGCCGCCAAAGGCCGCATGACGGCGGACGTCAAGCAGGGCGTCATCGGCCGCTTGCGGGCGATCGGCTCACTTGATGAGGTGGCGCCGGCCGGGGTCGTGATCGAGGCAATCGTGGAAGACCTCGCGACCAAACGCGAACTGTTCCGCGCGTTGGAACAGCGCATCGCGCCCAACGCTGTAATCGCAACCAACACGTCTTCGCTGTCGGTCACGGAAATCGCCGCCGGTTGCGGCAATCCGGGCCGCGTCGGCGGCCTGCATTTCTTCAACCCGCCGCCGCTAATGCGGCTGGTCGAGGTGATCGGCGGCTTGCGTAGCGACCCCGCGCTGGTCGAGGCGCTGATTGGCTTCGTCCGCCGTATCGGCAAGCATCCCGTCGTCGCAACCGACACGCCCGGCTTCGTGGTCAACCACGCCGGCCGCGCCTATGTGCCGGAGGCGCTGCGTATCGTGGCGCAGGGTATCGCCTCGCCGCGCGAGATCGACGTGTTGATGAAGGAGGCCGCCGGCTTCCGCATGGGCCCGCTGGAGCTGCTCGATCTGGTTGGCGCCGACGTGTCGCACGCGGTGATGGTCAGCATCTTCGAGCAATATTTCGGCGAGCCGATGTATCAACCCTCAGCGCAGCTCACCGTACGAATCGCCGGCGGTTTGCACGGCCGCAAGACCAAACAGGGCTTTTACAATTACGACGGTCCGCCGGCCGCGAGCCCGCCGACGGTGCAGGTCTCAGTGCAACCGGTGCCGGCCGCGGCCTGGGTGGCGGACGAGGACGGCGGCAGTCAACTCGCCGAATGGCTGACCGGCGCGGGCGTCAAATGCCAAGTCGGCGGCACGCCCGGCACGGGCGTGCTCAGTTTCGTGACGCCGCTCGGCGAGGACGCCACCGGCGCCATCGTGCGGCTCAAGCTCGACCCGGCGCGTAGCGTCGCGGTCGATATGCTGGGCGGCTTCAAGGGCCGCCGCACGGTGATGAAAACGCCGCTGACGACACCGGAAACATTGGGCGCCGCGGTCGCCGCTTTGTCGGCTGGCGCCGCGGTCACCGCCATCAACGACAGCCCGGGCTTCGTGGTGCAGCGGCTGCTCGCCATGATCGTCAATATTGGAAGCCGGATAGCGGAATTGCGCATCGCGGCGCCCGCCGACATCGACACCGCGGTCGAGCTCGGGCTCAATTATCCAAAGGGTCCGCTGGCCCTCGGTGACATGCTCGGCGGCGCCCGCGTGCTCGCCGTACTCGACGGCATGTACGCGGTCACGCACGATCCGAAATATCGCGCGACCGCTTGGCTGCGCCGGCGCGCGCTGCTCGGGATTTCGCTGCTGACGCCGGATTGAGTGTGGAGTTGAGATGGTACAGGCGGGTGGACTTGAACCACCGACCTCTGGTTCCACAGACCAGCGCTCTAACCAACTGAGCTACGCCTGCACAAGCTCGCGATAGTGGGTGCGAGCGGCCGGAACCTAGGTTCAGGGCGCCAGTTTGGCAAGCGGCTTGGCCGGGATCCGTGGCGGGGTCGCCGATAGCAAAAACCCGGGCGTTTGCACGCCCGGGCTTTCGATTCGCGGCAATAAGCGCGCGGATATCGTTACGCAGCCTTGTTGAAGGCGTTGGTGAAGCTTTCCTTGATCGGCTCGACCGTCTCGGTCGCGACCTTCTGCGCGTGATCGGCCAATTCCTTGGCCTGCGCGCTGACGGTATCGAACTGCGCACGCGCATAGGCGGTGTAGAGCTCGACCGCTTCGGAATACGACTTCGCGCTCAGCAATTCGCCGAACAGATCGAAAGCCGCATTACTGTTGGCGCGGGCGGTTTCGATCAGCTTGAGGCCGTAGCCGGAGCAGCCCTTGGAGGCCGTGGCATAGGTATCCTCGAGCATTTCCGTCGCCTGTTCGGCGGCGCCCTTCATCTTTTCGTAGCTCTCCTTGGCCTGCGCGACGCCCTTTTCGGCGGCCTCGCGGAAGGCGGCGGGGACTTCCATCTTCGGCATTTCGAAGGTGGGCATCTCAAATTTCGGCATTTCGAACTTGGGCATCTCGAATTTCGGCATCTCGAAGACGGACGCGATAGAGGCAACCGGCTTCGTCTTGGCTTTCGGCGTGGCAGCCGCGGTTTGGGTTTCGGCCATGACAGTAATCCTTAGATCGGAGGGCTGCTTCCGACTTAAAGCGAGCCACCGCCCTCGGTAAATCGGCTCGCGCTTATTTCAGGACCCGCCGCCGTAACGAACGCCAAATGAGCGTCTGGGCGAGTGCTACAAATTCAATATAGCACCTTTTTTGGTGCATTGCAATAAAAATATTGCACTGCACAAAATCGTCATGAACCCCGCCGCGCCGGGCAGTGCCCGGCGCCCAAAATCGTTCGATCCCAGCCCGTAGGCTTTGTGTCAGTGCTGGCCGGCCAGTTTGGTCGCCTGTTTGCTCAATTCCTTGGCTTGCTCGGTCAGCGCCGCGATCTGGCTTTTCACATAATCAGCATGCAAGGCCGCCAGTTCCTGGGCGTCCTTGGCGCGCACCAGTTTCTCGGCGAATTCGAACGAAGTGGCGACGTTGCGCTGGGTAAACCCGATGGCCAATTCGCCGATTTCCTTGGCGCCGGTGCGCGCGGTCGCCGCCTGAGTCTCGGCGGTATTGACCGCGTGTTGAGCGGCGGAGATGAAGCTGTCGAAGGCCTGCTTGGCCTGTTCCACGCTTTTCTCGGCAAATGCACGCATTTCCGCCGGGACCTCGAACTTCCCATTGCCTTCCATTGTCATGACATCCTCCTCCTGCGTGGGGCACCGGCGGTCGCCGCCGAGCTTAACTATGTATCTAGGATGGGGATCGGGTGACGCCAGTGCCGGAACCCGCGCCCATTAAGGTTATATCCGCTTGGCAGTGCGCGACCGGCGACCCGTCGTGGACGCCCCGTCAAACCAGCCGTATTAAGGGTTCATTAGCCGTAAATTATGTGACCGCACAATGAATGGGCCTGAGTTCCAGTTCGCCTGCCTGAGCGATCAGCGACTCGCGGCCTATGCCTTGAGCCCTACGCCGGTATGGCTGTGGAGCACAGACGCGACGCGCGTGCTGTGGGCTAATCCGATTGCGGCTGCGATCTTCGATGCCGCTTCGCCCGGCGCACTCGCCGCCGTCCGATTTGCGCCCGAGCACACCGCCGCCGCGCAGATTGTCCGCCTGGCCGGTACGCTGCCGCAGGGCGCTGCGCCGCGGCTCGAGCGGCTGCGTGGATTCGGCGCAAGCTATGGCAGTACGATGGTTTGCCTTTGCTCGCGCATCACGCTCGCCGACAACAGTCCCGCAGTGCTGGTGGTTTCGACCGAACGCGGCAGCAAAGACCTTAGCTTACCTGACCGCGCGCAACGGCTGCTCACGGATCTCGACCGGCCGGCGGCGATTTTCAGCGCCGATGGAGAACTAATCGAGGCCATGCCGGCGGCGCGCGAGCGCTTCGGCAGCCATCGCGATCTGGTCGCGCTCGGCGCCGAGCAACTCGCCCGCGAGGCATCGCTCAATGGCCGCGCTGACGGCGACATCGCGGCCCGGCCGGCCACCATGCTCCGCCTCGGCGCCGGCGCGACGGTCACGCTGCTGGTCGCATTCGCCACGTCCGAGAAGGCGGCGCGCGCGGCTGCACCTGTCGCGCAGGCAGCGCCCATCATCCCCAATCCGGCAGCGCCTGAGCCGCGGCCGCACCGGTTTCCTCTGCGCTTCGTCTGGCAGATGGATGCCGCGAATCGCTTCACCCTCGGCACGGAAGAATTCGCCACGATACTCGGCTCGAAGACCGCCGCACTGCTCGGCCGTCCGTGGGCGGAGATCGCCGACGCGCTCAAACTCGATCCGCACGGCGCGGTGTCAAAAGCGCTCGCTGCGCGCGCCACCTGGAGCGGGATCATCGTGCCCTGGCCGGTCGAGGATGAGGATCAGCCTTTGCCGGTCGAGATGTCGGGCCTGCCGGTATTCGACCGCGACCGCCAGTTCACCGGCTATCGCGGCTTCGGCATCTGCCGCGATGTCGACCGCCTGGCCGCGCTGGAGCAGCGCCGGGCACAAGCGGCGGCCGCGCCGCGCGAGGTCAAAGCAGAAACGCCGCCAAGCAATGTGCTGGCGTTTCCGCAGCCCACCGAAGAGACACCGGCGCTCAGTCCCGGCGAACGCAGCGCCTTCGAGGAACTCGCGCGCGAGCTCAGTGCCCGGCTCAAGAGCACGGCCGGCAAGAACGCCGCCGCGCCCGTGCCGGACAGTTTCGTACGCGCGCCCGTCGCGCCAACGCCGCGGCCCGCGCGCAACGGCGATGCCGCCCGCGATCTCCATGAGGGCCGGCCCATTTTCGACCGCTTGCCGGTGGGCATCCTGGTCTATCGCCTCAATACGTTGCTCTACGCCAACCGCGCCTTCCTCGACTGGACCGGCTACCCTTCCCTGGAAGCGCTGACCGAGGCCGGCGGTCTCGACAGCCTGTTCATCGACACCAAGACGGAGGCTCCCGGCGGCGAGGCCAAGAACGGCGGCAAGACGCTGACCATCAGCACCGTCAACGGCAATCCGAAGCCGGTCGAAGGCCGCCTGCTCAGCGTGCCGTGGAACAATGAGAACGCGATGGTGCTGATGATCAGCACGCACGCGGTCGCCGAGGACCGCGGCAATGCCATGTCGCTGCGCCGGCTGGAAAACGAAAATAACGAGCTCAAATCGATTCTCGATACCGCTACCGACGGCGTGCTGGTGCTTGATCGCGCCGGCCGCGTGCTGTCGGCCAACCGCAGCGCCGAGGCGCTGTTCGGTTACGAGGCGGCCGAAATCGTCGAGCGCGATTTCAGCGACCTGTTCGCGCCGGAAAGCCGGCGCGCCGTGCTCGACTATCTCGACCGGCTGACCAAAGGTTCAAGCGTGCTCGACACCGGCCGCGAAGCCATCGGGCTGGTGCGCCAGGGTGGCCTGGTGCCGCTTTACTTCACCATGGGGCGAATCGCCGGCGGCGAGAAATTCTGCGCGGTGATGCGCGACGTCACGGCCTGGAAGCGCACCGAGGAAGAGCTGATCAACGCCAAACAGCAGGCCGAAAAAGCTTCCACCGCCAAGTCGGAATTCCTCGCCAAGATCAGCCACGAAATTCGCACGCCGCTCAACGCCATTATCGGCTTCTCCGAGGTGATGATGGACGAGCGCTTCGGCCCGGTCGGCAATGATCGCTACCGGCAATATCTCAAGGACATTCACAGTTCCGGCGGCCACCTGATCTCGCTGCTCAACGACCTGCTCGACCTGTCCAAGATCGAGGCCGGCAAGCTCGAACTCACTTTGGTGAGCGTCAATTTGAACGACCTCGTGCAGCAATGCGTCGCCATCATGCAGCAGGAGGCTAACCGCGAGCGCGTCATCATCCGCACGTCGCTGCCGCCGGGGCTGCCGCCGATCGTGGCCGATGCGCGCTCGGTGCGGCAGATCGCGCTCAATCTGTTGTCGAACTCGATCAAGTTCACCGGCGCCGGCGGGCAGGTGATCGTCGCCACCGCCTTGAACGACGACCAGGAGATCGTGCTGCGGGTGCGCGACACCGGCCCCGGCATGAGCGAGAAAGACTTGCAGACCGCGCTCGAGCCGTTCCGCCAGATCGCCACCTCCAACCGCGCCGGCGGCACCGGACTGGGCCTGCCGATCAGCAAGGCGCTCGCCGAGGCCAACCACGCGCGATTCCGCATCACCAGCCAGGTCGACAGCGGCACCCTGGCGGAGGTGGCGTTCCCGGCCACACGCGTGCTGGCGAAATAGCGCATGATCCCGAAAAGTGGGAACCGGTTTTCGGATAAGATCATGCGCAAGCCAAAAAGGCGCCGCGCGGGATTTCAAGCTTATACGCAGAGCCTTTGAATTCGGCTAATATTCCCGCCTTGGGGATGAGACGTCATGTCTGGTCGATTGCGGCCCACTTTGGCGCTGTTTTGCCTGCTGATCGGCGCGAGCCTGACGGCCGCGCGCGCGGCCGAGCCGGTCGACCTGCTGCTGGTGCTGGCGGCCGACGTCTCGCGCAGCGTCGATGCGCAAAAATTCCAACTGCAACGGGAAGGCTATGCCGCCGCGATCGCCAATCCCCGCGTGCTCGATGCCATACGCTCCGGCCGCAATGGCCGCATCGCGGTTTTGTTCGCGGAATGGTCGGGCCTCAGCAACCAGAAAGTCGTGATCGACTGGATGCTGATCGATGGACCGAAAGCCGCGCAGTCCTTCGGCGACCGGCTGCTGGAATCGCCGCGCTCGTTTGCCGACCGGACCTCGATCAGCGGCGGCATCGATTTTGCGGTCGCCCAGTTTGCCCGCGCGCCGTTTGCGTCCGAACGCCGGACCGTCGACGTCTCCGGCGACGGCACCAATAACGCCGGGCGCGACGTCGGCGCCGCCCGCGACGAGGCGCTGGCGCTCGGCATCACCGTCAACGGGCTGGTGATCCTGAGCGACACGCCATTGCCGTGGAACCCCGCGCATACCAATCCGCCCGGCGGCCTGGCAAACTACTACCGCGACAATGTCGTTGCCGGGCCCGGCGCCTTCGTGCTGGAGGCGAAGGACTTCAATTCGTTCGGCCAGGCGATCATCAAGAAGCTGATCGCTGAAATCGCCGATGCGACGCCGCCGCGCTAAGCTTTATTGACATATTTCGTATGCGTATGATGTTAGCTGTAAGCCGGTGGCCACTTTTTGGGATTGCGTGCTGGCCATGAAAGGGTCACAGAAGCCAAGCACGGTTGGTGATGGCGCCACCGATGGTATAGTCCGCCGGCAACCGACGCCGACACAACCGGAAATTCGTCCTTTGACGGCTACCACCGGCTTTAAACGCCTGGGAATCGCCTTGCTGGCCGTGCTCGCGGTCGGCACCGGCATGCTCGTGGCGGCGAGATATCTGATCTCGGCCGATGTGGTGCGCCATCAGGTGTTAAGCGAAATCCGCGCCGTCACCGGCTTGAATCCGATCCTGCGCGGCGAGGCCACCGTCTCACTGTTTCCCACCGGCAGCGTGAGTTTCGCTGACGTGGTGCTCGGCGACGCCAAGCAGCCGGCGCTCACCGCCGAGCGGCTGACCGTACGCCTGCGCTTTTTCCCGCTGCTGATCGGCCGGGTCGAGATTGCCGACGTGGCGCTAGAACGCCCGATGATCGCCATCGACATGGAGGCGAACGGCAATTCGAATTGGTCCGGCCTGATCGACGCGCTCACGCGCAGCCAGACCAAGGACCCGCACCGGGTTGCGGCATTCTCCGAGATGCGCATCGAAAACGGCTCCGTGGCGATCCACAGCGCATCGCACAAGGTCGACGAAACCCTGACCGACGTGGAGTTTTCACTGGCTTGGCCATCGATCTCCAAAAGCTTCGGCGCCACCGGCCGCTTCGTCTGGCATAACGAACCGCTCGACGTGACCATGACGCTGGCGGATTTTACGGCGGCGCTCGCCGGCAATCGCACCGGTCTGAAACTGCGCGTCGCAGGTAAGCCGATCAAGGCGGCGTTCGAAGGCGCCATCAGCGTCAAGCCGACCCTCAAGATCGAAGGCACGGTCGCCGCCGACGCCACGTCGATGCGCAGTGCATTGATCTGGGCCGGACAAAAACCGCTGCCCGGCGGCGGATTCGGCCATTTCTCGATCAAGGCGCAAGCCAATGTGATGGGCGGCACGATCGGGCTCAACAACGTCAATGTCGAGCTCGACGGCAACACCGCCGAGGGCGTGCTCACCTTCGCCACCGACGGGCGCAAGACCCTGCAAGGCACGCTCGCCACCGACACGTTCGATCTGACGCCCTATGTCTCCACCGTCCGACTGCTCACCACCAACGAGCGCGAATGGAACAATGGGCGCATCAGCCTCGACGGCCTGTCCGGCGTCGACCTCGACCTGCGGCTGTCGGCGGCAAATGTCGTGATGTCCAACGCCAAGATCGGCCGCACCGCCATCGGCGCCAATATGCGCGGCGGCCACCTGGTGGTGACCATCGGCGAGGCGCAGGCCTATGGCGGCGTGATCAGGGGATCTCTGGCCCTCGCCAATTCCGACACCGGCGTGGACGTGAAATCACAACTGCAATTCACCGACGTGGATTTGGAAAGCTGCCTTGGTCAGCTGTTCGGACTGCACCGGCTCGAAGGCAAGGGTAACCTGTCCTTTGCAGTCGAAGGCGGCGGTCACAGCGTGCTTGCCGTGACCCGCACCTTGAGCGGCACCGCCAGCCTGATCGGTGAGAAAGGCGCGCTCCTCGGCCTCAACGTGGAGCAATTGCTGCGCCGGCTGGAACGCCGGCCGCTATCGGGCGGCGGCGAGTTCCGCACCGGCCGCACACCGTTTGAAAAGATCGCGATGGCGCTGAAGATCACCCACGGCATGGTCACGGTCGAGGACGTGAAAATCGACGGCTCGGCGGTACGGCTGGCGCTCGCCGGTTCAGCCTCGATCCCGACGCGCGAACTGGATCTCAAGGGCACCGCCACTCTGGTGTCCGCCGGCAGGCCCGAATCGGCGGCTTTCGAGCTGCCATTCATCGTGCAGGGCTCGTGGGACGACCCGATCATGTTGCCCGACCCCGAAGCCCTGATCCGCCGCTCCGGCGCGGCCGCCCCGCTGCTCAATGCGGTGCGCGATCAGCGGGCGCGCGACGCGGCACGCTCGGTGATCGAGCGATTAACCGGTGTCCCGGTGCCCGCCCTCCCGGCGGCCGAGCAGTCCGCCGCTCCGGCGGCTGCGCAAAAGCCCTGATAAAGCGCACTTGGACGTGCCGCCGCCCTGTCATTTGACTATCATTGCGCCTGGAACGAATCACTCGCCGGCCTAGCGCCGGCGCGACGGGGCGTGGATGCTGCACCCCATATTACGGACGTTGGTCAAGGTTGCCGTCGCCTCGCTGGTGGTGGGAACGATCCTGGCGCATTTCGGCATTACCGCCGAGCAGTTGATGCATGAGTTCGGCCTGTCGACCGACCGTCTCGAAGACTTTGCGCAAAAGGGCTTCGCCTGGGCCTGGCCGAACGTGCTGCTCGGCTCGCTGGTGATCGTCCCGGTCTGGTTCCTGATCTACCTGTTTCGCCCACCCGGCCGCAGCAGCAGCGATTAGCGCGGACAACGGCTCGCGTGGTGGAACGCGGTGAAGCCTCACCGGGCCGTTAGCGTCCGCCGCACCGCATCCTTCCAGCCGGAATATTTCCGCTCGCGCTGGGCCGCGTCCATGCGCGGCTCAAACCTGCGGTCGAGCCGCCATTGCGCGGCGAAACCGTCGAGATCGGGGCAGAGGCCGGCCGCCCGCCCGGCAAGATAGGCCGCGCCCAGGGCGGTGGTTTCCATCACCACCGGACGATCGACCGGACTGGCCAGGATGTCGGCGAGGAACTGCATGGTGACGGCGCTGGCGGTCATGCCGCCGTCGACGCGCAGCACGGTGGCGCCGCCGCTCGCCATCGGCCAGTCGGCATGCATGGCTTCGAGCAGGTCGCGGGTCTGGTAACCGACCGCTTCCAACGCCGCCTGCGCGAGTTCCGCAGTTCCGGAATTGCGGGTGAGCCCGAACACCGCGGCGCGCGCCTGTGCGTCCCAATAGGGCGCGCCCAGGCCGACAAAGGCCGGCACCAGATAGACCTGCTCGGCCGGATCGGCGCGCGCGGCCAGACTATCGGCATCGGACGCTTTGGCGATGATCTTGAGCCCGTCGCGCAGCCATTGCACCGCGGCGCCGGCGATGAAGATCGCGCCTTCCAGCGCATAAGTGCGCTTTCCCTCGAGCTGGTAGGCAATGGTGGTGAGCAGCCGGTTGCGCGAGGCGACGCGCTCGGCGCCGGTGTTCAGCAAGGCGAAGCAGCCGGTGCCGTAGGTCGATTTCATCATGCCGGGCTTGAAGCAACCTTGGCCGACCGTCGCCGCCTGCTGATCGCCGGCCATGCCAAGAATACGGATCGGCGCGCCGAACAATTCGGGAGCGCTGACGCCGAACTCGCCCGCGCAGTCCTTGACCTGCGGCAACAGGCTCGCCGGCACGCCGAATAGCCGGCACAGCCCGTCGTCCCATCGCCCTTGCCCGATATCGAACAATAGCGTGCGCGCGGCGTTGGTGGCGTCGGTCGCGTGCACTTTGCCGCCGGTGAGGCGCCACAACAAAAAACAATCGATAGTGCCGAAGGCGAGCCGGCCGGCGTCTGCCGCATCGCGCGCGCTGGGCACATGCGCGAGCAGCCAGGCGATTTTGCTGACGGAAAAATAAGGATCGAGCAGCAGACCGGTTTTGCCGGCAATCTCCGGCTCATGGCCGCCGCGGCGCAACGTCTCGCAGAAATCGGCGGTGCGCCGGTCCTGCCAGACGATGGCGTTATGAATCGGTTTGCCGGTCGCGCGGTCCCAGATGACCGTGGTCTCGCGCTGATTGGTGATGCCGATGGCGGCGACATCCTTGGCGGTTAAGCCGGCCTTCGCGATTGCCTCGCGCACGGTCGCGACCGTGGCGGTCCAAATCTCCTCCGGATCGTGCTCGACCTCGCCCGGGGCGGGAAATATCTGGCGCAGTTCCTGCTGCGCACTGGCGAGCGGCCGCAGCGCGGCGTCGAACGCGATGGCGCGCGTCGAAGTCGTGCCCTGGTCGATGGCGATGAGAGCGGCCGGCAACGAGAAACTCCGCAATGCGGTGTGAGTGCATGATCAAGAGGGCCTGCCTGCGGATTTGATCCGAGGCCAGCAACCGATTTTCCGATAAGATCATGCGCAGACAAAAAAGTCTGCGGCGATTAGTCGCCTGAGGAAAGGTCGAGGACGGCCAGATCGTTGTCGGCATGAATGGTGGTGGCCAATCTGCGCGGCACCGGGCCGTAATAGGCACCGCTTTTGACGACATCGCGCGGTTTGGTCAGCACGGTGGTCAAGCGGTCCCGCAGCGCCTTCACCGACACCGGTTTGAGCAGGAATTCGTTGACGCCGATTTTGACGGCTTCAACGACGTGCGCGCGGTCGCCATGGCCGGTGAGCATGATGATCGGCACATCCGGGTAGGGGAACGCCCCCGGCGCGCGCACCATGCGCACAAAGGTCGGGCCGTCGATCCCGGGCATTTTCCAATCGAGGATGACGACATCCGGCGCCACGCGGCGGATCAACTCGAGGCCGGCCTCGCCGTCCGCCGCGTCATGGATCCGGGTCACGCCGATGCTCATGAGCATCGTGCGCACGACCTTGCGCATATAATGCTCATCGTCCACCACCAAGACCTTGGCGGCGGCCAGGCATTCGGCGATCTGTTTCGTTTCGGCCGTCATCGGTGGTCCGTTAGCCCCCAAACGAACACGAGAGCCTATAACTACAGCATAATGTGTGGCATCCGGATAAAACGGACCGCTCCAATTAATCCGCCGGCGGCAAGATTTGATAAACCATGCGTGCCTTCAAGGCGCCGCCTGCAGCGACGCGATGAACTGGCTAAGCGCATTGCGCTCTTCGGGCGTGGCTTCGAGGCCGAGCTTGCTGCGCCGCCACAAAACGTCGTCTGCGCTTTGCGCCCATTCGTTCTCGACCAGGTAGCGCACCTCGGCGCCGGTGAGATCGCCTGTGAAGCGCGGCCCAAGATCGTCCGTGCTGCGCGCGTCCTTGAGAATGCGCTCAACGCGCCGGCCATAGGCGCGCAGCAGGCGCCGCGCATGCGGAGTTGCGAGGAAGGGCCAGCGGGCGATCGTCTCCGCCATGAGATCGTCGAAGCCGTCGACCGGAAAATCGCCACCCGGCAGCCGTGCACCGGCAGTCCACGGCGGCGGCGCACCGAACAAACCGCCAAGCCGCGTCATCGCCGCCTCGGCCAGCCGGCGGTGCGTGGTGATCTTGCCGCCATAGACCGTGAGCAGCGGCGCCTCGCCATTGCTCGCGTCGAGCGTCAGCACGTAGTCGCGGGTGACGTCCTCCGGTCTATTGGCGCCGTCGTCATAGAGCGAGCGCACGCCGGAAAACGACCATACCAGCTCGTCGGGCGTGATCTTGTCGCGGAAATATTCATTCACCGTCTTGCACAGATAAAGGACCTCGGCGGGGTCGGGCGCCGGCGAATTGACGTCGCCGACGAAATTCTCGTCCGTCGTGCCTATCAAAGTGAAGTCCTGAGCGAAGGGCAGCGCGAATACCACGCGCTTGTCGGCGGCCTGCAGCAGATAGCCGCAATCATGCGCGAAGCGCCGCCGCACCACGATATGACTGCCCTTCACCAAGCGTACCGGTGCGGCCAGCTCCCGCCGGATGACGGTGTCGGCCACCAAACCGATCCAGGGACCGGCGGCATTGACCAGCACGCGCGCGGTCACCACCTCGCGGCGGCCGCGTGCGTTGAGGATCAATTCCCATTCGCCGCGCCGCTCGGCCCGGATGCAGCGCGTCCGCGTGCGGATGTCGGCGCCGCGCTCGGCGGCATCGAGCGCGTTGAGCACGACCAGCCGGGAATCGTCGACCAGGCAGTCAGAAAATTCAAAGCCGTAACGGAACGACCGCTTGAGCGGCTGCCCCACCGGATGATGGGTGAGATCGACGCTGCGTGTCGCCGGCAACAGTTTGCGGCCGCCGAGCATGTCGTAAATGAGAAGCCCGAGACGCAGGACGAGCGCCGAGCGCAAACCGGGCAAGGGCGGCAGCATGATGCGCAGCGGCCGGATGACATGCGGCGCCATGCGCAGCAGCACTTCGCGCTCATGCAGCGCCTCGCGCACCAGGCGGAAGGCGCCGTGCTCGAGATAGCGCAAGCCGCCGTGGATCAGCTTGCTGGAGGCCGAGGAGGTGCCGGAGGCGAGATCGTTCTGCTCGGCCAAGAGCACACGCAGACGGCGGCCGGCGGCATCCCGGGCCAATCCGGTGCCGTTGATGCCGCCGCCGATGATGGCGAGGTCGTAGTCGGCCATGGGCCTGCTGATTCGCTGAAACTGCCGCAGGATGGGCGGCTTAGGCGACGACCTCAAGAACCAGCCGCGCGAAAGGCGCGCCAGGCCACAAAATTCGCCCGCGATTGCAAAATCGCCTTGGCTTGGCCATATCAAGGCTATCTCATGCGGTTTGTTTCACGCGCCAAATACGGGACGAGGCCCGTCTATTTAACAGCCAATGCCCTCCCCCCGCCTGCTCGTCATCGAAGGCAACTCGCCGCAGACGCTGGCCGAGCACATTGCGGTCGGCGGAACCGCGGCGCACCAGGGCTATTCGAATCTACTGCGCGAGCTGTTGCCGGGCGCGATCGTGGATACCTGCCATCCGGGCGATCCGGCCGCCACGCTGCCGGGCGGCGAGTCGCTTGCGGGCTATGACGGCATCGCCATCACCGGCTCCAGCCTGCACGTCTACAACGGCGGCCCAGAGGTGATGCGGCAGGTCGAACTGGTGCGCGCGGCGCTCGCCACCGGAACCCCGCTGTTCGGCTCCTGCTGGGGGCTGCAAGTGATTACCGCGGCGGCCGGCGGCAGCGTGCGCAAAAATCCGAAAGGGCGCGAAATCGGCTTCGGCCGCGGCATAAGGCTCACCGAAGCCGGCCGCAAGCATCCGATGTATGTCGGCAAGCTCGACGTGTTCAACGCGCCGACCGTGCATCTCGACGAGGTCGAGGCGCTGCCGGCAGGCTCGACCGTGCTTGCCACCAATGCAATATCGGACGTGCAGAGCGTGGAAATTCGCACCAACGGCTCGGTGGCCTGGGGCGTGCAGTATCATCCGGAATATCCGCTGCGCGAGCTGGCGGCGATCGTGCGCCGCATCGGCACGCGGCTGATCGGCGAAGGTTTCTTCGCCAACGAGGATGACATGAAGACCTTCGCCCACGATCTCGATACGCTCGACAAAGATCCGCATTGCATGCGCCTGTCGTGGCGGCACGGCATCAGCAAGAATGTGCTCGACAAGAAGCTGCGGGTCGGCGAGGTGTCGAACTGGATCGAATTCCAGGTGCTGCCGACGCGGGTCAAGCGCGGACGCGGATAACGCCTCGCCAAAACGGAGGTGGACATGGATTTTTCCGGCAAAAACGTTGTCGTCACCGGCGGCACCGGCGCGCTCGGCACCGCGGTGGTCGGAATGCTGCTGGCGGCAGGTGCGACCTGCACGGTTCCCTATCAGCACGAAGCCGAGGCGCAGCGCTTTCCCCATAGCGGCGATCCAAATGTGACGCTGATCGCGGTAGCCGATCTCGCCGACGAGGCGATGGTGGCGAAGGTCTATAGCGGGCTGAAACTGTGGGCCTCGATCCACATCGCCGGCGGTTTTGCGGCGGGCAAGGTGGCGGAGACAGGGCAAGCCGCGCTGATGGCGCAGCTCGAAAGCAATCTGGTGTCGTGTTTCCTGTGCTGCCATGCGGCGGTCAATGCCATGGCGGCGGGCGGGCGCATCGTCAATGTGGCGGCGCGGCCGGCGCTGGAATGGCGCTCGGGCGCCGGCATGACGGCCTATACGATTGCGAAAACGGGCGTCGCCGCGCTCACCGTGGCGCTGGCCGAGGAAGTGGCGAAGGAGGGCATCCTGGTCAATGCGGTGGCGCCCTCGATCATGGACACCGCGGCCAATCGCAAGGCGATGCCGAAGGCCGATTTCGATAAATGGCCGAAGGTCGAAGAAGTTGCGGCGACGATTTTATTTTTGGCCTCCCCCGACAATCGCGTCACCCGCGGCGCCATCGTGCCGGTGTATGGGAAATCGTGATATCCGCTCATTCCCGCGCAAGCGGGAATCCAGAGCCAAAATCTCAGAGATTGAAAAAGCACTGGGTCCCCGCTTTCGCGGGGACGAGCGGGTGGAAGTCCACTACCCCGCGATCGGGACCAGTTCGAGCGGCGGGCGCAACAGGCGCTGCACCGCGTTGGAGGCGGCGACGGTGCGGCTTTCCGCATAGGCCTCGTGGTTCTTCTCAATGTCGTCGAGATCATACTGGTAGTTCACCATCAGTCCGTGCGCCTGCGCCATCGCCTTGTCCGAGGTGTCGGCCAGCCAATTGATGCGCTCGAGGCGTGCGCCATTGCCGAGATGGAAACGCGCCACCGCGTCCACCGGCAACCCGCGGCCATTGCGCCCACGCAGATAATACCAGGCCGCCGCGCGCATCATCGAATCCTGCAGCCGTTCCACCGTGTCGGCGTTGCGCCACCAGTTGGGATCGTCGAGCGCGGCGAACAGCACCTTGTCGGCTTCGTTCAGCGCCGTCGAAGCCTCCTGCTCGCGTTCGCGCTTCAGCCAGGCGGCAAAATTGGCCACCGGCGACAGCGTGACGAAGGTAGCGAGCTTCGGCATTTCGCGCCTGATCTCCTCGACCACCTGCTTGATCAGGAAATTGCCGAACGACACGCCGGCGAGCCCGCGCTGGCAGTTTGAGATCGAATAGAACACCGCGGTGCGCATTTTGTCGGTATCCATCACCTCGCGCTCGGGGCTCAGGATCGGGGCGATCGCGCCGGGAATGTCGCGGGTGAGCGCGACCTCGACGAAGATCAGCGGATCGTCCACCAGCGCCGGATGGAAAAAGGCATAGCAGCGGCGGTCGGGCGGATCGATGCGCCGGCGCAGGTCGTCCCAGTCGCTGATCTCGTGCACGGCCTCGTAGCGGATGATCTTTTCCAGCACGATCGCCGGCGTCGACCAGTCGATATGGCGCAGCACCAGGAAGCCGCGGTTGAACCAGGACGAGAACAAGTGGACGAAATCCTCGTCGACCGCGGTGAGATCGTCGCGGTGGTCGAGCGCGTCCATCAATTGTTCACGCATATGGACGAGCGCGACGGTGCCGCCCGGCGCCAGATTGAGCCGGCGGAACAGCTCCTGCCGGCGCGGTTCGGAGGCGTCATGCACTTCGGCGGCGGTTGTGTCGCTGGGCCGCTCGCGCCAGGCGGCGATGGCGGTCTGCATGCGGGCCGGATCGGGGCCGAACCGTTCGCTCAGCGCCTCGAAGAAGGCGATGCGCGGCCCGGTGGTGAGCTCATTGTAGCGGCCGAGGATTTCGCGCGCGCGGGCGACGCCGGAAGCCTCGCCGCGGCTGGACAGCAGATCCTCGCACAGTTCGACCAGGCTCTCGGAGCGGGCACTCGCATCGCCGCGCCGATTGCGCGCCAAAAGCGCGCGGCCGCGCTCGGAAATCGTTTGCAGGAGTTCGCCGAAAAACGACGTATTCATCTGGATGTCCAGGATCCCACAACCAAGGCGCTATTTAACGCCACCCATCATATGATTCGGCAACCAGGTGGCGATTTCTGGAAAGAAGCACAAGATCACGATCGCCAACATCATACATAGGACGTAGGGCATCGTGCCCCACATCACTCTTGTGACCGGCACATCGGGCGCGATTGCATTGACGATGTAAATGTTGAGTCCAACCGGCGGATGGATCAGGCCGATTTCCATATTGATGGTCAGGATCACACCGAACCAGACCGGGTCGAAGCCGGCGGCGGTGATGATCGGCAGGAGGATCGGCGAGGTCATCAAGATGATCGCCGCGGGCGGGATGAAGAAGCCGCTGACCAACAGGAAGAGATTGATCATGCCCATCAGGACCCAGCGATTGAAGTGCGCATCGGCGATCGCCTGCGCCAGCATCTGGGTGAGATAGAGCGAGGTGAGCATGTAACCGAACAGCACAGCGGCGGCGATGATGGTCAGGATCATCACCGACTCGCGCATGGTGTCGCGCAGGATGTGCCAAATCTGGTCTATCTTCCAAAGCCGGTAGATCAGGATCGCCAAAATGAGGCAGAGCGCCGCGCCGACGCCGGCCGCTTCCGACGGCGTCGCCACGCCGCCATAGAGCGAGTACATGACGCCGAAAATAATCAGGAGGAACGGCGCGATCTTGGGGATCGACTGGAATTTTTCCTTCCAGGAATAACGAAAATCGATCGCATGGGAGCGGAAGCCGCGCTTCCAGATGATAAAGATGGTCCACAGCATGAACATGCCGGTCAGCATCAGGCCCGGCATCACGCCGGCGAGGAACAGACGGCCGATCGAGGTTTCGGTGGCAATGCCGTAGAGGATGAAGGTGATCGATGGCGGAATAAGGATACCAAGCGTGCCGCCGGCGCAGATCGAACCGGTGGCCACGTCGTCCGGATAACCCCGCCGGCGCATTTCCGGAATGCCCATTTTGCCGATGGCCGCGCAGCAGGCAGGCGATGAGCCGGTGAGGGCTGCGAAGATGGCGCAGGCGCCGAGATTTGAAATGACCAGCCCGCCCGGCAACCGATAGAGCCAGCGGTCGAGCGCTTCGTAGAGGTCCTTGCCGGCAGGCGATGAGCCGATCGCGGCGCCCATCATTACGAACATCGGTATTGCCACGAGCGTAAAATCGTCGAGGCCGGACCAGAACGTCTCAGCGACGACATGCATGCTGTCGATGCCGTGAAAAAACAACAGGAAGATGATCGATATCGCACCGAGGCCGAACGCCACCGGGATTCCCGACATCAGCATCAAAAGGGTCGCGACGAGAACGACAGACCCTTGCATACCCGGGCTCATGGGACGTCTCCCAAGGCTTGCTTGGCTTGATCCCGGCCGAACTCCTCGAAGTCTTCTTTCGGCTTCAGACCGAAGGGAAGCGCCCTGCCCGTTATCAGACAAATTAGTTCGGCGACGTATTGCAAGACCAGCAGCCCGAGACCGAACGGCATCGACAGATAGGGAATCCACAGGCGCGCGCGCCAGACCGTATTGGAATGCCAGCCTTCCGACCAGGCCTGATACCAATACTGCGTGCAGAGCACGAACAGCACCAAGCAGAAGCTCAACGACAGCACAATCGTGAACAGCGCGAGCCAATAGCGGGCGCGCGGGCCGAGATAGAGCGGAAGAATCTCCACATTCACGTGGCCGCGCGTCATCAGCACATAGGCGCTGCCGACGAAGGTCGCGGCGACGATTGCGTAGGTCACCACGTCGATCTGCCAGATCGTCGGTACGTTGAAGAAGTAGCGCACGATCACCATGTCACAGATCACGAACACAGCGACGCCGATGAGAATTGCCCCAAACACGCCGGCGACGCGCGACAGGAAGATCACCGTCCGAATGTATATGTCCATGAGTTTGGCTAGCACTGAGAGCGTTCGTTGTGGGGTGTCCCCGCGCAACGCTGACGGGGCGAGACGGCGCCGGCCGGCGAGCGCACCCGCCGGCCGGCCGACGTATCGTGACTTGCATTATTTAACCGCGAGGGCCTCGTCGATCAGTTTCTGGCCGTTCGGCACCGCCTTGGCGAAGGTCGCGTAGGAACTCTTTTTCGCCACGTCGAGCCATACTTGATATTCGGCATCGCTGAGGGTGACGACTTTCACCTTGTGATCCTCGAACGTCTTGATCGCGTCCTTGTTCACTTGGTCGGCCTTGGCTTCATAATAGTCCTGCGCCGCCTTGCCGGCCTTGAGCACGGCGTCCTGCTGCGCCTTGTTGAGCTTGTCGAAGCTCTTCTTCGACATCAGCACCGGCTCGTACATGAACCACAGCGCGTTGTCGCCCGGCGCGGTGAGACAATTCGTCACTTCATAGAGCCGCATCGACTGGAAGGTCCCGAGGCTGGTGTCGGTCGCGTTGACGACGCCGCTCTGGAACGCGTTGTAAATTTCGTTCGATGGCGGACTGACGATGCTGGCGCCGGCGGCCTCCCACATCGCGGCGAATGTCGGCCCCGCAGCGCGGAATTTCAGGCCCTTGAGGTCGTTTGGATGCGCGAGGCAGCCCTTGTTGGACGCCATGCCGCCGGCAAACCAGGCGTCGGACAGGACGATGACGCCGTGCTTCTCGATCTCGGCGCGGATGTCCTTCATGAATGGCGAGGCGTTGATGCGCTTGGCGCGATTCTGGTTACGGATCAGGCCGGGCATCAGCGTCGCGCTGAAGGCCGGCACCTTGCCGCTGGCGTAGTCGAGCGGGAACAGCGTGATGTCGAGCTGGCCGTTGACCATGGCGTTCCACTGGTCGTTCGGCTTGAACAGCGAAGCGCCAGGATAGACCTGGATGGTGAGGCCGACATTGGCGGCCGCGGCCTGCTTCGCGATCATCTGCACCATGTCGTCGCGGACGTCGCCTTTGCCGCCCGGGAACTGGTGCGATGCCTTCATCGTCACTTGCGCCTGCGCGGAAGCCGACAGCAGAACGGCTGCGGCAACGCCGGCAAGAATTGTCGTGAGCTTCATCATTGATATCCTCCCGTTGGTCTTTTTTCGCGGCGGACTTGAATACCGCCGCATTTGATCGGTGCCGGAATAATAGCGAAAACGATATGTCGCGCCCAGTTCCACCATAGCTGCCGCTGCGGCACAGTGCCATAGGCGCACCGTTAATTCGCCCGCAAGCCTGTGGCAATAATGAACAATTCCCGGCCTAGTCAGCGCGGAACGATGGTCTTATAACCCCGGCCGTCCACATTCTTTCCTCGTCCTTCAGGAGTTTCTCAGCATGCCGAAGCCGTTGGCGGGTCTCCGCGTCCTCGAACTTGCCCGCATCCTGGCGGGACCTTGGGCCGGACAAATGCTGGCCGACCTCGGGGCCGACGTCATCAAGGTCGAGCGCAAGGGCGCCGGCGACGACACGCGCGGTTGGGGACCTCCCTTCGTCGAAGGCGCCGATGGCAAGCACATCGGCGCCGCCTATTTCCATTCCGCCAACCGTGGCAAGCGTTCGATCGAAGCCGACTTCGAGAACGAGGAAGGCCGCCGCATCGTACACAAGCTGGCCAAGCGCTCGGACGTGCTGATCGAGAACTTCAAGGTCGGCGGGCTCGCCAAGTTCGGCCTCGACTACAAGAGCCTGGCGCCGGAAAACCCGCGGCTGATCTATTGTTCGGTGACCGGCTTCGGTCAGGACGGCCCCTACGCCGAGCGCGCCGGCTACGATCTGATGGCGCAAGGCATGGGCGGCTTTATGAGTCTGACCGGCTACGCCGACGGCCCGCCGACCCGCGTCGGCGTGGCGATTTCCGATGTCTTCACCGGCTGCTATTCGGTGGTCGGCATCCTGGCCGCGCTGGCCCAGCGTGAGAAGACCGGCAAAGGTTGCTATGTCGATACCGCCCTGGTGGATTCGACGGTCGGCGTGCTGGCCAACCAGGGGCTCAATTATCTCGTCTCCAAGCAGATTCCCAAGCGCATCGGCAACTCGCATCCCAACATCGTGCCCTACCAGGAATTCCCGGTGGCCGATGGCCACATCATCATCGCTACCGGCAACGACAATCAGTTCGTCAAACTTTGCCACGTGCTGGGCGTGCCCGAGCTCGCGGAAGTGCCCGAGTACAAGGACAATGTCGGGCGTCTCGCACATCGCAATGAACTGGTGGCCAAGCTTACCGCGCTGACGAAGCGCATGCCGCGCGAGGAATTGCTCGGCAAGCTCGAAGAGCAGAAGGTACCGGCCGGCCCGATTAATGATCTCGAGCAGGTGTTCAACGATCCGCAAGTCGTCTTTCGCGGCATGAAGCTCGACCTGCCGAGCGCCGCGGCCAAGAGCGGTCACATTCCCGGCGTGCGCACGCCGATCGTGATGGACGGCTGGCGCGCGGCATCGGAACGCCCGGCGCCACGGCTCGGCGAGCACACGGCGGAAATCCTGAAGGAAATCGGCGAAGGCTGAATTACGACCGCGCGCGAGACTATTTCGCTGGCTCCGACTGCCGGCGGCGCGCTTTGGCGAGCTCGATGACCTCGCGGATATTCCGCCGCAGGCTTTCGAGATCGTAAGGCTTTTGGAGCACGACGACGCCCTGGCGCACGGCGTCTTGCGCGCTGGCGCTGTAGCCGGTGGTCAACAGCACTGGAATGGTGGGGAAGCGCGTACCGATCTCGCGCGCGAGATCGAGGCCGTTCATGCCGCCCGGCATCAGGATGTCCGAGAACACCAGATCGACTTCGTTATCCAGCCGCAAGGCCGCCAGCGCCGCTTGCGCATTGGCGACACTGCGCACCCGGTAGCCGAGTTGGCGGAAATAGTCGGCGCCCACCTCGGCCACGTCGGCATTGTCCTCGACCAGCAGCACCGTGCCCGCCGGCTCGGCCGGCGCCTCCGCTTGCGATTGCGGCGAGGGCTTTTGCGGCGTCTCGTGGCTGCGCGGCAGATAGATCGTGATCACGGCGCCGCGTCCTTCCGCGCTGGTGATGGTTGCGGTGCCACCGGATTGCTTGGCGAAGCCATAAACCTGGCTGAGGCCTAAGCCCGTGCCCTTGCCGACCTCTTTGGTGGTGAAGAACGGCTCGAACACCCGCCCCAGCACGTCTGACGCAATGCCGTGGCCGGTGTCGGCGACGCGGATGGCGACGAATTCGCCGCTCAAGCCTTCCTCGCTTGCCTCGCCCTTGAGCGTTATCGGCTTGGCTCGAATTGACAGCGTGCCGCCGTTCGGCATGGCGTCCTTGGCGTTGACCGCGAGATTGAGGATGGCGAGCTCGAACTCGCTGGGGTCGACGCGGATCGCGCATACGCCGTCCGGCACGTCGACCTTGATCTCAATGCCGCCGCCCAGGGAGCGCAATAGCAGTTCGCGCAGCGGCGGCAGCCGCTGCGACAGATCTATCACCTGCGGCGTCAGCGTCTGCCGGCGCGAATAAGTGAGGAGCTGGCGGGTCAGGCTCTCGCCGCGCTGGGTCGCCGTCCCGATCATGTCGAGCAGGCGGGCATGTTTCTCGTCGGTCAGCTCGGCGCGCAACCGTTGCACGCTGCCGCTGATGATCATCAGTAGATTGTTGAAGTCATGCGCGACGCCGCCGGTCAATTGGCCGATTACTTCCAGCCGCTGCGATTGACGCAACGCGCCTTCCGCCGCCTCGCGGCGGTCGGCTTCATCGTAAAGACGCCGGGTGCGCCGCAACGCAAGCCCGAGGCCGGCATACAGGAACGCGGTCGCCGGCAGGCCGAAGATCAGATGGCTGCTCATATAAGCGAGCCATTCGTGGATCATCGCCGATCTTTCCTCGCCGGCGAGCACGTAAACCGGGAAGCCGGTCACCCGGCGATAGCCGATGCGCCGGTCGACGTGATCGAGCTGCGAGTTGGCCCAGTAGATGCTGCGGTCGAGCCCCTTGGCGATGCCAACGAGCAATTTGCTGTTGGCGTCGAGCTTGAGCGCGCAATTCTTCAATAACGGATAGCGCGCCAGGAAATCGCCGTCGGCGCGCGCCATGCCGAAATAGCCGCCTTCGCTCGCGGCCATGCGCGAATAGAAATCCTCGAAATAGCTCGGCTGCACCGCAATCGAGATAACCCCGTTAAACTTCCCATCCGCCGACGGGCGGCGTTGCGACATCGAAAAAAAATAGGCGTCGATGCCGGCCATGCGCGGCTTGTGCACCGTGCTGATATAGGTGCCGGCGTCGTGCTGCATCTGCGCCTTGAAGTAATCGCGGTCGCTGAAGTTGATATCGGTCGGTACCGGCAGCAGCTTGGCGGAGACCAGCGGGAAACCGTTGCGGTCGAATACAACGATGCCTTGAAGCTGCGGTAAAGCCTTGACGATCAGCGCCAGCCGGTCATGCAGCCGCGCTTCGTTGGCACGGATGTCAGCGTCCGACATGCCGCGCATGACTTCGTCGATCTCGGCGAAGGTACGCTGCAGCGTCTGAAAAACCTTGAGCGCCTGCTCGTGCAGGATGTCGAGCGAGCGGTCGATGCGCTCGTCGGTCACCTTCTCGAAATTGCGATAGCTCACCCAGGCGGCGAACGCGAACAGCACCGCCGGCAGCACGATCGATGCCACCATCATGAGCTTGAGCAGACGGATCGCTGCGTGGCGCGCAGTCAGCATGCGATGGCCGGGTGTCCCCGAAAACAGGCCGGCAGTGTTTCATAGTTCGCCGACTCAGACGAGCCTTTTGAAACGACGAGGCTTGGCCGAATTGGGACGCAATTTCGTCGATCCCGCGGCACGCGAAATTTCACGCGCGCCGCTGGAACCTTCTCTCTTCTTAATCGTTGATTTTTTCGCCTTAGGTCAAGCCACCGCGGTCGGCGCCAGCGCTTCGATGTCGCTGACGACGTCGATCACCACCGGCCGGTCGGCGGCAAGCGCCTTTTGCAGCGCCAGCGCGATGTCGCTCGCCTGCTCCACGCGAATGCCGAGCGCACCCATGTCCTCAGCCAGTTTCGCGAAATTCATCGGACGATAAGTCCACAATTCGCGCGCCTGTTCGGTTTGCGTGCCGCCGTAGGCGCGGTCGAAGCCGCGCTTGCTCTGGTTGCCGCCGCCGTTGTTGTTGACGACCGTCACGCTGTTGATTTTCCAGCGCACCGCGGTTTCCACTTCGGCGATGTGATACCAGAAGCCGGCGTCGCCCGTGAAACAGATCACCGGCCGCTCGGGGCACGCCGCCTTGGCGCCGATGCCGGCCGGAAACGCCCAGCCGAGATGGCCGGCGCTGCGGATGTAGCTCTGTGTGGGCTTGCGCAGATCATACATGCCGCCCATCCACATGCCGGCATGGCCGGTGTCGACCACCACGATGCCGTCGTCGGGCACGTGCTGCGTAAGCTCATGGCAAAGACGGGCTGGATGGATCGGCACCGCGTTCGATTCCAGGTCCGCCTTGAATTTGGCGTACCAATCGCCGCGTAGCGCGGAAATTTCCTTGACCCAGGCCTCGCGCTTTTTCGCGCTTGCCTTATCGGCCTGCTTGAGCATCGCCCCGAGCACCGTCTTGGCGTCGCCCAGAACGCTCGCGGCGAGCGGATAATTGCGGCCGAGCGCCTCGGCATCGATGTCGATCTGGATCGCCAGCGTGCCGATCTTCGGCACCGCCCAGAAATGCGTGGTCATACCGCCGGTGCCGCTGCCGACGAAACAGACGAGATCGGCGCGGTTGACCGCGCGGTTGGCACTTTCGCGCGAATAGCTGCCGACGACGCCAATCGACAGCGGATGGATGCCGGGGATGCAATCCTTGCCGTTGAGCGAGGTGGCAACCGGAATCTGCAGCGCTTCCGCCAGCGCCATGAGTTCGCGGCCGGCGCCCGAAGCGCGTACGCCGCCGCCGGCGACGAAGATCGGCCGTTCGGCCTTTTGCAACAGATCGAGCGCGGCCTTCACATGGCCTGCTTCCGGCTCCGGCCGGAACGGCGGCACATGGGCGAACTGCGCCTCCACGATGGCTTCCATCTCGGCTTCCTCGACGTCGACCTGCCCCTCGTTGCCGCGGAATTGCAGATGCACCGGGCCGGGCGTCCCCGACGTCGCGACACGGAACGCCTGCCGCACCATGTCGGGGAAGCGCGCCACGTCGTCGATGGTGGCGTTGAACTTGGTCACCGGTTCGAAGGCCGGCACGTCGTCGACTTCCTGATAGACTTGGCGGAACTTGGTTTTCGGATCGCGTCCGCCGGTCATGGCGATCACCGGCGAATGCGCCAGGTACGCGTCGCGCAGGCCCGCGGCGAGATTGAGCGCGCCGATCACCTGCGCCATGCAGATGCCGGGCTTGCCGGAGGCGCGTGCGTAACCGTCGGCCATGTAGGCGGCCGATTTTTCGCCATGACAATGCACGCGCGCGATCTTGGTGCGCCGCTCCATCTCGGCGAAGGTGCGCCGCAACACGGCCGGCACCATGAAGACGTGGCTGACGCCATAGCCGGCGAGCATATCGGCGAGCACTTCCGCCCCGGTGCGTTTGGTATTGTGTCCCAGCATTTCAATAGCTCCTTTTCAGTCCGGCTTGAAAGTCATGGCGATGCCGTTGATGCAGTAGCGCTGATGCGTCGGTGGCGGGCCGTCGTCAAACACGTGGCCGAGATGACCGCCGCAGCGGCTGCAATTCACTTCGGTGCGGATCATGCCGCAGCTGTTGTCCTCGACGGTCTCGACCGCGCCCGGCAGCGGATCGTTGAAGCTCGGCCAGCCGGTGCCACTCTCGAACTTCAGCTTGGAAGCGAACAGCGGCTGATCGCAGGCGGCACAGTGGAATGTGCCGGCACGCTTCTCATAGAGCAGCGCGCAGCTGCCGGGCGCCTCGGTGCCGTGCTCGCGCATGATCTCGTATTGCTCGGGCGTGAGAATTTTTCGCCATTCGGCTTCGGTGTGAGTCACTTGGTACTGCTTGGCCATCGCGTCCTCCTTTCACCCTCCTCCTCCAGGGGAGGGCGAAAAGCCCTCACTTGATCGCCAGCGGATTGACCGGCGAGCCGACCGCGCCGGTGATCGGGATCGCCGGCGCCACAAACATGAATTCGTAGGTCTTGTCGGTGGCGCAGTCGTCGGCGAGCTCCTTGAGATTGAAGATTTCGCCCATGGTCATGCCCATGATCGGGATGGTGATCCAGTGCCAGGGCTGATTGATGTTCTCGCCCTCGGCCACCGGGTTCGGGCGCACTTCGCAACCCCAGGTGTCGCTGGCGAGCGCGGCGAGCTCGGTGTTCTTGACGAAGTCGAGCGTCTCGAAGGCAAAGCCCGGCGCGTCGCCGCCCGGATAGCCGTCCCAGCTGCCGGCCTTGATGCAGCGCTCCATCTGCCCGGTGCGCACGATCACGTAGTCGCCGCGCTTGAGCGCGACGTTCTGCTTCTTGGCGGTGTTGTAGAGGTCGTCGTTGGTCATGCCGTAGCCGTCTTCGAGCGACTCGACGCCCTTGTAGCGCGCCACGTCGAGCAGCACGCCGCGGCCGACCATCTTGTTCTTGGTCTTCTCGATGCCGCACTTTTGCGCGCCGGCCGAGGTGACCTCGCGGCAGTCGTAGCCGTTCCACATGTTGTTCTCATAGAACACGTGGCCGAGCCCGTCCCATTGCGTGCCGCATTGCAGCGGCATGGTCACCATGTCGTCGGCGGCGCGGATGCCGCGCTTGTCGAGCACGCCGGAATAGGCGTCGGTGCCGGTGCGGATCATGGTGTGGATCGGGTTGGTGCGGCCCATCGCCGGATATTTGCTCTTGGCGCCCTGCGGGCCGGTGTAGTCGAAGTTGAGCGCGAGCGAGATCACCTTGCCCTTCTTGACCAGTCGTGTGGCGGCGATGATGTCTTCCGCGCTGGTGAAATTGAGCGTGCCGATTTCGTCATTCGGGCCCCATTTGCCCCAGTTCTTGTACTTCTCGGCGGCGTCGGACATGTCTTTGCGGGTGAGCTTGCGGGCCGTCATGGTTCGTTCCTCTTCGGTTGTTTGCTGTTCGGTGGGGGTTAAGGCACTGGCGCGGAGCGAAAGCCCGCCGCCAGAAACGGAATCATGTGATGCAGCGCGAGCTTGACGTCGCCCGGGTCGCAACGGCCGTCGGTCAGCGACTGAATGCGCCCGCTATTGGCCATGGTGTAGAACATGGCGCCGAGCATGAAGTGATAGCGCCATTCGATCTCGGCGCGCGGCTGCCCGGGCAGCACGTGCGCGATCGCATCGACGAATTTGCGGCTCGAGGCGTCGAAGGCCTTGGCCAAAATCTTGCGTGAGGTTTTCTCCGGCTCGGTGCCGAGCCGCGCCCGCAGCTTGACGAAAGCGGGTCCGCCGAATTGCGGCTGCACGCCCAGCGTCAGCGCCGGTCGCAGAAATGCATCCAGAATTTCCTCCAGCGTCGGCGTTTTGCCGCCTTCGTAACAAAGGGCGAGCAGGCGCAGCCGCTCCTGCGCGATCGGCGCCGCGCGTTGTGCGAACAGCGCTTCCAGCAATCCGTCCTTGGAACCGAAATGATAGGCGATCGAGGCGAGATTGACGCGCGCGGCGGCGGTGATCGCGCGCAGGCCGACGCCCTCCATGCCGTGCTCGGCGAACATGCGCTCGGCCACCGTGAGAATGCGCTCGCGCACCGACGGCGCGGCTGCCGGCGACACAGGCTTGCCCAAACGCGCGCGGCGCTTGGCCGCAGCGGGTTTCTTCACTGTCGTTTTCGGCGCGGGGGATCGGCTCAACGCTTGACTCAAGCTGAACGATTTGAGAGAAGCGGAAAAGTAAACAGTCGTTTGTTTGATGTCAATCAGCAGCGCGGGACGGGACAAAATCGACATGGCCGGTAAAAGCAAGAAGACAATCCTCACGGTCGCGGTGACCGGCAATCTCACCACGGTGCAGCAAAATCCCGCCCTGCCCTGCACGCCGGAGCAGATCGCCAACGACGCGCTTGAATCGGCAAAAATCGGCGCCGCGGTCGCGCATATCCATGTGCGCCATCCGGACGGGCGGCCGAGCATGGAACTCGCGCATTACCGCGAGGTGGTCGAGCGCATTCGCGACAAGAACTCCGACCTGATCATCAATCTGACCACCGGCCCCGGCGGCCGCTTCGTGCCGGGCAAGGACGATCCGCGTGTTGCCGGCCCAGGCACCAACATCCTGCACCCGCTCAAGCGCGTCGAACACATCGTCGCGCTCAAGCCGGACATCGCCACGCTCGACCTCAATACCATGTGGTCGGGCTCAGCCGCGGTGATCAACACGCCGGACAACGTGACCATCATGGCGAAGGCGATCCAGGAGGCCGGCAGTAAACCCGAGCTGGAAGTGTTCGACTCCGGCGACATCCAGCTCGCGCATGCGCTGCTCGACCAAGGCGTGCTCAAGCGCCCGCCGCTGTTCCAGATCGTGATGGGCGTGCGCTACGGCTTCGTCTCGACGCCGCAGACGTTGATGTATGCACAGTCGCTGCTGCCGGCGGATGCCGATTGGGCGGCTTTCGCCATCGGCCGCTGGGAATTCCCCATGCTGGCGACGGCCTGGTTCCTCGGCGGGCACGTGCGCGTCGGCATGGAAGACAATGTTTACCTCGGCAAAGGCCAGCTGACACCAAGCAATGCGGCGCTGTGCGAGAAGGCGGTGCGTATTCTCGACGATCTGGGCGCCGAGCTCGCGACGGCAAAAGAGGCGCGCGCGATCCTCGGCCTGCGCGCGTGACGCGTTAAAATTCAAAGGAGGACCAACAATGAAAAAGCTGTCTCGCCGTTCGGCAATGCTGATGATGACCGCGCTGGCCGGTACCGGCCTGATGCAGGCGCCGTTCGCCCATGCAGCGGACTATCCGACCCGTCAGGTCAAGGTGATCGTGCCTTTCGCTGCTGGCGGACCGACCGACGTAATGGCGCGCCTGATCGCGCAGAAACTATCGGAAAGCCTCAAGCAGCAATTCTACGTCGAAAACCATCCCGGCGCCGGCGGCAATATCGGCATGACGATCGTCGCGCGCGCCAACCCCGACGGCTACACCATGCTGGTGGCGAGCTCGAGTTTCGTGGTCAATCCGAGCCTTTACGCGAAGAACCCGTACGACGCGTTCAAGGATTTCGAGCCGGTGACGCTCGCCGCCGCCTCGCCCAATATCCTGGTGGTCAACCCCGAACTGCCGGTGAAGACGGTGAAGGAGCTGGTCGAGCTCTTGAAGGCCAATCCCTTCAAATACGCCATCGCCAACCCCGGCATCGGCACGACGCCGCAGCTCGCCGCCGAATTGTTCAAGCTGTCGCTCAAGCTGGACGCGACCAGCGTGCCGTTCGGCGGTGCCGCGCCGGCGATCCAGTCGACGGTCGCGAACCAGACGCCGATTGCCTTCGCCGCCATGCCGCCGGCCGCGCCGCAGGTGAAAGGCGGCAAACTGCGAGCACTCGCGGTCACCTCGGCCAAGCGCTCGGCCGCGCTCCCCGATGTGCCGACGCTGGGAGAAGCCGGCCTCGCCGAACAGGAATCGGAGACCATGCAGGGCGTCTTCGTGCCGGCCAAAACGCCCAAGGCCATCGTCGATCTGCTCAACGCCGAGATCAAAAAAGCGATGGCGCTGCCGGACGTGAAGGCGAAATGCGCCCAGCTCGGCTTCGACCCAGTGGCGGATACGCCCGACGAGTTCGCCGGCTACATCAAGAAAGAAGTCGAGAAGTGGGGTAAGGTTATCAAGGAAGCGAAGATTCCGCAGATCAAGTAGGCGCGCAAACACGCGAAGATTGCCATGGCCGGGCTTGTCCCGGCCATCTCGCTTAGGTAGCCACTATGCAATCCTAAGCGGGATGCGCGGGTCAAGCCCGCGCATGACAGCCGAGAGGCAAAGCCCATGCGCATCGTCGATATCCGCGAAACGGCGGTCCCGCTCAACTCGACGCTCGCCAATTCGAGCTTCAATTTCAGCGAAATGACGACCTCGGTGGTCGCCGTGATCACCGACGTTCAACGCTCCGGCAAGCCGGTCTGCGGCTTCGCCTTCAATTCCACCGGCCGTTACGCCTGCGGCGCGCAGATGCGCGCGCGCTTCATTCCGCGCCTCCTGAAGGCAAAGCCCGACACGCTGCTCGACGACGCCGGCAATCTCGCGCCGGAAAAATGTCTCGCCGTCATGATGCAGAACGAGAAATCCGGCGGGCATTCCGAACGCTCGGTCGGCATCGGCACCATCGAGGTGGCGATCTGGGATGCCGTCGCCAAGATCGCCGGCAAGCCGCTGCACCTACTGCTGGCCGAGCGCTTCAACGGCGGCAAGCGGGCCGAGAAAGTGTTCTGCTATGTCGGCGGCGGCTGGTACGCGCCGGGCAAGGCCACCCAGGACCTGCAGGACGAGATGCGCGGCCATCTCGACACCGGCTATACCATGGTGAAGATGAAGGTCGGCGGCATGGGGCTCGCGGACGACCTCCGGCGCGTCGAGGCGGTCAAATCGATCCTGCCGAAGGGCGCGCTGCTCGCGGTCGACGCCAATTCCAAATTCGAGCGCGCCGACGCGCTTGCTTATGCGCAAGGGCTGGCGCCGTTCGGCTTGCGCTGGTTCGAGGAGCCGTGCGATCCGCTCGACTACGCGTTGCTGGCCGAGATCGCCGCGGTTTACGCCCCGCCGCTCTCCACCGGCGAGAATTTGTTCTCGACCCAGGACGTGGAAAACCTGGCGCGCTTCGGCGGCCTCAAGCCCGAACGCAACGACATCATTCAGATCGATCCGCCGCAGGCTTACGGCATCGTGCAATATGCCCGGACGCTCGACATGCTGGCGCGGCACGGCTGGCCGCGTAGCGCCATGTTCCCGCACGGCGGCAACCAGATGTCGCTGGCGATCGCCGCTGGCTTCGGGCTGGGCGGCGCGGAATCCTATCCGGGCGTGTTCGGCGATTTCGGCGGCTTCGCCGACGACGCCCGCATCGCGGGCGGCTTTATCTCGCTCTCCGGCCGCCCCGGCATCGGCTTCGAGGGCCAGGCGCGGCTCTATAAGATCATGCGCGAGCTGGCCGGGATTTGATCGCCAATCGATAGGTTTCGCGGCAGCCACCGCTTCGGCTATTCTGCCCGGGCATTCGCCGCTTTCGCGCCAGCCTGGACCTTGAGAATGGACACCGACACCCTCCGTCGCCTGCACTACGCCGCGGCAATCGCCTGCGGCGTCTTTGCGGCGCTGGTGGTGCACATCGTGCTTACCGTCTTCGGCGTCGGGCTCGACGCGGTGCTGCGCGATGCCGCCGCCGGCAACAGGCAACAGCTCGCCTCGGCGCTGGCCTGGTGGGCGATCGGCGGCGCCGGCTTTGTCGGCGGCTGGGGCACCGGCGCCTATCTGATCGCGGCGGCGCGCGAACGCGATTTCGTCTACCGGCTGGCGCGGGGCTTTTTGATCGCGCTGGTGTTCGCGGCCGCCACCGCCGGCGGCGTCATGAGCAAGAGCGGCAATGCCGGCGGCACCGTGGACGTGATCGCGGGGCTGACCGCGCTGGGCTTGGGCCTGATCTGTGCCTTTTGCGGCGCGCGGCTCGCCTATCTCAACGCCGAGCAGGTGTGACCTGCTGCCAAAAGATTGCGGCGGCAGATGGGAGCGTCTGCCGCGGTCTTGCCACAGGCGAACCACAAAATTGCGCAAATGAACTTTGAGGCTGCCGGTGAACTTCCGGGGCTGAGGCGACGGTTAGATTCTTGTCACTCTCATCGCAAGCGGACCCCGGACTTCGTATCTGTCGGGCATGTGTTGTTAGTTGGGGGCGTACAGATATCGATGAGACCGTTGGACATTAATGAACTCTCCGCGCTCAAGTTATTCGCCAATGGCAAGACCGCCGACGAGATGGCGGCCGAACTCGGCGTGAGCAAAAGCATGGCGCAGCATTATCTGCGCGTGGCGGCACGCAAATTGGGGGCGCGGAACCGGGTGCATGCGGTCGCGATTGCAGTGCGAAACGGCTTGATCAAATCGTCGGGCGGCGGCGTCGGATAACGCAGCGGCGCCATCGCCGCTGCGTTTGCATTTCAAAAAGACGCCTAGCCGGTTAAGTTCACGCTGCGTCGGCCTGGCCGATGCTGTCGATGCCGCGCGCCGGCGCGCCCAACAGCGCGGAGAGCAGATCTTGCACTTCGAGCTGGGCGGTGGCGTGCGACATGGTCGGCCGCGTGCCGAGCGTGCCTTCGTCGATATCGTCAATGGCGGTCAGCCCGCGCGGATAGAATTCGCGGAAGATCACCCGCTCGGCCAGACCTTCGATACAGCGGAAACCGAGCTTTTGCGATAGGTCGTTCAGCGCGTCGCCGACAAAACGCTTGTTGCGCGAACTCAACATGGACAGCCGGTTGCGCAGCACGATCCAATCCGTGTCCGGTCTGCCGGCCGCCTGCCGCTCGCGCCGCGCGTCCTCGACGATGCGGGCATAGTGGCTGATGCCGGTGACACCGAAAGATTCCGGATCGACGTTGCCGAGCACGTCCAGGTCGACGAAACTGTCGTTGAGCGGCGTGATCAAGGTGTCGGCCATGGCATGCGCCAGCCGCGACAGATGGCTGTTGTGACCCGGCGTATCGATGACGATGTAACTGTGATTGGCGGACAAGGTTTCGATGGTATTCAGGAATGCCGCGCGTGCTTCCGCCTCGTCTTCCGGCTTGGAGAACTCGGCCTCCTCGTCGAAACAGACATGGTTCGGAGCCGGCAGTTCCTTGCCGCGCTGCCGCGCCCAGGCCAGGCGGTTGTCGATGTAATGCGTAAAGCTGCGTTGCCTGCTATCGAGGTCGATGGTGGCGACGCTTTGGCCCAGCTTCAGCAAGGCGACAGCGATATGCACGGCAACGGTGGACTTACCCGATCCCCCCTTTTCGTTGCCTACGACGATCACGCGGACGCACGGCGCACTGGTTGGAAATTCTTGAATCATTGCGCGCTCCATTGTCTGGCTGGCAAACTCGGCGATGTCTTGAGCGGTATCAGCATGCGCTGATTCGCACGTTTTCGTTCCACACACCGCGTTTTGCGCGGCAAGTTTTTTGGTCGCGATTTTCGCCGGGTTTTCAAGGAGATGAGTCATTGGGACTCGCACCGGCTGCAATTTAAGATCTGGCTGCGGCTTTTCGACCACGCATGCTGCGCTGCATTTCGCGCTGCCGACAGCCGCTCAGTCCGCGGCCGCGCCGGAGATGCCGATCGCGCGCGAACGAAAGGCGCTCCGCTTGGTCGCGGTCATTCCGGTTTCGGCATGGTGGATGAAAATGGTGCCCAGGGGCGGAATCGAACCACCGACACTGCGATTTTCAATCGCATGCTCTACCAACTGAGCTACCTGGGCGCCAAGTCCTGAAACTTGCCCGCTCAAACCGAGCAGGCAAGCAGAGCGCGGGCGTTATAGAGGCTCGATTCCACGCTGTCCAGAACGGCGGCAAACTTGCGTAAATTCATGCTTTAACCCCGATAGCCGCCCGGAAGCGGTCTTTCAGCACCGCACCGTCGCGCTCTGGCAGCACCCGCGGCGGCTCGTCCGCGGCGATCAGCACGCGGGCAAACAGGGTCTCGCTTAAGGTTTTCAGCCGGCCGGCCAGATCGCGCAAACTAGCCTCGTCGCGCACCTCGGGGCAGGTCGCAATGCCGCAGCCGCCGGCCACGGCGAGCAGGTCGACGCCGCTCTGGGTGTGGCTCGGCTGCATGCCGGTCTCGCCATAGACGCCGTTGTCGAACACGACGACGGCGAGATTGGCGGGGTGCTGGACGCCGATGGTGGCGAGCGCGCCGAGCCCCATCAGCATCTCGCCGTCGCCGGTGATGACCGCCACGCGCTTGTCGGGCTGCGCCAGCGCCAGGCCGAGGCCGATCATGGCGGCACCGCCCATGGCGCCCCACAGATAGAAGTTCTTCGGATTGTCGCCGAGCGCGGCCAGGTCATAGGTGGTCGAGCCGAGGCCGGGCACCACCAAGAGATCGTCGCCGCGGCCGGCGAGCAGGGTCGCCATGGCGGCGCGGCGTTCGAGTTTCCCGGTCATTTGGTCCACACCTTCTTGCCGATCAGCTGCTGCGACAGCACGAGCGCCGCGATGCGCTCGTCGCCGAACACGTGCTGCACGGCGCGCTCGGCCGCGCCTTGCACTTCGGCCGGCGTGGTCACGCGATAGACCTCCGCCTCGCACAGCTTGAGCACCGGATCGACGATCGATCCCATCGGCACCTGCCAGGGATTGAACTCCTCCCACTCGCCGCGCATGGTGATCAGCATCAGCAGCGGAAAGCGGCAGCTGCGCGCCAGCGACAGCATGTTGACGCAATTGCCGAGCCCGCTCGACTGCATCAGCAGCGCCGCCCGTTCGCCGCCGAGCCAGGCGCCGGCGGCGAGCGCGATGCCCTCCTCCTCGGTGGTGAGCACCACGTCGCGGATGTCCGGATCGGCGCGGCAGCGCTCGATCAGCCGGGCATGGCCGGCGTCGGGCACATAGCCGACCTGGCGGATGCCGGCGCGCTTGAGCGTGGCGAACAGACGATCCGGCCATTCGGCGGCTTGCACATTCATGATTTCTCACCTGCGTCGTTGTCCGGCACGCGCTCGCCGTCCTCGTCTTCGTCCTCTTTCACCGGCACCGCATAGACGCCGGAAAGCCAGCGGTTGAGATCGATATCGGCGCAACGTTTCGAGCAGAACGGCTTGAACGCCTGATCCGTCGCCTTGCCGCAAATCGGGCAGCGCGCGCCGCCGATTTTTCGCTCGATCTCGTTCATCGCTTTCCGACCCTCGCCGCATCCATGGCGCGCAGCTCCGTCTTCAGGATCTTGCCGTAGTTGTTTTTCGGCAGGGCGTCGACAAAAACATAATCCTTCGGCCGCTTGAAGCGCGCAATGCGGGAAAGGCACAGCGCGTCGAGTTCGGCCGCGCTCGCCGCGCCCACCACATAGGCCACCACCGCCTCGCCCCATTCGCGGTCCGGCCGGCCGATGACCGAGACCTCGCGTACGCCATTGTGCATCAGCAGCACTTCCTCGACCTCGCGCGGATAGATGTTGGAGCCGCCGGAGATGATCAGGTCCTTGGAACGGTCCTTGAGGTGGAGATAGCCTTCCGCGTCGAAAACGCCAACATCGCCGGTATGCAGCCAGCCGTGGCGCAGCGAGGCCGCGCTCGCATCCGGATTTTGCCAATAGCCGGACATGATGACGCCGCGGCAGAGGATCTCGCCCGCTTCGCCCTGCGCCACCGGCTTATCTTGCGCGTCCGCCACCATCACCTCGACGTTCGAATAAGGCTTGCCGGCGGAGCCCAGCCGCTCGCGCCAGCGCGGATGCTCGCGGTCGGCGATGTCCTCTTTCGACAACGTGGTGATGGTCATGGGCGCCTCGCCCTGGCCGTAAATCTGCGCCAGGCGCGGGCCGAAGCGGTCGAGTGCGGCCAGCGCGTCCTCGACATACATCGGCGCGCCGCCCCAGATCAGCGTGCGGATGTGCTCGGCGTTGAGATCAGCCGGACAGGCGACCAGCCGCTTGATCATGGTCGGCGCGGCGAACATCGATAGACGCGGCCAATGATTGAACAGCGCGGCGATCTCGTCCGGCTCGAAGCCGCCGCTCTCCGGCATCACCTGTACGCCGAGCCGCGCGACGTGCTGCATGATGTAGAGGCCGGAGCCGTGGCTCATCGGCGCGGCGTGCAGAATGGCGTCGCCCGGCGTCACCGGATCGACCTCGCCGCCATAGGCCATGCTCGCCGCGATCAGATTGTCATGCGTGAGCATGGCGCCCTTCGGCCGTCCGGTCGTGCCCGAGGTATAGAACAGCCAGGCGAGATCGTCCGGCGCGCGCGGCACCAGCGCAATCGGATCCGCCGCGAACAGCGCCTGGTATTCCGCGCTGCCGATGGTGATCAGCCGCTCGAGACTTTTCGGCGCATGCGGGGCGATCTCGGCGTCAATGCCGTCCGAGGCAAAGCAGACGCGCGCGCCGGACTGCTCGAGGATGTAGCCGAGTTCCGCGCCGTGCAGCTTGGCATTGGCCGGCACCGCGGCAAGACCGGCGTGCCAGATGCCGTAAAGCACTTCGAGATAGGCCGCTGAATTCTTGGCGGCGATGGCGACGCGGTCACCGGGCTCAAGCCCGCAGCGCTCGCGCAGGGCGCCGGCCAGCCGCGCCGCGCGTTCCGCCAACTGGCCATAGGTCGCGGTGACGCGCGTGCCGCTCGCCGCCGCCGGCAACGCTGGGTGGCTGAGAGCGCTCCGCTGGAGCCAAAGAGCAATGTTCATGGGGCAATTATTCCGTCATTCCGGGGCGCACGCGCAAGCGTGCGAGCCCGGAATCCAGAGCAACACGGAAACCATCTCGATGCTGGCCCTTGATTCCGGGTTCCGGCCTTCGGCCGGCCCCGGAATGACCATCACGTCGCGTTGAGCCAGCCGAAACGGATCGGGTAACCCTCGCCGCCGAGCAGGCTCATGGTCTCGTACAGCGGCAGGCCGACCACGTTCGAGTAGGAGCCGACGAGCTTGACGATGAAGCTGCCGGCGATGCCCTGCGCCGCGTAGCCGCCGGCCTTGCCGCGCCATTCGCCCGAGGCGAGATAGGCTTCGATGTCCTCGTCCGACAGCCGCTTGAAGCGCACGCGGGTTTCCACCAGGCGCTGGCGAAACGCCTCCTTCGGCGTCACCAGGCAGATCGAGGTGTGGACGCGGTGATTGCGGCCGGACAGCAGGCGCAGGCACTGTGCCGCCTCGTCGAGCAATTCGGCCTTCGGCAGGATGCGGCGGCCGACCGCCACCACGGTGTCGGCGGCCAGGATGTAGGCGCCGCGCAGTTCGTCGTCGAGCTTCACATTGGCGAGCGCCACTTCCGCCTTGGCGCGCGCCAGCCGGTTGGCATGGGCGCGCGGGATCTCGCCCTTCAGCGGGCTTTCGTCGATATCCGCCGGCTTAAGCGCATCCGGCTCGATGCCGGCCTGATTGACCAAAGCAAGCCGTCGCGGCGAACCGGAAGCGAGCACGAATTTGGGCCGGCCGATCATGGGTTTAGCGGCTTTGTCATGGTGGTGAGATTGGCGCGGAAACTAGCGGAACGGGACTATTTTCACAACTCATTCATTCCCGCCACCCGTTTGCCCGAAACGCTCGCGGATGCGCGCCATCAACTCGTCGCGCACGGCGCGGTAGGCGTCGAGCCGCTGCTCGCGGGTGCCTTCGACGCCGGTCGGATCGACCGTCGGCCAGTATTCGACTTCCGCAGCATTGGTGCGGGTCAGCTCCAGCGCCTTGTGATGCGCGGGCGGCGACAGCGTCACGATCAGATCGAAATTGAGCCCTTCCAGGTCCTCGACATCCTCGAAGGTGACCGGCTTGTGGCGGGCGATATCGATGCCGATCTCCTCCATCACCGCGACCGCGAACGGATCGAGAAAGCCTTTGTGCACGCCGGCGGAGCCGACATAGATCGATTTTCCGAACAACTGCTGCAACAGGCCGGCGGCCATCGGCGAGCGCACCGCGTTCATGCCGCACGCGAACAGCACCGATTGTGGGCGCGTGTGGCGCACGGACGCGGCCAAGTCTCAACCCTTCCAGTGCAACACGCAGATCAGAGGTGAACAGCCGGCGCGCGGTGTCGAGATCGACCGTCACCTTGTCCTGCAGCCGCTCCATCAGGATGTGCGAGCCGTCGTTGTGGATGGCGCGCCGGCCCATGTCGATGGCTTCGATCTTGTCGGGCGTCGCGGTACGGATGGCCTGATAATAGCTGTCGCAGATGATGTAGTAGTCCTTGACGATGCGGCGCAGCGGCGTCAGCGAGAACAGATGCGCCATCACCGGCGTGCCGTCCTCCAGGCGGATGTCGAACACCAGCCGGTTGCTGTTGATGCTCAGATGCAGCGCGTAGGGACCGCCGTCGTGCCCGACCGGCATGAAGGTGTTCTGTTCGAGCAGATCGTAGATCGCGACCGCGCGTTCGTGCTCGACGTCCGGATTGGAGCGGCCGATCGATGCTTCGTCGAGGGTGACGGAGACCAGGCGCTGCTTCACCGCAGCCGGCGTTGGTTTCGCCGGGCTCATCGCTGATTGAGGCGGATCGCCACCGAGCGGGCGTGGGCGACTAGGCCCTCCGCTTCGCCGAGCGCGATCGCGGCGGAGCCGAGCGCGCGCAATTGCTCCGGCCCGCATTTGAGCAAGGAAGTCCGCTTCATGAAATCGAGCACGCCGAGACCCGACGAGAAGCGCGCCGAGCGCGCGGTCGGCAGCACGTGGTTGGAGCCGGCGACGTAATCGCCAATGGCCTCGGGCGTATGCGCGCCGATGAAAATGGCGCCGGCATTGCGGATTTTCGACACCAGCGTCTCCGCATTCTCGGCGGCGATCTCGAGATGCTCGGGCGCCAGCCGGTCGACCAGCGTAACCGCGTCGGCAAGCTTCGACACCAGGATGATGGCGCCGAAATCGCGCCACGAGGCGCTAGCGATTTTCGCGCGCGGCAGCGTCTTGAGTTGCGATTCCACCGCCTTCTCGACTTGATCGGCGAGCGCGGCGTCGTCGGTGATCATGATCGATTGCGCGCTGGCGTCGTGCTCGGCCTGCGCCAGCAGATCGGCGGCGATCCAGTCGGGATTTCCGGTCTGGTCGGCGAGGATGAGCACCTCGGACGGCCCGGCGATCATGTCGATGCCGACCTGGCCGAACACCAGGCGCTTGGCCGCCGCCACATAGGCGTTGCCGGGCCCGACAATCTTGGCGACCGGCACAATGGTTTCGGTGCCGTAGGCGAGCGCGGCGACGGCCTGCGCGCCGCCGATGCGATAGATCTCGTCGACGCCGGCGAGCTTGGCCGCCGCCAATACCAAGGGAGAAAGCTTGCCGTCCGGCGACGGCACTACCATCACCAGCCGGGCGCAGCCGGCGACCTTGGCCGGCACGGCGTTCATCAGCACCGAGGACGGATAGGCGGCGGTGCCGCCGGGAACGTAAAGCCCGACCGCTTCGATCGCGGTCCACTTGCCGCCCATTTCGACGCCGAGCGCGTCGGTGAAGCGTTCGTCTTTCGGCTTTTGACGGACGTGATAGGCCTCGATGCGTTCGCGCGCGAGCTTGAGCGCGGCGAGTGCCTGTGGGTCGCAGGATTTCTCGGCCGCATCGATCTCGGCGGCGGTGACGCGCATGCTGACCTTGGTAAGATCGAGACGGTCGAATTCCAGCGTCAGCTGCAGCAGCGCGCGGTCGCCATAGGCCTTCACCTCATCGATGATATGGCGCACGGTCTTTTCCACGTCCTGCGCCGTCTCGCGTTTGACGGCGAGGAAAGCGCGGAAGCGCGTGGAGAAGTCGGCATCCTTGCTGTCGAGGCGGATGGGCATGACCGTTTTTCCGGACCGGGGCATGGCTGCCGGTCCCTGGCCCTCAGGTCAATGGCGTGCAGGCGCGGGCGCGTCAACCTCGGAAGGGTTCAGGCGCGCTCCGATTTTGCCGCCGGGGCCTCCTCGATCGTATGGACCGGACGGGCCGCCGTGCTCCAGACCGGCCCGAGATCGACCAATTCGGCTTCCAGGCACTCGACCTCCAGCCGCAGGGTCGCCCCGCCGGAGAAATTGATGGTCACGACCCCGGAGGGCGCATTGGTCTCGGCAAACTCGATGTCCAAAAGGTTGAGTACGGCGTCCTGGCCCGCCGGGTTTACATCCCGGCATTTGCACGACAGCACCCGCTCGAAGCGCAACGCGGTGCGCCGCCGCCGGTATTCCGGCTTGGCCGCTTGGGCGCTTTCCCAGTCGAAGCGATTGACCGCCAGCACCAGGCGTTTTTCCTGCGGCAGCCAGTGCACGTCCGCCACCTTGGCCACCGCATCTTGCAGGTGGGTCGAGGCGACCTCCAGGTCCTCCTCATCGAGGACGACGAATTTCAGCTGATCCATGGCCATCAGCGCTCCCAGACGCAAAATAGTTAGGCAAGCCCGCGCGCGGCCGCAAGGTCCGTAGTTTACCGGAAGGCCGGCTCCAGCCCGGCCGCGACCCAGCGGTCGCCGGTGGCGGGATCGGTGAGCGCGCGCAGCAAGGCTTCGGCCGTTGCGCGATCGGCGCTGCCGGCGTGAATCGCCGCCGTATAGGTATTGGCCGTATGCAGTTCGTCCGGCAGCGGCCCGACGACCTTGGCACCTTTCACCGGCAGGACTTCGCTAATGAAGGTGCTGCCGAGCTCGGCCTTGCCGTCGGCGATCAACTGCGCCACTTCGGCGCCGCGCTGGCCGAGCACGGCCTTCTTGACGATGGCGTCGGCGATGCCGAGTTTCTCCAGCATGGCGGTAAACATGATGCCGCCGGAGCCGCCGGCCTTCGGATCGGTATAGGACACGGTCTTGGCGTTGAGCAGCGCCTGCTTGAACGCCGCCGGCGTGGAAATGTCGGGCGCGGGGGCGCCCTCGCGAATGGCGACGCCGGTGACGGTGCGGCCGAGATTGACGATGCTGCCGGGCACGAACAGGCCGAGCCGGTCGAGGCCGGCGATGATCGATTCCGACAGGATGACGACGTCGGCGGCCTCGCCGTTCTTGACGCGGTCGCGCAGCGAGCCGGCGGTGTTGAAGGTGAGATCGACTTTGTTGCCGCTGGCGCGCTCGAATTCGCGGCCGAGTTGCTCCACCATCGACTGCACGGCGCCGGCGCTCAAGACTTTGATGGTGGGCATGCTGCTCTCTCTTCCTGTCATTCCGGGACACCGCGAAGCGGTGGACCCGGAATCCAGAGCTAATTCGATGATCTGTCCAGTGGGTCTCTGGATTCCGGGTTAGCTCGCTCTCGCACGCGCCCCGGAATGACCATGAGACGTGCGTCATCGCCCGTATTCTTTACTGCCGCCGGCAGGCCGTCGTCCACTTTCCGCCGCCCCGAAAGAACCGAGGGCGCGCGGGACGCCAAGGGTCCGCAACGGACCCACGGGCCTCGACGCCTCGCGACATCGAGGCTTGTCGAAGTCCGTATAACCGCAAGTCCGCCCAACCCAAGGCGTCCCGCGCGCGGTGTTTGTTAGGTTTGCTCCGCCTCGCCCCCGGTGGACGTCCCGTTTCAGGCGACCCGCCTCTCCTCTCGAATTGGAAGGCCACCTATCCACCGCTGTAGGCCCAAACGGTGCTCAGCACTTCTGACCGTACCGGCTGCCGCCGTCAGTGGGGCCCGGCGACGCGCGGTTGGCGCGCCGGGACGAAGCGGCTTGGACCGCCGGCTGGGGATACTGGCGCCGCATCTCCGACGCCCCCTTCCGGCCACCGCTCCCCGCCCCGCGTCTGGAGACGCTTGATCAGACGCCCCTCGGTAGCGAGGGCGGGATGTGGGAATTTGATCCTATGATGTGTTAGGAATATGTTTCTAGTATTTGCTTTCAGGTTGAAAGCCGGCGGAACCCGTCGCACAGTCGCGCGAAGGAGGCGCTAATCTCATTTCGGAGCTTCGGCCGTGCCAGAAGCAAATATCCTCGATCATTTGGGACCGCTCGCGCTATCGCCACCGCTTGCCGCGATTTACGATATTAACAAGCAAGCTTGGGCGCAGTACCGGGCAATGCTCTCCATCCAGCAAGAGGAGGATCCGCCGGCACACTTCATGTCGCCTCGCAGTACGATCAAATGCGAGTTGGGGCCTTGTCCACGCTACGATGTCGCTGCTGCGCGATAGGTACGAGCAGGGCTTGCGCTTCTCGTGGCTCGCTCGTCAACCAGATGGCACTGAGGCCGAAAAGTACCGCCGCTATTTCTACGGCAAAGTTCGTTCGCTTCTTAGGAATATGCCGCAACAAATCCGATCGAGGATGGAGGCACCGTTTGGTCCTACCCCTCAATGGGCGACCAAACCCCTATCAAAGGAAGAGCAAGCGCGTCTCAAAGGGTGGGACAATCTGGATCTCCGTTCGATGGCAATGAAGAGAGATGCGCTGCCGGCGTTAACGACGCTCGATATCTCCCAGGATCGGATGGCCGATATGTACGATGGCATCTACGGTCAACTTAGTTCAGTGTCTCACTTCGATATGCTGAGCTTACAGTTTCTGAAGATGCAAACCGCGAACGATGGACGCCGTTATCTTGGCATTGATCCTCATTGGCCTGGCTTATTGGTCATTCAAAATTACCGAATGGACATCATTCAGTGCTTCGAGTGTCTGACCAATTATTACAGCGTAGATGCTGCCCAAACGTTTAATGGTCTATATGTGCACTGCCTCAGTAATGCGTCGGTAGTACTTCCTGAAGGCCCGTTCGTCGCGACTTGACGAAAACTATATCGAAACGCGCGTACAGACCCCTCACCCGGCTCGCCACCCTCTCCCGCAAGGGGAGAGGGAAGAGAGATCGCCATGCCTTCAGTGAACTAATTACGCGCTAATCCTTTCGATCACCGCGCCGCGCGCGCTTCACCCTCCCCTGGAGGGGGAGGGTCGGCGAGCATCGAAGATGCGAGCCGGGGTGGGGTGGATTGTGCACGAAGAAGATCACCCCCCTCCCGGTCCGCTGCGCGGACCGACCTCACCCCTCCAGGGGGAGGTGAAGAGAGTGCGCTAAGCTGCACTACGCGCTGATGCGCTCGATCGCGGCGCCGCAAGCCGCGAGCTTGTCCTCGACCCGCTCGAAGCCGCGGTCGAGGTGATAGACGCGGTTGACCATGGTCTCACCCTCGGCCGCGAGCGCGGCGATCACCAGCGACACCGACGCGCGCAAATCCGTGGCCATCACCGGCGCGCCGGTGAGATGCTTGACGCCCTCTATTGTTGCGGTCTCGCCGTCGAGATGAATATGCGCGCCGAGCCGCACCAGCTCCTGCACGTGCATGAAGCGGTTCTCGAAAATGGTCTCGGTGATGCGCGAGGTGCCGGAAGCGCGCGTCATCAGCGCCATCAGCTGCGCCTGCAGATCGGTGGGGAAGCCGGGGAACGGCGCGGTCGTCACCGTGACCGGCGCGAGATCGGCGCCGTTGCGGGAAACGCGGATGCCCTCGTTGGTCGGCGTGATGGTGGCGCCGGCTTGCGCTAGCACGTCGAGCGCGGACTGCAACAGTTCGGGCCGCGCGTTCTGCAGCAGCACGTCGCCGCCGGTCATCGCCACCGCCATGGCATAGGTGCCGGTCTCGATGCGGTCGGGCAGCACCGCGTGGCGCGCGCCATACAGCCGCGCCACGCCGTCGACGACTATGCGCGCGGTGCCGGCGCCGGAAATTTTCGCGCCCATCTTGTTGAGGCAGTCGGCGACGTCGCCGATCTCCGGCTCGCGCGCGGCGTTTTCGATCACCGTGGTGCCGTGAGCAAGCGCTGCCGCCATCATCGCGGTATGGGTGCCGCCGACGGTGACCTTGGGGAACACGATGTCGGCCCCCCGCAATCCTTTTTTCGCGCGCGCGATCACGTAGCCGCCTTCGATCTCGATCTCGGCGCCGAGCTTCTCCAGCGCCATGATCAATAGATCGACCGGCCGCGTGCCGATGGCGCAGCCGCCGGGCATCGAGACCTTGGCCTCGCCCATGCGCGCCAACAGCGGCGCCACCACCCAGAAGCTCGCCCGCATCTTGGAAACCAGCTCATAGGGCGCGGTGGTGTCGATGATGTTCTTGGCCGAGATGTGCAGCGTGCGGCCGGAATTGGGATCGTCGCCCGGGCGCTTGCCCGCGATCATGACATCGACGCCATGATTGCCGAGGATGCGCTGCAGCAGTTCGACGTCGGCCAGCCGCGGCGCATTGTCGAGGATCAGCGTGTCCTCGGTCAAAAGGCTGGCGATCATCAACGGCAGCGTGGCGTTCTTGGCGCCCGATATCGGGATCGTGCCGTTGAGGCGCTGACCACCGACAATCCGAATTCGATCCATGACGCCCCGCTGATGGCCCCTTTTGGCCGGACGACTAAGTAAGGACTGCGTCGGCCTCCCGGCAAGGCCAAGGCGCCCGCAAGGTTACTAGCCTTTCGGCTTGTGCGGCGCAATTTCGGGGGTGATTCCGGCGGAATCGTGCTCCGTGGCGTCGCGGGCGGCCTGCGCACGGGCTTTTTGCTGCGCCTTGCGGCGCTTGAGGTTGTCGCGCAACGCCGCCTTCAGGCGCTCGGCGCGCCTCAAATCGCCGAATTTACCGCTTCCGCCCGTCATGGCGGATCAAATAGAAGGCCGATCCCCGGTCGGCAAGCGGGGCGCTCGACATCACCGGCATGATCGGATATTCGCTCGACTCACGTGCTGCCGTAGCTCAGTGGTAGAGCACCCCCTTGGTAAGGGGGAGGTCGAGAGTTCAATCCTTCCGGCAGCACCAGTTGATGCGGCGATCCATGCTCACCCGACGTTCTCTCCTTCTCAGCGCGGCCGGCGCGTTCCTCGCGGGCCCGGCTCTGGCCGCCGACGAGTCGGCGCGCGCCTTCGTCACGGCGATCTACGACACCTACACAGGCAAGGCCGCCAAAGGCATCCTGCTCGACGACAAACGCACGATCCGGCGCTATTTCGAGCCCGCGCTCGCCGCGCTGATGATCAAGGACCAGGACGAAGCGGCCAAACGCGGCGAAGTCGGCAATCTCGACGGCGACCCTTTCGTCGACGCACAGGACTGGAAGATTACCGGCTTCGACATCGCGGTGAGCGAGCCTGCACCCGGCAAGGCAAGCGCCACGGTCAAATTTACCAATTTCAGCGACCCAAAGATGGTCGCGCTCGACCTCATCAAGATCAAAGGTGCGTGGCGCATCCGCGAGATCATGTGGCGGCGCGACGGCAAAGACGACTCGCTGCGCGCGCTCTTCCGCCAATAACGCCCGGGGCGTCAGCCGGCGATCGCCAGCTTCGGGCGCGGCGGCGCCTTGCGGCCGACCAATTCGGCGTAGTCCGCGATCGGTTTCGGCCGGCCGACGAAATAGCCCTGGATCTCGTTGCACCATTCGGCGGCGAGGAACTTGACCTGTTCCTGGGTTTCCACGCCCTCCGCCACGACCGGCATCTTGAGCCCGCGGCTGAGCGCGATCACCGCGCGCACGATGGTGGCGGCCTGCTGGCTGTGGCCGAGATTGGCGATGAATGACTGGTCGATCTTGATCTTGTCGAACGGGAACGACTGCAAATAGGACAGCGACGAATAGCCGGTGCCGAAATCGTCCATGGCGATGCGCACGCCGAGCGCTTTCAGCCGGCGCAAAATCGAAACCGCGCGGCTGAAGTCGTCGATCAGCACGCCCTCGGTGATCTCGAGCTCGAGGCGCGCTGGCGACAGACCGGTCTCCAGCAAGATCTCGTGCGTCAGCTTCGCCAGATCGCCGTGCTGGAACTGCACCGGCGACAGGTTGACGGCGATGTTGAGCGGCCGCGGCCAGGATGCCGCCTCACGGCAGGCGGTGCGCAGAATCCATTCGCCGAGCTCCACGATGATTCCGCTCTCCTCGGCGAGCGGAATGAACACGCCCGGCAAAACCAGCCCGTGGCGCGGATGGCGCCAGCGCACCAGCGCCTCGAAGCCGGTGATCTCGCCGTCGATATAGGCTTGCGGCTGATAGTGCAGTTCGATTTCGCCGCGCACGATGGCGGTGCGCAGATCCTGTTGCAGCGCGCGTTTGTCGCGCAGTTGTTTGTCCATCGACAATTCGAAGAAGCGGATCGATCCACGCGCTTCCGATTTGGCGCGGAACAAGGCGGCGTCCGCGTTGGCGACCAGCGTCAGCACGTCGACGCCGTCCTGCGGGAAGACGGCAATGCCGACGGTCGGCCGCACGCGCAGCGGAATGCCGTCGATGTCGATATCGGTATCGAGCGCGCGGCCTAATTTCGCCGCCAGCGCCTCGGCGGCCGCCGGCTGCGGGCCGGTCGGCGTGATGACGTGGAATTCGTCGCCGCCGACGCGGGCGAGGAAGGCGCCCTGACTGGCCTGCGCCAGGCGGCTGGCGATTTCACGCAACAGCACATCGCCGACCGCATGGCCGAACACGTCGTTGACCGCCTTGAAGCGATCGAGGTCGATGCTGAGCAAAGCGAAGCTTTCGCCCGAGGTCTTGGCGAGGTCGAGGGTGGCGGCGATGCATTCGTTGAACGCTATCCGGTTCGGCAGGTCGGTGAGCGGATCGTGGTGCGCCAAATGCGCGATGCGCTGCTCGTCGCGCTTGCGGTCGGTGATGTCCTGGACGACGCTGATGAGATACTGCGCCTTGCCGTCGGCTCCCGCGACCGGCAGGCGTAACGCGGTCGCGATGCGCGTGCCGTTGCCGGGCGTGACGACCGTGTGCTCGTCGAAGAAGCCGACCTGGCCCGATTCCAGCGACTTGCGGTCTTCGGCTTCGATCAGCTCCGCGCTGGCTTTTGCCAGCACTTCACCGGCGGTTCTGCCGATCACCGCCGCGCGGTCGACGCCGAAATATTTTTCGGCGGCGCGGTTGATCAGGCGGTAGCGCAGGCCCGGAATGTCCTTGACGATGATCGGCGACGGCACGTTCTCGATGACGGTGTTGAGGAACGAGCGGGTATGCTCGAGCTCGCGTTCGGCCATTTTGCGTTCCGTAATGTCTTCATGCGTCGCGACCCAGCCGCCGCTTTTGATCGGCTGGTTGACGACGTCGACGATGCGGCCGTCGGCCAATTCGATGTTGACGACAAAGGTGCTGCCGCGCTCGAGCGCAGCGCGCAGCTCGTTGTCGTAGCGGGCGGGATCGAGCGGGAAGGTGCCGGCGGCGATGCGCGCATCGAGCAGGTTGCGAATGGTGCAGCCGCGCCAGATGCGTTTGGGGTCAATGTTGTACATGGCCCGGTAGCGTTCGTTCCAGACCAGCAGCCGGTTCTGCGCATCGAACATGCACAGACCCTGGATCATGTTGTTGAGCGCGGCGTCGAGTTGCATGTTCTGGCCGGCGAGCCGGCGCCGGACGCGCCAGCCCGATATCGCGCCGACCGCGCAGACGCCGAGCAGCGAGCCGGCAACGGCCGCCAAGGCGATCGACAGCGAGTTCAGCGACAGCGCGCGCACGGCGAGGATTTCCACCGCGACCAGCGTGACGGCAAAGCCGAGCACGCCGGCGGAAACGACCCTTCGCCAGTGCCGATACCTATTCCAGTACTTGCCCAAATACCTGTTTACCGCCGGCATCGATTTACGTTCGGTCTGCGCCCCGCGCGGCCCAAATAAACCGCGATTTTCTAAAACTTAGCGAGACCGCTTTTGAATCCGCGTTAATATCCGCGAGCCACAATCGTTAATCGGCAATTAGCCATACGAACACGTGAACGCCGTCGCGGCAATTTGCGGCAACGGGAACTTTCAGCGCGGCTTCAGGAACGAGAAATCGCAGCCTTGATCGGCGCCGAGGATTTCCTGCGCATAGAGCCGGGCATAGCCGCGCGTGGGCGCCTCGGCCGCCGGCTTGGTTGCGGCGGCGCGGCGCTTGAGTTCCGCGTCGTCAACCAAGAGGTCAATGCTGCGGTTCTTCACCGACAATTTGATGCGGTCACCGTTCTGCACCAGACCGAGCGGGCCGCCGGAGGCCGAATCCGGCGTCACGTGCAGCACGATGGTGCCGAACGCGGTGCCGCTCATGCGCGCATCGGACACCCGCACCATGTCCTTGACGCCTTTGGTCGCGAGCTTTTTCGGAATCGGCAGATAGCCGGCCTCCGGCATGGCCGATTGCGAATGCGGGCCGGCGTTTTGCAGCACCAGAATATCCTGCGGCGTGACTTCGAGATCGGGATCGTCGATGCGGGCGGCAAGATCGGCGAGCGAGGAAAACACCACCGCCCTGCCCTCGATCTCGAACAGATTGCTATCGGCCGCCGAGCGCTTGAGGATGGCGCCTTGCGGCGCCAGATTGCCGAACAGCGCGACCAGCCCGCCCTGCGGCTCCAGCGGCTTGCCGCGCTCGGCGATGATGCTGCGGTCGACCCAGGCGCCGGTATCGTGCTCGAGCCGCTCGCCCAGCGTTTCGCCGGTCACCGTCATGGCGTCGAGGTGCAGCAGATCCTTCAATTCGCGCATCAGCGCGCCCATGCCGCCGGCTGCGAACAGATCTTCCATGTAGCCGTTGCCGACCGGCTTCAGGTTTACCAGCACCGGCGTGGTGTCCGATAGCTCGTTCAGCCGTTGCAGCGACACCGGCACGCCGGCGCGTCCGGCGATCGCGGTCATATGGATGATGGCGTTGGTGGAGCCGCCGATGGCGAGCAGCACGCGCAACGCGTTCTCCACCGACTTCTGGTTGATGATCTTGTCGGGCGTGAGCTTGGAGCCGATCAGGCGGACCGCCAAGGCGCCGGTCGCTTCCGCCGCGCGCAGACGGTCGGCATGCACGGCGGGAATGGCGGCGGTGCCGGGCAGCACCATGCCGAGCGCCTCGACCAGGCAGGCCATGGTCGAGGCCGTCCCCATCACCGCGCAGGTGCCCGCGGTGGTGGCGAGCTTGCCTTCGATCTCGTTGATTTCCACCTCGTCGATCTTGCCGGCGCGGTATTGCGCCCAGAAGCGGCGGCAGTCGGTGCAGGCGCCCAGCCGTTCGCCGTGATGCCGCCCGGTCATCATCGGCCCGCCGATCAGCATGACCGACGGCCTGTTGGCCGACACCGCGCCCATGAGCTGGGCCGGCAAGGTCTTGTCGCAGCCGCCCATCAGCACCACCGCGTCCATGGGCTGCGCGCGCACCATTTCCTCGGTGTCCATCGACATCAGATTGCGGAATTTCAAGCTGGTCGGATTGAGGAACACCTCGCCGAGCGAGATGGTCGGGAATTCGAGCGGCAAGGCGCCGGCCGCCAGCACGCCGCGCTTGACCGCCTCCAGCAATTCAGGGAAGTGCCGGTGGCAATTATTGAAGCCGGACGGCGTATAGGCGATGCCGACCACCGGCTTTTCCAGCATGGCGACGGAATAGCCCATCGAGCGGACGAACGAACGCCGCAGATAGAGCGAGAAATCACGGTCGCCGTAATTGGTCAGGCCGTTCGCGATGCCGGCGGGTTCTTTGTTCATGCGGAACTCTTTTGCAGCCGTGTACGGGAGATGCAAGCCGGGGCGGCGGCCGCTTGCGGTACGCCTTGCCCGATGCGCCCTTGCGTAGCATATCGATTCGGCTCAAATCCATGCCGCGCGCGGCAGAACCGATAATTCTTGCGGGGCTTTAAACCGTGATCCGCCTGGGCATTGTCGGCATCAATTACGGATGCAGCGTGCAGCTTCCCGCCTTCCGCGCCGACCCGCGCTGTCAGGTGGTCGCGCTCGCCGGCCGTGACGAAGCGCGCACGGCTGAGCTCGCCCGCGCCGCCGGCGTCGCCAAGGGTTATGGCGGCTGGCGCGCGCTGGTCGAGGACCCCGACGTGCACGCGGTCGCCATCGCTTCGCTGCCCAGCCTGCAGGCGCAGATCGCGCTGCGCGCGCTCGAACTCGGCAAACCGGTGTTCATCGAAAAGCCGATGGCCGGCGATCTCGCTTCCGCGCGCGCCATGCTGAGGCTGGCGACGAAGCAAGGCCTGGCGACAGCGATCGACTTCAACTTCCATCAGATCATGAGCTGGCAACGCGCCAAGGCGATGCTCGACGCCGGCGCCGTTGGCGCGCTGCGCCACGTCACGGTGCATTGGCACGTCGAAAGTCCGTCCCTGCGCATGCGCATGCGCAACTGGAAAACAATGGGCGACGACGGCGGTGGCGTGCTGGGTAATTTCATCAGCCACTGTTTTCATTATCTCGAATGGTTCGGCGGACCGATCGGCGGATTGTCGGCACGCATCGGCGGGCTGCCGAGTGAAGGCGGCCTGGAGACGACGGTGGCGATGGCGCTGCAGTTCACGTCGGGGCCGCTCGTCAGTCTCTCGATGAGCTGCGCGTCCTATCTCGGCGCCGGGCACCGCATCGAATTCTTCGGCGACGACGGCACGCTGGTGCTGCATAACCCGGGCGCCGACTACATGCGCGGCTTCGAATTGTTCCACGCCAAGCGGCCGGCGGCGCCGCTCGCGCGAATCGCCGTCACCGATCCAGACGACGCGCCTTATCCGGACGGGCGCATCGCGCCGGTGTCGCGGCTGGCCAAGAAATTTTTCGACGCCATCGAAAGCGGCGGCACCGCCACGCCCGGTTTTGCCGAAGGCTATCGTGCGCAACGGCTGATGGACGCCGCACGGCGCTCGCACAGCCAAGGCATCTGGATCGACTTTGCGGCGGAGGATGCGCGCCAAGAAAGCGGTCCGTGAGTACCACCCGCACCCCACGTCCCCGGCGGCAATGGCCGATTCGGTGTGGAACGGAGCGGCCGCCTTATTCCAAGGACTAAATACCGTTCTGGCGAGAACCCGCTACTGCTTTGACTTCGATCAATGCGGGTTAATAAGATGTGACAATTCTAACCTCGACAAACCCCCTGGAAGGCCTCTAAAAACACGTTACTTGGGGGCGGGAAAGAAAAGTCACATGGATTACAGCGTATTTTTCGCGTCCGCCCTGGCTCAATTGCGGGACGAACGCCGTTACCGGGTTTTTGCCGATCTCGAACGCATCGCCGGCCGCTTTCCGCACGCCCTCTGGCATTCGCCGGCCGGCGCCCGCGAGGTCGTGATCTGGTGTTCCAACGACTATCTCGGCATGGCCCAGCACCCCAAGGTGATCGGCGCCATGGTCGACGTCGCCGCCCGCATGGGCACCGGCGCAGGCGGCACCCGCAACATCGCCGGCACCAACCACCCGCTGGTCGAGCTGGAGCGCGAGCTCGCCGACCTGCACGGCAAACCGGCCGCGCTTCTGTTCACCTCCGGCTATGTCTCGAATCAGACCGGCATCCCGACCATCGCCAAGCTGTTGCCGAACTGCCTGATCCTGTCGGACGCGCTCAACCACAATTCCATGATCGAAGGCGTGCGCCAGTCAGGCTGCGACAAGCAGCTGTGGCGGCATAACGACGTTGGTCACCTCGAAGAGCTGCTCAAGGCCGCCGATCCCAAGCGGCCGAAGCTGATCATGTTCGAAAGCCTCTACTCCATGGACGGTGACGTGGCGCCCGTGCATGCGATCTGCGATCTCGCCAAGAAATACGGCGCTATGACTTATGTCGACGAGGTGCACGCGGTCGGCATGTATGGCCCGCGCGGCGGCGGCATCTGCGAACGCGAAAACGCCATGAACCGCGTCGACGTGATCGAAGGCACGCTGGCCAAGGCGTTCGGCTGCCTCGGCGGCTATATCACCGGCAGCGCGGACCTCATCGACGCCGTGCGCTCTTATGCGCCGGGCTTCATCTTCACCACCGCGCTGCCGCCGGCGATCTGCGCCGCGGCGACCGCCGCCATCCGCCACCTGAAGACGTCGCAATGGGAACGCGAGCGGCACCAGGATCGCGCCGCGCGCGTAAAAGCGGTGCTCAATGCCGCCGGCTTGCCGGTGATGCCGTCGACCACCCATATCGTGCCGGTGTTTGTCGGCAATGCGGAGAAGGTCAAGGCGGCGAGCGACCTGCTGATGTCCGAGCACGGCATCTACATCCAGCCGATCAACTATCCGACCGTGCCGCGCAACGAGGAGCGGCTGCGCATCACGCCGTCGCCTTACCACGACGACGCGCTGATCGACCGGCTGGCGGAAGCACTGGTGGACGTGTGGGACCGGCTCGAACTGCCGACCCGCAAGCAGGCGATCGCGGCGGAGTAATTCCTCCTCCGTTCCTCCCCGCGAAAGCGGGGACCCAGGGCACCATCTTCTGAGCCAGAACTCGTCGTTCTGGATTCCCGCTTGCGCGGGAATGAGCGGAAGACGCCGATCCGCCTCCGCGCATCGCTCGCACGGCGGACGATCAATCTTCGAACGGCGGCCGCTTCGGCGGCGGCGCGTCCGCCGCCTTGACCGGCCGCCCGGCGCGGCGCGCCAACAGCGGCATGACCAGCGACACGAAGAAGATGCGCACCAGGTGATGCGCGCCGACATAGACCGGGTCGAGATTGAGCGCGAGCGCCAGCAGCATCATGGCGTCCACCGCGCCGGGCGCGTAGGCGATCATCACCTCGCCGATCGGCAAGCCCAAAATGCCGACCAGGCCGGCCGCGAATATCGCGGTGACCGCCACCGCCACGGCGAACGAACCGAATGCGGCGCCGATGAAGTCCGCCAGCATACGCAGCGGCGTGCCGGCGAAGCGCGATCCGGTGACCGCGCCGAACGCGATCATCACCGTGTTGGTGACCCACCACGGCATCACCACATGGATGGCGCCGCTGCCGTGCAGCGCCGCCGAGGTGAGCATGGCGCCAAACAACAGGCCGCCGGGGAACCTGATGCGATAGGCGATGAGCGAGACGGCCGTCGAGGCGGCGACCAGAATCGCCAGCTCATCGAGCTGCGCGGGATTGAACGGCCCGCCGACGCTGCGCGCCCCGTGCTTGACCAGGCCGAACAGCGATAAGCCCGCCGGCAGGCCGACGGCGATGATCACCACGCGCACGGTCTGCACGATGGCGATGGCGCGGATGTCGGCGTCGAGTTCGGCGGCGAGCCCCATCACCTGCGACAGGCCGCCCGGCGCCGCCGCGAGATAGGCGGTCATCTTGTCCCAGCCGTGCACCACGCGCAGATAGGTGGCGCCGCTGACGCTGATGCAGATCATGGCCGCCAGCAACACGGCGATGCTCAGCGGATAGGCCGCCATGCCGTTCAGCGTCGCCGGCGTGACCACGGCGCCGAGCGAAATGCCGATCAGCACCAGCAGGATGCGCATCGGCAGCAACGGCATCAGCATCGGCCGCCCGGCCAGCGAGGCGGCGGCGACCATCAGAATCGAGCCCGATAGAAAGCCGGCGGGCACGCCGGCGAGCCCGAGCGCCAGCCCGCCGACGGCGGCAAAAGCCAGCGTTTCCGCGAGCTGGCGGGCGATGACGATGCGGTCGGTGGAGGACTGCGGGGACAAGGGCTGGCGGCTTTCGCGGCACCCGCCGGCGCGGGCCCGTTGAATGCGATCAATGCCGCGCGGCCTGCTTTGCGTCAAATCGGAACAGCTATGCGCCAACAACTCATTCGCTGCGGCCGAAGCCTGTTCCGGCGGGCCTAAGCAGGCTAAAATCACAGTTCAAACCCGGGCTTAGCCCGATCTGGAGCAAGCATGCTGCAAGGCTGGGTCGTCATCGCGGTGGCGCTTGGGTATATCGGCCTGCTGTTCCTGGTGGCGAGCTACGGGGACCGCAGCCGCGGCGTCATCCGCGACGGCCGCAGCCGGCTGCTGATCTATCCGCTGTCGCTGGCGATCTATTGCACGTCGTGGACGTTCTTCGGCTCGGTCGGCTCGGCCTCGCGCACCGGCTACGAATTTCTCACCATCTATATCGGCCCGGCGCTGATGATCGGCCTGTTCTCGCCGCTGCTGGTGCGGATCGTGCGGCTGGCCAAGGCGCAGAACACCACCTCGATCGCCGACTTCATCGCCGCGCGCTACGGCAAGAGCCAGGCGGTCGCCGCCACGGTAGCGCTGATCGCGATCATCGGCACCATTCCCTACATCGCGTTGCAGCTCAAAGCGGTGTCGTTCTCGCTCGAAACCATCCTCGCCCATGCCTCGCAAACCGCCGGCGTGACGCAACCGGTGCTCGGCGACATCGCGCTGTTCGTGGCGCTGTCGATGGCGACTTTTGCCGTGCTGTTCGGCACCCGCCATATCGACGCCACCGAGCATCAAGACGGATTGATGCTGGCGATCGCCACCGAATCGATCATCAAGTTGTTCGCCTTTCTGGCGGTCGGCATCTTCGTGACGTTCTGGATGTTCGGCGGGCCGGGGGCGCTGTTCGAGGCGGCGCGCCAAAGCCCGCAGACAGCCGGTCTCTTCGTGCGGCAGCCGCCGTTCGACACGCTGTTGGCCACCACGCTGCTGTCGTTCGTGGCCATCATCCTGCTGCCGCGCCAATTCCACGTGGCGGTGGTCGAGAACAACAATGAAAACGAGATGAAGCGCGCCGCCTGGCTGTTTCCGCTTTATCTGGTGGCGATCAACCTGTTCGTGGTGCCGATCGCGTTCGCCGGCCTGCTGACGTTCCCGGCGGGCAAACTGGACAGCGACATGTTCGTGCTGGCGTTGCCGTTGCAGGCCGGGTCCAACGTCCTCACCATCGCGGCTTTCGTCGGCGGACTGTCGGCGGCGACCGCCATGGTGATCGTGGAATCGGTGGCGCTGTCGATCATGGTGTCGAACGACATCATCATGCCGCTGGTGCTGCAGCGGCGCGAGGCTCTGATCTCGGGCCGCGACAATGTCGGCTCGCTGCTGCTGACCGTGCGGCGGATCGCGATTTTCGTCATCCTGTTGCTCGCCTACACTTATTACCGCTCCGCCGGCGACGCGCAGCTCGCGTCGATCGGCTTGCTTTCCTTCGCCGCGGTCGCGCAGCTGGCGCCGGCGTTTTTTGGCGGGTTGTTCTGGCGGCGCGCCACGGCCGGCGGCGCCATCGCCGGCATGACCGCCGGAATCCTGGTCTGGGCCTATACGCTGCTGCTGCCGAGCTTCGCCGATATCGGCATCATCGGTCAGCACATCCTGGTCGAAGGCCCCTGGCAGATTGTCGCATTGCGGCCGCAGAACCTGTTCGGGCTCGATCTGCCGCCGCTGGTGCATGGCGTGGTCTGGAGCCTCGCCGTCAATTTCTTGTGCTATATCGGCTTCTCCTTGCGCCACGTGCCCTCGTCGATCGAGCGGCTGCAAGCCAACATCTTCGTGCCGTCGGATCTGGCGCCGATCGCGCCCACCTTCCGGCTCTGGCGCTCCTCGGTGACGGTGGAGGAACTCACCTCCACGGTGGCGCGCTATCTCGGCGACGAGCGCACCAGCACCGCGTTCGAAACCTTCGCCGGCACGCACCGCATCAGCCTCGAAGCCAAGGACGAGGCCGATTTCCGGCTGGTACGCTATGCCGAACACATTCTCGCTTCGGCCATCGGAGCGGCCTCCTCGCGGCTGGTGCTCTCGCTGCTGCTGCGCAAGCGCACGGTGTCGAAAAAGGCAGCACTCAAGCTGCTCGACGACGCCAACGCGGCGATTCAGTACAATCGAGAAATCCTGCAGACCGCGCTCGATCACGTGCGCCAGGGCATCGCGGTGTTCGACAAGGACCTGCAGCTGATCTGCTGGAACCGGCAGTTCGGCGAAATCCTCGATTTGCCGCCGAGCCTGATCCGCGTCGGCAGCGGGCTCGCCGATATCCTGCACTTCAACGGGCGGCGCAGCGACGTCGCCCCCGACCGCATCGACGATTTCGTGCGAGCGCAGATCGAGCGCTACGTCTCCGGCAGCGAACCCTTCCTGGAACGTTTCGCCGAGCCCGGCACGGTCATCGAGGTGCGCGCCAACCATATGCCCGATGGCGGTATCGTCACCACTTTCACCGACATCACCCCGAGCGTGGAAGCGGCCGAAGCGCTCGAGCGCGCCAACGAGACGCTCGAACGCCGCGTGCGCGAGCGCACCGAAGAACTCACCCGGCTTAATGTCGCCTTGGCGCGCGCCAAGGGCGAGGCCGATGAAGCCAATATTTCCAAGACCCGGTTCCTCGCCGCGGCCAGCCACGACATCCTGCAGCCGCTCAACGCCGCGCGGCTCTACGTCACCAGCTTGATCGAGCGTCAGGGCGGCGGCGGCGACAGCCGGCTGGTCGACAATATCGACGCTTCGCTCGAGGCGGTGGAGGAGATTTTCGGCGCGCTGCTCGACATGTCGCGGCTCGACACCGGCGCGATGCGCCCCGAACCGTCGAGTTTCCGCATCGACGATCTCCTGCGCCAGATCGAGCTGGAATTCGCGCCGCTGTCCGTCACCAAAGGCCTCGGCCTCACCTTCGTACGGTCGTCGCTGGTGGTGCGTTCCGACCGCCGGCTGCTGCGCCGGCTGGTGCAAAATCTCGTCTCCAACGCGATCAAATACACGCCGACGGGGCGCGTGCTGGTCGGCTGCCGGCGGCGCGGCGATAACCTGCGCATCGACGTCTACGACACCGGCGTCGGCATTCCGGAATCGCAGCAGCGCGACATCTTCGTGGAATTCCACCGCCTCGATCAGGGCGCCCGCATCGCGCGCGGGCTGGGCTTGGGGCTGTCGATCGTGGAGCGCGTGGCGCGCGTGCTCGGCTGCGATATCGAGGTCGAGTTTGTGGTCGGACAAGGCTCGCGTTTCTCGGTCATGGTTCCGCTGTCGAACGCGGTGGCGGTCGAACTGCCCGCGCGCGACCACGTTCGCGTCGATCCCAGCCAGCTCGTCGGCACCACCGCGCTTTGCATCGACAACGAACCCTCGGTGCTCGACGGCATGGAGACCATGCTGCGGGGCTGGGGCTGCGAGGTGATCAAGGCGGCCGATCTTGCCGGCGCGCTGGCGGCGATCGAGAAAAGCGCAAGCGTGCCGAACGGGCTGTTGGTCGATTACCACCTCGACCACGGCAATGGCATCGAGGCGATCCTGGCGCTGCGCGCGCGCTATGGCGACTTGCCGGCGATCCTGATCACCGCCGACCGCTCGCCGGCGGTACGCGAACGCGCGCGCATGGAAGGCATTCAACTGCTGAACAAGCCGCTCAAGCCGGCGGCGTTGCGCGCGCAGCTCGCGCAGTGGCGCGTGCTGCGGGTGGCGGCGGCGGAGTGATCTTCTTATCCCTCCCCGCTTGCGGGGAGGGTGGCGAGCGCAGCGAGCCGGGTGGGGAACGGTTGTCGAATACTGTGAGCAAACCCCACCCCGATCGCGCTTCGCGCGATCGACCCTCCCCTTTGAGGGGAGGGATTACGAAACCTCACCCCGCCGCCGGCGCGCCTTGCGACCACTGGCCGGTTTCGATCTTGGCGGCGGCGATCACGGCTTGCGTGCGGCTTTCGACCCCGAGCTTCTGCAGAATGGCGGAGACGTGCGCCTTCACCGTCGCCTCCGAGACGCTGAGCTGATAGGCGATCTGCTTGTTGAGCAGGCCCTCCGACAGCATCATCAGCACGCGCACCTGCTGCGGCGTCAGCGTCGCCATCCGCGCCATCAGGGCGGCGGTCTCGGCGTCGGAGCCGGCGGAAAGGTCGACGTCCGGCGGCGTCCACACGCCGCCGCTTATGATGCGCTGGATCGCGCCGCGCATGGCCTCGACGCCGAGCGTCTTGGGGATGAAGCCGGAGGCGCCGAATTCCATGCAGCGGCGGATGGCCGCCGGGTCGTCGTTGGCCGAAACCACGATGACGGGGACGCTCGGATATTGGGCGCGCAGATACATCAGACCGGAAAAGCCGCGCACGCCCGGCATGGCCAGGTCGAGCAGGACGAGATCGACGTCGCTGCCGCGCTCAAGCAGTTCGGCGACCTCATTGAAGGTTCCGGCTTCCGCGATATCGACGCGTTCGAACAGCCCGGTGACGGCCTCACGCAACGCACCGCGGAACAACGGATGGTCGTCGGCAATCACCAAATGATAGTGTGAAGTGTCATTCAACCGAAGAAGCCTCTCAACCGTCCCGGGGGCGCCCAGATAGTCCCATAATGCGCCGCCCAGCCGAGGCGCATCAATAGGCTGGGAGCGCCTATTTCCGGCTGCCGATGAATTGCAGAATCACCTCCCGGCTATGCGGCGCCCGCCGGTGTTCGACGAGATAGATGCCCTGCCACGTGCCGAGCGCGAGCTTGCCCCCGCCGACGGGCACGTGCAGCGACACGCCCGAGAGCATGGCCTTCACATGGGCCGGCATGTCGTCCGGCCCCTCCACGTCGTGAATCCAGGGCGCGTCTTGCGGGGCAAGGCGATCGAGCGCGGACAGAAGGTCGGTCTGCACGTCGGGATCGGCGTTCTCCTGGATGGTGAGCGAGGCCGAGGTATGGCGCAGGAAGATCAGCAGCGTCCCCTCGCCGGCCCCGGCCTGCGCAAGGAAGCTGGCGGCGTGCGCGGTGATGTCGGTGAAACCCTCGCCCGTCGTATCCAGATAGAGCGTCGCGCTCGCGATCAGTTGCGGCGCAGCCGCGGTGATGGCCGAGAGTTTGCCGGGCATAAATTCATCCTCGTCATTCCGGGGCGCGAGCCTTAAGCGAGCAAACCCGGAATCCATAATCACAGACCGGGGTTATGGATTCCGGGCGCGGCCCTCACGGGCCGTCCCGGTATGACGGGGGCTACCCCTTGCGCATCATGTCCTTCTGGAGATTGACGATGATCTCGACCAGCCGGCGCCAGGCGCTTTCGAAAGCGGCGCGGGCGCGCGCCAGGTCTTCGCGCAATTTCGTGCTGTCCTCGCTTTTATCCACCGCCGCCGGCGGCGGCGGCGCGCTTGCGGGTGGCTGCGCGCCGGTTGGCGGCTGTGGCAGCGCCGGCGTCAGATCGTCCGGCGGCCGCGGCGGCGCCGGCTCACGCAGGGCGGCGACCTCCGCCCGCAGACCGGCGACTTCGTCCTTGAGGCGCTCGATCTCCTTCTCGAGCGCGGCGCGATCTTCCGGGACCATCTGGCAGGCCCAACCGACCGGCTGCGGACTGCAGAACGCGATATGCCCGGTCTGATTGTCGAGGCGCAGAAAGCCGCCGTCGACCCGGTTGAAGGTGTAGCGGCTTGGCAAAGCCGGCGGAATTTCCCGCGCGGCCGCGGCTTTCGGCAGGCTCTGAGGAGTGCCCGCAGCCGGAGGATTGGCGCTGGGCGGCGCGCTCGGCGCGGCCTGGGTATCCTGCGGCGGTTTGATCGGCTGCGGGGTCCGGGCGTCCTGCGCCAGTCCCGGCAACGCCGCGCATGCCAGCACGGCGGCGATGGCAAGCGGCAAATTCCGCATAACGATACCTCCCACTCGAACGCTGGGCGGGCAAGACTACCACCCGCGTGCCGCCGTCTGAACCCGCGTGCAGCGTGATCTATTGCCGCCCATTCCGCAGTGCAAACGCAAGCTCCCAAACCGGGCGGATAATTTTGCATTTCAGCCTTGATATCAGTTACTTACGATAAAGCGGCGGTTTCTTGACTCGAACAAACCCGATCAGTATGGTCCGCGCGGCTTTTAGGGCGGCGGGGCAAAAGCGAGGCCTTCAAGTTCACGCGAGTCGAAAGCATGGCTGACGACACGCGCGGCAAAGGTGATCGCAAGGAACCGCCGGACGACGAGGCTGCTCTCTCCGCGAGGCTCCAGCGTCTCGGCGAACGGCTCGACAGTGCGAGCCGGCCATCCGAAAACGTCACCGGTCCTCGTTCGACCGCCGATGCTTCGGCCTATGCCCGCGGCTTTCGGATGTCCACCGAACTGGTGGCCGGCGTGGTCGTAGGCGCGTTAATCGGCTGGCTCCTCGACCGCTGGCTGGGAATTTCGCCGTGGGGGCTGATTGTGTTTCTGCTGCTCGGCTTCGCCGCCGGGGTTCTTAACGTGATGCGCGCGGCAGGCGTCGTGCGCGAAAGGCATCTGAACGACTAGCGCATGATCCCGAAAAGCGGGAACCGGTTTTCGGAAAAGATCATGCGCCAAGAAATTTGAGACCATGGCCGTCGACCCCATCGAGCAATTCCAGATTCACAACCTGTTTCCGATCGTCAAGATCGGACACACCGATATCGCATTCACCAATTCCGCCGCCTTCATGCTGGCCGCGGTCGTCGGCATCACCGCCTTCCTGGTGATCGGCACCGCCAAGCGCGGTCTGGTGCCTTCGCGCCTGCAATCGGCCGCCGAGCTGGCCTACGAATTCGTCGCCACCACGGTGCGCAGCACCGCCGGCAACGAAGGCATGAGATTCTTCCCATTCGTGTTCTCACTGTTCATGTTCATCCTGACCGTGAACTTCATCGGCCTCATTCCCTATACTTTCACCGTCACCAGCCACATCATCGTTACGGCAGCGCTCGCGATCACGGTGTTCCTGACCGTGCTGCTTTACGGCCTGTACCGGCATGGCCTGCACTTCTTCAATTTGTTCGTGCCGAAGGGTGTGCCGATCTACATCCTGCCGCTCATCGTCTTCATCGAGATCCTGTCGTTCATATCGCGGCCGATCTCGCACAGCGTGCGTCTGTTCGCCAACATGTTGGCCGGCCACATAACGCTGCAAGTTTTCGCCAGCTTCATCATCCTGATGGGCGGCGCCATGGGCGCGATCGGCTGGGCGGGCGGCATGTTGCCGTTCGCGATGATCGTCATACTCATCGCGCTCGAGACGCTGGTGGCGTTCCTGCAGGCTTACGTGTTCGCCATCCTCACCTGCATCTATCTCAACGATGCGATTCACCCGGGCCATTGAGCGCCCGACCGGAAAAGTAGAACAGAAGGAGTTGGTTATGGATCCAGTGGCAGCGAAATACATCGGTGCGGGCATCGCCTGCATCGGCATGGGCGGCGCGGGCGTCGGCGTCGGCATCATCTTCGGCAACTATCTGGCGGCGGCGATCCGCAATCCGTCGGCGGCACAGGGCCAGTTCGGCAACCTGATCTTCGGCTTCGCCATCACCGAGGCGCTCGGCATCTTCTCGCTGCTGATCGCGCTCTTGCTGCTGTTCGCGCTCTAAGCGAAGCACGCAGCGCTGGAGCTGACGATGGCCGAGCCGGCACACAAGACGAGCACTGAGCACCCGGCCGAGGGCGGGCACGGCGGCTTTCCGCCGTTCCAGTCGCAGACCTTTGCCTCGCAGCTTGTCTGGCTCGTGATCGCCTTCGTCCTGCTCTATGCGCTGATGGCGAAATGGGCCCTGCCGCGCGTCGGCGCTATCATCGAGAGCCGGCAGAAGCGCATTGCCGACGACATCGCCGAAGCCGGGCAGCTCAAGCTGCAATCCGACGAGGCCGTCACAGCCTATGAAAAGGCGCTGGCCGATGCCCGTGCCCGCGCGCAAAGCATCGCCAACGAGACGCGCGAGAAGCAGGCGACCGCGGCGGACGCAACGCGCAAGACGCTCGAGGACGAGCTCAACGTCAAGCTGGCGGAGGCCGAGAAATCCATCGCCGCCACCAAGCAGGCGGCTATGGCCAATGTGCGCGTCATCGCCGAGGACGCGGCCCGCGCCATCATCGAGCGGCTGATCGGTTCAGCGCCGAGCGACAAGGCGGTCGCCGACGCGGTCGCCGACGTGCTGAAGAGGTAGGCCGCGCTATGTTTTTCGAAACGGAAACCTGGGTCGCGCTGGCCTTTTTGTTGTTCCTGGCCGGGCTTGGCTATATCGGCGTCCACCGGATGATCGCCAAATCGCTCGACGAGCGGGCCGGCCGCATCAAGGCCGAGCTCGACGAGGCGCGCAAGCTGAAGGACGACGCAGCCCAATTGCTGGCGGACTATCAGCGCAAGCGCGGCGAGGCCGAGAACGAGGCGCAGGAGATCATCGCCGGCGCCAAGGCCGAGGCCGAGCGGCTCGCTGTCGAAGCCAAGGCCAAGATCGAAGAGTTCGTCGCCCGGCGCACCAAGATGGCCGAGGTCAAGATCGCCCAGGCCGAAGCGCAGGCGGCCGCCGACGTGCGCAGCGCCGCGGCCGAGGCCGCTGTCGCCGCCGCCGCCAAGGTGCTCGCCCAAGAAACCAAGGGCGCGCTCGCCGGCGAGTTGATCGCCAAGGGCATCGACGACGTCCGCAAGAAGCTGAACTAGCAGCAATCCCGCTTCACCTCTCCCATGGGGAGAGGTCGGCGCACGAAGTGCGCCGGGTGAGGGGTTAGAGTTTATCGAGAGTCACGAGCCCCTCACCCCAACCCTCTCCCCAGTCGAAGTCGGATATATCCGACTTCGACCACCTAAAATGCCCAACTCGGGTAAACCCGAGTTGGGTGGGAGAGGGAGTGCGCCGCGTGTCCGGCAAGGCTTGTTTCAGCCCTGCTTCGGATTCGCTACCGGCTTCTTCTTGGCGACCGGCTTGCGTTTGACCGGCGGCTTCTTGACCGGCTTGTCGCCGAGCGGATCGAAGCCGACATAGACCACGTAACGGTCGATCAGCCCGAGCGGCTGCGGCAGCGGGAACGCGATGTCGGATTCGACATGGGTAAAGGTGACGCGGTCGATCGCATTGTTCACGGTCACGGTTTCGCGCCCGAACTTCGACGCCACCGCCTTCGGGGTTATGCCTTCCTGCACCACCGCGACGCGCAGCGGCACGTCGACGTTGCCGGGACCGCCAGCGGGGCCGGTGATGATGCGGCCCTCGATGCCGACCTTCATGGTCATCATGCCGGCATTGACGTGACATTCGCGCGCGGTGCGGATGATGGAGCCCTGGTAGCGCAGGTCGAGCGCGGCCGGCTCACCGTCGCCGGGCTTGCTGCCGATCATGAGGGTGGCGGCGCCGGTGCGCACCTGGACTTCGGGGCAGTCGATATCGTCGGCCGAAATATCGGCAGTGCCACCGCCGGACGGCGTATCATTGGTGGCCTTCGACGACGTGCTGAACAGGTCCAGCGGCGACGACTTGAGCAGACTGCTGCTGCCGCAACCGGTAAGCGCCAAGGCCAAGACCATAAGCGCGAGCTTGCCCGCGGCGCGCTGCACGGTTTGTCCGGTTCGTCCCCTACCCATTTTACGGCTCACGCTTCTTGGGGGCGCCACCGCCCTCGTCCGCCCTTATAGCAAGTCAAGCGTGGCAACCCAAAGGCGGCGGGATTCAATCGGGATCGTCCTTAAGCCGGGCATAGAGCAGATGATCCTGCCATTCCCCGTTGATGCACAAATAGCGGCGCGCATAGCCCTCGCGCTGGAAGCCCGTCTTCTCCAGCAGGCGGACCGAGGCGGTATTGCCGGGGATGCAGGCCGCCTCCAGGCGATGCAGCCGCAACGTGGTGAAGCAGAACGGCACCAGACCGCGCATTGCCGCGGTCATGTAGCCCTTGCGGGCGAACGGCGCGCCGACCCAGTAGCCGATGGAGCCGGCTTGCGCTACGCCGCGGCGGATATTGGCCAGCGTCAGCCCGCCGACCAGCGCATCATCCTCGCTGCGGAAGATCAGGAAAGCGTAGGCGAGATCGTTGCGCAGGTCCTCGGCGTAGCGCTTGAGCCGCCGGCGGAACGCACCGCGCGTGAGATCGTCGGTCGGCCAGGTCGGCTCCCAGGGCACCAGGAAGGCGCGGCTCGTCTCGCGCAAGGCCGCCCATTCGGCAAAGTCGCTGCCTTGCGGCACGCGAAGCGTGACCCCCGGCCCGGCGATGGCCGGTAACGCCTCACTGCTGCTGACGGTGCGGAAAAACGCCATGCGATTAGTCTTGCTTGCGCATGATCTTGTCCGAAAACCGGTGCCCACTTTTCGGGATCATGCGCGCACTCCTCGATCAGGCTGCCTGGCGACCGAGACTTTCAGCGATCGCGGCCGTTCTTTCAAGGCCGGTGCCGGGTCCGAGCGCGGCGATTGCCGGCTTACCGCGCCGGATCAGCGCACGGCCGGCGGCGCGCGCGCTGGCGACGGTCACCGCGTCGACCTTGCCGACGATCTCGTCGAGCGGGATCGGCCGGCCGAAGGCCAGCATCTGCCGCGCGATCTGGCCGAGGCGCGCCTCCGAGCTTTCCAGCGCCATCAGCAGGCCGGCTTTCATCTGCGCCTTGGCGCGGGCGATCTCGGCCTCGTTCAGCGTCTCGGTCGCGACCGCGATCTGGTCGATCGCCACCCGCATCAATTCCGGCGCGTCGGCCTCATCGGTGCCGGCATAGAGCGCGAACAGCCCGGTGTCGGCATAGGGCATATGGAAGGCGTGGATCGCGTAGCAGAGCCCGCGCTTCTCGCGCACCTCCTGGAACAAGCGCGACGACATGCCGCCGCCGAGCACGCTGACGAACACCTGCAGGCTGTAGAGTTGCTCGTCGCGCACCGGCACTCCCTGCAGCGCCAGCGCGATATGCACCTGTTCGAGATTGCGCGTCTCGACCCTGGTGCCGCCGCTGAAGCGCGCCGGCTCCGGCGCCGGCGCGGCCGGACCGACGAAGCTGGCGAAACGCCGCTCGGCCTCGGCGACGATCTTGTCGTGCTCGATGGCGCCGGCCGCGGCCACCAGCATATTGGGGCCGCGATAGTTGCGCGCGAGATAGGCGCGAATGCGCGCCGGATCGAACGAGCGCACCGTCTCCGGCGTGCCGAGAATGGAGCGGCCGACCGACTGTTTGGGAAACGCGGTCTCCTGCAGGCGGTCGAACACCACGCCGTCGGGATCGTCTTCGCTGGCGCCGATCTCCTGCACGATGACGTTCTGCTCGCGTCGCAATTCCTCCGGATCGAAATTCGGGTCGGACAAAATGTCGGACAAGACGTCGAGCGCGAGCGGCACGTCGGCTTTGAGCACGCGCGCGTAATACGCGGTCGATTCCGCGCTGGTCGCGGCGTTGAGCTCGCCGCCGACCGCCTCGATCTCCTCGGCGATCTGGCGCGCGCTGCGCCGCTTGGTGCCCTTGAACGCCATATGTTCGAGCAGATGAGAAATGCCGTGTTCATCGGGCTTTTCATTGCGTCCGCCGGCGCCGACCCAGACTCCGAGCGTGGCCGACTCCAGATGCGGCATGCGGTCGGTGACCACCGACAGGCCGGAGGGAAGTCGGGTTACTTCGACGCTCATGCCACTGCTCCTTCACGCGCCGCGCGCGACGCCGACGCCACATATCGTTCGACCGCCGCCTGATCCGCCGGCAGCACAGTGACGCGCTCCGCCCGCTGCGGCAGATCGGCCAGCCATTCCGGCAGCGCCGGCTTGACGCCGCAGGCGGCGGCGACCGCATCGGGAAACTTGGCCGGATGCGCGGTCGACAGCACGATCATCGGCACCGATGGATCGCGCGTTTCTTTTTCCGCTACGGCCAGCGCCACCGCGGTGTGCGGATCGGCGCAGTAGCCGGCCTCGCGCATCCAGGCGCGGATGGTGGCGGCGCTTTCCTGCTCGTCGGCGCGGTCGGCGGTGAACAGCGCGCGCATTTGTTGGAGCGCGTGCGAAGAGACCGTGAAGTGGCGCGACTGCGCCAGCGAACCCATCAGCGCGCGCACCGTTTCGGCGTTGCGGCCATACGCGTCGAACAAAAGCCGCTCGAAATTCGAGGAGACCTGGATGTCCATCGACGGCGAGGTGGTCGCCATCACGTCGCGCAGCTCGTAGGCGCCGGTCGCGAAGGTGCGGGCCAGGATGTCGTTGACATTGGTCGCCACCACCAGCCGGTCGATCGGAAGCCCCATGCGGGTGGCGACATAGCCGGCATAGACGTCGCCGAAATTTCCGGTCGGCACGGTGAAAGCGACTTTGCGGTGCGGCGCGCCGAGGGCGACCGCGGCGGTGAAGTAATAGACCACCTGCGCCACGATGCGCGCCCAGTTGATGGAATTGACGCCGGACAGGCGAACGCGGTCGCGGAAGGCGTGATGGTTGAACATCGCCTTTACCAGCGCCTGGCAATCGTCGAAGGTGCCTTCGATCGCGACGGCATGCACATTGCCGTCCGGCACGGTGGTCATCATGCGCCGCTGCACCTCGGAGATGCGGCCGTGCGGGAACAACACCACGACGTCCACTTGCGCGCGGCCGCGGAAGGCCTCGACCGCGGCGCCGCCGGTGTCGCCCGAGGTGGCGACAACGATGGTGGTCCGCTCCGAGCGCTGCCGCAGCACGTGGTCCATCAAGCGCGCCACCAACTGCATGGCGAGGTCCTTGAAGGCGAGCGTCGGTCCGTGGAACAGCTCGAGCACGAACAGGCTGGGAGCAAGTTGGGTCAGCGGCGCGATCGCCGGATGGCGGAAGGTGCCGTAGGCCTCCTGCGCCATGCGGGCGAGATCGGCTTCCGGGATGCTGGCGCCGACGAAGGGCTTGATCACCTCGACCGCGACCTCGGCGTACGGTTTGCCGGCAAAGCCGGCGATGGCGTCGGTCATGACCGTGGGCCACGTCTCCGGCACGTAGAGGCCGCCGTCGCGGGCAAGCCCCGCCAGCATGACCTCGACAAAATCGTGCGCGGGAGCCTCGCCCCGGGTTGATACATAACGCATTGGTTTAGCTAGATTTTATGGTTCCGTCCGACCGTTAAATTCAACGCACAGTAGCCGTGCCGGGCGCCTTGTACAAGAAATCCCGGCCTCTACACCTTGCCGGGCCCAACGGCACTCGAGCGCTCACGCGCCGCGTAACTCTCGCCGAGCAGCAGCGCCTGCACGGCCACCATCGGCAGCGCCAACAGGATGACCGCTTCGATAGGGAACGCGGCGGCGCAGACCGCCGCTGCCACCAGGCAGGCGCAGACGCCGCCGGCATCCCAGCCGCCTTCGGCTGCGAAGTGAAAACGGAAGGTGCAGGGCGCGACCTTGCCGGCGTTGTAGACCGCGGTCATCCAGTAAGGAACGTAGAGGCCGCTGAACAAAGTGGTGACGATGGCGACGCCGACCACCGCAACCGGATGGCCGTTGCAGATCGATTTGAGAATGAAGCCCAGCGCCAGGATGCCGGCATTGAGCCAGACGCTGCGCCGGGCATGGCCCATATCCATGAACCGGCCCAAAACCATGCCGCCGAGCGAGCCGACCAGCGCCGCCGCCGAGAGCACGCCGCCGTAATTGTCGAAGCGCGCATCGAGCGCCCGAAACATCACGATGCTCCACGCCATACCCGCGCCGCTCAACAACCAGCCGTCGGTAAAAAACAGCAGGATGCCAAGTTTTGCGGCCGCGAAGGCGCCGCGCGGCGCCGGCATAGCGATCTTCGGCTCTTCGACCACCAGCAGCGGAACGATGGCGGCCAGTTGGATTACGAAGGCGGCGGCGAAGGCGATCCAAGGACTGGCGTTTGTGAGCATGATGCCGCCGGCGGCGGGGCCGATCACGCTCGCGATCGCGCTGAACGTCTGGCTGGCGCCGAGCTGCTTGCCGCGATGATCGATGTCGCCGAGCGAACCGAAATAGGCGTGATAACAGGTCCAATAGAAAACCTGGCCGACCGATGCGACGACGCAGAACAGCAGCAGCGCGTGATCGACGCCGTGCACGAGGGCGATGGCGGGAAATTGGAAAGCCGACAGGAAAGTCCCGAAGATCAGCGTGCGCCGCATCCCAACCGCCGCTACGGCCGCCAAGATCAGCGGGCGAAGCGCAAAGCGAAAGGCCAGGATGGCGGCCATGACGAGGAAGATCTGCGCCGGCGTCAGGCCCGCTTGCAGCAGGAACACCATGAAGAAAATACCGCCGAGACTCCATGCCAGCGAAACCAAAGCGGCATGGAACGCGAGGCGGTTGATGGCGCGATTGGCGAAGAACGGCATCTTGACGCGGGACGCTCTGTGAGGACGGCAGGCGCCATTTCATTCGCATGCTTCTAGTTAACGAACCAGCAGGCCGCGCGCGCCAGGCGCCGTTATGGTTTGCGGCCGGCCCGCGCGCCGCTTAGGCCCGATGGCTTGACAATTCATATGCAGAAACAGCGGCTTGACCGGGTGACGAAATCGCCGCGCAACCCGTGCGGCTTGCGCCCGCGCCTCACGTGAATTGATCCAGGTCAATATCGCCAGTGGACATCCATAGAACAGTCCCGGCCAAGACAAATCCCGGCGCGACTATTCATTTTGCCCGTCCGCAACCGCCGGAAACGCGAAACGTTGCAACGAATAACTGGGGTGGAAAATGAGAAACTGGCTCTATCGTCTGGCGGCTGTCGCAGCCGTGCTGTTGTTCGCCAATGCGGCGAACGCGCAACAATTCATCATGAAGCTGTCGTCGCCGACGGTCAACGACGCCCCGCATGAATGGATGAAGGCCTTCAAGGCGGGCGTCGAAAAACGCTCGAACGGCCGCATCAAGGTAGAAATCTATCCGGCAAGCCAGCTCGGGCAAATCCCCGCGACCGTCGACGGCGTAGCCCTCGGCACCATCGAATTCGCTATTCCCGCCGTCGGCTTCCTGATCGGGCTCGAGCCGCGCTTCCAAGTATTCGATGCCGCCGGGCTGTTCAGCGACGTCGGACAAAGCCAGAAGGTGCTGGCCGATCCCGCGGTGCGGGCGCGGCTGGCGACTTTCGGCGAAACCAGGGGAATCGAACTGCTGGTGGTGGGCAACAACGGCCCGCTGATGGTGGCTTCGCACAAGCCGATCCGTGCGGCCGCAGACTTCAAGGGTCAGAAAATCCGCGTCCCCGGCGCGGCGCCGCTACATATTCAACCGTACAAGAAGCTTGGCGCCTCGCCACTCTCGATCCCGCTCGGCGAAGTGCTGCCGGCAATGCAGAACAAGACCATCGATGCGTCGATCTCCTCGTTCAATGTGCTGACCCACTTCAAGTACTATGACGTGACCAAGACTGCGACCTATCTGCCGGAATCGTTTCTGTTCGTCGCCGGCGTCGTCAACCGCAACTTCATGAAGCAGATTGGGCCAGAGCTCGCTACCATCGTGCGCGAGGAAGCCCGCAAGGCCGAAACGCTGTTTTCCACGGTCGGCGTCGAGGATGTCGAAAAGACCCGGCAGATCTGGGTCAAGAACGGCGGCGAAGCGATCACTTTGCCGCCCGCCGAGGCCGCCATCTACCTGAAGGACGTAACGTCGGTGATCCCGGCGGTGATGGCGAGCAATCCGCAGATGAAAACGGATTACGAGACCATGATGGCGACGGCAAAGAAATATCACTGAGAATTACGACATCACGATCCGAGAATTGCGCCGTCATTCCGAAGGAATGGCGGCGCAGGCCGTTTGACGGTTCTAGTGGACGCCAAGGATAAGACGCATTCCGCCGAGCGAGATGTCCGGGATGTAGGTGATCAAGCCGAGCGCGATCAGGTAGATCACCAGGAAGGGAATAATACCGCGGTAGATCGAGCGTAATTCGAGCCCCAGCACGGATTGGGCGACGAAGATGTTCATGCCAAACGGCGGATGGAACAGGCCGATCGCCAGGTTCACCGTTACGATGATGCCGAAATGCACGGTGTTGATGCCGAAGGCCTTGACCAACGGAACCAGAAGCGGCGTCAGCAGCAGGATCGCCGATAAGGGATCGAGGAAGCAGCCGACCACCAGCAGGATGACGTTGATGGTGAGCAGGAACATCCAGGCGGAAATGTTGAGCGCTTGCAGCCAGGCGACGATTGCCGCCGGAATCTGATTAACGGTCAGCAGCCAGGAGAACACGCCGGCGCAGGCGACGATAATGAGAATCTGCGCCGTGAACGTCACCGTGTGGGCGGCGGCGTCGACGATATCGCGCCAGCCGAGTTCGCGAAAAACAAAGCGAGTGACGAAGGCGGCATAGACGCAGGCGACCGCCGCCGCTTCGGTCGGCGAGAACACGCCGCCGTAGATGCCGCCAAGAATGATGAACGGCATGCCGAGCGCCCAGACGCCGCGCGTGGTGGCATGCAGGAAATGATCGAGCTTGAATGTGCCGCCCGCGCCGATGCCGTGGCGGCGGGCGAACCAGATGACGTAGGCCGCGAGCATGCAGGTCAGCATCAGCCCCGGCACCACGCCCGCCGCATAGAGCCGCGGCACCGATTCCTCGGCCGTCGCGCCATAGACGATCATCGGAATACTCGGCGGGATAATGATGTCGATGGCGCCGACCGCGGTGACCAGGCCGGCGGAGAAATTTTCCGGATAGCCGGCGCGCCGCATGGCCGGATACATGATGCGGCCAATGGTAGCGACACAGGCCGCGCTGACGCCCGAAATCGCGCCGAAGATCGCCGAGGTTCCGACCGTGGTGACGGCCAAGCTGCCGCGCACCGAGCCGACGCCGGCCTGCACGAAGTCGACCAGACGCTGGGCGACGCTGCCGCGCCCCATCAGTTCGCCGGCATAGACGAAGAACGGAATCGCCAGCAGCGCGAAGGCATTGATCGATCCGAACATGTTCTGATGCAGCGCCGCGAGCGGCATGTGCATGAAGAACACGAGCGCTGCACTGACCGACGCCAGCAGGACGATGAAGATCGGAAATCCCAAGAGCAGCAGAGCGACCGGCACGACACCGAGAGCGAACGACATGGCTCAGGCTCCCGTGCCGGATTTGCCGCCGTCCGGCGCGCGCCCGGTCAGGATCTCGACCAGGCGCAGGCCGGCGATGAGCGCCATCAGACCGAAGCCTGCCGCCACGACGCCGTGCGGGATCCACATCGGCACCCGCGCCATGTCGCTGACGCGGCCGATGTCGAACATCTGCTTGGCGTAATAGGTCGAATTCCACAGCACGAAACCGGCGAGTGTGACGATCGCCGCCAGTTCGACAATGCGTATCAGCTGGCGGACCGGCGGCGGCAGCGCGTTCACAAGCACGTCCATGCGCAAATGGCGGTTGCGCCAGGCAACCACGGCGGCGCCGAGGAAGGTCATGAACACCATAATGAAGATCTGGATTTCGTCGGCGCTGAGGATGGTGTCGCCGAAGACATAGCGGCCGACCACGTTGATGAAGTTGAGGGCGACCGCGGCAATAAATGCATAGGCGAGCGCGCGTTCGAGCCAAGCCATCAGACGTTCCAGAATGCGCGTCACCACGGTAGAATTGCCCCGCTCGCTGGCGCCGGCGCTCAGCGAACGCGCGGCCCACCGTTCATAACGCGATCCCGGGACGGATTGATTTGACGCATGTCAAGCGGCCTGGCCGGCCATCGTCGCGCCGGCCTTGCGGCCGTTACGCCTGCCGCCGCAAGCGGCCCTTGAGCCAGACCCCATAGACGCCGGCCAACCCCAGCGCGAGGCCGAACCAGGTGATGGCATATTGCAGGTGGTTGTCCGGCAGGCTGACGACGAGCTTGCCCGGCTTGGGCCAACCGCCGGGCGGTACCGGCGCCTCCTGCTCGACGTAGAACGGCGCGGCACTATCCCATTTCTTCGCCGCGGCCATCCCCGCCGGGTCGCGCAGGTACCAGACATTGGTCGTCGGATCGTCGGCCGGCGTGAACATCCCACGGGTCTCGGGCCAGCGCATGACGCCGATGACGTCGATCGTGCGATGCGGCTCGCCTTGCGGGCGGCTCGCCGGGTCCTTGCGGTCGGCCGGCACGAAGCCGCGGTCGACCAGCACGATGCTGCCGCCGGGGAGCCGCGCCGGGGCGAATACCCAATAGCCCGGCCCCTGCACGTCGGGGCGGAAGGAGGAGCCGGCGCTATAGACCAGCGCCTCCTGGCCGGCGAGGAATTCGGCCGGGAAGCTGACGCGGCGGTACTCGTCCGCCGCCTCGTTGAGCTGCGGCCAGTTCGCCGCCGGCGGTAGCGCCGCGGGTGCGCGCGCCAGCCGTGTGTTCAGCGTCGCGATCAGATTTTCTTTCCAGACCTTGCGCTCGAGCTGCCAGATGCCGAGGCCGCTCAGGATGGCGACGCCGGCAACAGCGAACGCGGTCGCTCCGATCACGCCGCCGCGGCGCGGTTCGCGCGCCGCGCTCACTCGCCGTCTCGTTTGATGAGGCGGCCTTCCTGCGCGCGGTGATGGTATTGCAGCGCGATCATCAGGCCCTTGATCGGCCGCAACGGCGCCAGCGTCACCAGCAGAATCAGCGGCACCCAGAGCACCGCGTGCACCCAGTACGGCGGCTGATAGGCCACCTCGGTGATCAACGCGGCGAAGACGACGAGCGCGCCGCCGAGCAGAATCACGAACACCGCCGGGCCATCGCCGGCATCGGCGAAGCTGTAATCGAGGCCGCAGTGGTCGCAGCGCGGCCGCAGCGTCAGGAAGCCTTGGAACAGCTTGCCCTCGCCGCAGTGCGGACAGCGCCCGCGCAGGCCCCGGGCGATCGGCAGCTGTTGCTCAGGCATGGTTTGCGTTCTTTCCGTAAAACAAAAGGGCGGCGCGATCACGCCGCCCTCTCGTAATGCCATCGTTAGACGGTCACTCGGGATGCGGCACGCCGGCGCCCCACACATATATGCAGGCGAACAGGAACAGCCACACCACGTCGACGAAATGCCAGTACCAGGCGGCGAACTCGAAGCCGAGATGCTGGGTGGGCGTGAAGTGTCCGTTGATGGCGCGGAACAGGCAGACGATCAGAAAGATCGAGCCGATGATCACATGCGCGCCGTGGAATCCGGTCGCCATGAAGAACGTCGCGCCGTAGATATTGCCGCTGTAGTGGAACGCCGCGTGTGCATATTCGTAGCCCTGCACGCAGGTGAACGTCATGCCGAGCAGGATGGTCAGCGCCAGGCCCCACTTCAGCCCCTGCCGGTCGTTCTCCAGCAGCGCGTGATGCGCCCAGGTCACCGTCGTGCCCGAGGTTAGCAGGATCAGCGTGTTCAACAGCGGCAGATGCCAGGGGCTGAAGGTCTCGATGCCCTGCGGCGGCCAGACGCCGTGGGTGATCGCCAGACGCCCGTAATCATGCACGTCGCCGGGGAACAGCGCCGTGTTGAAATAGGCCCAGAACCAGGCGACGAAGAACATCACCTCGGAGGCGATGAACAGGATCATGCCGTAGCGATGCGAAATCTGCACCACGCGGGTGTGGAAGCCTTCGTACTGGGCCTCGCGGATCACGTCGCGCCACCAGCCGATGAAGGTGTAGAGGATGCCGACGGTGCCGAGTCCGAACACCAGCGGCGCCGCGGCGAACATGTGATGCATCCAGGCAATGGCGCCGAACGCCGCCACAAAAGCGGACACGGCGCCGACCGCCGGCCATGGGCTCGGATCGACCAGGTGATAGTCGTGATGATTGGTATGGGCCTGGGCCATCGTCGTCTCCGTTGAGCGGGCGCCGTGGACGCCCCTTATCCCCGTTAAAGCTTACTCGATTTCGCGTCCGGCGCCTCGGCCACCGGCCGCTCGGCGTCGGGCAGCCGGTAGAAGGTGTAGGACAGCGTGATGGTGTTGAGCGGGTCCTGGTCGCGGTCGTTGACGATCTTGGGATCGACGTAGAACACCACCGTCATCTCGCGCGTCTCGCCCGGCTTCAGGGTCTGCTCGGTGAAGCAGAAGCAGTTGATCTTGTCGAAATAGGCGCCGACCGTGGTCGGCGTCACGTTGTACGACGCCTGCGCGGTGATGGTACGCGCCGCTTCGTTGATGACCTTGTAGTGGACGGTCGCCACTTCGCCGATGTGCAGCCGGATCGAGTTCTGCTCCGGCTCGAATCTCCACGGCAGGCCGGGTGCGACATTGGAGTCGAAGCGAATGGTGAGCGCGCGGCCGAGCTCGTGCTGGGGCGCGTTACGGGCAACTTGCGTGGTGCCGGCAAATCCGGTGACTTGGCAGAAAATCTTGTAGAGCGGGATCGCGGCAAACGAGGCGCCCACCATAACCGCAACCAAGACGCCGCAGGCGGCGGCGATCAGCGCGTCGCGCCGCAGCCGCCTCTTGCCGTGCGTGGGCGTCGGTTCGTTCATAGCGGGCGCACCAACAGGATCGGGCCCTTCACCAGGGTCACCACGTAGAACAGGATCACCAGCGCGGCCAGCGACAAGGCGATCGCGATCGAGCGCGAGCGGCGGGCGCGCTGTTGCGCCTCGGTGAGCACGACGCCCTCGTCTTTCGGTTCTGTGTTCATCGCCATGCCAATAGTCACGCCGCCAACCGGGCGATCAGCCCGCCCCATCCCCGCTCGACCAGCAGGACCGCGAACAGCAGGAAAAGATAGAGGATCGAGAAGGCGAAAAGATGCTTGCTGGCGCGCTCGGCCGGGCGACGCTCGCGGAACACCTGCCAGGCCAGCGTCAGCATGACCGCGCCGGTTAAGGCCGCCGTCAGCCCGTAAAGCAAGCCGGCATAGCCGAGCGCCCAAGGCGCAATGCCGAGCGGCACCAAAATGAGCGTGTGGGCCAAGATCTGCCAGCGCGTCGAGGCGTCGCCGGCCACCACCGGCAGCATCGGAACGCCGGCGCGGGCGTAGTCCCCGGTGCGGGTGAGCGCCAGCGCCCAGAAATGCGGCGGCGTCCAGAAGAAGATGATCATGAACAGCAGCACAGGCTCGAGCGACAGCGAGCCGGTCGCCGCCGCCCAGCCGATCATTGGCGGGAAGGCGCCGGCGGCGCCGCCGATGACGATGTTCTGCGGCGTCGTGCGCTTGAGCCAGATCGTATAGATCACGACGTAGAAAAAGATGGTGAAGGCGAGCAGCGCGGAAGCCAGCACATTCACTAGCAGGCCGAGCACCACGATCGCGAAACCGGAAAGCGTCAGCCCGAAAGCCAGCGCCTCGCCCGGCTGCACGCGGCCCATTGGCACCGGACGGCGCTGCGTGCGCGTCATGATCGCGTCGATGTCGGCGTCGTACCACATGTTGAGCGCGCCGGCCGCGCCCGCGCCGACCGCGATGCAGAGCAGCGCGGTAAAGCCGATCAGCGGATGCAACGTGCCCGGCGCGACCGCCATGCCCACCAGCGCGGTGAAGATCACCAGCGACATCACGCGCGGCTTCATCAGCGCAATATAGTCGCCGACGCTCGCGAGGCTCGGCTCGGCAAGCTTCGACTCGACCGGACGAAGTCCGGCCGCGGCAGCCATCGGACCGCGGAAGTCTGCGCCTTCGCTGACAAGCGACATTGGTTAGAAACGCCTTTTATTTTTGCGCGTGGTCTTATCCGAAAACTGGTTCCCACTTTTCGAGATCACGCGCGTATTCCTTATTTGATCCGCGGCAGCGTCTCGAACTGATGGAACGGCGGCGGCGAGGACAAGGTCCACTCCAGCGTCGTGGCACCCACGCCCCACGGATTGTTGCCGGCGGGGCGCTTCTTCATGAAGGCTTCCGCCATGCCGAAGAAGAACACCAGCACGCCGAAGCCGGCGATGTAGGAGCCGAACGACGACACTTCGTTCCAGCCGTGGAAGGCTTCGGGATAATCGACCGTGCGGCGCGGCATCCCGGCCAGCCCGAGGAAGTGCTGCGGGAAGAAGATGATGTTGACGCCGATGAAGGTGATCCAGAAGTGCAGCTTGCCGATCGTCTCGTTGTACATGTAGCCGCTAATCTTCGGGAACCAGTAGTACCAGCCCGCGAAGACGGCGAACACGGCGCCGAGCGAGAGCACGTAGTGGAAGTGCGCGATGACGTAATAGGTGTCGTGCAGCACGCGGTCGACGCCGGCGTTCGACAGCACCACGCCGGTGACGCCGCCGACCGTGAACAGGAAGATGAAGCCGATCGCCCACAGCATCGGCGTGCGGAACTCGATCGAGCCGCCCCACATGGTAGCGATCCAGGAAAAGATCTTCACGCCGGTGGGCACCGCGATCACCATGGTGGCGGCGATGAAATAGGCCTGCGCGCCGGTCGACAGGCCGACCGTATACATGTGATGCGCCCAAACCACGAAGCCGATGCCGCCGATGGCGACCATCGCATAGGCCATGCCGAGATAGCCGAAGATCGGCTTGCGGCTGAAAGTCGAGATGATCTGGCTGATCATGCCGAAGCCGGGCAGAATCAGAATGTAGACTTCCGGATGGCCGAAGAACCAGAACAGATGCTGGAACAGCAGCGGATCGCCGCCGCCTTCGGGATTGAAGAAGGTGGTGCCGAAATTGCGGTCGGTGAGCAGCATGGTGATGCCGCCGGCGAGAACCGGCAGCGACAGCAGCAGCAGGAACACCGTCACCAGGATCGACCACACGAACAGCGGCATCTTGTGCAGCGTCATGCCGGGTGCGCGCATGTTGAAGATGGTGGTGATGAAGTTGATGGCGCCGAGGATCGACGAGGCGCCGGCGAGATGGATCGACAGAATGACGAAGTCCATCGCCGGGCCGGGATGGCCGGTGGTCGATAGCGGCGCGTAGATCGTCCAACCGGTTCCGGCGCCGAGCGCGCCCGGCTCGCCTTCGACGAACATCGAGGCGAGCAGCAGCGCGAACGAAGCCGGCAGCAGCCAGAACGAGATGTTGTTCATGCGCGGGAACGCCATGTCCGGCGCCCCGATCATCAGCGGCACGAACCAGTTGCCGAAGCCGCCGATCATCGCCGGCATCACCATGAAGAAGATCATGATCAGGCCGTGCGCGGTGGCGAACACGTTGTATTCGTGCGGCGTGGGGAAGAATTGCAGGCCGGGATTTTGCAGTTCGAGCCTAATGCCGATCGACAACGCACCGCCGATCACGCCGGCCATCAGCGCGAAGACCAGGTACATCGTTCCGATGTCCTTGTGGTTCGTCGAATAGACGAACCGGCGCCATCCGGTCGGATGCGGGTGCGCGTCGTGCGTGTCGTGTGCGCCGTGTGCAGCTGCGTTGCTGGCCATCGCTATTATCCTTCAAGCCTTGCCGTTGTCGCCCGTATTATATTCGTATTTTTATATACGTCACTTCGCCTTGTCGGCCGCGGCAACCGCATTCGGCGGAGCGACGTTGTCGTCGGCGTATTTCTGCTTCGCCTGCGCGAGCCAGGCGGTGTATTCCTTCTCGCTCACCACATGCACGGCGATCGGCATGAACGCATGGTCGCGGCCGCAAAGCTGCGAGCACTGGCCGTAATACATGCCTTCACGTTCCGCCTTGAACCAGGTCTCGTTGAGGCGGCCCGGGATGGCGTCGATCTTGATGCCGAATGACGGCACCGAGAACGAATGAATGACGTCGGCGCCGGTAACCAGCACGCGCACCACCTTGTTGACCGGCACCACCAATTCGTTGTCGACCGCCAGCAGACGCGGCTGGCCGGCCTTGAGATCCTTGTCCTGGACCATCAGCGAATCGAACTCGAACTTGGAATCAGGATAGCTGTAGCTCCAGAACCACTGCTTGCCGGTGGCCTTCACCGTCACGTCGGCGGCCGGGATTTTCAGCTGGTAGAACAGCAGGCGGAACGACGGCACCGCGACCATCACCAGGATGAGCACCGGCACCACCGTCCAGACGATTTCGATGGCGGTGTTGTGCGTGGTGCGCGACGGCACCGGGTTGGCCCGCGCGTTGAAGCGTACGACGATGATCACCAGCAGGACCAGCACGAACAACACGATTCCGGCGATCAGCCAGAGCAGGAAGCTGTGGAACCAGACGATGTCGTCCATGACCGGCGACGCCGACTGTTGCAGCCCGAGTTCCCATGGCGAGGGCTGGCCGAGACCGGCCCACGCGACGCCGCCGGCGGCGATAAAGGCCACGCCCGTGACCACGAAAGCGATCAACCGCTTAAGCACCAGCATTGTTCTTAGCTCTCCCTCGACGCGAAATTCGGCCCTGATGAGACCCCTTTTTGCCGCCCACCGCAGGCAAGATGTCGGCTCGGCCCCGCTGAGCACAGCGTTTTGCCACGGGCGCGGCAGCTTTTGCGGTGCGGCGGGACGGGGGGGTATCCCGATCTCTCAAACCATAATTCCGGCTCTGCCGCAATGCGCCTTATCGCCAGATTCTCGCCACAAGCGCCTTGCCCCCAAGTGAGTGCGGACGCCGCATTTACGCCATGACGAGGCGGCTTGGTTGATCCGTTTCGGACGTCATCGCCCAGCGGCCGCTTGCTTGACAGGGTTGGCCGGGCATGACCCAAGGGAAATGAATAAAATGCTGACCGGGCAGCGATTCGCCCGCGCTCAGGATAGCCGGCCGGCACGCGCCAAGGGATTGAACGATGGGCATTTTCGGGCATGACAGGCACGCGCTGAGGGGCCGGGCATGGCTTCTACCACTGGCGCTTGTTTTGGCTCTGTCGGCCATCCCCACCGAGCAGGCCGCCGCCCAGGGCGCGGTCAAGTCGGTGCACAAGGACTGGCAGATCCGCTGCGACACGCCGCCCGGCGCCAAGAGCGAACAATGCGCCCTGATCCAGAGCGTGACCGCCGAAGACCGCGCCAATGTCGGTCTGACGGTGATCGTGCTCAAGACCGCCGACCTGAAAAGCCGGCTGATGCGGGTGGTGGCGCCGCTCGGCGTGCTGCTGCCGTCCGGCCTCGGGCTCAAGATCGACAATGCCGATATCGGGCGGGCCGGCTTTGTGCGCTGCCTGCCCAATGGCTGCATCGCTGAAGTGGTGATGGACGACGCGCTCATCGCCAAGCTGCGCACCGGCAAGACCGCGACTTTCATTATTTTCCAGACACCGGAGGAAGGCATCGGTTTCCCGATGAGCCTTGCCGGTTTTGGCGAGGGATACGATAAGCTGCCGTAAAGCACAGCGATTCGGCCTCCGCCACCAATGCTCCTCGTCAAAACCTATCTCGACAAAAGCCCGATCCACGGGATCGGCGTCTATGCCGCCGAAACGATCCGCAAGGACACCAAAATCTGGCGCTTCGCCATCGGCTTCGACCGCTTCTACTCGCGCAAGCAATTGGCCAAGCTGCCGAAGGCCGCCAAGGAATTCATAAAATCACACGGCTATAAGTGGGGCAGCGAAGTCCTGCTATCGATGGACCACGACTCCTACATGAACCATTCGGACAGCGCGAACACCTATTTCCATGGCGGCTATGTCATCGCCCGCTGCAACATCCGCAAAGGCACCGAGATCACCAACGACTACCGGGCCTTCGATGCGGCGTATTGTGCCGCGTTCTTGAAAGAGAAATAAGCGCCGCTATTGCCGCCTGCCCACGCCGTTGGGCAACATCGCCGATCCGCCACCGCGGCCACTCGCCTTCGTCACGCGATCTGTGGATACTGCCACGCCCGCACAACGCGGGTGCGCGGGAGGTATCGAAGTGCGTTTGGGATTTGTCGGTTTGGGGGCGATGGGCCAGCTCATTGTGCCGCGCCTGATGGCCGCCGGACATTCCGTCACCGGCTGGAATCGCTCGCGCGACAAGGCCGAGCCACTCATCAAAGCCGGGATGGCTTGGGCCGACACGCCACGTGCGGCAGCCGAGCAATCCGAGCTTGTGTTCTCCATCGTCACCGACGCCAAGGCGGTGAAGGCGGTGGCGCTCGGGCCGGACGGCATCGTCGCCGGTCTCGCCAAAGGCAACATCTTCATCGACATGAGCACGATCGAGCCGGACGAGAGCCGCAGCCTCGCCGCCGAATTCGCCAAGGCGGGATCGATCATGCTCGACGGCCCGCTCTCGGGCTCGCCCGTCACCGTCGTGCAGGGCAACGCCTCCATCATGATCGGCGGCGATGCGGCCGCTTTCGAGCGCGTGAAGCCGGTGCTGCTGGCGATCGGGCCGAAGGTCACCCGCATCGGCGGCAATGGCCTCGCCTGCCAAATGAAGATCGCGGTCAACCTGCTGCTGATGGTCGAGGTGATCTGCTTCGGCGAAGCCGTCGCGCTCGCCGAGAAGGGCGGTGTCGCCCGCGACGTGGCGCTCGATGCCATGCTCAAGAGCGTCGCCGCCTCGCCGGTGCTCGGTTATCGCGGCCCGTTCATCCTCGACGGCAAAATGCCGCCAGTGCCGCTCGCAGACGTCACCCTGCAGCAGAAGGACATGCTGCTGGCGCTCAATCTCGGCCGCACGCTGGGCAGCCCGGTGCCGCTCGCCGCCGCCGCCAATGAAATGATGAATGCCTGCCGCGGGCTCGGCATCGACGGCAACGATTTCGTGGTGGCGCATCAAGTTTATCGGCGTTTAGGAGGACAGTCATGACATCGTCGGCGGAAAAATTCGGACGCGCATTGGGCAAAGCAGTGAAGGGCGCGGCGACGGCCTGGAAGGAAGGTCAGCCGGCGCCGGTCATGTACCGCACCAATTTGCGCGACGTTCCAAAGGTCGAGGGTCTCAAACGCGACGACGGTTGGGTCGACATGCAGGTGCAGTTCTTGATCGACAAGAAAAGCGCCGATGCCGACAACGTGGTCGGCTGGACCGTGCTCAAGCCGGGCGCTCGGCACGAAAACCACCGCCATCATAACTGCGACGAATTCTTCATCGTGCTCAAAGGCAAGGGCATGATCTACACCGACTCCGGCGATAAGCCGTCGAGCGAAGGCGATGTGGTTTATTCGCCGCGCGGCTGCTGGCACGGCTTCAACAACACCTCGGACGAGGACGTGGTGCTGGTCTGGGGCTGGATGGGCGCCGGCTCGATCGAGGATTCCGGCTACGAAGTGCATCCGGAGAGTCACAAGAAATGACGCGTCACGGACGGGCATGGCGCGGGAAGAAAGAACGATAATGCCGATGTTCGGCAAAGATGAGATCGAAGAAGCGGCCCGTCTCATCTACAAATCCATGCCGCCCACGCCGCAATATGTCTGGCCGCTGCTGTGTCAGCGAGCTGGCGCCACCGTCTGGGTCAAGCACGAAAACCACACCGCGACGGGCGCTTTCAAGATTCGCGGCGGCATTACCTTCATCGACTGGCTGAAACGGAACGACCCCAAGGTCGGCGGCATCGTCACCGCGACGCGCGGCAATCACGGTCAGAGTCAGGCGCGCGCCGCCACGGCAGCGGGGCTCAAGGCGAAGATCCTCGTTCCGCATGGCAATTCCGTCGAGAAGAATGCCGCCATGCGCGCGTTCGGCGCCGAGGTCGTTGAATTCGGCCGCGACTTCGATGAAGCACGCGTTGAAGCCATGCGCGTGGCTGAGGCGGAAAATCTCTTCATGGTGCCTCCCTTCCACCGCGAGCTCGTGCGTGGCGTCGCAACTTACGCGCTTGAACTGTTCACCGCAGCGGCGACGCTCGACACCGTTTACGTCCCCATCGGCTGCGGCTCCGGCATCTGCGGCGTCATCACGATGCGGGATTTGCTTGGCCTCAAGACCAAGGTCGTGGGTGTCGTCTCGACCGAAGCACAGACGGCCAAGCTTTCGTTTGAAAGCGGGCGCCTGATTGAGACAAACTCCGCCGACACGATCGCCGACGGCATGGCGGTCCGCGTCCCGGTTGCGGAGGCATTCGCGGTTTACGCGAAAGGCACAGACCGCATCGTCGCGGTCAGCGATGACGAAGTCACTGAGGCGATGCGCATCTACTTCAGCGACACCCATAATTTGGCGGAAGGCGCCGGCGCAGCACCGCTCGCCGCGCTGCTCAAGGAAAAGGACGCGATGCACGGCAAGGAAGTCGGCGCCATTCTGTCCGGCGGCAATGTGGACTTGCCTATTTACGCCGCCATTCTTGCGGGCAAGACGAGATAAGAAGTAGGAAGTGAACGACGCGCCGCGACCGCCCTCCCCTTGAGAACCAAGCAAGAAAGAAAAGGCCACGTATGAATTCCTGGGACGCACCGCTGATCATCAAAGGCATGACCGCGCAACTCGCCACGCGGCGCGCGCGCATCGCGGCGGGCGAAAAGCCGCTGGGCTGGAAAGTCGGCATGGGCGCGCCGGCCAGCATGCAAAAGCTCGGCCTACAAGCGCCGCTGGTCGGCTACTTGATGCAGCGCGCGCTGCTCGCCTCCGGCAGCACGGTGTCGCTGAAAGGCTTTAACAAGCCGGTGATGGAGCCGGAGATCGCCGTGCGCATGGCGCACGATCTCGGCCCGGGCGCAACGGCGGCGACGGCTGCGGCGGCGATCCAGGAGATCGCGCCGGCGATCGAAATCGCCGATCTCGACCCGGCGCCGACGCCGGACAATCTCGATGCAGTGCTCGCCGACGATATTTTCCAGCGGCATGTCGTGCTTGGCGCCGCCACGCGCGCCGGCAGCGCTACCTCCGGCCTGACCTCGCGGCTGATGCGGCGTGGCGCGGAAGCGGCGCGCAGTACCGATCCGGAAGCGCTCACCGGCAAGCTGCTCGATATCGTCGTGCATGTCGCCAATGTCGTGGCGGCATTCGGTGAAAAATTATCGGCCGGCGATCTCATCATCACCGGCTCGATTACGCCGCCGGTTTTCATCGAACCGGACGAAACCGAGATCGCGCACGCGATCGATCCGATCGGCGCGGTCTCGGTGCTTTTTTCGCGCGACTAAAAGCGCTGTCAGCGCACGTCCAGGATCAGCTTGCCTCGCAGGTGGCGGCCTTCGCTGACCTTGTGCGCCTCGGCGGCGTCCGCGAGCTTGTAGTGGTGGATCGCCGGCGCGCTCACCGCGCCGGCAGCAAGCAGCGCCAGCATGCGTTCGAGATGGGCGCGGTCGCGCTGCACATCGGGCTTGAGGGTCGCGACGTCCTTGCGGTCCGGCTCATAACCCTCCGGCGCCGGCGCGATCCATACCAGCTTGCCGCCGGGCTTGAGCACTTTATAACTGCCGGCGCGCACGCCGCCGCCGACGGTGTCGAACACCACGTCGCAGATCGGGCCGATGGTCGTGAAATCTTCCTTGTTGTAGTCGATGACCCGGTCGGCGCGGAGGCCGCGCACATAGTCGAGATTGCCGGCGCTGGCGGTCGAGATCACGGTGGCGCCGATATGCTTGGCAAGCTGCACGCCGAAGCCGGCGACGCCGCCGGCGCCGCCCTGGATCAGGATGGTCTGGCCCGCTTTGAGGTGCGCGGTATCTTCGATGGCCGTAATCGCGGTGAGGCTGATCAGCCCGAGCGCCGCGGCCTCGGTGTGGCTGAGCGAAGCTGGCTTCTTGGCGACAAGCGCGGCCGGGATCGCGAGCTTTTCCGCATAGGTGCCTTCGATGCCCGGGGCGAGCACGCCGAACACGGCGTCGCCGACCTTGAGATCGGTGACCCCGGCGCCGACTTCACTGACCACGCCCGAGAAGTCGCGGCCCATGATGTGCGGGAACCGGTCAAGCTTGTAGCGGCCCTTGCCCCGCCGCACCTTGGGGTCGGCGCCGTTTACGCTGGCCGCGTAAATGTCGACCACCACCTCGCCCGGCCCGGCTTTCGGGTCCGGCGCGTCGCCAAATTTCATCATCTCGGGGCCGCCATGGCCCATCAGCAGCATTGCTTTCATAGTCTTCCTCCACCAAGCACACTGCATAGCAACCGGCACAAGAGATATCCATGATTCCCTGGGTCCACCTCGATACGGCGCAAGTACCCGGCGGCGGTGAACTCCGCCTGATGCAGCGTGGCGCGGAATTCTCGATCCGGCTGGGGAGCGACGAGTTAATGAACAGTCGCCTCAGCGCCACCGAGCAGGCGCTCGCGACCATCGCTTGCGAGAAAATTCGGACCGGTAAGCGGCCAAATGAACGACCCCGTATCCTGATTGGCGGATTGGGTATGGGCTTCACCTTGCGGGCGGCCCTGACCGTGCTGGGCAAGCAGGCCCACATCACTGTCGCCGAACTGGTGCCGGCGGTGGTGGCCTGGGGGCGCGGCCCGATGGCGAAATTGTCCGGCGACAGCCTGACCGATCCGCGCGTGCGCATTCACGAAGGCGACGTTGGCGATCTGATCCGGTCCGGCCGATCGGATTACGACGCGATCCTGCTCGACGTGGACAATGGGCCGCAAGGGATGACCCGCAAAGCCAATGACCGGCTGTATGATCTCAAAGGATTGCGCGCCGCCCATGCGGCGCTGCGTCCTAGCGGCGTGCTGGCGGTATGGTCGTCGCGACCCGATCCGAAATTTACTCAACGGCTGCGTAAGACCGGATTTGACGTGGTCGAGAATCCCGTACGCGCCAAAGGCCCGCAAGGTGGCGCGCAGCATTTCATATGGACCGCGACCAGGGCCGAATAGGCCCGCCCCTACCCTCGCAGAATCGCCACAGAGGCCCTATCTGATGGCCTGAGAGCCCCCGGAGACGACTTATGGACCCAGCCATTTCCTCTTTGATCGACCGCGCCGGCCTCGATAAGGCCAAGGTGCGGCAGTTGATCGGCCGCGGCCTGGACGGCGCCGACGACGGCGAACTATTCCTGGAATATCGCCAGGCTGAAGTGCTGGTGTTCGACAATGGCCGGCTCAAGCAGGCGACCTATGACACCGCACAAGGCTTCGGCCTGCGCGCGGTGAAGGATGAGGCGGTCGGCTATGCGCACGCCTCCGATGTGTCGGAAGCGGCCCTTGCGCGCGCCGCCGAGGCGGTGCGCGCGGTCAAAGGCGGCCACAGCGGCCGTTACGCCGAGGCGCCCGGCCGCACCAACCGCAAGCTTTATGGCGACGAGAACCCGCTCGGCGAGCCAGCCTTCGACGCCAAGGTGAAACTCCTGGAGTCGATCGACGCCTATGCGCGCGCCAAAGACCCGCGCGTGCGGCAGGTGACCGCGAGCGTCGCCGCCACCTGGCAGGTGGTGGAAATCCTGCGCGCCGACGGCGAGACCTATCGCGACATCCGTCCGCTGGTGCGGCTGAACGTTTCCGCGGTCGTCGGCGACGGCGACCGGCAGGAATCGGGCAGCTACGGCGTCGGCGGGCGCGAGGGCTACCAGCGCTTCATCGAAACGCATGCCTGGCAACACGCCGTGGACGAAGCCGTGCGGCAGGCGCTGGTCAATCTCGACGCGGTGGCGGCGCCGGCCGGCGAGATGGACGTGGTCATGGGCTCCGGCTGGCCGGGCGTCATGCTGCACGAAGCGGTCGGCCACGGGCTCGAAGGCGATTTCAATCGCAAGAAGACGTCGGCCTTCGCCGGCCTGATGGGCCAGCAGGTCGCGGCCAAAGGCGTCACCGTGGTCGACGACGGCACCATGCAGCAGCGGCGCGGTTCATTGTCGATCGACGATGAAGGCACGCCGACCAACCGCACCGTGCTGATCGAGGACGGCATTCTGGTCGGCTACATGCAGGACCGGCAGAACGCGCGCCTCATGGGCATGAAGCCGACCGGCAACGGCCGGCGCGAAAGCCACGCGCACGTGCCGATGCCGCGCATGACCAACACCTACATGCTGGCCGGCAAGCACGATCCGAAAGAAATCATCGCCTCGGTGAAGAACGGCCTCTACGCGGTCAGCTTCGGCGGCGGCCAGGTCGACATCACCTCGGGCAAATACGTGTTCCAATGCACCGAGGCCTACAAGATCGAGAACGGCAAGGTCACCGCGCCGGTGAAAGGCGCCATGCTGATCGGCAATGGCCCGACCGACCTGCACCGCATCACCATGATCGGCAACGACTTCGCGCTCGACCCCGGCATTGGCACCTGCGGCAAGAACGGCCAGGGCGTGCCGGTTGGCGTCGGCCAGCCCAGCTTGCGCATGGACCGCATTACCGTCGGCGGCACTGCCTGACGCCTTAGAAACGCCATCGCGACTTGAGACGCAAAGAAATGTCATCCACGACGCAACGCCCCGCGCGCAAGAGCAGCCTGCTGCGATCGATCGTCGAACTGGCCGGCATCGTGCTCGCCGTGTTCGTGGCGAAGGCCGCGATCGCCGAGCCGTTCTATGTGCCGTCCGGCTCGATGGAGCCGACGCTTTTGATCGGCGACGAATTGCTGGCGACGAAATATCCCTATGGCTACGGCACGGCGTCGCTGCCGGCCTTCCTCGTGCTGCCGGATACCGGGCATGTTTTCGCGGCGCTGCCCAAGCGCGGCGACGTCGTGGTGTTCCGCTGGCCGGGCGACCGTTCGCAAATCTGGGTCAAGCGCGTCATCGGCCTGCCCGGCGACCGCATCGCGCTGCATGACGGCCAGGTGTGGATCAACGGCGAAGCCGCCGCCCTGCAGCCGGACGGCACCGGTCAGGCGGAAAACGAGGATGGCTCGCTGGCGCCGGCCGCGCGCTTGATCGAGACGCTGCCCGGCAACCGCAAGCACACCATCTTCAAGCTGACGCCGTTGCAGCCGCTCGACAACATGGCGGAGACGGTCGTGCCGCCGGATCGTCTGTTCGTCATGGGCGACAACCGCGACAATTCCGCCGACAGCCGCGTGCCGTTGCGCGAGGGCGGCGTCGGCCTGCTGCCGGTCGAAAATCTGGTCGGACGCGTCGACGGCATCGTCGGGTCCTGGGATCTGGGCATGAAAAACCGGCCGGTATGGACCTGGCCGCAGGGCTTGCGGCTGTCGCGGTTTTTCTCAGCGGTGCATTAGCCACCCGCTCATTCCCGCGGAAGCGGGAATCCAGAGCTGGCTCCCCGCTTTCGCGGGGACGAGCGGAGATCTACCGCTCCACGCCCGAAATGCAGCACGGCTTGTGGCGCGGCCGCGTGATCTTGTACTTCAGATAGCAGCGCGCGGTGGCGCCGATATAGCCGGGCCGCACATAGGTCCAGGCGCGGCAGCGATTCTCGCCGTCGCAGGCCGCTTTGCACGCCGCGCCCGAGGCATCCGGCGCAACCTCGATATTGCGATAGTCGCCGCCGGTGCGGTCGATCGAATATTCGATCGGACCGCGCCGCGGCTCGATCACGCCCGCCCCGCGCACGCCCGACACGCAGCATTTGTCTTCGTTGCGCGGCGGCACTTTGTTCTTCAGCCAGCAGGTGGCGAGCGCATAGGTCGTGCGCGGATAGGAGAAACTCCAGGCGCGGCAGCGCGCATCGCGCTCGCAGCGGGAGGCGCACACCGCCGGGTCGCCGTTGCGGATTTGGAAACTCGTGTAATCGCCGCCGCGGCGGTCGTAACCGGACTGCGCCTGCGCCGGGCCTGCCGCAGCAATGGCCCACATCGCGCCCAGGAAAATGACACTAAACCGCATGCGCGCCCGCTCGGCTTTGGAACCGCCATAACGCCTAGCCCCGGGCGGCATGCTAGCGCACTTGCGGGCGTCTTCGCGCAGAAATTCTTCACCGTAAAAGAATGCGCCCGCTGGAGGGGCCAGCGGGCGCTTAGATCCGGACGCGAGAGGGGATGATCGCTAGACCCGGATCGAGCGGCCGACGAGAGGGCTCGGCCGTTTGGTTAGCGCATGATCCCGAAAAGTGGCACCGGTTTTCGGATAAGATCATGCGCCAGATAAGAGCGTCACATTGCCTGGCGCGCCGGGCGGTCGGTGGCCGGACGGCGGAAGCCGTTCTCCACATCGATCTTTCGCGGCGTGCGTTTCATGCCGATGCGCCGCTCGATGGCCCGCTCGCGCAGCAGTGCGGTCGGGTCGTCCCAGAACGGCTCGGAGAAGGCGTCGCGCAGATCCGAGCGGGTGATACCGATATCGGCCAGCATGTGGCGGTCGAGGCCGGCGAGCAGGCTGGCTTCACGGCGGTGGCGGCGGGCGCGCGCAAGCTGTTTCAGCCAGTACGTCACCAAAGCGAGCAGCGACGCGAAGGCGCGCACCAAGGCGCCGCCGGCGATAGGCAAAACGGGCATATTCGCGGTCATTTTCAGTCTCCATTCCGCTCCTGGTAGAGACGCCAAAGTCGCCCCGGCTGTGCGCCGGAACCACCCGAAATCCCCACCCGAAACCTCTGGAATTGCCGGCACCATGCTCTAAAAAGATTGATTAGTGAAACGAATGTTTTTAATCTGACCGATCAGAGTTGGTGATATAGTCCGGTTGGCCCAAAAGGCCGCGCCCATCAAGGACTACGTCCATGACCGCACTGATCGACGTTGACCAATTGCGCACCTTCATCGCCATCGCCGAGACCGGCAGCTTCACCAAGGCGGCCGAGGTGGTGAACAAGACTCAATCGGCGGTCTCCATGCAGATGAAGCGGCTGGAGGAGCGCCTCGAGCGGCCGATCTTCGCGCGCGATGGCCGCGCGTCGAAACTCACCGAGGACGGCCAGCGCCTGCTCGATTACGCCCGCCGCATCGTCAAGCTCAACGTCGAGACGCTGGCCGCATTTTCCGACGCCGAATTATCCGGCCGCGTGCGGCTGGGCGTGCCCGACGATTACGCCGACCGTTATCTGCCCGAGATCATGGCACGCTTCTCGCGCGTTTATCCCGGCGTCGAGTTGACCGTAATCTGCGAACCGAGCGTCGATCTGCTCGATCGCATCGACGCCAACGAGATCGACATCGCCATCGTCACCAACTGCGAGAGCAAGCGCGCCTCGGAAACCTTCCGGCGCGAACGGCTGTTGTGGGTGACGTCGAACCGGCATCCGACCCATCTCGAAGACCGTCTGCCGCTGGCGCTGGGCCGGCCGACCTGCTCGTGGCGGCGCATCGCCATCGAACGCATGGAAAAAGTCGGCCGCCCCTATCGCGTGCTCTATTCGAGTTCGAATGCCGGCGCGGTGTCGGCGGCCGTGCTCGCCGGGCTTGCGGTGTCGGTGCTGCCGGAGTCCGGCCTGCGCCCCGGCATGCGCGTGCTCACCGCCGCGGAAGGATTTCCCGAATTGCCGAGCTGCCGCATCGGTCTGGTGCGCAACGCGCATGAAGGCTCCACGCTCGCCAACGCGCTGGCCGAGCACATCATCTCCTCGCTCGACAACCTGTCGGAAGCGCAGGCGGCGGAATAGTTTTCCCGCTCGTCCCCGCCAAAGCGGGGACCCAGTCCTTTGCAGCGTCTTGCGCTCTCGCTCTGGATTCCCGCTTACGCGGGAATGAGCGGAGTAGACGGCACCGTCAGCAAATACCGGCGGAAGTCGCGCCCAGCACCCGCAGCAAATCGGCCGGCGCCAATTCGGCCTGCAAGCCACGCCGGCCGCCATTGACCACGATGTGCGGAAACGCCAGCGCCGACTGCTCGATGAACACCCGCGCGCGCTTCTTCTGCCCGAACGGTGAAATTCCGCCGACGTGATAGCCGGTGATACGCTCGGCCTCCGCGGCGCCGAGCATAGCGGCGCTTTTGGCGCCGGCGGCCTGCGCGAGCTTCTTTAGGTTCACCTCGCGGTCGGACGGCGCCAGCACGCACACCACCGCATCCCCTGCCCGCACCATCAGCGTCTTGAGCAGCCGCGCCGGCTCGATGCCGAGCGCTGCCGCGGCCTGCATGCCGATACTTTCGGCGTTCGGATCGTAGTCGTATTCGTAAAGCTTGAACGTGACGCCTGCCTTTTCCAACGCGAGCGTCGCCGGTGTCGCCTTGGCCATGGGATCACGCGTTAGTAAGCGTATTCCTCGAAAATCGGTTCGACCGAGCCGTTCCACGGCCCGCGGTATTTCTCCAGCAATTCCTCCGCCGGCGTGACGCCGCGCGCGATGCTCTCTTCCAGCGGCCGCAGATAGCGCGTCTCGTCGCGGCCGTTGCGGTCGAGATATTTGCGCCGCGCCAGCCCGCGCGTAGCAAAGCGCAGCGTTTCCTGCGCCAGCGTCAGCACGTTGCGGCCGCGAATCTCGGCCTGGAAGCCGAGCCGCGGCACGTCGTCGCGCAACTTCTGCCGCTCGGCGGCGGTCCAGCCCTTGACCATGTCCCAGCAGGCGCCGAGCGCGTCGTCATCGTACAGCAGCCCGACCCAGAAGGCGGCGAGCGACGGCAAACGCCGCCACGGCCCGCCATCCTCACCGCGCATTTCCAGATAACGCTTGAGCCTCACTTCCGGGAAAATCGTGCTGAGATGATTGGCCCAGTCGGAAATGGTCGGCCGCTCGCCGGGCAGCGCGTCAAGCTTGCCGGCGAAGAAGTCGCGGAACGACTTGCCGGAAACGTCGATATATTGGTCGCCGCGCTTGATGAAGTACATCGGCACGCCAAGCGCGTAATCGACCCAGCGTTCGAAGCCCATGCCGTCCTCGAACGCCCAGGGCAGCATGCCGGAGCGGTCGGGATCGGTGTCGGTCCAGATCTGCGAGCGGAACGACAGGAAGCCGTTCGGCTTGCCTTCGGTGAACGGCGAATTGGCGAACAGCGCGGTCGCCACCGGCTGCAGCGCGAGCGACACCCGCAGCTTTTTCACCATGTCGGCTTCCGACGAGAAGTCGAGGTTCGCCTGCACGGTGCAGGTGCGGTACATCATGTCGAGGCCGAGATGGCCGACCTTCGGCATGTAATTCGTCATGATGCGGTAGCGGCCCTTCGGCATCACCGGAATGTCGGCGCGGCTCCAGTTTGGCGTCATGCCAAGGCCGAGAAAGCCGATGCCCAAAGGCTTCGCGACTTCGCGCACCTGCGCCAGATGCGCCATCAGCTCGGAGGCGGTCTGGTGTACGGTCGTCACCGGCGCGCCGGAGAGCTCGAACTGGCCGCCCGGCTCCAGCGAAATCGCGCCGCCATGGGTGACGTCGAACATGCCGATGATGTTCTCGCCCTCCATGATCGGGTCCCAGCCGAGGATGTCGTGCAGGCCCACGAGCAGCGCGCGGATGCTGCGCGGGCCGGCATAGGGCACCGGCCGGTGCCCCTCCACGGTGAAGGCGAATTTTTCGTGCTCGGTGCCAACGCGGAATTGCGCCTTCGGCTTGCAGCCCGCTTCGAGCCAGGTGACGAGTTCGTCGCGCGTCTCGATGGGGGTCATGTCGATCTGGTCACGGGCCATGCAAGCTTCCGGCAATCTTATTGATTGCGCGCGAGCTTTTCCGAAAACCGGTTGCCACTTTTCGGGATCACGCGCGAAGGGCCGCGACCTTAAACATGGGAAGACGGAAAGGGCAATGCGAGATGACGGGCAGCGCTAGTGCGGCGCCGGCGCGGCGGCACTTGATTTTGTGCCGCGTTCGTACCAGCCACGGCTGCGGTTGACGATGGCCACCACCGACAGCATGACCGGGACCTCGATCAGGACCCCGACCACGGTCGCCAAAGCGGCGCCGGAATTGAAGCCGAAAAGGCTGATGGCGGCGGCCACCGCCAGCTCGAAGAAGTTGCTGGCGCCGATCAGAGCGGACGGCCCGGCGACGCAGTGCTGCTCGCCCGCCATGCGGTTGAGCAGATAAGCGAGGCCGGCATTGAAATAGACCTGGATCAGGATCGGCACGGCGAGCAGGCCGATGATCAGCGGCTGCGCCAGAATCTGGTCGCCCTGGAAGCCGAACAGCAGAACGAGCGTCGCCAATAGTGCGATGAGCGACAGCGGTTGCAACCTGCCGAGGAGCCCGGCAAGCGCGGGTTGGCCGCCGCGCGCCAGCACGCTGCGGCGCAGGATCTGGGCGGCGAGCACAGGCACCACGATATAGAGCACGACCGACAGCACCAGCGTACCCCACGGCACCGTGATGGCCGATAGGCCGAGCAGCAGCCCGACGATCGGCGCGAAGGCGAACACCATGATGGTGTCGTTGAGCGCCACTTGTGACAGCGTGAAGTGCGGCTCGCCTTTTGTCAGGTTGCTCCACACGAACACCATGGCGGTGCACGGCGCCGCCGCCAGCAGGATCAATCCGGCGATGTAGGAATTGACCTGATCGGGCGGCAAATAGGGCCGGAACAGAGTACCGATGAACAACCAACCGAGTGCGGCCATGGAAAACGGCTTCACCGCCCAGTTGATGAACAGCGTCACGCCGATGCCGCGCCAATGCTCGCGCACCTGTGCGAGCGCGGCGAAATCGATCTTGACCAGCATGGGCACGATCATCAGCCAGATCAGCACCGCCACCGGCAGATTGACCCGCGCGATTTCGGCGCTGCCAATGGCGTGGAAGACGCCCGGCATGACATGGCCAAGCGCGATGCCGGCGACGATGCAGAGCGCCACCCACAGAGTGAGATACCGTTCAAACGTCGACATGCTGGGCCTTTTCCGTCGCGCCTTCGCTGCGGCCAATGGCTTTCAGCCGCGTGGTCAGCACCAAGTGGTCGAGCTTCTGGATCGGCAGCGCCAGGAACAAGTCGATGCGCCGGTTGAGCATGCGGTAGGCGTCGCGGAACGCCAGCGCGATCTCGGCCTCGCTGCCGGTCGCCGCGGCCGGATCGGGAATGCCCCAATGCGCGGTGATCGGCTGGCCCGGCCATAACGGACAGGCTTCGCCGGCGGCGTTGTCGCAGACGGTGAAGACGAAATCGAGATCGGGGCTGCCGGCCTGCGCGAACTCGGCCCAGGACTTCGAACGCAAAGTCGAAAGGTCGTAATTGAATTTGCGCAGCAGATCGAGCGCATGCGGGTTGACCGCGCCTTTGGGATGACTGCCGGCGCTGAAGGCTTTGAACTTGCCGTGCCCTTCGCGATTGAGGATCGCCTCGGCGATGATCGAGCGCGCCGAATTGCCGGTGCACAGGAATAAGACGTTGTAGATACGCTCAGCCATTGACGGCTCCCTTCCTGATCGGCGCGCAGCAGGCGGCGTTGAAATCCTCGACCACCGGGGCGCAGATTTCCGGGCGGCCGCCGCAGCAGTCGCGCAGCATGAAATCGATTAGGCCGCGGAAGCCGTCGAGATTGGCGCGGTAGTTCATAGAACGGCCGTGCCGCGCCACCGCGATCAGGCCGCCACGCATCAGCGCCGCGAGATGCGTCGACATGGTGTTGTGCGGCACCTTGCAGAAGGCGGCGATCTCGCCCGCCGGCAGTCCGTCCGGATGGGCGGCGACCAGCTTGCGGAAGGCCTTCAACCGGGTCGGCTGCGCCAGCGCGGCAAAGGCGGCCTGCGATTTTTTTGCGTCCATATGTCGAGACATATCGACAAGTTACGACAGGCCGATGACGGAGGCAAGGTTTTTTTGGTTGTCATGGCCGGGCTTGTCCCGGCCATCCCGCTTAGGAAGGCTATGCGCCCCTAAGCGGGGTCACCGGGCCAAGCCCGGTGACGACAAGCCAACTGTTCTATTTTCGTTCTTCCCGAAAAGCCCCGCATGCTCTATTGATCTCGCCCATGCCGCAGTTTTCCCCCCATCAAGACGCCGCGCTCAACGCCGTCGCCAACTGGCTGAAGGATAAGCCGGGCGCCAATGGCACGCCGCAGGTGTTCCGCCTGTTCGGTTATGCCGGCACCGGCAAGACCACGCTTGCCCGCCACTTGGCCGAACACGCCGACGGCGAGGTGAAGTTCGCCGCCTTCACCGGCAAGGCCGCTTCCGTGATGCGCGGCAAGGGCTGCAAAGGCGCCTCCACCATCCACAGCCTGATCTACCGGGCGCGCGAAAGCGGCGAGGAAATCCCCTCATTCGATCTGTGGGACGAGGCGCCCGCCTCCAAGGCCGAGCTGATCGTCATCGACGAATGCTCGATGGTCGACGCCGAGCTCGGCCGCGATCTGTTGTCGTTCGGCGTGCCCCTGCTGGTGCTGGGCGACCCGGCGCAACTGCCGCCGATCCAGGGCGGCGGCTTTTTCACCGAAGCCGAGCCCGACGTGATGCTCACCGAAGTGCACCGGCAGGCCGCCGACAACCCGATCATCCGCCTGTCGATGGACATCCGCGCCGGCGAATATCTCGAGCCCGGCCGCTACGGCGAGACCGAGGTGGTCGCCAAGAACGATCTCGATCCGCAGCGCGTGCTGGAGGCCGACCAGGTGCTGGTCGGGCGCAACGCGACAAGGCGCGCCTATAACAACAGGATGCGCGAGCGGCGCGGCTTCGAAGGCGAATTTCCGGATGCCGGCGACAAGCTCGTTTGCCTGCGCAACAACCGCAAGAAGGGCCTGTTCAACGGCGGGCTATGGACGGTGAAGGAGCGCGGCGCGCGCAAAGGCGCCAAGACCGGGATCATGACCATGCGGCTATTGCCCGACGACGAGACGGCGACGCGTGGGGTGAAGGTGTCGGTGCGGCCGGAGTGCTTCACCGGCGGCATCGAAAAGATCGATTGGGCGCGCCGCAAACCCTATGACGAATTCGATTACGGCTACGTGCTCACCGTGCACAAGGCGCAAGGCTCGCAGTGGGACGACGTGGTGCTGTTCGACGAGAGCTTCGCATTTCCCGACAGCCGCGAGCGCTGGCTTTATACCGGCGTCACCCGCGCGGCGAAGCGGCTGACGGTGGTGATGTAAAGCCTATCTAGCCCGCCTCACCCGCCAACGATGGGCGAAGGGAAGCACTGCCAACGCGACCGCGGTGAATAGCGCCCCCGCGAGGAAAGTGCCGTCGGGGCCAATCACATCCCACAGCGCACCGGCAATGACGCTCGCCGCCAGCAAAGCGACGCCGCTGACGAGATTGAACGCGCCGAAAGCGGTGCCGCGCAATTCCGGCGGCGCGGTGTCGGCGACCAACGCCGACAGTAGGCCTTGCGTGAGACCCATATGCAGGCCCCAGAGCGCTACGCCGATCATCACGGTGATGACGCTGCCGTTCACCGCCAGCAGCAGGTCGGCAACGATCAGGAGCGCAAAACCGGCGGTGAGCAGGCCATAGCGGCCGACGCGGTCGGACAGCGCGCCCGCCGGCCAGGCGGAGAATGTGTAGACCACGTTCATCACCACCATGACCACCGGCACCAGCGTGAACGGCACACCGACCGACTGCGCGCGCAGGAGCAGGAAGGCCTCGCTGAACCGCGCCAGCGTGAACAGCGCCGTCACGCCGACGACCACCCAATAGCCGGCACCGAGCCGGACGAGTTCGGCGCGCGAGAGCGGCGCCCGCACGGCATGCGCACCCGCAGGCCTTCGCGGCTCATGCACGCCGAACACGATGACGGCGACCGCGATGAAAGCCGGGATCACCGCGATCCAGAACACATGCCTAAAATTGTCGGCGAAGGCCGCCATGAAGACGATGGCGAGCAACGGGCCAAGCACGGCGCCGATGGTGTCGAGCGACTGGCGCAGGCCAAACGCCGTGCCACGCAAGCTGGCCGGCGTGAGATCGGCGATCAGCGCGTCGCGCGGCGCACCGCGGATACCCTTACCGACGCGGTCAACGAAGCGGGCGGCGATGACCCAAGCGATGTTCGGGGCGAGCGGAAACACCGGCTTGGTGATGGCGGCGAGACCGTAGCCGAGCGCGGCGAGCCGCTTGCGCTTGCCGAGATAGTCGCTGAGCACGCCGGAGAAGATCTTGGTGATCGAGGCGGTGGCTTCGGCGATGCCTTCGATGACGCCGACCTCAAGCGTGGAGGCGCCGAGCACGCTCACGAGATAAAGCGGCAGCAGCGCGTGGATCATTTCCGAGGAAAGATCCATGAACAGCGAAACCAGCCCGAGCGCCCAGACGCTGCCGGGAATTTCGCGCCAGCGGAACAAGGAGCGTGCTTGGTCGGACATGGGCAAGACTAATCGGAAGACAAAAGTTCGCGCAACACACCCGGCGTCATGCGCGGGCTTGACCCGCGCATCCATGATGAGCCGGGGCACGCAAAAGCGATAATTTAAGTCAGCATTTGCCGCGAGGCGTCATGGATTGCCGGGTCAAGCCCGGCAATGACAGGCTGAATATGACCTACGCCGCTTCCTTCTTCTTGCCTGGCGCAAAGCGCCCATAGAAGCTCTCGCCCTTGTCCGCCATCTCGACCAGGAGCTTGGAGGGCGCGAAGCGGTCGCCGTACTTCTTCTCCAGCGTGCGGCAAAGGGCAACGAATTTCTTCGTGCCCATCATGTCGATCCACGACAGCGTGCCGCCGGAGAACGGTGCGAAGCCGAAGCCGAGGATCGAGCCGACGTCCGCCTCGCGCACGTCGGTCAAGACCTGCTCCTCGAAGCAGCGCGCGGTTTCCAGCGCCTGGATGCCGAGCAGGCGCAGCTTGAGCTCTTCGATGTCGATGGTGTCGGGATCGAGCTTCTTGGACTGCAACTCGGAGAGCCCCGGCCACAGCTTCTTCGGCGCGCCCGCCGGATAATCGTAGAAACCCTTGCCGTTCTTGCGGCCGAAGCGTTGGCGCTTCTCGACCATTTCTTCGAGCAGCGCCTTCTGGCGCGGATCGATGGCCTTGGCGCCGAGGTCGGCTTCGGTCGCCTTCAAAATCTTCCACGCCAGATCGACCGCGACTTCGTCATTGAGCGAGAGCGGGCCGACCGGCATGCCGGCCATGCGGCCGACATTCTCGATCATGGCCGCCGGCACGCCTTCCGCCAGCATCAGGTGGCCTTCGCGGATGTAAGTGCCGACCACGCGCGAGGTATAGAAGCCGCGCGAGTCGTTGACGACGATCGGCGTCTTGCGGATGGCGCGCACGTAATCGAGCGCCACGGCTAGCGCCTTGTCGCCGGTCTGCTTGCCGAGGATGAGTTCGACCAGCATCATGCGATCGACCGGCGAGAAGAAGTGGATGCCAATGAAGCGCGGCGGATCCTTGAATTCGGTAGCGAGCGAGGTGATCGGCAAGGTCGAGGTATTGGATGCGAACACCGTGTCGGCGCCGATCACCGCCTGGATCTTGGCGATCACTTCGGATTTCACTTTGCGGTCTTCGAACACCGCCTCGATCACCAGATCGCAATCCTTCAGCGCGCCGTAATCCGGCGTCGGCGTGATCAGCGACAGCAGCCCGTCGCGCTCGGCCGATTTCATGCGGCCTTTGTTGACGCGATCGCTCAGCGCCTTGTGCAGCGCCGCCTTGCCCTTGTCGGCGGTTTCCTGGTCGCGGTCGATCAGCACCACCTGCAGTCCGGCCGCCGCGCTCACCTGCGCGATGCCGGCACCCATGAAGCCGGCGCCGACCACGCCGATCTTCTTGAGCGAAGCCGCCGGCACGCCGGCCGGCCGGCGCGCGCCCTTGTTGAGCTCCTGCATGGAGACGAAAAGCGAGCGGATCATGCTGGCCGCTTCCGGCGAGCGCAGGATCTTGGCGAACCAGCGCGACTCCACGCGCAGCGCCGTGTCCATGTCCAGTTGCAGGCCTTCATAGACCACCTGCAGGATCGCGCGCGCGGCCGGATAATTGTCGTAGGTTTCGCGCCGGTAGATGGCGTTCGCCGGCGGAAACACCATCATGCCGGCCTTGGAATAGACCGGCCCGCCCGGCAGCTTGAAGCCCTTCACGTCCCACGGCGCCACCGCTTTGCCGCCGGCCTTGATCCAATCTTTCGCGCTCTTCACCAGATCGGCGGCGGGAACGACGGCGTCGATCAGCTTCATCGCCTTGGCGCGGTCGAGCTTGAGCTGGTCGCCCTTGAGCAGATATTGCAGCGCGTCGGCGGGCGCCAGCATGCGCGCGATGCGCTGGGTGCCGCCGGCGCCGGGGAACAGGCCGATCTTGATCTCGGGCAGGCCGAGCCGCGTCTTCGGATTGTCGGCGGCGATGCGCTGGTGGCAGGCGAGCGCGAGTTCGAAGCCGCCGCCCATGGCGGTGCCGTTGAGCGCGCAGACCCACGGCTTGCCGCAGGTCTCGATGCGGCGATAGAGCTGCGACAGCTTGCGGCTTTCGTCGAAGACGTACTGCGCAGCGAGCTCGGCGCCTTTGGTCTTCACCAGGTCGGCGTAGATCGCCCCCATGCGCTCCAGCATGGTGAGGTCGGCGCCGCCGCAGAAGGCGTCCTTGCCGGAAGTGATGACGGCGCCTTTGATAGCGGCGTCAGCGGTCACCTTCTCGACGATGGAGTCGAGTTCGGCGATGCCGTCCATGGTGATGACGTTCATCGAACGGTCGGCCATGTCCCAGGTGACCAGCGCGATGCCGTCGGCATCGACGTCGAATTTGAAATTGCTCATGGCGTTTTCTCCAAAAATCTCGCAGTCATTCCGGGACGGCTCGAAGGGCCGGGCCCGGAATCCATAACCCCGGTCTGGGAGTATGGATTCCGGGCTCGCTCGCTTCGCTCGCGCCCCGGAATGACGGGGCTAAACATATGGCTCGCCGTTCCTGTGCAGATAGCGGCGGCCCTTTTCGTCGCGCTCCATCACCAGATCGACATCGGGATAATGCACGCGTTCGGATGTCGCGCGGGTGCCGACCTCGAAATAGACGGCGTCGCGGTCCGAGCGGTTGATCAGCTTGTGCGCAATGCCGCTGCCGGCCTTGAAGCCGGCGGCGTCGCCCGCTTTGAGCACGGTCTCGCCGTCGTTCTCAGCCAGCACCAGCTCGCCTTCCAGGATGTAGATGAATTCGTCTTCCTGCTCGTGCCAGTGCCGCAGCGCCGACGTTTGTCCCGGCTCGATGCGCGTGATGTTGACGCCGAACTGGGTTAGGCCGACGACGTCGCCCAGCGCCTGCTTGTGGCGGCCTTTGCACTCGGCCTGAAACTCGGCCGGATAAAAAGTACCGCTCTTCACCGGCACTTTGGCGATGTCGACCTTGGGCATGACTCTCAGACGCGCTCGATGATCGTCGCGGTGCCCATGCCCATGCCAATGCAGAGCGTGACCAGCGCGGTCGACAGATCGCGCCGCTCCAATTCGTCAAGCACGGTACCAAGGATCATGGCGCCGGTGGCCCCTAACGGGTGACCCATGGCGATGGCGCCGCCACAGACGTTCATCTTGTCGTGCGGAATGTCGAAGGCTTGCATGTAGCGCAGCACCACCGAGGCGAAGGCCTCGTTGAGCTCGAAGAGGTCGACGTCGCCGATCGCCATGCCGGCTTTCTTGAGCACCTTCTCGGTCACCGGGATTGGGCCGGTGAGCATGATGGCCGGCTCCGCGCCGACATTGGCGAAGGCTCTGATGCGCGCGCGCGGCTTTAGCCCCGCGGCGGCCCCGGCTTCCTTGCTGCCGATCAGCACCGCGGCGGCGCCATCGACGATGCCGGAGGAATTGCCCGGCGTATGCACGTGGTTGATCGCCTCGACCTCCGGATGCTTCTGAATCGCGACCGCGTCGAAGCCGCCCATCTCGCCCATCTGCACGAAGGACGGCTGCAACGCGGCCAGCGTCTGCATGGTGGTCGCCGGCCGCATGTGCTCGTCTTTGGCCAGGATGGTGAGGCCGTTGCAGTCTTTCACGGCGATTACCGAATTCTTGAAGCGGCCCTCGTCCCAGGATTTGGCGGTGCGCTTCTGGCTCTCGACCGCGTACGCGTCGACGTCGTCGCGCGAGAAGCCGTATTTGGTGGCGATCAGATCGGCGGAAATGCCCTGCGGCAGGAAGTAGGTCTGCACCGCGATCGTCGGATCGACCGGCCAGGCGCCACCGGAGGCGCCGATGCCGACGCGGCTCATGGATTCGGCGCCGCCGCCGATGGTCATCTGGTGCTGGCCCGACATGATCTCGGCGGCGGCGAAATTCACCGCGTCGAGACCCGAGGCGCAGAAGCGGTTGATCTGGATGCCCGGCACGCCATCGCCGAAGCCCGCCACCAATGCCGCGGCGCGCGCGATATCGCCGCCCGCCTCGCCGACCGGATCGACGCAGCCCAAGACCACGTCGTCGATCATGCCCGGTTTGAGATTGTTGCGGTCCTTGACCGCGGCCAGCGTCTGGGCCGCGAGATTGAGCGCGGTCACCTCGTGCAAGGCCCCGTCGGCCTTGCCGCGTCCGCGCGGCGTGCGCACGTGGTCGTAAATAAATGCATCCGGCATGGCGTTCTCCAAATTTTCCGCTGTCGTCCCCGCGAAGGCGGGGACCCAGTAACCCCTGTCATTCCGTCTCGCTACGCCGGGGTTACTGGATCCCGGCTCGCGCTCGCTCCCGCTCGCTTGGCCGGGATGACAGCAACAATTCACAAACTCCGCGCGATCAGCAGCTTCATGATCTCATTCGTTCCCGCATAAATGCGCAGCACCCGCGCATCGCGGTACAGGCGCGAGATCGGGTATTCGTCCATATAGCCATAGCCGCCGAACAATTGAAGGCAGCGGTCGATCACTTCGCCTTGCGTGTCGGTGAGCCGGTATTTGGCCATCGAGGCGGTGACGGTGTCGAGCTTGCCCTCGACGTGCTGGCCGATGCAGTGATCGAGGAACACCTTGGCGATCGTCGTGTCGGTCTTGCAGGCGGCGAGCTCGAATTGGGTATTCTGGAATTCGATGATCGCCTTGCCGAAGGCCTTGCGTTGCTTGACGTAATCGACGGTGAGTTCGAGCGCCCGCTCCATCATGGCCACCGCATGCACGGCGACGATCAGGCGCTCCTGCGGCAGCTCCTGCATGAGCTGATAGAAGCCCTGCCCTTCCTCGGTGCCGAGCAAGCTCTCGGCCGGCAGCTTGACGTCTTCGAAGAACAATTCCGAGGTGTCGGCGGAATCCATGCCGAGCTTCTTGAGCTTGCGGCCGCGGCGGAAGCCTGGCGCGTCGTCGGTCTCCACCACCAGGAGCGAGGTGCCCTTGGCGCCGGCCTTGGGATCGGTCTTGGCGACGACGATGATCAGGTTGGCGTGCTGGCCGTTGGTGATGAAGGTCTTCGAGCCGTTGAGCACATAACCGTTGCCGGATTTCTCGGCGCGCGTGCGCACGCCTTGCAGGTCGCTGCCGGTGCCGGGCTCGGTCATGGCGATGGCGCCGACCAGTTCGCCGGTGGCGAGCTTGGGCAGCCAGCGTTTCTTCTGCTCCGCGGTGCCGTAATGCAAAATGTAGGGCGCGACGATGCCGGAATGCAGCGGCGCACCGAACGTGTCGAAGCCGGCGAGCGAGAGCTCGCGGTTGATCACCGCCTCGTGGGCGAAGGTGCCGCCGGCGCCCGCCATATTCCTCCGGCATCGAGGCGCACAGCAGGCCGGCTTCGCCAGCCTTGGTCCAGACGTCGCGTTCGTAAATGCCGGCGTCGTGCCAGCGGTCGATATGGGGGGCGAATTCTTGCGTGATAAAGCGGCGCGCCTGCTCTTCGAGCAGGACGAGGTCCTCGGTCATCCAGGCCGGACGCGGAACGTTGACGGCATTCATGGGGGATACTGGCCCAACTCGTTAGCGGGCGCTCACCATACCCCCAGCGCCAGTCGGGCGCGAGCGGCAGATACCACCGTTTAGCCGGCGCCCAGCGCCACGGCGACGTGGTAGGTGATGAAGGAGGCGATGTAGGCCAGCGCCAGCATGTAGCCGAAGGTGATCACCATCCAGCGCCAGCTGCCGGTCTCGCGCTTGATCACGGCCAGCGTGGAGGCGCATTGCGGCGCGAAAATGTACCAGACCAGAAGCGACAGCGCGGTGGCGAGGCTCCACTGGCCGGCCAGCACCTGGCCGATCTGTGAGGCGACGTCCTTGCCGCCCTCGATGGCGTAGACCGTGCCGAGCGAGGCCACCGCCACCTCGCGCGCGGCCATGCCGGGGACCAAGGCGACGCTGATCTGCCAATTGAAGCCGACCGGCGCCAGCAAAGGCTCGATCCAGCGGCCGATCATCGCCGCGAGGCTGAAATTGATCGCCGGGTCGGTAGCGCCCGCCGGCGGACGCGGAAACGAAGCCAGAAACCAGATCAGCACCATCATGGAGAAAATCGTGGTGCCGGCGCGCTTGAGAAACATCATCGCGCGCATGTAGAGGCCCATGGCGACATTGGGCAGGCGCGGCATCTTGTAGTCCGGCAGTTCGATCATGAACGGCGGCGTGGCGTTCTCGCGCCAGAAGAAATGATTGGCGACGAACGACACCGCGAGCGCGCTGAAGATGCCGGCGGCGTAAAGCCCGAACATCACCAGCCCTTGCAGCCCGACCCAGCCGAAGACTTGGCGGTCCGGAATGAAGGCGGAGATGATCAGCGTGTAGACCGGGATGCGCGCCGAACAGGTCATCAGCGGCGCCACCAGGATCGTTGTCAGCCGGTCGCGCCGGTTGTCGATCACCCGCGTCGCCATGATGCCGGGGATAGCGCAGGCGAAACTCGACAGCAGCGGGATGAAGGCGCGGCCGTGCAATCCGGCGCCGCCCATAATGCGGTCCATCAGGAATGCCGCGCGCGCCATGTAGCCGAGATCTTCGAGCAGCAGGATGAACAGGAACAGGATCAAAATCTGCGGCAGGAAAACGATCACACTGCCGACGCCGGAAATCACGCCGTTCTGGATGAAGCTCTGCAACAGGCCGGCCGGCAGCGCATCGTGCGCGACGGCGCCGAGCGCATCGAAGCCGGCCGAAATGAGATCCATCAGCGGCTTTGCCCCGGTGAACACCGCCTGGAACAGGATGAACAAGAGGACAAGCAGCGTGAGCAGGCCGGCGACCGGATGCAGCAGCACGGCATCCACGCGTCCGGTCAAAGTTTCCGGCCGAGCCGCCTCACTCACGGCAACGCGGATGATGCGATCCGCCTCGCGCTGGGCTGCGCGCAAGTCGGCCGCGGTCGGCGTTTTCCAGGTGTTCGGAATGACCGCCTCGGCGGCGCCCGCCGCCATGGCGTCGATGCGCCGCATCAGGTCCTCGGTGCCGCCGCGGCGCACGGCGGTAGAGGTCACCACCGGCGCGCCGAGTTCCTTCGACAGCTTGACGAGATCAATGTCGATGCCGCGCCGGCGGGCGATGTCGATCATGTTGAGCACGAGCATCAGCGGCCGGCCGACCTGCTTGAGCTCGATCACCAGGCGCAAGGCGACGCGCAAATTGGTGGCGTCGGCGACGCAAAGCAGCAGATCGGGCGCCGCCTCGCTGGCAAGCCGCCCGAGCACGATGTCGCGCGTGATTTCCTCGTCGGGGCTGCGCCCGCGCAACGAATAGGTGCCCGGCAGATCGACGAGATCGACGCGATGGCCGCCCGGCGTCTGGATGATGCCGGCTTTGCGTTCGACGGTGACGCCCGGATAGTTCGCAACCTTTTGCCGGCTGCCGGTGAGCGCGTTGAACAGCGCGGTCTTGCCGCTATTCGGCGTCCCCACCAGGGCAAATCGCCATGCGCTTGTTTCGCTTGCGGTCGCCACGGCTGTCGGTCCCGTCAGGCCACCAGAACGGCCATCGCTTCGCGGCGGCGCAGCGCGATCGTGGTGTTGTTGACCCGCACGGCGATCGGATCGCGGCCGAGCGGTCCCTCATGCAGAATTTCAACATGAGCGCCTTCGACAAATCCCAATTCGAGCAGACGCCGCTCGAGTTCCGCCGCCTTGGTATTCGAGGCGGTATCGGCCGCGGCGATGGTGTCGATCCGGCCGCGGAAGCCCTTCCGCGCCAATCCCAAAGGCGCCGCATTGGCCGCCGGGTCGCTGTTGCTCATGATTTCTTTCTGCATATGATTATCATTTCCACTCTCAACTGGATCACGCCATGATCTAAATCAAGTGAAAAGGCAAAATATTTCAGTAGGTTAGAATAATTATAAGGAAGGGCCCCGTTATTTTTCCAGTTCGCTGCGGCAGTGCCATGATAAGGAATGCCCGTAGCCGGGTATGTCCTTGCCGTGATTCCAGAACGTTCAGCCGCGGGCCGGGCCGAGCCGGACCCGACCGATAGCGCGACCGCCTGGCTGCGGCTGGCGGCCGCCGTCGTGCTCAGCACCATCGGCGGCGTCGGCATGTGGTCGGTGGTGGTGGCGCTGCCGGCGATCCAGGCGGAATTCGGCGTCGACCGTGCCACGGCATCGCTGCCCTACACGCTGACCATGCTCGGCTTTGCCGGCGGCGGCGTGGTCATGGGCCGGCTCGCCGACCGTTACGGCATCACCGTGCCGGTCATCGTCAGCACGCTCGCGCTCGGCGCCGGCTATGTCGTGGTCGGCAACGCCGCCAGCCTCTGGCAGGTGGCGATCGCGCATGGGCTGCTGATCGGGGCCGGCACGTCGGCCACCTTCGGCCCGCTGATGGCCGACATCTCGCACTGGTTCACGCGCCGCCGCGGCATCGCCGTCGCCGCTGCCGCCTCGGGCAACTATCTCGCCGGCACGATCTGGCCGCCGGTGGTGCAGCATTTCATCGCCGTCGACGGCTGGCGCGCGACCTATATCGGCATCGGTCTGTTCTGCCTCGTCACCATGCTGCCGCTGTCGCTGGCGCTGCGGCGGCGCATCGACGCCCATCACGCCGCGGCCGCGAGCGCGGCGGCGGCGCTGCGGCAAGCGGACCTGCCATTGTCGCCGGCCGCGCTGCAAGTGCTGCTCTACATCGCCGGCCTCGCCTGCTGCGTGGCGATGTCGATGCCGCAAGTGCATATCGTCGCCTATTGCGGCGATCTCGGTTACGGCGTGGCGCGCGGCGCCGACATGTTGTCGCTGATGCTCGGCTTCGGCATCGTCAGCCGGATCGCATCCGGTTTCATCGCCGACCGCATCGGCGGCGTGCGCACGCTGCTGCTTGGCTCGGTGCTGCAGGGAACGGCGCTGTTCTTCTATCTGTTCTTCGACGGCCTCACGTCGCTCTACGTCATCTCGGCGATGTTCGGCCTGTTCCAGGGCGGCATCGTGCCGAGCTACGCCATCATCGTGCGCGAATATTTTCCATCCGAGCAGGCCAGTACCCGGGTAGGGCTGGTGGTGATGGCGACGGTGCTCGGCATGGCGCTGGGCGGCTGGATGTCGGGCGCGATCTTCGATCTCACCGGCTCGTATCAAGCAGCCTTCCTCAACGGACTGGCCTGGAACCTGCTCAACGTGTCGATCGCAATATTTCTGCTGCTGCGCTCGCGCGGCCGGCCGTTGCTCGCGCAAAGCGTCTGAAATCTCACAACGTGAGATCGCGCGCCACGACGTGAAACGTTGCGGCGGCGGCCGCGCGTTCCGCGAAATAAAAATAAAATGCCGGGGCGTTACCGGCGGTTGTTGACAATCGGAGGCAAAGGCAAAAATCTCCGCCGCCCGGACAAAAGAGGATTCTTTAATGCAATTTCCTATGGCGCGGCCGGACGTCGTCCGCGCGATCAGTCAACGTTGGCTGCTGAAATTCTGGAATAGACATAAAGGAACGCATCCCATTCCGCTATGGCCGACTTTGGAAGCCGATGACCTTTCCCGCGTGGCGGCCAATCTAAGTTTTCTGGAGGTGAGCGGCGGCGACGGCATGGCCCGTTTCCTGGTCCGCTTTCATGGCGAGGCCGTCGGTCAGGCTTACGGTTCGCAAGACTGCCGCGGAAAATTTCTCGACCAGATCATTCCGGAGGCGCGCCAGGCGGAGAGTCTGGCGCCCTATCATCGCGTGGTGGGAATCGGCAGCCCGGTCTACACCATCCACGACGTGACCGACCGCAACGGCCGCCTGGTCTATTACGAGCGGCTGCTGCTGCCCTATACGACCGACGGACGCAGCATCGACCGCATCATGGCGTCATTCGAATTCGTCTGTCCGGACGGCGCTTTCGACGGCCGCGCGCTGATGACGTCGCCGGGTGCGCCGCCGGCGCTGCGGCTGGCGGCCACCATCGAGCCGCTGGTGTTGTCTTAGTTTTTTTGCGCATGATCTTTTCCGAAAACCAGTTCCTCACCCCCGGATCAAGTCCGGGGGCAAGCTTTTTCGGGATCATGCGCTAAACGCTAGAACGCCTCGTCCGGCAATTCCATGATGCTGCCGCGCCCGCCTGGATGCGGGCGAAATGCGTCGCCGTTTCGGGCAGCATGCGCTCCATGAAGAAACGCGCGGTGACGAGCTTGGCGTTCATCCACTGCGCGCCGCCGTTCGTCTTCGGCTTGGCGAGCGCGGCTTCGGCGATCCGGCACCACATGTAGCCGAGCGCCACCAGTCCGAACAAATGCATGTAATCGGTCGCGCCGGCGCCGGCATTGTCGGGCTTGGCCATGGCGTTCTGCATGAACCACATCGAGGCCTGCTGCAGATGGCCGAGTGCGACGCCAAGCGGCGTCACGAACGGCTTCATCGCCTCGTCGGCGCTCTTCTCCTTGATGAAGGAGCCGACCTCGTTGAGGAATGCCATCAGCGCGCGGCCGCCGTCCTTGCCGAGCTTGCGGCCGACCAGATCGAGCGCCTGGATGCCGTTGGCGCCCTCGTAGATCATGGCGATGCGGGCGTCGCGCACGAACTGCTCCATGCCGTGCTCGGCGATGTAGCCGTGACCGCCGAACATCTGCTGCGCCAGCACCGTGTTGGCGAAGCCGGTGTCGGTGAGCACGCCTTTGACCACCGGCGTGAGCAGGCCCATGTAATCGTCGGCGCTTTGGCGCTCCTTGCCGTCCTGCGAACGGCGCGCGACGTCGCCTTTGAGCGCGGTCCACAGCATCAGCGCGCGGCCCGCTTCGTTGAAGGCGCGGATGGTCATCAGCGTGCGACGCACGTCCGGATGCACGATGATCGGGTCGGCGGGCTTGTCAGGATATTTGGCGCCGGTGAGCGCGCGGCCTTGCAGGCGTTCCTTGGTATAGATCGCGGCGTTCTGGTAGGCGACTTCCGACAGCGCCAAGCCTTGAACACCAACACCGAGTCTTGCCTCGTTCATCATCGTGAACATGGCGGGCAGGCCGCGGTTCTCCTCGCCGACCAGCCAGCCGGTGGCGCCGTCGTAATTCATCACGCAGGTCGAATTGGCGTGGATGCCCATCTTCTCTTCGATCGAGCCGCAGGAAACGCCGTTGCGCTCGCCGAGTGAGCCGTCGTCCTTGACCGTCACCTTGGGCACCACGAACAAAGAAATGCCCTTGGTGCCGGCCGGCGCGCCTTCGATGCGCGCGAGCACGAGATGCACGATGTTGTCGGAGAGATCGTGCTCGCCGGCCGAGATGAAGATCTTGGTGCCGGTGATCTTGTAGCTGCCGTCGGCCTGTTTCACCGCCTTGGTGCGCAACAGGCCCAAGTCAGTGCCGCAATGCGGCTCGGTGAGATTCATGGTGCCGGTCCATACGCCGTCCACCATCTTGGGCAGATATTTCGTCTTCAGCTCGGGCGAGGCATGCGCCAGCAGCGCGGCGATGGCGCCCTGGGTGAGGCCCGGATACATGGCGAAGGCCATGTTGGCCGAGCAGAGCATTTCGTTCACCGCCACGGTCAGGGTCGCCGGCAGGTCTTGGCCGCCGTATTCGGCCGGCACCGAGATGCCGATCCAGCCGCCCTCGACCAGATGCTTGAAGGCGTCCTTGAAGCCGGTCGGCGTCGAGACGCTGCCGTCGGCTTGTCGCTTGCAGCCCTCTTTGTCGCCGACGCGATTGAGCGGGGTAAGGACTTCTTCGCTGAACTTGGCCGCCTCGCGCAGCACGGCTTCGACGAGGTCGGGCGAAGCGTCGGCGAAACCGGGGAGATTGCCGTAACGATCGAGGTGGAGGACGTCGTTCAACAGGAACAACGTATCGTCCACGGGGGCTTTGTAGGTGGGCATCGGTCCCTCCCGGCGTCCGGCGCGCGCCGTTAACCATTCGTTAGCTATTGATGGATTGCGACCGCTTCAAGAATGGCCGCGAATTCCCCCAAGCCCCGCAAACGCGGCGGCGATCGACCTTCGCCGATCCGGATTACAGCCGCGTTAAGCCGCCGCCTACCATCCGGCGGCCAAATCCGAGGGCAAAATCCGACGCTTCCGTCCGATCCTTAACCCGGTGTTTACCGTGACCGGCAAAAAGTTAAGGGAGAGGACTGCGGACCGCGCGCTTATCCACCTGCTGTTAAGGCGTGCCGGTTCCACGGGGAGTCCATGAGAGGGCTCCTTCGCCTCCACCTCGAACGTGGGTGCGAGCAATGAAATTTGGCTTCCCGTGGAGTGCGAAAGAAATCCCGCCGCAGGCGCGCGTCACCGCCGAAGAAGCGGCGCGCCGCGCGGGCATGTCGCTGAGCGACTGGCTCAACTCCGTGATCAACCAGCAGGCAGCACACGCAGGCGTGCAAACACCACCCGTGACCGATGACGATTTCCACAGCGGCCATCTCGCCGCGATGAACGATCGGCTCGACGACCTGGCGCGGCGCGTCGAGCAGCTCGCGCGCACAGGTCCCGCCGCCTACGCGCCCAAACGCATCCGCGATGCGGCCGATCGGCCTGCCGACGAATTGCCGACGCCGCCTCGGCCGGAGATGCCGAGTGTGCAGGTGCCGCCCAGCATCGATCGCTTCATGGCCGAAATCGCAGCGCGCCAGCGCATGCTCAATGACGAGCCGCCGCCGCAACAGCAGCAGGAAGTCTTGCCGGTCGCCGCGCCGGCACCCCCGCTGCAGCCGGCGCAGGACCTGTCGGGCCTGGAAAATCAGCTGCGCAATATCACCGATCAGATCGAGACCCTGCGCAAACCGGACGTCGAAAAGGCCATCAACGCCTTGCGCGAGGAACTGGGCGAGATCGGCCGCACGCTCAGCGAGGCGATGCCCCGTCGTGCGCTCGAAGCCATCGAAAGCCAGATCCGCGGGCTCGACCAGCGCATCGCCGAAGGCCGCCAGGCCGGCATCGACGCCGCCGCGCTCGGTGGCATCGAGCACGGCCTTGCCGAGGTGCGCGATGCCTTGCGCGGACTGATGCCGGCGGAAAACCTGGTCGGCTTCAACGACGCGATAACCGGTGTCGCGCACAAGATCGATCTCATCGTCGCCCAGAACGACCCGGCGACGCTGGCGCAGCTCGAAAGCTCCATCCTCACGCTGCGCGAGATGACCAACCACATCGCCTCCAATGAGACCGTGCAGGGGCTTGCCGCCCAGGTACAGGCGCTCGGCGAGAAGATCGAAGCCATGGCCAGCGCCGGAACCGGCGGCGAGGCGTTCAACCATCTTGAGCATCGCATTGCCGCGCTCTCCGACACGCTCACCGAGCGCGCGCAGGATGGCGGCGCGGCGCCGCCCCGGCTTGAAGCGCTGGTGGAATCGCTGCACGGCAAGATCGACCAGATTCAGATCGCCAGCGGCACCGGCGACGCGTTCAACAATCTTGAGCATCGCATTGCCGCGCTGACGGAGACGCTGGCCGAGCGCACGCCAAGCAGCGACGCGTTCAACCAGCTTGAACATCGCATTGCCGCGCTCGCAGACATGATGGCCGAGCGCGCGCCAAGCGGCGGCGCGGCGGCACCGCGGCTCGAAGCCCTGATGGAGTCGCTGCACGACAAGATCGAGCAGCTACAGAGCACGCCCGGCAACGGCGACGCTTTCGGTCATCTCGAGGATCGCATCGTCAAGCTGGTGGAGAAACTGGACGCTTCCGATTCCCGGCTCAGCCATCTCGAAGGGATCGAGCGCGGCGTGGCCGATCTGCTGATCCACATCGAAGACATGCGGACGAACAGGGACGCCGGCGGGTTGCGCGCGGAAGGCGCGCCGCAGGTCGCCGATCTCAAGCACGATATCGCCCGCACCCAGGATGCGCTGGAAGCGGTGCACGGCACGCTCGGCCACGTGGTCGACCGCCTCGCCATGATCGAAAAGGATATTCGCGGCGATGCGCGTGCCGCGCCCGACGGCGGCGCCGCGCAACCGGTCCGCATGGTCGACGATGCCCCCGGCCTGGCGGCGCAGATGCCTATGGCGCCGGAAACCGAAGCCCCGTCGCTTGCACCGCCGCCCGCGCGCCGGCGCGCGCCGGCAGCCGCCCAAGGTTCCGATCAGCCGCTCGAGCCCGGCTCCGGGCGGCCGTTATCGCCAACCAATCCGGCCGCGCGCATTGCCGCGTCGGAAGCCGCTCTCGGCGGCGCATCGCCCGCCGCCGCGCCTAGCGGAAAATCCAGCTTCATCGCCGCCGCCCGCCGCGCCGCCCAGGCCGCCGGCAAGCAACCGGGCACGCGCGTGCCGCGCACGGACTCAGGCGAGGCGCAGGCGCCCGAAAACGCGTCGCTCAGCGCCAAAGTGATAAAGCGTGTCAAATCGCTCTTCATCGCGGCTAGCATCATCGCCATCGTGGTCGGATCGGTGCAGATCGCCGGCAATTACTTCGATCTCGGCCTTTCGCCAAACAAGGTGGCGCAAGCGCCGCCTTCGGATACCCCCGAAACCGTGGCGCCGCGCGCCGTACCCAATCCGACGCCCGGCACTGCCGCCGGCCCGCTCGCGCTGCCGAAACTGCCGGCGATAGGGTCGTCCGCTCTGCCGTCCAGCGGCACCGTGATCGCAACCGGGCCGGTGCAGGACGCGAACCAGGCGGCGCAATCGATGTCGTCGTACTTCGCTCCGCCGATGCTTGGATCGAGTAACGACATCACGGGATCGATTCCCCGCCCGGCCAGCAAAAATCAAACGGCGGCGCCAACGGCCCAGCCGAGCCAGCCGAGCCAGCCGAGCCAGCAAGCCGCCGAACAACTGCCGGCAGCCATCGGCAGCGCCAAAATGCGCAACGCGGCCATGGCCGGCGACGGCGCCGCCGCCTATGCGGTAGCCGTCCGCTTCGCCGAGGGACGCGGCGTACCGGCCAATGTCGAGGAAGCGGCGCATTGGTTCGAGCGCGCCGCCAGCAAAGGCCTTGCGCCGGCGCAATTCCGCTATGCCAGCCTGCTGGAAAAAGGCCTGGGGGTGAAGAAAGACATCGCTCAGGCGCGCCGGCTCTACCTCGCCGCCGCCACCAAGGGCAACAGCAAGGCGATGCACAATCTCGCCGTGCTCTATGCCGAAGGCATCGACGGCAAGCCGGATTACGCCACCGCCGTGCAGTGGTTCCGCAGGGCCGCGCAGCGCGGCATTGCCGACAGCCAGTACAATCTCGGCGTGCTGTGCGCGCGCGGCCTCGGCACCGAGAAGAGCTTCGAAGAAGCCTACAAATGGTTCGCGCTCTCGGCCGCCCAAGGCGACCGCGAATTGGCCAAGAAGCGGGATGAGATCGCGGCCAGCATGGACGATTCCGAACTGGCCGCCGCCCAGCAAGCCGTCAAAAACTTCGTGGTCGAACCGCAACCGCAAGACGCCGTCACGGTTCGCGAGCCGGCGGGCGGCTGGGATCATGCCGCCGGCGCGCCGGCGCGCGCCAAGGCACGGCCGCCCGGGCCTCTCGCGCTCGGCACCTTCGCGGTGGGAAATCGGTGAACAAGCGCGCCGGATCGCGCAAAAGCGTGATTGCAGGCTCGTTCACCGCTAAGATCGCCCCGACCGATGGCTCAGAGTCGCTGCCGGATCCGCATGACGCGGCGTTGACCGCAAGGTGAACCTCGCGCCAGCGTGGACCGGCCAGTGGTGTATTGGCCGTGAACGCTGGACGATGTCCCTTGCAGATCTATCTTCCGATCGCCGACATGCCCGTGAACATCTTCCTCGTGCTGGGGATGGGGCTCGCTGTCGGCTACATCTCCGGCATGTTCGGCATCGGCGGCGGCTTCCTGATGACGCCGCTGCTGATCTTCATCGGCATTTCGCCCGCCGTCGCGGTGGCGAGCGTTTCCAGCCATATCGCCGCCTCCTCGTTTACCGGCGCGCTTACTTATTGGAATAGGCGCGCGCTCGACGTCACGCTCGCGCTGATGTTGCTCGGCGCCGGCATTGTCGGCACGGCAACCGGCGTCTGGCTGTTCACCGAACTGCGCTCGCTCGACCAGCTCGACCTCATGATCGGGCTTTCCTATGTCACGCTGCTGACGATCGTCGGCGCCATCATGATCTATGAAGGCCTGCAGGCAGAGGTGCGGACGCGCAAAGGCATGCCGGCGGTGGTGCGCCGCCCGGGCAGCCACAACTGGGTGCACCGCTTGCCGTTCAAGATGCGGTTCAAGCGCTCGAAAATCTACGTCTCGGCGATTCCGGTCTGGGTAATCGGATTCGTGATCGGATTCGTCGGCGCCATCATGGGCATCGGCGGCGGCTTCCTGCTGGTGCCGATGCTAATTTATATTCTGCGGGTTCCGACTGTGACCGTGATCGGCACGTCGATGGTGCTCACCCTCTTCACCATGGCGTCGGCCACCGTGATGCATGCCGCCACCAACCATCTGGTCGACGCCGTGCTGGCGCTGATCCTGATGATCGGCGGTGTAATCGGCGCGCAGTTCGGCGCACGCACCGGACAGCAGATGCGCGGCGAGCGGCTGCGCCTGCTGCTGGGCCTGCTGGTGTTCGCGGTCGGCCTGCGCTTTGCCTACGAGTTGGTGGTACAGCCCGACGACCTGTTCTCCATACGCCACGTCAGGAACGGCTGATGCGGCGGATCGCATTCGCATTTGGGGTCGTCCTCTTGGCTTGCGGCACCAAGCCTGCAGCCGCCGAACGGCTGGTGGTATCGCTGTCGAACCACCGGGTGGCGATCACCTCGAATTTCGTGGGCGAGAATCTCGTGCTGTTCGGCACCATCGAACCCGACACCGGCACTACCACGCTGCGCCCGCCCTATAACCTCGTGGCGACCGTCAGCGGTCCGCGCCAAACGCTGCGCACCCGGCGCAAGCAACGCGTGCTCGGCATTTGGGTCAATGCCGATTCGCGCGAATTCGTGCGCGTGCCATCCTATCTTGCTGTGCTCAGCAACCGCCCGGTCGCCGACATCGCCAATCAGGATACTCTGCGGCAATTGCAAGTCGGGCTGGACAATTTCCTGCTGCCGCAGCGCGTCGGACCCGACTTAGCCGACACCGTGCGCGACGACCCGTTCCGCGTCGCCTTCGTTCGTCTGCAAAATCAGCAGGGCCTCTATGGCGAGATCCCAACAGCGGTGACCTTCCTCACGCCGAGCGTGTTCCGAACCGCCATACCGATGCCGGCGGCTGTCCCTACCGGCAACTATGCAATCGACGTCAAGTTGTTTGCAGGTGGCAAAATGGTCGCGCGCACTAACACGGCGCTGGAAGTGGTCAAGACCGGCTTCGAGCAATATGTCGCCGACGCGGCGCATGACGACGGGCTGCTCTACGGCTTCGCAACCACGCTGATGGCGATACTGACCGGCTGGTTCGCCAGCGTGGTGTTCAAAAGGGATTGAAGAAGAAGAAATTGCCGCTCATTCCCGCGCAAGCGGGAATCCAGAGCAACGATTTCGGATTCTCCGTTTTGCTGCTCTGGACCCCCGCTTGCGCGGGGGTGAGCGGTTGAGTGTTCAATCCGGCAAACAGCGCTTGGCGGCGAAGGCATAGAGCCTGCCCTCGCCCAGCATGTGCGCGGTGAATTTGAGCGTGCCGAACAGGTCGGCGAAGGCGGCATCGCGCACATTGAGCCCGCCGGTAAAGGCGCCGAAGGCGGGCATCACCAGGCGCGTGGCGTCCGCTGCAAAGCAGCGCCGGCTGACGGCGCGGCCGCGCTGCGCGATGCGCGCCACCGGATGCAGGTGACCGGAAATTTCGCCGGCGGCGCCGGTCGGCAAATGGCGGAAGGTGAGCGCGCCGAGGCTATAGGCCGCGTGGAAAACGCCGCCGATATTGGCAGCAGGCTCAGGGTCGTGGTTGCCGGTAATCCAGATCCAATCGCGGCTGCGCTGAAGCGCGTGCAGATTGTCGCGGTCCTCGCCGGAGAGCCGCGCCGGGCCGCCACCGTCATGGAAACTGTCGCCCAACGCCAACACGCAGCGCGGGGCGTAACGCGCGATCAGGCGCGCGAGGCGCGCCAGCGTCGCCGCCGTATCGTAGGGCGGCAGCAACTGCCCGCGCGCGGCGAAGCTCGAGCCTTTCTCCAGATGCAGATCGGCGACCGCGAGCAGGCCGTGGTCGGGCCAATAAAGCGTGCCGCCGGGGTCGGCGATGAGCGCGATGGATGCGATGGTGATCGCATGACTCGCCGCACGGTCACCTCCCCCCTTGCGGGGGAGGTCGACCGCCGAAGGCGGTCGGGAGGGGGGTGAAGCGGGAAGCGCGGAATTCGCAGCATACCCCCCTCCCCATCCCTCCCCCGCAAGGGGGGAGGGAGGAGACTGGTGCACACGCTGCGCAAACTTGCTCACTGCATCGCCTCCTTGACCAATTCGTCGGCGGCTTCCGCCAGCAGCGCATCGGCCGCCTCGCCATAGACCGTCTCGCGCCCGATCTCCAGCATCACCGGCACCGCCAGCGGCGAGACATGGTCGAGCGCTTTATGGACGATTCGGCCCTTGATGCGCGAGAGCATTTCGCCGAGCCGCTTGATGTCCAAGAGCCCGGTGGCGGCATCGGCGCGCGCCGCCCGCAGCAGCAGATGATCGGCCTGGTGCTTGCGCAGCACGTCGTAGACGAGGTCGGTCGAGATCGTGAGCTGGCGGCGCGATTTCTCCTCGCCGGGAAAACGCCGCTCGATCAGCCCGGCGATGATGGCGCAGCTGCGAAACGTGCGCTTCATCAGCGCCGATTCGGCCAGCCAGGCTTCCAGGTCGTCGCCCAGCATGTCCTGGTCGAACAGCTGCGTCAGGGAGAGATCGCCGCGCGCAATGCGCAAGGCCAGATCGCCCAAGCCCCATACGGCCAGCGCATATTCATTGGCGACAAAACCGAGCGGCTTCATTCCGGCGCGCTCGAGCCGGCGCGTCAGCAGCATGCCGAGCGTCTGGTGCGCGAGCCGGCCCTCGAACGGATAGCAGACCAGGTAATATTTGGCCGCGCGCGGGAAGGTCTCCACCAGCAGGTCGCCGGCGGCCGGCAGCAGCGAGCGCCATTGCTGGATTTCCAGCCATTCGCGCACCTGCGCCGGCAGCGCGCGCCAGGCGTCTTGTCGGGCGCAGAATTGCGCGCACGCGTGCGGCCAAATAGGTCGACAGCGGAAATTTGCCACCCTCGTAGGCCGGTACTTTCGGATCGGTGGCGGTCGAGCGCGAGACATAGACCTCGTCCTCGACCAGCGCCTCGTATTTCAGGACCTCGCCGGCAAATACGAAGGCGTCGCCAACCGAAAGCATCTCGATGAAATATTCCTCGACCTCGCCGAGCAGCCGGCCGCCGCGCGGAATGAAAGCGCCGCTCGCACGCGAGCGCACCAGCCGCACTTCCAGCATGTCGGCTTCGACGATGGTGCCGACATTCATGCGGTAGCGCTGCGCCACGCGCGGATGGGTGATGCGCCAGCGGCCGTCCTTGCCATGTTTTGTATCCTGCCGGATCTTGGCGAAGCGCTCGTAGGCTTTCAGCGCGTAGCCGCCGGTGGCGACGAAATCGACCGCGGCGTCGAAATCGGCGCGCGCGAGCCTCGTATAGGGCGCGGCGGCACGCACTTCGGCGTAAAGTTCGTCAGCGAAGAACGGCGCGCCGACGGCGCGGCCGAGAATATGCTGCGCCAGGACGTCGAGCGCGCCGGTGCGCAGAGGCGGCGTGTCCTGCGCGTTCTCCGCCACCGCGTCGATGGCGGCACGGCATTCCAGCACCTCGAAGCGGTTGGCCGGCACCAGCACGGCCTGCGAGGGCTCGTCCAGCCGGTGGTTCGATCGCCCGATCCGCTGCAGCAGCCGCGAGGCGCCTTTCGGCGCGCCGACATTGATGACCAGATCGACGTCGCCCCAGTCGACGCCGAGATCGAGCGACGATGTGCACACCACCGCGCGCAATTTCCCGGCCACCATGGCGTCCTCGACCTTGCGGCGCTGCGCGACATCGAGCGAGCCGTGATGCAGCGCAATGGCGAGATTGTCGTCGTTGGCGCCCCACAGTTCCTGGAACAGGAATTCGGCCTGGCTGCGGGTGTTGACGAACACCAGCGTGGTCTTGTGCGTCTTGATCAGTTCGTAGATTTCGCCGAGCGCGTGGCGCGCCGAATGGCCGGCCCAGGGCAAATGTTCTTCGGTGTCGAGCATGGTGACTAAAGGCTGGGCGCCCGCTTGCGCCAATACAATGTCGGCGCGCGCCTCGCGGCCGGCGGACTGCGGCACCAGAAAGCGGGCAAGGTCGTCGGGCTCGGCCACCGTCGCCGACAGGCCGACCGTCGTGAGCTGCGGCGCCAAGGCGAACAGCCGCGCCAGACCAAGCGACAGCAAATCGCCGCGCTTCGACGTCACCAGCGAATGCAGTTCGTCGAGTACCACGCGGCGGAGGCTGTCGAACAAATAAGGCGCGTCGGCCGAGGCCAGCAGCAGCGCGAGTTGCTCCGGCGTGGTGAGCAGAATGTCGGGCGGATAGCGGCGCTGACGCTGGCGCTTGGAAGCGGGCGTGTCGCCGGTGCGAGTCTCCAGCCGCACGGGCAAGCCCATTTCCCGGACCGGAATTTCCAGGTTGCGCGCGATGTCGACCGCCAGCGCCTTGAGCGGCGAGATATAGAGCGTGTGGAGGCCACATCTTTCTTCACCTCCCCCCTTGCGGGGGAGGTCGACGCGCGAAGCGCGTCGGGAGGGGGGTGAATTCGAGAAGTTGGAATCTTTTACGTACCCCCCTCCCCAACCCTCCCCCTCAAGGGGGAGGGAGCGCGCCGAGTTCGTTGCGATTTGTGTTCGTGCAATTCCACCAGCGTCGGCAGGAAGCCGGCCAGCGTCTTGCCGCTGCCGGTGGGCGCAATCAGCAGCACCGAGTGCCGGGCCTTAGCCTTGGCCAAAAGTTCGAGCTGATGCGGGCGCGGCGCCCAGCCGCGGCCGGCGAACCAGCGGGCGAACACGTCCGGTAGCAGCGGCGCGGCGCCGGTCCCCTCGAAGGCGGTTGCGGGTTCCATTGTGCGAATCTAAGCATATCTGAAGCTGCGGACACCAACCGTGTTAGGCTGGAATTATGAGCCAGGATCCGACGGCCCCAGGAGAACCCCCGATGAGCAACAACACCATGACCCGCGTTTTCGGCGGCTCGCCGATGGCGGTCCTGGGGCGCCTGATTCTGGTCTCCATCCTGGTCGGCGTCGTGCTGGCGGCGCTCGGGCTCGACCCCTACGACATCGTGCATAGCGTCGAGCGGCTGATCCGCTCGATCTGGAATATGGGCTTCGACGCGTTTCGCTGGCTGTGGCGCTATTTCCTGCTCGGCGCGGTGATCGTGATCCCGATCTGGATCCTCATACGCGTGGTCAATGCGCCAAGGGGAAAATAATTCTCTCTTGTCCCGGGCGCAGCGCTGCACCATCAGCGCGTTTACGCGTGTCTTCGACGCGCTATGGTGATGCGCTGCAGACCCGGGACCTTCCCACATTCGGAATTTGGAACGGTCCCGGATCAGCGGTGCACCGCTTCGCGCTGCATCGCGTCGGGGACAGGGCCTACGTCGGCCAACTCTCCGCCGTAATATCCGCTGCATCGGTGCCGACCATGGCGGCGAGCGAGTTGCGGTGGCCGCGCTTGAGCGCCGCCAACAGGTCGGCCTTGATCTCGGACACCACGCCGATGCCGCGATAGACCAGCCCGGTGTAAAGCTGCAGCAGGCTCGCGCCGGCCTTGATCTTGGCGATGGCGGTGGGGCCGGAGTCGACGCCGCCAACACCGATCAGCGGGAACACCCCCTCGGCGCGCACGAAAGTCTCCGCCAGCATGCGGGTCGAAAGCTTGAACAGCGGCTTGCCGGACAGCCCGCCCGCCTCCCGCGCCTTGTCGCGCTCGCGCAGCGCGCCCGGCCGCGCAATCGTCGTGTTGCCGACGATCATGCCTTCGACCCGGTGCTTGCGCGCGATGCCGACCGCGTCGTCGAGATCGGACAGCGTGAGATCGGGCGCGATCTTGACCAGCACCGGCACCGGACCGAGACGCGCACGCGCCCGTTCACGCGCATCGAGCACGCGGGCGAGCAGTTCGTCGAGCGCCTTGGCCTGCTGCAAATCGCGCAAACCGGGCGTGTTGGGCGAGGACACGTTGACGGTGAAGTAGCTGGCGACCGGCGCAAAGGTTTCGATCAGCTTCACATAATCGCCGCTGCGGTCGGCGCTGTCGCGGTTGGCGCCGATATTGACGCCGACGACGCCGCCCTCGCCCGCGCGCGCGGCCAAGCGCTTGAGCACCGCCGCCGCGCCCGCATTGTTGAAGCCGAGGCGGTTGATCACGCCTTCGTCGGATTCGAGCCGGAACAGGCGCGGCCGCGGATTGCCCGTTTGCGGTAGCGGGGTGACGGTGCCGACCTCGACAAAGCCGAAACCCAGCCGCAGCAGCGCGTCCGGCACCTGCGCGTTCTTGTCGAAACCCGCCGCGATTCCGACCGGATTGGGGAAATTGAGGCCGAAGGCGCGCACGCCCAACTCGCGCGCGTCGGCCGCCGGCCGCGGCAGCGGCATAAAGCGCAAGGCCTTGATCGCCAAGGTGTGCGCATCCTCGGGGTCGAGGGCCCGCATCAGCGGGCGGGACAGCCGGTCAAAGAAACCAATCACCATGGATTCGACCCTATCGGCGGGGGTGCCGCTTGTTCAAGGCGATCGGTCAAGGAAACTGTTGCGGGAGGGGGGCGACTCAAGGCTATAATTCCTATACTTTGGACTAGAGTCTCAAACGGACCCGCGCGCATGTCGCTGACCCATAACCAGATATGGACTGCCATCGACCGGCTGGCCGCCCGCGCCAAGCTAACGCCCTCCGGTCTTGCCAAGAAGGCGGGCCTCGACCCGACTACTTTCAACAAGTCCAAGCGCATCACGCCGGAAGGCCGGCCGCGCTGGCCGTCCACCGAATCGGTGGCCAAGGCGCTCTCCGCCACCGGCACCAAGGTCGACACCTTCGTCAACCTGATCGCCGACAGCGGCAAGGTGGCTATTTCGAACGTGCCGCTGATCGGCTTCGCCGAGGCCGGCGCCGGCGGCTATTTCGACGACGGCGGCTTCCCGGTCGGCAAAGGCTGGGAGGAGATAGCCTTCCCTTCGGTCACCGACGAACACGCCTACGCGCTGGAAATCTCCGGCGACTCGATGAAGCCGGCCTACCGCGACGGCGACGTCATCGTGGTCTCGCCGGCAGCGCCCGTGCGCAAGGGCGACCGCGTCGTGGTCAAGACCAAGGACGGCGAGGTGATGGTCAAGGAGCTCAAGCGCAAGAACTCCAAGCACATCGAGCTCAAATCACTCAATGCCGAGCACCGCGACCGCTCGCTGCCGATGTCCGAGGTGCTGTGGGTCGCGCGCATCGTCTGGGCGAGCCAATAATCTCCGTTCGTTCCCGCGCAAGCGGGAACCCAGAGCCACAAAGTTAATCGAGATCACTGCTGTCCCAACGTTCAGATCCAATGTCGGCAAACTGATTCATTTCTTAGTGAAATCGCCTTTTACGCACGTTGCCGACTTGAATTGAGAAAAACGGATTTGTGTTCGTTAACCTATTGAATTGACGGTGCACGAAACCAGATTTCCCAACGTTGGGACACTAGTGATCCGAGATATGAACTGGGTCCCCGCTTGCGCGGGGACGAACGGTTGACTGAGTGCCGCTCGCGAGTCCCGATAGGACCGCCGGCCAATTCGCAGAAGGAGCGCCCATGGCGAAGCAGACGATTACGCATTCATCCGCCTGCGCCTGTTGCGGCGACATGCTGCGCGCGCGCTTCGACCGGCGGCGCTTTCTTCACCTGACGGCGGGCGCCGGATTGCTGGCGGCATTTCCCTCGCTCGCCTTCGGCGCGGAAGGAAATTACGACGCCATGCTGCTCACCTGCATCGATCCGCGCTTTCCCGAGCCGACCATCAAATACATGGAAGGCCGGCACATGCAGGGCAAGTACAGCCAATTTTCCTTCGCGGGCGCATCGATCGGCGTGGTGGCGCCGGCGTTCAAGACCTGGGCGCCGGCGTTCTGGGACAATCTCGCCGCCTCGATCCAGCTGCACCACATTCCGAAAGTGATCGCGATGAATCATCGCGACTGCGGCGCGGCCAAGATCGCCTACGGCGCAGACAAGGTCGCCAATCCCAAGATCGAGACTGAGACGCACAAAGCGGCGCTGATGGAATTCAAAAAGCAGATCGGCGAAAAGCAGCCCAAGCTGCAGGTTGAACTCGGCCTGATGGCGCTCGACGGCAAGGTGGAGATGTTCAGCTAGTTTTTGTCGTCACCGGGCAGCGCCGGCGACCACCTCTTCGGGCGGCTCAGTCCCCTTCCTGAGCGAGATGGCACGGGAGCACGCCCGGCGCGGGACAGTGCTTACGCACTCCTCGCCAGCGCGCCGTCGATCATGTCGACGGTGTTCTGCAAGCCGTAGACGGCGACGAACGAGCCGAAGCGCGGGCCTTTCTCCTGCCCGAGCAGCACCTGGTAGAGCATGTTGAACCAGTCGAGCGAGACGCCCGGCTTGCCGTCCTTGGCCTTTTTCTTCTGGTCGAGGAACGGCTCGCGCCGGCCGATCTCGTAGACGACGTCCTGGATCTGTTCCGGGCTGGCTTCGGCCGGCAATTCGCCGAGCGCGTCGCGCAAATCGGTCAAGGCCTTGCGCTCGGCTTCGCTCGGCTCGCGGAATTTCTTCGCCGGCTGCACGAAATCGCGGAAATAGTGGATGGCGTATTCCACCTGTGCGTTGAGCTTGGGATGCGTCTGCGGCGTGACGCCCGGCCGGTAGCGGCCGATGAAGCCCCACAGCGTCTCGGCGTTTTCCGCGTTCGACGACGACACCAGCGTCAGCAGCATGGAGAACGTCACCGGCATCTCGACCTTGGGCGGATTTCCGGAATGGATGTGCCAGACCGGATTTGACAGTTGCTGCCGCAGGTCCTGCCGCTGATAGCCGTCGAGGAATTGCTGGTATTCGTCGACCGTGCGCGGAATGACGTCGAAATAAAGCCGCTTCGCCGCCTTCGGCTCGCGATACATGAACAGCGACAGGCTCTCGGGGCTGGCATAGCGCAGCCATTCGTCGATGGTCAGCCCGTTGCCCTTGGACTTGGAAATCTTCTGCCCGTTCTCGTCGAGGAACAGCTCGTAATTGAAGCCTTCCGGCGGCGTGCCGCCGAGCGCGCGGCAGATTTCGCCCGACAGCTTGACCGAATCGATCAGGTCCTTGCCGGCCATTTCGTAGTCGACGCCGAGCGCGACCCAGCGCATCGCCCAGTCCGGCTTCCATTGCAGCTTGCAGCGCCCGCCGGTGACCGGAACCGTGAAGCGCTCCTGCGTCTCCGGCTCTTCGTAGGTGATGGTGCCGCGCTGGGCGTCGTGCGCCAGCACCGGCACCTGCAAGACGACGCCGGTGCGCAGATCGATCGGCAGGAACGGCGAATAGGTCCCGGCCCGCTCCTCGCGCAACGACGGCAGCATGATGGCCATCACCTTGTCGAAGCGCTCCAGCACCTTGAGCAGCGCGGCATCGAAACGGCCCGACGTGTAGCACTGCGTCGACGACAGGAATTCGTACTCGAAGCCGAAATGGTCGAGAAAGGCGCGTAGCCGCGCATTGTTGTGCTCGCCGAAGCTCGGATGCGTGCCGAACGGATCGGGCACCTTGGTCAGCGGCTTGCCGAGATGCTTCTCCAACAGGTCCTTGTTGGGCACGTTGTCCGGCACCTTGCGCAAGCCGTCCATGTCGTCGGAGAAGGCGATCAGCCGCGTCTTGATCTTGTCGTCGGTCAACACGCGGAAGGCGTGGCGCACCATGGTGGTGCGCGCGACCTCGCCGAAGGTGCCGATATGCGGCAGGCCGGACGGCCCGTAGCCGGTCTCGAAGATGACTTCTTCCTTGGGATGCTTCTTGAGCCGGTTGACGATCTTGCGCGCTTCCTCGAACGGCCAGGCGTTCGAGTTCTCGGCCACGTCACGCAAGCTTGCAGCGGTTTCAGTCACAGACATCACGGTCTCCGGGGCGCGGACAGTAGGAATCCCGCGCGCGCACGTCAAATTTGCCATTCAAAACGGGCTGATCGGGAAATAGCGCAGCCACAGGTCGGTGAAGGTGCCCTTCTCCCACAGCCGGAACAGCGCCCAGTTGAACGCCTGGCGCAACAGCTCGTTGCCGTGGCGGACCGCGATACCGACGCCCTCGCCGAAGTAGCGGCTCTCCAGGTACGGCCCGCCGCGGAATTCGCAGCAGCCGCCGGAGTTGGTGCCGTTGAGCCAGAAGGCGAGCGATATGCCGTCGCCGAACAGGAGATCGACCTCGCCTCTTTTCAGCGCGTCGCGCGCGGCTTCCGCGTTCGGAAAAGGATGCAATTCGGCTTCGGTGAACAAGGTCTTCAAAAAGGCCTCGTGCGTGGTGCCGGCGACCACCGCTACCTTGCGGCCTTCGAGCGCCTCGGGACGAACGCCGCCGCTGAAGTCGCGGCGCGCCACGAAGCGCGCCGGCGTGCGATAATAGGGATCGCTGAAATCGACCTGGCGCCGCGTCTCGGGCGTCTCGGCGATGGAGGCGATCACCGCGTCGCCATTGTTGCTGTTCAGGGAGGCGACCAGCGTGTCGAACCGGCGCATCTGCACCGTGCAGGCGACCTTGATTTCCTCGCAGATCAGCCGCGCCAGATCGACGTTAAAGCCGGCCGGCGCGCCATCGGGTCCGGCAAAGTTGAACGGCGGATAATCGGTTTCGGTGAGAAAGCGGATGATGCTGATGCGCGACAGGTCCGGCCGCTCCGGCCGCCGGCGCGGGTCCCAGAATCCGGGCACCGCCATTGGATTGCCGACGGTTTCATTGGGCGGGGCGGCAGGCGGCGGCAGTGTGGTCTGCGCGCTGGCCGCGCCGATCGCGGCCGCCAGCAGGGCGGCGACCACGCCGCTGGCGCGCCAGCCAGGACGGCAATTGCAATTCATCGGCAGCCTCGATTAACCGTAAATCGCGGCGACCATAGCATCGCAAATGCGGCAGACCAGCCTTAATCGAGAGCGGGCCGACGGCGTCAGGCGTGGGTCAGGTGCTTTTCGATCTCGTGGACCGGCAACTTGACGAGGTCCTTGTGCACCTCGGTGCGCACCGCGGCGCGCAGTGCGTGCGAATAGGCCGGACGGATCATGCCAAGCGCGCGCGGCGAGGCAACCATGATGATCGACTTTGCCTTGCCGGCGGCGAGCGCGGCATCGAGGTGCTTGACCAGGTCGGTCAGGAACGTCCGCTCCGCCTGGTCGTGCCAGTCGGTTTGCTCGACGGAACTACGAGCGCCGTGCCCGGCCGGACTAAAGGCCCGGCCCGGCTTATCGGCGCCGAGCTCATGGGTCGCCAAATCCTTCTGCTCATAGACCGCCACGGTTTTGAGATTGGGAAACTTGGCATCGCCGGTATTGTGCAGCACCAGTGCCTTGGCACCGTCGCAGACCACAACCCATTCGTCGCGCTGGATCATTAATTCGGACATGGGGACCTCCTGAACAAACCAAAAGGCTAGAACAACCGCAAATTCGCGCCTTGTTCTGGATCAAACGCCGCGGCGGCTATTTCGTTGCCAAAGGTCTCGTTAATTCGTCCCGTCCAGCAACCGGCGCGCGATGACCTGCGCCTGGATCTCGGCGGCGCCTTCGAAAATATTCAGGATGCGGGCGTCGCACAAAATGCGCGAGACCGGGAATTCCAGCGCGAAGCCGTTGCCGCCGTGAATCTGCACCGCGTTGTCGGCATTGGCCCAGGCGATGCGCGCGGCCAGCAACTTGGCCATACCGGCCTCCAGATCGCAGCGGCGGCCGGAATCCTTTTCGCGCGCCGCGAAATAAGTGAGCTGGCGCGCCACCATGATTTCCGCCGCCATCATGGCGAGCTTGTCGGCGACGCGCGGAAAGCTGACGATCGGGACGCCGAACTGCACGCGCGCTTGCCCGTAGGCGAGCGCCTGCTCCATGGCCGCTTGCGCCACGCCGATGGCGCGGGCCGCGGTCTGGATGCGCGCCGATTCGAAGGTCTGCATGAGCTGCTTGAAGCCCAGCCCTTCGACGCCGCCGAGCAGGTTTTCCGCCTTCACTTCGAAGCCGTCGAAGGCGATCTCGTATTCCTTCATGCCGCGATAGCCGAGCACGTCGATCTCGGTGCCGCTCATGCCCGGCGCGGGGAAGGGATTTTTGTCGTCGCCGCGCGGCTTTTCCGCGAGCAGCATGGAGAGGCCGCGGTGGCCTTTTTCGTTCGGATTGGTGCGCACCAGCAGCGTCATCAGGTCGGCGCGCACCGGATGGGTGATCCAGGTCTTGTTGCCGTAGACCTTGTAGACATCGCCTTCACGTACCGCGCGCGTCTTCAACGAAGCGAGATCGGAACCGGTGTTCGGCTCGGTGAACACCGCCGTCGGCAGGATTTCGCCCGACGCGATCTTCGGCAGCCATTTCGCCTTCTGCTCCTCGGTGCCGCCGCCAAGAATGAGTTCGGCCGCGATCTCCGAACGCGTGCCCAAGGAGCCGACGCCGATATAGCCGCGCGACAATTCCTCGGACACCACGCACATGGACTCCTTGCCGAGCCCCATACCGCCGAACTCTTCGGGAATGGTGAGACCGAACACACCGAGCTCCGACATATGCGCGATGGTCTCGAGCGGAATGTAGCTGTTGGTGCGATGCCAGGTCTGCGCGTGGCCCATTACTTCGCTGTCGGCGAATTTGCGCATTTCATCGCGGATCGATTCGAGCGTTTCCTCGAGGCCGCAGACGCCGACCGTGGCGTTGTGGCTCGCGCGCATCAGTTCGACCAGACGCGCGCGCCGTTCCGCGGTGTTGCCGCCGGCGATCAGGCTTTCGATGTCGCCATTGATACGCGCCGCAACTTGCGCAGCGGAAAGCCCGAGATCGCTCGGCCGCACCAACTCACCCTGGCTCATCGGAATGCCGCCGATGATCTGGGCGAGATACTCGCCGAGCGCGACGCGCACGAGGTGTTCCTCGAGCTCGCCGAGCGTGCCGGCGCCGGTCATGCGTTCGGTATAGGCGGCGAGCTGACGTACGGCCTCCACGTAGGTGGCGAGCCAGGCCAGCCCATGCGTGGCGCGCTGTTCGCGATCGAACAGGCGGCCGTCCGGCTTACCGGCCACCATCACCCGCTCGCGCACTTTGGCCACGGCATCGGCCAGCAAGGCATCGAGTGCGGCGGTCGCTTCACGGCTGAGTTCGACCAGATCGGGTTCGGCGGTGGGGCGGGAGGCGACGACGGGCATGGAATCCTCGGGGACTGGCAAAGTCACTGGTGCCGGCTAAGGCAAGACACTACGCGTGCAGTGCACAAAAGCAAAGTAGCCCAAGAATTGGCGAGTTTCCTGCCCCATTGCACAGCATTGGAATACCAAATTGCTACAAAATTAACCATTTCACGCTTTGATCGCGGTCAGACCTTTGCACGGTGCCTCCTGCCAGGGGCGAGCTCCGAACGGGCCATGCGCTTCAAAAATCTATTGTTTCCGCTCAACCAGGCGACCCGGCTGCTGACTTCGATATCGGTGCGCAGCCGTATCGTCGTGCTGGCGCTGATCCCGGTGGTCGGGTTCCTCGCCAACGGGCTCACTTACGTCTCCGGCGAAGGCGATGTCGGCACCGCCTTTGAGACCGTCAAGTATTCCGGCGCGCTCGCCGGCGCCAGCCGCGATTTCAAAAGCGCGATCGCGGCGATACGAATCATCGTCAAGGACTTCAACGCCAACCCCAGCCCCAATCTTGTGGTGAGCTTTCAGCAGGCGCATGCGCGCGCGGTGCAGGGCCTCGACACCATCGCGGCCTCGATCGATCGCCGCCATGTCGAAAGCATCGAAGGCTTGCGCAAAGACGTCATGGAATTGCGCAACACCTTCACCGAACTGGTGCGGCAGCAGAAGATCCTCGGCTTCGACGAGAACTCCGGGCTGCGCGGCAATCTCCGCGAAGCCGGCACCGCGGTCGAACGCATCATCAACGAGAACATGACCTGGGTCGCCGAGACGGACGCCAGCAAATTGATGATGTCGCTGCAGCTCATGCGCGAACTTGAAGCCGAACACCGGCTCAACCAAAGCGATCTGACCAAGCAGCAGTTTTTCCTCACCTACAAGAAATTCACCGATACGTTTGCGCTGATCGACGGCACGCCGGAAATGAAGAATTCGCTCGAGCATGAGGTGAAAACCTATGCCGATACTTTCGCAAAATGGATCGACGGAAATGACCGCGTGCAGCCGCTGCGCGCGGTGATCGATATCGACAGCCAGAACATGCTGCCGCGCGCGGACGAAATCATCGCGCGGGCGCGCGAGACGGCGGACGAGGCATCGTCGGGGCTGACCGCATCGCAAGCGCGTACGCGCACCGGAATTATCGCGGTTGGCATCGCCATGGTCGCGTTCGGCCTTGGCTTCAGCTGGCTGATCGGACGCAGCATCACGCGCCCGATCAACGGCCTGTCCGCCGTGATGCAGCAACTCGCCGCCGGCGATACCAGCGCCCGCATTCCCGCCACAAACGCACGCGACGAAATCGGCGAGATGGCGCGCGCGGTGATCGTATTTCGCGACACCATGATCGAGCGGGAAAAGCTCGCCGCCATCCAGACCGAGGCAAGCCGCACGCAGACGCAGCGAAACGACACGATTGCGCAAACGATCGTGCAATTCAAACACTCGGTCGAAAACGCACTCGGCAAGCTGCGCGGGGCATCCATGAAGCTCGAAATGAGCTCGAGCGATCTCAACAAGTCGGCCGATACCATGTCGGCCGAGGCACGCACCGCCGAACAGCGCGTGGCCGCGGCATCGGACAACGTGACCACGGCCGCCGGGTCGGTCGAGGAATTGGCGGCGTCGATCGGCGAGATCTCCTCGCAAGCGGCTAAATCCACCGACGTCGCGGGGCGCGCGGTATCGGAAGCCGAGCGCACCGTCACCACCATGTCGGAACTCGGCCGCGCCGCCAACCGCATCGGCGAGGTTGTAGGCCTCATCCAGGCGATCGCCGGGCAGACCAATCTGCTCGCACTCAATGCCACCATCGAGGCGGCCCGCGCCGGCGAATCCGGCAGGGGCTTCGCGGTGGTCGCCTCGGAAGTAAAATCGCTGGCCGGACAGACCGCGCGAGCGACCGAGGAGATCGCCGAACAGATCGGCTCGATCCAATCGGCGGCGGCCGACGCGGCGCACGCGATCGAACAGGTAAACTCCATCATCCGCGAAATGTCGTCGATCGCCACCATGGTGGCGGCCACCGTCGATCAGCAGAACTCCGCGGTTGCCTCGATCGCGGAAGGCGTCAACCGCGCCTCCGGCGAGGCGCGCAGCGGCGCCGAGGCGATGAGCAAGGTCGCCGGCGTCACCACCGATGCCCGCGCAACCGCCTCCGACGTCAGAAACCTCGCCGATGCCGTCGCGGTTGAGGCGGAAAGTCTGGAAGCGGAAATCCGGCAATTTCTCACCAACGTGCAGGCGGCCTGACGTCCGACTCCCAGCGCACGGGGAGCGGTATCAAGCACCCCTTGCAATGCGCGTCGCGATAGCCGATCTCAGGGCGACCGATATCGTGCGGGGCTGAGCGTCTTGCGCATTCTCAAACTTTCGCTGCGAATCCTTGCCGACGCGTTCCGGCATTTTCTTGCCGACGACGGCTGGGCGATCGCGAGCCACATCGCGCTGTCCACGCTGATGGCGCTGTTTCCGTTCCTGATCGTCGTCACCGCGTTGGCCGGCTTTTTCTTCGGCTCGAAAGAGCTCGCCGACGAGGCCGCGCGAATCCTGCTGGAAGCCTGGCCCCAGGAAGTCGCCGGCCCGATCGCGCTCGATGTCGCCGGCGTGCTGACCGATACGCGCGGCGACGTGCTCACATTCGGCTCGTTGTTCGCACTCTACTTCGCCTCCTCAGGCGTGGAAGGCCTGCGCGTCGGGCTCAACCGCGCTTATGACGCCGTCGAGAAGCGGTCCTGGTGGCTGCTGCGGCTGGAATCGATCGGCTATGTGCTGGTGGGCGCCGTCGCGATCCTGGCGTTCTCCTTCCTGGTGGTGCTGGCGCCGGTGATTTGGGACAAGCTGCTGCACTATGTGCCGACGCTGGAGCCGTTCAGCCGCACCATCACCTTCGCGCGCTACGCGGTGGCGGTGGTCGTGCTGGTGATCGCTTTAACGATCCTGCACCGCTGGCTGCCGGCGGGCCGGCGCGGCATCGTCGCGGTCGCGCCGGGCGTTGCCGCAACGCTGCTGTTATGGCTGATCAGCGGCGCGGCCTTCGGCCGCTATCTCGCCTATTACACGTTCGCCTACGTGTCGATGTACGCAGGCCTCGCCTCGGCGATGATCGCGCTGGTGTTTCTCTATGTCTGCGCGTCGATTTTCATCTTCGGCGGCGAACTGAATTCGGCCATCGCGCAGGCGCGCGGCAAGGCGCCGTAGACGCCATTCCGGATTAGCCGCCCGCCGCTTCCTGCACGTCCTCGAGCGTCTTGAGCCCTTGCGTCGGCGCATTGACCAGCACCGACATGTTGCCGGGCGGATGCTGGTTCTTCCACATCTTCATGTGCGCGAGCGGGATCTTGTCCCAGGGGAACACCTCGCTCATGCACGGGTCGATGCGCTGCTCGAGCACGAAGCGGTTAGCTTGGCTTGCCTGTTTGAGATGGGCGAAGTGCGAGCCCTGGATGCGCTTCTGCCGCATCCAGACGTAGCGCGCGTCGAAGGTGATGTTGTAACCGGTGGTGCCGGCGCAGAACACGACCATGCCGCCGCGCTTCACCACCAGGCAGGAAACCGGGAAAGTCTGCTCACCGGGATGTTCGAACACAATGTCGACGTCGCGCTTGCCGGTGATGTCCCAGATCGCCTTGCCAAAGCGGCGCGCTTCCTTGGTCCAGGCGTTGTATTCGGGGGTGTTGACCGCCGGCATCTGCCCCCAGCACTTGAATTCCTTGCGGTTGATCACGCCCTTGGCGCCCAGATTGAAAACGTATTCCGCCTTCGACTCGTCGGAGACGACGGCGATGGCGTTGGCGCCGGAGGCCGCCACCAGTTGCAAGCCGAACACGCCGAGCCCGCCGGAAGCGCCCCACACCAGCACATTGTCGCCGGGCTTGAGCGTGTGCGGCGAGTGGCCGAACAGCATCCGATAGGCGGTGGCGAGCGTGAGCGTGTAGCAGGCCGACTCTTCCCAGGTCAGGTGCATCGGCTTGTGCATCAATTGCCGCGACTGCACGCGGCAGAATTGCGCGAAGGAGCCGTCCGGCGTCTCGTAACCCCAAATACGCTGCGAGGGCGAGAGTAGCGGATCGCCGCCGTTGCAATCCTCGTCGTCGCCGTCGTCCTGATTGCAATGGACGATGACTTCGTCGCCGACCTTCCAGCGATGCACCTTGTTGCCAACCGCCCAGACGATGCCCGAGGCGTCGGAGCCGGCGATGTGAAACGGATGCTTGTGCACGTCGAGGGTGGAGACCGGCTGGCCGAGGCCGGCCCAAACGCCATTGTAGTTGACGCCGCCCGCCATAACCAACAGCAGCACTTCGTCCTCGCCGATCGTCCAAGTGGGGACGACTTCGAGCTGGAACGACTTGTCGGGCGGCCCGTGGCGCTCCTTGCGGATCACCCAGGCGTGCATCTTCTCCGGCACATGGCCGAGCGGCGGAATCTCGCCGATGTCATAAAGGTCTTTGAGCGGAGCAACGCTCGTTACCTGAGCAACGGCCGGCATCTGCACTCTCCCTGCGCTTTAAGGATTGTGGCGCAATTTATGTTGCAGCGCAATATCGCTTTTTTGGCCACAGCGAACGGGCGCTAGCCCCATGGTTCGCGGAAAAAAGCCAGAACGAGTGGCGCAGTTAACCATTGCGATTACGAGGCCGTTAAGGAGTACGAAACTACCATCCCTGTGCAATATTACCGGTGGCCGGGCGAAGCAGACATGTCGCAAGACCTCGACGAGCCGGTGGCATGGCGGCTCTTCACATACAATTGGGTTCCGCTCGGCCTGATGGCGCTGACCATCGTTGTCGCCATGGCTCTGACCGGCTTTTCCATAAAACTGACCAGCGCCCCGCTGCCGATCGGCATGGCTGCCGCCTATGTCGGCTATGCCTATCGCAAGGCGCATTGGTCGGCTAAGCGCGACCCACGCGTGATGTTCATTCTCGGTTCGACCGGACAGATGCTGCTGATCCCGGTGCTGATAACGCCGATGACCTATATCGCCGCATCCGCCAATCTGCCGCTCGTGGACGCCCAGTTGATGGCGTTCGACCGCGCGCTCGGCCTCGATTGGATGGCCTATTTCAATTTCATCTACAGCCACCACGCGCTGCTATACGGCACGGTGCTGGCCTATGGCATGATCGGCTGGCAGGTGTTCGGCGTTCCCATCGTGTTGGGCGCGACGCGCCGTTTCCGGCGGTTACAGGAATTCACGCTGGCGTTCGCGGTCGCGCTGGTGGTGACGACGGCGATCTCGGCCTTTACGCCGGCCATGGGCACCTACGATTTCCTGCACGTCACGACCGATCCGAATTTATTCACGCCCGGCGCCTATCTCGATCAATTGCGCGACTTGCCAATGGTGCGCGACGGCTCGCTGCGCCAACTCGACCTCATGAACCTTACGGGCATCGTCACCTTCCCGAGCTTCCATTCGGCGGCGGCCGTGCTCTATCTGTGGGCGTTGTGGCCGGTGCGCTGGTTCCGGCCGATCGCCGTGGTGGCGAACATCGCCATGTTGCTGGCAACGCCGCTGGGCGGCGGGCATTATTTCGTCGATGTCCTCGCCGGCATCGCGGTCGCGGCCGCGGCCATCATGGCGGCGCAGTGGATTGCTGGCCTGCTGACGCGGCCCGCAACGCAACCCGTTGCCGCGCCTTACGGACAAGAGTTGATAGTCCCAGCGGAATAGGCTCCGGCGTTACGCCGCACGGGCCATCCACAATCCACCGGACCCCATATCGACGCGCCCGCAGCTTTCAGCTTGAATGGCCAGCGAGGCCCGGGCCCGCTGCCGGCAGCACCGCCGGATGCGGACGCCCGCGATTTCACGCTGGTGAGGGATCGCCGTCATGATGGCAACGAACAGTCTGATCGTCATACTTATTATCGGCCTGATCGCCGGCTGGCTGGCCGGCAAGATCATGGGCGGCGGCTTCGGTCTGATCGGCGATATCGTCATCGGCGTCATTGGCGCCTTCGTCGGCGGCTGGCTGTGGATGACGTTGCATTTGCCCGTCCTCGGGCCCTGGTGGCTGACCGCGGTTGTCAGCGCGGTCGTCGGCGCCTGCATCCTGCTATTCATCCTGCGGCTGATAAGACGTTAGCGCCGGATCGCGCCTTCGCGCACGGACCGCGCTGCCACACCGGCCCGGTGTCGATCATGGCTGCCGCGGCGAAACCTCCAATTGGCGTGTCCGCCATGGTTTCAAGTCACATGCCGGCGCGCAGGACTGCGGCGTGATGCGCTAGTGCATTTTCCTGTCGGCTAGCGTAGCTTTCAACCAAGGGCGGCGACCAAAGGGAGGTCGCGCAATGGATTACCGACAGAGAGAAGTCTCCACAACGAAGCGTCTCGAGTTCAGCCGTAAAACCTTGCTGTTTGGCGCCGCTTTTATCGCTACATTCGTGGTCGCCGCTTTTGTCGACCTGGATGCGGTGCTGCGATATTTCCATGTCGTCAGCGGGTCGCCGGCCACGGCCATGGAGATGGGAGCCATCATTTCCGGAACAAGCGCCGTCCCGTTTCTGGCGATGGGCATGTCCATTTCTGCGGACACACACCGCAACAAATAGCGCGCGGCACGGCGGCGGAGTTTGAACAAAACTTCATCGTTGGTGCCTTCATCCGCATTTGGCTATGGGGCGTGCTGCATTTGCCGATGGCGGCCGATCCGCCAGAGGCGCCCTCAAGCAGCGCGAACGGTGGCGAGGAAATTCTTCACTTCCGCCTCCAGCTTGCGGCTCTCGCCCGAGAGCGATTGCGCAGCCAGCAGAACCTGGGCCGACGCGGTGCCGGTTTCATCGGCGCCGTGATTGACGTCGGCGATATTGGTTGCGACCTGCACAGCGCCTTGCGCCGCCTGCGCGACGCTCCTGGCGATCTCCTGGGTCGTTGAGCCCTGGGCTTCGACCGCTGTGGTGATGGATGAGGCGATCTCGGATATGCGGGTGATGGTCTCGCCGATCTCCTTGATCGCCGTCACCGATTCCTTGGTGGCGTCCTGCATTCCGGCGATTTGCTTCTTGATCTCCTCGGTCGCCTTGGCCGTCTGAGTCGCCAACATCTTGACCTCGGAGGCGACGACGGCAAAACCCTTGCCGGCCTCGCCGGCGCGCGCCGCCTCGATAGTGGCGTTGAGCGCCAGCAGATTTGTCTGTGCGGCGATGGTGGTGATGAGCTTGACCACATCGCCGATGCGGTTAGCCGCCAGCAACAAGTCGCTGATGCGGCCGTCGGTCTTTTCCGCCTGTTTCACCGCATCGGCCGCGATGGCGGTTGACATCTGAACCTGCCGGCGAATCTCGTCGATCGAGGAGCCCATCTCGCCCGTCGCGGAGGCCACCGATTGCACGTTGCCGGAGGCTTGTTCGGAAGCGGCGGCGACCGCGGCGGAAAGCTGCTGCGTCGCTTTGGCGTTTTTGGTCAACGTGGACGCGGCCGTCTCCAGGTTGGTGGCGGCAGCCGACACGGTGCCGACGATGTTGCCGACGGCGCTTTCGAATTCGTCGGCAAGCTCGCGCACCATCTCCTTGCGTTCGACCACGACGCGGTCGGCCGCCTGTTTCTGCTCCGCTTCGAGTTTTTCCAGGCGCACGAGATTGTCGCGAAAGGTGCGCGCCGCGCGCGCGGCATCGCCCACTTCGTCGCCACGCCCGGTAAAAGGAATCTCGACGTCGCGCTGGCCATTGGCCAATTGCAGCAGCACGCCGGCGATGGTGTGGATGGGCCGCCCGATCGACAGGATGCCGAAGGCGGCCGCGCCCATCAGGATGACAACGACGAAAAATCCGAAGCCGAGGCTGATCTTACCTGCCTCATCGGTGCGCACCGCCGCTTCCGCCATGCGTTGCGCCGCCAGTTCACCGGCGGTCGAGGTGGCCTTCTCGATCAGCGCGTCGATCTCGGCGCCGATCTTGTTGGCACGCGCCAGCGGCTGCGCGATATCGGCATATTCCTTTTTCGCCGCCGTCATTGCCGCCGCCGCCTCGGCATAGTCCTTGGCCAAGGCGATGATCTTTTGCAGCCGCGCGCGGTTGACCGCGTCGACGCAGCCATTGTAGGCCGCCTGCAGGAAGCCGATGGCGTTGTTTCGGTCGTCCTGCAATAGGGCGAGTGCTTCGCCCGCCTCGCGCTCGGAAATCGCCAGACGGATTTCGCGCGTGCCGATCTCCATGTGCTGCAAGGCGACGCCGGCATGCAACAGGTCGGTCGCCACCGCTTGGTCGGTGCGTCCGCGCTCGGCCTGACGGCCGACCGACGCATTGCCGAATTGCTGGTTGAGGATCATGCCGGCGACCAGCACCACGCCGAGGCCGACCGAGATCGCCAATTTGGTGCCGATGCGGAGGTTGAGCTGCGGCAATAGGGATCGGGCGCCAAGCTTGAACATCAAAGCATCCGTGGTGGCGGGGACGCGCTCAAACCGAACTGCAAAAGGCCCCTGTCAGCGGGCGTTCGGACGGTGTCTAGGTAATGCGATCCGGGTATGGATTCCGTTAACTTTAATGGCCAGTGGGCCGACAGGCGGCGTCCGCCGCCCTGGAAATAGCCTCCCAAACCTATGTTGCATTGCAACAAGGTTTAAGCCACACTGTCCGCCGCAGGCCACCGATGCACGACAAAACCCACCGCGACAAGACTCAACGCGATAAGCCTTGGATCTTTCGGACCTACGCGGGCCATTCCACCGCCGCGGCCTCCAATGAGCTTTATCGTAAGAATCTGGCGAAGGGGCAGACCGGCCTCTCGGTCGCCTTCGATCTGCCTACCCAGACCGGCTACGATTCGGACCACGTGCTGGCCAAGGGCGAGGTTGGCAAGGTCGGCGTGCCGGTCTGCCATCTCGGCGACATGCGCGCGCTGTTCGACCAGATCCCCCTCGCCTCGATGAACACCTCGATGACCATCAACGCCACGGCGGCGTGGCTGATGGCGCTCTACATCGCGGTGGCCGACGAACAGGGCGCGCCGCGCGCGGCGCTCACCGGCACCATCCAGAACGACATCATCAAGGAATATCTCTCGCGCGGCACTTACGTTTTTCCGCCGGCGCCGTCGATGCGGCTGATCAAGGACGTGGCGATCTTCACCACCACCGAATTGCCGAAGTGGAACCCGATGAACATCTGCTCCTACCATTTGCAGGAAGCAGGAGCGACGCCGGTGCAGGAACTGGCCTTCGCGCTGGCGACCGCCATCGCGGTGCTCGATACGGTGAAGAATTCCGGTGAAGTGAGCCAGGAGAAATTCGGCGAGGTGGTCGGGCGCATCTCGTTCTTCGTCAACGCCGGGCTGCGCTTCATCACCGAGATGTGCAAGATGCGCGCCTTCGTCGAATTGTGGGACGAGATCACGCGCGAGCGCTACGGCGTCACCGACGCCAAGCAACGCTTGTTCCGCTACGGCGTGCAGGTGAACTCGCTCGGCCTGACCGAGCAGCAAGCCGAAAACAACGTCGCGCGCATCCTCATCGAGATGCTGGCGGTGACGCTGTCGAAGAACGCGCGCGCCCGCGCTGTTCAATTGCCGGCCTGGAACGAGGCGCTCGGCCTGCCGCGTCCGTGGGACCAGCAGTGGTCGCTGCGCATGCAGCAGATCCTCGCCTACGAGACCGACCTGCTCGACTATGGCGACATCTTCGACGGCTCGGCCGAGATCGAGCGCAAGGTCGATGGCCTCAAAGCTCAGGCCAAGGAAGAACTCAAGCGCATCGACGAGATGGGCGGCGCCGTGGCTGCGGTCGAGTTGGGCTACATGAAGCAGCAGCTGGTCGAGAGCAACACCGCGCGGCTGGAAGCGATCGAGCGCGGCGAGCAGGTGGTGGTCGGCGTCAACCGTTATCTGGAAACCGAGCCCTCGCCGCTCACCGGCAGCATCGATTCGATCATGACGGTGTCGGAAGACGCCGAGCGCGATCAACTCGAGCGCTTGAAGGCCTGGCGCGCGCAGCGCGACAAGCGCGCCGTCGCCGATGCACTGGCCGAGCTCAAGCGCGCGGCGACAACCGGTAGCAACATCATGCCGGCCTCGATCGCCTGCGCCAAAGCCGGCGTCACCACCGGCGAGTGGGGCTGGACCTTACGCGAGAGCTTCGGCGAATACCGCGGGCCGACCGGCGTCGGCCGCGCCATGCGCAACGACGTGAGCGGTCTCGACGACATCCGCGCCGACGTCGATCGCGTTTCAAGGAAGCTCGGGCGACGACTCACTTTCCTGGTTGGCAAGCCGGGACTCGACGGCCATTCCAACGGCGCCGAGCAAATCGCGGTGCGCGCGCGCGACGCCGGCATGCAGGTGGTCTATGAGGGCATCCGCCTGACGCCGGAAGAAATCGTCGACGCCGCGCAAAAGCAAAAGGCCCATGTCATCGGGCTATCCGTGCTGTCGGGCAGCCATTTGCCGCTGGTCGAAGACGTAGTGGCGCGCATGAAGAAGGCCGGGCTCGATGTCCCGGTCGTCGTCGGTGGTATCATTCCGCCGGAAGACGCCGCCGCGATGGAAAAATCCGGCGTCGCCGCCGTCTACACGCCGAAGGATTTCGAATTGAACCGCATCATGTCGGACGTGGTCCGCATCGTCGAACGCGCGAACGGCGCGAGCAATATCTGACCTCTGGCGCCCACCTATCCGCCATTTTTCAAGTGCGCCTTCTCGCGCACGTCCAACGGCTTGACGCCATATCGGCGGCGGAAAGCGCGGTTGAAATCGGCCAAATCGCCAAATCCTACCTCGAAAGCGATCGCACCGATGGTGCGTTCGGCAAAGCGCATGTCGCTTAGCATGCCATGGGCGGCCGCCAGGCGCTGCTGCAACACGAATTTAGCAAATGTCGTGCCATCGGCGGCGAATAGCGCGCGCAGATAGCGGATGGAAACCCCGTGCCGACTGGCCATGCCGTGGATCGATAGGGTCGTCTGGCGGAGATTGTTAAGGACGTCGCTCTTGATCGCAACCAGCCGCGCAGCGCGCAATTCGCCGCTCGGCTCCTGCACGGTATTGCCGCCGCCGCGCGAAACTTTCTTGCTGTCGTTGATCACCGCCCCACTCCTCATTGCCGTCTGTGCCGGCTCGGGTGTGTCGCGGAAACTGCGTAAAAGGTTCAAATTGACATGAGGATTTTTTCCACCGCGCGGTGGGGGTGAATGGCGCCGCGAATGGTCGAGCGTTCAGCAGGTCCGCTTATTTCCGCGCAAGCGGCACTCCAGAATCGTCAGACCGAGGCCCCGCTTACGCGGGGCGAGCGCTTAATTGACTCAACGCCTCCGCCAGCCTGCCTGGGCTCACCGGCTTCACGAAATAGAAATTCATGCCGGCGGCGCGCGCGGCGGGCTCGCCGGCGCTTTCGGAGCGGCCGGAAATGCCGATCACCGGCACCTGCCCGCGCTTTCCCGGCAGCGCGCGGATGCGGCCGGTCGCCGCGAGGCCGTCGAGGCCGGCGAGCGTCACGTCCATCAGCACGGCGTCATAACTGCCGCGCAACACGGCATCGACCGCCGCCTCGCCGCTTTCGACGAAATCGACGCGGTGGCCGAGCTCGGTCAGGATCGTGTTCATCACCACGCGGCCATAGGGGTTGTCCTCGGCGCACAGTATAGACAGCGCCCGCAAGGGGACGGCGCGCGCGCCACTTTCCATCGGCGGCGACGCGTCGACGCGATCGACCGGGATGCTGAGGCGGAATTCGGTGCCGTGCCCCGCTTTGCTGGACACGTGCAATCGGCCGCCCATGGCCTCGGCGACGCGCTTGACGAAAACGAGCCCAAGCCCGGCGCCGCCGTAACGGCGGCCGACCGCCTCACTCGCCTGCGCAAACGGGCGGAAAATGGTTTTCAAGTGGCGCGGGTCGATGCCGATACCGGTGTCGGCGATGGTGAAGGTGAGGTGCACGCGCCTTGCACTAGCAGACTTGGCGGGCGCAGACTTGGCGGGCGCAGACTTGGCGCGCGCAGATTTGGCGCCGGCGATAAACGTGACCGTCCCCTCACCGGTAAATTTCACCGCATTGTCGGCGAGGTTTTCCAGCGCCGCGCGCAGGCGCAGCGCGTCGCCCGCCACCAGCGCCGGCATGTCGGACGCGAGCGCGATTTCGGTCTTGATGCCTTTGTTGCCGGCGCGCGCGGTGAGCGCGGCAGCGACCGCTTCGGCCAGCCGCCGCGGCGAGAACGGCTCGTGCTGCAAGGTGAGGCCCTTGGCGTCGGCCTTGACCGCATCGACGATCAGCGTGGTGAGCGCGGCGAGGTGATCGGCGCCGCTCTTGATCGCCGCCGCCCACGCCCGCTCGCGCAGCCCGAGATCGGATGTCGCCAGCAGTTCGGCCAACGCCACGATCCCGGTCAGCGGCGTGCGGATGTCGTGCACGACGCCGGCGAGCGCGGCTTCGACCGCGCGGCGATACGGCTTTTTCGCCGCGCGCGGACGCGCCTTGCGCGGTCGTTTTTTCGTTGTGCGCTTCGCCATCCCCTACCCCGCCGCAAAGCATGGCACGGAAGGCGGGCTCAATCGAGCCCGACGCTTTTGCGGATATCGGCGGCGCTAGCGCCGCGCGCGCGCAATTCGCGCAAACCGGTGGCGTAAGTCGATTTCGACAGCTTGTCGCCTTGGGCATCGAGGATGAGGCGGTGGTGGTGGTAGCGCGGGGCGGCCAGGCCGAGCAGCGCCTGCAACAGGCGGTGCACGGATGTGGCGTGGAACAGGTCGCGCCCGCGTACCACCTCGCTGACGCCCTGCGCGGCGTCGTCCACCACGACGGCGAGGTGGTAGCTGGTCGGCGTTTCCTTGCGCCCCAGGATGACGTCGCCCCAAGCGGAGGGGTTAGCGGCGATGCTGCCGGTTTCGCCGGACGGGCCGGCGCCGGTTTCCTCCCAGGTGAGCGCGCCAGCGCGGGCAATCGCAGCCGCCATGTCGAGGCGCAGCGCGTAAGGCGCTCCGGCGGCCATGCGGCGGGCGCGCTTGGCGGCCGGCATCGCCTTCGCATTGCCGGGATAAAGCGGCGCGCCGTCGGGATCGTGCGGCCAGGGAGACTGCGCTTCGCGCTCCGCCACCAGCGCCGCGATCTCGGCGCGACTTTCGAAGCTGGGATAGATCAGCGCCATGGCATCGAGCTTGGCGAGCGCCGCGCGATAATCGGCGAGATGCTCGGACTGCCGCCGCACCGGCCGCTCCCAGGCGAGGCCGAGCCAGGTCAAGTCCTCATCGATCGCCGCCTCGTATTCCGGCCGGCAGCGCGCCGCGTCGATGTCCTCGATGCGCAAGAGCAGCCGGCCGCCGCTGGCGCGCGCCCGATCGGCGTTGAGCAGCGCCGACAGAGCATGGCCGAGATGCAGGTAACCGTTGGGCGACGGCGCGAAGCGGAAAACGGGTGGCAATCTATTCCCCAGGTGTCATCGTCCGCGAAAGCGGACGATCCAGTAATCCGAAGCGCTTGCGAGTCCAACTTATTTCAAGGATTACTGGATGCCCGCCGGCGCGAGCATGACAGTATGGCATGACCCACTTCCTGCACACCCAATCCGATCTCGAGGCCGCGCTCGCCCAGCTCATCCTCGCCGATTCGCGGCTCACGCCGGTCGCCGAGAAGGCGGGCGCCTTCGATCTCCGCCGGCGCGAGGCCGGCTTTGCCGGCCTATGCGCCATCGTCTGCGGGCAGCAGCTGTCGACCGCGAGCGCGGCGGCGATCCGCAACCGGCTGTTCGCCGCATTCGTGCCCTTCGGTCATGAATCGGTGCGCAAAGCGCGCACCGACAAGCTCAAGCGGCTCGGCCTGTCGGCGCCCAAGATCAAGGCGATCCGGGAAATCGGCAAGGCGCTTGCCAAGGGCCACATCGACCTCAACCATGTCGGCAATCTGGACGCCGACAGCGCGCATGCCGCGCTCACCGCGCTGCACGGCGTCGGCCCGTGGACTGCCGACATTTATCTCTTGTTCTGCCTCGGCCACGCCGACGCGTTTCCCGCCGGCGATCTCGCCGTACAGGAGGCCGCCCGCATCGCTTTCGGGCTGCGCAAGCGCCCGGACGCCAAAGCCCTCACGAAAATGGCCGAGGCCTGGCGGCCTTGGCGCGGCGTGGCCGCGCATCTGCTATGGGCTTATTATCACGCGGTAAAGAAGCGCGACGTGGTGCCGGTTCAGCCGCAGGCGAACAAGCCGCAAGCGAAGAAAAGGAAACGCAGCAATGGCTGAACTCGACGGTCCGCGCATCGAGCCGCGCTCGGGCAATGCGAAACAACTTGTCGTCTTCCTGCACGGCTATGGCGCCGACGGCAACGACCTGATCGAGATCGGGCGCGCCTGGCAGGGGCTCATGCCGGACGCCGCCTTCGTCTCGCCGCATGCGCCGCGGCCATGCGGACAGGCCCCTAGCGGACGCGAATGGTTTCCGCTGACGTTCCGCGATCCGAACGAGCGCTGGGTGGGTGTGCAAGCCGCGGCGCCGGTCCTCAATAGCTTCCTCGACGCCGAATTGGCGCGCCGGCAATTGCCGCCGCAGGCCTTGGCGCTGGTCGGCTTTTCGCAAGGGACCATGATGTCACTGCATGTCGGCTTGCGCCGCGCCGTGCCGCCGGCCGCCATCGTCGGCTATTCCGGCATGCTGGTGGTGCCGGAGGACGTCGACCCGGATACGTTCGCCGCCGAGATCAAAGCCAAGCCCCCGGTGCTGCTCATTCATGGCGACCAGGACGAACTCATCCCGGTGCAGGCGGTGTTCCATGCCGCCCAGGGGCTGGCCGCGCTCGACGTGCCGGCCGAATGGCACATCTCCTCCGGTATCGGCCATGGCATCGACCAGGAAGGCCTGCGCCAGGGCGGCGAGTTTCTGGCCCGCCATTTTAGCGCCCGCAAATAAGCCTTTGCGGGTAACGCTCCGCACCGACTTCACAATCCTGTCACGCTGCCCTATTACTAGCGGGTAGGCCGCGTGGCGGCGGCCATAGGGAGGTGGAGGAGCCTCGCTTGAACGTACACGTATCGCCTAGCGGTTTTCCGGCGCTGGTGCTTAACGCCGATTTCCGGCCGCTCAGCTATTACCCCTTGTCGCTGTGGTCCTGGCAGGACGCGATCAAGGCGGTTTTCCTCGAACGCGTGAACATCGTCGCCAATTACGACCACGCGGTGCGCAGCCCCAGCCTCGAAATCAAGCTGCCGAGCGTGGTGTCGCTCAAGACCTTTGTGAAGCCGTCGACACACCCGGCCTTCACGCGGTTCAACGTTTTCCTGCGCGACCGCTTCTCCTGCCAGTATTGCGGCGACCGCGACGACCTCACCTTCGACCACCTGCTGCCGCGCTCGCGCGGCGGGCACACGACGTGGATGAACGTGGTCACCGCCTGCTCGCCCTGCAATTTGCGCAAGAGCAACCTGACGCCGAACGAGGCCAAGATGTGGCCCTCGCAGATGCCGTTCCAGCCGACGGTGCAGCACCTGCACCGCAACGGGCGGCTTTTCCCGCCGAACTACCTGCACGAGAGCTGGCTCGATTATCTTTATTGGGACACCGAGCTGGAGCCGTAAGCGGCGCGCGACGCAGCCGGCTCGCGATTTACAAACCAGGCTGTGTACTTCCGGAGGCAGACATTGCTTGTTTGCCGTTGCTAATTCATGCAGTTTTCGTCGGCGCCCAATGACTTCACCGGCAAGGAGTTTCCAGCCATGAAAGTCTTGCGAAGTGTATCGCTGGCGCTGCTCGCGCTCGCTTTTCTTTTCGTACAAACCGGCCGTGCATTTGCCGAATATCCCGACAAGCCGATCCGTCTGCTGCTGCCGTTCCCGGCCGGCGGCGCGGTCGATATCGTCGCGCGCGTGATGGCCGCGCAGATGGCGGAGGACCTCGGCCAGCCGATCCTGATCGAAAACAAATCGGGCGCCGGCGGCATCGTCGCGACCGACGCGGTCGCCAAGTCTTCGCACGACGGCTACACGCTGCTGCTGACGACACCGAACCATACGATCAATGCCGCGCTGCAGGCGAAGCTGCCCTACGATACGGAAAAGGACCTGGTGCCGATTTCCGTCATCGCGACGGTGCCCGAGGTGCTGGTCAGCAATCCGAACGCGCCGTTCAAGACGTTCCAGGAGTTCGTCGCCTACGCCAAGCAGAACCCGGGCAAGCTCAATTATGCCTCGGCCGGCGTCGGCACCCTGCCGCATTTGACCATGGAACTGCTGCTGCAGCGCGTCGGCGCCAAGGTGACGCATGTCCCCTACCGCGGCGCAGCGCCGGCGATGACCGACCTGCTCGCCGACGTCGTGCAGCTCAAGCTCGACACTTACGCGACCTCGCATCCGCAGGTCGCCGCCGGGCGCCTGCGCATGCTGGGCATCGCCAGCAGCCACCGCTCCAAGCTGATGCCGGACGTGCCGACGATCGCCGAAATGGGGCTGCCCAGCTACGAAGGCAATCTCTGGATCGGCATGATGGCGCCGGCCGGCACGCCGCAGGCGGTCATCGACAGGCTCGCCGCGGCGGGCGCCAAGGCGGCGCACACGCCGAAAGTGGTCGAACGCCTGCAGCACGACGGCGTCGAACCGGTCGGCGGCACGCCGGCCGAGATGCGCGCGCTGATCGCGCGCGAAATCCCGCAGTGGCGCGATCTCGCCAAGGCCGCCAACATAAAGCTGCAATAGCTTTGCGCGTCACTGCCCGCTCGGGTTAGCCGCAGCTAAGCCGTGCGGTCCCATGGCGGCTCGGGGGCAAAACGCGCCGCGATGAAGTCGATGAAGGCGCGCAGTTTTGCGGCCGGATGGCGGTCCGGCAGATAGACGGCATAGATGCCGCCGAACTCCACGGTCGGCTGATCGAACGTCATTGCAACCAGTGTGCCCGCGCGCAGATCGTCGGCCACGACAAAGGTCGGCTGGTAGATGACGCCTTGGCCGGCGATCGCCGCGGCGCGTAAGGCATCGCCATTGTTGGCGCGCAGATTGCCGGCGACCTGGACCGTGACCTCGCCTTTGACGCCGAACGCCCAACTGCCGGCGCCGGTCAGGCGCGACAGCGTGTAGCCAAGACAGTTATGACCGGCCAGGTCCGCAACCGCACGCGGCCTGCCGTGCGCCTTCAAATAGGACGGCGCGGCGCAGACGACGGTCCGGCACGGCGCGATGCGGCGCGCGATCAAGCTGGAGTCGCTGAGGCTGCCGATGCGGATGGCGAGATCCCAGCCTTCTTCGGCGAGATCGACCAGGCGGTCGTTGAGGCCGAGTTCGACCGTCACCAAGGGATAGCGCCGCGCAAATTCCGACAGCAGCGGCGCGATCTGCCGCTCGCCGAACGCAACCGGCGCATTGAGCCGAAGCAGGCCCTTCGGTTCGAAGCGGTCGGCAGCGACCGCATTATCGGCCGCATCGATCTCGGCGAGGATGCGCTCGGATGTTTCGAGGTAACTGCGCCCGGCCTCGGTGATCGATAGCCGGCGCGTGCTGCGGTGAAAGAGCTTGACCCCCAGGCGCGCTTCCAGCGCGGCAATGTGCTTGGTGACCATGGTCTGCGACAGGCCCATGGCGCGGCCGGCGGCCGAAAAGCTGCCGGCGGCGGCGACTTTCGCGAACACTTCCAGGCCTGTCAGGCGATCCAGCATTGGTTTCTGCTTCACTCTCCTGGTGTGAGCTGTAATTCCTTATAGCCTAATTATCACACCATTGAGAATGACCGATATAGGGGCCTGGAAACAGGAGAAACTCCATGATCGACACCCGAACCGCCCCCTACGCCGCCCTGCTGCTGCGCCTCAGCCTTGGCGCGCTCTTTCTGGCGCATGCCGGCCTCAAATTGTTCGTCTTCACCCCGGCCGGAACGGCGCAGTTTTTCGGCAGCCTCGGCCTGCCGCCGGCGCTCGCTTATGTCACTATCGCCGCGGAAGTCGGCGGCGGCATCGCACTGATCCTCGGCCTCTGGACCCGCGCGGTCGCGGTTGCCGTCACGCCGATCTTGCTCGGCGCCATCTTTGCCGTGCACGGCTCGGCCGGCTTCTTCTTCACCGATGCCAATGGCGGCTGGGAATTTCCGGCGTTCTGGGCCATCGCCTTGATCGTTCAGGCGCTGCTCGGCGACGGCGCTTACGCGTTGCGCGTGTCGCGCAGCGACAATCTTGCCGGCGAACTCGCCGGCACCTATTCACGTTGAACGAGGCGGCGAGGCCGGCAAAACCGGCCTCGCGCAGCCGGAGGACATATCATGACTCTACCGAGCCTTTTTCTGTCGCACGGCGCGCCGACTTTGCCGCTCACCGACACACCGGCGCGCGCGTTCCTGCAGCACTTGGGCGCGACGCTTGAACGTCCCAAGGCCATTCTCGTGGTCTCTGCCCATTGGGAGACGGCGGCGCCGATGGTCAGCGCGGCCGATCGCAACGACACCATCCATGACTTCGGCGGCTTCCCGCGCGCGCTCTATGAGATGCGCTACCCCGCGCCCGGCTCGCCGTCGGTCGCCGCGCGGGTTGCGGACTTGCTGCGCGCGGCCGGCCTCGATTGCGGCATCGACCGGCGCCGCGGCCTCGATCACGGCGCCTGGGTGCCGCTGATGCTGATGTATCCGCAAGCCGATATTCCGGTGCTTCAGCTTTCGGTGCAGCCGCATCTCGGACCCGAACACCATCTTCGCCTCGGCCGCGCTTTGGCGCCGCTGCGGCAAGAAGGCGTGCTGATCATCGGCAGCGGCAGCTTCACGCACGATCTGTCGGAATTCCGCGGTCACGGCCCGAACGACCCGGCGCCCCAATGGGTCAACAGCTTTGCCGATTGGTTTCATGCGGCGTTAATGGAACACCGCTTTGACGACCTGCTCGGCTACTGCAAACAGGCGCCGTTCGCGACCAAGAATCATCCGACCGAGGAACATCTTTTGCCGCTCTACGCGGCCTTGGGCGCGGCCGGAGAAAACGCGCGCCCCGAGCGGCTGCACGCCAGCGCGACCTACAGCGTGTTGCGGATGGATGTTTATGCCTTTCAAGCGGCGGGCGATTCCATCGCAACTGCCGGCTGGGAGGCCAAAGCGCTCGTGTAACAATCCACGCGCTTGGCCTCATAGGCCGATTCGGCCCAATTCGGCCGGTTTTGCCGGGATTTGACCCGTATCAAGGCGGCCCGGCGCCGCTCCGCTAGCGTGTCCGAGGCTGGGCAGGAAGGCGGAGTTATCACTATGAACAAGCCCGTCGAGATCGACACCGCGCGGGTAGAGCCAGTGGTGCTGGTGCCGAAACCACAGGCGGCGAACCCGGTGACTCCGCATCGCCGGCACGTTCTGCTGATCGCCGCCCTGTCGTCGCTCGCGCTTATCGCCGCCGTCGGCGTCGCTTGGTGGTTTGCTGCCGCCGAGGCCCCCGTCCGCTACACCACCGCGCCCGTCACGACCGGCGCGGTGACGCGCGCGGTGACCGCGACCGGCACCGTCAACCCGGTGCTCACGATCATTGTCGGATCTTATGTCTCCGGCGTCATCCTGGAGATCAACTGCGACTACAATACCCAGGTCAAGAAAGGCCAAGTTTGCGCGCAAATCGATCCACGCCCCTATCAGACCGTGGTCGATCAGAACAATGCCAACTTGGCGCAGGCGAGGGCTCAACTCGTCAAGGACCAGGCCAACCTTGATTACGCGCAGATCAACTACGATCGTAATGCCCGGCTTGCGCAAACCAACGCTATTTCCAAAGACACGCTCGACGTTGCCAAGAACGCGCTCGATCAGGCGCGTGCACAGATCGGCGTCGATCAAGCCACCATCGCGCAGCGCCAGGCCCAACTCGCCGCGGCCCAAGTCAATCTCGATTACACCAATATCGTTTCACCGGTGGACGGCACCGTAGTGTCGCGCAATGTCACCGTCGGGCAGACGGTGGCGGCGAGCTTCCAGACGCCGACTCTGTTCTTGATCGCCACCGACCTCACCAAGATGCAGGTCGATACCAATGTGAGCGAAAGCGACATCGGCGGCATCAAGGAATCGAACAAGGCGATCTTCACCGTCGACGCATTCCCGAAGCGCAACTTCGAAGGCACGGTTTCGCAGGTGCGCCAATCGCCGCAGACCGTGCAGAACGTGGTGACCTACGATGTGGTGGTCAGCATCGATAATACCGATCTGGCGCTCAAGCCCGGCATGACCGCGGCCAACCGCATCATTACCGACGAACGCACCAACGTCCTGCGCGTGCCGAGCCAGGCCCTGCGCTATGCGCCGGCGGACCGGTCAAGCCAGCGAAGCGGCCGCCGTTCCAACGCGGTTGACCGGACGCGGGTCTGGGTGCTGCGCGACGGCAAGCCGGTGCGTGTCGCGGTGACCGCCGGTCTCGACGACGACACCTACACCGAAATCGTCAAAGGCGAGTTGAAGGCCGGCGACCTGGTCATCGTCGCCGAACAACGCACCACCAACAACAGCAAGGTGGCGGCGCCACGCTTGCAGATGTGACGCGGCCAAAGGCCAGCGAATCGACCATGGCGGAACCGATCATCAGGCTCGAGCATGTCGCGCGGACGTATCACGTCGGCGACGTCGACGTGCATGCGCTGCGCGACGTCAGCCTCACGATCAAGGCCGGCGAATTCGTCGCCATTATGGGCTCGTCGGGGTCCGGCAAGTCCACGCTGATGGCGGTGCTCGGCTGCCTCGATCGCCCGAGCAGCGGCAGCTATTTCTTCGAAGGCGCCGATGTGGCGAATTTCAGCGAGCCCGAGCGGGCGCGGCTGCGCAGCGAACGCCTGGGCTTCGTGTTCCAAAGCTTCAACCTTTTGTCCCGCACCAGCGCGCTCGAGAACGTGGCGCTGCCGCTGTTCTATGCCGCGTCCGGTCCGGCCGGCACCGCCTCGCGCGTCGAGCGGGCGCGCGCGTCGCTCAAACTGCTCGGTTTGAGCGACCGCGAACGCAACACCCCCGGCCAGCTCTCCGGCGGCCAGCAGCAGCGCGTCGCGATCGCGCGGGCGCTGATCAATTCGCCCGGTCTGCTGCTCGCCGACGAGCCGACCGGCAATCTCGATACCCGCAACTCGCACGAGATCATGGAAACGCTGGTGCGGCTCAATCGCGAGCAAGGCGTCACCGTCATCGTCGTAACCCATGAAGCGGACATCGGCGCGTATGCCGATCGCACGCTTACCATGCGCGACGGCCTGATCGTCTCCGACGTGCAAAATCCTAAGCCGGCCAAAGCCGCCGAATCGCCGCGCGGCGCAGGTCCGCCGGTCGCGCAACCGCAGCGTCCGTTCGTCGTCGCCGCAAGACGCACCAATACTTTCTGGAGCTTCGCGGTGATGATCATGGCCGCCGCCATGCAGGCGATCTGGCGCAACATGATGCGGTCGGCCTTGACCATGCTTGGCGTCTTCATCGGCGTCGCGGCCTTGATCGCCATGGTCGCCGTGGGCCAAGGCGCCAATGACGCGGTGCGCAAGCAGATCGAACGGCTGGGCACCAATCTGGTCGTGGTGCTGCCGGGTGCGCGGACGGCGGGCGGCATGCGCGCGGGCTCCGGCAGCGCCTCCACGCTCACCACCAACGATGCGCAGGCGATCCAGCGCGAGAGCATGGCGGTCAGCGAGGTCAGTTACCTCATCCGCCAGTCCGGCCAGACTGAGTTCGGCAATCAGAACTGGGCCACGCAAATTCAAGGCATCAGCCCGAATTACCCGCCGATGACGAATTGGCGGATCGATGCCGGACGCGAGATTTCGCCCGACGACGAAGCGTCGGCGGCGCTGGTGGTGGTGATCGGGCAGACCGTGGCGAAGCAGTTGTTTGGCGAGTCGCAAACTCCTATCGGCGCGCTCATACAGGTGAAGGGTGTGCCGTTGCGGGTGATCGGCCTGCTGGAGTCCAAGGGACAAACGTCATTCGGCCAGGACCAGGACGACCTGGTGATGATCCCGTTCACCACCGCCGAGCGCAAAGTGCTCGGCGTGGCCGCGCCGTCGCAAGCGCAGACGCAGCTCAATTGGATCTACCCAAACCCGCCCAACCCCTATGGGTTGACGCCGCACCTGGCCGGCTTCGTCAATCAGATTTATGTGCAAGCCATCAATTCGACGGACGTGCAACCGGCGGTCCGCCAAATCACCGAGATTCTCGTACGCCGTCACCGCATCAAACCCGGTGCCGACAATGACTTTTCCGTACGAAACTTAAGTCAGATCGCGGAAGCCGCCGAGAGCTCGAGCCGCATTATGGCGCTGCTGCTCGCCGCCGTTGCTTCGATTTCGCTGGTGGTCGGCGGCATCGGCATCATGAACATCCTGCTGGTGTCGGTGACCGAGCGGACGCGCGAGATCGGGCTGCGCATGGCGATCGGCGCGCGGCGCGTGCATGTGCTGCTGCAATTCCTCGCCGAGGCGGTGTTCCTAAGCGTGACCGGCGGCGTTGCCGGCATCATCATGGGCGTGGCGTTCTCGGTGGCGATTTCGGTCATTGCCGGCTGGGCGGCCCCGATTTCGGGCTCGGCGATTGCCGGCGGATTCCTGTTTTCCGCGGCGGTCGGGATTTTCTTCGGCTACTACCCGGCGCGCAAAGCCGCGAATCTCGATCCGATCGAAGCGCTCAGATACGAGTGATAAGCGCTTTGTTCGCGACAACCTATTCCGTCATGCCCGGCCTTGTGCCGGGCATCCACGTCTTAACGGCCGTGCATCTAGCAAAGGCGTGGATGGCCGGGACAAGCCTGGCCATGACGAGTGGAGTCACGCGCCCGGAAGCATCCGTTGCAGCACGCCGTCGCGGCGTACGAAATAATGATAGAGCGCGGCCGCCACGTGCAGACCGACCAGCGCGAGCATCGCATATTCGGCGAGGATGCTGTGCACGTCTCCGGTCCAGCCCCAGCCGGCCACCCGCGTGGCCACCAGCTTCGGCAGTTCCAGCCCGAACATGACGACCGGGAAGCCGCGCCATGAGGCGTTGATCCAGCCCAGGACGGGTACCACGAACAGCAGCACATAAAGCAGCCAGTGCACGATACGGGCGGATTGCGTCTGCCACGGCGGCACGCCGTCCGCCGGCGGCGGCTCGGCGTGGGTCGCCCGCCAGCCCAGGCGGATGACGGCAACGGCCAGGATCAGCACGCCGATCGACAGATGCAGATTGATGAGTGTGTCGGGTTTGGTATCGCGCTTGATGTCCGGCATGGTCCAGGCGACGACGAACTGGACGATCAGCAACGCCAGGATCGTCCAGTGCAGCGCCTTCGCCGTGCCGGTATAGCCAGTGGTCTTGCTCATGATTTCAGTGAACCCTTGCGGAGGAAGCGGAAGCTGCCTATATGCGTTTCGACGATGATGATGTCGAGCCGAGAGGCTCCATTATCGAGCGGCCACGAAATGCAGGGGGCGACGCCGGATGTACGCGCGCCTTCTCGTTTTCGTGGTCGTATTTTTTTAAGGCCGCATCAGCCCCTCGCCTTCAGCCGCTCCTTGTCGTAGCCGGCAACCCGTTTGTAACTTTCCGACAACGCGATCAGTTCCGTGCGACTGATAACGTCGTCGATATGCTTGAACGGCTTGTCGCCGGTGCGGCGATAGACTTCCTGCAATATGGCGTCGGGTGGCGCCTTGCGGTTGGCGAGCACGACTTCGCTGGTCGCCGGCAGCCGCTTGGCTTCGTAGGCCTTGAGCGCGGCGACCGGATCGGCATTGGCTTTGAGCGCGTCGGTGAGCGCGCGGCAATCGAGAATTGCCTGTGCCGAGCCATTGGCGCCGCGCGGATACATCGGGTGCGCGGCATCGCCCAAGAGCGTCAGGCGGCCGAAGCTCCAACGCGGCAGCGGATCCTGATCGACCATGGGATATTCCAGGATGGCGTCGGATGCGCGGATGAACTGCGGCACGTCGAGCCAGTCGAAATGCCAGTCCGCCATGGCGGGGAGAAAATCCTCCAGCTTGCCGCGCCGGTTCCAGTCGCGCGCCTGGTATTGCGGCGTCTCGATATCGCAGACCCAGTTGACGAGCTGGCGGCCTTGCGCGTCGATATTGTTGCGGATCGGATAGATCAAAAGCTTGGCCGGATGGTGCCAGCCGACGCGGATCATGCTGGCGCCGGTGAGGATCGGCTGCCAGCGAGTGACGCCGCGCCACATGTTGATGCCGGAATATTTCGGCGGACCCTCGTCCGGATAGAGCTGCTTGCGCAACGCCGAATGGATGCCCTCGCAGGAGACCGCCACCGTGCCGCGCTCCGGGGCGAGCGGCTTGCCATTGCTGTCTTCGAAATACGCGACAGCTTCGCCGCCATCATAATCAACGCGCGTGCAGCGTCGGCCGAGGATGACCTTGTCGGCGCCGGCGCGCGCGATGAAGGCGTCGAGCAGTACTGTCTGCAGATCGCCGCGATGGATGGAAAATTGCGGCACGTCGTAGCCGGCGAAGCGTCCGGCCGGCTCGCTGTAGATGTATTGGCCGAAGCGGTTGTAGAAGCACAATTCGCGGGTGGTGACGGCGACCTTGGCGAGCGCGTCTTCGAGGCCGAGCGCGCAAAGTTCGCGCGAGGCATGCGGCAGGATGTTGATGCCGACGCCGACTGGTTTGAGTTCGGACGCCGCCTCGAACACGCGGCAGGCGATGCCGGCGCGCTGCAGCATCAGACCGAGCGTCAAGCCGCCGATGCCGGCACCGATGATAAGGACTTCCATAGCCGTCCCGAACCCCTAGCCGCGCGCGCGCGACGACAATGCCCCCCAGCCGGCGACCACCGCCAGGAAGAACGAGAGCAGCACATCATAGCCCGCGAGCGAAATTCCCAAAAACCGCCACGCCGCCTCATCGCAGCGGATCAGGCTGATGCGGTTCTGCAACTGGCTCATAACGTCGCGCGCGTTGCCGAATTTGCTGATCGGGCCGGAGCAATCGAGCGGCCCCGCCCACCACTTCCACTCGACCCCGGCGTGATAGAGGGAAAGCCCGGTATTCCACAGCATCGCGAGCATGATCGCCAGGAAGCCGAGCAGCATCACCTTGCGCGCGACGCCATGATTGACGCCAAGCCAGAGCATCGCCGCCAGCGGGACGCTGAAATAGAACGCGATACGCTGCTCGAGGCAGAGCGGGCACGGCAAGATCAACAGGACGTATTGGAAAAAATAGACTGTGGCGATGCCGAGCGCGCCGACCACGGCGATAACCGCGGCTGAAGTGAGCGGCGGGTCTTTGCAGGCCAGGTCCCGATATTCATTCATCGTACGCATCGAATGCCGCCAATACCGTTGTTCGATTGTGCTGACAAGCGCGGCGCTACGCCGCGCTCTTGACTACACCGTGTTCCATCTGCACCCGGCGGGTGCAGAATTCCGAGATCAGCCCTTCCGAATGGCTCGCCAGGATGATGATCGGGGTGCGGTCGAAAAGGTTCTCGATGCGCTGCTGCGCCTTTTTCTGGAATGCCGCGTCGCCGGCGCTCATCCCCTCGTCGATCAGCAGGATGTCGTGACGCGCGGCGGTCGAGACCGCGAAGGCGAGCCGCGCGAACATGCCGGCCGAATAAGTGCGCATCGGCAACTCGAGGAAGTCGCCGAGTTCGGTGAAGTCGGCGATTTCATCGAGCTTGCTCGCGATCTCTCGCCGGCTCATGCCCATCATGTAGCCGCGCAGATAAATGTTCTCGATGCCGGACGATTCCGGATCCATCCCGGCCGTCGGGTCGAGCAGCGCACCGACCTGCCCCTCGATGGTGATCGCGCCGCCATTCGGCTTGTAGATGCCGGCGAGCACGCGCAGCAACGTCGTCTTGCCCGAGCCGTTATGGCCAACCAGACCGATGCGGTCGCCGTCGTTGATCTCAAGGTTGAGGTGATCGATGGCCCGCACGGTGATGACGTCGCGGGCGCCGGCCATGACGCGGCCGCCGGTCGCCTGCGACAAGAGCTGGTTCTTGAGCGAGCGGGCGCTGGCGCCGAAAATCGCGAATTCGACCGTCAGGTTCTCGATGGAAATATGCGCCATTCGCCTAGACCCAGTAGGGGATGCGGGCGTGCGCCCGACGATAGAGCAAGGCGGTGAAGCCGAGCCCGGCCACCGCCATGGCGACGCACAGGCCCCAGCTCATGGGCGACACCGCCTCGTTCAGCAACGGCGCCCGGACGATCTCGATGAGATGATAGAACGGGTTGAGCACGACAAAAGCCGGACGGTTCGGCAAAGTTAACGGCGACCAGAAGATCGGGGTTAGGAAAAATACGACCTGGATCAAATTGGCGACGATCTGCGGGATATCGCGATAGCGCGTGGAGAGCACCCCAACCGCCAGCGATATCCATGCGGCGTTGATCAGGAACAGGATGAAGCCGGGGATGAACAGCAGGGCGTCCCATCTGGGCGTCAGTTCGAAGTAGACCACCACGACGAGATAGATCGCCATGTTGAAAACCCAAATTATGACATTGCGCGCCATCATCCGGTAAAAATGCACGCTGAGCGGCGTTGGGACATTGCGGATAAAGGCTTCGGCCGAGATGAAAACCGTGGCGCCTTCGTTGATGCAGCCCGTGAGCAGGCCCCAGAAGATAATGCCGGTCGAGATGTAAGGCAGCGTCTTGCCGACATCTTGCTGAAACAAAGTGGAGAAAACGAGGCCCAATAGCCCCAACCAATATGCCCATCGAAAGCGTTAACCAGAACGGGCCGAGCACCGAGCGCCGAAACCGCTGCCGAATATCGTGGAACGCCAAGCGGGTCCACAGCTCGTAGAGTCGGACACCATCAAAAAGATCGGTGAACGCCTGCCTCGGCACCGCTTCCGCGGTGATCCGGATGGTTGGTGTAATTTGCGTGGGATGGGCGGCCGTGGTCATGCCGGCGGTCAATTGGAGGATTGCGTGGCTTTGTGTGCCGATTGGCGCGCGTTTAGCACAGCTTGCCGGGTGCGTCACCAGCCGTGGGGGCTATTGTCCGCCTGCTTATCGTTGATCGCACGCCATTTCAAGCCATTGAACAGACATGTAAATTTGCGTAAGAGCGACCGGACGGGTCAGGTCGATCGCGCGCGATCACGATTTGCCTTCTTCGACACGCATCATTGCGAGAAAGCCTGCGTAAGTGTCGACAGCGGGCCGCCAGCCGGCCGCTTCAAACTTGCTGGTGTCGACAACCAAATTTCCGCTGAGACGCGACCAAATATCCTTGCGGCCGCACATCATCAACAAGAGCCGAATGATAGGTTGCGGGATATATATGGTCGACAACGAACGACCCTGAATCTTGCGCAGCATCGCCAGAATTTCGCCGATCGTCATTGGCTTGGTATCCGCGACCAGGTAAGTCTCGCCGATCGTGGCTGGATTTTTCAGCGCGAAGATAATCGCAGAAATAAGACTTTCGACCGCAAGCAGTGACCGCCGGCTCGTGAAAGTCTTGACCGGAAGCGGAACGGACGACCGCGCGAGGCGAACGAGCGTTTGAATGTTTCCTTTGGGATCCGGGCCATAGATGACGACAGGCCTAAAGATCGTAAAAGGCAGGCCCGCCGCGCGGATCGCCTGTTCGGCGGCGAGTTTCGAGCGGCCATATTGGTTGGTCGGGTGAGGCTCGTCCTGCTCGCGCACGGCCTGCGTCGCGGCCGCGCCTATTTGGGCCCGCACCGACGAAATATAGACAAAGCGTTCAATCCCGGCGGCCTTGGCCGCGTCAGCCAGCCGTTGCGTGGCAATCCAGTTGACCTGATCGAATTCGGAATATGCGTTCTCGGGAATTTTGCTGTGTGCCGGACCCGCCAAATGAATGATGATATTCACGCCTTGCAGAATGGGTGCCCAGTCGATGGAATCTTTTAAATCCGGTATGACGACGGCCTCTACCGAATCCGGAAACGAAACCTGACGGCGCGTCGCGGCCCGAACCGCGTAACCGGCATCGAGCAAAGCGGTCACCAGCGGCCGGCCAACAAAGCCGGAAGCCCCCGTAACCAATATGCGTTTTGTAGTCATGCCGTCCTGTCGCGCCATACGCCTGTAATAGAAAACGATTGCCGCTAAATGACCGGACGTTTCCGCCTGATCCGTGGGATAGTGTCCCGCTAGAGCCGGGTTAGGCCGGCTGCGGATAAGTCGTGGTCACTGCAAATCTTTCGTTGGTCTGATCGCTAAAAACAGCGCATTGACAATGCATACCACCCGCCCCCAGAGCCGACTGGTGAACCGATCCGATCAACCGATACGGGTAACTTATTCCTGTTAATAGAAAGTTCACTATAGTTACAAGGTACTATAGCCGTCCATAATCCAAAATTATGACGCATACGAACAGCAAACGTCGCAAGCACAACTCGTTGAGTTTTCGGTCAGCGTCGCGGTATCAAGGTGCCGCCGATCACGGGAGTGCGGATCGCAGCGATCGAGACCGCGGGAGGAATCGGCGACCGCCTGGGCTTCGCCGCGGCGAGTTTGTCCAGCAAAGAATTCACCCAACGTTACACCCACACGACGGCTTAAAGAGCCCATGCCCGCCAGCAAAGACGGTATCTCTCAAACGCCGCACGCGAGCATCGCCGCCGCGCAGGTCGCCATATTGATGTGCACGAAAGACGGCGCCGCGTTTCTTGCCGAGCAGTTGCAGTCGATCGCGGATCAAACGCACACTAATTGGATATTGGTCGTATCCGACGACGGTTCGACCGATGCCACCCGAAAAATTCTTAACGACTTCGCCGACAGCCATGCCCAGAAAACGGTCGTCAGAAACGGTCCGGGCAAGGGCGTCTGCGCCAATTTTCTCTCGCTGGCGACCGACCCGACAATCGATGCGGACTACTTTGCGTTCAGCGATCAAGACGACATCTGGTACAAAGACAAGCTCGCGCGAGCATTGACGTGGTTGGCTACCGTCCCGGCCGATGTGCCGGCGCTTTATTGCGGCCGCACGGAATTGGTGTCGGATGATGGACGGCCCTATGGTCTTTCGCCCCTCTTCAGCCGTCCGATAGCGTTCCGCAACGCCATCATCCAGAGTCTCGGCGGGGGCAATACGATGGCGTTCAACAAGGCGGCAAAACGCCTGTTGGAGCAAACGGGCAAGCTCGAGGTCGTTTTGCATGACTGGTGGATGTACCAATTGGTGTCGGCGGTAGGCGGCGCAATCCGCTACGATCCGCAGCCGGCGCTGAAATACCGCCAGCACCTCGACAACCTTATCGGGTCGAATCGCGGCTGGCGCGCGCGCATCGTCCGCCTGCGCATGATGTTGAGCGGACGCTTTAGCGATTGGAACGAGATGAATATTGCCGCGCTCCAGCGCGTGCCGGCCGTTTTGATCAAGCCGCAAAACAGCGCGACGTTGCAGCTGTTCGCCAAGGCGAGGACGGCGTCTCTGTTCAAGCGCATTTATTATCTGAAGCGGTCCGGCGTTTATCGCCAGACTTTGCTCGGCAATATCGGTTTGCTCATGGCGGCGGTGCTCAAGAAGATTTGAGATGGCCGCAGCGGCCTTGTCCAACGGCAAATCGGTCCTGGCGACGGGAGCGCCCGGATTTATCGGCACGAATTTCGTTCTCGATAATCTCGCGAGCATGGCTAACGACCCTCGCCATGTCTTTGTTCACGGCGGCCAATACCTACAGGTCCGGCCTTGGCAAAGCTGGTGTCTCTGATAAAGATGCAGCGTTTTTCGGCGGGCAATTGATAAGGCAGATATTGGTTATGCAGAAGAAGGGGCGAAAAGGCATCATCCTCGCCGGCGGCTCGGGAACAAGGCTTCATCCCGCAACCCTTGCAGTTTCCAAGCAGTTGTTGCCGATCTTCGACAAGCCGATGATCTATTATCCGCTCTCGACATTGATGCTCTCCGACATCCGCGACATTCTGGTTATTTCCACCCCGCAGGATACGCCGCGCTTCGAGCAGATGCTCGGCGACGGCAGCCAATGGGGGGTTCGGTTCACCTATGCCGTTCAGCCCTCTCCCGACGGGTTGGCGCAAGCGCTCATCATCGGCGCGGATTTTGTCGGCGCAGACGACGTGACCCTCATTCTCGGCGACAACGTGTTTTACGGACATGGATTTCCGGCCCTGCTGACGAGCGCGCGCGGCCGCGCCAGCGGCGCGACCGTCTTCGCTTATCGCGTCAACGATCCGCAGCGCTATGGCGTGATTGAATTCGGCGCGGATCAGAGACGCCATATCGATCGAGGAAAAGCCGGCGCAGCCGAAGTCGCACTATGCGGTGACCGGGCTGTATTTTTTCGACAGCGAGGCGGCCGCCATCGCGCGGCGCGTGAAGCCCTCGGCGCGCGGCGAATTGGAGATCACCGACGTGAACCGCGCTTATCTCGAGGCGGGTAAGCTCAAGGTGGAAATCCTCGGCCGCGGCCATGCTTGGCTCGACACCGGCACGCATGAATCGATCCTGGAAGCCAGCCAATTCGTCGCCATGATCGAACACCGGCAAGGCGTAAAGGTCGCGTGCCTGGAAGAAATCGCATTCGGCAAAGGCTGGATCGACAGCCGGCAGGTCGCGCGCGCGGCGGAAGCGCTGATCAAAACGAGCTATGGACAGTACCTGCGCCGTCTGCTGGAAGAACGGCAACAATGAAAGTCACCGCGACCGCGATACCCGACGTTCTGGTCCTTGAGCCGAGGGTCTTCGAGGATAACCGCGGATTCTTTCTCGAGAGCTACAATCAGAAGCGTTTCGACGATGCCGTCGGGCGAAACGTTCATTTTCTACAGGATAATCATTCCCGCTCGGTCAGACATGTCCTGCGCGGGCTGCACTATCAAATCCACCAGCCGCAGGGGAAGCTGGTCCACGTGATCGCGGGCGAGGTTTTCGACGTCGCCGTCGATCTGCGCCGCAGCTCACCGACTTTCGGCAAGTTCGTCAGCATGGTGTTGTCGGCGGCGAACAAGAAGCAGCTCTGGATCCCGGAAGGCTTCGCGCACGGCTTTCTCGTGCTGAGCGAAGCGGCGGAATTTCTTTACAAGACCACCGACTATTACTCGCCGCAAGACGAACGCTGCGTGATTTGGAACGATCCCGCGATCGGAATCGACTGGCCGAAGGACGGCGAACCGATCCTGTCCGCGAAGGACCTCACGGGGCTCCCGCTCAGCAAAGCCGAGATTTTTGCATGAGGCTGCTCGTCACGGGCGCAAACGGTCAGGTCGGATGGGAACTTAGTCGAAACCTGTTGCCGCTCGGGGAAGTCGTTGCAGTCGACCGTAGCCAATGCGACTTGTCGCGGCCTGAGCTTTTGCCGGACCTCATTCGCAGCATAAAACCCGACGTTGTCGTAAACGCGGCCGCCTATACGGCGGTCGACAAGGCCGAGCAGGAGGAAGCGCTCGCAACCACCGTCAACGGCACGGCCATTGGCGTGCTGGCGGAAGAAGCGCGAAAGGCCGGCATTCTCTTCATCCATTATTCGACTGATTACGTCTTCGACGGCGCCAAGCCGGCGCCTTACAGCGAAGACGACGCGCCGCATCCCATCAATGCGTATGGTAGCAGCAAATTGGCGGGCGATAACGCGCTGCGTCAGGCCGGCGGCAGCTACGTCATTTTGCGCACCAGCTGGGTCTATGCGCGGCGCAAGCAGAATTTCCTGCGCACGATCCTGCGCCTGGCGAGCCAGCGCCCGGAATTGCGGATCGTCGACGACCAGATCGGCGCGCCGACCTGGGCCCGCAACATCGCCGACGCCACGGCGCTGATCGTGCAGGCCGCTCGCCGGGAACAGGCGCAGGGCCAGTTTGCATCCGGGCTTTTCAATCTGACCGCAGCGGGCGCAACCAGCTGGTATGGCTTTGCCCAAGCCATTCTGAACGGCGCGCAGCAGCATGGCTTGCTGTCCGCGCAACCGGCGCCGCAGCTCAAGCCGATCCCGAGCGCGGACTATCCGCTGCCGGCCGCCCGGCCCAAGAATTCCCGGCTTGCCGGCGAGCGCCTGCGCCAGCGGTTTGGCATCGCGCTGCCGGATTGGCAGCAAGGGCTCGCGCGCTGTATCGAAGACATGATAACGGGCGAGCAATAGCGGCGGGCGCGCGAACGGCTACGGCCACATTGGACCCCGCATAATTAACCGAGGCCGCCCTGCTCTTTTTTGCGTCGCTGCAAACGATGCCCTATTGTAACGGTCGCATATTTTTCGCGGGAGTGGCGCATGCTCGATAATCCGGACACGGCGAAAGGGCGGCATCGCGCCGCGGCCGGCGGCCCGCCGCGCGATTTTCAAGAGCATTTGCGCTTGCTCGACGAAAAGGGCCTCCTCACACGCATCGATAGGCCGATCGACAAGGACCGCGAGCTGCACCCGCTGGTGCGCTGGCAGTTCCAGGGCGGACTCGCCGAAGATCAGCGCCGGGCTTTTCTGTTCACCAACGTCGTCGACGGCGCCGGGCGGCGTTATGACATTCCGGTCGCGGTCGGCGCCCTTGCGGCGTCGCCTGAGATCTACGCCGCCGGCATGGGCAAGCCGGTCGCGGATATCGGCGAGGCCTGGACGCAGGCTGTCGCGAAGCCGATCCCGCCCGTGATTGTCGCATCCGGCGCCTGTCAGGAGGTCTTGATCAAAGGAGCGGATCTGCTGCGGCCGGGAGAGGGTCTGGCGCGGCTGCCGGTGCCGATATCGACGCCGGGCTTCAACTCCGCCCCCTATCTCACCGCGACGCTCTGCGTCACCCGCGACCCCGAAACCGGCGTGCAAAATATGGGGACCTACCGCGGCGCCCTGAAATCGCAAGATCGTCTCGGCGTGCGCATGTCGTCGCGGCCGGGCGGCGCCGGCGGCTATCTGCACTGGCAAAAATACCAGAAGCGAAAACAGCCGATGCCTTGCGCCATCGTCGTCGGCTGCGCGCCCGTGGTTCTGTTCACCGGACCGCAGAAGCTTCCGGCCGATCGCGACGAGATGGCGGTGGCGGGCGGTCTGGCCGGCGCTCCCATCCGGATCGTCAAAGCGGCGAGCGTCGATCTCTACGTTCCTGCCGATGCCGAAATCGTCATCGAGGGCTTGATCGACAGCGAGCTGCTCGAGCCGGAAGGTCCGTTCGGCGAAAGTCACGGTCACCTGGCTTTGGAAGATTTCAATATGTCGATGCAGGTGACCGCGATCACACACAAGCGCGCGCCGGTCTTCGTCTCGATCATCAGCCAGGTGACGCCCAGCGAATCGAGCGTGATGAAAAAGGTGGCGTTTGAACCGATGTTCCTCGCTCACTTGCGCGACCAGCTCGGGATACGCGGGATCAAAGGGCTCAAGATGCACGAGCCCTTCACCAACCTTCGCAAGGTCATCTTTCTGCAATTCGCGCGCGGCACCGCGCGCACCGAAATCTGGCGCGGGCTGCATGCCGCAGCGTCGCTGCGCGCCGATTGCGGCAAAATCTGCATTGCCGTCAGCGAGGACATCGATCCGGCCAATACGGATGCGATCTTCTGGTCGCTGGCCTACCGCTCGGATCCCGGCGCGGATATTCTTATCGAACCCTACCGCTCGGCCGGACATGGGCCTAAATCCGGCGCGCGCGAGGATTCGACCATCCTCATCGATGCGACGCTCAAGCACGACATGCCGCCGCTGGCGTTGCCCCGTGAGGAGTTCATGGAACATGCGCGCGCGATCTGGGACGAGCTTGGCCTGCCGGCGATTACCCCGCAGTCGCCATGGCACGGCTATTCGCTCGGCGACTGGGATGAACGCTTCGACGTCTACGCCCGCCGCGCGCTCGAGGGGCGATGGGCGGAAAGCGGCGAAGAAACCTTCAAACGGCGCCGGAGCGGATTGATACCGGAAACGCCCACGCGCAACATCGAAACCCCGCCCAAGAAATCCTGAAAGCGAGGACTCCTATGACCCGATCCAAGCCGTTTGCCATTCTCATCGCCGCTCTCGTCCTCTTCGCGCTCAAGCCCGCCTGGGCGGAGGACAGCTATCCGACGCGCCCGATCCGTCTCATCGTCGGATTCGCGGCGGGATCGAGCGGCGACGTCATGGCGCGGATCGTCGGCCACAAACTCGGTGAGTTGCTGAATCAGACCGTGGTTGTGGAAAACAAGCCGGGCGCGAGCAGCATGGTGGCGACCGATTACGTCACGCGCAGCGCCAAGGACGGCTACACGCTTTTGTTCGGCACCATCGCAACGACCATCAACATGACGCTGATGCCGAACAAGGCGCCCAATGTCGAAAAGGACATGACGCCGATCGTGCTCATCGGCTCCATCCCGAACATCCTCATTGTCAGTCCGAGCCTCAACGTCAGCAGCGTCAAGGAGTTGATCGCGCTCGCCAAGCAGAAACCCGACGAGTTGCTTTATGGCGCCTCCGGGCTCGGCAGCGGGCCGCATCTGGCGACCGAATTGTTCAAGCAGATGGCCGGCATCAAAATGACCGGCGTCCTCTATCCCGGCAGTGGACAGACCGCCATCGATCTCATTTCCGGCCGCATCCAGGTGATGTTCGCGCCGGCGCCGACCGTTCTCGGCTTTCTCAAGGACGGCCGCGTCAAGGCGCTGGCGACTACCGAAGCCAAGCGCGCCAGCGTTGCCCCGAATCTGCCGACGATCGCCGAGGCGGCCCTGCCCGGCTACGCGGCCGGCCTCTGGTTCGGCATTCTTGGCCCCGCCGGCATGCCGCAGCCGGTGGTCGACAAGCTGTCCAAGGCGACAAATAGCGCCCTGAACGACCCCGAGGTCCGCAAGGAGCTCGAGCGCCAGGGCCTGAATGAGCAGGGCGGCAGTCCGGAAGATTTCGGCCGCTTTATCAAGAGCGAAACGGAGCGCTGGGCGCGCGTCATCCACTCCATGGATGCCGCCAAGCCCAAGACGGGAGGCGCGGCGCACCCGTGATCGGTGCGCCCGTCATATCTCCGCGACCGCTAACGGCCGCCCGCCCGACCGACTGAAAGCAGGTAAGCCGCCCATGCAACGCATTCTCTGCTTGGGCGCCGGTGCCGTCGGCGGCTATTATTGCGCGCGGCTAATCGAGGCCGGCGCCGATGTTACATTTCTCGTGCGCGAGCAGCGCCGGAACGGTCTTGCCGAGAACGGGCTTCGCCTCGAAAGCACCTACGGTAATTTTGCGAGCCCGGTGAAGGCGGTTGTCAAATCCGAACTGAGCGGCCCGTTCGACGTCATCATATTGACGTGCAAGGCTTACGACCTGCCCGAAGCAATAGAAGCCATTGCGCCTGCTGTCGGCCGCGGCACGGCGATCCTGCCGCTGCTCAATGGCGTCGTCCATATCGATTTGTTGAATGCGGCCTACGGCCGAGACGCGGTTCTTGGCGGCGCCGCCAAGATTGCCGCCACCTTGCTGCCGGACGGCACCATCAAACATCTCAACGACTGGCACTACATCACCTTCGGCGAGCAAGACGGCGCAATGAGCGAACGCGTCCGCTCGCTCAAGGCCGCGTTTGACAAGACGCCCGTGGTCGCCGCTGCGGTTCCCAATATCATGCAAATGATGTGGGAAAAGCTGGTGCATCTCGCCACGCTGTCCGGCATGACGGCCGCGATGCGCGCGAACGTCGGCGAAATCCTGCGCACGCAGGAGGGCAGCGGGCTGATGGCCGAATTTCTCGAACGCAATGCCGAAATCGCCCGGCGCGAAGGATATCCGCCATCCACACAATGGATGGCGGAATGCCAGAAACTGATTTCGGATGTGAATTCACCGCACACGACATCGATGGCGCGCGATATCGAGAACAAGGGACCGATCGAAGCGGATCACATCATCGGCTACATGCTGCGCCGCGCGGTGGCGCACAAGGTCGACCCGACCTTGCACCGGATGGTCTTTGCGCACCTGCAATCTTACGAGCAGCGGCGCGCCGCCGGCCGCTTGCTCTGAGTTCCGGCGTCAACGCCGCTCAAGCGGGCAGTTTTTTGATAAAGGACAGGACGGCGGCGGAGAAGTGATCGTTGCGGTCGCCGGCCACCATATGGCGCGCGCCGGTGACATCGACGTAATCGGCGTGCGGCACCAGTTCGAGAAATTCCTTGGCGTGCGCTTCCTTCACCAGCTCGGAGGCGGCGCCGCGCACCAGCAGAGCGGGGATCTGAATGCGGCGCGCGGCCGCGATCAAAGCCGCTTCGAGCGCCCGGCGGTCGGAGCCGGCGGCGCGCGGACCGTCGAGGAAGCGCGGATCCCAGTGCCAGCGCCAGCGGCCGTCGGGCGACAGGCGCAGATTTTTCTTTAGTCCTTCATTGCTCTTCGGCCGCGGCCGCTGCGGAAGATAATCGGCGACCGCCTGGGCCGCCTCGGCGACCGAGGCAAATCCTTGACCGGCATTGGCCCGCATGAAGCCGAGCACCTTGGCGACGCCGCTCAAGTCCACGCGCGGCGTGATGTCGACCAGCACCAGCGCGGAGAAGATATTGGCATCGCTGTCGCGTTCGGCGTCGCCTTCAGCAAGCAGCGAAGCGATGCCGCCGAGGGAGGCGCCGATCGCGATCGGCTTGACGCCGGAGCGGCGCGTGAGTTCGGAGGCGACGATCTTGGCGTCGTCGGCAAAGTCCGAGAATTCGTAGGCGCCGTTCGCGATCCAGTCGGAGTCGCCATGGCCGCGTTGATCGAGGGCGTATGCCATATGGCCCTTGCGCGCGATCTCTACGGCGGTCTTGGTCCAGGCGTGGCGGGTTTGGCCGCCGCCGTGCAACAGCAACACGGGCGAGCCGCTGTCGCCGAAGACGTCGGCAACAAGCTTGTTGCCGGCGGCGCCGATGAAGGTCGCAGTGGCGGGCGTGGGCTGCCGGGTCATGGTCGGTCGAATGAAAACGACGGGATTGGCGTGCCGGGCGCGCGTCTTTGCCAAAATGGATCCCACGATGTATCCGTGATACATCGAAAAGGCGCAGCCATGAGAGAACTATTCTATTGTTTTCAGAGGGTTAGAAGATTTTTGGTTGCGGGGGTAGGATTTGAACCTACGACCTTCAGGTTA
>CAWAXK010000015.1:0-25684 GCA_963786025.1 uncultured Alphaproteobacteria bacterium
GCCGCGCACGCGCAGGACTTCACCGCCGCGCAGCGCGCCGCCTGCAAGGGCGACTACGACAAGTTCTGCAAGGGCACCATGCCCGGCGGCGGCCGCGTGCTCGCTTGTTTGAACAAACAGCACGATCAGCTCTCCGCCGCCTGCAAGGCCGTCGTCGACGCCAGGAAAAAGTGACGGCGCCGGCCGCGATGAATCACGACGCCTACGCCGACAATTATATTCGCGGCATCCTCAATTCGGTGAAGACTATCGCCGTCGTCGGCGTCTCGCCGAAGGATAACCGGCCGAGCTATTTCGTTTTCAAATATCTCAAAGAGCGCGGCTACCGCGTGATCCCGGTCAATCCGGGACAGGCGGGCAAGGAAATCCTGGGGCAGAAAGTCTATGCCAGGCTTGCCGACATCCCCGACCCGGTCGACATGGTCGATATCTTCCGCGCTCCCGAAAACGTGCTGCCGATCGTTGAGGAGGCACTGACGCTTGCGCGCAAGCCGCAGGTGATCTGGATGCAACTCACCGTGCGCAACGAAGAAGCCGCGGCACTCGCGGAAGCAGCCGGCGTCAAGGTGGTGATGAACCGCTGCCCGAAGATCGAATACGGCCGGCTATCGTCGGAGATCGGCTGGATCGGCGTAAATTCGCACGTGCTCTCTTCGAAACGCGCGCAGATGCTCGGCAAGGGCGTGCAGCGCATGGGCCTCGGGCCCAGCGTGCCCGATAGCAATAAAGGCTCGACCTAGCGGTCCGCCAATTTACAGATCAATGTGCAGTGTTCAGCGGCCACAGCACAAACTGGTGCACTTCATTTGGACTAAAGCCCGCGGCAAAAGCAGCGCACATGACGACAATGCCGATATGGATGACAAAGCCCAAGGTGTAGAGCACGGGCCTGTTGTTGACGTTAAAGCTGAATCCCCGGCTGTAAATCACGCCGCTTCGCCAGGCGCGGACCAGGGTCCAGGCGACGAACAGGCCTAACCCTCCCATCATGATGCGACCGATCGGATCCACGTTGCACCCCTATACCGACCTCAATATGCACGACATTTCCTAAACAAAATGTGCCCTACGCAAAGAACGCCGTTCTCTATTCGGGGATAAAATCGGCGGGCCCCTTCCCTTGACCCGTTGCGCCTATTCGCTAAACCAGCGGTCAACCGGGGCAAGAAGCCTCCGGCAGCAAGGGGAACGACCATGGCCGAGGCCGAACGCATACCGGGTTTTTCGACGCTTTCGATCCACGCCGGCGCCAAGCCCGATCCGACAACCGGCGCGCGCATCACGCCGATCTACCAGACCGCGTCGTTCGTGTTCGACGACGTCGATCACGCTGCCTCGCTGTTCGGCCTGCAAGCCTTCGGCAACATCTATACCCGCATCGGCAATCCGACCTGCGCCGTGCTGGAAGAGCGCGTCGCCGCGCTGGAAGGCGGCACCGCAGGCTTGGCGGTTGCCTCCGGCCACGCCGCGCAAGTGGTCGTGATGCACGCGCTGATGATGCCGGGCGAAGAATTCGTCGCTTCCAAGAAGCTCTATGGCGGCTCGATCAACCAATTCAACCATTCCTACAAGAATTTCGGCTGGAACGTGGCGTGGGCCGATCCCGACGACAGCTCGACTTTCGAGAAGGCGATCACGCCGAAGACCAAGGCGATCTTCATCGAGTTGATCGCCAATCCGGGCGGTGTCATCACCGACATCGAGGCGGTGTCCAAGATCGCCCGCAAGGCCGGCGTGCCGTTGATCGTCGACAACACGCTGGCGACGCCTTACCTGTGCAAGCCGTTCGACTACGGCGCCGATATCGTGGTGCATTCGCTCACCAAATTCCTCGGCGGCCACGGCAACTCGATCGGCGGCATGATCGTCGACGGCGGCAGATTCAACTGGCTGCAGAACAAACGCTATCCAATGCTGTCGGAGCCGCGCCCGGAATATTCCGGCATGGTGCTGGGCGAGACCTTCGGCAACTTCGCCTTTGCCATCGCCTGCCGCGTGCTCGGCCTGCGCGACCTCGGGCCGGCGCTGTCGCCTTTTAACGCCTTCCTCATCATCAACGGCATCGAGACCTTGCCGCTGCGCATGCAGCGCCATTCCGACAACGCACTCGCCGTCGCGGAATGGCTGTCGAAGCGGCCGGAAGTGGCCTGGGTGAGCTATCCGGGGCTCGCCGAAGATAAATACAATGCGCTCGCCAAAAAATACGTGCCGAAGGGCTGCGGCGCGGTGTTCACTTTCGGGCTCAAGGGCGGCTACGACGCCGGCGTCAAGCTGGTGTCGAACGTCAAGCTGTTCTCGCATCTCGCCAACATCGGCGACACCCGCTCGCTCGTCATCCACCCCGCCTCGACCACCCACAAGCAATTGTCGGATGCGCAGAAGGTGCAGGCCGGCGCCGGCCCTGACGTGGTGCGGCTGTCGATCGGGTTGGAGGACGTAGCCGACATCATCGCCGACCTCGAGCAGGGGCTGAAGGGATAGCGATCGGCGTCAGGATTTTTTAAGGGTCCGCGCGACGTAGTCGCGGATGCGCGCAAGCGTGTCGGGCGCGGTCCAGATATCGGTCACCACTTTATCGGTCGCCGCGCCGCTTTGCCCTACGCGTTCGGTCACGGCTTGGCGGATTTGCGATTTGGTCTGGGCGAAAGCCGCGGGCGACAGCAAGGCCAGTTCCTGCGCGACCGCGACCGCGTCCTCCAGCAAATCGCCCGGCTCCGCCACTTCGTCGATCCAGCCGCACTTTACGGCGGCGTCGGTCGTATAAGTCGCACCGGTGAAAGTGAATTCCGGCAAGTAACGCGGCGGCACGGCGAAGCGCACGATCTCGAAGGCGAGCGCCGGAAATGGCACGCCCACCAGCACTTCGGTGACACCGATGCGCCCGCTTTCGCGCGCCATAATGCGGCGGTCAGCGCAGCAGGCCAGCACCGCGCCGCCGGCGACGGCATGGCCATTCACGGCGGCGACAACAGGCTTGGGGTGAAAAAACACGGCGTCATAGAGCTTGTGCAGCGCCGGCAGGAATTGTCGGATGTAATCGGCCCCGCCTTCGCTCAGGCGCTTGAGGTCGACGCCCGCGGAAAATATCCTGCCCTGCCCGGTCAGCACGACAGCTTTGGCGACGCCGCTGCGCAACTCGGCAAAGTGCGCGGCCAGGGCCTCGCAGAATTCGATGTCGAGCGCATTGGCCTTGCCGTGCCGCATGGCGACGACGGCAATGCCGTCGACATCGGTGACGTCGATCATGCCGCCTGCCCCGCCGCTTGCGGCAGCCGTGAGATGGCGCGATGCGACAGGCGTTCAGCATGGATCACCGCGATGGTGAACACCACCAGCGCCATCACCTGGTGCGCAAGCGAGAGCGCAAGGGGCACCTTATAGAGCAGCGTGACGATGCCGAGCGCGGCCTGCAATGTCACCGCGCCCGCCAACACGATGGCGCCACGCGCCGCGTATTGCCGCCGCCAGGCGTCAAAGGCGTGCAGTATCGCCAGGAGCCAAATGCCGTCGGCGAGCATGCGATGGTCGAACTGAACGGTAAGTGCGTTCTCGAACAGATTGCGCCAGATCGGCGTGATGAACAGCAGGCGGTCGAACGACGGCATGAAGTCGCCATCGATGGTCGGCCAGGTGTTGTATTTCATTCCGGCATCGAGCCCGGCCACCAGTGCGCCGAGATAGATCTGCACCAACAGCAGCGCGGCAATCGCCAGCGCGCCAAGCCGCAGCCGCGCGGGCGCCGCGTCCGGCTGCCGCGGCACGATCTGTTGCGCGGTCCACACGATCGCCGCGTAAATCGTGCAGGCCAAGGTCATGTGGAAGGCCAGCCGGTACTGCGAAACCTTGGTGAGCGTGCCGGAAAGTCCCGACGACACCATCCACCAGCCAACCACGCCGAGCGCGCCGCCGCCGGCGAAAATCAGCCAAAGCCGTAGCCGTAGCGGCGGCGGAATGGCGCCTTGCCACAGGAACAGCAGAAACGGCAGCAGGAATACCGCGCCCGTCGTGCGCGCCAGCAGCCGGTGCGTCCATTCCCACCAATAGATGGTCTTGAATCGCTCAAGACTCATGCCTTTGTTGAGCTCGCGGTATTGGGGGATGGCCTTGTAGGCGTCGAATTCGGACTGCCAGGCGGTCTCGCTCAGCGGCGGCACCACGCCGGTAACCGGCTTCCATTCCACGATCGAGAGTCCGGACACGGTGAGCCGCGTCGCGCCGCCGATGATCAAGGTCAGGAAGATCATCGCCGCGGCCGCGAACAGCCAAAGCCGTACCGCGCGCACGTGAAACTCTGAAACGGTGCGATAATCGTGCATGGAACGTAAGCTTTGCAGGAAGTCGCGCGGACCATATAGTCATGTGCGCCGCACCGCAAATTACAAAACGCAGAGCCTCCATGCGCATCCGCACCCGTAAACTGATCGGCACCGCCGCCCTGCTGGTGCTGGCCTCGGTGTGGACCTTGCTCGCCATGGCGCTGGCGCAGTCGGTGCTCACCGACATCAACGGTTTCGTGGCGGCAATCTTTTACGTGGTCGCTGGGCTCGGCTGGGTGCTGCCGGCGATGCCGATTGTCAGTTGGATGGTAAGGCCGGACAAGACTTGACGTCTGCGCTCGATTTTATCCGAAAACCGGTTCCCACTTTTCGGAATCGTGCGCTAAGCCGCGTTGACGCGGCGAAAGCCGTTCCACATTGCGGTGGCGGCGCCCGACATCAGAACTTCGAGATAGCGCTGCTGCTGGAAATCGCCGTTGACCGAAATGCGCGGCAGCGCGGTCAAATGGTCGCGGTGCGCCTTGAACAGCACACCCGGCCGCGTCGTCACAGCGGTCTTGAAGCCGAGTTCGGCGGCAATGCGGAACTCGCGCGGACCGGCCGAGGTCGGATCGCCGACCGGGTAAGCCAGATGCTCCGGCCGCTTGCCGAGCGCGGCTTCCAGCACCGAGCGGCTCATCTCCATTTCCGCGCGCACGGCGGACCCGTCCGCCATCTTCTTGAGCATGTTGTGGTTGACCGTGTGCGCGCCGATGGTGACCAGCGGATCGGCGGCGAGATCGATGATCTCCTGCCAGTCCATGCACAGGTCGCGGCAAAATGACGCGATATCAACGCGGTGGCGGGTGCACAGGTCGCGCACGAAGTGGCGCAGTTCGTCTTCAGTCTTCATGCTGCGCAGATAGCCATAGACCTGCTCGTACAGATCGCGCTTCTCCTTCACGCTGCCGCAGTCGAAGCGCCGGCCCTCGCCGTTGATCAGCATACCGATGCGGCTGTTGCGCGCGATCACCGCCTCGAGCGCGACCCACCACAATTCGCCGAGCCGGTCGGGGAAGCTGGTTGGGATGTAGAGCGCGAACGGTAACTGGTATTGCTTGAGCAACGGATAGGCGTAACGCATCAGATCTTTGTAGCCGTCATCGAACGTGATGCAGATGAAGCGGCGCTTGAAATCGCCGCTGATGTAACGGGCATGCATCTCGTCGAGCGAGATCACGTCGAGCGCCGCGCGCTTGAGCCGCCGCAGCAGGCGCTCCAGAAAATCGGGGGCGACTTCCAACAAGTGATTGGGCTGGAACGCGTCCGGGCGTAGCGGGCGCACGTGATGCAGCGTCAGGATGGCGCCAACGCCGCCGACCAGCGGACGCATGAAATGGTGCAGCCCGGTGAAATAAAGCGTTTCCAGGCCGGTCCGGATGATGGTCTGCTTCATTCCCGCCAAGGGTCCGGTTCCAAAGATTCAGGCCGGCTATTGCAGCCTTTTATTGTTAAAGGTTTGCGAAGCGGTGACCAGGCCTCGCCGCCTGCCCGGCCCCGGATTAGGCCGCGATCTCCTGCGGCACGCCGACCATCAGCGTCACCTCGGTCATGCCGGCCGTCAGCAGAAGCTCGCGCGCGGCTTTGGTCGCCGGGCTGGCCGGATCGGCGGCCACCAGCACCGCACGGGGCGCCAGCGGGGCAAAGCGTTCGAGTTCGATGTCGGCCGCGGAACCGATATCGATCACCACGTGATCGTAACTGCGCACCAGCGCCTCGATCACCATCGCCAGCATCGGCGAAGCAGCAAGCGCGTGCCCCTCGTTGCCGACGTCGCCGGTCGCCACCAGGTGCACGGAAGAATATTGATCGCGCGTGATGATATCGCCGAACGAGGCGGTGCCGTGCACAAGCTCGGCGATGCCGGGCGCCGTGGGTTCGGTCGAAATGATCGACAAGTTGGGCGAGCCGAAAGCGAGATCGACCAGCACCACGTTGGCGTCTTGTGCGAGCGCGCGCGCGAGTTCAATGGCGGCATACGTGGTGCCGACATTGCGCATGGTGCCGACCACGGTGACGCGGCGGCCCTCATCGCCGGCTTCGCGCAGGCTCTGCGCGATTTGTTCGACCGAATTCATCGCCGACGGCCTGCCGGTCATCGGCGGTGAATTCACGTGCCGCATCGCCGGCGAGGCCATCGCCGACGGCGGATAGACGGGCGCGCCTTGGCCCGGCGGCGGATAGCCGTAACCGCCAGACGACGGCGCCGTCGCCAGCAGCGCACCGGTCACGATGAAGCCTGCGGACAGCGCGAAGGCGGCAAAGGCGGCGATCAACACGGTCGGGAGCTTCTTCGGGAAGGCAGGTTTGATCGCCGGGCTTGCGCGCGAAATGATGCGCGCTTCCGGCGGCGCCGCGTTGATGTTATCGCGCGCGGTCGCCTCGCGATATTTGGCGAGATAGGACTCAAGCAGATCGCGCTCGGTCTTGGCGTCGCGTTCGAGCGCGCGCAACTGTACGTCCTGCGTATTGGTCTGCGAAGCGAGTTTCTTGACCGTGTTGAGGCTGGCGGTGAGCGTCTCCAGCCGGTCGCCGGCGACCGCGGCATCGTTATCGAGCTGGCGCGCCAGGCGCTCGCCCTCGGTGCGTATCTCACGCTCGACTTCGGCGATCTGCGCCTTCAATTCCTGGATGCGCGGATGCCGGTCGAGCAAGGTGGTGGATTGCTCGGCCAGCGTCGACCGCAACTGGTTGCGCTGCTCGATCAGCCGGCGCATCGACTTGGAATTGGCAATGTCGGACGATTCGATCGGCTTGCCCGACCGGATGACCTCGCGCAATTGCCGCGCCCGCGCCTCGAGATCGGCCTTCTGCCCGCGCGCCGCCGAAATCTGCGAATTGATCTCGGTGAGCTGCTGGGTCGGCAGCGAGGTGTTGTTGGAGCCGGAAAACAAATTTGACTTGACGCGATACTCGTCGACCTTGGCTTCGGCGTTCGCCACCTTGGTGCGCAGAGTAGCGATCTCGCCGGCCAGCCAATCGCCGGCGGCACGGGTCTGATCCTGCTTGGCGGTCTGCTGCATCTTGAGATAGGTCGCGGCGATCGTGTTGGCGACGCGGGCCGCCAGATCCGGATCGGCCGAATCGAAATCGATGGCGATCACGCGCGATTTTTCTATCGCAAAGACGTTGAGCCGGTCGTAATAGGAATCGAGCGTGCGCTCTTCTCTCGTCATGGATGCCGGATCGCGCCCGATGCCGAACAGGCTGAGCACGATTTTGAAGACCGACGGGCCGCGCAGCGAGGGATCGAATTCCGGAATGTCAGCGAGCTTTTCTTTCTTGATCACTTCGCGCGCCAGATCGCGCGACAGCACGAGTTGGATCTGGCTGGTGACCGCTTCGGGATCGATGGTGGCGCTGCCGGCGCCGTTCTTGTCGGCTTCGGCCCGCAGGAACACGTTCTCGCGCGCCTCCAACAGCAGCCGCGATTCGGAGCGGAAGCGCGGCGTCATGGAGTTGACGACGACGAAAGCGGCGACAGCCGCCAGCAGCGTGATGCCGAGGATCTGCGATTTTTTCGCCCATAAAATGCGCCCTAACGCGCGCAAATCGGGCTCACCTTCCGCGTCTATCGCCACCGCGGCGGCCACGGGTGGGCTGACGACTTTCGACTTTTTACGGAACAACATGCCTAACTCCAAACGCGTGACTCTGACGCCGCCGTCAGGATCACAACCTATTATGGTTGCTTCCGCGTTAATTTCTCCGCCCATCGCCCGAAAGTCAGGTTTTGTTAACCATCCGGCCCCCCTAATCCCCCTTGGATTTCCACGGCGCGGCGCGGATTCGTTTGATGCGGGGAGCCCAATTTCTATTGGCTGCTTTGGTCGCGCTCGCGGCCGCCGGCTGCATGCGGCATGAGCCGGATGGCGTGGCCGGGCGCGGCTTGTTCAATTCTCGGCTTGGCGCGTCGCAGGCCTACGCGCAACGGCCGCTGCAAACGCCCTATGTGCTGCAATATGGCGCCGGTCGGACCTCCGCCGCGCCGTCAACTTACGCTTACGCAGCGGCGGCAAGCGAGCCGCCTTACACGCTTGATGCCGGCGACAAATTGCGCGTCGTGGTGTTCGGCCAGGACGGCATTTCGAACACCTACATCGTCGATGCCGGCGGCAATGTGAGTTTGCCGCTGGTCGGCTCCGTTGCGGCGCGCGGCATCACGACGCAGCAGCTGTCGCAGAGGATCGCCGCGCGGCTCAAGCAGGGATACGTCCGCGATCCGCATGTGACGGTCGAGGTCGAGACCTACCGGCCGTTCTTCATCCTCGGCGAAGTGACGACGCCCGGCCAGTATCCTTACATCGCCGACATGACGGTGGAGAAGGCGGTGGCGATCGCCGGCGGCTTCGCCCCGCGCGCTTATAAGAGCAAGGTCGAACTCACCCGCACCGCGCCGGGTGAGCAAATGAAGGGCGACGTGCCGCTCAGCTATCCGCTTCGCCCCGGCGACACCGTGCTGGTCAAGGACCGCTGGTTTTAAAAATGAAACCATTGAATATCTTGCATGTGTTCCGCGCGCCGGTCGGCGGCCTGTTTCGCCACGTCCTCGACCTGACGCGCGAGCAAACCGCACGCGGCCATCGTGTCGGGCTGATTGCCGACACGCGGACCGGCGGGACGCGCGGCGAAGACGCGCTGCGATTACTTGAGCCGTCGCTCGCGCTCGGCCTCACGCGCGTTCCGATGCGCCGCCACGCCAATCCAAGCGACTTGCTCGTGCTTGCCCATGTCGTGCGGCGCGCCGCGCAGACGCAGGCCGACGTGGTGCACGGACACGGCGCCAAGGGCGGCGCCTATGCCCGCCTCTCGTTCGGCGGCAAACGCGCCGTGCGCGCCTATACGCCGCATGGCGGCAGCCTGTTGTTCGGCCACGACTCGTTCGCCGGAAGATTCTATCTGGCGACCGAGCGCCTGCTGATGCTGCGCGGCGACCTGTTCCTGTTCGAGAGCGCCTATAGCGCCGATATTTTCCGAAAAAAAATCGGCACGCCGCGCGGTCTGGTGCGCGTCGTCCACAACGGCGTGTCGCGCGCGGAATTCGATCCGATCGTCACCAAGCCCGACGCCACCGATCTGGTCTTTATGGGCGAGTTGCGCCCGGTAAAAGGCATCGACGTGCTGCTCGATGCCATCGCCCGCTTGCGCGACGCCGGACGCCCCGTCACCGCCACCCTGGTCGGCGACGGTCCGGACCGGGATGCGCTGCAAGCCCAGGCCGCAAATCTCGGCCTCGAAGGTACCGTCCAGTTCAGGCCGGCCATGCCTGCCCGTGTGGCGTTAACGCTCGGCCGCATTATGGTGGTGCCGTCGCGGGCGGAATCCCTGCCTTACGTGGTGCTGGAGGCGGCCGCCGGCAGCAAGCCGCTGATCACGACGGCGGTCGGCGGCATTCCGGAGATCTATGGGCCGCTATCCAATACCCTAGTACCTCCGCTCGATCCCGCCGCCTTGGCCCAGGCAATCGCCCAGGCGCTCGATCATCCCGACGCCATGGCGGAAATCACGCAGAAATTGCGCCAACGGGTGCAGGCGTCGTTTTCGGTCGACACCATGGTCGATGGCGTGCTCGCGGCTTATGAGACGGCGCTCGAAAGTTTGCGCGGGAACCCGCGCGGTTAAGACTTATTTGAGCGATCCGATAAGCCTTTTTTGAGACTTTTTCCTTAGAAATTTCCGTGAATTAGGGACGATCCCTGCCGCTGCCCCGGGGCTCGCGGACGGCAGATCGCAGACCTCAGACATGACCGACACCGACACACGCCCTTCGATAAGCGCATCGGGCGCCACCGCGATGCTTCAGCGCTTGCGCGCCGCCCCGCGCGCGGCGTCGAGCGCGCGTTCGTTAACGGCCGAGGCGCTCGCCGTGGCAGCAACCCCTGCCCCGTCGCCGATCTCGCCGATCGTGCTCGCCGGCTTCGTCCGCATGGCCGAGTTCACGCTGATCGTGCTGGTCGGCCTCGCGGCATTCGAGGTCTATCTGTCGGCGGACGAGAGCCTGTTCTGGCATTACGCCGGCGCGATCTTCACAATCGCGGTGCTGTCGATGTTCGCCTTCCAGACCGCCGATATCTATCAGGTGCAGGCGTTCCGCGGCCACGAGAAGCAATACATGCGGCTGGCCTCGGCATGGTCGGTCGTATTTTTGATCGTGATCGGCGCCTCGTTCTTCGCCAAAGCCGGCGAGATGTTTTCGCGCGTTTGGCTCGGCAGCTACTACGTGAGCGGCCTCATCGCGCTGATGGTCTCGCGCCGGTTGTTGTTCCTGCTGGTGCGCAAATGGACGCGCGAAGGCCGCCTCACCCGCCGTACGGTGATCGTCGGCGGCGGCGTGCCCGGCGAACACGTCATCGAAGAGCTGCGTCGGCAGAAGGATTCCGGCGTCAAGGTCATCGGCCTGTTCGACGATCGCGGCGATGAGCGCAGCAGCAACGATTGCGCCGGCGAGCGCAAGCTCGGTGTCGTCGACGACCTGGTCGAATTCGGCCGCCGTACGCGCGTCGACCTGGTGATCTTTTCGCTGCCGATCGCGGCGGAAGACCGCATCCTGCAGATGCTGAAAAAGCTCTGGGTGCTGCCGGTCGACATCCGGCTCGCCGCCCATTCCAACAAGCTGCAATTCCGCCCGCGCTCCTATTCCTACATCGGCAGCGTGCCGGTGCTCCCCGTGTTCGATCGGCCGATCGCCGATTGGGACGTGGTGATGAAATGGCTGTTCGACAAATTGATCGGCGGTTTCATGCTGCTCTGCGCGCTGCCGGTGATGGCGCTGATCGCGATCGCCATCAAGCTCGAAAGCCGCGGCCCCGTCCTGTTCAAACAGAAGCGCTACGGCTTCAACAACGACCTGATCGAGGTCTATAAATTCCGCTCGATGTATACCGACGCGGCCGACTTGACCGCCAGCAAGCTCGTCACCAAGGACGATCCGCGCGTCACCCGGATCGGGCGCATCATCCGCAAGACCAGCCTCGACGAGCTGCCGCAACTGTTCAACGTCGTGTTCAAAGGCAATCTGTCGCTCGTCGGCCCGCGCCCGCATGCGGTCAACGCCAAGGCCGAAGCCCAGCTCTACGACGAAGCGGTGGACGGCTATTTCGCCCGCCACCGCGTCAAGCCGGGCATCACCGGCTGGGCGCAGATCAACGGCTGGCGCGGCGAGACCGACACGCACGAAAAAATCCAGCAGCGCGTCGAACACGATCTCTACTACATCGAGAATTGGTCGGTGCTGTTCGATCTTTACATCGTGGCGCGTACGCCGTTCGCGCTGCTCAAGACAGAGAATGCGTATTGATCACCGCTCAAGACATCGCGCTCGATCGCGCCGTGCCGGCGAGCCCGCCGGCGGCGCCCGCGCGGACGGCTGCGTTGCGCGAGCGCCTGCTGCTGGTGGTGCTTTACATCACGGTCTTGGCGAGTTCGGTCGCCTTCATCGAACCGTCGCCGCATGACGCCTTGATGGGCGTGCTGGCGCTCACCTGCCTCATTGCCGGCGTGCGCTTCGAGCGTCACATCGCATTGTTGTTTCTGCTGCTGCTGGTCTGGAACTTCGGCGGGCTGCTGTCGCTGCTCAACGTGCCCGGCAAGGAACAGACGGTGCAATATGCCGGCACCTCGCTCTATCTCGCGGTGGCGGCGGTGCTGTTTGCCAGCCTGTTCGCCCATAACACGATGGCGCGCATCGCGACCGTCCGCGCCGCCTATATCCTGACCGCGACCGTCATTTCGCTTGCCGGCATTGCCGGCTATTTCAGCCTGTTTCCCCACGCCCACGACCTGTTCGCGACCTACGACCGCGCGCTCGGCGCCTTCAAGGACCCCAACGTGTTCGGCCCGTTCCTGATCTGGCCGGCGCTGGTGGTGCTGGAGCGCATGCTGGCGCGCCGCGTCCGTCTCACCGACATTCCGGTCGCCGGCATCCTGCTGTGCGCTTTGCTGTTGAGCTTTTCGCGCGGCGCCTGGTTTCATTTCGCGGTGTCGTGCGTGATCATGATCGCGCTCGCCTTCCTGACGGCGGAGACCGACCGCGCGCGCCTGCGCATCTTCGCCATGAGCGCGATCGGCCTCGCGGTGCTGGCGGCGTTCATCGCCATCCTGCTGTCGTTCGGCTCGATCTCGTCCATGTTCCAGGAGCGCGCGCAGCTCATTCAATCCTATGACGTCGGCAGCGGCGGCCGTTTCCGCCTGCAGGAATTGGCGCTGTCGGCGCTGCTGCAGTTCCCCAACGGCATGGGCCCGTTCGAGTTCTCCCGCGTGCACGGCTTGCAGCAGCACAACGTCTATCTGCAAGCCTTTCTGGTCTATGGCTGGGCCGGCGGCATCGCCTATGTCACGTTGCTCGGCGCCACGCTCTTGACCGCCTTGCGGACGGTCTTCGTGCCGACGCCGTGGCAACCTTATCTCATCTGCGCGCTCGCCACGTTCATCGGCGAAATGGTCGAAGGCTTCGTCATCGATACCGACCACTGGCGCCATTTCTTTCTTTTGCTCGGCATGATCTGGGGCCTGGCGGCGGCGACCATCAATTATGGCCGCGGTCACCATCGTCCGCCGCCGGCGGAAAGGCGCGCGCATGTCGGCGCTTGAAGCAGGACCGCGCGAACACGTGCCGGTGCGGCGCAGCGCCCTGCGGCGGCTGTGGCAGCGCCTGCCGCAGACCACGCGCAGCCAGATCCTGTTCGACGTCAGCCGCATGGTCGCGCCGCTGCCCGACGCCAATCCGTCCGGCGGATTTCCGCTCGCCATCGCCGGCCTGTTTTCGACCGCGAGCGGCGTCGGCGAAGGTGCGCGGCTCGCATACGCCTCACTCGAGGCCGCCGGTTACGCGCCCGCTGCTTTCGACTTGAGCCCGGCCTTCGGTCAGGTGGAGTTGCGCGAGGCCGCAGAGCGGCGCGCACTGGTGCCCGGCGCCGGCAGCCTGATCGTCCATCACAACGGCCCTTATTTGCCGCACGCGCTGTGGACGCTCGGACGCGCCCAGGTGCGCGGCCGCCGCATCATCGGTTATTGGGCCTGGGAGCTGCCGAAGCTGCCGGACGTATGGCATCCGAGTTTCCGCTATCTGCACGAGGTCTGGGTACCGAGCACCTTCACGCGCGACGCCGTCGCCGCCGCCACCGACAAGCCGGTGCATGTAGTGCCGCATCCGCTGCCGCCGATGACCGCGACGCCGAATATGCGCGGCAAGCTCGGCCTGCCCGCCGACGCCCTGGTCGTGCTCAACGTGTTCCATCTCGGCTCCGCTTTCAGCCGCAAGAACCCGCTCGCCGCCATCGCCGCGTTCCGCAAGGCCTTCGGCGACGCGAGCGACCGCGTGCTGGCGATCAAAGTCATCGACAACGGCGCGCAATGGGCGCGGCGCGAACTCGACAACGCGATCGCCGGCGCCGGCAATATTCGCCTGATTGAAGGCATGCTGCCGGAAGCCGACATGGCCGGACTGATGGCCAGCGCCGACATCGTGATCTCGCTGCACCGTTCGGAGGGCTTCGGCCTGGTGCCGGCGCAGGCCATGGCGCTCGGCAAGCCGGTGATCGCCACCGGCTGGTCGGGCAATGTCGATTTCATGAATGCAGGCAATTCGGCGCTGGTGTCTTACACGCTCATCCCGGTGCGCGACCCGGAAGGCGCCTTCGACGCCGACGATCAGAAATGGGCGGACGCCAATGTCGAGGAGGCAGCGCAATGGCTGCGCCGGCTCGCCGGCGATGCCGAGTTGCGCGTCCGCATGGGCGCAGCCGCCGCCAAGGACGTCGCCGCACAACTCTCACCGAAACATTTTGCCGGCGCCGTCGCCGCGCTCATCGAAGACAAGGACCGCCGCTGATGTCTCTGCCGCGTATCGCCATCAACGGCCGTTTCCTGACCCAGCGCTCCTCGGGCGTGCAGCGTTTCGCGGCGGAAGCCATCAAGGCGATCGACCGCCTGCTCGACGGCGACTTTGCCGCGCTCAAGGGCCGCGTTGAAATTCTCGCGCCGCGCGCGGCACGCGATTTTCCGCTGAAGAATATCCCGCTGCGGCGGATCGGCCATTTTACCGGCTACGCCTGGGAGCAGATCGAATACCCGCTGCATGGCGCCGGCCAGCTTCTGCTCAATCTTTGCATGCTCGGGCCGCTCGCCGCCCGCCATCAGGTCGTGGTGGTGCATGACGCGACGGTGCAGGCGCTGCCGGATAATTTCTCGCCGCGCTTCCGCGCCGCCTACAAATTCCTGATCCCGCGCCTGTGCAAGCGCTCCGACCTTGTGGTCACGGTCTCCGAATTCTCCCGGCGCGAGATCGGCAAATGGTACGGCGCCGACGTCGCCGCCATGCCGGTCTGCTTCGAGGGCGGCGACCACATCAAGGCCGTGCCGGCCGACGAAACGGTGATCGACCGCCTCGGTCTCAAGGGCCGCAAATTCTTTCTCGGCGTCGGCGTCAACTCCGCCAACAAGAACATCAAGACCGTCGTAAAGGCCTTCCAGCAGGCGAAGCTCGACGACGCCATGCTGGTGCTGACCGGCGCCAAGGACCCGAAAGTGTTCGGCGATCTCAACATCGCGGGCGGCGAAGGCGTGCGCGCCGTCGGCTTCGTCTCCGACGCCGAGTTGCGCGCGCTTTACGAACACGCCCTCGCGCTGGTGTTCCCGTCTTATTACGAGGGTTTCGGTCTGCCGCCGCTCGAGGCGATGACCTGCGGCTGTCCGGTCATCATCAGCGAGCAGCCGGCCTTGATGGAGGTCTGCGGCGATGCGGCGCTGACCTGCCAGGCCGACGACGCCGACGCGGTCATGCGCCACATGCAGGCGCTGGCGACCGACCCTGTTTTGCGCGAGCGGCTGGCGACGGCCGGCCGGGCCCGCGCCAATCGCTTTACCTGGGAATCGGCCGCGCGCGCGCTGCTCGATTATTGTTTGGCACTCGACCAGCAGAAAGCCGCTTGAGATGAAGCGACGTCTGATCTCCATTCCCTTTTTTCTGCTGCGCATCACCACTGCCGGCGCCGCCCTGCTGACGGGCCTGCTGCAAACCTATGTGTTCGCGCATGTTCTCACCCCGCACCGCTTCTCCATCTTCATCCTTGTCGCTGCGTTCGGCTATTCGCTGTGGCTGATCGACTTCGGCATCGTCAAGATCCTGTTCGTGCGGCTGCGCGCGCGGTTTCTTTCGGGCGACCAAAGCGACGCCGTCGCCGGCCATGCCACCGCCGTGGTGCTGTTCTATTTCGCGCTGGTGAGCACGGGCGCCCTGCTCTGTTTCATATTCATGGCAACGCGAACGGCGGCCTCGCTGCGGGAAGCGGCGGAGTTCGGCCTGTTCTTCTGGTTCGTCGCGCTCAATTTGGTCTGGTTCGCGCTGCGTAATATTGCCATCGCGGTCGACGACTATGTGTTGTTCGAGGTGCTCGAAACGGTGCGCCGCGCCGGCTATTTCATCGGCCTGGCCGCCGTCCTGTTCGGGCTACCGCTCATCGTCATGCTGATCGTGCTCAACGCACTGTGGGCCGTGGTGGTGACGTTCTGCGTTAGGCGCATGATCGCGCGCGGCGCGTTGGTGCCGCGTATCAGCGGCTTTGTCGCCGATTTTGTGGCGTTTTTCCGCGCCAACAAGACGCAGCTCATCCGCAGCGGAACCTATGCGGCGTGTGAAATCTACAACGCCAATTACCCCTTTCTGATCGTGCCAATGCTGTTCGGACTGGGCGCGCCGCCCATCATCCTCGACACCACCTTCAAGGTGTTCCGCGGCGGCGCCACCATATTCGGCGCGGTCTGCGATATTCTGGTGCCGCGCCAGACCAGCGCGCTGGCCGAGCGCGACGGCCCGACTTTGGTGCGCGCCACGCTGACCGCGGCCGCGCTGTGCGCGATCCCGGCGGCCATCGCCTGCCTTATTTTGATTTTCGGCGCCGACAAATTGTTCCACGTCCTGCTCGGCAACGCCGCGACCATGCCGCCGGCGACCACGCCGATCCTGATCGTACTGCTGATCGCCAACCTGGCGCAGATGGTCAGCCACAGCGTGCTGGTGCACAACGGCTACTTCCGCGAAGTAGCGCGAATCGGCATGTGCGTGGTGGCGGCGATGACCGGCGTCGGCGCCTTCGCCATCTTCGCCCACCTCAATATCGTGCAATTCCTCGAGGCCTATGTCGCGGTTTATACCTGCGGCCAGGTCGCAGCGGTGGTGTTGATGATCCGCGGACCGATCCGGCTCGCGCATGAAGCCATGGCCGTGCCGGCAGCGGCGCCGAGCAAGCTCAGCGACGGAACGGCCGCGCCAGCGACCCGATAAAGGCGCGCGCCGCGCTGAAGGCGTTCCACACCGCCGGCGTCTGCTTGATCCAGCGCTTGAGCCGTTTTGCGGCGAGCATCGGCAGGACGACGAGCGCGCCGCGCCAGGTTGTCGGCGCGATATAATCGTAGAGCTTGAGCTCGGTATCGCACCAATCGCGTTTGTAGCGTTCGTCGCCGATTGTGAAATCGAAGACATTGAAGCCATTGTCGATGGCGTAATGCAGCAGGTCGTGCAGATGCGCGGCGCCCGGCCCGAAGCGCGACAAATCGCAGTCGCTATAACTCGCCAGCAAGTGATAGTAGCAACCGCGGTACGTCAGCGCGAGATTGACCGCAGCGGCGGCCGCGCCGACGTCGAGCCGGCTGACATGCACGAGCGGTTTGGTCGCCGGATCGGTGGCGAGCGCGCGATAGAATTCCGCATGACCCGGTTTGGCGAAAAGATTGGCGACGCCCATGTGGGCGAATGAGCGCGCTTTCTGCGCCATCAGCGTGTCGAGCGTCTGCAGGATGTCGGCCTCGGTCGCCGGGGTGACGAAAGCGAGCGCGCCGAACTCGCTCAGCTTTTTGCGCTTGGTACGGTCGCGCCGGCGCGTCGCCGACGACCGCTTGTTGGTATAAAAAGTCTCCCAGTCGCCGGCGAGATGCGTCAAATAGGCGCCGCTCGGCGTCATCGTGCCGCCCAAGTGACGCATGGGGTTTGGCTGCGCGCCGACCGTCTCCGGCATTTTTTGCAGATCGATGACGTCGAAATGCAGACGCGGATGCGCTTGCAGGCAGCGGGTAATTTCTCCCCACAACGCCATAAAGCCCGCGCGGTCGAAGCGCCCGGAGAAATTTTCCGCCAGCAGCGGTGCGTTGTAATCGCAAAGCTCAGAGCCGAGCCAGGTGAGTTCGCGCACAAACCCGGCCTTGCGCAGCGCCAGCGGCAGCAGCAGCAGAATCGCCCCCGCGCGGTCGCGCGCGACCACGATGGCGGGCATCACGCCATTGCGCGCGCCAATATGGCGCTGCCAGGTCGCCAGCCAATCGAAACATTGAAAAACGGTACCTTCGGCCTGCGGCTCGAAGGCGCGCCAATCCCGCTCGATTTCCGCCAGATCCTCGTAGAGGTCGATGCGAATATCGCCTGCAACCGTGGCCGGCTCCCGCGCCTTTGCGCGCTCGGCGGCCGGTGGATCGACGCCGAAATGCGCGTCAAGTCGTGCTGGGACAGCTTGGGCCATGGCCGCGTCTCGATATTGGAGCGCTCGAAATGGGATTACGTCCAAGAGACGTGCACATTTCGTTAACTCGGCGGGCGGGCCTTAAAAGCTGTCGGTGGAGTTGTTGCGCCGCGGCAGGCGCATCCCTATAGTCCGCGCCGTTCCGGTCGGGGCGTAGCGCAGCCCGGTTAGCGCACCTGTCTGGGGGACAGGGGGTCGTGAGTTCAAATCTCGCCGCCCCGACCAAAAATGCCAAATAAATCAAGAGTTTCTAAAAGAAGCCCCCAAACTATCTTCCCAAAAATCCGATCCGGGAAGATTATGGGAAGAATTCAAATGTCGCCACCGCAAGCTACCCCTGCCGCCATGACCCTCAGCAACATGCGCGCAAACGGCGTGCGGTCGCTGTTGATCCATTGCTCGAATGTGGTTTGTCGCCATGAGGCTTTCGCGAACGTGGATGCCTACGATGACAGTGTATTCGTGCCTTCGCTTGGTCTAAGAATGCGGTGTGACCGCTGTGGCCAGCGCGGTGCCGACGTAACGCCCAATTGGAACGATAGGCTAACACCGGCCCCTATCACGCGGTCGAGTGCTTAAAGCGACCAACCGAATGCTGACATAACTCGGCATACGATGCGTTATTCTCCCACTTGTTTTCTTATCCATCTGTTGCGCGGCGGTCATATCGGCGGGGTAGGTAAAAGGCCTACGTACCCAAGTCGGAGCAAGGTTTGCTCCGCTCGGACGGTCCCCGGTCGAGCGAACGCCACACTCGCCGCGACTGGGGGCCGCCTTCTAAAAGAGAGGCAGAGTCAGGAACAAAAACACAGGGAGTAATCCCCGGACCGAGGTGTTCAATAAACCATAGCCGCTTTACTGCCGGCATTTGTGTGGGCATTGGGGCTACCATGTCGACTCAAACAGAAACTTCAGAAAATGAAGTTTCGCGCGGCGTTGCGCCAACAGAGCCATTCTTACGGCGAGTTTTGCCACTATTACTGATGGCCCTTGCAATAGGGCTAACCGTGGGTTGGACAGGATTCCTGGGGTACGCGTTCGTTTTGCTCGTAGAACGCGCGACGTAGGAATGCCGAGCCAATAGCTCAGTTATTCGGGCCTATTACCGGTACTCGCCAGAGCATCCAGGCAAGCACAATCATTGATGGCAGCCAGCCAATAATGATTCCGTCCAAAAAAGTAACCGGCATTCGCCTGCTCCATCGCCACAATGGTGCACTTGGTCACATCGACTTAGTAACAGATTCGCGACGTATCTGGTTCCAATACATTGGCAATTTCCCCGCTGTTCTGTTTTGAACGCCGGGGAGGGCTTCAGGTAATAGATTGCTAGGGCTTACCGCATAACCTCGCCAATTAGATCGGGGACGGGACGATTTCTTGCCACCCGGTTTAGCGTTGTGTGGCACGCGGGAGCCCCGGCTTGGGGATACTCGGCCGGGGCTCTTTTTGCATTAAACTCCATAATTTCAAACGGTACGCATGAACTATCGACACAATTACGCCAATTCTGATTTTGCTTTTTACGGCGATACCCGCCGCGCTAAGGCCATCACCAGGACCTGCGCCGATTGCCATTGCAGAATTCAACGTGGTGTGCGGTGCGGCCCATGCCGCGACATAGCTGCCGAGCGACGCAGGCAAGATGCTTATCGAGCGAAGAAAGCATCAGCGGCGCGATAGCTGCCGTGAGCCAGCGATAGCGGATTTAAGACGGCGTGGGAGCGCAGGCCGTGCCTTCCAAAGTCGCGGCGACAGGTAAATTCGGTGCAATTTTAAATCGTATTTTGCCGCAATTTTGAATCACTATTTCACCGCTTAATTTAAATGGTTGCAGCTAATCATCATTCAAATGCGAAATGTTGGCTTGCGGTCCCTAGCGGAGGCATCGGCATAATGTACGCAAATATGATTCAGCCCTTATCGCGCCAAGCTAACGACTGTGTCGGTTACGCTCTCGTTGGCATCCTCACCGGTGTATTCTTGGCCGCCGTATTCACAAATCCGATTCTGCCGTAGCCTTGACCCAGGCTGTTCGGTGACCCGCCGCCATGCCCGACGTCGGCCAATGTCCGGGACATTCACTAACCTAAAGCCTTCCTTAATGGCATCAAAATACCTTTCCCAAAGGGTCTTGGACTTAAGGTCCGAGGGCTTAGGGCACCATGATCTGCATCGAAGTAAACCGTCTGAGATTCCTCGTCGTAGACGATAACGTCCATATGCGGCGCATGCTGCGGAGTCTTTTGCACGGCTTCGGCGCACGCGAAGTGCATGAGGCGGAAGATGGTGCCGCCGGCCTGGACAGTTTCAACCTTCACTCGCCCAATATCATTATAATGGATTGGGCGATGCCGATCTTCAATGGGCTCGAACTTTCCCAGATGATTCGCCAGCCGGGCACAAACGCCGATCCTTACGTGCCAATCATCATGCTCACAGGGCACTCGGAAAAGAATTGCGTGGTTGCGGCGCGCGATGCCGGCGTCACCGAATTCCTCGCCAAGCCGATCTCGGCCAAGGGCCTCTATCAGCGCATTGTCAACGTGGTGGCCAATCCACGCCCCTTCATCAAGACCAAGACCTATTTCGGACCGGATCGCCGCCGCAACGTCTATCCGAATTATGTCGGCACCGAGCGCCGCAAGGGCGGCAAAGCCGATGTCATCAAGCGACCTCCCGTGATTGAGAAACGTCGATCTTTCGTTTGACGGCAGTGGGCCATGACCTCCTCAAAAAACAAGTCCTCGACAAGAGTTGCTACTTATGCCGATCACGAGGTTATTCATCCCGAAAACAAAATGCGCGAGCTGGTTAACGCTAAGCGGCTGCTGCCAGGGGAAGATCATCCGATAGTACGCGGTGATAGGGCGCTAGCGGACCTGTCGACGGAATTCTCTTCCTGGATGGATTCAGACTGCGAACGCCTCGACCTGGCGCGCCGCAATATTGGCGGCAATTTCACCGAGGCCGACAAAGTCGCGATCTTCCATGCCGCCCACGACATCAAAGGCCAGGCAGCGATGTTCGGATTTCCGCTTGTGGCATTAGCCGCCGGCAGTTTGTGCCGGTTGATCCAGCAGACGCCCGACCTGACCCAAATTTCGATCAAGCTGGTGGATCAGCATGTAGATGCGGTACGCGCGATCTACTCCGAATATTCCCGATCCGACGCAAAAGAATTAGCCGCCGCGTTGACCAAGCGATTGCGTGCGGTGACCGACGAGTTTCTCATGAGCGCGAAACGCGGATAACGACCACGCCGGATATAGGCCGCATCCTGTGGACAGACGCGGCCAGCCGACAGACGCCGTGGTTCTGGATGATCACGGCGCGCGTACCGAGCACGATGCAAGATCGGGGTTACGCGGCTAGCCGGGGAGGACGCGACAGCGGGTTATAAGGCGGTGTGACCATCGCAGGCCCCGCATCGGTAAGGTTGCCGCCATGTTCATTTCTGAATTGACGAACTTTACCTTCTGGAATTGCGCGAAAGATCATGCGCAACTTCTTAAGTACCTTCAAAAGCAGCCAACCGATTAAAGCGGTAGTGCTGGCCAAAAGGGCAAAAATCGCCGCGAATGAAGTGAAAAATAATAGTGCGTAAAAGACTACAGTCATGCAAAACCGATTTTAAATCCTACCGCGCTCATGCCGTCGTTGGCACTTCAGAGCGTCGCGTCGGCCTAATTGTTGCGGTCAGCAGAAATGGACATGCCCATCGCAAGAAATGGAACGATGATTGCGGCAGAAACAGCGGTACCCGTTTCCAACGTCATCTGCCACGATCCCCTCACCAGATTCAACGACTGCAACAGCGCAGTAAGGTCGACAACAACGGCGACACCGAATCCAATTGCGAAAAGAGAAATCAGTGCAACGGATAGACGGCTGAACCCATGATCCTTCATTGCGAAAACCCTCCTCTATATTGATAGGCCATTTGCGTGACCTCCCTTCGGTCACTTGCCGTTTGTTTTTTTCCAAGGACGCCAGTGCGTCGGTTGAATGTCGATTGGGTGTTTTGGCGAAGCATCGATCCACTTATTTCCATGTTTGCGGCACGGAAATACAAGTGCATTCACGCCATGTTTGTCGATAACGCAGAGTTCGAGATCGCAATCGGATGGCGCCATTGAAATAGGCAACCATTTGTCTGGCAATGCGTGAATGTCGCCCATAAAATAGGATTGACTTGCGATATCCTGCTTGCATTGACCCACGTCAATTCGCGTTCGAAAACACCGCTAGTGCGGCGCATCAAACGCGGCTTGCTTATTGTCAACTTCCGCTTTCAAAATCGCCGAGGCGATAGCCTCATCATCTGCATGATCGCGGCTACTCAGCGAGCTGGAAGGCAGCGATGGCGGTTGGCTCGATTTCCAAGCAGGACGATCGCTATCTCCGACAACTATTCGTTCTCGGTGCAATATTCATTGTCAGGACCGCACGCACGCGGCCGGACAAGTATGCCTGGGTAACCGAGTGGGCGCCGTCCAGTGACCGCTGCGTCCCAATTTAGTGGCCCGCCGCTCGCCACTTCACCATTTCCGCGATTAGTGCCACCGAAACCTCGGCATATTCACTGGTCATGAGAGCATCCGCCTGCGCTTTTTGTCCATTGGCCACACACTCCAATACCATTGCCGCACACTTATGGAAGGCGGCGTGGAGTTCGCGGACGGACAAATAATCCACGCTGGCGCGCGTGCTGGTTGGAATTGTCGATCCATAGAGCCATTGTCCGAATTCGCAGACATTCTCCTTGGCAATATCGACCGGATTGGCATCTGATGTTCCACTTTCGACGGCGGAGCGCAGTCGACTTTTCCACTTCCAGTGGGCTTCAATCGCTTTGATGATTTCGTTTTCGAGGGTCATGGTGCCCGAGCCGAGACTATTCATCAGGAATTGCTCTTAAGTCGTATCAAGAATTGAACGTTGGTAGTTGGTTGCGATTCGCACTTTGAGAATCCAGCAATTGTTGGTCGTGCATGGTGTGTGCTTACCAAGGCGCCCGGAGGCTTAATTGGCAGTCAGTCACTCGACTGGCATTTTGCAATCTGATAGCGTTATTTATCGTTAGCTGCGTCAATGGGCGCTAACGCTTGAGAGACACGATGGCCACCGCGTTAGAGTGGCACGCGAGCTCCCGCCTCAAACACATGAGTGGTCATGCCGGTCGCGCCGGTAAGGGAGCATCTTATGCGTAAAATCGTCCTGTCGACTCGGGAATTTGCTACGCGGCAAATCATTCAAGCAAATATCGATAGGTTCAATTTATTGCTGGAAACCACAACCGATCCGACCAAGCGGGCGATGATAATCCGCCTTCTTGCCGAGGAAGCCGCAAAGCAAGTGCTCGCCGCTAATAATGTAAAGGAAGCGTAGCCTTTTAAATTATCGGTTCTCGTTCCAAACGCGCCAATGCGTCGGCTCGATGTCGATGCGTTTTCTCGTTGACGCATCTACCCAATTATTTCCACTTTTTTGGCACGGAAACACAAGCACGTGAATTCCGCTAAAATCCATGACGCAGACTTCAAGGTCTGTGCCGTAGGGCGCAATTGAAATGGGCAGCCACTTATCTGGCAAGGAGTGAACCGAAGCCATAGCCATCAATTTGCTTGGGTTGAACAGAGGGCATTGACCCACATCAATCTGTGTCAAAATAACTACTCGCGTGCTCGAATGTGACCTGCCGCCATGAGGCTATCGTCAATGTGGATCACCTGCCAGACGATGCTGCGGTGCACGCCCTTGGGCTGAGGATGCGTTGCGAGCGACGCGGCCAGCGCGGCGCAGACGTAATGCCCAATTGGAATGAGCGAGCACAAAAGCCCCTATTCCGAAGGAGGGCTGAATGACCGACCTACAGGCAAGCGCTTGGGCGATACGCGAACGGGTCGAGGAGGCATAGGCGCTACTCAACGAACGCATAGAGGGTGGCCGCTTCACCGGCGATGAATTGGTGCGGAAGCTCGCCGCTCTCATGGCCGAGGAAGGTTTACTGCCCGAAATGGGGGAGGTTGGCTACTTTCCGCCCAATGCTCCACCGCCGGTTACGATTGCGGGGAACTAGTTCGGCATTGCCACCACCAGAATGGCTGCCCGTGACTTAGCCCGCCGCCTGGATTCGATTTGCCGGTGATGCCGACTCCGGTAGCCCCCAATGCGCCGCGCGCATCAAGGCAAGTTTCCAATTGAAAAAGACTTGTACCAGGCACTTGCCTGGGAGGTGCACAAGGGCGGCGAATTAGTCGTCGACAAGTACGGCGGGATGAACAACGCCTCGGCCTATATCGGATTGCTACCTGAACAAAAGACCGGCGTCGTCATTCTGGGCAATCGCGGCAGTATGGCGGTGGAGGACGTGGGACGCCGTATTATCCGCGCCCTGGCGGGGCGATAGCCGCGCTTTGTCGCCGATTTGATACCTGCTTCCTTCCGAAAAATCCCTCCGGCGTAACACAAGGACCACGTGCGGGGCCATTCCAAGTTCGCGTATGCGTAGCGGTTCAATCGTTGGAGGCGTAGCGGTAGTTGCGTCCGTGCCTCGCGCGGACGTTGAGCGAAGGCTTGGGCCCGAGATTTGCCACTACGACTAGACGTTCGACCTCGCCCCTCAAATAGGCGTTCAGGAACTTTTGATAAAACCTGAAGGACACGCATCCATTCGACTGGCCGTTGGCACCGAGCATGTATGTATGCGCCAGCATGCCATCGCGCCCAAACATCTTGCCGTCGTCGACCGGATTAAGGCGAATGGCTCGAACGCCATGGAAAGGCCGCTCTCGCAATGTAAGCTGATAGATATTCGGCGGCGTCGGACCGCGCATTTTGACGTGGACGTAGCGAGGATCGTCCAACTTGTCGCCTAGGCCCGAATGCGCCTCGAGCCTATCTCCGTTGGGCAAATAGACGGTGCGTGCGGCGATGTCATAAACTGCCGTACGGCTGCCGAGTTCGGGCAGCGGCAACGACTTGTTGTGAGCTTGCTGCGGAGTAACGCGCTTCTCAGAGGTGGACGCCGGCAGGGGCTGCAGCGGCGAAGGCACGCTGTTCGCGCTTTCGACGGGGCGCTGCGGCACAAGCAGCACGACGCTGGCTGGCGCGGAAACCGTCGCGCGAGCCCATCTGGCCTCAAAGGTCAAATTCAGAGCGACGGGGCGCTGCGGCACGAGCGGCACGTCGCTGGCTGGCGCGGAAGCCGTCGCGCGAGCCCATCTGGCCTCAAAGGTCAAATCCGAAGCATCGGCGGAACCCATCGAAACCCGAGCCCGTTCGGACACATCTGCGGTACTGGCCAGGATTGGGTCGTATTTGGCAAGGGCAAGTGTTCCCAGCTCCGTCGGCGCCCTCGCATCGATATGGGGATTGGTGGAGGGCTCGGTGCTGATCATCCACGCGGCCGCCACTGCGGCAGTCGTGATGAGTAGGCGCGCGGCGGCCACGGGAGGGAGACCACGACCGTCGAAAGAAATGACGCCATTTAACGTCGCGGTCGCATGCGTCATAGTCTACGCTACTCGCAATAGATGGCTACATCGGCGACACGGCCGGCCGCGCCGGTTGAAGCGCCTTGACCGGGCTTGAGAGCTTGAAAGACACGGGATTGGCCCCCGCCTAGGGCCGGCAAATAGAAACCAAGCTGCGCGTTTTGAAGGCGAGAATTAGGCCACTATTTGACGAGCGCTATTGCGTGATCGCAGGCGCCAAAATATCAGCGCCCTGATGTCGGGGAGCCGTTATGTGCCCCCGTAACCGTTTGCAAAGCTAATGCTAACCCATTGATCGCCGATCACTCGAAACGGCAACCGCTTGCAAAATTTTTCAATGATTTCAGATGGCCGCCCCGAT
>CAWAXK010000016.1:0-14956 GCA_963786025.1 uncultured Alphaproteobacteria bacterium
AAAATCCGGCGCCGCCAGTTTCTTCAGGTTGAGTTCGACCATGACATCCTTGGCGATCTGACGGCGCTTGGCGGCTCGGTCCTGTATGCGGTCCAGCCGGCCCTGCATGTCGGAGATTCGGCATTTGAGCCCTGTGGCCATGGCCTCATCGGCCAATGCCGCGCGAACGACGGCGGCCAGGATCTCGTGCAGGTCGGTCAGTCCCTCGACCGTATCGGCGAGCGTCTGCTCGTCGATTTGGGGGTCTTAGGCTTTGATCGGTCGCGCAGGGCGCGGTAGTTGGTAGCGGCAAGTTCGAGACTCATGGTGTCCTCCGTGGGTCAGATCGACGTGGTTGGCACCCTTGCCGCGTCGGGCAACTCTTGATCTCATTGGTGACGAGGCCCAATTGGACGATCAACCCGCCTGAGAGGTTCACCGGCTCGACTTCGCCGCGCATTTCGCGCCAAGGGCGGAAGGCCGCGGTTTCGTCATGCCCCATAAGGAAAGTAGCGCACGCGCGAACCGGCAAATTACGATCCTTGCAAAGTACGGTGAATTGCCGTACAATGACCTAGGGAGAGTGATTATGCCATCCGCGCGCAAAAAATCAGCATCGCCAAAGCGGGAATACAAATCCCAACGGCTCGAATTGCGCTTAGCGCCATCGGCAAAAAAGGTGATTCAGCAGGCGATGTCGGTCACCGGTCTTGCCGCCGGTGATCTTGCCTATGAGGGCGCGCGCCGGCTTCTCGACGAGCATCAGCGTATGGTTTTGTCAGGCGCGGATCGCGACGTCTTCTTGGCGGCGATTGACCGGACACCTGACCCGGCTCCGCGCCTTGTCGAGGCTTTGAAGCGTCACCGCCATCTCTTCGGCTGATCGTGAATGATCAAAGCGATCGAGCCGCTAGGCAAGCATGATCGTACGGAATTTTCGTGCGGTGTGGCTGCGCTAGATGATTGGTTCCATGCTCGTGCTGGACAGGACGAGAAACGTAATGTGGCGCGTGTGTTTGTCGCCGTCGACGATCAAAGTAGGATTGTCGGTTTCTACAATTTGAGTTCTTTCACGCTCGCTATCGCCGACCTACCGCGCAAATATGCGAAGCGCCTTCCGCGCTACGACCTTATTCCAGCTGCTCTCATTGGACGCCTGGCGCGTGATGAAAGAGTCCGCGGGGAAGGAGTCGGCGATCTTTTGCTCGCCGACGCGGTTCGTAGGGTCATTGGCGCGTCGCATTCGCTCGCGGTCTTCGCCATTGTAGTCGAAGCTAGGAATGAAGAAGCGGCGGCCTACTATCGTGATTTTGGATTTGCTCCATTTCCGAGTCGCCCGCTCAGACTGTTCATGCCCATGTCGGTAGCGGCGGAAGCTATATCCCGAGCACTTTCTCATTAGCCATCGCTCGATAGTAATGCCGCCGTGGATGAAGCTCCAGTGCGGGCAGCGCTGAGGTGGCAATCGACCGGTGATCTCGACGATGGCGTGACGCACGGCCGGTAAGCTTGGTTGGGGCGGTGGTCCGTTGAATGTTTTTCCCCGCTTCGCTTTTGCGAGGCGGCGATGCTGAAGGCAGCCGTATAGACGTTGTCATTACACCATGATAAAGTGCTCTTGGTGGAGCAAAACATGAGCCAAGTTCGCAAGCGCCAATCCCTCAACCTACGCATAAAGCCAGAAGAACGTGGCCTGATTGACCGTGCAGCCAAAGCGCTGGGTAAGAACCGCACCGACTTTATGCTCGACGCCGCCCGTCGCGCCGCGGAAGATGCTCTGCTTGATCGCACCAAATTCACGGTCAGCCCCAAAGCCTATGCAGAGTTTCTGGCGCGCTTGGACGCGCCACCGCAGCCCAATGAGCGATTGCAGAAAACCATGCGGACTTCGGCTCCCTGGGAGTGAGCGTGGTGCTCTCCGCTCCCGAGCCACTCGGCACCCAGTATCAAATTGTGGATTTCAGCTCGGGCGTCGCTTCACTCGACGAGTGGCTCAAACGGCGCGCACTTGCCAATCAGGCTAGCGGTGCTGCGCGGACCTTTGTCGTATGTGAGGGAGACAAGGTCGTTGCCTATTATGCCTTGGCCTCCGGTGCAGTGAGCGTCGCTGCAACTCCGGGGCGTTTTCGGCGCAATATGCCAGACCCAATTCCGGTTGTTGTGCTCGCGCGACTGGCCGTCGATCGCTCACATCAAGGCCGCGGCCTTGGCCGGGCGCTCGTGCGTGACAGCGCAAGACGTGTTGTCAATGCCGCCGACGCCATCGGGATTCGGGGGATTCTGGTGCACGCCATTTCGGAAAGGGCCAAGGCTTTCTATCTCGGTCTTGGCTTTGATCCGTCCCCGATAGAGCCAATGACGCTCATGGTCACGCTTGCCGATTTGCGCGATAGCATTGGATGAATGGTTAGAATTCCGCATCAGGCCTTTTGCGCATCTGGTCAGCCCTATCTAAATACGTGCCGGCCTGAGAGCTTTTAGCGGCGCGCGACCACACCCGCGATGCTTAAGTCCAAGCTTTCCAACTCACCGGCGGTTTTGGCTTACGAATTATCCGCGATTGCTCAAAAATCCTAACCCATTCGCGCAGATGCGGATGCCGCGCCGCCCACGCCAGCATGGCGCATGAAATGCCAAGGTCATCGTGGTGTCCTGACGGGCATGTGTAGACCGTTCCGCTCTCACGAAACTCAGTCTCTAGTCCCATCAGTTGTTCATATGCGCGACGGGCCATCGGCCCATCAACAAATCGAACCACATCGGATTGCAATTCCGAGTGAAACAGTTCGAGCAGATAGGTCCGGCCGATTGGGTAAACGAGCATCGAGCCGTTATTGACTGGCCGCCGCTCGAAACTCATGCCATCGCCCGAGCGAGTGATGTGCAAGCCAATGATGCGCGGGCCAAACGTTTCAAACAGTACCTCGGCGTAGGTTGCGTCGTTGCTGAGATCTGCGACAATGAGAGCGTTGCAGTTGTACTGGCGATCGACCGTCGCTAGGGCGCTGGCCCTTGGACTTCCACATAGGCCTTGCGGCAATTCATTGAGTTCCCTAATTCCGAGCAACCGTGGCTGCACTGGACTGTTTCCACCAATCACCGCCGTCGAACGATCTCGACTGCGCCCGACATCATGCGCGATGATGAGAGGTCTGAAACAGGGCCAAGTATTGGGATCATCTCGATTGAATATCATTGGAGTTCTCCGTTTGGTTTGAGTTGTCGAAAGGGATTAGCAACGGGCGCCGACCTTTCCTGAGCGGGCGGACCAAATGCCGGACCAGGGGCGACCAATGGCGCATGGACTTGCGTCGCATGTTCGTACAATTCCCAGCCAAACGGACTTGCATGTGCGCCCGTGGGGATGCCGAGGTATTCGCGCTTGAAAGCATCCTCACCCAGCGCGCGCCGCTCTTGTTCCAGAAATTCCGTAGAAAACGTATCTATTTTGTCTGCCGTCGCGTTCAGCCGGATCCATGACTGTTCATCGCCGGCCCAAGCCGTCCAGAATGGATCGGTCCGGCTCCACGCCGTGGACAACATGGCAAACCGGGCCTCTGGGCGGCGCGCCCTCATCGGCCGCAATGCGGCGATTAGATCGTTGGGTAGCCGGGCCGCTTCGTCCGCGATGATCCAGCCATCCACCGTCAATCCACGGATCGAGTCATCGCTGCTCGGGAGCGCCAGCACCCTTGATCCGTTATCCAGTTCGAGGCCGTAGACGTTGTTGCTTTCCAGTTTAGCGCCAGCTTTGATGAGGGTCGCTTTTACCCGTCGCACAGCTTCCGCACTCTGGCGTTGAGCCGGACAGCCAATCACCGACAACGAGTCGGGCGAGAACAACATGCAATGCGCAATCGCCCACGCTGCGGTGGTTGTCTTGCCCACTTGCCGCGCCGTTAATGCCAGAATGGATGCTCCCAGCGGTGAGCGCAGAAATGTTTCCTGCCATGGGGTGGGCGTAACGCCCAGAACTTCGCGCACCCACAGCACCGGATCCAGCCGATAGGCGATCTCACGCAGATTGTTCATCGTCGAGCTCCATCAGTGCTTGTGCGATCCGCGCTTTGAGTTCCGGTTCATGATCGAAGTGTTTGATGAGGCGTTCGGCGATCAGGGCTGCATTGACGTTGACGTTTGTTTGCACGGCGACATTGACCTGTGCGCCGCCGGTATGCCCGGCCAGTCGCGCCAGGCTATCGAGGGTTTGTCGGATGGAGTTGAGGCCTGAGACGGCAACCCTCAGCGACCCTTGTTGCTCGGCCTGCGCCACGATCTGATCAATGCGGGTGCGCAGGTCGAAATAGGCGCCGCTCAATGTTTCTTTCGACGGCAGTAGTGCGATTGCGGCGCTGCCACGGGCCGCATCTTTCTTGATCGCGTTGGAGGACGCGAGTTTGAGGCAATTTGTCCGATGCCGATGCAGGCTCGAAGCGTTGAGTTCATAGTCGCGCGCGACCTGCGCCGACGGCTCGCCGGCGGCGAGGCGCCGGTCGATCTCGGGCCGCTTGAGATGCAGGCATGTGTGACACGATCTGCTCATATCCCGCGTGTTACATCGGACTACTTAATGGTTTCTTAATCATGTTTCCGGTTCGTTTCCGGCCGGGGTGATTCGTTAGCGAAAAATTTCGGCTTTCTCCGAAATCCGCGCCCGAATTTCGATTGGCCTTCCGCTTCGATACCCCCATCCAATCGCGAGAAAGCCCCTAAAAATTGGGGTTAGAGAGGGGCAAACCTCGTGTGGCCCGGCCCCCGTATGTCGATTTTGTAGCGATAGCCAATTTCCGGGTAGCTTTGCTTTGCCCGCAAACGGCGCCCGAAAAATTCCGTATAAAAGGCTCGGATCAAGAGTCTGTGAGGCCTGATCGATAGCAGCCTCGACTGGCAGTACATGATCGAGGTCAACTCGTTGGCCCGCGCCGCGAAACCGGACTTTCAACTTGTGTCAGGCACCGAATACATGATTTCGGCGAGAGCGATCGGGGCGACCAGCGTGCTGTCGCCGCTGTCGACCGTCGCGCCGCGGCTGGTGCGCGAACTCTATGATTTCTGCCGCGTCGAGAATTACCAGGACGCACGCGGAAAGCAGACCGAACTTGCGGCTTTGCAGCGTTTGTTGCGGCACACGGGCGTTCCGGGGCTCAAAGCGGCCGCGCGCATCATGGGCCGGGATTGCGGGACGCCGCGGCCGCCATTGTCGGCGCTCGCCGACGCGGAGTGCCGTGAACTTGCGAATAATATCTCGGCGATCGGCGGCATTAAATCGGAGCCACAGGGTTGGCGTTGATGCGCGCCCGCTTGCAAGGCGATTGACCGCGCACAAGGGAACACAGGCGAAAGAACCCACATGGCGCAGGGTGGTAATCAAGGCAAACGGGTCGCGCTTATCTACGGCGCTTCCTACGGCGTGGGCGCCGCCACGGCGCTTGCGCTCGCCCGCGACGGCTTCGTGCTCGCGCTGACCGCGACGCGATTACGTAATCTCGATGCTGTGTTGGCTGACGTTGCGAATGCTGGCGGCCAGGCCATTGGCATCGAATTGGATCTGCGCCAGCAGAAAAGTATCGAAGACGCGGTCGCCGGCGCCATCGAAAAACTCGGCCCGATTGATGTCCTGGTGAACAATGCCGGCGCCAATCTTCGTCGCAAGGCCGTCGACGTCACGCGCGAGGAGTGGGACGATCTGATGTCAACCAATCTGACTGGGACATTTTTTCTCACTCAGCAGGTTGGCCGCCGTCTCATCAACCGGGGGGCCGGCGGGCGCATTATTACCGTGTCGTCCGCCCACGCGCTGGTCGGCGCCGCGGAACGCTCGGCCTACGGAATCTCCAAAGCAGCGCTCATTCAAATGACCAGGATGCTGGCCGTCGAGTGGGCGGATTACGGTATCCGCGTCAACGCCGTGGCGCCGGGCCGGCTGGATACCGCCTCGCCCTCGCGGGCGGGCACGGCATCGGACAAAAACTACATGGATGCGATGCTCAAGCGCATCCCGTTGCATCGCCTGGCGACAGCGGAAGAAGTCGCCGGCGCCGTGGCATTTCTTGCGGGCCCTTCGGGAGCGTCGATTACCGGCCATACGATCGTGATGGACGGCGGCCTGACCGCGGCCTGATTAACGAGCCACGGGGAGCCGCGCCCGCGCATAGTGCTGCAACCGTGATTGCATCACCGCGATCCACGGCTTTCCCAAGTTTTGGCTGATGACAGAACGAGCCGCCTACGCGTGTCGTGGCCAGCGGCCGTTGCTTTGGCAGAACGAAGCCAACGCACTCAGCATATGATTAGGATTTGGCGCGCTAATCAGAAAAAAACAACTAACATGTACATCATCGACATTGTTATATAATTCGTTTGCGCGCCTTTCCCTTTGTCCCCAATTCAGTCACCAGATAGGCGCGCTCGATTTACGGTGAGTTCGACTCCGCGGTCAGGCCACCGCATCAGCGCAACTTACAACTGTGTTGCAGCGTAGATTTTCAAGGGCGCAGGCTGCACGGCCGGGTCCATACAGAAGTGCAATCAGACAGCCATGGTCCGGCGCTGGCGCGACAGCTAGTTCTCGGTAATGCGATATCCTATTCCCGGTTCGGTCAGGATGATGCGCGGGTCGTCGGCGTGTTCCTCAACCTTCTGCCGGAGCTGGCCCACATAGACGCGTAGATATTGTGTGTCCTCGGCATGCGCCGGCCCCCAGACCGCAGTCAGAATTTGCTTATGAGTGACCACGCGGCCTGCGTGGCGGGCGAGAAACGATAGCAGCTCGAATTCCTTCGGCGTCAGCTTGATCTCGGCGCCCGCGCGCGTCGCACGATGACGCACCGCATCGACTTCAAGATTGCCGACGCGCAACAGCGGTATTTCGGCCTTACGCTGCATGCGGTGGCGCAAGGCGGTACGCATGCGCGCCAGCAACTCGCCGACATTGAACGGCTTGTTGACGTAATCGTCGGCGCCGAGGTCGAGCGATTCGATCTTTTCAGTTTCGCGCTCGCGCGCCGATAGCACGATGATTGGTACATCCGACCATTCGCGTGCGCGCCGGATGACATCCTTGCCGTCGCCGTCGGGCAGACCGAGGTCGAGTAACACGATGTCCGGAGATTGTGCAGCAATGTGCTTGGTTGCTTCGGCGACGCTACCCGCGCTGGTCATCTCATAGCCGTTTGCCTCCAGCGCCGGTTTGAGAAAGCGCAGGATCGCGGCCTCGTCGTCCACGACCAGAACATGCGTCTTCGTGCTCATGCCGGAATGTCCTGGCGCGGGAACGTCAGCACGATCCGCGTCCCGCGGCCGTCCGCACGCGGACTCTCTGCGGATACCGTGCCGCCATGCGCCTCCATGATGCCCTTGGCGATAGCAAGACCAAGACCAGTGCCCTGACCGCCGTCAGCTTGTGTTGCATCGGCCTTGACGAATTTGTCGAATATCTGCGGCAGCGTCTGCAAGGGAATGCCGGGGCCGTCATCAGCCACATGCAGCGTAACCTCTTTCGGCCCAACAAGCGCGTCCACCACCACCCGCGTCTCCGCCGGGGTATGGACGACCGCGTTACCGATGACATTGCCGATGGCCTGTTCGACCAAGGTAGCGTCTGCTTTCACCAAGGGTAAATCGGCGGGCAGCGCCACTTCGATGCGCTGCTTTGCGCCGCGCCGCCGGGCTGCGCTGGCGATGCGGTCGACAATCTCGCGCAGATCGATCCAGTCCTGCCGCAGTTCCAAGGCGCCGGCATCGATCCGCGTGATCGCCAGCAGATTGCGCACCATCTCGTCGAGGGCTTCCGTTTCCTGTTTAATCTGGACGAGTAGGTCCTTTTTCGCCTCGGGACCGAGTTTGTCGCCATAGTCGATGAGGCTGGTCGCCGAGCCGAGAATCGACGACAACGGCGTGCGAAAATCGTGTGAAATCGAGGCCAGCAGCGTGTTGCGCACGCGCTCGGTTTCGGTGGCGGTCCTGGCGTTGACCATCTCGCGGGCGAGCGAGGCGCGTTCCAACGCGGCGGCGGTCTGCTCGGAGAGCGTATCTAGCAGCGCCCGCGCCTCGGAATCAAGCAACCCACCGTTAGGCGCTTCGCCGATGCCGATGACGCCGAGTGTCTTCTCGCCGAGGCGCAAGGGTACGAAGTACCATGGGATGATTGGCAACGTCGCGGTCGCGGTGCCGGCGGGCTCACCGTGCGAATAGGCCCAGCGCGCGGCGGTCGTCGAGGCGGCGTCCAGCGTATCCTCCGGCGGCCAAGCGGCCGTGAGTTGGAGGTCGTCATCGCGCGCCAGCATCACGACGACGGCGCGGCCGAGGCTGGCGTGGATCTCGCTCGCCGCACCTTCGGCCACCGCATCGAACGACGCCAATCCCGACAGACGCCGGGTGAACTCATAAAGCCGCCGCATCGCCCGCATGCGGCTCGCCGAGACCGTCGCCTGCTCGCGCACGCGCCCGGCGAGCGCCGAGGTGATGACCGCCACTATCAGGAAGATGAGCAGCGCCAGCAGTTCATAGGGCTCGGCAATGGTGAAGGTGTAGAGCGGCGGGATGAAAAAAAAGTTGTAGACCAAGAACGACAGCATGGACCCATAGATCGCCGGCCAGATGCCGAAATTCACGGCGATCAACAGCACGGCCACAAGGAACAGCATCGACAAGTTCGGAATCGGCGTCAGCGCGGTCAAACCCTCGCCAATCACCAGCGCGGCGCCGATTGCGAGTGTCGCGTAGAGGAAAGGCAACGGCTGAAACGCGAAACCGGGGCTGCGCCGACCCCGCACGGGCGATGGCGTTTCGGTCTGCCGCGTCACCAGATGGATGGCAATATCCTGAGTGCGGCGGACCAGCTCATGCGGCAACGAGCGGCGCAGCAATTCGCTGAAGAAACCGCCATGCGAACGGCCGATGACGATCTGCGTGACGTTCTCGAACTTGGCGAACCGCAGCAGTTCCGCCGGCAGATCGCTGCCGGTCAAGGTCTGGGTCTCCGCTCCGAGCGCCTCGGCAAGCTTCATGGCGTCGTCCAGCCTTTGGCGCGCGGCATTGTCGAGGTTGGTGCCGGGCCGTTCGACGGTGACGGCGAGCCAAGGCGCGTCCATCAGGTCGGCGAGCCGCTTGGCGGTCCGCACAACGGTCGGCGAAATTGGATCCGGCCCGATACAGGCAAGGATACGCTCGCCGGCCGCCCACGGCCCTTCGATCGCCTGCGCCTGCATGCGCGAAACCAGATCGACATCGATCCGCTCGGCCGCCCGCCGCAACGCGAGTTCGCGCAAGGCGGTAAGGTTTTGCGGCTTGAAGAAGCTCTCGACCGCGCGCGCGGCGGTGTCCTGGACGTAGACTTTTCCTTCCGCCAAGCGCTTGAGCAGCTCATCGGGCGGGAAGTCGACGAGGATGATCTCGTCGGCCTTATCGAATACCGTATCCGGCACGGTTTCCCGCACGCGGACCTTGGTGATCTTCAGCACCACGTCGTTGAGGCTTTCGAGATGCTGGATGTTGAGCGTGGTCCACACATTGATGCCGGCCGCCAGTAATTCGTCGACGTCCTGCCAGCGTTTGGGGTGACGGCTGCCGGGCACGTTCGTATGCGCGTATTCGTCCACCAGCAGCAGGCCCGGCCGGCGTGCGAGCGCCGCGTCGAGGTCGAACTCCTTCATCACCTGGTTGCGGTAGACGATTGGCTTGCGCGGTAGAACCTCGAAGCCCTCGATCAAACGCTCGGTTTCGCGGCGACCGTGCGTCTCGATCAGCCCGGCGACCACGTCGCGCCCGCCTGTCTTTTCGGCTTGCGCGGAAGTGAGCATGGCAAAGGTCTTGCCGACGCCGGGGGCGGCGCCGAGAAATATCTTCAGGTGCCCCCGCCCTTCCTTCTTGGCGAGAGCAAGCAAAGCGTCAGGCGAAGCTCGTTGCGCTTCGTCGCCGGGCATATGGCTCCTTTCGGAGGGAACTTACGACTTCAGCCGGTCGAGCGCGAGGTTCAGCTTGAGCACGTTGACCCGGGGCTCGCCCAACAGGCCAACGGTCCGGCCCTCGATCTGGCTCTCGACCAGGGTGCGGACGCGCTCGACCGGCAGACCACGGGCTTTCGCCACCCGCGGCACCTGGAAAAAGGCGGATGCCGGGGAGATATCCGGGTCGAGGCCGCTGCCCGAGGTGGTCACCAGATCGACCGGGATCGCGGCCGCCGGGTTCTCCTTCTTGAGCTTGTCCACGTCGGCTTTGACGCGGTCGGCCAGCGCCTTGCTGGTCGGGCCGAGGTTCGAGCCCATGGAGTTCGCGGCATTGTAGGGTGCGTCGACGGTCTTGGTCGCGTCCTTCGGATCCGGCGCATTGGTCGCGGAAGGCCGGCCGTGGAAGTATTTGTCATCGGCAAACACCTGCCCGATCAGAGCGGAGCCGACCACCTTGCCACCTTTCTCGATCAGGCTGCCTTGCGCCTGATACGGAAATATCACGCCCGCAATTCCGGTCATGGCAAGCGGGTACAACAAGCCGGTGATCACGGTCAGCGCGATGACCAGAATGATGGCCGGACGAATTTCTTTGAGCATGACGAGTTCTCCTCAGACCAGACGCAAGGCGTTGACCAGAAGGTCGATCGCCTTGATGCCGACAAACGGAAGCACGAGGCCGCCCAGTCCATAGATCAGCAGATTTCGTTGCAGCAGCGCGCCAGCGCCGATCGGACGATAGGCGACGCCTTTCAATGCCAGCGGTATCAGCGCGATGATGATCAGCGCGTTGAAGATGATCGCCGACAGGATCGCGCTTTGCGGCGTCGCGAGTTGCATGATGTTGAGCACGCCGAGCTGCGGATAGAAGGCGAGGAAGATCGCCGGGATAATGGCGAAATACTTCGCCACGTCGTTGGCGATCGAGAAGGTGGTGAGCGCGCCGCGCGTCATCAGCAGCTGCTTGCCGATCTCCACCACCTCAATCAGCTTGGTCGGGTCCGAATCGAGATCGACCATGTTACCGGCCTCGCGCGCGGCCTGCGTGCCCGTTTGCATGCAGACGCCGACATCGGCCTGCGCCAGCGCCGGTGCGTCGTTGGTGCCGTCGCCGCACATGGCGATCAACCGTCCATTCGCCTGTTCGCCGCGGATGTAGCGCAGCTTGTCCTCGGGCGTAGCCTGGGCGATGAAATCGTCGACACCGGCTTCCGAGGCAATCGCAGCCGCCGTCACCGGATTATCGCCGGTGATCATCACGGTCTTGATGCCCATGCGGCGCAGCGCGGCAAAGCGGTCCTTCACGTCCGGCTTGATGACGTCCTTCAGGTGGATGACGCCGAGAATGCGGCTGCCCTCGACCAGGCCAAGCGGCGTACCGCCCGAGCGTGCGATCTTATCGACGGCGGCGCGGAAGGTCGGCGGTTCGGGAACGTCATGGCCGGCTCGCTCGCGCGCGAATTTGAGCACGGAATCGATCGCGCCCTTGCGCAGCTTGCGGGGGCCGATATCGACGCCGGATAGCCGCGTCATCGCCGAGAACGCGATAAACTTGGCGCCGGCCGGCGCCACCTGGCGCCGCACATTATATTTCTCCTGGACCATCGTGATGATCGAGCGGCCTTCCGCGGTTTCGTCGGCATCGCTGGCGAGCAATGCGGCTTCCGCAGCTTCGCGTTCGGTCACGCCCGGCACCACGATGACCTCGGTCGCCAGCCGGTCACCGAAAGTGACGGTGCCGGTCTTGTCGAGCAGCAAGGTGTCGACGTCGCCAGCGGCCTCCACCGCGCGGCCTGACATCGCCAGCACGTTGAAGCGCACCAGCCGGTCCATGCCGGCAATGCCGATGGCCGAAAGCAGCGCGCCGATGGTGGTCGGGATCAGCGTCACGAATAATGCGACAAGAATAACGACGGAGATCGCACCGCCGGCATAGGTCGCGTAGCTCGGGATAGTCGCGGTCGCGAACACGAAGATGATGGTCAGGCCGATAAGCAGAATGTTCAGCGCGATCTCGTTCGGCGTTTTCTGCCGCTCGGCGCCTTCGACCAGCTTGATCATACGGTCGAGGAACGAGGACCCGGGCGAGGACGTGATGCGGATCACGATACGGTCGGAAATGACAGTCGTGCCGCCGGTCACCGCCGAGCGGTCGCCGCCGGATTCGCGGATGACGGGCGCCGATTCGCCGGTAATGGCCGCTTCATTGACCGAAGCGATGCCCTGAATCACGTCCCCGTCGCCGGGGATGACGTCGCCGGCCGCGCATACCACCAGATCGCCGGCCTGCAGGTCTTCGGCCGAAACGCCTTCATAGATTTCGCAATTGTCCGGCATCAGGATGCGCTTGGCGCGCGTTTCGGTGCGGGTCTTGCGCAAACTGTCGGCCTGCGCCTTGCCGCGTCCCTCCGCCACCGCTTCGGCGAAATTCGCAAACAGCACGGTGAACCACAGCCACAGGACGATCTGGAAGGTGAAGCCGACGCCGGCGTGATGCTGCACCAGGTCGCGAACGAGCAAAACGGTGGTCAGGGCGGTGACGACCTCGAGCACAAAGATCACCGGATTCTTCATCAGAGTGGCCGGGTTGAGCTTGACGAATGCCTGGCCGATCGCCGGCATCACGATCTTCAGGTCGAAGAGCGTGGAAACAGGCATCCGTTTGCGCAGTTTGGAAGTATCCATTGCCGTAACTCCAAATGAATCCGATCAGAACACCGTGCCCGCGGTCATCGCGAGCTGTTCGACGATGGGGCCGAGCGCGAGCGCGGGGAAGAAAGTGAGGCCGCCGACGATGAGGATCACGCCGACAACCAGGCCAACGAACAGGCCGCCGGTGGTCGGGAACGTGCCAGTGGACGCGGGGATGCTCCTTTTCTCCACAAGCGAACCGGCGATCGCCATGGCCGGGATGACCATGAAGAAGCGGCCGACAAACATCGCGACGGCGCCGGTGAGGTTGAAGAACATCGTGTTGGCCGTAATGCCGGCGAAGGCCGAGCCGTTATTGCCGGTGCTTGAGGTGTACAGATAAAGCATCTCCGAGAAGCCGTGCGGTCCGCTATTGCCGAGCTGAGGCAATCGCCTGCGGGTTGACTGCGGCGACCGCCGTCCAGCCGAGCATCATCAGCGGCATGGCCAGGATGGCGAGCATGGCCATCTTGACCTCCTTGGCCTCGATCTTCTTGCCGACATATTCCGGCGTGCGGCCAACCATCAGACCAGCAATGAAGATCGACACCACGACGAACAGCAGCATGCCGTAGAGGCCGGAGCCGACGCCGCCGACGATGATTTCGCCGAGCTGGATGTTGATCAGCGGGATCATGCCGCCGAGCGCGGTGAACGAGTCGTGCATGGCGTTGACGGCGCCGCAGGAGGCCGCGGTGGTGACCACCGCGAACAGCGCCGAGGCGACGATGCCGAAGCGAACCTCCTTGCCTTCCATGTTGCCGCCAGTGAGGCCGAGCGCATTGAGCGCGGTCGTGCCGTTGGCTTCGGCCCAGTAGCAGACGGCAACGCCGGCGATGAACAGTACGCCCATGACGGCCAGGATCGCCCAGCCCTGGCGCTGGTTACCGACCATGCGGCCGAACACGTTGGTGAGCGCGGCGCCGAGCGCGAAGATGGAGATGATCTGCAGATAGTTCGACAGCGCCGTCGGGTTTTCAAAGGGATGCGCGGCGTTGGCGTTGAAGAAGCCGCCGCCATTGGTGCCGAGCATCTTGATGGCGACCTGCGACGCGACCGGGCCGACCGCGATGGTCTGCTTGGCGCCCTCAAGCGTCGTTGCGTCTACATAGGGGCCGAGCGTCTGCGGAATGCCCTGCCAGACCAGGAACAGCGTGAACACCACGCAGATCGGCAGCAGGATGTAGAGCGTGCAGCGGGTGATATCGACCCAGAAATTGCCGATCGTTTTCATCGACGCGCGGGCGAAGCCGCGGATCAGCACGAGCGCGAGCACAATACCGGTCGCCGCCGACAGGAAGTTCTGGTGCGCGAGGGCGAGCATCTGCGACAGGTACGACATCGTGCCTTCGCCGCCGTAGTTCTGCCAGTTGGTGTTGGTGATGAAGCTGACCGCGGTGTTGAACGTAAGATCGGGCGCCACGGCCAATTGTCCGGCCGGATTGAGCTGCGATTGGAACGGCAGCACGTCTTGCAAGCGCAGGATCACATAAAGAATGAGGAAGCCACCGGCATGAAACAGCAGCATTCCGACCACGTACATAAGCCAATGCTGCTCACGCTTCTCGTCGACGCCGCCGGCCCAGTAGATCGCGGCTTCGACCGGCCGCAGCACCGGCGACAGGAAGGTGCGCTGGCCGTTGAAGACGCGCGTCATGTAGCCGCCGAGCACCGGCGTGATCGCGACGATGATCGCGCAATAAAGCAGAATTTGAATCCAGCCAATCGCAGTCATGGCACATCTCTCATTTTGCGCATGCTTCTTGCTTTCCCGAAAACCGGCCCCCGCTTTTCGGGATCACGCGGCTAGAACCGCTCGGGCCGCAGCAGGGCGTAGGTGAGATAGAACAGCAGCCCCGCGGTCACGAGGCCGGCGAGCGAATAGTCTAAAACCATGGCAGCCCCCTAAAGCCGATCGCAGGCGTAGCTGTAGCCAATCGCCAGGGCGAAGAAGACGAGCCCCATGGCCAGCATGATGAAGTCGAGCATCTATGGCCCCCTTTCAAATCGTCCGGAGCGAGCTCTCAAATAGGTTTCGACCAATAAAGAAGCGATGTGGATTGTCATTGCGCCACATCAAGAAGAAATAAAGATCGCGCCGCTCAGTCGCGCTGCCTGTCACAAATCTCGGTCTTTATGACACGTTTATAACCACGCATTCATTTCCCAATCGAATTCCTACGCGGCGCTCCACACATTGCGCGCACGGCGGCCGGATAGGCCGCCGCAAAAACAACTAAGAGTGACGTCGATGACTGCCCTGCTGGTCGAACACCTCAAGCTCATCATCCTCATCTTACTGATCGGCCCCATCATCGGTCCTTCGCATCTCGGTAGCG
>CAWAXK010000017.1:0-11397 GCA_963786025.1 uncultured Alphaproteobacteria bacterium
GCGAGTTTCAAAGGGCTGCGGCTTATCTAGGCGGCCGGCGCAAGGTTCTGGGTGTCCGGCTCGAGCATCCAGCGCGCAATCTTCGGCCAGTATTCGTTGAGGATCGTCCGCCCCATGAACAATCCGCCGTGGCCGCACGGCGCCATCGTCTTGCGAAACGCGTGCGGCGGTGTGCCGACCAGATGTTCGGCCGCGAACAACTGCGCCGGTGCGACCAGTTCGTCGTCGCGCGCCGCCAGTAGATAAATCGGCGTTCGCACCGCCGCCAGATCGATCCGCTCGCCTAGAGCGACAAATTGACCGGCCGCGATTTCGTTTCGCTTGTACAGCTTCTCGATCACCTCGAGATAATAGGTGCCGGGCAGATCGACGGTCCACGCGTGCCAGGCGCGGAAAGTCGCCTCCAGCGCGGCAAAGGCGGGCGAGCCGACCGGGTCCGCCGTCTGCAGCAATTTGTGAATCTCATGCGACGTGAGCGTTTCCTGTCCCCAGAACTTCAGCACCTTGCGGCCGAGCACGCGCCCGTCGCCGAGCTTCACCAGTTCATGAAACAACGCCGAAGGACTGGCGCCGGCGAGCGCCGACAAGGCGGATTGCCCGGCGGCGATATCGACCGGCGCGCCCGCCAGCACCAGTTTGCCCACCTTGCCGGGAAACCGCGCGGCGTAGAGCAGCGACAGCCAGCCGCCCTGACAGAGCCCGATCAGATCGACCAAGCCGCCGAGCTGGTCGACCAGCACGTTGAGCGTGGCGAGATAGTCGTCGATGCCCAAATAGCGCATCTCTACGGTCGCCGAACTCCAATCGGTCACAAACAGCCGCCGCAGGCCGGCATCGCGCAGGGCCGCGACCAGGCTATGGCCGGAGGCGACATCGGCGACGGCCGCGCCGTGCAGCGCGAATGGCGCGCATAGCAACGTCGCGACCCCATCCTTGGCGTTGCTGAAATCGCGTAAGCGGACGCTGTTCAATTCAAGCGCGATCGTGTTCGGCGTGGCCCATGCCGGCTCCGTCGGCGCCAGTCCGTCGGCTGCGCCCATTGCAAGACCGGCGAAGCGCTTGGCCAGCAAGGCAGCAAAATCACTTGCCGAGGCTGCGGCAATTGCCGGCCACATAAACGCGAGACTCGGATCTGACCGTCCCGTTGGCTCGTACATAAAAAAAACTTGTCTCAAAACCGACGCCAGCGCGTTGTTCTAGGTCAATCGCACCGGCGAATTACATATTCCTATTGAAAGACAAAAGCTTCGCGGCGACCTTGGACCTCCGCGGCGCGCTCACTGTTGCAGCACGTAGCTGCCGGGCGCGTCGGCGATCGGCGCATAATCCGCCGCGCCGATTGCCGGAGGATCGACCGGTTCGCCCGACCGTACATTGAGCCAGGCAACCCATTCCGGCCACCAGGAACCTTCCTTCCGCGGTGCTTGCGCCAGGAAGGCATCCGGGTCGATGTAGCGGTCGTCCGCCTTTCTGTTGAGCACCTGGAAGCTGCGGCCATCCCGGCCGGGCTCCGACACGATGCCGGCGTTATGGCCGCCGCTCGTGAGCAGATAAGTCACGTCAGCATCGGTGAGGAAATTGATCTTGTAGGTCGAGCGCCACGGCGCGACGTGATCGCGCACGGTGCCGACCGAGAAGATCGGCGCGCGAATATCGGTGAGCGCGATCGGCTTGTCGCCCACCATATAGCGCCCCTCGGCCAGATCGTTGTTGAGGAACAGGCGCCGCAGATATTCCGAATGCATGCGATAGGGCATGCGCGTGGCGTCGGCGTTCCACGCCATGAGGTCGATCATGGGAGCGCGTTCGCCCATCAAATACTCCCGCACCATGCGCGACCAGACCAAGTCGCTGGAGCCCAGCATCTGGAAGGCACCCGCCATCTGCTTGGCGTCGAGGAAGCCTTGCTCCCACATCATGTCTTCGAGGAACGCGACCTGGCTCTCGTTGATGAACAGCATCAGCTCGCCGGCCTCGGTGAAATCGGTCTGCGAAGCCAGCAGCGTGACCGATTTCAGGCGATCGTCGCCGTCGCGCGCCATGGCCGCAGCAGCGATCGACAGCAGCGTGCCGCCCAGGCAATAGCCGACGGAATGGACTTTCTGCTCCGGCACGATCGCGCGAACGGCGTTGAGCGCCGCCATGACGCCGAGCGTGCGATAGTCGTCGAGGCCGAGATCGCGGTCGTCCGGAGCCGGATTCTTCCACGACACCATGAACACCGTATAGCCCTGCTCGGTCAGATACTTCACCAGCGAATTGTGCGGCGACAGATCGAGGATGTAATATTTCATGATCCAGGCCGGAACGATCAGCACCGGCTCCGGGCGAACCTTGCCAGTCGCGGGCGCGTATTGGATCAACTCGATCAATCGATTGCGGTAAACGACCTTGCCGGGGGTGACTGCCAAATTGCGGCCGACCGCGAAATTCTCGGTGCCGACCGGCTTCTTTCCGCTGACGGCGCGCTCCCAATCTTCCGCCATATTGCGCAGGCCGGCCACCAGGTTCATTCCGCCTTTGCTGACGGTTTGCCGGAGTACTTCCGGGTTGGTCGCCAGAAAATTCGAGGGTGAGACCATGTCGAGAATCTGGCGCGAGACGAACTCCACCATCGCTTCGTGATGCTTGGTGACGCCACGGATGCCGGTGGTCGCGTTGTGCCACCATTGCTGCTGCAGCAGAAAAGCCTGCGCCATGAAATTGAACGGCGGCTTCTGCCAATCTTCGCCGTCGAACCGGCGATCCTGCGGCAGCGGTTCGATGCAGCACGGCGCCTTGCCGCCTTCGGCCACGGAGCGGATCGCATAATTGGCGAAACGCATCGATTTTCGCGCCGCCTTGTCGACGAGTTGCATCCGTTTGCCGGGTGAAACGGCTAGATGGGTCGCCCAATCGAAATAGGCCTTGGCGAGCGCCGCTGGCGACAGGCCAAGCGTGAAACGCGCGATCGTGGCATGCAGCGAGCGATCGACGATATCGGCGACGGCGGTTACCGCGTATGAATCGTGTGCGTCAGTTTCTTCGACCGGAACGATGCTGTCCGCCTTCGGCACGACACGCAGAATGGCTTTGCCGGCAGATTTTGCGTCAACCGACACATCGGTGGGGACTGTCATCGTCATCGCGCACCCGTTCTTGTTCTTTGCGCTGGCACTTTTTCGGAAGCGGCATTCAAGCCCAATAATTTGGCAAAAATGTAATCATTCTATTGTGACACGCCATGATTTGGATCAATCGGTAAACCGATCTAGATCCATCGAGAATCAATCGATGCCGCAGCGACTATTCGCGTACCAGCGTGATGGCGTCGGCGCTTTCCGGGACGCGCCGCCAGCTCGTGGCGTCGAGCTCCTCGAAGCGCCATGGAGCGCCGCGCGCCGGCACCAGCATCAGTTCGTCGCGGTCGATCCGCCACAGCGTCAGGTTCAAGCGCGCGATTGCCGGATCGCAACCTGGCTTGACCGTCAGCGCCAGACCGTCCTGAGCGGCAGCCGCCGCCAGGGTCACGTGGCACAACGGCTTGCCGCTGCCGCCTACGATCGCCCAATCGCCGACCACCTGCTCCGGCGGCTTCGGCGGCGGCCCGGCGGCGGCGGGATTTTGCAGGAACAGCACGCCGACACCGGGCGTCGGCGCCTCGTAGATACCGTCCTCGACTTCGCTGAATTCCACCAGCGATTTGCCCTGCGCGTTGAGCAGGTGCAGCAGATCGTTTTCCGGATAATCCCAGCCGACGATATCGTTCACCAGCGGAAACAAGTTGCTGCAGTTCTTGTCGAACTCGGCCTTGAAACCGACCGGCGCGGGATCGCCTTTGAGAGTCACCGTGCAAATCTTGTCGCGGTCGGCGTTGGAGAATTCCCAGGCGCCGACCACCGCCTTGGCGGATTCGCCAAGGTTCGTGGATTGCGTGGCCGGAGTCTGCGCCAGCGCTACAGAGGCGCAACACACAACGACAAGTCCGGCGAGAATTCGAATCATGCGGGCGCCTAACTTTCCCTTGTCATTCCGGGGCGCGGCCGAAGGCCGCGAGCCCGGAATCCATAACCCTGCGCTGCGGAGTATGGATTCCGGGTTCGCCGCTTCGCGGCGTCCCGGAATGACGGAGACCTTAGCATTAGTCGGCCGCGGCCGCGCGCCTAGCGTTTAGGCGGATACGGCGTTTCCGGAACGGGCGTGAGCGGCGGCTTGCCGGCCGCCCAGGCCAGGACGTTGTCGACCACGAGTTGATCCATGGCCGCGCGCGTTACCTCGGTCGAGGAGCCGAGATGAGGAAAAAGCACGATATGATCCATCTCCAGCAGTTCTTTCGGCACCTGCGGTTCTTTGGCGAAGACGTCGAGGCCGGCGGAATAGATGGTGCGGTTTTTGAGCGCCTCGATCAGGGCCGCCTCGTCCACCACCGAGCCGCGCGCCATGTTGATGAGGATGCCGTTCGGCCCCAGCGCCTTGAGCACTTCGGCGTTGATCATGTTGGCGGTGGCGGCGCCGCCCGGCACGATCACCATCAACGTGTCGACGTCGCGCGCCATGTCGATCAGCTTCGGGTAATATTTGTAGGCGACGCCGGCTTGCGGATTGCGGCTGTGATAGACGACCGGCACGCCGAAGGCCTCCAGCCGGCGCGCGATCGCCTTGCCGATGCGGCCCATGCCGACCATGCCGACGGTGCGGTTGCGCAACGTCGCCTTGGTGAGCGGGTATTGCTTCTCGGTCCACTTGCCGGCGCGCAGAAAACGCTCCGACTGGGGAAATTCGCGCACCGTGCAAAGCAGCAGGCCGAGCGCGGTGTCGGCGACTTCTTCGTTGAGCACTTCCGGCGTATTGGTGACGATGATGCCGTGCTCGCCCGCCCATTTGGCGTCGATGTGGTCGTAGCCGACGCCAAAGCTCGAAATCTGTTCGAGCTTGGGAAAGCGCTGCATGAAAGCGGCGTCGACCTTGTTCGCGGTATAGGCGACCGCGAAGGCGCGGATCTTATCGCCAATCGCCTTTATGAAGGCGTCCCGATCCTTGGCCTCAAGCAGGTAGTGCAGCGTGACTTTGGCGTCGAGGCCGCCGACCAGAACGGGTTTGCGGGCTCCGATCAGCAACACATCCGGCTTTTCGCCAGCCATAGTCGCTCTCCTGTTACACCAAGGCAGTGACCGGCTTTTCGACGAAGCTCTTGAAGGCAACGAGCAGCTCGGCGCCAAGCGCGCCGTCCACGACGCGATGGTCGCAGGACAGCGTGACGGTCATCTGGCTGATGAACTTGACGCCGCCGCCTTCGGTCTCGACCGGCGCGCGGCGCGTGGCGCCCACGGCCAGGATGGTGGCATGCGGCGGATTGATGATGGCGGAAAATTCGCGCACGCCGTACATGCCCAAATTCGAGATCGCGCTGGCGCCGCCTAGGTATTCGTTCGGCATGAGTTTGCGGGCGCGGGCGCGCTCCGCCAGGTCGCGCATTTCCAGCGAGATCGCAGTGAGCGATTTTGATTCGGCATTGCGGATCACCGGCGTGATCAGGCCGCCGTCGATCGCCACCGCAATGCCAATGTCGGCATGCGCAAAGCGCAGGATGCGGTCCGCGGCCCATACCGCATTGGCGGGCGGAATACGCTGCAGCGCAGCCGCCCAAGCCTTGATGATGAAATCGTTGAGCGACAGCTTGAAGGCGGGCTGGCCGTCCGCTGCCTTAGGCGCGGCGGCATTCGCCTCTTCGCGCATGGCGATTAGGCGGCCGACGTCCATATCGGCGGTCAGATAGAAATGCGGGATGGTCTGCTTCGCCTCGACCAACCGCTTGGCGATGGTCGCGCGCATGGAATCGAGCGGCACTTCCTTGTAAGCGATGCCCTCGTACAACGCCTTGACTTGCGCGGCGCTGGCACCGGCAGCCATTGCAGGCGCGGCACTCGGCGCCGCCTTCTCGACGTCGGCGGCAACGATGCGTCCATGCGGGCCGGAGCCGGTGACGCGCGAGAGATCGATACCGCGTTCGGAGGCCAACCGCCGCGCCAGCGGCGTGGTGAAGGATCCGCCGGACAGTTTCGCCGGCCCAAAATTGCGTTCGGGCGTGTGCACTTCGTGGAAAGGGTCGAGTGGTGTCGTGCGCGGCATCGGCGTGGCCTGCGTCGCGGCTACGGGAGCGGCAGCGCGCGGCGGCGGGGCCTTGGCCGGCGCGGCAGCGGGTGCAACGTTTGGCGCAGCGCCGGCGCCCGAGATCACCGCCACAACGGCGCCGACCTTGACCACCTCGCCGACGAGGACTCTCACTTCTAGGAGCGTGCCGGCGCTGGTAGCGGGCACTTCCATCGAAGTCTTATCGGTCTCGATTTCAAACAGGTTATCGCCCGGCTTTACGGCGTCGCCGGCCGATTTGAACCATTTCACGATCTTACCCTCGGCGACTGTTTCGCCGAGCTGCGGCATTAGAACGTCCATTCCAATTCCCCTAAACTCGATCCGTCACCCTGAGGTGCGAGCGCAAAGCGCGAGCCTCGAAGGGCGACGGCCGCCATCCTTCGAGGGCCGCTTCGCGGCCACCTCAGGATGACGGAACAAATTCACCACGTCACCGACACATATTGCGTCTCGAGGAATTCCTTCATTCCTTCCGAGGCACCTTCGCGGCCGAGACCGGATTGCTTGACGCCGCCGAACGGCGCCGCCGGATCGGAGACCAGACCGCGATTGAGGCCGATCATGCCGAAGTCGAGTTTCTCGGAAACGCGCATGCCGCGACTGAGATCCTTTGTATAAAGATAAGCGACCAGACCGTACTCAGTGTCGTTGGCGCGCTTGATTGCTTCGTCCTCGCTCTTGAAAGTCTGGATCGAAGCCACGGGCCCGAAGATTTCCTCGTTCAGCATCTTGGCGTCGTTGGAGACATTGGTGAGCACGGTCGCCGGATAGAAGAAGCCGGGACCATCCGGCGTCTTGCCGCCGGCCAGCACCTTGGCGCCCTTGGCCACCGCATCGTCGACCAGTTCGATCACCTTGTCGCGGCCTTCTTTGTTGACCAGCGGCCCGACATTGATGCCGTCGTCGAGGCCGTTGCCCATTTTCAGCGAGGTCATCTTGGCGGTCAGCTTTTTCGCAAATTCGTCATGCACTTTCTCGTGCACGTAGAAGCGGTTGGCCGCCGTGCAGGCCTCGCCCATGTTGCGCATCTTGGCGATCATCGCGCCTTCGATCGCGGCATCGATGTCGGCATCCTCGAACACCAGGAACGGCGCATTGCCGCCAAGTTCCATCGACGGCTTGAGCACCTGATCGGCGGCCTCGTGCAGCAGCTTGCGGCCGACCTCGGTCGAGCCGGTAAACGACAACACGCGCACGCGCGGGTCATGCAGCATGGCGCTCACCACCGGACCGGAGCGGCGCGACGGCACCACATTGACCACGCCGGCCGGCACACCCGCCTCCTCCAAGACCGGCATCAGCGCCAGCATGGTGAGCGGCGTATCGGAGGCCGGCTTGAGCACCACCGGGCAGCCGGCGGCGAGCGCCGGGCCGAGCTTGCGCGTGGCCATGGCGGCCGGGAAATTCCACGGCGTCACCAGCACGGCAACGCCTGCCGGCTTGTGTTGCGCGACGATGCGCGCGCCGGAGGCCGGCGCCATCGAGATGTGACCGATATTGCGTACGGCTTCTTCGGCATACCAGCGGAAGAACTCGGCGGCATAAGCGACTTCGCCACGCGAATCCGACAGCGCCTTGCCGTTCTCCAGCGTGATCAGTTTGGCGAAACGCTCGGCGTCGCGCATGATCAGTTCGTGGCACTTGCGCAGGATCTCGGCGCGTTCGCGCGGCTTGCGTTTGGCCCAGCCTTCGAAGGCGGCCTGCGCGGCATCAACCGCGGCCTTGGCGTCGTCGACGGTGGCGCTCGCGACCGAGGCGATCTTGCGCTCGGTTGCCGGATCGATCACGTCGAAACGGGCGCCGTCGGACGATTTGCGCCATTTGCCGCCGATCCACAGATCGGTCGGGACATCGGCGAGAAGATTTTCGTACATAACATCACCTCTCAACTTGCTCCGCTCATTCCCGCGCAAGCGGGAATCCAGCACTGGGTCCCCGCTTTCGCGGGGACGAACGGGAACCTAACTGTTCAGCGACCGCCGCACCGTATCCGCGATGCGATCCGCCGACGGCAGCACGGCGTCTTCCAGAATATCGGCGGCCGGCAGCGGAATATGCGGCGTAGTGATCCGCACCGGCGGCCCATCGAGGTCATAGAAGGCCTCGTCCGCCACGATCGACACGATCTCGGCGCCCCAGCCGCACAGCCGCGGGTTTTCCTCGACCGTGAACAGCCGGTGCGTCTTAGCGACCGAACCGAGAATGGTCTGGGTATCGAGCGGCACCAGCGAGCGTACGTCGACAACTTCCGCGTCGATGCCGTGTTCCGCCTTGAGCTTCTCGGCCGCTTCCAGCGCGCGCGGAACCATCAGCGCCAGCGCGATAATGGTGGCGTCCTTGCCGGGGCGCACAATCTTGGCGGTGCCGAGGGTGTCGACGATTTCGCCGTCCGGCACCTCGCCTTTGGTGGCGTAGAGCGACTTGTGCTCGAGGAAGATGACCGGATCGGGATCGCGCACCGCCGCCGCCAGAAGGCCGATGACGTCGACCGGCGACGACGGCGCCACGACCTTGAGGCCGGGGATCATCATGCACCAGTTCTCGACGCTCTGTGAGTGCTGGGCGCCGAAACGGGAACCGGCGCCATTGCCGGTGCGCACCACCAGCGGGCATTTCACCTGGCCGTTCGACATGTAACGGCTCTTGGGGAACTCGTTGGCGATGTAGTCGAAGCAGACCGCGAAGAAATCGGAGAACATGATCTCCGCGATCGGCTTGAGACCGGTCATTGCCGCGCCCATGGCGGCGCCCATGATGGCCTGCTCGGAGATCGGCGTGTCGCGCACGCGCAACGGCCCGAACTGCTCGAACAGACCCACCGTCGCCTTGAACACGCCGCCGGCCTTGGCCACGTCCTCGCCGAGGAACACCACGTCCGGATCGCGCGCCATTTCCTGCGCGATGCCGCGGATGACGGCATCGCGATAAGTTAGTTCCGCCATGCCCAGCCTCCATCAGCGTAAACGTCGGTGGTGATGATATCGAGCGGCGGGTTAGGTGCGGCCTTGCAGGCCTCGGTGGCGTCGTCGACGACTTTGCGCACTTGGCTGTCGATCTCGGCGATCACTTTTTCGGCGACGCCGAATTGCAGCAATCGCTCGCGATAAATCTTTATCGGATCGCGCAGCTTCCAGCGGTCGAGTTCGCCCTCGGGCCGGTATTTCGCAGGATCCGCGCGCGAATGGCCGCTGTGCCGGTAGGTCATGCATTCGATCAGCGAGGGGCCCTTGCCGGCGCGCGCTTTGTCGAAAGCCGTCATCGCGGTGCGGTAGACCGCGTCGGCGTCGTTGCCGTCGACGATGATGCGCTCGAGCCCGTAAGCCGACGCGCGGTCGGCGGCCGGATGCTCGACCGCCGTCACGTCGCCGATCGGCGTGTATTCCATGTAAAGATTATTCTCGCAGACGAAGACCACCGGCAGCTTCCAGATCGCGGCGAAATTGAGCGCCTCGTGGAACGCGCCGATATTGGTGGTGCCGTCGCCGAAGAAGCAGACCGAAACGTCCTTGGCGCCCTTGTATTGCGCGCGCCAGGCGGCGCCACACGCTATGGGAAGATGTGCGCCGATGATGGCGTAGGAGCCCATCACGCCGTGATCGACCGAGGTCAGATGCATCGAGCCGCCCTTGCCGCGCATTAGCCCGTTGTCGCGCTGCATCAGCTCGCCCAACACCTTCTCCACGCTGACGCCGCGGGCGAGCGTGTGGGCGTGGCCGCGATAGGTGCAGAAGCTGAGGTCGCCCTTGACCATCGCCCCGGCAAAGCCGGCCGCCACCGCCTCCTGCCCGAGCGAAAGATGGCTGGTGCCCTTGACCAGGTTCTGCAGGAACAGGTCGAAGGCGCGCTGCTCCGCCTCACGGATGGTCACCTGCGTCCGGTACAGCTCCAGCCGCTTGTCCTCGCCGATATCGTCGTTCAAGCCCGAGCCGGCCGGCGCCGGCGCCCGGTCCTTTACTGTCGCCATGAATGATCCTCGAAGGGTCGAAATCTAATTTATTGTTTTCGCACGATCTTTTCCGAAAACCGGTATCCATTTCTCGGGATCATGCGCAGGGTGGCGGAACTTAGCCCCGATACCGAAGGCGTCGCAACTCTCCAATACCACTTCCGTCATTCCGAGGCCGGCCGAAGGCCGGAACTATTCAAGTGGGCCTTCGACCACCCCTTCGCTGGTGGTGGTCTTGCCCAACTTGCGCTCCCTATACAGCAAGTAGAGGCCGGAGCTGATGACGACAGCGGCCCCCGCCATGGTCCAGCCGTTCGGCACGTGGTCGAACACCAGATAGCCGAGGATCACTACCCAGATAAGCTGGGTGTAGACGAACGGTGAGAGCACCGCGGCCGGCGCCAACCGGTGACCCGAAATCAGCAAGAAGTGGCCGGCGCTGCCGAGCACGCCGGTTCCCACCAGCATGAGGGCAATCACCCAACTCTTCGGCGTGGTCCAGACAAATGGGAGCACCGGCAGCATGACCAGCGCGCCGACGAAGTTCGCGTAGAACAACGAGGTCTGGTTGGAATCGACGCGCGACACGATGCGCGTGATCACCGCGTAGAGGCCGTAGCAGACGGTCGCCGCCAGCGAGAACAGCGCGGCCGGGTGCATGCCGCCGAACCCGGGCCGCGTGATCAGCAGCACGCCGCCGAAGCCGACGCAAATCACCGACCAGCGCCGCCAGCCGAGCCATTCGCCCAGCATCGGACCCGAGGCGATGGCGACGATGAACGGAAAGGTGAAGATGATCGACAAGACCTCGTCGAGTTGCAGCCAACGCAAAGCCAGGAAGTTAAGCGCGGTCGAGAAGACCAGCAGGAGCGAGCGCACAATCTGCAGCTTCAGACGCTTGGTGCGCAGCAGGCCGATATGCGTCAGCGGATTGGAGACGATCAAAGTCAGCACAAAAGCGCTGAGATAGCGCATCCCGGCGATCTGCAGGCTGTCCATATCGGCATTAAGATACTTCGCCGTCGTGTCGAGGCAGGCGAACATCGCCACCGCACCGCACATCAGTGCGATGCCGGTCAGCCGCTGGCGGCGATGATGGGCGAAGTCGGTCATTTCATGCTGGTCATTGTCGCCATTTCATAATCGAAACAACCGCACCCTGGCGAGTGGCGTAACCGATCGGGCAGCAATGATAAACACACCATTGAACCCGGACACGAATTGATCTAGCAATAATGCTGTGGGGCCTACGGCGGTCGCCCCGCTCCCTTGAAGGCTTGCGAGCCCAAGCACCGTCTCCTTCGCTCTCGGAGGGGACC
>CAWAXK010000018.1:0-193634 GCA_963786025.1 uncultured Alphaproteobacteria bacterium
GCGGACTCCAAAAACGGCGCGCCGAATACTGCCTTGGCAACGCTTTCCGATGTCTGCTCTTGGGGAAGCGCACAAAGGTCGATTTTGGTTCCTGATGGTCCGGTTGCGAATGACCCAATGTATGGTCCGGCCGTGCGTCGCAAGTGGATTTCGTCGAGCTGGCGGTAAGCGGTCTTGCATCAATGTATCCGACCTTTGATTGGAGTGTTGTGCTCCTGGCCATCATGGGTATCAGCGCGCGTGCGAGCTCATTATGCGACAGACCTCGACTGGGCCAGTTGGGTCACCAGTATTCGCATGCGCCGGGAAGACCGAACGTCCATCTCGTCTCATCCTCTCGCAGACCTCGGCGGGTAAGGTGTATCGATTTGGCTACGTCATCGCGGGCTCCTCATTTTGCGCGGCCCCTGTGATCGTCGGCGTAGAATGAAGATCAGACAGGCTGAACAGAGACGTCATCAACTTTTCTAACCTCGAAGGCTCGACCATGAGCCAGAACGTTCCAGGCGATGCGCGCAAGCTTGTTGGCGAGCGCGATCGCCAGCACGTTGTGGTGCAGCCGCTTTTTGGCTGCCTCGATCCAGGGCTTGAGCCCATGGCGCTCCCAGATCTTCGGTTTGATCAACACAACCCATGCCGCCTGTACGAACAGGACACGCAGGTAGCGATTACCGCGCTTGGATATCTTGCCGAGTATCGTGCGGTCCCCGGTCGATATCTGCTTAGGGACCAGTCCCAGCCAGGCGGCAAAGTCGCGGCCCTTGGAGAATGCTTCTCCACTACCAATCGCGGCCACCATTGCGCTGGAGATGATCGGCCCGATGCCGGGTACGCTCATCAGCCGCTCGCAGCTGGCGTCCTGACGCGCGATGGCTTCGATCTCGCCCGATAGCCCCTCGATCCGCTCATCGAGCCGACGCCAGTCGCCGGCCAAGTCCTCGACAACCCGCACCATGCGCGGCGACAGGACCTCTGGGGGCGTGGCCAGGATGCGTGGCAGCTCGGCGCGCAAAAACCGCAAACCCTGCCGCACCGCAATGCCGCGCTCCAACAGGAAGGCGCGGATTTGATTGATGATGCCGGTGCGCTGGCTGACCAGGCGCGCACGCACCCGGTGCAGGGCCTGCAGGTCGAGCTGATCCGCGGTCTTCGTGGCTACGAACTTCATCGTCGGCCGCTGCACCGCCTCGGCGATCGCCTCCGCATCACGGAAGTCGTTCTTCTGTCCCTTCGAGTAGGGCCGCACGTACTGCGCCGGCATCAGCCGAGCATCGTGGCCAAGGCCTTTTAGCTTGCGACTGAGGTGGTGCGCTCCGACGCAGGCCTCCATGCCGATCAGGCACGGCGGCATGTTGGCCAAGCGCGCTTCAACCTGGCCACGCGACCATTTCTGACGCAGCACAATGGCACCACGCTCATCGTGACCTACGATGTGGAACGAGTTCTTGCCGATATCGATGCCAACCACGGCGATTACGGTATTGAGCTTCTGAGACATGGCATGCTCCTTGTCTTTGGTGCCCCATCCCCGCTTCTAACGCTGGCCAAGGGGCAGGAGCACGGCCGGACCATCCCATTAAGCGACATTGCCCGCGCCAACGAACTTCCGCGCAAAGCTGCTTTCATCCTAAAATTTCGGTTTAGGTGGAGCCGGTGAGAGGCCAGCATCCGCCTTGATGTCGGCTTGCAAGGCGGCGTAGCTTCAGCACGCAAAGGGCGCGGCTTTGCCGCTTTGGCTACAGTTTAGGAAACCGAACGGATGCATCTGGTCGGCACAAAAGGTCTGAGCTAATATCCTTTGAAAGGCGTGTTTGATATTAAATAAAGGGTGAGTCCCACTAGTGTCCCAACGTTGGGAAATCTGGTTTCGTGCACCGAGTCAATTCAATAGGTTAACGAACACAAATCCGTTTTTCTCAATTCAAGTCGGCAACGTGCGTAAAAGGCGATTTCACTAAGAAAATGAATCAGTTATGCCGACATTGGATCTGAACGTTGGGACAGCAGTGGGTGAGTCCGATGAAGCATAGAATATATGCGACGGCCTTTATTGCATCTCTTGGCGTAGCGCTAACGCTTGCACCAAGCGAGTCGTTCGGCCAGTCGGGAGCGGCGCCTGGTGCAAAATCTGCGTCGACGCATTCGGCCTTCCGCCCATCAGGCGTTCACGCAAATTTCTCATCGCGACGGGGTCACGGCAATGCAGGCTGGGCACTCTGGGCGACAACAGGGGGTTTCTACGGCATCAATCAAAGCCTGCCGCCCTCGGATGTCGAGCCGAATGTGGATGGTGCGCGGTCAATATCAGAGCATGTCACTTACACATATGATGTCCCCTGGGATGCGGTGCATCGATATCCGCCAAGGGTCAGATATGCGTCGGGCTGCCGCTCACAGACCGTAACGGTTCCTCGCGACGGTGGCAAAAAACAATCCGTCAATATTGTTCGCTGCTACTAACTAGGCGCGCAGTGGCCGCTTCTGGTACTTAACGAACGAATCAATCGCGGCCGCGATTGTCTCCTCTCGGAGCAACGGCGGACAGGCGGCCTGTTTTATGAGGACCCGCTCTAACGCGCGGCGTGATCGATGCGTTTCTTGTGGTCGGCGGGGAATTTTCCGTTGAGCGCATCGCGCATCCAGTCGGCGACGTGCAGATAGAAGTCCGGCAGCCGGCTGCCGAAAACGTGCGTCTCGTCTTCGTAGACCCACATCTCCTTCGGGCACGTGAGCAGATCGAACATGCGCTCGCCGTCGGCGAGCGGGCACAGTTCGTCGTACTCGCCCATCGCCAGCAGCGTCGGGCATTTGATCTTGCCGGCGAGCGGCTCGAGCGTCATCTGCGCCGCCATGGCGTCGAACGCGTCCTCATCATATGTGTTCGACATATACATGTAGTTGGCGCGGTAGGCGGGCTTCGAGTGCTTGAAGATCGTGTCCTTCTGCAGATAGTTGCCCATGGCGCCGACCAGCGCCTTGACGCGCGGATCGAAAGCGGCGACGCGCGGGCCCCAATAACTGCCCATGCTCCAGCCGTAGACGCCGACCTTGCCGGCGTCGAGTTCCGGAGATCTTCTCGATGAAGTCGATCGCGGCCTTGCCGGCGCGTTCGAAGTTGTCGAGCGTGACCCAGGTCTCGCGCGTATTGCTCTCGCCCTGGCCGGGGCCGTCGATGGAGAGCGTCGCCATGCCGCGGCGGCGGAAGTGATTGTGATAGGGGCTCGGCATGTATTCCTTGATGGTGTCCATGCCGGGGATGACCAGAACGACCGGCGTCTTGCCTTTGGCGCCGGGCACCGTCTGCAGAATGCCGGGAATGCTCTTGCCGTTTTCGAACGGGATTTCGACGCGCCGCACCGGCGCCTCGTCGAACAATTCGGTAAAGCGCGTGTAGCAATGCACCATGCGCTTGTAGAGCTCGAGCTTGCGCGGCGTGTTGGCGTGCAGCACGCCGCAGGGCGGCCCGTAATAGAGCGCGGCGCGGTAATAGAATTCGGCGGCGCTTTCGCGGTGGCCGGAGGCTTCCGCCTCCTCGGCGAGCTTCTGCTCCTGTTCGGCGGTGCGCACCCACTGCTTGACCACCGCCATCGGGTTCTTGATGCGCTCGGTGGTGCGCCGCACGTCGGCCGGACGGAAGCCCCATTCGACGAACATCACCGAGCGGAAGCCGAAGACGTCGAGGACCTTGAAGAATTCCTCGTTCACCCATTTTTGCGCGCGCCGGCTGCGGTCTTCCAAAGCTTGTCTCCTAGTCTGATTGCGCATGATCTTATCCGAAGACCGGTTCCCGCTTTTCGGGATCATGCGCTTGATAAGAAGTCGCGCCGGCGCGAAGGCCGGCGCGCATGAAGCGGAATCAGAGCGGTTATTGCCCTTTTAGCCCTTTGGCCTTGATGAAAGCGCCCCAGTTTTTCACATCGCTCACGACCCGAGCATGCAGCTCGGGGCCGGCAGCGTAATCGGGTGTGATGTCGAGCGACTTCAGCCGCTCCTTGAGTTGGGGTTCTTGCAACGCGGCTTGGACAGCCTTCTGCAGTTTCGCCGTCACATCAGCCGGCAAGCCTTTCGGCCCGAACACCGCGAACCAGAACCGTAGATCGACGTCGGCATGCTTGATGCCCGCTTCCTCCAGCGTCGGCACTTGCGGCAGCGCCGGCGAGCGCGTCTTGCCGGTGACCGCGAGACACTTGATCCGCTTGGTGTCGACCAGAGGCTTCGCCACCTGGCTCGACGGCAGCGTGAGGTCGACATGGCCGGCGATCAGGTCGGCCATGGCCGGCCCGCCGCCGCGATAGGGCACGTCGATGGCGTCGATCTTGGCGCCGTCGCGCACCACGTCCCACACCAGTTGCGACACCGAGGTCACGCCGGCCGAGGCAAAGGTCAGCTTTTTGGTCGACGAATGCGACAGCGCGATCAGTTCCTTCATGCTGTTGGCCGGCACCGCATTGGCCACGCATATGGCCAGCGGCGAAGTGGCGGCAAAGGCGATCGGGGTAAATTCCGTGCTCGGGTCGAATTGCGGTTTGATGTCCTTGAAGCCGGGACGGATGACGAGCGCGTTCTCCGCCATCATCAATGTGTAGCCGTCCGGGCTGGCGGAGGCGACCGTTCGCCAGCCGATATAGCCGCTGGCGCCGGCGACGTTTTCGACGAAGACCGTCTGCCCGAGTTCCTTGCTCAGCGGACCGGAAAAGATGCGGGCAAAGGTGTCGGTGGCGCCGCCCGGCCCGAAGCCGACAATGAGCCGGATCGAGTGATTTGGAAAATCGCTCGCAGCTTGCACATTCGAGACAGCCGGAACGCTGAAGACCGCACCGGCGAACAAGATCGGTAACAATCGGCGCATATCGGTTTCCTCCCACTGACATGATTGTTTTTGTAGCGGCAACAAAGCCTACTGCATCGGCAGAACCTCATCCAGATAGGTGTCGCGGCGGACAGCGGCGCGGCCGCGCCTATTGTACTTTCGCACCGGACTGCTTCACCAATTGTCCCCATTTCGCGAACTCGTCATGCATGTAGGTGCCGAACTCATCCGGCGTGCCGCCGGCGACGTCGATCCCTTGCACGGCGAGTTTCTGCTTGACGTCGGGCATCGCCAGCGCCTTGCCGATTTCCGCGTTCAGGCGATCGATGATCGGGCGCGGCGTGCCGGTCGGCACGGCAAAGCCGAACCAGGTTACGGCTTCGAATCCGGGCATGCCGAACTCGGCCACCGTCGGCACGTCCGGCAGCAGAGGCGAGCGGGTGCGGCTGGTCACGGCAAGCGCGCGGACCCGGCCGGCTTTGATGTGGGGCAGGGCGGTCGAGGTAATGGCGAACAGGCTGTCGATCTGTCCGCCGAGCAGAGCCGCCGTCGCCTCGGGGCCGCCTTTGAAGGGGACCGGAAGAAGGTCGATCCCGGCTCTGCGCCGGAACAGTTCGCCCGTCATTTGCGGGGCGGTGCCGATGCCGCTTGAACCGATGGTCAATTTCCCGGGCTGTTTTTTCGCCAGCGCGATGAATTCCTGGACCGTTTTTGCCGGCACTTTCGGGTTGACGATCAGCAGATTGGCCGCGGTGGCGCCGAGGATCACCGGGGAAAAGTCGCGCAGCACGTCGAATTGCAGATTTTTATAAAGCGTCGCGTTGATCGCGTTGGCGATGGTCGGAATGAAAATGGTGTAGCCGTCGGGAGCGGCCTGCGCGGCAAAATGGGTGGCGATGTTGCTGCCGGCGCCGGGCCGGTTTTCGACGATGAAGGGCTGCCCCATCGAGTCGGCGAGTTTTTGTCCGACGAGACGCGCCATGACGTCGACGCCAGAGCCCGCGCTGAGCCCGACGATCACGTGAACGGGCCGGTTCGGATAATCGGCCGCATTGGCGGCTAACGAAAGTGCAGCGGCGAATAGACACGCAACGGCGCGCAGCAAAATCCTTTTCATTGTTGTTTCTCTCCCTAGTTATTCATGAACAGCCCGCCGTTGACGTGGATGGTCTGTCCGGTGATGAACCGGCCGTCGCTTCCGCACAGCATCATGACGGTGGCGACGATCTCGGCAGCTTCGGCAAAACGCCCGAACGGAATGCGGTTCTTGTCGAATTGAAACGGGCCGGCGCGCACGGTATTCGCCGGTCCGGGCGCGACGTAATTGACGTTGATATTATGCGCCGCCAGTTCCAGCGCCAGCGCCCGTGTGAGGCCGGCGAGCCCCGCTTTGGCGGCGGCGGTCGGCGCGCGGTTCGGGATCGGCATGTGGCCGAACAGGCCGCCCATATTGACGATGCTGCCGCCGCCCTCGCGCATCATCGCCGGCAGCGCCGCCTGCGTGCAGTGGAAGGCGCCGTCGAGCGTCACCGTGACCGGCGCGCGCCAGTCCTCGAAGCTCAATTCGAGAAACGGCTTGGTCGCGTGCGTAACGGCGTTATTGACCAGGATGTCGAGCCGTCCGAAGCGCGCGATAATCGCCGCCATCATCCGGTCGACCGCCGTGCGCTCGGTAATGTCGGCGACGCAGGCAATCGCCTGGCCGCCGGCCGCTTCGATCGCCGCGATCGTTTCGTTGAGCTCAGGCCGCTGCGAGCGCGCATTGATGGCGATCGATGCGCCCGCGGCGGCGAACGCCGTCCCCATGGCCCGGCCGAGATTGCGGGCGCCGCCGGTGATCAGGACGACCTTGCCCGCAAACGCGTCGCTCATGTTCGCTCCTCAGGCGCTGAGTTGCGGTTCGGCGCGGAAATTGTAGATGCGTTTCCAGTCGTCGACGGCGGCGCGCTGCGGCCGCTGGTAGAGCAGGCGCTGGCTGGCGCCCATGCCGATGCTCTTGCTGAGGTCGGCCATCGCTTCCGTTGTTTTGAGCAGCACGGCGTTGCAGTCCATGATCAGCGCGCCGTCGACTTCCTTGAGATTTTCTCGGCGGATGATCGCGTTGACCGTGGCGCAGGCGGCGAGGATCACTTCGGCGCCCTGCTTAACGAGGCGGCGCGATTCCGTGATGAACCGCTCGCGCATCTCGCCCGGGCTGGAGAAGCCGTTTTGCACCTCGTTGAAATCGATGCCGAGGTCGCCGAACGGAATATGACGCGAGCCCAAGCCGTACTCGAAAGCCTTGCGGTCGTAGTATTGCGACTGCTTGGCGTGGAAGGCGACGCCGGAAAACTTGTAGCCGTACATGCAGGCCGCCAGCATCGACGTCTCGCCCAGGCCGAACACCGGAATCGACAGCATTTCGCGGGCTTCCTGCATCGCCGGATCGAGGAAGCAGCCGATCGCGATGGCGTCGTAGCCCTTGTCGCCGGCCTGGATCATCTTGTTGAGCACGCCGCCAGGCGCGAAGCTGTTCATGGCGACGATGGCGTTGTAGTGCAGGTCCATCGAGCCGTTGTCGACGCCGTTGATGTGAATCTCGGTGTCCGGACGCTTCACGCTGTCGAGATGCGCGGTCAACGTGTTGCGGTAATCGTGCAGCTTGTGGATCGGCGTGCTGCTCTGCCACCAGATTTTCATGTTTCATTCCTCGCCTGTTTTGGAGTTCACGAAATTGTCGTCAGGGTTTGCGGGATTCGGTCGGCCGCAGAGGGCCGGGCGTCGGGATTGAGCCGCACGTAGCGCAAGATCATATCGAGGATATGATTTTCCCGCTGCCGCAGCCGTTTCGGATCCATCACGTCGATATGGAATAGCGCGTGCAGCGTGTGCTGATGCGCGACGTAATAGGCGGACAGGCTTGAAATGGAGATATAGAGATCGATCGCGTCGATGCCCGGCCGGAAAATGCCTTGCTCGACTCCCTTTTGCAGCAGGGCGTTCAGGGTATCGACGAGCTGCTGATACATCTCGCCGATGAGCTTCGACCGCTTGACGTGTTTGCCGCCGTGGAAATTTTCGCTCGCCAGCAATTTTCCGTATTCCGGATGCTCGACCCAGATCGACATCAGGAGATGCACGAGTTCGCGTACGCCCGTCTCGGGATCCAGTTGGCGCGCCAGAAAGTCGCGCTGGCGCTCGCGGATGGTCTGGTAGGTCGCCTCGAGCGCCGCCGTGAACAGCCGGTCTTTGTTGCCGATGTGGTGATAGAGCAAAGTCTTGTTGATGCCCGAGCGCCGCGCGACCTCGTCGACGCGCGCGCCGTCCAGCCCCTTGAGGGCGAATTCGGCAATGGCCGCCTTGAGGATTTTCTCTCTGGAGAGAGCCGCCGTGCGGCGCACCCGCTTGCGCGGTGATTTCTTGGTGGCTCGTTGCCTCATCCAACCATATTGCTATAGACTAACTAGTTAGTCTATAGCAGTTGAAGCGGAAAAACCCGCGCCATCGTTGCGGAGACCACGTCTATGAAGCCTGTGCGCACCGCGCTGTTTGCTCCCGGGATCAAGGAAAAGGTGATGACCAAGGCGCTCGAAAGCAACGCCGATGCGGTCATTCTCGATCTCGAGGATTCGGTGCCGCTGGCGTCCAAGGCCGAGGCCCGCGTGCTGGTCGCCAAGGCCATCGACACCGCGGCCGCATCGCCGTCGCGGCCGCTGATTTATGTCCGTGTGAACGCCGCGACCACCGGCCTTCTGTTCGACGATCTCGATGCCGTTGTGCGGCCCGGGCTCGATGCGGTCCTGCTGTCCAAGGCGGAAAACGTCGAGGACGTGCAGCAGACCGCGGCGGCGATCGAACGCCACGAAGCGCAGCGCGGCATGCAGCAAGGCTCGGCCGAGATCATTCTGCAGATCGAAAACGCGCTCGGCGTCTACAATTGTTTCAACCTGATCAAGGCGTCGCCGCGTGTCGCGGCGACCTGCTTCGGCAGCGCGCGCGACGGCGACCTGCAAACCGACCTCGGCTGCTCCTGGTCGATCGAGGGCACCGAGCTGCTCTATGCGCGCTCCAAGGTGCTGCTGGATACCCGCGCCGCCGGCAGCCATATCCTTCCGCTCGACGGCGTGTTCAGCGACCTCAACGACGAGGCCGGGCTGATCGCGGATTCGCGTCTGTCGGCGCGCCTCGGCTATATCGGCCGCACCGTCATTCATCCCAAGCAGATCGCGCCGGTCAAAGGCGCCTATGCCGTGCCCGAAGGCGAGGTCGCCTATTACCAAAAGGTGGTGACCGAATTCGCGGCCGCGGAAAAGGCCGGCACCGCCGCCATCTCGGTCGACGGCAAACTGGTGGACTACGCCATGGCGCAGCGCGCCCGGCGCGTGCTCGAGCTCGCCAACCTCGACCGGCCGCGGTGACCAGCATGGACTTTTCATTTTCGCCGGACCAGGAGACCTTGCGCGCCCACGCGAAGGAACTGCTCGATCACATCTGCCCGCCGGAATACGCGGAGCGCTGCGACAACGACGCGACGCCGCCGCGCGAAGCTTTCCGGGCGCTTGGCGAGCACGGCTGGTTCGGCCTGGCGATCCCCGCCGAATATGGCGGCACTGGCGGCTCGGCCATCGACCTCGCCATCCTTCTGGAAGAGACCGGCAAGCACTTCGAAGAACTGGCGATGTGGCTGTTCCGTTCGCTCACTTACGGCGGATATGCCGTGCTGCGCGACGGCACAGCGGCGCAGAAACGGGACTTGCTGCCCAAAATCGCGCGCGGCGAGCTGTCGTTCTGTTTCGGCCTGAGCGAGCCGGAATCCGGTTCCGACGCCGCCGCGCTGACCACGCGCGCGAAGGCGGTCGACGGCGGCTACGTGATCGACGGCCAGAAGGTTTTCACTTCGGGTATGGATATCAGCGATTATTGCCTGCTGGTGACGCGCACCTCGACCGGCGCCAAGAAGCAGCAAGGCATCACCAATTTCCTCGTCGACACCAAGCTGCCCGGCATCGAGGTGCGCAAGATCAAGACCCTGGGCCAGCGCGCCATCGGCACCACGCAGGTCTTCTATAGCGGCGTGAAGGTGCCGGCTTCGGCCTTGCTCGGCGAAGTCGATCGCGGCTGGGAGGCGGTCGATTCCTATTTGTGGTACGAGCGGCTTTGTCTCTCCGCCGCGCGCACCGGCGCCGCCTCGGCCGCGTTTGAATTCGCCCTCGATTACGCCAAGAACCGCAAACAGTTCGGGCGGCCGATCGGCCAATTCCAGGCGATCTCGCACAAGCTCGCCGACATGAAGGTGATGCTCGATGTCTCGCGCACGCTGGTTTACCGCTTCGCCTGGCTCCTATCGAACGGACAAGCGACGCGCAGCGACGCGGCGGTGCTGAAGCTTTACACCGGCGAGACCTACAAGGCGGTGTCCGATCTCGGGCTGCAGATACTCGGCGGCTATGGCTACTGCATGGAATATCCGATGCAGCGGTTCTTCCGCGACTCGCGGCTGGCCGTCATCGGCGGCGGGACGTCGGAGATTCAGCGCAACATCATCGCGCGCGGACTGGGACTTTGATCGAACGCTTGGGCTTTTAAGAAAGGCACTTGATGTCGCATCCGCTCGAGGGCGTCAGAATTCTGGAACTCGGCCAGATCATCGCCGGCACCTATGGCTGCCAGGTGCTGTCGGACCTCGGCGCCGAAGTGATCAAGATCGAGACGCCGGACGGCGACCTCGGCCGCATCCCTTCGGTGGCGCCTTATCGCGGAACGAGCGGACTGTTTCTGACGTTCAATCGCAACAAGCAGAGCGTCGTCATCAATCTCAAGAGCGAGGCCGGCCGCCAGCTGTTCTACGATCTGGTGAAGATTTCCGATGTCGTGCTCGACAACTTCAGGCCCGGCGTGCTCGAACGGCTGCAAATCGATTATGCGACCCTGAGCAAAATCAACCCCCGCATCATCCAATGCTCGGTCACCGGCTTCGGCGGCGCCGGCGCCTACAAGGACCTTGCCGGCGCTCGACCTCAACATCCAGGCGATCAGCGGCCACATGGCCGTCACCGGCGAGCCCGGACGGCCGCCGGTCCGCGTCGGCATTCCGCTCGCCGATATCAGCGGCGGCATTTATTCGAGCAAGGGAATCCTGGCGGCGCTGTTCGACCGGGAACGCACCGGCAAAGGACGCCGGATCGAGATCTCGATGTTCGACACCATGCTCCATCTCATGACCTACATGGGCACCATGTGGCTGACCAACGGCGAAGTGCCGAAGCCGCCCGGCTCGGCGCACGACTATTCGGTTCCGTGGCAGGCCTTTGCGACCACGGACGGCTATATCGTCGTCGCCACGCGGCAGGAAATCTTCTGGCGCAAGCTGTGCAGCGTGCTCGATCATCCCGATCTCGCCGGCGATGCGCGCTTTGCCGACAATCCGAGCCGGGTGAAGAACCGCCAGGTGCTGGTGCCGCTGCTTGAGCAGATTTTCCGCACGCGCACGACCGCCGACTGGCTCGAACGGCTGCGTGGCGCCGATGTGCCGGCGGCGCCGGTCAACAATATCGATGCCGCCTTTGCCGAGCCGCCGGTTAAGGAGCGCGAGATGATCGTCGAATACGATCATCCGCAGGTCGGCAAAGTGCGGCTGCCCGGCAACCCGATCAAGATGTCGGATATGGTGGGAACGATTTCGCGGCCGGCGCCGATGCTCGGCGAGCACACCGACGCGGTTCTCAAGACGCTGCTGCACCTCTCGGAAGAAGAAATCGCGCGCTTGCACCAAAGCGGCGCGGTCGGTGAAAAGAAATCGACGAAAGACCCCGGTTCAATAAAGGAAAGCGCGTAATGCGAGGACTCTACTGGGAAGAATGGGACATCGGCGCGGAATTCGAAAGTCCGGCGCGGACCGTCACCGAAGCCGACATCGTCATGTTTGCCGGCATATCGGGCGATTACAACCCGCTGCATATCAACGAGGAGTACTGCAAGACGATGCCATTCGGCACCCGGGTCGCGCATGGGCCGCTGGTCTATGCCATCGCGGCGGGCCTTCTTTTCCAGCTTCACCTTTATGACGATACCTTGATCGCCTTTCTCGGTTTCGAAAAACTGATGTTCACGAAACCGGTGAAGCCCGGCGACACCATCCGCGCCCGCATCAAGGTGCTGGAGAAGCGCGAAACGTCGAACCCAGAACGCGGCGTCATGAAGCGCGAACTCAAGGTGCTCAACCAGCGCGACGAGGTTGTGCAGGATGCGCTGCAGGCCTTCCTGCTCAAACGCAAGCCGGCTGCGTGAACGCTAAAGCGCGGCGGTTGCCGGCATTTGCTGCAGCAATGATTGCCCTGGCCGCACGCGCGTGAATGTCACGGGTTCGCTGCTCACGACCGGCCGGTCGCCGGCAAGCCGCACGCAGGTGTAGTGCGAAGCGGCGAGATCGGATGCGTGCGGATAGTCCTCGCGGAAATGCGCGCCGCGGCTGTCGCGGCGGAAATCGGCGGCGGCGCAAATCGCGCGGCTGACCAGCGTGAGGTTTTCCAGGTTGAGCCGGTCCATCCAGGTCAGGTTGTAGCGGCGGCTCGTCGTCGGCCACGCCGCAGTCGGCGATCTCGCGCGCCAGCGCATCGAGCGCCGCCGCGCCGCGCGCCAGGCTTTGCGCGTCGCGCAGCACGCCGACATCGTTCCACATGATGTTGTAAAGCCGCTCGCGCATTTCCGGCAGATTGCCGGGTTTGCGGCCGAGCGGCGCGAAAGCGCGCTCGATAAGCCGCGTCGATCGCGGCTTTGTCCGGCTCGGGCAGGGCGCCGCTGCGCGCCGTGCGCGCGCCCATCACGTCGCCGGCAATGCCGCCGAACACGGTGGAATTGGCGACGCCGTTGCCGCCGAGCCGGTTGGCGCCGTGCACGCCGCCGGTATCCTCGCCGGCCGCGTAGAGCCGCGGCAACGGCGTCGTGCAATCGGGCGAAAACACCACGCCGCCCATCATGTAATGCGCGGTCGGGATCACCTCGACGCGGCCGGCGGCGAGGTCGAAGCCGCAATCGGCGCAGCGCTCGACCATGCCCTTGAACTCGCGCCGCACGCGGTCGGCGCCGAGATGGCCCATCTCGATATAGACGCCGCCATGCGGTGAGGCGTGGCCTTTACGGATGCGGTCCATGATCGAGCGGCTGACGATGTCGCGGGTGGCGCGCTCGCCGCGCTTGTCGTAATCGAACATGAAGCGCTCGCCCTTGCGCGTCGGTGAGATAGCCGCCGGAGCCGCGCAGGCCTTCTTCCAGCACGGTGCCGGTCATGCGCGTGCCTTCGCCGGCCAAGCAGGCCGGTCGGATGGAACTGCACCATCTCGATGTCGCGCAGCGGCAGCCCGGCGCGCAGCGCCATGGCCAGGCCGTCGCAGGACTTGTCGCCGGACGGCGTGTGATAGCGGTACATGGTCGGCCCGCCGCCGGTCGCCAGCAGCGTCGCGCGCGCGCGCACCATGCAGCGGCTCGCCGGTGCGCATGTCGAGCATCAGCACGCCGGCGAGCTCGCGAGCCGTCGGCGCTGGGAATGAGATCGAGCGCGCGGTGATCCTCGATGCGGCGCACGTCGCGCCGCCAGACCTGTTCGGCCAGGCGGTTGATGATCTCGATGCCGGTCAGGTCGCCCTTGTGCACGGTGCGGTCGAAGGTCTGCCCGGCGAAGGCCTTCTGGTGCACGGTGCCGTCGGGATTGCGGTCGAAGAAGCAGCCAAGCTCGGTTTCCAGCTCGCGGATGCGCTTCGGCGCGGTCTCCACCAGCAGCCAGGCGAGATCCTGATCGTTGAGCCAGCCGCCGCCCTCGATCGTGTCCATGAAATGCCGCTCGACCGAGTCGCCGGGCGACAGCGCGACGTTGTAGCCGCCCTGCACCATGCGGGTGCAGCCGCATTTGCCGAGCAGGCCTTTCACCGCGATGGTGACGTCGAGATCGGGATTCGCGTTTTTCGCATGCAGCGCGGCGAACAAGCCCGCGCCGCCGGCACCGAGAATCAGGATGTCGGTTTCAAGCGTCTGCACGTTCAGCGTCGCTGCCGATGCTGGCCAGCACCGCCGCGCGCGCGGGCCGCCGCTTCGGCATTGACCTGCGCGTGCAGCGAGCCGCCGTGCGAATCCATGGTCACCAGCAGCGGGCCGAAGCCCTTGATGCGGAATTTCCACAGGCACTCGGGATTGCAGGTCGTTCGAAATCGACGTCCTCGATCGCCTCGATCCAGGTGGTCTGCAGCGCGGCGGCGCCGCCGACCACGGCGAGATAGGCGCCGCCGAATTCGCGGAACGCATCGAGCGTCGCCGGCCCCATGCCGCCTTTGCCGATGATGATGCGAACGCCGTCGCGCTGCATCAGGGGCCGGGTGAAGCGTTCCATGCGCATGGAGGTGGTGGTGCCGATGCAGAGCGGCTCGTAGCCGGAGGAATTTTCCGGACGCGGATCGACTCTTGCGCACATTGGGCGCGGTATGGACGACCGCGTGGCCCTTGAGGTCGAGGCGGGTGGCGCGGCCGCGGTCGAACATGGCGATCAGCGTGGCGTCGCGGATGCCGAACAGCGTCTTTTCCAGCGTGACGGTGTCGCCGACGCGCAGCGCGCGCACCTGCGCCTCGCTGACCGGCATCTCCAGCACGTGATGCGTCATGACGCGCGCCTCATTCGAACGCGATGCCGCCGGGCGTGATCACGGCGGTGGCGCGGCGGGCGGAATGGCACTGGATGTTCACGGCCACCGGGTTCATCGTGATGTGGGTGGCGGCGACCTCCACATGGACGCGGAACGCGGTGGCGCGTCCGCCCAAGCCCTGCGGGCCGATGCCGAGCTGGTTGACGGCCTCGCTCAATTGCGCCTCGATCTTGGCGCCTTCCGGATCGGCGCAGGCCGTGCCGAGCGGCCGCGTCGCGGCGACTTTGGCGAGATGCATGCAGAGATCCGAGGTGCCGCCGATGCCGACGCCGACAATGGTCGGCGGACAGACGCGGCCGCCGCATTCGATCACCTTGTCGATGACGAAGCGCTTGATGGCGGCGACGCCGTCGGCCGGGATCAGCATCTGCAGGAACGAGCCGTTCTCGGAGCCGGAGCCTTTCGGGATCATTTCGATCTCGACGGTTTCCTCGCGCTCGTCGAAATCGACATGGATGATCGGCACGCCGGCGCCGCAGGAGGTCTGTTCGTTCTTGCGCGTGATCGGATGCACGACCGAGGAGCGCAACGGGTGTTCCGTTGGTGGCGCGCTCGCAGCCGCGGCGGATCGCTTCTTTCATCGCCGCGCCGTCGAACTCGACGTGGCGGCCGATGACGACGTTGTAGATCGGAATGCCGGTGTCCTGGCAGAGCAGGTTCTTGGTGCGCTCGGCGACCGCGATATTCTCGACCATGGTGCCGAGGATGGTTTTGCCGGTTACGTCGGTCTCTTCCATCAGCAGCCGCTCGAAGCCCTGCTTGATGTCGTTCGGCAGCAGCTTGAGGGCGCGGATATAGAGCGTCTTGCTCAGTTCCTCGACTTCCTTGAGATCGAGCTGCATGAGGTAATCCCTAAAGAACCAGCGTCAGGCCTGATCCGATCAGCAGCAGCCCGAGAATCTGGCGAAATCGCCGCTCATTAAGTTTGCCGTAAAGCTGCCAGCCGATCCAGGTTCCAAGAAAAAGCGGCGGCAGAACGACCATCATCAGGAGCAGGCCCCTATGATCGAAGGTAACCAGAATTATACCCGCTAAAGTGATGCCCTGTATGATGATTATGTACGGCTGGTAGACGCCGCGCGCGATTTCCTTCGGCCAGCCCCTCAGTTGCGTCCAGATCGTCGGCAAAACACCCGAATAGCCGCCGATCCCGCCCAGAATGCCGCCTATGAAGCCGACCGCCGCATCGGCGCCACGGCCGCCCACGGAGATGGTGTGCAGACGCGGGGCGATGACCGCATAGGTTCCGAACGCGAGCAGGAATATCCCAAGCGTCACCTTCAGGATGCCGGTGTCGGTAAACGCCAGCAACTGCACGCCGATCGGGACGCCGGCGAGACCCCCGAGCAGGAAAGGCCACAATCGTGCGACCTCGATGTGCCGGCGCTGCGGCCAAATCGTCGTTAGGTGCAACAACACGCCGCAGCCGGTGCACATGATGGCGGAATGCAACGGGTCGATGCGGTGCAGCCAAATCGACGAGGCGGCGAGCGCAAAGGCAAAGCCGCTGCCGCCGGCTGCGATGCCGCCGACCAACGCCCCGAGCCAGAGGATGGCAAGCGTGTCGAGCGTGAGTCCGAATAGCATCCGGTCAGCCCAGATTGAGAATGAAGATGAGACCGACCGCGAGCACGGTAGCGAAGCAGACCGACAGGGCGGCAAGCGTCTTCTCGCGGAAGTCGAGAAACTCGATCGCCAGCACGCGCAGTCCCAGCGTCAGATGAATGGTGAGCGCGATAACAATGCCGGCGCCGGCGAAGGCGACGACCGGCTGGCGCGTCAGCGCCAGGAACGCGTCGAGGGCCTTGGCGCCGTTGAGCGCGGTGGCCAGAGCGAGAAAATGCAGGGGCAGAAATATCGCCAGCGCAAGGCGGTGCAGCATGGCCGCGGCAAAGCCGCGCTGTTGGTGCGAGGCTCTCATGACCCCTTCCTTTTGCGCATGATCTTTTCCGAAAACCGGTGCCCACTTTTCGGGATCATGCGCTGTACACCGCGAACACGGCGCGCAGGCCGAGGGCGAGCAACAGAATCGAAAACAGCGCCAGCGCCACGTCGAGCGAACGCCCGCGCCACTGCGTCCATTCGCGCAGGACGTTGCGCAGTCCGATGGGCGCGTGGATCGCAACGGCGATCACGAACGCCGCGTAAAACAACAAAAACCACAGATTGCCGTGGGTGCGCGTGAGGATGTCGGCCGCGGTAAGCCCGCCGCGAGTGGCATAAAGGATAGTGCCGAGATGGACGGCGACGGCAAGCGCCAGCACGAAGGCGGTCGCGCGTTGCGCCAGGAACAGGACGGCGGTCATGTGCCACCGTCCTTCGCATGCGTAAAGCGCTGCAGTTTGCCGCAGCGAAACTCCCTCTCCCCTCGGGGGAGAGGGTTGGGGTGAGGGGGCAAGGGCCTATCGTGAGTCATGGTCCCCCTCACCCGACGCGCTTCGCGCGTCGACCTCTCCCCAGCGGGGAGAGGTGAAGTGGAGGGCGCGACGCAGCACCGCGCGTTTGAGGCCCGCGATGGAATAAGTCGGCGCAATCGCTTTCGGGCAGAACGAGGTGCAGCTCATATGCGTGTGGCAGGCCTGACAGCCGTCGCTGCCCGACACGGCCGCAAGCCGCGCGTCGCCACCCTGGTCGCGCACGTCGTTGACCAGCGTCCAGGCGCGGTTGAGCGCCGCCGGCCCGAGATAATCGCTGTCCGAGGTTACTACGTCACAGGCCGAATAGCAGACCCCGCAGCCGATGCATTCGATGCCGGCATCGGCGGTCTGCCGTTCGCGCGCCGCCGGCGGGACCACCGCGAAATCCTTCGCAGGCTCCGCGCCGGGCTCGAAAAACCCTTTCGCCGCTTTCCATTTGTCGAAGAACTGGGTCATCTCGACCGCGAGATCCTTGACCACGGCGAAATTGCGCAGCGGCTCGAGCCGCAGCTGCTCGCGGTCGTCGATGACCTCGCTCACGCGCGTGCGGCAGGTCCAGCGCGGGCGGCCGTTCACTACCATGGCGCAGGAGCCGCACATGCCGACCCGGCAGGCAAAACGGTAGGACAGCGTTGCGTCGTGCTCGCGCTGGATTTCGGTGACCACATCGAGCACGGTCTGGTGCTCGCGGCGCGGAATGGCGAAAGTCTGGAACTTTCCGGTCTCGGCGCCGCGCCAAACGTGAACGCGCAGTGTAGCGGTTGTGCGACGCGCTCCTCGGCGTTGGCTCATCCCGTTCTCCCTGGTGGCCTGTTGGTTTTGGTCTTCTGCCCGCCGCATCATCCCCCACGGTGCGGTCGTGTGGCAACCGCCGAATTGGATCGACATTTCCTGTTGCGTGGAGAGAGGATTTTTCGCACAAGAAGCGGCACGCCTTTGCCGGGGTGGCGCCGATTGCTTTGGGGGCTCGTTTTGTCCGAGACCGTCGCCTCGATCGTGGCCGCCCACCGGGCGGGTACGGCAACGCCTGAACAGACCGTCGCCCGCAGCTTCGCGCGCATCCGCGCGCATGGCGACGGCGCCATATTCATCAGTCTGCGGCCGGAAGCCGAAGTATTGGCCGAAGCGCGCGCGCTTGGCCCGGCTGCCGCCGCGCGCCCGCTTTATGGCGTTCCCGTCGCGGTGAAGGACAATATCGACGTCGCCGGCATGCCGACGACGGCGGCCTGTCCTGCCTTCAGCTATCAACCGGCGCACGATGCGACCGCTGTGGCGCGCTTGCGCGCGGCCGGTGCGCTCATCATCGGCAAGACCAATCTCGACCAGTTCGCCACCGGCCTGGTCGGCGTGCGCTCGCCCTATGGCGTGCCGAGGAATACGTTCAACGCCGACCTCATTCCCGGCGGATCGAGCTCCGGTTCGGCGGTGGCGGTCGCCGCCGGATTGGTGCCGCTCGCGCTCGGCACCGATACGGCGGGCTCCGGCCGCGTGCCGGCGGGCCTCAACAATATCGTCGGGCTCAAGCCGAGCCTCGGTCTGGTCTCGACCTACGGCGTCGTGCCCGCCTGCCGCACGCTCGATTGCGTTTCGGTGTTCGCGCTTACCGTCGACGACGCCTGGACCGCACTTGAAGCGATGGCCGGCGCGGACGCCAAGGATCCTTATTCGCGCCGCCGGCCGCTCGCGGCGCCCGGCCTCATGCCGCCGCATGTTAATCTTGGCGTGCCGCGCGCCGGCCAGCGGCTGTTTTTCGGCGATCGGCAATTCCAGGCCGGATACGAAGCGGCGGTCGACCGGCTGGCGCGGCTCGGCTGCGAAATCGTCGAGATCGACATCGAGCCGTTCTACGAGACCGCGCGCCTGCTCTATGAGGGCCCATGGGTGGCCGAGCGCACCATTACGGCGCGCTCGCTGCTGGCGTCCGACCCCGACGCCATTCATCCGGTGACGCGCGAGATCATTCTGAGCGGCCTGCGTCCGACTGCGATCGACGCCTTCGCGGCGTTCTATAAGCTGGAAGAGTTGCGCCGCGTCGCCGACCATACTTTCCGCGCGATCGACGCGCTGGCGCTGCCGACCGCGCCGACCGCCTATACCGTCAAGCAGGTGCTGGCCGATCCGATCCAGCTCAACAGCCGGCTCGGCACCTATACCAATTTCGTCAACCTGCTCGATCTCTGCGGTCTGGCGCTGCCGGCCGCGATGACCGAGGCGGGCGTGCCGTTCGGCATCACGCTGCTGGCGCCGGGCGGCGGCGATGCGCGGCTGGCCGAGATTGGCCGCGTCTTCCATGCCGACACGGCGCTGCCGCTCGGCGCGCTCAAACAGCCGCAGCCGCCACTGATCGTGCCGCCGAAATCGCCGGGCGCCGGCGAAACCGCGGTAGCCGTGGTCGGTGCGCACCTGTCCGGATTGCCGCTCAACGGTGAATTGCGCGCGCTCGGCGGGCGTCTGTTGGAGACGGCGAAGACCGCGCCCGATTATCGGCTCTATGCGCTTGCCGATACCACGCCGCCAAAGCCCGGTTTGCTGCGCGTCGACAGCGGAAAGGGCGTAGGCGTCGAGGTCGAGGTCTGGGCGCTTTCGGTCGAGGCTTTCGGCCGTTTCGCCGATGCCGTGCCGGCGCCGCTCTCTATCGGCACCGTCACGCTGGCCGACGGCCGCGCGGTGAAATGCTTCCTGGTGGAAGCCGTTGCCACCGCCGGCGCGCGCGACATTTCAAGCTTCGGCGGCTGGCGGGCCTACTTGGCGGGCGAAAAAACGCCGGCGTGAACTCCGTCGTCCCGCGGCGCAAGCGAAGCGAGCCTCGAAGGAGTGAACAGCCGCTGAACTTATCGGGTCGTCGCCACCTATCGCTGGAGCCTGCAGAGCTCGGAATATGACGGACGCAAGTCAGCGTCGGACCCGCGATGGCTCGCCGCATCGCGCCGAGCGCCTCAGGGTTGAGGAAGCGTCAGATCGTCTCGGTATAGTGCTCGTACTCCTCGCGCACCGTGACGATATGCGCATACATGGCGGAGCCGGCGATGGCTTGCTCGCCGCGCAAAATCGCCTCCACCACGCGGTCATGCTCGATATGCGACTTGGCGAGCCGGCCAAGATTGCGGAATTGCGCGCGGCGGAACGGCTGCACCCGCGCCCGCGTCGATAACGTTATCTCGGCGAGGTAAGTGTTGTGGGCGCCGTTATAAATGCAGTTGTGAAAGGCTTCGTTGACTTCGTGGTAGTGCTGCGGGTCGCCGCTCTGGATCAGCACGCGCAATTTTTCGTGGATATCCTCGAGTGCGCGCCGCTCCATGCTGGTCATGCGCTCGGCGGCAAAGCCGGCGCAAAGCGCCTCCAGCTCCGCCATGACTTCGAACATGCCGGCGAGTTGCTCCGCGCTCGGCCGCGCCACGACGGCGGCGCGGTGGGCGCGCACTTCCACCAGCCCGCTCGCCGCCAGCATGCGGATCGCTTCACGCACTGGCGTGCGCGAGACTTCGAAGCGGCGCGCCAGCGTGGTCTCGTCGAGCGCGGCGCCGGGCGAGAGCGCGCCGCGCACGATTTCGTCGGCGAGCTGCAAGCGCAGTTCCTCGGCGCGGGTCTTGCGCGGCCAGCGGACGTCCTGCGGCGCGGCGTCCGGCGCCATGAGGCTCATGCGAAAATCTCAGCCCGGCCAATCATTTATCGCTCAAATCGGCGGATGCGGAATTGCCGCCAAGAGATCGCGCGTGTAGCCCGCTTCCGGCGATTCCATAACGCGTTCCGTGGGTCCCTGTTCGACGATTTTTCCCGCCTGCATGACGATGACACGATCGCACAAAAGGCGCACCACGTTGAGGTCATGCGAGACGAAAAGATAGCTCATGCCGAGTGAATCTTTGAGGTCTTGCAGCAGATTGAGGACGACGGCCTGGACCGAGACGTCGAGCGCGGCGGTCGGCTCGTCGAGGATGACGAGGTCGGGCTTGAGCGCGATAGCGCGGGCAATACCGACACGCGCCTTCTGGCCGCCGGACAGCTGATGCGGAAAACGATCAAGGAATTCAAGCGGTAAGCCGACCTGCGTGGCCAGTTCCTCGCAGCGCGAACGCACTTCGCCGCGACCCAGTCCACCAAGCCGCAGCAGCGGATCGGCGATGGCGCGCGCGGCCGTGAAGCGCGGATTGAGACTGTCGGTAGGGTCTTGAAAAACCATCTGAATTTTCTTGCGCGCCGGCAGCGTGGCGAAATCGCGGGCGGGGATTTCGCCGATGTCGTCGCCGCCAAAGGTGATCATTCCGGAAGTCTTATCGATTAACCGCATCACCATCATCGAGGTGGTGGATTTGCCGCAGCCGGATTCGCCAACAAGTCCAACGCTTTCGCCACGCGCGATGGAAAAACTGATGCCGTCCACGGCGCGGAACGTCTCGGTTTCCACCGGCGGCTTGCGGCTGAACATCTTGGCGAACGAACTCGGCAGGCCTTTGCGCGGATATTCCTTCACCAGTTTGTCGACGACCAGCAGCGCATCTTTGCCGGCAGAACTATTGCTTCTTCCCGGGCTTCTTTTGTCATCGGCGCGCGGTTCTTCTCCTTCCGGCAAAAGATCGCGCAGCGACACCCCGGGACGCGGCGTCGCGCGCATCAGCTTGCGCGTATAGACATGCGACGGCTTGATGAAGATGGTGTCGGACCTCGCGTCCTCCACCACGCGGCCCTTCTCCATCACCATCACGCGGTCGCAATAGGCGGCGGCGAGGCCAAGGTCGTGCGTGATGAGGATGGTCGACATGCCGCGCTCGCGCGTCAACTCGACGACGAGATCCATCACCGCCTTCTGCGTGGTGACGTCGAGCCCGGTGGTCGGCTCGTCGGCGATCAGCAGTTGCGGGCGGCAGGCGAGCGCGAGCGCGATCACCACGCGCTGGCACATGCCGCCGGAGAGCTCGAACGGATAGGCATGGTAGCGCTCGCGCGGCCGGGCGATGCGCACCTGCTCGAGCGTCTCGATCGCGCGCTCGCTCACCACGGCGCTGTCGACCTGGGCATGCTGCAGCAGCACGTCCTCGATCTGGCGGCCGACCTTGCGGATCGGGTTGAGCGCGGCGCGCGGGTTCTGGAAGATCATCGACATTTCGCGCCCGCGCATGTCGCGCATCTCGCTTTCGGGCACGGTCTGCAAGTCGAGGCCGCTGAAGGCGATCGAGCCTTCCGCGATGCGCCCGGCGCGGTCGAGAATGCGCATCACCGCATAGGAGGTGACCGATTTGCCCGATCCCGATTCGCCGACAATGCCGAGCGTCTCGCCCTTGGCGATGGTGATGTTGACGTGCTGCACCGCGCGCACGATGCCGCGCCGGGTGGCGAACTCGACGGTGAGATCGTGCACCTCGAGCAGCGGCCGTGTCGCTGCGGCTTCGGCAGATTCGGCTGGCAGCAACGCAGGGTAAGTTATGCTGTCCATGGTTCGCCTCAAGTTCTTCTTTGCGGATCGACCAAATCACGCAGTCCGTCGCCGAGCAGATTGAAACAGAACACGGCGATCATCAGCGCCGCGCCGGGAAATAGCGCGATCCACCATTCGCCGGAAATAATATTGGCGGCGCCTTCCGCCACCATGATCCCCCATTCCGGCGTTGGCGGTTTGACGCCGAGCCCAATGAACGACAGGCCCGCCGCGTTGAGAATGGCGTAGCCCATGGTGAGCGAAATCTGCACCATCATGATCGGCATGATGTTGGGCAGGATGTGCATCAGCAGAATGCGGAAGTCGCCGTTGCCGGACAGCCGCGCCGCCTGCACGAAGCCGGCGTCGCGCCGCACATTGGCCTCGGCGCGCGCCACGCGCACATAGAGCGGAAAATTGATGATGGCGGTGGCGATGACGATGTTGGTCACCGTATTGCCGAGCGCAGCGACGATGCCCATCGCCAGCACGAACAGCGGAAACGCCATGATGGTGTCGGAGATGCGCCCGACGATGCGGTCGGTCCAGCCGCCAAAGAAGCCGGCGGCAATGCCGGCAAAGCCGCCGGCGACGAAAACGAGCGCGACCGAGGCGAGCGCGATGATGAAGTCGAGCCTCGTCGCCACCACCACGCGGCTGAAAATGTCGCGGCCGAGCTGATCGGTGCCGAACCAGTGCGCGAAGGACGGCGGCTTCAGGCTCGCCGCGGTGTCGCTCGCCAGCGGATCGTGCGGAACCACATAGGGGCCGATCAGGGCGGCAAGCGCAATCAGCGCGAACAGGCCGAAGGCCAAGCCGGTCACCGGATTTTCCGCGATCACGTATTTGGCGTGACTGAAAATGGAATTCTGCGCGGGCTTGAGCGCCGCCGTCGCCGCATTGTTCACGGTGGTTTCGGTCATCCCTCGAGCCTCACGCGCGGGTCGATGACGCCGTACAGCATGTCGATCAAGAGGTTGAGCGCCACATAGAGCACGGCCATGGCCAGCACGAAGCCCTGCATCGGCGCGAAGTCCGATTGCAGCAGCGCCTCGACCGCATAGGAGCCGATGCCGGGCCAGGCGAACACCTTCTCCACCAGCACGTTGGCGCCGAGCAGGAAGGAAAACACCATGCCGAGCGTGGTGACGACCGGCAGCATGGCGTTGCGGAAGGCGTAAGTGAGAATGACGGTGCGGTTGTCGAGGCCGCTGGCGCGCGCCGTGCGCACGAAATCGGCGGCGAGCACGGCGAGCATCGAGGCGCGCGTCATGCGCGCGATCGGCGCCAGCGAAAAGATGCCGAGCGTGAAGGCCGGCAGGATCAATTGGCTGAGCGCGGCGCGGAAGGTCTCGAAATTGCCGGTGACCAGGCTGTCGAACAGATAAAAGCCGGTGATCTGCGGCGGCGTCGTTGCGAAAGCGTCAAGCCGGCCGATCGGCGCCGGCGACCAGCCGAGCTGGAAATAGAACACATAGACCAGCAGCAGGCCGGTGAAGAACACCGGCAGCGAGACGCCGGCGGTCGCCACCACCCGGCAAGTATGATCGATCCAGGAGCCTTGCTTGACGGCGGCGAGGATGCCGAGCGGCACCGCGATGGCAAGCGACAAAATCAGTCCGAGCAGCGTCAGTTCGGCGGATGCCGGCAGCCGACTGGTGATCTCGGTCGCCACCGGCCGCCCGGTGGAGAGCGAATTGCCGAGATTGCCGTGCGCGAGATCGCTGACATAGCGGGCGAACTGCTCGGGCAGCGGGCGGTCGAGGCCGAGCGACTTGCGGACGTCGGCAATCGATTGCGGCGTCGCCGCGGGGCCGGCGAAATAAACCGCCGGATCGCCGGGCAAAACGCGCGTGAGCAGGAAGGTGACGATCACGACGCCGATCAAAGTCGGGATCACCGTCACCAGCCGCTTGGCAAGGGTCGCGAGCATCGTGTTACTCCGCAGCGTTGCCCGGCGGCGATGCGGAACGGGGAGCCGCGCCGCCGCCGGGGCACAGGCCTCCGCTCATGCTTTGACGAGCGAGCGGTAGTCGACTTGCCGGTGGAACCAGTAGCTGTAGCCCGAGATGTTCTTCTGCGTCGCCACGTTCAGGAACGGCTGGAACATCGGCACACGCGGCACTTCGTGGTAGGCCTTGGAGATGAAGCCCTTCACATCGGTGGCGTATTTGTCCTTTTCGCCAATGGCCGCCGCGGCGCGCGCGCCGTCGATGAAGGCGTCCATGTCCTTGTTGACGTAGCTCGGCGTGTTGAAGATCGCGTTCTGGCCGGAATAGCACCAGAAGAAGAAGTATTCCGGGTAGTCCAGCCAGCCGGAGAAGAAGTTCACCATCATCGGCATCGACTTCTTGGCCATTTCGCTGCGCCAATTGGCGCCGGGTACTTTGTTGATGGTGGTCTTGATGCCGATCTGGCCGAGGCTTTCCTGGATCAGGACGGCGATCGGCTCGGAATTCACGCCGTCGCCGAGGTCGAAGGAGATGGTGGTGTCGATGGCGCCGGCGCCCGACTCCGCCATCAGCGCCTTGGCCTTGGCCATGTCGGTGTTATAGCCGGTGGCCTGCGGCCACTGAATCGTCGAGACGTCGTTCGACTTTCCGCCGAACAGCGGATTGGCGATGCCGAACATCGCGGCGTCGACGATCTTTTGATAGGGGATCGCGTAGGCGACGGCCTGGCGGACTTTCTCGTTGTTGAACGGCGGCTTCACCACGTTCAGTTCGAGGCTGTACATGCCGTTGCCGATCGGATTGGAGATCATGTTCAGCTTGCCCTCCTTCTTCATCTCGGCGAAGTCCTTGGCGGGCAGGTCGAAGGAGATGTCGGCGTCGCCGCGCTCCATCAGCGCGCGGCGGTTGCCGGAGGAGGGGATGGTGCGCCAGATGACCTTCTTGAGTTCGGGCAGCTTGCCGCCGGCCCAGGAGTCGTTGCGCTCGTAGACCACTTCGACGCCGGGCTTCCAGCTCGTCACCTTGTAGGCGCCGGAGCCGGCGGTGTTGCTCTTGGTGAAGTCGAGAGCCCAGGGATCTTTTTCGGTGGCGTGCTTCTTGAGCAGTCCGGAATTGTAGATGCCGGGCACGATCACCGCGAGATCGGGAATCGTCAGGCGGTCTTTCTTGATGAAGTCGACGCGGAAGGTGGAATCGTCGACGGCGACGAACTGCTCCTTCTTGACCAGGGAGCCGGCCTTCATCTGCACGGTCGGGAAGCCGCCGACCGAGATCGCGCGCTCGTACGACCATTTGACGTCATTGGCGGTGACCGACGTGCCGTCCTGGAACTTGGCGTTCTTCTTCAGCTTGAAGGTGACCGACATGTCGCCGACCTTCATGTCCTCGGCGAGTTCGCCTTTGAATTTGTCGCGGTCGTAGGACTGTGAGCCGTCGGAAAGCATTTTCTTTTCGTGCGTGATCAGCCGGTCGTAGCAATTCCACGAGGCTTCATAGCCGGGCCGGTTGCTGCCTACGCCGTGGATGTCCAAATTGTTGGGGCCGTTCTCGGTGACGAGCAGCAAAGTTTCTTTGCGCGACTGCGCCTTGGCCGGCGACCAGACCGCCGGCGCCGTCACGGCGGTGGTGGCGGCGAGCGCGGTCATCGACTGCAGGAATTCACGACGTTTCATGGTGAGCCTCCCGAATGCACTGGGAAGATCATCCGCAAGCGGCGTGCCAAAACCGGCCGCGCTGCACAAAATCCGTAAGCGATTGATTCAGCGGGAAAAGCGAAAAATCACGAAGAGCGAGGGCTCATCAGCCGGTTGCCTGGATTGCATACAATAGAGCAAATTAGCCTAAAACTTAGGCATGACGCGGTATCAGGCCACGTCGAGCGATCTGAACTCGATGGCGGCGCACGCGGTCCTCGTCGACGTCGATGCCGAGACCGGGGCGGTCGATGCTCTCGACATGGCCGCGCGCGGTCGCAACCGGATGCGCGGTGACGTCTTCCGCAAGCGCGATATGGGTCAGCGTCAGCCCCCAGCCGATGTTGGGGATAACGCTCGCCACATGCAGCGCCGCCGCGCAGGCGATGCTCAATTCGCCGGTCTTGCAGGAGATGTTGACGCTCATGCCGAGGCTGTCGCAGAGGCGGCCGGCTTCCGTCACGGCGCGCGCACCGCCGAGTTTGATCGCCTTCAGGCTGACGCCGCGCGCGGCCTTGCGCTCGTGATGGCGGACGATGTCGGCGAGCGAATGGATGCCTTCGTCGGCGCCGATGGCGATGTGCGCGTCGATGGCGGCGACGGCGGCCATGCCGACGAGATCGGAGGCCTCGACCGGCTGTTCGAAGAAATCGAGGCCGCAGCCTTTGACCGCGCGCACATAGGCGATGGCCTCATCGGTGCTGAAGCCCTGGTTGGCGTCCGACGAGATCAGCAGGCCGGCGCCGAGCACCTGGCAGATCGCGCGCGTGCGGGCGGCGTCTTTTTCGGCGGTATCGATGCCGACCTTGATCTTGTAGGCGGTGAAGCCGGCGGCCTTCTTCTTCTCCGCGTCGCGCAGGTCGCCGTCGAGATCGCCGCTGCCGACCACAGCGAGCAGCGGCAGGCGGCTGCGTATTTTCTCGCCGAGCAGCGCATGCACCGGCTTGCCGGCGGCGCGGCCGGCGAGATCGAGCAACGCGATCTCGATCGCCGCCTTGGCGCCGTGATTGCCGTACATGCGGCCGTCCATGGCGGCGAGCGCGCCTTCGATGTCGGCCGGATCGCGGCCGCGCAAGGCGGATGCGAGATACTGCACGCCGGCGACCAGACTCTCGAGCGTATCGCCGGTCATCACCGGCGCGGAGGCGGCTTCGCCCCAGCCGGTAAGGCCGTTGTCGGCTTCGATGCGCACCAGCACGTTGTCGGCGCGGCGCACTTCCTCGCCCGCCATGATGACAGGCTTGATCATCGGCAGGCTGACTGCGATCGGCTCGACGGATTTGACGCGCACGGGGGGCTCTTTCTTGCGGCTGCGCCCGCCGTCATGGGTTGCGTGACGGCGGGCGCGGCAGGTGAGGCGGCGGCCTTACATCTTCTTGATATGCGCCGTTTCGATAATGTCCCTGAACTGGACGATTTCCTTGTTCACGCGCTTCCAGCAGGCCTCGGCGCCTTGCGCGCGCACCAGGAAGCCCGCCTTGTGCAGCTTTTCCTGGATCCCCTTGGTTTGGAGAACTTTGAGCGTTTCCGCCTCCAGCCACTTGACCGCTTCGGGTGGCGTCTTGGCCGGCGCCAGCAACGCGCAATCGACCGCGAACACGAAGTCCTTGTAGCCGGCCTGCACCATGGTCGGCACATCGGGCAATTCGGGCCAGCGCTGATCGCCGGTGACGGCGAGGCAGCGCAGCGTGCCGGCCTTGATGTGCGGCAACGCCGGCGCGAGCGAGCCGGAGCTCAGTTGCACGTTGCCGCCGAGCAGCGCGGTGATGGCGTCGCCGCCGCCCTTGAACACGACGTCGGCCAGTTTCGGCAGTTTTTCGGTCGCTTTCAGGAATTCCAGTTGCATTTGCGACGACGTGCCGATCGGCGGCGTCGCGCAATTGAATTTGTCCGGGTTGGCGCGGGCGAGCGCGACGAATTCCTTCATCGTCTTCGCCGGCGAGTCGGCCTTTACCGTGAACGTGTTGGGCGAGCTCGCCAGTTCGCACACCGGGACGAAGTCGCTCACTTTGTAGGGCAGCTGGTGATAGAGCGTGACGTTGACCGAGAAGGAATTGGTGATCAGCAGGATCGTGTAGCCGTCCGGGTCGGCCTTCGCGGCATAGCCGAAGCCGATATTGCCGCCGGCGCCGCCGCGGTTTTCCACGATGAAGGTTTTGCCGGTGTTTTCCTGCAGCGCGGCCGTGACGATGCGCGCGGTGATGTCGGACGGCCCGCCCGGCGTATTGGCCACCACGATCTTGACCGGGCGGTCCGGATAGGCGGCATAGGCCGAACGGACGCCTATCAGCGCCGGAGCCGCGATGCCGGCCGCGAGCACGCCGGCGCCCTTGATGACGTGACGCCGCGACGGTCCGGTATTTCCAGTAAATTTCTTCATGATCCTCCCCTTATGGCTAGGCAAAAGTTTCTAGTTAGCGCCCCTCTGGATATTAGGGTAAGCTTTTGCGATCATTGGAGCAATGGAGTCGGTTGCGGTCGGCCCGCCGCCGGCACAGGCGCGCATAAAGCACGCCGTTTCAGTGATAATTGGACGACGCAATACCGGGTCGCGTGAACATATGAATGACACTAAGGCGGGCGCCAATTGGCACGAGATCGTGCTGGCGACCCTCAAGCGCAACAACGTCAAGCTGGTCGTCTACGTCCCCGACAAGGTGCTCACGCCGCTGATCAAGGCGCTGCACGCCGACCCCTTCTTCACCACCTTCGCCTGCACGCGCGAGGAGGAGGCGATCGGCGTCGTCACCGGCGCCTGGATGGGCGGCATGCGCAGCGCCGTGCTGATGCAGACCTCGGGCTTCGCCACCCTGCCGAACGCGCTCGCCTCACTGGTGGTGCCGAGCCAGATTCCGGCGCTGCTGTTCGTGTCCGAGCGCGGCACGCTCGGCGAGTTCAATCTCGGCCAGGCCATGGTTTGCAAGACCATGCGGCCGGTGCTCGATTCGCTCGGCATCGAGCACCACACCATCACGCGGCATGACGAACTCGTCTTCATCGTCGACCGCTCGATCAAACAGGCGGTGGCGACGCAGGCGCCTGTCACTTTCATCTTGTCGCCGCTGTTGACCGGCGGCAAAGTGTTCGAGGCGTAAGCAATGACCACGACGCAAACCGGCGCGGTCGGCGCGCACAACGCCAAGGTGATGAACCGCTTCGACCTGACCAAGCGCCTGGTCGAAAAGCTCAAGCACGACGAGGCCGTCATTGGCGGCATCGGCAACGCTAATTTCGATTTGTGGGCGACCGGCCAGCGGCCGCAGAATTTCTACATGCTGGGCAGCATGGGGCTGACCATTCCGATCGGCTTGGGCGTCGCCATTGCGCAGCCGCAACGGCACGTGGTCGCGCTCGAGGGCGACGGCTCGCTGCTGATGCAGCTCGGCTGCCTCGCCACCGTCGCCACGCAGGCGCCGAAGAATCTGACCATGGTGGTGTGGGACAACGGACTCTATCAGATCACCGGCGGACAGTCGACGGCAAGCGCAACGGCCGCCGACCTAGTCGCGATCGCGCGCGGATCGGGCTTGCCCAACAGCGCCTGGGCCGCCGACGAGGACGATTTCGACCGGCTGTTCGCCGCCGCGCTCAAGGGCGGACCGAGCTTGATTGCCGTGCGCACCGACAACAAGCCGGGCGTCGGCCACACCGACCGCGATCCGGTGCAGATCCGCGCCCGCTTTATGCAGGGGCTGGGCGTCAAGAGGCCAGCGTCGTAAGGCCGAATTGAAACTTTCGGTTCTCCTCTTGAATTGGGAGGAACCGGGAAGGGGGTGACTGCGATATCAGGACAACTCTATGCAGTCGTCCTCGGTGGCGGGAAGGCGATCATGCCCTCGTTGCGCAAGCTGCCGCTCGTCTTCCGCGCTTTGTTCAGCAGCTTTTTGGCGCTGATCGGAATCGGTTACCTGACCGCATTATCATTGTTGTTTTTGGTCGACATCAAACCGCATCTCGACGTCGGACAGTCCGTCGTTGCGGATATCAGCGAACAATATCATGGACTGCCAAGCGATACCCGGCTGGAGACCGGGCTAAAGGGGCCGATGGCCACCATGGCGTCCGCTGCGGATCGCAACCGGATCCTTCAATGGATCCACCAAGGCGCCTCGCAGGAGGGATACGCAGCGGTCGCTCCGATTTTCAAGAACAATTGCGCGAGCTGCCACAACCCCGAAAACAACCGTTCAATCCCTCCGCTTACTGGCTACGATGAAATCAAGAAATTGCTCAAGACAGACACCGGAACGAACATCGTTCAGTTGGCGCGCGTTTCGCATATCCATCTGTTCGGCATCAGCCTGATTTTCCTGGCGACCGGCGCAATCTTTGCGCTGAGCGAGACGCCCGTGTGGCTGCGCGTTTTGCTGGTGGTCCTGCCTTATCTAACGATCATCATGGACATCGGTTCCTGGTGGCTCACCAAGTATCTCGCCCCCGCCTTTGCCTATGTCGTGCTGATCGGCGGGGTCGGCATGGGATTGGCACTTGCCGCGCAGATATTCATTTCGCTGTGGGAAATGTGGATCGATGCCGCCAAGGCGGCCTTAATCGCAATCGGCCGGCAGCGCTGATGCAAATGTTTAATTGCGGGGAAATCGGCGCTTTCCTGCCAGGTCGTCCTCGCGCGAAACGCGGGAAAAGACCGCGCGGCTTGCCACTCCCATTTGTCGAATGGGCAGGACTTCAAGTAGGCTTGGGCCCGCAAAGCCAGCCAATTACAAAAAAATGGCGGCACCCATGGTCGCAATGACCATGCGGCACGAGTCGGGGAGGCGGCATGGAGACGGTCGGTCTGATCGGGATCGGAAAGATCGGTCTGCCGATCGCGGAAAACCTGATCAAAAGCGGCTACCGCGTGCTTGGCTACCGGCGCAGCTCGCTTGCAGAGTTCGAGCAGATCGGCGGCATCGTCGCGCGCTCGCCCGCCGACATCGGCGCGCAAGCCGACATGGTGTTGACCTGCCTGCCGTCGGCGGAGGCGCTCGACGACGTGGTGCAGGGCAAGTCCGGCCTGGTGCATACCGCGCGGCCCGGACAGATCGTGGTCGAACTCGGCTCGCATCTGGTGCCCGACAAGGAACGCCAGATCGCGCCGCTCGCGGCCAAGGGCGCGGTCTTCCTCGACGGCGAAGTCGGCGGCACGCCCGGCATGGTGCGCGCGCGCAAGGCGGTGGTCTATCTCGCCGGCGACGCCGAGGCCGCCAAAAAAGCCGAGCAGGTGGTGCGCGGCTTTTCCGACATCTGCCACTATTTCGGCGCGTTCGGCGCCGCCAGCAAGGTCAAGCTGATCAACAACCTGCTGGTGGCCGTCCATATAGCCGCCACCGCCGAGGCGATGGCGCTCGGCATTAAAGCCGGCGTCGACGTCGAGTTGATGATCAAGGCGGTAGCCGCTGGCAGCGGCGGCTCGACCCAATTCGGCATCCGCGCGCCCTGGATGGCGCAGCGGCGGTTCCTGCCGGCGCAGGGCACCACCACCGGGCTCGCGCATTATTTCGAGCTGATCGAGGACATGGCCGACCGCGTCGGCGCCGCGACCCCGCTGCTCGATCGCGCGGTCGAACTCTATCAACGCTGCATCGACATGGGGCTTGGCGAACACGACAACGCCATCATGGTCGACGTCATCGGCGGATTGCCGCGCAAAAAACCGAAGAGCAAGGCCGGCACGGCCAAAAAGAAAACCATGAAAACAGCAAAGTCAGGGAGAACAAAATGATCCGCGTCCGCAAGATCGCCCACGCCAGCTACGAGCTGCCCGACCTCGACAAGCAGACCGAGTATTACACCGACATTCTCGGCCTGACGCTGACCGCCAAGGATAAGGACGCGGTCTATCTCGCCAACACCGTCGATCATCATTCGGTCGTGCTGCGCAAGGGCGGCGAACCGAAATGCACGCGCGTCGGCTTTCAGATTTCGCCGGAAGCCGATCTCAACGAATTCGAGAAGCAGACCCAGGCGCAGGGCGTGAAGACGTCGCGCAAGAAGGACCCCGAGCCGACGATTTCCGACATGCTCAGCTTCGAGGACCCGAAAGGCACTACCATCGAAGTGTTCAAGCGCGACGACTTCGCCCATCAGCGATTTCAGAGCAAAGGCGTGGTGCCGCACAAGCTCGGCCACGTCGCCTTTCATTGCGAGGACGTGAAGAAGGTGGCGAAGTTCTATGTCGATGTGCTCGGCTTCCGCGAGTCGGACTGGATGGCGGATTTCTTCGTGTTCCTGCGCTGCGGCCCCGACCATCACACCATCAACCTGATGGGCACCGGATCGAACCGGCATTTCCACACCGCCTTCGAAGTGCGCAACTGGGGCCAGCTGCAGGAGGCGTGCGATTTTCTCAGCCTCAACGGCTACCGCACTTTGTGGGGGCCGGGCCGGCACGGCATCGGCCACAATCTGTTCGCCTATCACCGCAGTCCGGGCGGGCTGATCACCGAATTGTTCTGCGAACTCGACCAGATGCAGGACGAGGAACTCGGCTATTTCGCGCCGCGCCCCTGGCACCGCGACAATCCGCAACGGCCGAAAGTGTGGGCGAAGGATCCCTCGGCGTCGAATTTGTGGGGCCCCGGGCCGCCGGAAGAGATGATGAAGTAAGTAATCCGTCCTCCTGAGGTGGCTTCGCGAAGCGAAGCCCTCGAAGGATGAACGGCCAAGTTCTTTAAAGCATTGGCCGTCGCCCTTCGAGGGCCGCCTGCGGCGGCCACCTCAGGGTGGCGGCGATAAGCTCACCTCGCCCCGTACAGCACCTGCGGCAGCCACAGCGCGATCTGCGGGAATAAGAACATCAGCACGATCAGGATCAGCGGCGCGAACAGGAACGGCACGATGCCGCGGTAGATGCTGGTGATATTGATGTCGGGCGCGTGAGCCTGAATGACGAACAGGTTCAAGCCCACCGGCGGATGGATCAGTCCGACCTCGGCGACGATGACGACGATGACGCCGAACCAGACCGGGTCGTAGCCGAACTGCTTGACCAGCGGCAGGAACACCGGGACGGTGATCAGCAGCATGCCGATCGCCTCCAGGAAGCAGCCGAAGCCGATATAGGCGATGACGATCAGGACCATCACCGCCGGTCCCGACAGGTTCGCCGCATGCGCGCCGTCGGCCAACAGGCCGGGCAACTGCGTCTGCACCATGAAGAACGAGAACAGATTGGCGCCGAACACGATCACGAACAGCACGCCGCAGGTCGCCACCGTGTTTTCGATCGAGCGCAGCAAGGAATAATATGTGAGCTGGCGTCCGAGCACGCCGAGCAGGATGGCGCCGGCGGCGCCGACCGAGGCGGCTTCGGTCGGGCTGAATACGCCGGCATAGATGCCGCCGATGGTGACCAAAAACAGCGCCAGAAACTGCCAGGGCCCCTTCATGGCGACGAGCCGCTCGCGCATCGTGACGCTTTCACCGGCCGGCGCGTAGCTCTTCTTGATGTTGGCGACGGCGACCGCCACCGCCATGTAGAGCGCGGTGAGTACCAGTCCGGGCACCAGTCCGGCGGCGAACAGGCGCGGCACCGACTCTTCGGAAATCGCGGCGTAGATCACCAGGATGATCGAGGGTGGAATGAGAATGCCGAGGCTGCCGCCGGCCGCGAGCGAACCGGCGGCGAGGCCGACGTCGTAACCGGCCTTGCGCATGTCGGGCAGCGCGATGCGCGTCATGGTCGCCGCGGTCGCCAGCGACGAGCCGCAGACCGCGCCGAAGCAGGCGGAGGCGGCGAGCGCGCCGACCGCCAGGCCGCCGCGCACGCCGGCGAGCGCCACGCGCGCCGCCTTGAACAGATCGGACGACAGGCCGGTTTCCGAGGCGACTTCGCCCATCAAAATGAACAGCGGTAAGACCGACAAATTGTAGCTCGAGCCGACGTCGAACGGCACCGTGCCGGCGAGCGCGAAAGTCGGCGTCACCCCGGACATGATCGAATTGCCGACGAAGCCGACCAGCGTGAGCGCGATCCACACCGGCACGCGGAAGAACAGCATCGTAAACAAGGCAAGCACGCCGATGGCGCCGATCGTGTGCGGGGCCATCACGCCGGCTCGTCGTGATGCGTGTCGGGCGGTGCTATCAAGGCGCCGATCGCGCACAGGATCGCGCCGGCCATGCCGATCAAAGCGGCGGCCCAGAACCACCAGATCGGCACCTGCAGTTCCATCTTGATCTCGCCGTAGCTGAAGGACTGCAGCGCCGGCGTGATCATGGCATAGCCAAAACCTGCAAGCGTCACGACGCTGAGCACGTCGGACAGGCGGATCAGTGCGGTGACGACGTACCGATGCGCGAAATTATCGATCAGATCGATGGCGATATTGCGCCGCTGCAGGAAAGCGGTGGCCATGCCGTTGAACACAAACACCGTCATCATCGCCTCGATCAGCTCGTAGGTGCCGCGGATCGGGCTGTTGAACAGGTAGCGCAGGCTGACGTCGGCGAGCGTCGCGACCATCATGATGATGAGCGCCACTGAGGCGAGGCGCAGTTGTGCGACGCGCAGCCGGTCGAGAAGCAGATAGGTTCGGCTGCGTTTCATGATCCGTTCGGGCGTCGTTGCAGGAAGCGCTCATCCGGGACGCACGTTTTTTCGTGCGCCCCGCGATGAGCCGGCTGGTCCGGGCTTATTTGGTGTAGGCAGCGAAGAAGGCGCGCGCCGGCTTGCCTTCTTTTTCCAGCTTGTCGAGCGCCTGCTCGACGATGGGCTTGGCCAGCGCCTTCTCCTTGGCGACTTCGGCCGGCGGCAAAGTGATGATCTTCAAGCCCTTCTTGGTGATTTCGAAGTTGCGCGCGAAGGCTTCGAAGTCCTGCCAGTCCTTGGCGAAGCTCATGGCGCCGGCGACGCCCGATTCCTTGTCGAGAATGGCGCGCAGATCCGGCGGCAGCGAATTGTACTTGGCCGGGTTCATCACCATCGCGAATGTGGCCGAGGCGAGCGGCGGCTCGATCGCATAGGGCGCGACCGAGGCGAGCTGATAGGCAAAGCCCGCCTCATGCGGGAAGCCGGCGCCGTCGGCGATGCCCTTGGCGAGCGCGTCCTGCGATTCCGGCGGCGGGATCAGCATCGGCACGGCGCCCATGGCGTCAAGCAATTGCTTGTTGGTGATGCCGGCGAAGCGGATCTTCTTGCCCTTGTAGTCGGCGACCGAATTGATCGGCACGCGCGAATAAATGACGATCGGATTGGCCATCACCATGAACAGGATGTGCAGGCCCTTGTGCTCCTCGGCGAGATATTTCGGCGCGAGCTCGGTCATGCGCTTGGCCATTTCCGGCAGATTGGCGCCGTCGGACGGCCAGGCGAACGGCAGGTTGGCGAGCTCGGTCATCGGATAGCGGCCGGGCGTCACGCCGTGCAGGCAGAAGGCGATGTCGGTGATGCCGTTGCGCGCCGCGTCGAACTGCCGGTTCGGCGGGCCGACCAGCTGACCGTTCGGATAGATTTCGAATTTCAACCGGCCGCCCGATTCCTGCTCGATCTTCTGCGTCCACTTCACCACCCATTTGTGGAAGGCGTGGACCGGTGGGACGAAGTGCGAGAGCTTGAGCACGATGGGCTCGGCGGCCTGCGCACTGCCCACACCGAACGCAACGGCGGCGGCCAGGGCGCATGCCCTGACCAGGTTCTGCAACGACATGATTATCCTCCCTGAAAACCCCGGCTTCTAGCGAGCCTTTGATCCCTGTTTTTTTAGAGTAAAACGGCCGCGTTGTCACTCGCGCCCGCCGTTTCCGCGTAATTTCTCCCCGCTTGTCGGGGCCCGCTAGCCGGCGACCATGGTGTTGATCAATTGGCCGCAGCCGCCCACTTCGATGCGCACTTCGTCGCCCACTTTGAGGAATTCGCCGCGCGGCATGCCGACGCCGGAAGGCGTGCCGGTGGCGATCACGTCGCCAGGGAAGAGCCTGAACTGGCGGCTCAAATAGGCGATCTGCTCGGCGATGCCGTGCACCAGGCGGCTGGTGTTCGAGTTCTGCTTGAGCACGCCGTTGACCCAGAGTTTGATCGGCAGATCGTTGGGGTTGGCGATATAGGCGGCGGGCGTGAACCACGGCCCCATGGGCGCTGCGTCCTCGAAACACTTCTGTCCGACCCAGTCCATGCCGAAGGGCGAGCCCTCGCGCTTCATCAGATCGCGCGCCGACAGGTCATTGACGATGGTGTAGCCGGCGACCACGTCGAAGGCTTTCGCTTCGGGGACGTTGCGGGCCTCTCTGCCGATCACGACGCCGAGTTCGGCCTCCCAGTCGATCTGCTTGGAGAACGGCGGCAGCCGCGCCGGCGTATTGGTGCCGATGATCGAGGCGGCGGTGGTCTTCATGAAGAAATAGGGATCGGCGGCCTTCACCATCGACGGCGCCTTGCCGGTGGTCCGCTTAGCGATCTCGGCCATTTCTTCCAGATGGTCCCAGTAGTTCGCGCCGGCGCAATACAGCGCGCCCGGATAAAGGATCGGCGCCAGCAATTTGACCTGCGCCAGCGGAATTCCTTCGCCCGGCTGTAGATTATGCGCGGCCGCATGCAGACGCGGATGCACCACGTCCCAGGCGCGCAACAGTCCGAGCACCGAAGTGCTGTCGATATCGACCCCCGGCAGCAGCGTCGCCGCCGGCACGATTCGGTCGCCGATGAGGACGCCGGCTTTCGGCGCCGGCCCGCCGTCCGTGTAACTCACCAGCCGATATTCGGACGCCATGCGTTTCCCCTGTCCCCGCGCGCAACGCGGTTACTCGATCATCGTGTTTGCGGATTGGCAAGCGGCGCGCGGTTCAACGCCCGCCTTTGGTGGAATTGTCCAGGATGCCCGCCAGCATCGCCATGCGCACCAGGTCGGACAGGCTGTTGGCCGCCATCTTGGTCATTAGGTTGGCGCGATAGATTTCGACCGTGCGCGGGCTGATGCCGAGATCGAAGGCGATGGTCTTGTTGGCATTGCCGGCGACCAGGCCGTCGAGCACCTGCCGTTCGCGGTTCGACAAGGCCGCCAGCTTGTCGTTGATTTCGGTCAGCACGGCCTTGTGTTCGGCGAGGTGGGCATCGCGGCTGAGCGTGGCCTTGAGCGCGTCAATCAATTGGTCATCGTCGAAAGGCTTCTCCAGAAAGTCGACGGCGCCGAGCTTCATGGCTTCGACCGCGAGCGAAATATCGCCGTGGCCGGTGATCACGATCACCGGAATGTCGGAGCCGCGTTCCTTGACCTTGCGCAGCAGATCGATGCCGCTGATTTCGGGCATGCGCACGTCAGTGATGATGCAGCCGGAACGGATCTCGGGCAGGATTTCGAGGAAGGCCTTGGCAGTTTCGAAACTGCGCACCGTGTGCCCGGCGGTTTTCAAAAGGAATTCGAGCGACTGCCGGACGGCATCGTCGTCGTCGACCACGTAAATGATCGGCTCAGGCTGCATCGTCGACATCCCCTTCGTTTACGACCGTAAGTGTGAAATGGAAAATCGTTCCGCCGGTGGGATTGGGCTCCGCCCAGATTCGTCCATTATGCGCCTCCACGATGGCGCGCGAAATAGACAGGCCGACGCCCATGCCTTGGCGCTTGGTCGTGATGAAAGGCTGGAACAGTTGCTCGGCGATCTCAGGCGCGATCCCCGAGCCGCTGTCGGCCACGCTGATTTTGACCAGGTCGTCGTCCGCCGGCGCGATAGAGACGATGAGTTCGCGGTTCTGCGACGTCTCCATCGCATCCATCGCGTTGCGGATCAGATTGAGCACGACCTGCTGGACCTGCACGCGGTCGGCGATCACCAGATCGGTTCCCGGGTTGAATTTGAATTGCACGCGGATGCCGAGATCCTTCACGCCCACCAGCGCCAAGGCGCTGGCTTCCTCAACCAGCTTGGTGATGCTTTCCACGCGCCGCTCGCTTTCGCCGCGCGCGACGAAATCGCGCAGCCGCCGGATGATTTGCCCGGCGCGCATGGCCTGGTCGGCTGCCTTTTCCAGGGCGTCGCGTAAGGCCGCCGATTTTTCATCGTTGGCGCTTTCCAGCAGGCGGCGCGAGCCTTTCAGGTAGTTGGCGATCGCCGACAGCGGCTGATTGAGTTCGTGCGCCAGCGTCGAGGCCATTTCGCCCATCGCCGTCAGGCGCGAAATGTGCACGAGCTCGGACTGCAATTCCTGCAAACGTGCTTCGGTCAGTTGCCGCTCTGTCAGATCGCGGATGAAGCCGGTGAAATACCGCTGGTCGCCCGATTTCATTTCGCCGACGGCGAGCTCCATCGGGAAGGTGGAGCCGTCCTTGCGCTGGCCGACCACCACGCGGCCGATGCCGATGATACGGCGGTCGCCCGTGGTCATATAGCGCTGCAAGTAGCTGTCGTGGTTTTCGCGGTAGGGTCTCGGCATCAGGGTTTTGACGTTCTGCCCGATCGCCTCGGCCGCTTGGCAGCCGAACAAGCGCTCGGCGGCGCTCGAGAACGATTGAATGGTGCCGCGCTCGTCGATGACGATCATGGCTTCCGGCACGGTGTCGAGAATCGATTGCAAATGCGCCTCGCGCGCCAGCGCGTCGCGCGTCATGAGAAGCGCCCGCCGGCGGCTGCGGTGCAGAAGTTCGCCGCCCCACGCCACGCCGATGGAGGTGACGACGAAGGCGGCGCCGTTGACCAAGCCAAATTCGGACATCGCCGACGGGGCGCCGAGCCCGAGAAATACCGCTGCGACGCTGAGTGCTGTCGCCAGCAAAGCCGGCCCAAGACCGCCGATGCCGGCCGCAATAAGGACCGGCGGCATGAAATAAAGAAAAATCGCCTCGTTGGGGAAATAGGGCGTCAGCAGGCTGCGTGTGGCCAAGGCGAGCGCAACCGTGGTCGGGGCGATTCCATAGCGCAGGATCTTGCCGCGTTCGCCCCCCGGCAACGTCTCATATTTTACAGTGATATCAGGCATTTAACCCGGCTGATTTGCTTGCGGTCTTGCCGTCGGGATGGCCCCCAGCTGCCTCCGGTAAAACCCCTATGGAGATTATCTGAATTTCGCGCGCGTGGCGCCAGCGGTATTCATGACCATCGAATTCATCGAGGACCCAGCGCCATGCTCCCGCAAACGATGATTCACCACAGCTCTCCCCGTCATTCGGCAACCCATGTTGCGCATCCGGTTGCGGCGGTGAGCGCGCAAGGTCTCGGCGCCTCGATCGAGTTGATGGGAGCCCCGATGCCGTTCGCGCGCAACGCGGAAATCTACGGCGAAAACGAACCGGCCGAATATCTCTATAAAGTGGTGAACGGAAGCGTCCGCACGTATAAGGTGCTCAACGACGGCCGCCGTCAGATCGGCGCCTTTTATCTGCCCGGCGATGTGTTCGGTCTCGAAGTTGGCGACGAGCATACCTTCTCCGCCGAAGCGATCGTCAACTCGAAGATTCTGGTCATTAAGCGCAGCGCGCTGGTGAGCCTGGCGGGGCGCGACAACGAAACCGCCCGCAAGCTCTGGACCATGACCGCCAACGAATTGCAGCGCGTGCAAGCCCACATCCTGCTGCTGATCAAGACCGCGCAGGAGCGGGTGGCCGGCTTCCTCCTGGAAATGTCTGCGCGCGTCCCGGTCGGCAACGAGATCGATCTGCCGATGTCGCGCCAGGATATCGCCGACTATCTCGGTCTCACCATCGAGACCGTGTCGCGCACGCTGACCCAACTCGAAAACACCGCGGCGATCGCGGTGCCGAGCTCCCGCCGCATTGTGTTGCGCAACCGCGCGGCGCTCAACCGGTTGAATGCCTAGCGTCTGAGTATCTTGAACTGCCGAACGTCGTTCTCCCTGACTAAATGTTCGGCTATACTGCCCCGGCACCCCTCGCCGGGGCATTTTTTTAGGGCCACCCAGCGCACGCCATGCGTACGTTGTCGCGCTGACGGTGCCATAGTAGGTTTCCGCCGCCGAGACGGGATCAAACGTCCGGCTGGGGGGCCGCATGACGAGTTTCGACGGGGTTGTCATCGGCGCCGGCCATAATGGATTGACGCTCGCCGCCTATCTCGCGCGCGCCGGCATGAAGATCGCGGTGCTCGAGCGCAATCCCCAGCTTGGCGGCGGCTGCAGCACCGACGGCGATCAGCTTCCCGGCCACCGGCTCAATCTGCACGCCAATTTCTACATGGGGCTAAGTCGCTGCCCGCTGATCGAGGATCTCGAGCTTTTCCGCTACGACTTTTCCTATATCGAACCGCCGGTGCAGCAGGCGGCCGTGTTCCGCGACGGCACCGGCATCGTCATCCACAAGGATCTCGACAAGACCTGCGCGTCGCTGGCGCGTTTTTCCAAGCAGGATGCCGAAACGTTCCGCGAACTCTGGCACACCTACTGCGAGGAGATGCGGCCGCTTCTGGTCTCGCTGCTGTACAACGCGCCGCTGCCGCGCGAGCAATTGCTCGACCGTTTGAGCGGGCCGCAGGCCAAGGAACTGCTCTCGCACGCGCAGCACGATCTGTTCAGCGTGGTGCGCAAGCATTTCGTCGATGAGCGCATCCGCACGCTGTTCACCTCCTACATGCACGTGATCACGACCGAGAACGTCGCCGGCGCCGGCATCGTGTTCCCGGCGATTTTATCCAATATCGCCAGTTTCACGCTGCCGGCCGGCGGGGCGGTGTCCCTGGTGAGCGCGCTGGCGCGCGCGGTGGAGGCGGGCGGCGGCGAAGTCATCACCGGCGCGGACGTCAAGGAGATCGTGGTCAAGAATGGCCGCGCCACCGGCGTCAAGCTCGCCGACGGCAAGACCATCGAAGGCAGAAAATTCGTCGCCAGCGCCATCGATTTTCCCCGCACCGTGCAAATGGCCGGCGAGGAGCTGTTCCCGGAACCCGTGCGCGAGAAGGCCAAGGCCTGGCACTGGGGCAACCACAGTCTGGTCACCTTGCACCTCGCGCTGCGCCAGGCGCCGGCCTATCGCGCCGAGGCCTTCGATCCCGATATCGCGCGCGCCTATAATATTTTCTTCGGCATGGAGAATATCGACGAGGTGGCGAGCTGCTTTGCGGACTGCGCGGCGAAGAAATTTCCCAAAGTGCTGATGGGCAACGGTGCCTGCAACAGCGCGTTCGACCCGACCTACGCGCCGTCCGGCCGGCACTCGGCGTTCTGGTGGCCGTTCGCGCCCTATTCGGTCGATGGCGGCCCGCAGAATTGGCAACGCGACCGCGCCGACTATAGCCGGCGCGTGCTGGATTACTGGCGCGTCTACGCTTCCAATCTCGACGACGCCAATGTGCTCGGCAGCTATCTGTTCACGCCGCTCGATATCGAGCGCCTCAATAGCAATATGCGGCAGGGCGCGGTGCGTGTGGGCGCCTATGTGCCGAGCCAGCTCGGCATAAACCGGCCGCACCCGCTATTGCCGGGTTCACGTACGCCGATAGAGGGGCTCTATCTGTGCGGCTCGTCGTCCGGCAATGGCGGCGGCGTCAACGGGGCGCCCGGCTATATCGCGGCCAATGCCATTGCCGAGGATTTGCGGCTCAAGCGCACCTGGACGCCGGTGCCGCCGCCGGAATGGAGGCATTAAACCCGCCGCTGTTGACCTGAATCAACGCCGTTTCACGGCTTTTGTGCTGGCATATTTCCCAAAGAGAAGAGGGAGATTGTCATGAACGCCGAACATGTGATGACCCGCGACGTGATCTCGATCGATCCGGATGCGACGGTTTTGCAGGCGGCGCGGTTGATGCTCCAGCATCACATCAGCGGCTTGCCGGTGATCGACAAGGACGGCAATTTGGTCGGTGTGTTGTCGGAAGGCGATTTCCTGCGCCGCCGTGAGACCAGGACCGAGCGGCACCGCTCGCGCTGGCTCGAATTCCTGATGGGCCCGGGCCGCATCGCCGCCGAATACAGTCATTCGCACGGCAACAAGGTCTCGGAGGTGATGACCACCGACGTGCAGGCCGTCGATGAAACCACGCCGATCGAGGACATCGTCGACCTGATGGAGCGCAAGCGCATCAAACGCGTGCCGGTCGTATGCGGTGGGCAGGTGGTCGGGATCGTTACACGTTCCAACCTCATGCACGCCATGGTCAGTCTGGCGCGCGTGGCGCAGCCGGCCGCGACCGACGATGCCAGTATTCGCGAGCATCTGCAGGCCGAGATCCAGAAAGAGCAATGGGCGCCGGCGGCAACCGTCAATATCGTCGTGCATGACGGCGTGGTGGAGTTGTGGGGCGTGATCGTCGACGAACGCCAGCGCGACGCGCTGAAAGTGGCCGCCGAAAACACGGCCGGCGTCAAAGCGGTGAAGGATCATTTGGTCTGGATCGAGCCGACCTCCGGCCTCACGATCGAGCCGCCGGATAATGCGGTAACGCATTAGCCGCGCAAGTCTATTTGCCGCGTCCCGCTCGCGCGGGGCGCGGCTTTATTTTGCTGCTTTTGACCTGGCGCAAGGCGCAATTGGGCCATCTGTGTATTGAGGATGCCGACGCCACCAAAAGAAGATGGCGCCGCAGAATGCGGAGGCTTTCATGAATCTCAGATCACTGATGCCAGTCGGCCGCGATCGCAACGTCGCACGCAGCGACAATCCGTTCATGTCGCTGCAATGGGAGATCGATCGGCTGTTCGACGACTTCACGCGGGGGTTTCCCGCGTTTTCCAGCGGCGGTACCGGCGAGATGCTGCCGAGCGTGGACGTGACGGAAACCGACAAGCAGATCGAAATCACCGCGGAACTGCCCGGCCTCGAGGAAAAGGACGTGCAGGTCAACTTCGCCGACAACGTCCTCACTATCCGCGGCGAGAAGAAGGCCGAAAAGGAAGAGAAGGACAAGACCTTCCGGCTGGTCGAGCGCAGCTATGGTTCGTTTGTGCGCTCACTTGAACTGCCGGACGGAGTCGATGCCAACGCCATCAAAGCCAGCATCGACAAAGGCGTGCTCAAGGTGACCGTGCCGAAGCCGGTGCCTGCGCAGGTCAAGAAGATCGACGTCAAGACCGCCGCCTGAGTGAAGGGGCGTCTCGGAAAGGCGCGTCCCCGCGGCCATCGCGGTGCGAGGACGTGCCTCGTTTGCTGATTAATGCATCGGCGCCAGTCGCCAGTTACCGCCCAAAACGGCGCATATACCCCCATAAAGTCACGGCTTTTTTGATTTGTCGCAACGCGCAGCTTTGCGTTCTGTGCAGTTTTGACATGACGATTTTCCTCAAGGAGGAATCGATGTCTACCCTCACGCAATCAACCGTTCGCGCGGCGCCTGAGCCGAGCGTTAAGGAATCGAATTGGTTCGCCTCGAATTGGGGCTTGTTTGCCGCGGTCGCGGCACTCGTTGTCATTCTGTTGCTGCCGACGCCGGCCGGCTTGCCGGTCGCTGGGCACCGCATGCTCGCGATTCTCGCCTTCGCCGTCATCATCTGGATGACCGAGGCCATCGATTACGCCGTCTCGGCCATCGTGATTACGGCCTTGATGGCATTCCTGCTCGGCCTGGCGCCGAACGTTGCCAATCCGAAAGTGCTGCTCGGTACCAGCGGCGCGCTCGGCCTGGCGTTCAGCGGATTCGCCAATACCGCGCTGGTGCTGGTTGCTGCGGCCTTGTTCCTCGCTGCCGCCATGACCGCGACCGGTCTCGACAAGCGCATCGCGCTTAGCATTCTCGCGCGTGTCGGCACCGAGACGCGGCATGTAGTGGTCGGCACGATCCTGGTCGGCTTCGTGATCGCCCTCATGGTGCCGTCGACCACCGCGCGGGTGGCGTGCCTCGTTCCGATCACTCTCGGCATCATCGCGGTCTACGGCGTCAACAAGCGCGGCGCCTTCGCCAGCATGCTGATGATCACGACGGTGCAGACCGCCAGCATCTGGAACGTCGGCATCAAGACCGCGGCGGCGCAGAACATGGTCGCCGTCGGCTTCATCGAGAAAACGTTCGGCAAGACCATCACCTGGCTCGATTGGCTGATCGCCGCCGGGCCGTTCGCTATCCTGATGTGCATCGCGCTCTACTTCGTGATGACCCGCATGATGCCGCCGGAAGTGGCGCAGGTGCCGGGCGGCCGTGAGGGCATCCGCAAATCGCTCGTGGCGCTCGGCCCCATGAAAACCTCCGAAGCGAAGCTGCTTGCGCTATCGCTGATCTTGATCGGCTTCTGGGCGACCGAAGGCGTGCTGCATAAGTTCGACACCAGCACCACCACGATTACGGCGGTGGCGCTGATGTTCTTGCCCGGCTTCGGCATCATGACCTGGAAGGAAGCGCAGCCCAAGATTCCATGGGGCACCGTCATCCTGTTCGGCGTCGGCATCAGCCTTGGCACCGCGCTGCTGCAGACCAAGGCCGCGAGCTGGCTCGCCGATATCGTGGTGCTGCAGTTTGGCTTGAAGAACGCCACCGTGCTCTTCATTCTTGCGGTGATGAGCCTGTTCCTGGTCGTTATCCATCTCGGCTTCGCCAGCGCCACCGCGCTCGCTTCCGCGATGATCCCGATCGTGATCGCGGTGCTCAAAGGCGTGGCCACCCCCGGCATCAACATCATCGGCATGACGATGTTGCTGCAATTCGTGGTCAGCTTCGGCTTCATCCTGGTGGTGAACGCGCCGCAGAACATGGTCGCCTATGGCACGGAGACGTTCAACGCACGCGACTTCGTGCGTACCGGCTTCGTGCTGACCATCATCGCGCTCGCGCTGGTGATGTTGCTCGGTGCCACCTATTGGCATTGGCTCGGCTACACCTGAGCGGAGAAGGAAAGTGGCGCGCACATCCGTAGCGATTGTGTTCGCCGGAAGCGGCGGTGCCGGCGCGATGACAGCCGGCACCGTTCTGCTGAACGCCGCCGCGCAAGCGGGTTACTACGGCCTGATGACGCAACTGTTCGGGCCGCAGGTGCGCGGCGGCGAAGCGGCGGCGCTGATCCAGATCTCGAGCGAGCCGCTAGAAGCGCAGCCCGACCGTTTCGATCTGTTCATCGCGCTCGACTGGGAAAAGGTCGAGCAGTTCAGCGCCGAAATCCCGCTCGACCAGACCTCGGTGATCCTGGCCGATCCGGCGGCGGGAGCGGTGCCTGCGGGCGTCGTCAAATCGAAGGCGCGCGTGGTCGCGCTCGCCATGAGTGATCCGCAGGCGACGCGGCTCGAACGCGGCTTGCATGGCCGGCGGGTAAACATGTTTGCCGCCGGCGTGGCGTCCGCGCTCGTCGGCGTCGACGCGCGTCATCTGCAGGCGGCGGTCGATAGTGTGCTCGCCGGCAAAGGCGCGGAGGTGGTCGCGGCGAACCGCGCGAGCGCCGCCGCCGGCATCGCAGCGGCGGCAGGGCTGACGCTCAATCTGAGACTCGGTCCGCCGCAGCCGGCAGCGCGCTGGCTGATCAGCGGCAATCAGGCGCTCGCGCTCGGCGCGTTGCGCGGCGGCGTGCGTTTCGTCGGCTGCTATCCGATCACCCCGGCGACCGATCTGGTCGAATGGCTGGCGCCGGAAATGCGCAAGCTCGGCGGCCGCCTGGTGCAGGCCGAAGACGAGCTTGCCGCCATCAATATGACGCTCGGCGCTTCTTACGGCGGCACGCCGGCGATGACGGTCACCTCCGGTCCCGGCATTTCGCTGATGGGCGAGACGCTCGGGCTGGCGGTTGCCGCCGAAATCCCGGCCGTGATCATCGACGTCATGCGCGCCGGTCCGTCCACAGGCATCGCCTCGAAGACGGAGCAGAGCGACGTCAACATCGCGATCTACGGCGGCCACGGCGATGCGCCGCGCGTGGTGTTGGCGCCGACCTCGGTGGCCGATTGTCTGAACACCGCCGAATACGCGGTCTATGTGGCGGAATCGCTGCAGACGCCGGTCATCGTTTTGTCCGACCAGGCGCTGGGCCAGGCGCGTACGGTGATCAATCCGATGAACACGCGGCCGAAGCCGCTTAAGCGCCGCACCGATGGCGCGCCGCGGGGCACGCCGCTGTTCAGGCGCTATGCGGTCGACGGCGATCCCATCACGCCGATGCCGTTGCCCGGCACGCCCGGCTATCAATGGGTCGCGGAAGGCCTCACGCATAACGAAGTGGGCCTGCCGGCGAGCGGCGCCGGCATGCACGTCGCTCAGATCAACAAGCGCGCCAAGAAGCTGCAGCGATTCGATCCCGGCGATTTGTGGGGCGAAGTGTGGGGCGACGGCGATACCGTGCTGCTGGCGTTCGGCTCCAGCATCGCACCGACGCTGGTGGCGGCGCGGCGGCTGGCGGCGAACGGCTGCAGGGTGCGCGTGGTCGGTTTGCGCGTCTTGTCGCCGCTGCCGATGAAAGCGATCGCCAACGCCATCAAAGGCGCGCGCCGCATCATTGTCATCGAGCAAAACCACGGCGCGCAACTTTATCATCATCTGGTCGGCCAGAAAGCGATCCCGCCGAATGCGGAAACCGTGGCGCGCCCGGGGCCGTTGCCGTTCCGGCCGTCCGAGATCGCCTCCTATGTCATGTGATGGACCCTGAAATCATGAACGACATGACGACCGCCAGCACAAACGACGAGGGCCATTGCGCGATGGCGCTTGCGGCCAAGGATTTTTCCTCCGGCGCGCATCCGATCTGGTGTCCCGGCTGCGGCGACTACGGTGTCATCGCCGCGCTCGAGCGCGGTCTCGCCAAGCATGGCCGTCCGCCGAACGAAGTCGTGCTGGTGTCCGGCATCGGCTGCTCGTCGCGGCTGCCGGCCTATACCAGCTGCTACGGCTTCCACGGCGTGCACGGCCGCGCGCTGGCGGTGGCTGCCGGCCTCAAGCTGACGCGCCCCAATCTCGAAGTGATCGCCGTCGGCGGCGACGGCGACGGCTATTCGATCGGCGGCAACCATTTCATCCATGCCTGCCGGCGCAATGTCGACATGCTCTATCTGGTGATGGACAACCGCATCTACGGCATGACCAAGGGTCAGCCGTCGCCGACCACCGAACCGGATTGGGACAGCAAGATCGCGCCCGGCGGCGTCGGCATGCGGCCGTTCAATCCGCTGACCATCGCCATCGCGGCCGGAGCGAATTTCGTGGCGCGCGGCTTTGCCGGCGAACCGGACGATCTCGCTGAACTGATCGTCGAGGGCATCCGCTGGCCCGGCTTCGCCCTGATCGAGGTGTTGAGCCCCTGCATCACCTTCCGGCCGGAGCAAGCGGCCTGGAAGAAAATGGTGCGGCCATCGACCCTGCCGGTCCAGAAGGACCCCGCGACCGCGATTGCCCAGGTGCTGGCCGACGACGGCTTCGGCCTCGGCGTGTTCTACCGCGGAGAATGCCCGCCGGCCCCAGCGGCGCCGGCTGCGAAAACCTCACTCGCGGAAATCGAGCGGCAATTCGTCGTCGGCGCGTAAATCGCGCGGCGAATCCCGGCCAACGGGTCGGAAAATGGAACCTCCCGGCCGCCGGAAAAGCACGCAAAACGCGTGCAATTGACATGCGTCAAAGAGGCAGGCGCGGCCATAGCAGATATTTACCGCCCCGGCCCCCCTTCGGATTTCAGGCCTGCCAGATAACGGGATTGCAGTATGGCGAACGCGCTCGCTCCTCGAAAAACTATGACCCTCGGCGAGGGAGGTCTGGCGCTGGCCTTTACGGCTCTGGCGTTTTTCTCGATCGTGGTCGCGGCCAAAGCCTACACGGCGGAATACGCGTTTCACGCGTATCTTTTTACCGCTGCTAGCATCGCGTCAGTGTTTGCCATCATCAATCGCTATTACGAGCGCCCGGCCGGGCCGGCGCCGCTGACCATCGACGGCAAGCCCAATTACAACATGGGTCCGGTGAAGTTCGCGACCATCGCCGCCATGTTCTGGGGCATCGCCGGCTTCGCCGTCGGCCTCTATATCGCCTGCGAGCTGGCGTTTCCGATGCTCAATCTCGACCTGCCGTGGACCACGTTCGGGCGCCTGCGTCCGCTGCACACTTCGGCGGTGATCTTCGCTTTCGGCGGCAACGTGCTGCTCGCCACCTCGTTTTATGTCGTGCAGCGCACCTCGCGCGCGCGGATGGTGGGCGACCTCGCGCCGTGGTTCGTCGTGCTCGGCTACAATTTCTTCATCCTCATCGCCGGCACCGGCTATCTGCTCGGCATCACCCAGTCGAAGGAATATGCCGAACCGGAATGGTACGCCGATCTCTGGCTGACCATGGTCTGGGTGACCTATCTCCTGGTCTTCCTCGGCACACTGATGCGCCGCACGGAGCCGCATATCTATGTCGCCAACTGGTTCTATCTCGCCTTCATCCTGACCATCGCCGTATTGCATCTCGGCAATAACTCGGCGGTGCCGATCTCGCTATTCTCGTCTAAGTCCTACATCGTCTGGTCGGGCGTGCAGGACGCCATGGTGCAGTGGTGGTATGGCCACAACGCGGTCGGCTTCTTCCTCACCGCCGGCTTCCTCGCCATCATGTATTACTTCATCCCGAAGCAGGCGAACCGGCCGGTCTATTCCTACCGGTTGTCGATCATCCACTTCTGGGCGCTGATCTTCCTCTATATCTGGGCCGGCCCGCATCACCTGCACTACACGGCGCTGCCCGACTGGGCGCAGACGCTCGGCATGACGTTTTCCATCATGCTGTGGATGCCGTCATGGGGCGGCATGATCAACGGAATGATGACGCTTTCGGGCGCCTGGGACAAACTGCGCACCGATCCTGTGCTGCGCATGATGGTGGTGTCGGTCGCCTTCTACGGAATGTCGACTTTCGAAGGTCCGATGATGTCGGTGAAGATCGTCAATTCGCTGTCGCACTATACAAACTGGACGATCGGCCACGTGCACTCCGGCGCGCTCGGCTGGGTCGCCTATATCTCCTTCGGCGCCATCTACTGCCTGGTGCCGTGGCTGTGGCACCGCAGGCTTTATTCGCTCAAGCTGGTCAACTGGCACTTCTGGATCTCGACCATCGGCATCGTGCTCTACATCACCGCGATGTGGGTGGCGGGCATCGCGCAGGGCTTGATGTGGCGTGCCTATACCGCGCTCGGCTTCCTCGAATATTCGTTCGTCGAGACGGTGGAGGCGATGCATCCCCTCTTCATCATTCGCGCGCTCGGCGGCTTCTTGTTTCTGGTCGGCGCGCTGATCATGGCGTGGAACCTCTGGAAAACTGTGACCTCGGCGGAAACCGCCGAATCCGCCGGCCTCGCGCTGGCGCCGGCGGAATAGGCGGGGAAGACAATGTCGCTCTGGCAAAAACACGCGATCTTAGAGAAGAACTCGATCATCCTGTTGATCGGCATTCTGATTGTCATCGCCATCGGCGGACTGGTCGAGATCGTGCCGCTGTTCTACCTCAAGAACACCATCGAGAAGGTCGAAGGCGTGCGGCCCTATACGCCGCTCGAACTCGCCGGCCGCGACATCTACGTGCGCGAAGGCTGCTATGTCTGCCATTCACAGATGATTCGTCCGCTGCGTGATGAAGTCGAGCGCTACGGCCATTATTCGCTCGCGGTCGAGAGTATGTACGACCATCCGTTCCAGTGGGGATCGGAGCGGCAGGGACCGGATCTTGCCCGCGTCGGCGGCAAATATTCCGACGCATGGCACCGCGATCACCTGCGCAATCCGCGCTCGGTGGTGCCGGGCTCGATCATGCCGGACTATTCATTCCTCGAGAAAACCGACCTCGACTACAGCCACATCACCGCTAACCTGAAGACGCAGGCGCTGCTCGGCGTGCCCTATACGGCCGACATGATCGGCCACGCCATGGCCGACGTAGCGACGCAAGCCACTACCGACAGCCCCGAAGCCGCCGATCTCGCCAAACGCTATCCGAAAGCGCAGGCGCGCGACTTCGACGGCAATCCAGCCCGCATCACCGAAGCCGATGCCTTGATCGCCTATCTGCAGATGCTCGGCACGCAGGTCGACTTCAAGCTGTACGACGCCAAAGCCAATATCCGGTGACGACAATGGATGAAACCTACAAAGCCGTCGCCGAGTTCGCCCAGACCTGGGGTCTCGTCTATTTCGTTGTCATCTTCGCGCTGGTGCTGGTCTACGCCCTGTGGCCCTCGCGCAAAGAGCAATTCGATGAAGCGGCGCGCATTCCGCTGCGGGAGGATTAAGACGTGGCCGAAATCCTTAAAGAACAAGAACATAAAGAAATCGACCCGCTGACGGGCACCGCCACCACCGGCCACGACTGGGACGGTATCCGCGAGCTCAACACGCCGTTGCCGCGCTGGTGGCTGTGGACCTTTTACGCCTGCATCGTCTGGGCGATCGGCTATTGGATCGTCTATCCGGCCTGGCCGCTGCTGAACAACTCGACGCAAGGCATTACCGGCTGGCACGCGCGCAGCGCCGTGGTGACCGATCTTGCCGAACTGACAGCGTTGCGCGGGCCGATGATGGCCAAGCTGACCAACGCCTCGGTCGCCGATATCATCAAGGACCCGCAACTTTCGGATTTCGCCCGCGCGCTCGGCCGCCCGGCCTTCGCCGACAATTGTGCGCCCTGCCACGGCGCTGGCGGCGGCGGCGGCCGCGGCTATCCCAGTCTCGTCGACGACGATTGGCTGTGGGGCGGCAAGCTGGCCGACCTCGAGAATACCATTCGTCACGGCGCCCGCTCGGGCGACAAGGACGATCACGAGGGCAACATGCCGGCGTTCGGGCGCGAAGGCATGCTCAAGCCCAACCAGATTTCGGCGGTGGCCGACTTCGTCCGCTCGCTGTCGGGCTTGCCGACGGAGAAGGGCGCCGATCTCGCGCTCGGCAAGAAGACCTTCGCCGACAACTGCGCCATCTGCCACGGCCCGGAAGGCAAGGGTAACCGTGAGGTCGGCGCGCCCAATCTCACCGACAAGATCTGGCTCTACGGGCCGGAGAAAGAAACGATCATGCAGGGTGTGTTCAACGGACGCGGCGGCACCATGCCGGCCTGGGGCGGGCGCCTGAGCGACGCCACCATCAAGGCGCTGACCGTTTACGTTTATGGCTTCGGCGGCGGAGAGAAGTGATTGTGGAGGCTATCCGCACTTTATCGCGCGACCCGAAGGCGCCGGCAGCGCCCGGTTTGGCGCGACTGGTAGCGGAGGCCGAGGTCGGCGGCCCGCCGCCCGGAGAGAACATCCCGCTCTATGCGCCGCGGCGGAATATCTATCCGCAAAGCGTGCACGGCACCTTCCGCACGATCAAATGGGCGGTGCTGTACCTGACTCTCGGCGTCTACTATCTGCTGCCGTTCATGCGCTGGGATCGCGGTCCCCTCGCGCCGCACCAGGCGGTGCTGCTCGATCTGCCCAACCGGCGCTTTTACTTCTTCTTCATCGAGATCTGGCCGCAGGAGGTCTACTACTTCACCGGTCTTCTGATCCTGGCGTCGATCGTGCTGTTCCTGATGAACGCGGTCGCCGGCCGGGTTTGGTGCGGCTATCTGTGTCCGCAGACGGTGTGGACCGATGTGTTCCAGGCGATTGAGCGGCTCACCGAGGGCGATCGCCGCGATCATCTGCTGCGCGACGGCAAAAAATGGACCGCCGAGACTTACGCACGCAAGGCGGCAAAGCATTTTCTCTGGCTGATGGTGGCGTGGTGGACCGGCGGTGCCTGGGTGCTTTATTTCGCCGACGCGCCGACGCTAGTGAAGGACCTCGCTACCGGCCAGGCCGCGTTTATCGCCTATGTCTTCATCGGCATTCTGACCTTCACGACCTATACGCTCGCCGGCCACATGCGCGAGCAGGTCTGTCTTTATATGTGTCCATGGCCGCGCATCCAGGGGGCGCTTACCGACGAATACGCGCTTAACGTCACCTACCGCTACGACCGCGGCGAGCCGCGTTGCGCGGCCGGCAAGGCGCAACAGTTGCGCGCGCAGGGCGAGGCGGCCGGCGACTGCGTCAACTGCAAGCAGTGCGTACACGTCTGCCCGACCGGTGTCGACATCCGCAACGGCGCAGATCTCGGCTGCATCCAGTGCGGCCTTTGCATCGATGCCTGCAATGCGATGATGACCAAGCTTGGCCGCGCCACCGGGCTCATCGCCTATGACACCGACATCAACATCAAGCGCCGCATGGAGGGCAAGGCGGGTTTCGTCAAGCTCTTCCGCATGCGCACGGTGCTCTATGCCGCGATCATCGCCATCGCCGGCGGCACGATGATCTTCACGCTGGCGACGCGCGACAGCGAAGGCATCAGCAGCATCCACGACCGCAATCCGATGTCGGTGCGGCTGTCCGATGGCGCCGTGCGCAACGGCTACACCATCCGCATCGTCAACAAGCAGCCGCGCAAGCGCGATTTCATCATTTCTTTCGACGGCCTGCCGGCGAGCCTGATCGATTTCGTCGGCGTGCCGCCGCGCGCGGACGGTCAGTTGCTGATCGACGTCGGCCCCGACCAGACCCGCGAAGTACGCGTGCTGGTGACCGACTACGGCGATACGCCGCCGGCCACGACGCCCATCGTGTTCCGCCTGACCGACGTGTCGACCGGCGAACAGGCCGAGGCGCGTGACCACTTTTTCGGGCCGTAACGTTTCGGCAATGAGCGGAGAGAACCATGCACTCAGAGCCAAAGATTGAACCGGCCAAAAAGCGGCAGCGCGAGCTGACCGGCGGAAAAGTCCTATTGTGGCTGGTGGCGTTTTTCGGCGTCGTCTTCGTGGTGAACGGCGTGCTGGTGCAGGCCGCGATTTCGACCTTCGGCGGCGTCGAGACGCTGAGTTCCTACAAGGCCGGCCTGCAATTCGAACAGGAAGTAGGCTTGGTGCAGCGTCAGGATGCGCTGCATTGGCAGGTCAATGGCACGCTCAAGCGCGACAGCGCAGGCGTCGCGGTGCTCGATCTGACTGCGCGCGACGCGCAAGGCGCGCCGCTTGCCGGTCTGACCGCTGACGCGCGGCTGGCGCATCCGGCCGACGACCGGCTCGATCACGTCCTTAAGGTGCGCCCCGTCTCCGACGGCGTCTTCCACGGTGCGGCTGCGGCGCAGCCGGGGCAATGGGAACTGATCGTCGATCTCTACCGCGGCGACCAGCGGGTGTTCCGCTCGCGCAGCCGTGTTTCGCTGAAGTAGTTTTGGGCCAATAGAGCCATGAGCGAAGCGCTCGACCTCTCGCTCTTTGCCAGGCCGTCCGGCGACGGCACGCTCGGCATGGATCTCGCTGTCGAAGGCATTGCCTGCGGCGCCTGCATCGGCCGCATCGAGAGCGCGGTGAAGCGCCTACCGGGGGTGACCGAGGCGCGGCTCAATTTCACCAACCGGCGTCTGCACGTGAACTGGACGGATGGCGCGCTTAGCCCCGCGCAGATTCTGCAGACGCTGGAGGACGCCGGTTATCACGGCTATCCGTTCGCGCCCTTGCGCGCCGAGCAGGAGGAGGCGGCCGAGGCGCGCCGCCTCACGCTCTGCATGGCGGTCGCCGGCTTTGCCGCCATGAATATCATGCTGCTGTCGGTGTCGGTGTGGTCGGGCAATGCCACCGACATCACGCCGGAGACGCGCGATTTCTTCCATTGGGCTTCGGCGCTGATCGCGCTGCCGGCGGCGGCCTATGCCGGCCGGCCATTCTTTGCGAGCGCCTGGCGCGCCTTGCGCACGGCTGCGCTCAACATGGACGTGCCGATTTCGCTCGGCGTGATCCTGGCGCTCGCCATGTCGGTGGTGGAAACCGCACATCACGCCAAAGACGCCTATTTCGATTCCGCCGTCATGCTGCTGTTCTTCCTGCTGGTTGGGCGCGCGCTCGATCACGCCATGCGCCGCAAGACGCGGGCGGTTGCCGGCAATCTGGCGGCGCTGAAAGCGGAAACCGCGCATCGTTTCGTGGGCGACGAACTGGTCAGCGTGCCGGCGGCAGCGCTGCGGGCAGGCGACCGGCTGCTGGTCAAGGCCGGCGAGCGGGTGCCGGCCGACGGTACCGTGCTCGGCGGCGTGTCCGAGCTCGACGACAGCCTGATCACCGGCGAAACCGCGCGCCGCAAGGTTGCCGCCGGCGCCCCGATTTACGCCGGCAGCCTGAATTATTCCGGCGCGCTCACCATGCGCGTGACCGCGGCCGACCGCGCCACGCTGCTGGACGAGATCGAGCGGCTGCTGGAGAAAGCGGCGAGCGCGAAGTCGCGCACCATGCGGCTGGCCGACCGTGCCGCGCGTTTCTACGCGCCGACGGTGCATTTAACCGCCGCGCTCACTTTCGTCGGCTGGTGGCTCTCGGGCGCTTCGCTGCACGACGCGGTGGTGACCGCCATCGCCGTGCTCATTATCACCTGCCCCTGTGCGCTGGCGCTGGCGATCCCGGCCGTGCAGGTGGTGGCGTCGGGCGCCTTGTTCCGCAGCGGCATCATATTGAATGCCGGCGACGCCATCGAACGGCTGGGCGAAGCGGACACCGTCATCTTCGACAAGACCGGCACGCTGACGCTGCCCGAGCCGCGCGTGATCAATGCTGCCGGGCTCGATCCCGAACTGCTGCAAATGGCGGCGCGGCTGGCGCTGTCGAGCCGGCATCCCTTGGCAGTGGCGCTGGCGCGCGAAGGCGAAAGCCACATCCCCTACGACGTCGTCATCGAAGAGCCGGGACGGGGCGTGCGCGCCATGCTGGGCGGCGACGAAGCGCGGCTCGGCAGCGCCGAATTTTGCGGCCTTGCCTCCACTCCGCATATTCCCGCTTTGGCGGGGACGAGCGGAGAATCGCGCATTAATTTTGTCTATGGCAGCCGCGCGGCGACCATCGCCGTCAGCCAGAAGCTGCGGCCCGACGCAATCGAGGTGGTGACGGCGCTGCGTCGGCTCGGGCTCGATCTGCACATTTTGTCCGGCGACCGCGCCGACGCCGTGCGGCCGGTGGCCGAGGCGCTCGGCATCGCGCAATGGCAGGGCGAATTGAAGCCGGCGGAAAAGATCGCGCGCATCGAGGCGCTGAAAGCCCAAGGCCGCCGCGTGCTGATGGTGGGCGACGGCCTCAACGATGCGCCGGCGCTCGCCACCGCCCATGTTTCGCTATCGCCGATTGCCGCCGCCGACGTCACCCAGGCGCAGGCCGACGCGGTGTTCCTCGGCGAGCGGCTGCAGCCGGTCAAAGACGCCATCGCGATCGCCCGCCACGCGCGCGTGCTGATGAAGGAAAATCTCGTGTTCGCCGCGCTCTATAATGCCATCGCGGTACCCTTCGCCATCGCCGGCATGGTCACGCCGCTGATCGCCGCATTGGCAATGTCGGGCTCATCCATTACGGTCACGCTCAATGCGCTGCGGGCGGGGCGCGCAAAAGGTGTCGCACCATGAACGTACTGGTGTATCTGGTGCCGATGGCGCTCGGGCTGGGGCTGATCGGCCTGTTCGGATTCCTCTGGGCCCTGCGCAGCGGTCAATACAACGACGTCGAAGGCGCCGCGCTGCGCGTGCTGTCGGATGACGACATCGAGGATTAGCGGGACGGCATTGCAATAATTCATCTTTGGATGGATTGACAAAGGCACCTGCGGCTTTAATCACGGCGCGTGACTGTCGAGACTTCCCCCACCGCGCGGCCGTTCATGGCCCTGGCTGCCGGCTACGCCCCGGGCGTGGCCCTGTCGGCGCTCGTCGCCGGCATCGGCTACCTGGCCGCGCCTTATGTCGCCCATGTCGTTCCCATTCCGAACATGGTGATCGCGCTGGTGGTCGGCATCGCGCTCAATCCGCTCGCCGCGCGTCCGGTCATGCTGCCCGGCATGCGCTTCTGCGTCAGCACGGTGCTGCGCTGGGCGGTGGCGCTGCTGGGCTTGCGCGTGGGCTTGGCCGACATCGCCGCGCTCGGGCTCGGCACCGCCGTTTTGATCGTGGTGGCGCTGGTGGCGACGCTGGTCTCCGGTTTCGTCTTTGCGAAATGGTACGGGCGCGGGCCGGGCTTCGGCGCGCTGGTCGGCGTCGGCACCGCGGTGTGCGGCGCCTCGGCGACGCTGGCGGTGTCGACGGTGGTGCCGGATTATCCCGGCAAGCAGCCGGACATTGCTTTCGTCGTGGTGGCGGTCAATGCGCTGGCGACCATCGCCATGCTGATCTATCCGCCGCTCTGCATCCTGCTCGGCTTCGATGCGCAGACCACCGGCGTGATGTTGGGCGGCACGATCCATGACGTCGCCCAGGTGGTCGGCGCCGGCTACGCCGTCTCGACGGCGGTCGGCAACACGGCGGTGATCGTCAAGCTATTCCGGGTGTTCCTGCTGCTGCCCGTGGTGCTTGGCGTCGGCTGGTACTTTACGCGGATCGGCATGAAGCACGGCGAGGCGCGCGTGCCGGTGCCGGTGTTCGCCATCGTGTTCCTCGTTTTGTGCGCCGTGAACAGCGCCGTGCCGATGCTGCCGTCGCTGCTGCCGGCCTACGTTCCGGTCAAGGGCGCGCTGTCGGAAGCCTCGACCTGGGGCCTGCTGCTGGCGATCGGCGCGCTCGGGCTGGGCACTTCGGTCAAGACCATCATCGGGCTCGGCTGGCGGCACATCACGACCGTGCTCGGCGCGACCGCCGTGATCTTCGTGATCGTGACCGGCGGGCTCGTGCTGATGCGGCTGGCCTAGTCCAGCGTCACCGTCTCGAAATTCGCCGGCAGCACGATTTCCAGCACTTCGCAATCTTCGGAATAACCGAGTACGGTGTGCTTGATCTTCGGCGGCTGGATCCAGCATGAGCCGGCGCGGAAGGTGTGTTCGCCTTCGCCCTCGAACTCGCTTTTGATCCAGCCCTTCAGCACATAGATCATCTGGAACTCGACGTCGTGATAATGCGGCGTCGACACTTCTTCCGGCCTGAACGGCAGAACGAACTTGATGACATGCGCCTGCACCATGCCGCCGGTCGCCGGCGCGATGCCGAGATCGCGTTATTTGGCGTAAGTGCGCAGGCCCTGTTCGAAATCTTGCTCGCGGTGATGGCTGACGGTGAATTTGTGCTTGGGACGATTCTTGGGCCGTGCCTTCGCCCTCGCTTTCTTGACGCGCCGCGCGGCGGGTTTCCTGGCAGCCGGCTTGCGGCCTTTAGCTTTCCTTGCCTGGACTTTCTTGCGTGCCTTGGCCATTGATGCCTCCCTGTTTTTCTGGATTGGATCACGGCGGCGCAGATCATGGAAGAGCCGGAAAAGGCAGCTATACGCGTCTTCGTCGATGCCGATGCCTGTCCGGTGAAGCCGGAAATCTATCGGGTAGCAGAGCGCTACGGCCTCAAGGTCTTTGTGGTGGCCAACGCCTTCATGAACGTGCCGCGTAGCGATAGGATCGAGCGCGTGATCGTGAGCGAAGGCCCCGATGTAGCCGACGACTGGATCGTCGAGCGCGCCGGTGCAAGCGACATCGTCGTCACCGCCGACATTCCGCTCGCCGGGCGATGCGTGAAGAAAGGCGCGACGGTGATCGGCCCGACCGGCAAGCCGTTCGACGACAATTCCATTGGCATGGCGCTGGCGACGCGCGATCTGCTCACGGATTTGCGCTCGGCCGGCGCCAGCACGCGCGGCCCGCCGCCGCTGACGCGGCAGGACATTTCGCGGTTTCTGTCGGCGCTCGACCTGGCGGTGGTGAGACTGAAAAGAAAATTAGCGGAACAGCCCTAACACCGCTCATTCCCGCGCAAGCGGGAATCCAAGGCTACAGGTTCGGAGATTGCGGCTCTGGGTCCCGGCTTTCGCGGGGACGAACGGAGATTTTACTCCGCCGCCTCCGCGGCGCCGCCATGCGCCTTCGACCAGCCGGCCGGATCGCCGATGAATTTCTCGACCTCGGCCAGCATCTTGGGCTCGAACTTGTCCATCGCCTTGGCAACGCTGAGCACGTCGCGCCAGGTGGTGAGCGCATGCAGCGTGACGCCGAGATCGCCGAGGATCTTCTTGCCCTGCGGATAGATGTCGTAAAAGAAGATCACGAAGCAGTGGTCGCATTTGCCGCCGGCCTCGCGCAGCGCATTGATGAAATTGACCTTGCTCTTGCCGTCGGTGGCAAGGTCCTCGACCAAGAGCACGCGCTGGCCCGGGATCAATTGCCCTTCGATCTGCGAGCCGCGGCCGAAGCCTTTGGCTTTTTTGCGCACGTATTGCATCGGCACGTTGAGCCGGTCGGCCACCCAGGCGGCGAAGGCGATGCCGGCGGTTTCGCCGCCCGCCACCGCGTCGATCTCGTCGCGGCCGATGTCGCGCGTGATGGTGTGCACCGCGAAATCCATTAGCGCCGAGCGCACGTCCGGAAACGAGATCAGCCAGCGCGAGTCGTTATAGACCGGGCTTGCCCAGCCGCTGGTGAAGATGAACGGCTTGTCCTGCATGAAGCGGACCGCGCCGGTGTCGAGATACATGCGCGCCGTCAGTTCGGCGATGGTTTTCTTGTCGAGGAAATGGCTGTCCATGGCCTAACGGATAATCCAGAGCGGCGGTGAAACCAAGGGCCGTCTGTAGTTATCCGCTCATTCCCGCGCAAACGGGAATCCAGCCCGCTTTCGCGGGGACAAATGGAATTTCACGGCGCTGCCGGACCCACCTTCTTGTACCAATCCGCGATCTGCGCGCCGGTGCAGAACCACACGTCCTTCTTCTTGCGGATTTTCTCGAAGATCTTGCGGAAATATTTGACCCGGTGCGGCGCGCCCATGATGTAGGGGTGCACCGAGATTGCCATCACCCGGGCCGAGCCCTTGGCGTCCTTGTAGATCTGTTCGAACTGGTCGATCGCGCGCTCGTAGAACTCCGAGGCCTTGTGGTGCTGGATCAGCATCATGGCGACGTCGTTGCATTCCTGCGTGTAGGGGATGCTCAGGATCGGCTTTGATCGCGTTTTCAGCCACGCCGGCTGGTCGTCGAGCACCCAGTCGGCGACGTAGTCGTAGCCTTCCTCGGCCAGGATATCCGGCGTCTCCCAGGTTTCGGTCAGGCCCGGCCCGAGCCAGCCGCGCGGCCGCTGGCCGCTCGCCTTTTCGATCGCGGCGGCGCAATTGCGGATGTCGTCGCGCTCATTGGCCACCTTCTGCATGTTGCGCTGGGTATGGCCGTGGCCGAGGAATTCCCAGTTGCGGTCGACGCAGGCCTTGACGATGTCCGGATAGGCGAGCGCGGCGACGCCGTTGATGTTCATCACGCCCGGCACCTTGAAGTTGTCATAGACCTGCAGCAACCGCCAGAAGCCGACCCGGTTGCCGTATTCGTGCCAGCACCAGTTCGGGATGTCGGGCATCGGCGAACCGCCGGCCGGCGGGGTAAGCACCGTGCGCGGCATGGTCTGCGTCGGGTCCCATTCCTCGACATTGGTGATGGTCCACACCGCCATGCGCGCGCCCTTCGGCAGCTTGAGTGGCTTGCGTTGGGCGATCGCGGAATAGGCGAGGCGGTCGTTCGGCAACATGCCGACGGCGGGCTTGGGGAAGTTCATGCGAGAATTCCTCGTGATGACGGCGCGTTCGGGTTTTCCCCTCCCCACCGCTTCGCGGAGGGAGGGTAAAAACTCAGCTTCCCTTGAGGTCGTACACTTCGGGGAAGAAATAATCTTTCCACGACGTGGCCTTCACCTTCAGCGTGCCGACGCTCGACATGAAGTCGGCGAATTTCATTGTCGCTTCCGGCGTCAGCGTCCAGTGCACCTGCGACCCGGCGACGATCTTGCCGACCATGGCGGGCGGCAGCTTGGATTTGGAATCCTCGATCCATAGCGCGCTAGCGGCCGCCTTGTCCTTATTGATGATATCGGTCGCTTCCTGGAGGGCCGCGATCAGCGCCTTGTAGAGGACCGGATTCTTGTCACGGAATTTTGCCGAGGTCCACGCCACGGTGAAGCTGTGCGAGCCGCCCATGACGTCGAACGAGTTGATCACGGTGTGAATGCCGGGGTGCTCCAATTGCTGATACTGGAACGGCGGCACGCTGAACACGGAATCGATTTCCGATTTTCCGCCAAGCAGGGCGATCGTCGCGTCCGGCGGCGACAACGATACCGTCAGCTTGTCGAGCTTGTCGAATTCCTTGTCGCCGTAAGCCTTGGCGACCGCCATCTGCAGCATGATCGCCTGCACGGCAACCTTCACCGCCGGTACAGCGATGCGGTCGCTGTCCTTGAAATCCTTGACGGTCTTAACGTCCGGATTGCGGGTATTGAGCAAGAACGGTTGCGAGCTCAACGCCGATACGCCGCGCACCTCCTGCGGCGTGCCCTTGGTCTTCGCCCACAGCGTCAGCAGGCCGGGTACGCCGCCGGACGCGATATCGATCGTGCCGGAGAGCAGCGCGTCATTGACCGCCGCCGGGCCGTTGAACAGCAGCCAGGAGACTTTCACCTCGGGAATGCCGAGCAGCTTCGCGTGCTTTTCGATGAGCTTCTGGTGCTCCATCACGTTGAGCTGCAGGTAGCCCATCGAATATTGCTTGGCGAGGCGGATTTCCGGCACCTGGGCTTGCGCTTGCGCGACAAAACCAAGCAGCGTTGCCGCGCCAATAAGCGCGCGCACAGTCGTTCGACGATTCATGCTGTATCCTCCCATCGGGTCCGCGGTTTTTACTTTTGGGCAGTGGCCCACTGCTAAGCGCCGCTCTCGATTTTGGCAACACTTCGGTACCAGTCGAGAATCTGCGCGCCGTTCCAGTGCAGCACGCCCGCGTGCTTGTTCACATAGTCGTAGATCATTTCAAGATATTTGATCCGGTGCGGCTGGCCGCTGATGTAGGGGTGGATGGCGAGCGCCACGATCTTGGCGCGCTTCTCGCTCTCGGCATAAAGCCTGTCGAATTGATCGGTCGCCAGTTTGAGCAGATAGTCGCTGTTGTGGTGCTGCACGAGCATCAGCGGAATGTCGTTGAGCTCGATGGTGTAGGGCAAGGTGACCAGCGGGCCCTTGGCGGTGCGGATCACCGTCGGCTCGTCGTCATAGACCCAGTCGCCGATATATTTCACGCCGGCGGCGGCGAGCAGGTCTGGCGTTTCGAGCGTTTCGGTCAGGCCCGGTCCGAGCCAGCCCACCGGGCGCTTGCCGGTGAATTTCTCCATGATGTCCATGGTACGGTTGATCATGCCAGCCTGGTCGGGCTCCTTGTGGATCGGGCCCTGCTCATAGGCGTGGCCCATGAACTCCCAGCCGTCGTCGCGCGCCTGTCCGGCGACGCGGGGATAGTCCTCGCAGATGCGCGCATTGGCCGCGAGCGTCGGCTTGATGCCGAGGCGCTTGAACAATTCGTGGAAGCGCCAGCAGCCGACGCGCATGCCATATTCGTGGAAGGCCCAATGCACCACGTCGGGCATCAGCGGTACCCCGGTAGGGGCGGGCAGCAGTTGCCGCGCCATCGGTTTGCCGATGTCCCACACTTCGTAATTGACGATGGTCCAGAAGATGATGCGGGCATTGCCCGGCAGCTTGAGCGGTGCCCGATCGACGATCGCCGAATAATCGCTGCGTTCCTTGGGGATCATTGGGCCAGCCATGACTTACCTCGTGGAAAATTCCGCGCTGCAAAAGGCGGGCGAGATCGGAAGCGACCCCACTTAGGTTGCATCGCAAACCGATCTGCTTTTTTCAAGGGGAGGACGGATGAAGGGAGCGCGTGCGCAGCGGCATTTTGGCGCGCGCAAGGTGCGGCGCATGGCGCGGCGAATGCAGGGTGTCGTCGTCGATGCTAGTCGACAAACAGATCGATCGCGACGATTCTCATCGCGTCGCCGCCCCATGGCCTGGCCAAACGCGCGGTGAGGGAAAACCGTCCTTTTGGCGCCAGCACCCGGATAGCTCCGCCGATGGCGGCGCCGAGATGTCTGCCCGCCGGCGCCTCCCGTGGCGGCCCGTCCGCGAGCCGGATCACGCCGTCGGGCAATTCGAGCTGCCAACTGTAGCCCGTCGCCGGGCCCTCAGCGATCGGCAGCTCGATTGGCTGTCCAGCCTTGCCATGGACGACCATCTGTTCGATCGCCGCCATGAGTTATTTCGCCTTCCGCCCTCAGGGTTGCCAAGCGGCCGTGTAGATGTGGTGGTCGGTGCCCACCGCGAAGACGTCAAGGTGATCCTTGCTGCGGACCACGGCGGTCACCGTCGTATTGGGCGCCGCGGCGCCGCCCAGGATGCGCCACCATCCATGCCAACGGGCGAAGCCGGGCTGCCAGGCCGCCGAGTAGATTCCACCGTCCTCGCCGACCGCGAATATATCAAGATGGTCGAGCGATCGCGACACCGCATAGACCGAGGTGTTGGGCGCAACTTTGAAATGCCCGATCGGCCACCAGCCGCGCCAGTTGGTATCGCCGGCCTGCCAGGCCGCGGTGTAGACCTGCCGGTCGGTGCCGACGCAGAAAATGTCGAGCTTGTCGTTATTGCGCGACACGGCCGTAACCGACGTATCGGGCGCAGCGATGCCGCCCTGCACGCGCCACCAGCCGCGCCAGGTGGTGTCGCCCGGCTGCCACGCCGCCGTGTAAACGTGATGGTCGGTACCGACACAGAAGATGTCGAGTTTGTCGGTGCTGCGCGACACCCCCGAGATCGACGTGCCGGCTGCGGCGATGCCGCCCTGAATCCGCCACCAGCCGTGCCAGCTGGTGTCGCCGGGCTGCCAGGCCGCGGTGTAAGTGCCGTGATCGGTGCCGACCGCGAATATGTCGAGCTTGTCGGTGCTGCGCGACGTTCCGAATACCGAACTGTCCGCCGCGGCGATGCCGCCGGCCACCGGCCACCAGCCGCCCCAGTTCGCGCTCGCCGGCGTGATGACGCCTTGCGCGCCGTGAAAAGCCTCGCCGTCGATATTGCTGTCGCCATAGGCGATCTTGAAAAAGCCGCCGCCGGTGCCGTCCGCGTGGGGCGGACCGCCGAAACCGTCGCCCCAACTATTGCGGCAAATTCAGCACCCTTCGGTGTCGGAATAGCCGATGACCAGCACGGCATGGCCGCCGCGGACACTGCCGGTCACGTGGCGATAGATGCCGCCGTTATAATTGTCGAAGTCCTGGTAGACCGTGAAGCCGCAGACCAGCGGGCCGACATTGGCGATATAGGTCTTGCGGTCATCGCCAGTCCAGGCGGAGATATCGTTGATCTTGTATATTTTGCGGACGCGGTCCGGAATCATCGTGCGGCAATGCGCGATCCACAGATGATCGGGGATGTCGTTGGGATCGCCCACCGGCGGACTGTCGAAGGCCGTCATATAGGGGTAGTCGGCGTCGGAGACCACGCCGCGCGATTTAATCTGCCCGAGGCAGTCGCCGTTGTTCCAGCCGCCGCAATTGGCGCCATGCGAAGAGCAAAAATGCGAATCCGCTTCCGACAGGTGAACGCTGCCGACGCCCTGTTCGATCGCGACCATGGCGCCGACCAGACCGGTGCAGGCAAACGACACGCACGAACCGCACCATTCCTGATTGGTCACCGGGCCGATGGCGCCGCGTGATCGCCAGTCGAACGCGCTCGGATGCGGCGATCCTTCCGGAGCCATAACCAGACCGCCGGGTTGGCGCGCCGCCATCGGGTTCGGGAACAGATGCGCCAGCCGCGTCGCCATCAACAGCTGGGCGTTCGCCAGCGCCAGGCGCATTGTCTCCGGCGGAGTCGGATTCCAACCCAAGCCGTGCGGCTGTGTCCCCGGGGGTAACTCGATTGCGTCCCATTTGGCGTTGGCGGCTTTGATGGCAGCGCGAAGCGTCGAAATGTCTAGTCCGGCCATGGCTCATCCCCACTATGTGCAGACGGTCCAGCCTACAAGTACAGGTAGAATGCAACCTATGGCGAGTAAATTTTTACCACTATCGCATAAAGGGTGAAAACCTCATTGCTTCAACAGCTAAGATCATCGGCTGATTTTAGGTTCCATGACGCGAACGCGTCGCCGCCGCCGGGAACCGACGGCGATTTCTCTGACGGACGAAAGCTTTGCCGGTCTTTTTTGCGCGCGCGGCGACGGCAACCTAGTGCGCAGGAACGTGCGCCTCCTTGATCACCTCGCCCCAGGTCTGCGTCTCGCTCTTGATGAAGGCCGCGGCATGGGCGGACGTGCCGCCGGCGGCATGCAAAGTGAGCTTGGCGAATTTCTCCTGCACGTCCTTTTCTTTGAGCACCTCGTTAACCGCCGTGTTGAGCTTGGCGACGATGGCGGGCGGCGTCTTCGGCGGCGCGGCGATGGCATTCCAGGTGCCGGACTCGAATCCCTTCACGCCGGCCTCGTTGAGCGTCGGGATGTCGGGCAAGTCCGCAATGCGCGCATTGGTCGCCACCGCCAGGATGCGCGCCTTGCCGGCCCGGTGCAGTTTGATGGCCGAGGCGAGCTCCATGAAGATCATGTCGACATGGCTGCCGATGAGCGCATTGAGCGCCGGTGCGGTGCCCTTGAAGGGCACGTGCACCATCTTGGTGCCGGTCACCTTTTCGAACAGCGCCGCGGTCAGATGCGAGGTGGTGCCGATGCCCTGCGAGGCATAATTGATCTTGCCCGGATTGGCCTTGGCATAGGCGATGAATTCCTGCGCAGTCTTGGCGGGAAAGTCGTCGCGCACCAGCAGCACATTGGCGACCGTGGTCATAATCGCGACCGGCTCGAACTGGGTCGGATCAAAAGCCATCTTCTTGTACAGCAGCGGATTGACCGTGAGCGGCGACGGCTGCGCCGCCAGCAGCGTGTAGCCATCCGGATCGGCGTTGAACACCGCTTCGGCGCCGATATTACCGGCGGCGCCGGCGCGGTTATCCACCACCACCGGCTGGCCGAGCTTTTTCTGCAAGCCATCGGCTACGATGCGCGTGACGGTATCGACGCCGCCGCCCGCCGGCACGCAGACGATGATGTGGATCGGCCGGTTGGGATAGTTGGCCGCGGCGTCCTGCGCCCGACTTTGCGACCAGGCGCCGGACACGCAAAGCATTGTGGCCAACAGTACTGCGAGACGTGCGCGCATTTTGTCCTCCCTTTCGCCGCCCCCAAGAGGGCGATCTTTTGCGAAAGTATGGCACTGAACGGGCGGGGCCGGCAACGCAAACGTGTTTCCCGTTCTCCCCGCATTGCGGGGAGCGGTGAGGTGCATTCGCCAAAATTGGAGGCTGGGTTGCACGCTGCCGCATTGTGCAGGCGCACGGCATCGAGCATTGTCCTGCGCCCGCAGCCTTAAGGAGCGCCGGTGGACTCATATGCGACGCTTGCCGCTACGGCGGGGGCCTTTCTGCTGGCGGGCTTCGTCAAGGGCGTGATCGGGCTCGGCCTGCCGACGGTGGCGATCGGCCTGCTCGGGCTGATGATGACGCCGGCGCAGGCCGCGGCGATCATGGTGGCGCCGGCGCTGATCACCAATGTCTGGCAGGCCACGATTGGCACGAGCCTGCTGCCGCTGGTCAAGCGGATCTGGCCAATGCTGATCGGCATCTGCATCGGCACCTTCATCGCTGCGAATTGGCTGCCGGGCGCCAACAGCGGGCAGGCGACGATCTGGCTCGGCTTCGCCTTGCTGATCTATGCGGTGCTTGGCCTGACCAAGATGGATTTCACCGTGTCGCCGCGCGTCGAACGCTGGCTGGGCCTGCCCATGGGCGCTCTCACCGGCGCGATTACCGCGGCGACCGGCATTTACGTGCTGCCGGGCACGCCCTATCTGCACGCGCTGCAATTCGACCGCCATCAACTGGTGCAGGTACTCGGCATCTCGTTCACGGTGTCGACCATGGCGCTCGGCGCCGCATTGATGCATGCCGGCGAAATCGGCATGTCGCTGGCCACGCCGGTGCTGGTGGCCATCGCGGCTTCCTTGCTGGGCATGTGGCTCGGGCAGATCGTGCGCGGCAAGGTGCGCGCGCAGACGTTCCGGCTGTGGTTCTTCGTCGGCTTGCTCGCGCTCGGCCTCCATCTGGCGCTGCGCGGCATACTGTGATCGATTAGCGCAACACCAAGCGTCGTCAGGATGGTGCAATGAAAATTGTCGATCTCTCCCATGTCATGAACGTGCACACGCCCGGCTGGGTCGGCTACGCCGGCAACAAAATGTATTACGCGCAGAATCTGCAGACGCAGATGATCGTGGCGCAGCGCATCGACACCGCGCTGCATGTCGGCACCCATTTCGACGGCGCCATGCACGCGACCGATAACCGCAAAGGGGATATGGCGTCGTTGCCGCTCGATTACCTGGTCAACCGCGGCGTGGTGGTCGACATCTCCAAGCACATGCACGACTGGGCGGTGATCACGCCGGAGATGATCGAAAGCGCCGGCGCCGACATTCGCGAAGGCGACATCCTCATCCTGCATACCGGCTGGCATCGCCACTACGAAGGCCAGCCGCAGCAGGATCTGGTGAAATATTTCTGCTATCACCCGGGGCCCAATCTCGCCACGCTGCACTGGATGCTGCAGCGGAAAATCAAATGGTGGGGCATGGACACCGGCTCCTGCGACCACGCCTTGAACACCTCGATCCGCACAATGCGGCCCGATCTCGCCGAGGAATTCACCAAAAAGCACGGCTCGACGCCGGGAGAATTTTTTGGCACTTTCGAATTCACGCACAAGAAGTCTGGCCGTCGTGTCACACAGGACGTATTTCCGTTCCACAGTTGGGCCTTCCAGGAAGGCCTGCTGCACGCGGAAAATCTCGGCGGCGACATCGAGCTGATGCTGGGCAAGCGCTGCCTGATCGGCGCCTTCCCCTGGCGCTACGAGGGGTTGGAAGGCTGCCCCTGCCGCATCGTCTGTTTCCTCGACGCGGGCGAGTCGATCGAAGCCATCGGCGACGCGGCGAAGGCGATTATGCGGAGTTGACGACTATTGCGCCAGCCGTGCATCCGGCGCGTTGTTCTGCAAGGTCGACTGGATCGCCTCGCGCAGCAGCTTGTATTTCGACGCCGGCCATTGCGCGACGTGGATATCGGCCAGGAGCTTCGCCGATTTGCCGAACACCACGATGCGGTCGCCGACGCTGATCGCTTCCTCCAGTTGATGCGTGATCAGGATCGCCGTCGAGCCGCATTCGCGCGCCAGCGCCAGGAAGGTCTCGCGCAATTCCGCCGCGGTCACCTCGTCGAGATGGCCGAAGGCCTCGTCGGCCAGCAGAATGTCCGGCTGCACCGAAAAGGCGCGCGCAATCGCCACGCGCTGGCGCATGCCGCCGGACAATTCGTGCGGATAGGCGTTGGTAAACTGGCCGAGCCCCAGCCGGTTGAGCCAGGCGAGCGCGCGTTCGCGCTGCTCGTCCTCCGGCAGCCCGATCAATTCGAGCGGCAGCTTGGCGTTGTCGAGCGCCGAGCGCCAGGGCAACAGCCGGTCCTGCTGGAACACGGTGGCGATCTTGCCGCGGAAATGGTCGAAGTCGCTGTACGGGCTCTTGTCGCCGATCAGGATCGATCCTTCGGTCGGCGCTTCCAGGCCGATCGCCATATCGAAAAAGGTGGACTTGCCGCAGCCGGTCTGGCCGACGATCGCCACCACTTCCTTGGGCGCAATGGTGAGGTCGAGCCGGTCGATGGCGACCACGGATTGGCCCGAGGTGGTCTGGCGGAACACCTTGCGCACGCCGCGCACTTCGATCGGCGGCGGGCCGTTCTTGGTCACGGTCATGGCCGCCACCGCAGCAGGCGTTTCTCGACGCGGGCAACCACGGCTTCCAGCATAAACAGCAGGACCACCAGCACCAGCGTCCAGGCGAAGACGTCGGAAACCGAGAACAGCTCCTCCGCCACCGATAGCTGATGGCCGATGCCGGTCACCGCGCCGACCAATTCGGCGATGGTGACGACGCGGATCGCCAAGCTGATATTGACCTTCCAAGCAGTGAAGATGCTCGGCACGATCGCCGGCAGCATCAGCTTGACGAAATACTGCAGCGTGGTCGGTCGGAACGACTGCATCATATGGCGCAGTTCGCGCGGTACGCCGCGCATGGCGTCGAGCGAGTCGACCAGGAATAGCGGCCCGCACACCACCACCAGCACGAAGCCGATGCGGAATTCGACGCCGGGAAACCATAAGACCGCAAACAGGATCCACGACACTACCGGCACCGCCATCAGGATGCGGATCATCGGGTGCAGGTACTTGTCGAGCGAATCCGAGCGGTACATGGCCATCGCCAAGGCGACGCCGAAGACGAAGGAGACAACCAATGCGCCGATCACGCGCGCCAGCGTGACAACGATATCGAGCGGCGTGATGTCTGCGACGCTTTTCGCTATCCGCAGCAGGCTCGGGATCGCGAACGGCGGAATGCCGACATAGGGCGCTAGATGCGACATCGCCTCCCAGCAGGCGGCGAAGACAAACAGCGAGACGAACGTCTGCCGCGGGAAGATCAGTTCCGGAACGGGCGTGCGATCCGTGAGAGCTTCATCATGCCCCTGTGACATCGACTATTGGCCGTAGAAGATCTTCTCGTCGGCCGCTTTCGGATAGAAGCCGGCCTTCACCGCGCGGTCCATCATGTCGCGTATCGACTTGTGCACCGCCGGATCGGATGCCGGCTTGATGATGAATTGCAGCCTTCCGCTGCTGATCGCGGCGGTCAGAATGCCGGGCGGCAGCTTGGTGGTCTCGACCGCGATCTTGTCGCCGGCCGCGGTTTCCCTGTGCATGACTTCGGCGACGTCCTGCAGCGCGGCGATCAGCATTTTCGGCGCGTCGGGATATTTCTGGATCAGCTCCGCGCGCATGGCCGGCACGATCTCCCAGCCAGCCTCGCCGGTGATTTCCTTCCAGCCTTGCGCGCCGTTGAAGATGACGTGCCAGTCCGGCCGCTGCTTGTTGATGATGCTCGCCAGCGGCTCGATCACCAGCGCGGCGTCGACGCGGCCCGCCTCGAGCTGCGCGCGCGCCACCGCGAAATTGGCGTTAACCACGGTGATGTCCTTGCCGAGATCGATGCCCTTGGCGGCGGCGTAGATTTTGACCACTTGAAATTGCGAGCCGCCCATGTCGATGGCGAGTTGCTTGCCCTTGAGGTCGGCGAGCGACTTGATCGCCGGGTCCTTGGCGAAGATCACCAGGTCGCCCAGCGTGAAGCCCGAGCCGATGATGCGCAGCGGTACGCCTTCGTTATAGAGCTTCTGGAACACCGTCGGTCCGCCGATCAGCGCGTCGGTCTCGCCGGTGGCGAAGGCCGCGTAGAAGCCGGAGATCGAAGGGTAGGCATGAATATCGAGCGTAAAGCCGTGTTTGGCGTCGAAGCCGCGCGCCTTCATGATGTTCCACACCAGCGGGTTAAACACCGGTAGCGTCAGGCTGGAGACCTTGATCACGGGCTTTTGCTGCGCTTGAGCCTGCGGCGCGGCGAGACCGGCGGCGAAAGCGCAGGCGGCCAGCGCGGCAAGGCCGCGTCGAGATAGCTTGAACATGATGTTCTCCCTGATGGATTTTGTCGTCGCGGTCGTGCCGCCGCGATCGTTGAAGCCCTTAACCGGCTGCCAGACTTTACTCCGCTTTCATTCGCGTGCAAATAATTGCGGAGCTTAACCGGAGAACGCGATGCCGCATATCACAGCACGCGACGGCGTCCGGCTTTATTGCGAGGAAGCGGGCAACGGCTCGGCCGTCGTCTTCGTGCATGAATATGCCGGCGATTGGCGCACGTGGGAGCCGCAGATGCGGTTCTTTTCGCGCGCGCATCGTTGTGTCACCTACAGCCAGCGCGGCTATCCGCCGTCCGATATCCCCGACGATCCCGGCAAATACAGCCAGGATCATTTCCGCGACGACGTCATCGCGGTGATGGACGCGCTCGGCATCGACAGGGCGCACGTCGTCGGTCATTCGATGGGGGCTGCGACCGCGCTGCATGTCGGCATCCATTGTCCCGAGCGTTGCCTCTCAGTGACGGCGGCCGGCTGCGGCTATGGCTCGAGCGCCGATCCGAAAAAGGTCGAGGAGGCGAGGGCGGCTTCGCGCGAAACCGGCAAGATGTTCGCTACGGAGACGATGGCTGTTGCCGCCGCGCGCTACGGCGACGGCCCGACGCGGCAGGCGCACAAGAACAAAGACCTGCGCGGCTATGCCGAGTTCATCAAAATGCTCAGCGAGCATTCCTCGAAAGGCCATTCGCTGGTGATGCTGAACCTGCAGGCCAAACGGCCGTCGCTGTGGGAAATGGAAGCGGAGTTGAAAGAGTTCGCGCCGCCGTTGCTGGTTCTCGTCGGCGACGAGGACGAGTGGTGCGTCGACGGCAGCATCTACCTCAGGCGCATCGTGCCGACGGCGGGCCTCTGCGTCATACCGCGCTCCGGCCACACCATCACCAGCGAGGAGCCGGCCGCGTTCAACGCCGCGGTCGGCGAATTGATTGCGGCGGCGGAAGCCGGGCGCTGGCTGGCGCACAAGCCGAAGGTGTGAGGAAACGCATCATGGAACATGCCGCAAAAGTCGGATCGTGGGGCGAACTTTACGTCATGATCGGCACCTCGTCGGCGGCGCTGATCGGGCTCCTGTTTGTCGCCACGTCGCTGCATCTCAATGAGATACTGGACAAACAAGTTTTGCGTACTCGCTCGCGTAACCTGACGCTGCATCTGGTGGCGCTACTCGTTCAGGCTACTGCCATTCTCACGCCGCAACCGCTCATATTCCTCGGTACCGAGATCGTCGTTATCAATTTGTGCGGCATGTATCTGCCGGTGACCTTCGGCTACCGTGCTTACAAGCGAGGCCGTGAGGCCGGCAAGCGCAGCGGCTTCTCGGTCTACATGGGAATAGCTTACATCCTCGGCTACGCGATTGGCGTCGCCGGTGGCGTGGCGCTCAGCCAGTCCCTGTTGTGGGAGCTTTTCCTGGTGACGTTCTCCAATGCCTTTTTCTTCGTTGCCGTCGTCGTGAACGGCTGGAAGCTGATGCTGGGCATTGCGGAATCGGAGTAGACGGCAAGCAAGGTTCGGAGGGGAGTATCGCGATGGATCTCAAGCTCAAAGGCAAGACCGCGCTGGTGACCGGCGGTTCGGAAGGCATCGGCAAAGGCATCGCGCTCGCGCTGGCGAAAGAGGGCGTCGATGTCGCCATCTGCGCGCGCCGCAAGGAGCCGCTCGAAGCCGCCGCCGCCGAGATCACCAAGGCTACAGGCCGCAAGATCGTCGCCATCCCGGCCGATCTGCGTCAGGACAAGGACGCCAAGAACTTTATCGAGCAAGGAGCGAAGGCTCTGGGACGCGTGGACATCATGGTCAACAATGCCGGCTCGGCCGCCGGCGGCGTCATCGAGCATTTGACCGAGGACGACTGGGAAAAGGGGCTGCAGCTCAAGTTCATGGGCTACGTGCGCTGCCTGCGCTACGTGCTGCCGCTGATGGTCAAACAGGGCGGCGGCCGCGTGGTGAACCTGATCGGCAATGACGGCGTGAAGCCGTCTTATTGGGAAATCTGCCCGGGCGCCGCCAATGCGGCGGGGCAGAACCTGACGCTGTCGCTGGCCGGGCAATATGGCCGCGACAATGTCAGCTTCGTCGCCGTCAATCCCGGGCCGGTGCGCACCGAGCGCTGGGCCGGGCTGGTTGACGCCATGGCGCGCGACATGAAAATCCCGCGCGAGCAAGCCGACAAACTCGCGCCGGCGTCGATCCCGATGGGCCGCATCGCGGAAGTTGAGGAAGTCGCCAATCTGGTCGTCATGCTGGCGTCGCCATTGATGGCGATGGTCAACGGCACCATGATCGAGATCGACGGCGGCCAGGACAAGGCGCTGATGGACAAATTCCGCGACCGGCCGAAGAGTTGAGGCGGCGACGGCGTGACCGGGGCGCGGGTTTTGGCAGAGACGAACTCGGTCAAGACATTTTCGAACACGACATATGCAAACAAAATGCTCCGCCGGAACGCAATTCATGTCATAGGCGGTGCGCGACAAGTACCGCGCCTCCGGTCGAATTATATGCGTACAAACAATATGCGCGACCGAAGGCAATAGCATCTAGACACGCGCAGCCGCGTCGCGATCGCGGTGGGGCGCTTCTGTGGGAGTTCAATTATGAGATCCGGCCGTCACCTATTTTGTCTCGCGCTCGCCAGTAGCCTCGCGCTCGCCGCGCCGGCGATGGCGCAGCAGACCATCAAGATCGGCGAACTCAACAGCTACAAGGCGGTGCCCGCTTTCCTCGACCCGTACAAGAAGGGCTTGGAAATGGCGGTGGAGGAAGTCAACGCCAAGGGCGGCGTCAACGGCAAGAAACTGGAAGTGATCTCGCGCGACGACGGCGCCAATCCGGGCGAAGCCGTGCGCGTTGCCGAGGAACTGGTGACGCGCGAAGGCGTTTCCATGATTGCCGGCACGTTCCTTTCCAATATCGGTCTCGCCGTCACCAATTTCGCCGGCCAGAAGAAAGTGTTCTTCCTCGCCGCCGAACCGCTCACCGACAAGATCACCTGGCAGGACGGCAATAAATACACCTTCCGCCTGCGTGCCTCGACCTACATGCAGGTTGCCATGCTGATGCCGGCGACCATCGCCGCCAAGAAGAAGCGCTGGGCGCTGGTCTACCCCAACTTCGAATACGGCCAATCGGCTGCCGAGAACTTCAAGAAGCTGTTGAAGAAGGCGCAGCCTGACGTCGAATTCGTCACCGAGCAGGCGCCGCCGCTCGGCAAGATCGACGCCGGCGCGGTGGCGCAGGCGATCGACGATGCCAAGCCCGACGCTATCTTCAACGTGCTGTTCGGCGGCGATCTCTCCAAGTTCGTGCGCGAGGGCAACACACGCGGCATCTTCAAGAACCGCACCGTGGTCAGCCTGTTGTCGGGCGAACCGGAATATCTCGATCCGCTCAAGGACGAAGCGCCGGTCGGCTGGACCGTTACCGGCTATCCTTGGGACAAGATCAAGACGCCGGCCCATCTCGCCTTCGTCAAAGCCTATCAGGCGAAATATCACGACTATCCGCGGCTCGGCTCCATCGTCGGCTACATGACCATCAAGTCGCTGGCCGCCGGCATCGCCAAGGCCAAGTCGACCGACACCGAGAAGCTGGTGGCGGCGTTCAAGGGCCTGAAAGTCGACTCGCCGTTCGGCCCGATCCAATACCGGGCGAGCGACCACCAGGCCACCATGGGCGCCTATGTCGGCAAGATCGCGCTCGAAAACGGCAAGGGCACCATGGTCGACTTCAAATATGTCGACGGCGCTTCGGTGCTGCCGTCCGACGCCGAGGTCAAGAAGCTGCGGCCCGCCGGGGCGGATTGATCTAGGCAGCGCGGCTGCTGCTCTTCCCTCTCCCCTTTTACGGGGAGAGGGGGGCGAGGCGCATAGCGCCGAGCCGGGTGGGGGGCGTAGTATTTTGCTGATGTCACAGCCCCTCACCCGCCTTCGCTCGGCTTCGCCTCCACTCAGGCACCTTCTCCCCGCAGGCGGGGAGAGGGAAAAGTGCTCGCAGCACTTTTCCCGATGACCTTCACCGCCTTCCTGTTCCAGGCCCTCAACGGACTGTCCTCCGCGTCCGGTCTGTTTCTCATCGCCGCCGGCCTGTCGCTGATTTTCGGCGTCACCCGCGTCGTCAATATCGCGCACGGGTCCCTCTATATGCTGGGGACCTACATCGCCTATTCCTTCGCCACCCATAACGGCGGCGCGCTCGGCTTCTGGGGCGGCATCGTCGCCACTGCAATTGTCGTCGGCATCATCGGCGCGCTGATTGAGATCGTGCTGCTGCGGCGGATTTATCGCGCGCCCGAGCTGTTCCAATTGCTCGCCACGTTCGCGCTGGTGCTGGTCATCAACGACGCCACGCTCTGGCTGTGGGGACCGGAAGACCTCCTTGGGCCGCGCGCGCCGGGCTTACGCGGCTCCATTGAAGTGCTCGGCCGCCAGTTGCCGAGCTACGACCTGTTCTTGATTTTTGTCGGTCCGGCGGTGCTGCTGGCGCTGCATTTCGCGCTCACGCGCACGCGCTTCGGCCGGCTGGTGCGGGCGGCGACGCAAGACCGCGAGATGGTCGGCGCGCTCGGCGTCAATCAGGCCATGCTGTTCACCGCCGTGTTCGCGCTCGGCGCGGCGCTCGCCGGCTTCGGCGGCGCGCTGCAGGTGGCGCGCGAGCCGGCCAATCTCGCCACCGATCTCACCGCGATCAGCGACGCTTTCGTGGTGGTGGTGGTCGGCGGCATGGGCTCGATCAGCGGGGCTTACTTGGCCGCCGTCATCATCGCCGAGGTCAAGGCGATCTGCATCGGCATCGGCGTGGTGGATTTCGGCTTCGTCAGCGTGAACTTCTCCAAGTTCACGCTGGTCGCCGAATTCCTGGTGATGGCGGTGGTGCTGATCGCGCGGCCCTACGGCCTGCTCGGCCGCGCACAAGCCGCGGTACGTTCGCTCGCCGAGCCGGAGGACCCGATCCGTCCGGCGACGTCGGCGCTGAAGGCGCTTGGCGCCGTGGTGCTGGCGCTCCTGCTGTGCCTGCCGTTCTTGGCGCAGACGTCGCCTTATCTTTTGATCCTCGGCATCGACGTGCTGATAGCGGTGATTTTCGCGGCCTCGCTGCATTTCATCATGGGACCGGGCGGCATGCATTCGTTCGGCCATGCTGCCTATTTCGGCCTCGGCGCCTATGGTGCGGCGCTGCTGGCGAAAGGACTGAGCGTGCCGATGGGGCTCGCGCTCATCGCGGCGCCGCTGGTGGCGCTGGCCGGTGCGCTGCTGTTCGGCTGGTTCGCCGTGCGGTTGTCCGGCGTCTATCTCGCCATGCTGACATTGGCGTTTGCGCAGATCGTGTGGGCCACGGTTTTCCAGTGGGAAGAATTGACCGGCGGCTCCAACGGCGTGATCGGCGTGTGGCCGCCGCCGCCGTTCGATAAATCTTGGGTTTATTACCTGTTGACGCTGGCGCTGGCGGTGATTGCCGTGCTGCTGCTGCGGCGCTTTCTGTTCGCGCCGTTCGGTTACGCCATGCGCGCCGGGCGCGATTCCGCGCTGCGCGCCGAAGCCATCGGCATTGACGTCAAACGCGTACACTGGCTCGGCTTCGCCATTGCCGGCGGCGTTTGCGGCGTGGCCGGTGGGCTGTTCGCCTTCGCCAAGGGCTCGATCTCGCCGGAGACCATCCACATCAACCGCTCCATCGACGGCCTGGTTATGGTGCTGCTCGGCGGCATCCAAACGCTCTCAGGGCCGATCGTCGGCGCCTCGGTGTTCGCCACCCTGCAGGATACGGTGATGCGGCAGACCGAATATTGGCGCGCGCTGTTGGGCGCCATCATCCTGCTGCTGGTGCTGGCGTTCCCGCAAGGCATTGTCGGCGGTTTCGCGGCGCTCTGGCGCAGACGCGGGGGCCCATCATGAGCGTGCTCGAGGTGCGCGCACTGTCGAAGGCTTTCGGCAGCGTGCGCGCGGTCAGCGAGGTCAGCTTCGCGGTCGGGCAGGGCGAATTCCTCGCCATGATCGGGCCGAACGGCGCCGGCAAGACCACCTGCTTCAACACCATCAACGGCCAACTCACGCCCGATTCCGGCGAGATCCTGCTGGCCGGCGACAACATTGCCGGGCTGGTGCCGCGCGAGATCTGGCGGCGCGGTGTCGGCCGCACCTTCCAGGTCGCCGCTACTTTCGGTTCGATGACGGTCGCCGAGAACGTGCAGATGGCGCTGATCTCGCACGCCGGCGACATTTATCGGCTGTGGCGCCCGGCTGCAGCGCTGCACCGCGACCGCGCGCTCGATCTGCTGGCGCAGGTCGGCATGCGCGAGGCTGCCGACCGGCCGAGCCGCGAACTCGCCTATGGCGACGTCAAGCGCGTGGAACTCGCTATCGCGCTCGCCAACGAGCCGCGCCTGCTGCTGATGGACGAGCCGACCGCCGGCATGGGTGCGCGTGAGCGCAACGAACTGATCGCACTGGTCAAGAAACTCGTCGTCGAGCGGAAGATCTCCGTGCTGTTCACCGAGCATTCCATGGACGTGGTGTTCGCCTTCGCCGACCGCATCATCGTGCTGGCGCGCGGGCGCCTGATCGCCGACGGCGACGCCGCTTCGATCCGCGACAACGCCCAAGTGCGCGAGGTTTATTTCGGCACCGGCAAGACCTTTGCGCGAGGACCGGCGACATGAGCAACACGCCCATGCTCACGGTGGAAAACCTCAGCGCTTGGTACGGCGCGGCGCGCATTCTTTATGACCTCTCCTTCGAGGTCGGCCGCGGCGAGGTGGTGGCGCTGATGGGGCGCAACGGCGCCGGCAAATCCACCACCCTGAAGGCGATCATGGGCCTCGTCGCCGAACGGCAGGGCACGGTGCGCTTCAATGGCGAGGGGATTTCCGGCCTGAAGCCGTTCGAGATCGCGCGGCGCGGCCTGGGCTACACGCCCGAGGACCGCCGTATCTTTTCCGATTTGACCGTCATGGAAAATCTCGACGTCGGGCGCCAGCCGCCGCGGCAGTTCGCCAGCGGCGACCCGGCGCCGTCTTGGACGCCGCAAAAGCTGTTCGCGCTCTTCCCCAATCTCGCCGAAATGCCGGACCGCCTGGGCGACCGCATGAGCGGCGGCGAGCAGCAGATGCTCACGGTGGCGCGCACGCTGATGGGCAATCCGCTGCTGGTGTTGCTCGACGAGCCCTCGGAAGGCGTGGCGCCGCTGATCGTCGAGCAGATGGCCAACACCATCGTCGAACTGAAAAAGGACGGGCTGTCGATTCTGTTGTCCGAGCAGAACGTCCATTTCGCGCGGCTGGTGGCCGACCGGGTCTATGTGCTGGAGAAGGGCCAGATCCGCTGGCAGGGCTCGATGGAACAGCTCGATACCAATCAGGACGTGCAAAGGACCTATTTGACGGTGTAAGACGATTCGGACCGGGAACCCCCCGTATTTCCAGCGGTTGGGCAAAGGTGGACCTTTCGTCGAGCTGAAAGTACCATCCTACTTCAGCTCTTCTGGGTTGCACGCGACGGTAGAAATGGACGGGCGATGCGGCGCGAAAAATTGACGATTGTGACGCCCGCGGCCGAGGCGGCCGAAGACGGCCGCTATGTGCTCGACGATCAGGTCGGCTTCCTGTTGCGCGTCGCCATGCAGCGTCACACCGCGATCTTCATGACGCGCATGATCGAGGGGCTGACGCAGACGCAGTTCGCCGCGCTCGCCAAGCTCTACGAGGTCGGGCCTTGTTCGCAGAACCATCTCGGCCGGCTGATTTATCTCGACGCCGCCACCATCAAGGGCGTGGTCGACCGGTTGGGCGCGCGCTGCTTCCTCACCGCGCTCAACGACCCGAAAGATCGCCGTCGCCGCGCGGTGACGCTCACCGAGCATGGCCGTGCGGTCACCCAAGCCGCCCAACTCGTTGCCGCCGAGATCACCGCCGCGACGCTTGAGCCGTTGAGCGAGGATGAACGCAAGACGGTGGCGCGGCTGCTGAAGAAGCTGGGGTGAGCGCGTTGCCGTCATGCCCCGCGAAGGCGGGGCATCCAGTAATCATTGCTTCGCGGACTAAGTTCGGCGGGCGCTTACTGGATCGTCAGTCTTCGCGAACGATGACAGCGGACGATCACCACAACCCTTTCAGCCGGCCGCCGTCGGTGTTGAGCGACACGCCAGTGATGTAGCTCGCGCGCTCCGAGCAGAGGAACACGGTGGCGTTGGCGAGCTCCTCCGGCTTGCCCATGCGGCCGAGCGCGTTCTTCTTGGCGGCCACCTTGCGCGCTTCCGCTTCGCTCGCCACGCCGAATTCCTGCTTCATGCCTTCGGTGTTGCGCACCCACAGATCAGTCGCCACCCAGCCCGGACAAATGGCGTTGACCAGCACATTGTCCTCGCCGAATTCCGTCGACAGCGACTTGGTGAGATTGAGCAGCGCCGAATTGGTCATGCCGCTACCGAACATATACGGGTCCGGCTCCTTGCCGGCGCCGCCGATGGTGTTGACGATGCGGCCCCATTTCTGCGCCTTCATCATCGGATAGACGGCGCGGATCGCGCGCAGGAAGCCGAACAGCTTGGTGTCGAGCTGCGTCTGCATCTCGTCGTCCTTGATCGCGGCGAAGCGGCCGGAATACATCTGCCCCGCGTTGTTCACCAGGATGTCGACGCCGCCGAGTTTTTCTTTCGCGGTCTCGACCATTTTGGCGATGTCGGATTGTTTCGTCATGTCGGCGACCAAGGCGTGCACTTCGCCGCCGGTTCGCTTGGCGAGATCGTCGCGCGCCTGCATCAGTTTTTTTTCGTTGCGCCCGGTGATGAGCACGCGCACGCCTTCTTCGAGAAACTGGCGCGCCGTCTCGAAACCGATGCCGCTCGAACCGCCGGTGACGATCGCGCGGCGGCCCTTGATCCCTAGATCCATCCTTGCTCTCCCGTTGGCTTGACGCCTATGCGTTCAGCATAGAGTATCGTTCCGACAAGAAAGCAATAACAAAACGAGAAAGCGAGGGAGACCATGGAGCTCGGCCTGCGCGGTAAGGTCGCCCTCATCACCGGCGCGTCGCGCGGCATCGGCAAAGCCGTGGCGCAGGCTTTGCTGAACGAAGGATGCGCCGTTGCAATTTGCAGTCGCGGTGCAGTGCAGCTTGACGCGACGGTAGCTGAATTGTCCGCCAAGGGCCGCGCGCTCGGCGTCGTCTCCGACGTCACCAGCCCAGGCGCTGCACAAATATTCGTCGACCGCGCGCTCGAAGCCTTCGGGCGCATCGACATTCTCGTCAATAACGCCGGCACGCATCTGCGCGGCACCGTCGAAAACACGACGCTCGACATCCTCGAGCGCCAGATCCGCGACAAGGTGTTCGGTTTTTTCACCATGATAAAAGCGGTGCTGCCTATCATGCAGCGCCAGCGCGATGGCCGCATTGTGAACATCGTCGGCCAGGCCGCCCGCCATCCGCATCCGGACCGCTTTCCCTCCGGCGTCACCAATGCGGCGCTGATGGCGATGAACAAATCGGTCGCCGATGCGGTTGCGCGCGACAATATCCGCGTCAATGCCGTGTGCCCGCAATATATCGAATCCGAATTGCTGGCCTCGCTGATCGAAAAGGAAATGCGCGAGCGTGGCGTCGACCGCGCCACCGCCTCGGCCGGTTTCACCCGCTCCAATCCGCTCGGCCGCACTGGCAAGCCGGAGGAAGTGGCCGATCTCGTTGCATACCTGGTATCCGATTGTGCGGGTTTCGTTGCCGGCAGTTCGGTGAGCATCGACGGCGGCTATCATCGCTACGTCTTCGGTTAAGGGTCTGCCATGGATCTCGGATTAAACGGCAAAGTCGCGCTGGTCACCGGCGGCTCAAGCGGTATCGGTCTCGCGATCGCCCAGAAACTTGCCGTCGAAGGCTGCAGGATCGCCATTTGCGGCCGCGACCGCGGCAAGCTCGACAGCGCGGTGGCTTCGCTTAAATCGGCCAAGGCGTTCGCCGCCGATCTCTGCGCGCCGCAGGAGGTTGCGGCATTGGTCGACAATGTCGTCAAGGCATACGGCGGCATCGATATCGTGGTGAGCAACGCTGGCACGCATCTGCCCGGCCGCCTCGAAGACATCGACGGCGACACCATGCTGGAGCATTTCAAGACCAAAGTGCTCGGCGCCTGGCAGCTTGCGCGTTCGGTGGTGCCGCACATGCGCAAGAAACGAGCCGGCCGCTTCATCGTCATCATCGGCCAGGCCGGCAAAGTGCCGCAGGCAAACGTCATCGCCTCGACCGTGATCAATGCCGCGCAGCATTCTTTCGTCAAATCGCTGTCCGACGACCTCGCGCCGAACGGCATTCTCGTCAATGCCGTCTGCCCGAGCCGCATCAAGACGCCGCTCACCGACCACCTGACACTCTACAACGAAGTCTATTACGGCCGCAGCCTGGAGCAGCAGGAATCGAAATGGGGCGCCGAAGTGCCGCTCGGTCATTGGGGCACGGCGGACGACATCGCCAACGCGGTTGCGTTTCTGGCTTCCGAGCGGGCCGGCTATATTTGCGGCACCAATATCGACGTCGACGGCGGCCACCAGCGAATGATCTTTTAAAAAGCGCGTTCAATCCATGATCGAGCTGCGTCACATATCGAAGACGTTCCGCAAGCGCGACGAAACCGTCGACGCGGTGCGCGACATCGATATGACCATTCAGCAGAAGGAAATCATCGCCGTCATCGGCCCCAGCGGCTGCGGCAAGTCGACATTGCTCAATATGATCGCCGGGCTTTACCCGCCAAGCGGCGGCACTGTCGTCTATAAGGGCAAGCCCGTTTCCGACGTCAACACCGACGTCGGCTACATGACGCAGAAGGACAACCTGCTGCCCTGGCGTACGGTGCAGGACAATATCGCGTTCCCGCTCGAGCTTGCCGGCGTCGCCAAGGCCGAACGTCTCGCGCGCGCGGACGAGGCCATCAAACATGTCGGGCTCGACGGTTTCGAGCGCCGCTTTCCGCATGAGTTGTCCGGCGGCATGCGCAAGCGCGCCTGTCTCGCGCGCATGCTGCTGTACGGGGCGGAAACGGCCTTGCTCGACGAGCCCTTCGCCGCGCTCGACGCGCAATTGAAGCTGGCGATGCACGATCTGCTGCTGCGGCTCGCCGCCGAAGCAGGCCAGACGGTGATGCTGGTCACGCACGATTTGATGGAGGCGGTGACGCTGGCCGACCGCGTCTTTGTCTGCACGCGGCGGCCGGCGATGATCGCGCTCGAGCAGCGCATCGATCTCAAGCGCCCGCGCGACGTACTCAACGTGCGCTTCACCAACGACTTCAAGCATCTTTACGACGCGCTGTGGGAGCGGCTGCGCGTCGAGTACCAAGAGGATCGCGTATGACCGTGCCCGACGCTCCCGCCGCGCCGGCCGAAGCTGTGCGCGAAATGCCCGCCGCGCCGCCGCGCGAATTCGGCAGCGGCTTCATGCTCACGTGTCAGGTTGCGCTCGGCATCGTCATCTTGCTGGCGTGGCAGGGCGCCTCCGGGCGTCTCGTCGACGACTTCTTCATTTCCAATCCGGTCGAGGTCGCCGAGCGGCTCTGGCAATGGGTCGCCGACGGCTCGCTGTTTCTGCACATCTGGGCGACCGTCTACGAGACCTTGATGGGGTTCATCATCGGCGCGGTCGGCGGCGTGGTTCTGGGCATCTGGCTTGGAGTAGCGCCGTTCACCAACCGGCTGCTCAGCCCCTATCTCAACGCCCTCAACGCGCTGCCCAAGGTGGCGCTGGCGCCTTTGTTCGTGCTGTGGTTCGGGCTCGGCATCGCGTCCAAGATCGCGCTCGCCGCCGTGCTGGTGCTGTTCCTGGTGTTTCTCAACACCTATGCCGGCGTGCGCGAGGTCGATCAGGATCTGATCGACGGCGCGCGGCTGATGCGCGCGACCCGCGCCCAGCTCATCACCAAGGTGATCATTCCGTCGGCGATGTCGTGGGTTTTCGCAGGGTTGAAGATCTCCGTGCCCTATGCGCTGATCGGCGCCGTGCTGGGCGAAATGATCGCCTCCAACCGCGGCCTTGGATACCTGGTGCAATTCTCCGGCTCGCAATTCGATTCCGCCGGCGTGTTCGCCGTGCTGATCGTCATCGCACTACTTGCCGTTGCACTTAATTTCCTGGTCGAATTGGTGCAGCATCGCATGCAGCTCTGGCGGATCGTCGGCCGCTGATACGAAAAACCGGCAATGAGGGAGGGAAGCACGATGAAATTCCTGCGGTTTGCGGCGGTCGCCGCCTGCGCCATCTGGTCCGCCACCGCTTCGGCGGAGGTGGTGAAGATCACCAATATCGGCCACGGCTATTTCTCCGGCCCGCTCTATGTCGCCAAGGAGCTCAAGCTGTTCGAGAAATACGGCCTTGAGCCGCAGATCTCCTACGTGCAGGGCGGCCCGCTCGCCTTGCAGTCGGTGCTCACCAAGGACGCCGACGTCGGCATCCTCTCGTATGAGCACGTGCTCACCGTCGCCGCGCAGGGCAAGCGCATCGTCTCGTTCTTCTGCATCGCCAACCGGCCGGTCAACAACGTGATCGCCAGCGATAAACTGGTGGCGGGCTCGGAAAAGATGAGCGTCGAAGAGAAGATCAAGCGGCTCAAGGGCGCCCGCGTCGCACTGCCTTCCGCCAACGGTTCCGGCGAGAAGATGCTGGCCACGCTCGCGCATAAATACGGGCTTACTCTGCCCGGTGACATCCAAACAGTCTATGTCGGCGCCGAAGCGCCGTCATACGTCGCCGCGTTCCAAAAGGACCTGGTCGACGCCGCGCTGCCGTTCGAGCCGGCTGGCGTGCTGGTGCAGCAGGCCGGCAAGGGCAAAATCTATCTCAACGTGATGAATGGCGAGATTCCGGAATTCCGCGACATCCTGTTCATGACGCTGGCGACGCATCCCGACATCATGAAGGAAAAGCCCGAGCTCTTGCGCAAAGTCGCGCAAGTCTTCGCCGAAGCCCAGCACATCCTCAAGACCGATCCCAAGCGCGGCAAGGAGCTGATGGCGAAGGAATATCCGAAGATGACGCCGGCGACCAACAGCCTGGCCTACGACACCGTCAGCCAGATCTGGACCGCGGACGGCCGCATGAGCGAAGCGCAGGCCAAGGCGACCTACGCCTATCTGCAGCCGAAGGGCCCGGCGAAGATCGACTTCGCATCGACCTTCACCAACGAATTCTTGCCGAAGTGACTCTTGGCTGAAATGCTTCTTGGCTGAAAGGACAATCCGATGATCAAAGTCGGCAATGCCACCATCACCCGCATCGAGGAAACCTATGGCGCATGCTATCCGCTGCTCCAGATTTTCCCCGAATTCACCGACGCGCACATGGCCGAGCACAAGTCCTGGCTGGCGCCGAACCACTATGATGCCGGCAGCGGGCTGATCAAGCTGTCGGTGCATAGCTGGCTGCTGAAGGTCGGCGGCAAGACGATCTTGATCGACAGTTGCTGTGGCAACAACAAGATCAAGCCCGGCCGGCCGTGGTGGAATCTGCTCAACATCAACTATCTGGAACGGCTCGCCGCCGCCGGCGCGCGGCCGGAGGACATCGATCTGGTGATGTGCACGCATCTGCATCACGACCATGTCGGCTGGAACACGCAACAGAAGGACGGCAAATGGGTGCCGACCTTTCCCAACGCGCGCTACGTCTTCAACAAGCCGGACATCGACTACTTCTCCAAGATCGACGCCGATCCAAAGGAGGGCCCGGCCGAACTCGGTACTTTCCGCGAATGCGTGGTGCCGATCCTCGAATACGGCAAGGCCGACGTGATCGAAGGCGCGCACCGCATCAACGATTTCATCGAGATCGACACCGCGCCCGGCCATTCGCCCGGTCACGTGTTCTTCAAGCTCGAGAGCCAAGGCCAGCGCGCCGCCTTCATCGGCGACGTCTGGCATCATCTGCTGCAGGTCTATTATCCCGACTGGAATTTTCCGAAGAATTCCGATGCCGCCCAAGCCAAAGTCAGCCGGCGCAAGGTGCTGGACTATTGCGCCGCGAGCGGCGCGCTGGTGATGCCGGGCCATGTCGGCGCGCCCTTCGCCGGCCGCGTCGAGAAGACCGCGGACGGTTACCGGCCGGATTTCAAGGCTTGAGTCCCTGCCATCAGCGCCTTCAGCCGCTGCGGCGTGACCGGTAGGCGTGTCACCGCGCCGGGGCATTGCAGGGCGTCGTCGATCGCGGAGGCGATGACCGCACCGACCGGATTGGCACCGCCTTCGCCGGCGCCCTTTAGCCCAAGCGGATTGAGCGGGCTCGGCGCATCCTCGGTGACCAGGATGGAAAGCTCAGGAATCTCGCGCGCGGTCGGCATCAGGTAATCGGCAAAGCTAACGGCGAGCGGCTCGCCGTTTTCGTCGTAGAGAAATTCCTCCAGCAAGGCGCCACCGATGCCCTGCGCCAGCCCGCCGGCGATTTGGCCCTCCACCAGTTTCGGATTGACGGCCTTGCCGATGTCGTAGGCTATCGCATAGCGCTCGATCGTGACGCCGCCGGTGTCGGCGTCGACCCGCACCGCGGCGATGTGCACGCCGTAGGGATAGACCATGTGCGAGGATTCGAAGGTCGCCTCGGCGCTGAGGGGGTGCTGGCGCGCGAGTTCGGCGAGAGGCATCGATGGACCGGAAGACGAATCGGTACGAAGGATTCTTCCTTCCGAGATCATCAGTAATTCTGCCTTCGTCTGCATTAGCTCTGCGGCAAGCTTAAGCACCTCGCCGCGCAGCTTGCTGGCGGCGAGGCGTGTGGCTTCCCCGCACATCACGGTAACGCGTGAAGCGAAGGCGCCCATGCCTTTGTCGATGCGGTCGGTTTGGCCGTGGATGACTTTGATCGTTCTGTAATCGACGCCGAGCGCGTCGGCGCAGATCTGCGCCACGACCGTCTCAACCCCTTGGCCGATCGAGGCAACTCCGGTGATAACTTCGACCGTGCCGTCGGGGATAATGGCCACGCGCACGGTATCGAACGGCCCGAGCCCGCTCTTTTCCACGAACATAGCGAGGCCGGCGCCGACTTTTTCGCCCCTAGCGCGGCGTTCATCCAATTGTTTTTGCAAACCTTTCCAATCGGCGAGGGCAAGCGCCTTATCGAGCAGCGCGGCATAATCGCCGGAGTCGTAAACGATTTTCGTGCCAAGCGTTTCCAGCCCAAGCGCGTAGGGCATCGCGCCTTTGCCGATCAGATTGCGGCGGCGGATTTCGACTTTATCCACGCCGACCTTGGCGGCGATCGCATCGAGCAAGCGCTCGCGCACAAAGGAGGATTCGTAACGCCCGGGCGCGCGATAGGTGCCGCACGGCGTCTTGTTGGTGAGCCTTATATGGCCTTTGGCGCGATAGGCCGGCACCGCATAGGGCCCGGGCAGCATGGCGGCCGCGAGATCGGGCACGGTCGCCGCATGTGTACGCATGTAAGCGCCGTTGTCGTGGAAAAATTCGTTATCGATTGCAAGGATTTGGCCGCGCGCGTCGATCGCGGCACGCACGCGGTGATGCTGCTCGCGCGAATGATTGGCGGCGATCAGATGTTCGCGCCGGTCTTCGATCCATTTGATCGGTCGGCGGAATTTCAACGCGGCGGCGCAGACCAAAACGTCTTCCGGATAAATTTCGCCGCGGATGCCGAAGCCGCCGCCGACATGGCCTTCGTAGAGCTGGACGGATTCGCGTTTGCGCCCAAGCATTTGCGCCAGCGTGTCGCGGTTCCAATGCGGCACTTTGGCGGCGCCATGCATTTCCAGAATGTCGCGCGCTTCGTCGTAGCGCGCGATGGCGCCGCGCGTCTCCAGCGGCACGCCGGAATGGCGGCCGATCGAAAGCTCAAGCGAAACAACGGTATGCGCGTTGCGGAAGGCGGCGTCTACGTCGCCATAGGATTTCTGCAGGACGAATGCCTCGGTGCTCAGTTCGGCGCCATCATGCTCGTAGACGCCCGGTTGCTCGGTCGCCAGCAGCGTAATGCTCAGTTGTTCGATAGAAACCTCGACCAATTCCGCGGCATCTTCCGCCAGATATGCGTCTTCCGCAAAGACCACCGCCACTGGCTCGCCGACGTAGCGCACGAAATCTTTTGCCAGCACCGGCTGCCGGTAGAGCTCGAGCGTCTTCAAGCCCGTCAGCCGGAACGGGATCGGCGGAATGTGCGAAACGTCGGCGAACGTCCACACCGCGTGCACGCCGGGCAACGCGAGCGCCGCACGCGTGTCGATCGATTTTATTTTGCCGTGCGCCACGGCCGAGCGCACCACGCGCAGGTGCCATTGGCCGGGAAACGAAATGTCGGCGGCAAAGCGGCCTTGGCCCAACAGCAGCGGGCGGTCTTCCAGGCGCGGAACCGAGCGGCCGACGAATTTTTGATTCAATTCAGGCATGGCCGGCGTTGATCCACACTCCAATCATTCCCGCGCAAGCGGGAATCCAGGGCCAAGTCGCAAGGCCGAAATTTTTCGCCCCTGGGTCCCCGCTTGCGCGAGGACGAGCGGCTGAAATCACTTCCGCATCTCCTTCGCCGCCGCGCGCACCGCCTTGATGATGTTCTGATAGCCGGTGCAGCGGCAGAGATTGGACGACAGTACGTCGAGCAGATCGTCGTCGGAAATGTCCGGCTCGCGCTCGAGCACGCCGACCGCCAGCATCAGGAAGCCGGGTGTGCAGAAACCGCATTGCAGGCCGTGGTCATCCATGAAGGCCTGCTGCATCGGATGCAGCACGTCGTCCTTGGCGAGGCCTTCGACGGTGCGGATTAGTCTGCCGTCCGCCTGCACGGCGAACATCAGGCATGAGCGCACCGGCTCGCCTTCGACGATCACCGTGCAGGCGCCGCAGATGCCGTGCTCGCAGCCGATATGGGTGCCGGTCTGCCCGCAATCCTCGCGGATGGCGTCGGCCAGCGTACGCCGCGGCTCGACGGCGATGGCGTGCGCGCGGCCGTTGACGGTCAGGGTAATGGCGGTCTTGTCGGTCATGGCGAAGCTGTCATGCCCGCGAAAGCGGGCATCCAGTAAACGCGGGCGTTTGTTGTGTAAATGTCGTGCGTCATGTCGATCTCGGTGGTTACTGGGTCCCCGCCTGCGCGGGGACGACAGCGGAATTTGCGTTACGCAGCGCCGCGCGGATGCGTTGCGGCGTCGCCGGAATTTCGTCGATCGCTACGCCGAAGACGCTAAGCGCGTCATTGATCGCGTTGATCACCGCCGCCGGCGCGCCGATGGTGCCGCCTTCGCCCAGGCCCTTGGCCTTGGTGATCGAAGTGGCGCTCGGCGTCTCCATGTGGTGCAGCTCGATATGCGGAATCTCGCGCGCGGTCGGCGGCATGTAATCGGCGAGATTGGCGGTGAGGATGCCGCCGGTCTCATCGTAGATGATTTCCTCCAAGAGCGCGTTGCCGATGCCTTGCGCGATGCCGCCATGCACTTGGCCCTCGGCAATCATCGGATTGATGATGCGGCCGGCGTCCTCCGCCACCAGATATTTCTCGACGGTGACGCGGCCGGTTTCCACGTCGACCGCGACCTCGGCGACGTGGCAGGCGTTGGAAAACGTGCCCGGCGGGTCGTAGGTGGCGGTCTCGGTCAGTCCGGGCTCGATCTCACCGTTGAAACGATGCGTTTGCGTGTAGGCCTGGCGCGCCAGATTGGCGATCGAGATCGCGCGGTCGGTGCCGGCGACCTTGGCCGCGCCGTCTTCCAGCACGATGTCGCCGGGCGCCGCTTCCAAAAGATGGCTGGCGATCTTGATCAGCTTGGCGCGTACTTTGCGCGCCGCGATCAGCGTGGCGCCGCCGGAAATCACCAGCGAGCGGCTGGCGAAGGTGCCCCAGCCATAGGGTGCGGTGTCGGTGTCGCCATGCACGATCTTGATCTGGCCGGGCGTGACGCCCAGTTCGTCGGCGACAATCTGCGCCAGCGTGGTGCGCAGGCCTTGCCCGTGCGGCGAGGAGCCGATGCGCGCTTCGATGAAGCCGGAAGGATCGACGGTGAGGATTACGGTTTCCCAGCCGGGCGTGATCTCCATGCCGCGCGCGGCAAAGGCCGGACTGCCGTAGCCGGTGCGCTCGGAGAAGGTGGCAAAGCCGAGGCCGAGATGGCGGCCCTTGGCGCGCTCCCGTTTTTGCCGCTGGCGGAACGCCGGCACGTCGACGGCTTGCACCGCCAATTCCAGCGTCTCCTTGTAGCTCGCCTCGTCGTAAACCAGGCTCATCGCCGAGGTGTAGGGAAACTTGTCGATCAGGTTGCGGCGGCGGATGTCGATGGGGTCGACGCCGAACGCAACCGCCGCCTTTTCCATCAGCCGTTCCAGCGTGAAGGTGATGATGGGGCGCGACACGCCGCGATAGGCAGCCATGGTGCAGGTGTTGGTGAGCACACCGCGCGCGCGGCAGTCATAGTGCTGGAAATCGTAAGGGCCGGGCATTTCCGCCATCGCCATCAGCGGCTCGACGCCGCTGGTGGTCGGGAAGCAGGAATAGGCGCCGACATTGGCGATGATGTCGGTCTTGAGCGCGAGCAGCTTGGCGTCTTTGTCGAAGGCGCCTTCGAGCGTGATGTACTGGTCGCGCGCATGATAGGCGGCGATCAGGTTCTCGCGCCGGTCCTCGGTCCAGGCCACCGAGCTCTTGAGCTTGCGCGCCAGCCACACGACCACGACGTATTCGCCGCAGAGCGACATTTTCTGGCCGAAGCCGCCGCCGACGTCGGGCGCGACCACGCGCAGATCGCTCTCCGGCATGCCGAGCACGTCGGCGATGGCGGTGCGCATGAGATGCGGCATCTGCGTGGTGCAGGTGAGGGTGACGCGGCCGCTGGCGGCGTCGTAGGCGGCGTGCGCCGCGCGCGCCTCCATCGGCGTCGCGTTCTGCCGGTGCGAGCGCGTTTTGATGGCGACGATCTTGTGCGCGGCGCGCCAGACTTCATCGAAGCCCGCGGTCTTCACCTTGCCTTCGAGGATGACATTGCCGGGCGCCTCGGCGTGCACTTGCGGCGTGCCGGGGGCAAGCGCGGCGAGCGCATCGACCACCGGCATGGTCGGCTCGATGGTGAGATCGACTTGCTCGGCGATGTCTTCGGCTTCGGCTGCGCTCGTAGCCACGGCGGCGGCGACCGCCTCGCCGACAAAGCGCACGACGCCGTCGGCCAGGACCGGCTGGCTGACCGGCCTGTAGTTGAACTTGTGCAGCATCGGCAGGATTTTCTTCACGCCCTTGAGTTCGGCGGCGGTGATGACCATCGCGCCGTCCGGCGCATCGACCCGCGCGAGTTTTCCCGCCGCCAGTGGGCTGCGCGCGAAGCGGACCCAATGCGCCGCCGGCAGGTCGGCGGTGAAGCGGCCTTGGCCCTTGATCAGCGCGGGGTCTTCCAGCCGGCGAATGGAACGGCCGACCCACGCCATACCGGTACCTTTGGTGTGGGCGGTCATGGCCAGGTCCGTTCGTCTCCGCGAAAGCGGGGACCCAGGGCGGCAAGTCGCCGAGCCCACTTTCGCGACTCTGGATCCCTGCTTGCGCGGGAATGAGCGGAGACTTGGCTCATGCGCTGAACTCCAGCGCGCGCCGCACCACGGCGCGCACCAGGTCGCGCCGGTAATCGCCCGAGGTCTGATGATCCTCCAGCGGATCGACCGCCTGGGCGGCGGCTTCCGCGGCGGCGCGGAAGATCGTGTCGCCCGGCGGCTGGCCGTTGAGCGCGGCTTCGGCTTGCGCGAGGCGGCGCGGGCGCGGCTCGGCGCCGCCGACGCCAACATGAACATCGGTCATGAATCCGCCTTGCAGGCGGTAGGTGACCAGCGCGGCGGCGAGCGCGAAATCGCCGGCGCGGCGGGTGAACTCGTTGAAGCCGAATTTGGCGTCGCCCGCGAGCAGCGGCAGCCGTATCTCCGCCAGCAATTCGTCCTCGCTGAGCGCGGTGGACATGATGCCTTCAAAGAAATCCTTCGCCGCGATCAGGCGCTCGCCGCGCATGCTCTTCACCACCAGCGTGGCATCGAGCGTCGCCGCGGTCAGGCACCATTCCGAGGCCGGATCGGCATGCGCCAGGCTGCCGCAGAAGGTGCCGCGCATGCGGATCGGGTAATGCGCGATGTGGCGCGCGACATTGGTCAGGAGTTTGCCGAGCGGATTGTCGATCACCGGTTTGTGAAACGCGGCGTGACGCACGCAGGCGCCGATCGACAACGTTTTTCCGTCGCTGGCAAGCTTGTCGAGGCCTTCGACACCATTGATGTCCACGAGATGCGCGGGCTTGGCCAGCCGGAACGCCATGATCGGCACCAGGCTTTGCCCGCCCGCCAGCACGCGGCCGTCCTGCGGCGCAACCTCGCTCAGAATCTTCAGCGCTTCTTGAAGCGTCTTCGGCGCGTGGCGGATGAATGGCGCTGGCTTCATGCAGCGGACGGCCTGGCGTTGCGAGGGTTAAATGTGTGTACGCAAACGATAAACCGCGGCCACGGATTGTCAAACGGACGGCCGCGCTGTTCGGGTCGTGAACCTTTTGCGGCGCGTCGCAGACCAATGGCTATCGCAACCTAACAATTCAGGAGAGAGCCATGTCCCGCAAGATCATTCTCAGTCTCGCCGCCGTCGCCACGCTTGCTGGCGCGGCCCTTATGTCGAATAGCGCCGATGCCATGATGCGCAGCGGCGGCCACGGTGGCTTCCACTCAGTTGGCCATGTCAGTCACGTCGGCCGTATCGGCCATATCGGCCACCGCGATTGGCGCTTTCACCGCCACTTCGTCCGCTGGCACCGCCACATCTGGGTGCGGCCGGTCGGTTACGCGGTCGGCGAAGTCGACGCCGCCGTGGCGCCGGGTCCCTGCACCTGCCTGACCAAGAATTACACGCCGGAAGGCATGGTCGTGTTCCAGGATCTGTGCACCAAGGAAATGGCGAGCGCGCCGGTCGACGGCAGCTCCGATCAAGCGGCGGCCGAGCAGGCTCCCGCGAGCTACGCCGGCAAGACCTATCAGGATTACCTGAAGGCCAACCCGCAGCTCGCCAAGCCCGAGACCAAGCAGAACTGATCCCGCACTGCACACGAACCATACAGGCCGCCCCGCGGAAAAACCGCGCGGGCGGCCTTCGTGTTGCCGCACTTGCCATTAAAAAGCGCCCCTATCATATAGTAAAGCTTGAATACCAAGTGGGATGGTTTTCAGGGGGGCCGCGATGTCACCGCGACGGATCGCAACCATCGGTCTTTGCGTTTTTGCAACCATGCAGGCGCCAGCGCTGCGTGCCGAAGACGGCCCGCGGCCGGACAAGGTATCGTTTTATTTCGCCGCGCATGAGGACGACTGGCAACTGTTTATGAATCCGTCCGCGTTCCAGGACGTGATTAACGGCGCCGCCAAGACCGTCTTCATCCACATGACCGCGGGCGACGCCGGCCTCGGCATCGGCTGGGGCGGCCGCAAGCATCCGTTCTATCTGGCGCGGGAAAACGGCGCGGAAACCGCGATCCACTTCATGGCCGACGCCGACGGTATTCCGACCGACGAAGTGGCCGAGCACCGGACGTTCAACGGGCATTCGATCTACCGCCTGAGCTACCGCAACACCGTGAGCTATTTCCTGCGCGTGCCGGACGGCAACAATCTGACGGGCAACGGCTATTACGACACCGGCTTCCAGTCGCTCAAGCGCTTGGCCGACGGCAAGATCGATGAGCTTTCCGCGGTCGACGGCTCGACCGTCTACCGCGGCTGGAGCGATCTGACGGCGACGCTGCGCAAGATTATGGATTTCGAACGCGACCGCGCTTCCGCGGTTCAGCTCAACGTCGCCGAGGTCGACGCGCGCATCAACCCGGATGACCATCCCGATCACCTGATGACGGCCAGGGCCGCGCTCGACGCGGTCAGCGATCTCGCTTGCGTGCGGCGCGTCTATTACGTCGACTACCACAGCGCCAAGCTGCCGGAAAATCTTAACGCGCAACAGCGCGATATGGAGAGCTCGGTGTTCGCCGTCACGCTCGCCGGCGTGCTGGCATTCGACCACCGCACCTCTTGGCACCACTACGATGAGTCCTTTGTCGGCCGTAATTATTTCCGGGTGCAGGAAGGCGCCGGCCGCTGCGATGCGGGCGCCACCGAGGTCGCCGCAGCCCGGCACTGACGCATCTCCGGGTTGATGTAGGTCAACGCGCAATCGCGGCTTTTCTGCATTATTCGGATGTCCGAAGGGGCGAGCCGCGCGCGGCGCGGCAGGGCCCATCGGCCTTCGCATGATGCGCACATGCAATTGCAATTGACGCCCAAAAATTTTGTCGACGCCGTGCCCGTGACGCCGGCGCGGCGGGTTGCGTCGGTCGATGCGCTGCGCGGTTTCAACATTTTCTGGCTGGTGGCCGGCGACGGCGCCGTCTGGGCGCTCGAAGATATGAGCAATGGCAAGGGGCCGGTGGTGAGCGGCATCGGCCATTTCCTCGGCACCGAGATGCATCACGCCGCGTGGGAGGGCTTCCGCTTCTACGACTTTATCTTCCCGCTGTTTATTTTCATCACCGGCGTCTCGATCGTGCTGGCGCTGCCGCGCCTGGTCGAACGCGAGGGCCGCGCGCAGGCGCACTTACGCGTCTTGCGGCGGGCGTTGCTGCTGTACGGCCTGGGGCTGATCTATTACGAGGGCATCAAATATCACTGGGCCGACATCCGCTACGTCGGCGTGCTGCAACGCATCGCGATCTGCTATCTGTTCGCCTCGCTCATGTTCCTGAACATGAACCTGCGCGGCATGATCGCCGCCTTCGTCACGCTGCTTGTCGGCTATTGGGCGCTGATGACTTTCGTGCCGGTGCCCGGGATCGGCGCCGGCTCGTTTGCGCCCGACGCCAATCTCGCCAACTGGATTGACCTGCACTATCTGCCGGGCCGCTTGTGGGACAAGACGCGCGATCCGGAAGGGCTGCTCTCGACGCTGCCGGCAATCGGTACCTGTCTGCTCGGCGTCTTCGCCGGCTTGCTGCTGAAGAACGAGCGCCTCACGGGGCAGGGCAAATCGCTGTGGCTGATCGGCGGCGGCATCGCGCTGGTGCTCGCCGGCCATCTGTGGGGACTGCAATTCCCCATCATCAAGGCGATCTGGACGTCGTCTTTCGTGCTGGTCGCCGGCGGCTACAGCCTGATCCTGCTGGGCGTGTGGCACCAGGTCATCGACGTCTGGGGCTTTCGCGCCTGGTCGACGATCTTCACATGGATCGGCGCCAACGCCATTCTGCTTTATTTTTTGAACAACATATTCGGCTTCGAGCCGTTCGCGCTGCGTTTTGTAGGCGGCGATCTGAGCCTGCTGATCGACCGTTTCACCACGCACCACACCGGCCTGTTCCTCGCCCATGTGCTGGGGCTGACCTTCGCCATCTCGCTCGCCGGCTTCCTCTACCGCCGCAAGATATTCCTGCGCGTGTAAACGCCGTCAGGTTCCCACCTTCAGCTCCGATACCAGCCCGCGCAGCGCGGCGATGGTGGACAGCGGCACGATGCGGCCGGTGCGCGGGTTCTGCGACGGAATGCCTTCGATGGTCATGGAAAAGCGTGCGACGTCGGCGTCGACCTCGATGCGGTGCGTGTTGCGCGTGATGGTGGGGTCGGCCCAGATTTCCAGTTGCGTGCGGTCGGGGCCGATGCCGGCGAGGCTGAGCGCCGCCGCCACGTTGACGTTGGCGGGAAAGCCGCGGGCTCCTTCGCGCGCCGTGCCGTCGAAAACTTTCAGCGGCGCTTTCAGCCCGGCGACTGAAATGTTGTGCGCGACGAGATAGGGCGCGCCTTCCAGGCCGCCCGGCGGCTTGCGCGTGATCATCTTGATGGAATGGATGGTGCCCTCGGCGGCGGCGCGCACGGCGTCGAGGCCGATCAGCGCGCCGGTCGGCGGCAATATGCGCGCGCCTTTTTCTCTGGCGCGTTCGACCAGGTCCCAATTGTCCAGAAGTTGCGCCACCGACAGCGGCATGAAGATGCGGCCCTTGTCGATGGCCGAGAGCGCGACCTCGCGGAACAGTGGCGGCGGCAGGCATTCCACCACCACGTCGCAGTCGTCGGCGAGCGAAGTGGCCGGCTTGATCGCGATGGAGCCTAGCTCCGGCAGCGCGCGGCGCGCCTTGTCGGCATCGCGCACGGCGACCGCGGCGAGCGTCAGGCCCGGCACGCCGGCGATCAGCCGTTTCGCCACTTCCAGCCCGACCGCGCCAAGCCCGGCCAATCCGACGCGTAAGGGTGGTTTGTTTGGCATGCGAGCCTCCTAGCAACGAGTGTCATCATCCGCGAAGGCGGATGATCCAGTAAACGCAGGCCATTGAAATGGACCGATGCGCTGCGGCGTACTGGATACCCCGCTTTCGCGGGGTATGACAGCCGGTGACTATCGCCACTCATCCAGCCGATAACCGCCGGCGGTGAAACGGATGTGGAGCCCGGCTTCGTCCATGCGCGCGCTCGGTGCCGCGCTGATGCCCCAATGATCCAGCCGGCCAGGCGGCCAGGTCCATTGCTCCGGCGTTTTGGCGCGGTGGCTGGCGTCGACCTGCTGCATCTCGGCGGTCAGTTCCACCGGCATGTCCTCGGGCCCGAGGAAATAGCAGAACACGTTGTTGCCGGGGCCGTGCCGGCCGGGGCCCCATTCGATGGTGCGGCCGTCATCGCGCATGCGTCCGGCGCCGCGCATCACCGATTCGAGATCCGGCACTTCGAAGGCGATGTGGTTGAGCGTCGCCCCGCCGGTGAAACCGAGCACCACGCTGTGATGAGCGGAATTGCAGGACAGGAAGCGCAGCCGCCTGGTGGTGTCGGTGAGCGTGAAGCCGAGCGCGTCGCGATAGCAGGCAAAAGTCGCCTCGCTGTCGCCGGCATTGATGTTGATGTGGGAAAGCTTGCGCGGCCGGTCGGGCCGGTCGGCGTTGCCGGCGTGGTCATCGACGCCGCAGACGATGGCGACGTTGCGGCCCTCCGGGTCCTTGAAGCCGAAGCCGTAGCTGCCGTGCGGCTGCCGCAGTCTGGCGGGCGGATCGATGGCGGTGAGGCCATGCGCGCGGACTTGCGTGTGCAGCGCGTCGACGGCCTCGCTCGATTCGGCGTCGAGCACCATGCGCAGCAATTCCGGCTGCGCGCTCTGGCGGATCGTCAGGATGTGGTGGAAGGCGCCGGTGCCGCGCAGGTAATGCACGCCGCCGCTTTCGCCGGCCGGCGTCAGGTTCCATACTTCAGTGAAAAAACGCAGCGCCTTGGCGGGATAGGCAAAGCCGAGATCGACGCTGCGCAATGCACGAACTTTGGCACGAACTTTTGCCTTGCTCATACCGGTTCGCCCAGGAAACGCGCGGCATTGTCGTGATGCAGTAGCTTCACGTCGCCGTCGTCAAGCTTAAGCGCGGCGACCGCCTCGACCGGATGGCGCTCGTGGATATCGAACGGATAATCGGTGCCGATGCAAAGCTGGCGCACGCCGAATGTGTTGATCAAATGGGCAAGCGTCGGCGCATCATAGACCAGCGTATCATAATAGAGCCGGCGCGCGTGCTCATACGGCGAGGCCCCGATCAAGGCGGCGAATTCCGGCTTGATGGTCCAGCCTTTTGCCAACCGCGGCAGGATCGAGGCGAAGGCGCCGCCGCCATGGCTGAAGGCGAGCCGCAGGCGCGGGTGGCGCGTCAACGTGCCGCCGGTCATCAGCGACGCGATGCTGTAGGCGGTATCGAGCGGAAAGCCGATATAGGCCATCAGGCCGGCCGGGCCGACAATACGTTCTTTGCCGGACGGGTGCAGCGCGTGCACGAACACGGCGGCGCCCAGTTGCTCGGCGGCGGCGAAGAAACCGTCGAAGCGCGGATCGCCGAGCGCGGCGCCGTTGATATTGCTGCCGAGTTCGACGCCGCGGAAGCCATCGCTCATCAGCCGCTCCAGTTCGCGCACGGCCGCGTCCGGGTCCTGCATCGGCACCCCGCCGAGGCCGATGAATTTGTCCGGCGCGCGCGCCACCATGGCGGCGATGGTGTCGTTGACGTGGCGGATCAGCGGTGCCGCGTCGTCGAGCGGCAGCCAGTAAGACAGCAATTCCGGCATCGGCGACAGCACCTGCCGTGCGATTCCCATGGCCGCCATAGCCTCGGCGCGGCGCGCAACGTCCCAGCATTCGTCGCTGACGGTGCGGAAATTCTTGCCGTCGATCATCACATTCTTATGGTGGCAGTCGTGCGCCGCCATCGACGGCCAATGCACGCCGCCAAATTGCGTAGGGTGCTTGCCGGCATAGGCGGGAAATTCCGCCGGCACGATGTGGGTGTGGATGTCGATTGCTGGCGTGGTCATTGGGCATCCGGCAACAGCGCGCCGTCGATGGCGCGGGCATGGCCGCGAAATTCTGCGATCACCGTGCCGTCCTCCCGCTTGACCGCCACGTCGTAGATGCCCGAGCGCCCGGCGCGCTGGCGTTCGGCCGCATACGCGGTGAGCCGGTCGCCGCGCCGCGCCGCCATGAGATAGCTGATGCTGCAATGCTGCGCCACCATGCGCTGATTGCGCGAGTTGCAGGCATAGCCGAAGGCGGTGTCGGCCAGGAGATAAATGAAACCGCCGTGGCAGGTGTCGTGCCAATTGACCATCGTGCCGGCCACCGTCATGGCGAGCGCGGCTTGGCCAGGCTCGACCGAGATGAGTTGCAGGCCGAGCGAACGGCTGGTGGCGTCGTCGGCCCACATGGCCTCGCCGCAGGCGCGCGCGAGCATGACGGCGTCCATCAGTCAGTCCCCTTGCGGCCGGTGAAATTGGGTTTGCGCTTTTCCATGAAGGCGCGCACGCCCTCTGCGTAATCCGGCATTTGCCGCGCCGCGTCTTGCAGGTCGCGCTCGAGATCGAGCTGGGCGGACAGCGTGTTGGTGGCCGAAGCAGCGAGCGCGCGCTTGATCAGCGCCAACCCTTGCGTCGGCGCCGAAGCGAAGCGCTCGCACATTTTTTGCGCCTCGGCGAGGAGCGAGGCGTCATCGACGCATTTCCAGATCAGGCCCCATTGTTCGGCCTTTTCCGCTGGCAGCGGCTCGGCCAAAAGCGCGAGGCCGCGCGCCCGCGCGTCGCCGACGAGCCGCGGCAAAACCCAAGTGCCGCCGCTGTCGGGGATCAGCCCGATGCGCGCAAACGACTGCACGAAGCTCGCCGAGCGGCCGGCAATCACGATGTCGCAGGCGAGCGCGATGTTGCAGCCGGCGCCGGCGGCGACGCCGTTGACCGCGGCGACGACGGGAAAGGGCAGGGCACGCAACTTGCGCACCAGCGGATTGTAATGCTGCTCGAGCGAGGTGCTGGGCGGCATTTTTTCGCCCGGCTGCACCAGCCGGTCGTTGAGGTCTTGCCCGGCGCAGAAGCCGCGGCCGGCGCCGGTGATCATCAGCGCGCGGCAGTCTGCGCCGGCTTCGATCTCCTCGAGCGCCTGGCGCAGCGCTTCATGCATCGCGTCGTTGAACGCGTTGAGCCGGTCCGGCCGGTTGAGGGTGATGACGCGATAGCCGCTGCGGCGATCGACCAGGATGGGCGGCTCGCTCATGATTTCAAAAATTCATCCATCGCGCCGATTTCCTTCTTCTCGCCGTCGACATCGGCGGCGATGCGTTCGTAGAACCGCGCCGCGGCTTCCAGCATGGCGTGCTCGGCATGGTCCTCGCCGACGAAGGCGGAAATCTCGTCGAGCTCGGCCACCCAGCGGTAGGCCTTGGAATACATGGCGGGCGTTTGCCGGGTCATAAAGCCGAGCAGCGCCGGCTGGCTTTCGGCGAGCTCGGCCTTGAGCGCCGCCGCCGAGCCGCCGCGGGTGGCGGCCAGCATCATGCCGGCGGCGAGCGCGGTGAAGCCCTTGGTGATGCCGGCATAGGACATTTTCAACGCCGAAGCGGCGGTGAGCGGGCCTTGCAGCACGCGCACGATCAAGCCGTAGTCGTTGAGCCTGGCGAAATCCGCGGCGTGCGGTCCCGAAGCGTAGATTTTGGTGTTGGTGGTGCCTGGCTTCGGCGGCGGGCCGATAATGCCGGCGCCGACAAAGGGGCAGCCGGTCGCCGCGATCACCGCGGCGATGCCGGTGACGCTCTGCGGGCTGATCGCGTTGCATTCGACATAAGTCGGCTTCTTGTTGGCGGCGCTGAGCACGGGCGCGAGACGCTGGGCCAAAGCGAGCGCGTCGCCCGGCGGCACGATCGAGAGCAGGAAATCGCATTCGGTCAGTTGCGCGTCGGCCACCGCGGTCATGCCGGCTGCGCGCGCCCGCGCCGCGCTCGCTTCGCTGCGCCCGGCGAGCGAGGTGAGCACAGTCACTTTGTGCTCGGTCAGGCGGGCGCCCACCGCGGCGCCCATATTGCCCGGCGCGATGATGGCGACGGTCAGTGTCATGATCGGTCTCCTGCGGCCCGTTGGCCTGGCCGCTACCACCAAATACCATCTTGTCCGGTAGCCGACACAAAAAAACCTTGGTAATCTGTCAGCTTGTTGCTTCCGCGAAATAACAACTTATCTGCGTGCAGCAGCCCGGCGGCTGGCCGGCCTGCGCACCGTTTATACTTACAAAGGGCAATAGCTTGGACAATGGACAAGGTCCCGCCAGTGCGGGACGAGCGGCCGATGCGCGCGCCTGGACCCAGATTCTCATGCGCTATCGCGAACCGAGCAGCGCGCGCAGCCTGATCGAACTCGCCATCACTTTCGGACCCCTTGTGCTGCTCTGGGTGCTGATGTGGGCGGCCTATTACCTGGGTTTCTGGTGGCTGACCTTGCTGCTCGCCGTTCCGGCCGCCGGCTTCCTGGTGCGGCTGTTCATGATCCAGCACGATTGCGGGCATGGCGCCTTCTTCGGCAATCGCCGCGCCAATGATTGGATCGGCCGCGCGCTCGGCGTGCTCACCATGACGCCTTACGATTTCTGGAAGCGAACGCACGCCATTCATCATGCCAGCGCGGGCAATCTCGAGCGCCGCGGCATTGGTGACGTCGATACCCTGACGGTGCGCGAATATCTAGCTCTGCCGCGCTGGCGCCGCCTGATGTACCGGTTCTACCGTCACCCGGCGGTGATGTTCGGGCTCGGACCGGCTTACCTTTTCGTGCTGCGGCAACGGCTGCCGTTCGGCTTGATGCGCAGCGGCTGGCAGCCCTGGATCAGCACGATGGGCACCAACCTCGCGATTGCGGCGATCGCCGCGGCGCTGATGTGGCTCATTGGCGTCGGGCCGTTCCTGCTGGTGCATGGGCCGATCATGTTGCTGGCCGCCGCGATGGGCGTGTGGCTGTTCTACGTGCAGCACCAGTTCGAGCAGACCGTGTGGGCGCACGACGAGAGCTGGAGCCTGCACGAAGCCGCGCTGTACGGCAGCTCGTATTATGCTCTGCCCGGAATTTTGCGCTGGTTCACCGCCAATATCGGCGTGCACCATGTGCATCATCTGTGCAGCCGCATTCCCTATTACCGGTTGCCGCGGGTGCTGCGCGAACACCCCGAGCTGCGCGACATCGGCCGACTGACGCTGTGGCAAAGCATCAAATGCGTCCGCCTGGTGCTGTGGGACGAAAGCCGCAAGAAGCTGATCTCGTTCCGCGAGATGCGCCGCCTGCATTCGTCCCCGCAGGCCGCGTAAGGTCTTTTCCGGCTGCTTATGGCAATCAGCCTAGACCGCAGGTTGCGCGGCAATCCGGTCAATCGCTCCACGGCATGGCCAATAAGCGCGAATTTCTGGCCATTTAACGAAGACAGCAGCCTATTACCGTGACGGCGATAGACCTTTTGGCGCCGATGCCGGTACATTAGTATCGCGATTGAACGGGCCAAAAAGGACCCGGGGGAGGAAATCACATGCGTAAAGCTCTATTGGTTGCGGGGGCCGCCCTGGCGCTCGCCGCGGGCCCGGCTATGGCCCAGCAAAAATCCATCAAGATCGGGTTCGTCTCGACCTTCAGCGGTCCGACTGCGGTCATCGGCAACGACATGCGCAATTCGTTCGAGCTCGCGCTCGACCATATGGGCCGCAAGATGGGCGGCTTGCCGGTCGAGGTGATCTACGAGGACGACGGCCAGAAGCCGGAAGTCGGCAAGCAGAAAACGCAGAAACTGATCGAAGCCGACCACGTCGACTTCATCGTCGGCTACATCTGGTCGAATGTGCTGCTGGCCTCGGTCAAGCCCGCCGTCGACTCCAAGACCTTCATCATCAGCGCCAATGGCGGCCCGCACGAACTCGCCGGCGAATTGTGCTCGCCCTATTTCTTCTCGACCTCGTGGCAGAACGACCAGACACCCGCCGCGATGGGTCTCTACATGAACCAGAAGGGCGTGAAGTCGCTCTATCTGATCGGCCCGAACTATGCCGCCGGCAAGGACATGCTGGCGGGCGCGGCCTCCACCTTCAAGGGCAAGATCGTCGGGCAGGAACTCACCACCTGGCCGTCGCAGCTCGACTTCTCCGCCGAACTGGCGAAGGCCAAGGCGGCCAATCCGGACGCCATCTTCGTGTTCTATCCGGGCAAGGCCGGCGTGCAGTTTCTCAATCAATACGCCCAGGCCGGCATGAAGGGTAAGATCCCGCTCTACACCGCCTTTACCATCGACGAATTGTCGCTGCCGTTGCAGAAAGACCTCGCGATCGGCGTGCCCGGCGCGCAGGAGTGGGTCAACGACCTGCCCAACGCGGCCAACAAGAAATTCGTCGCCGACTACGAGAAGAAATATCCGGGCAAGAAGCCCTCGTTCTACGGCGCGCAGTCCTACGATGCCGCCAATCTCATCGACTCGGCGGTGGTCGCCACCAAGGGCAAACTCTCCGATAAAGCTGCGGTGCAGAAGGCGCTGGAGAAGGCCAACTTCAAGTCGGTGCGCGGCGGCTTCAAATACGGCAACAACCACATCCCGATCCAGAACTTCTATCTGCAGGACGCGGTAAAGGACGCCAAGGGCGACTTCGTGCTCAAGACCGTCGCCACCATCGTCAAGGACGACCAGGACAAGTTCCACGACAAGTGCCCGATGAAGTGATCCGAGGGCGAAATACGGCGGCGGCGGCGCATCCGCGCTGCCGCCGTTTGCGTGCCGGGGGGCCGCCAATTTCCATGTTCGACGCGCCATGACGACGCTTTTCATCGAGCAGTGCCTGAACGGCCTGCAATTCGGTCTGTTGCTGTTTTTGCTGGCGGCCGGATTGACGCTGGTGTTCGGCATCATGGACCTGGTCAATCTGGCGCACGGCTCGCTCTATATGATCGGCGCCTATTTTGCCGCCACCTTCGCGGCCTGGACCGGCAGCTTCGTGCTGGGCGCGCTGCTGGCGCTCGCCGCCACGCTGATCGTTGGCATGGTTGTGGAGGTGATCGTCATGCGCCGGCTGTACGGCCGCGATCACCTCGATCATGTGCTCGGCACCTTCGGCCTGATCCTGTTCTTCGACGAACTGGTGCGGCTGATCTGGGGGGCGGACGGCATGAGCCTGTCATTGCCGTCCTGGCTCGACACCTCGGTGCGGATTCTGCCGGGCATCCAGTATTCCGCCTACCGGCTTTCGATCATCGTCGTCTCATTGGTGGTCGCCGGCTTTCTTTATATCCTGGTGATGCGCACCCGCATCGGCATGCTGATCCGCGCCGGCGCCAGTAATCGCGAGATGGTCGGCGCGCTCGGCGTCAACATCAAGCTGCTCTACACGCTGGTGTTCGGGCTCGGCGCCGCTCTCGCCGGGCTCGCCGGCCTGATGCAGGCGCCGATCCTCACCGTGCAGATCGGCATGGGCGAGAACATCCTCATCGTCGCCTTCGTCATTACCGTGATCGGCGGCATCGGCTCGATCCGCGGCGCCTTCATCGCGGCGCTCTTGGTCGGATTCGTCGATACGCTCGGCCGCGCCTTCTTTCCCGACCTGCTGCGTCTGATGCTGAGCCCGGAAGCGGCGGCGACCGCGGCGCCGGCGCTTTCCTCCATGCTGATCTACCTTCTGATGGCGATCGTGCTGGTGGTGCGCCCCGAAGGATTGTTCCCGGCGGTCCGCAAATGAACGTGACGCTGACGATCCGCAATCTGGTGGTGTTCGCTTTGCTGGCCGCGCTGATGCTGCTGCCGGTCTATGTCGCGCTCGGCGGCAACCTGTTCCTGCTGACGCTGTTCACGCGCATCATCATCCTCGGGCTCGCCGCCGTCAGCCTCAATCTCATCCTCGGCTATGGCGGCATGATGAGCTTCGGCCACGCCGCCTATCTCGGCATCGGCGGCTATGCCGTCGGCATCCTGGCGCATGAGGGGATTTACTCCGGCTTCGTGCAGTGGCCGGTGGCGCTCTTGGCCTCGGCGCTGTTCGCGCTGGTGATTGGCGCTTTGTCGCTGCGCACGCGCGGCGTCTATTTCATCATGATTACGCTCGCCTTCGCGCAGATGGCCTATTACATCGTCGCCGGGCTCGCCCGCTACGGCGGCGACGACGGGCTCACCATCTACAAGCGCAGCCAGTTCTTCAGCCCCATCGAACTCACGAACAAAGTGCAATTCTATTATTTGTGCCTCGCGCTGCTGCTCGGCGCGATCTATCTGGTCCACCGGCTGGTGAATTCGCGTTTCGGCATGGTGATCCAGGGTTCGCGCTCCAACGATCTGCGCATGCGGGCGATCGGCTTCCCGACCTACCGTTACCGGCTGGTGTGCTTCGTCATCTCAGGAACGCTGTGCGGTCTCGCCGGCGCGCTGATCGCCAACAACACCGATTTCGTCAGCCCCTCGATGATGTATTGGACCCGCTCTGGCGATCTCATCATCATGGTGGTGCTCGGCGGCATGGGCTCGGTCATCGGCCCGCTGATCGGCGCGGTCGTGCTGCTGGTGCTGGAGGAGGTGCTGTCCGGTATCACGGAATATTGGCAGATCATCCTCGGACCGCTGTTGCTGTTGGTCGTGCTGTTCGCGCGCGGCGGCATCGATGGCCTGCTGTCGATGGCTCGCGCCAAGATCGGCGCGAAAACAAGTCCAAAGGCCGAGCCATGAGTGAGCCGCTGTTGCAGGTGGACAATCTGGCCAAGCGCTTCGATGGCATCGTGGCGACCGACAATCTCGCGCTCACTGTCGAGTCCGGCGAATTGCACGCGATCATCGGGCCGAACGGCGCCGGCAAGACGACGCTGATCGCCCAACTCGGCGGCCAGCTGACGCCCGATTCCGGCCGCATCCGCTTCGCCGGCAGCGACGTCACCGCGCTGCCGATGTACCGGCGCAGCCAGCTCGGGCTTGCCCGTTCGTTCCAGATCACGTCGCTGTTTCTCGATCTCAGCGTGCTCGACAATGTGGCGCTGGCGGTGCAGGCGCATGCCGGACACTCTTTTCGTTTTTGGCGCGATGCGCGGTCGGAAGCGGGGTTGCGCCAACCGGCGCGCGCGGCGCTCGAACGGGTGGGCTTGGGCGCGCGCGTGGACAGCCCGGCCTCTGCGCTTAGTCACGGCGAACACCGCCTGATCGAGCTCGCCATGGCGCTCGCCGGTCACCCCCGCATGCTGCTGCTCGACGAGCCGATGGCGGGTTTGGGCCCCGAGGAATCCGCCCGCATGGTGGAGATGCTGCGCGCCTTGAAGAAGGAGCTCACCATTCTCCTGGTCGAGCACGACATGGAAGCGGTGTTCGCGCTCGCCGACCGCATCACCGTGCTGGTTTATGGCCGCGTGATCGCCACCGGCAGCCCCGCCGATATCCGCGCCAACGCCGCCGTGCGCGAGGCTTATTTGGGCGAGGCGGAGGGCACGGACCATGGCTGACGCTGCGGCCGACAATGTGCTCGACGTCGCAGGCATCGAGACCTGCTACGGCCTCAGCCAGGTGCTGTTCGGCGTCTCGCTGTCGATCAAGCCCGGCGAGATGGTGACGCTGATGGGGCGCAACGGCATGGGCAAGACCACCACCGTGCGCTCGATCCTGGGGCTCACGCCGGCGCGCGCCGGCACCATCCGCTTTGCCGGCCGCGAGATCCGCGGCCTGCCGTCGTACAAGGTGGCCAAGCTCGGCATCGGCCTGGTGCCGGAGGGCCGGCAGATTTTCCCCAACCTCACCGTGCGCGAAAATCTGGTGGCGACGGCGGTGGAACGCGGCAGCGACGGCTGGACGCTCGACAAGGTCTACGCGCTGTTTCCACGGCTGGCCGCGCGCGCTGCCAATATGGGCAACCAGCTTTCCGGCGGCGAACAGCAGATGCTGGCGATCGGCCGCGCGCTGATGACCAATCCGCGCCTGCTGATTCTGGACGAGGCGACCGAGGGCCTGGCGCCGCTGATCCGCGCGGAGATCTGGGTGTGTCTTGCCCGTCTCAAGGAATTGGGCCTCTCCATTTTGGTGATCGACAAGAATGTCGGCGCGCTCATTCGCGTCGCCGACCGCCATTTCCTGATCGAGCGCGGCCGCGTGGTGTGGTGGGGCGCCTCGCAGGACCTCGCCGCCGCGCCGGACGTGCAGCACCGGTATTTGGGGGTGTGAGAGCACCATGCCCCGGATGCGGCGAGGTTAGTCGAGGTCCGCTTTGCCCCCAAAAGCGGACCTTCGACCGCAGTCCATCGCAATTCGATGGCTGCTAACCACCAACTACTTTACGAAGATGTGGTTGGAGCGGACCACCTTGCCCCAGCGCTTGATCTCGCTCTTGAGCAACGCAGCCGCGACCTCGGGCGTTTCTTTGTCGGCCGGGTATTCGTCCATGCCGCCGTCCGCATAAGTCTTGCGCACCTTGGGATCGGCGAGCGCAACGCGCAGCGCCGCATTGAGCTTATCGATGATCGGCCGCGGCGTGCCGGCGGGTGCCAGCAGCATGTGCCAGAAGTCGATGTCGAGGTTCTTGTAGCCGAGTTCGGCCATCGTCTTGAGCTGCGGCAGGCCGGCGAACCGCTTGGTGCCGATGACGGCATAGGCTTTGAGCTTGCCGGACTTGATCAGCGGCTGGGCGACCACGGCCGAGATCGGGCCCAAGTCGACTTGCCCGGCCAATAGATCGACGAGCGCCGGACCCGCGCCGCGATAAGGCACCTGGGTGACCTTCACGCCCATCTCCTGGAAGACCAGCACTTCGCCCAAATGACCGAACGAGCCGACGCCGGGATGCCCGATTTTGGCGCTCCGGCCGGGCTTCTTCATCCAACGCAAGAGTTCTTTGAAATTGTTTGCCGGCAAGGTCGGACGCCCCGCGATCGTATTGATCGTGGTGTTGACGAGCCCGATCGGCGCGAAATCCTTCTCCGCGTCGAACGTGTGATTGGGATAAAGCGCCATGCCCGCCGCCAGCGCGTCCTGATGCAGCAGGATGGTGTAGCCGTCGGGATCGGAATGGGCGGCCTTGTCGGCGGCGATCATGCCGCCGGCGCCGCCGATATTCTGGATCACGATCGTCTGGCCCAGCGCCTTCTGCATGGCGTCCTGGATGATGCGTGCCGTCGCGTCATCGGCGCCGCCGGGCGGGAACGCCACGATCATGGTGACAGGACGATTGGGATAGTCTTGGGCCGAAGCTGAGCCGATTGTCAGAGTGCAGGCAGCAAGAAGCGCCGCCGCGAACGCGCGGGCGATAATCATTTTGTCCTCCCCTGTGGCGCCGATTGTTGTTGTTCTGAAGCGCCGATATCGCCCTTGCTCGAAAGGTAGCAAGATTCGCAGCCGTCAGTAAACTGGGCGCAAAGGCGGATATCCCCTCCCGAGCGGGGCGTCCGCGTCGCCACGGACTCACTTCGCGTCCCCCAAGGGGCGGGGGAAACGAGGATGCCGCGTGCGTCAGGATCTACTCTGCCGGCTGGACGCCGGGGCCGCGTTTGATGAAGGTGAAGCTCCTGCCGCCGAGGCGGCGGTGCAGGCGGTCGAGCAGGAGATAGATCACCGGCGTGGTGTAGAGCGTGAGCGCCTGCGACACCAGCAAGCCGCCGATGATGGTGATGCCGAGCGGCCGGCGCAGTTCGGAGCCGGGCCCGGTAGCGATCACCAGTGGCAGGGCGCCAAGCGCCGCCGCCATGGTGGTCATCAGGATCGGCCGGAAGCGCGCCAGGCAGGCTTCGTGAATGGCCTCGCGCGGCGGCAAGCCGCGCCGGCGTTCGCCGTCGAGCGCGAAGTCCACCATCATGATGCCGTTCTTTTTCACGATGCCGATCAGCAGAATGATGCCGATGAAGGCGATCACGGTGAGCTCGGTGCCGAACAAATTGAGCGCCAGAAGCGCGCCGAGCCCCGCCGACGGCAGCGTCGAGATGATGGTGAGCGGATGCGCCAGGCTCTCGTACAACACGCCGAGCACGATATAGACCGCCACCAGCGCCGCCAGCAGCAGCAGCGGCTGCGCGCCCGCCGACTGCTTGAAGGCCTGCACGTCGCCGGCGAAGTCGGCATGGATCGTGTCGGGAATATGCATATCCGCCACCGCCTGCTGGATGCCGTCGGTGACGTCCTGGATCGTGAAACTGGGCAGGATGTTGTAGGTGATGGTGACCGAGGGGAACTGGCCCTGATGATTCACCACCAACGGCGCGATGCCGCGCTCTACGCGCGCCACCTGCGACAGCGGCACCTGGGTATTGCCGCCGCCCGCGACATAGATCTGGCTTAGATCGCTGGGGTCGCGGGTATATTTGCGGTCCAGTTCCAGGATCACGCGGTACTGGTTGCGCTGCGTATAGATGGTCGAGATTTGCCGCTGCGAGAAGGCGTCGTTGAGCGCGTTGTCGATATCCTGGATTTTCACGCCGAGGCGTGCGGCTGCCGGGCGGTCGATGCTGATATTGGCCTGCAACCCGCCTTGCTCGCGGTCGGTGGTGACGTCGGTCACGCCGGTGACTTTTTTCACGCGGTCCATCACTTGTGGCACCAGTTTTTGTAGCGCGTCGATATCGGCGCTCCACAGCGTGAACTGATATTGCGAATCGCTCTGCCGGCCGCCGACGCGCAGATCCTGCGCCGGCACCATGAACACGCGGAGGCCGGGAATGTTGTTGAGCTTGGTGCGCAGCCGCGCCACCACGCGCTGGGTGCTCGCATTCTCGCGCTCATCGAGCGGCTTCAGGCTGATGAACATGCGGCCGCGGTTGACCGAGGCGTTGAAGCCGGAGGCGCCGACCGAGGAGCCCAGGCCTGCCACCGCCGGATCCTGCAGCACGATGTCCATGGCCTTCAACTGCAACTGCTCCATCGCCTCGAAGGAAATATCGGTCGAGGCTTGCGTGCCGCCGAAGATCAGCCCGGTGTCGTCCTGCGGGAAATAGCCCTTCGGCGTCTTGATATAGAGCCCGACGGTGAGCGCTATTGTTGCGACGAACACGATCAGGCCGAGCGCGTGGTGATCGAGCACGAAGGTGAGGGTGCGGTCGTAGAAACGTACGAAGCGCGAAAGCGCACCCTCGACCAGGCGGTCGAGCCAGGTGCGGTCGTGGCTCGGCGCCGCACGCACGAAATAGGCGCAGATCATCGGCGTCACCGACAGCGACACCACGGTCGAGACGGCGATGGCGAAGGCGAGCGTCACCGAAAACTCGCGGAACAGCCGGCCGACGATGCCGCCCATGAACAACAGCGGAATGAACGCGGCGATCAGCGACACGCTGATCGACACCACGGTAAAGCCGATCTGTTTGGCGCCCTTCAGCGTGGCGCGCAGCGGGGAAGCGCCCCTTTCCAGATAGCGGAACATGTTCTCGATCATGACGATGGCGTCGTCCACCACGAAGCCGACGCACACGGCGAGCGCCATCAGCGACAGGTTGTCGATCGAGAAGCCGGCCGCCCACATCGCCGCGCAGGTGCCGGCGAGCGACAGCGGCACGGTGACGCCGGCGGCGACCGTCGGCGCCGTGCGGCGCAGGAACAAAGCCACCACCAGCATGACCAGAATGACGGTGGCGCCGAGCGTGAGCTGCATGTCGTGTACGCTGGCGCGGATGGTCTGCGTGCGGTCGGCCAGGATCGAGATGTCGAGGCCGGCCGGCACCCATTGCCGCAGTTCCGGCAACAGTTTGTAGATGCCGTCCACAGTATCGATGACGTTGGCATTGGCCTGTTTGGTGACGATCAGCAGGACCGAAGGGTCCTTGTTGAACCAGCCGGCGGAATAGCTGTTGCGCACGCTGGCGCGGATCGAGGCGATGCTGGACAGGCGGATCACAGTGCCGTCGATAGTTTTGACCACCAGCGGATCGTAGTCGCTGGCCGCGCGCAGCTGGTCGTTGATGCCGATGGTGACGCCGCGCTTATTGCCGTCGAAGGTGCCGATCGGCCCGACCGCGTTGGAATTGGCGATCGCGGTGCGCACGTCCTCCAGGCTGACGCCCATGGCGGCGATGCGCCCCGGATCGACGCGCACGCGGATCGCCGGTTGCTCGGAGCCGGCCACGGTGACGTCGCCGACGCCGTCTACCTGGCTGAGCCGTTGCGCGATCACACTGTCGGCGGCGTCGTAGATCTCGCTCGGCAGCATGGTTTTCGAGGTCAGCGCCAGGATCAGGATCGGCGCCGCCGCCGGATTGGCCTTGCGGAACGTCGGCAGCGTCGGCAAATCGCCGGGCAGGTCGCTGAGCGCGGCGTTGAGCGCGGCCTGCACGTCGCGGGCGGCGCCCTCGATGCTGCGCGAGAGATCGAACTGGATAACGATGCGCGAGAGGCCGAGCGAACTTACCGAGGTCAATTCATTGACACCGGAAATCTCGCCCAGCCGCCGCTCGAGCGGGGCGGCGACGGTGGCGGCCATGATGTTGGGTTCGGCGCCCGGTCGGCTGGCGGTCACGAAGATCACCGGGAAGTCGACGCTCGGCAGGCTGGCGACCGGCAGAAAGCTGTAGGCCACCGCGCCGACCAGAAACAGCCCGATCGCCAGCAGCGTGGTGCCGATCGGCCGCCGGATGAACGGGTAGCTGAAATTCATGACACGCGTCCGCTCGTCCCCGCGAAAGCGGGGACCCAGGGCCGTAAGTTGCTGGCCCTTTGATTGTCGTCCTGGATTCCCGCTTGCGCGGGAATGAGCGGAGGTTGGTCCATCGTCGTCACTCCGCCGGCTCCGGCCGCGGCGCGGTGGAACCAGTCAGCCGCGCGCGCAGCCGCTCCATGTAGAGATAGATCACCGGTGTGGTGTAGAGCGTGAGCAACTGGCTGAGCAGCAGGCCGCCGACGATGGTGATGCCGAGCGGATTGCGCAACTCCGAGCCGGTGCCGCTTTCCAGCGCCAGCGGCAGCGCGCCGAATAGCGCGGCCAGCGTCGTCATCATGATCGGGCGGAAGCGCAACAAGGCCGCCTGCACGATCGACTCCTCGGGCGACAAGCCTTGGTGGCGTTCGGCCTCGATCGCGAAGTCGATCATCAAAATCGCGTTCTTCTTGACGATGCCCATCAAGAGCACGATGCCGATCAGCGCGATCACCGAAAGATCATAGCCGAACAGCATCAGCGCCAAGAGCGCGCCGACGCCGGCGGACGGCAGCGTCGACAGGATGGTGAGCGGGTGGATGAAGCTTTCGTACAAGACGCCGAGCACGATGTAGATGACGATGGCTGCGGCCAGGATCAGCCACGGCTCGCCGGCCAGCGACTTGGCGAATTCCGCCGCGTCGCCCGAATAGCTGCCGGTCACCGACGACGGCATGCCGATCTGCTGCTGCGCCGCGCTGATGGCGGCGACCGCGTCGGACAGCGCGTAGCCGTCGTTGAGATCGAAGCTGATGGTGACCGAGGGGAACTGCTCCTGGTGCGCGATCGAAAGCGGCGCCGAGGTGTTGATGAAATGCGCGAAAGCGGCGATCGGCACCTGGTTCGAACTGGTTACCGCGTTGGGCGTCGCCGTGGTGTTGGTATTGGTGTTGCCGAGCGCGGTATTGGCGACGGTGGCCGCCGTTCCGGTCGAGGTGCTGGCGCCGGTGACGTAGAGCTTGGACAGCGAGGTGGGGTCCTGCTGGTAGCGCGGCTGCGCCTCCAAGATGACGCGATATTGGTTGGCCTGGCCGTAGATGGTCGAAATCTGCCGCTGGCCGAAGGCGTCGTTGAGCGTGTCGGTGATGCTCTGCATCGAGACGCCGAGCCTTCCGGCCTGTTCGCGGTCGACGTCGACGTTGACGCGCGGGCCGCCTTCCTGCGCTTCGGAGGCGACCTCGCTCAGCGCCGAATCGCCGCGCAGCTTGCGCGCGAGCTTTTCGGCCCATTCCAGCACCGCGCCGGAATCGGTGCCGACCAGCGTGTATTGGTACTGCGCGCGGCTCACCCGGGTGGATATCTGGATGTCTTGCGTCGCCTGGAAATAGACTTTCATGCCGGGAATGCCGGCGACCGCATCCTTCAGACGCGCGATGATCGCATCCACGTGCGAACTGCGCTGATCGCGCTGCGTCAGGGCGATGGTGAGCCGGCCGGCATTGGGCGTGGCGTTGAGCGGGGAGACGCCGATCACCGACACCACGCCGGTCACGTCCGGATCGGCGCGCACGATGGCCTCGACCTGGTTCTGGCGGCGCTGCATTTCGTCGAAGGAGACGTCGGTGCCGGCTTCCGTTACCGCGGTGATCAGGCCGGTGTCCTGCAGCGGCAGGAAGCCTTTCGGCATGACGATGTAGAGAAAAATGGTGGCGGCCAGCGTCGCAAACGTCACCAGCAGCGTCTTGCCCTGGTGGCGAAGCACCCAAATCAGGCTGCTGTGATAGACCTCGACCGTGCGGTCGAGCAGGCCGGAAAAGCGCCGCGAGAGCGCGTTGTCGCCGCCGCCGCTGTGGCGCAGCAGCCGGCTACACATCATCGGCGTCAGCGTCAGCGACACCACGGCCGAGGCCACCACCGCGATGGTGAGCGTGAGTGCGAATTCGCGGAACATGCGGCCGACCAGGCCGGTCATGAACAGCAGCGGGATGAACACCGCGATCAGCGACAGTGTCAGCGATATCACGGTGAAGCCGATCTCGCTGGCGCCGCGCAACGCCGCGTCGAGCGGCTTTTCGCCGTTCTCCATATGGCGGACGATGTTCTCGATCATGACGATGGCGTCGTCCACCACGAAGCCGGTACCGATGGTTAGCGCCATCAGCGACAGATTGTCGAGCGAAAAGCCGGCAAACCACATCACGCCGAAGGTCGCGATCAGCGACAGCGGCAGCGCCACGCCGGCGATGATGGTGGCGCGCACCGTGCGCAGGAATACCAGCACCACCAGCACGACCAGCACCACGGAGAGCATCAGCGTGAACTGCACGTCGTGGATCGAGGCGCGGATGGTGGTGGTGCGGTCGTTGACGATGGTGAGCTGGGCGCCGGCCGGTATCGCGCGCCGCAGACGCGGCAGCTCGGCGCGCACGCGGGTCACCGTGTCGATCACATTGGCGCCGGGCTGGCGCTGCACGTCCACCACGATCGCCGGCGTGCCCTTGTAGGAGGCGCCGACTTTGGTGTTCTCCAGCCCGTCGACGACGTCGGCGACGTCGCTGATCTTGACCGGCGCGCCGTTGCGGAACGCGACCACCACCGTTTTATAGGTGGCGGCGGCGGTGATCTGGTCGTTAGCGGCGATGGTGTAGGACTGGTGCGCGCCGTCGAGCGAGCCCTTGGCGCCGGCCACATTGGCGCTGACGATGGCCGTGCGCAGGTCCTCGAGCGCGAGGCCGTAGGCGGCGAGCCGCGACAGATCGGCCTGGATGCGGATCGCCGGGCGGATGCCGCCCTGCACCGAGACGTGGCCGACGCCGGTCACCTCCGATAGCCGCGGCGCCATGATGGTGTCAGCCATGTCGCTGAGCGTGCGCAGGTCGATGGTCTGCGAGGTGAGCGCCAACGTGATGATCGGCGCGTCGGCCGGGTTCACCTTCGAATAGAGCGGCGGGTAGGGCAGGTTGCGCGGCAGCGTCGAGCCGGCGGCGTTGATCGCCGACTGCACGTCCTGCGCGGCGGCGTCGATGTCGCGGTTGAGGTCGAATTGCAGCGTCACCTGGCTGATGCCGAACGAGCTCGCCGAGGTGATCGTTTGCAGCGCCGGGATCTGGCCGAATTGCCGCTCGAGCGGCGCGGTCACCAGCGAGGCGATGGTGTCGGGGCTGGCGCCCGGCAACTGGGTGGTGACCTGAATGGTGGGGAAATCCACCTGCGGCAGGGCGGAAACCGGCAGCCACCAATAGCCGAGCGCGCCACCCAGCATCACCGCGATGCCAAGCAGGGAAGTGGCAATCGGTCGGTGGATGAATGGGGAGGAAACGCTCATTGCTGCTGGTTCGGCCTCCCGCCGCCGGGGCGCTGGCCGCCGCGCTTGCGCGCGCCTTGCGGGGCCGCCGCCGGAGCGCCGGTAGCGCCGCCGATCTCGACCTTGCTGCCGTCGGTGAGCCTGACGAAGCCGGTGGTGACCACGCGTTCGGGCGGCGTGACGCCGCTCTTGACCACGGTCTGCGTCTCATCCTGTTTCTGCACCACGATCGGGCGCATGGCCGCCGTATTGTCGTCCTTGATCACATAGACGAAGGTGCCGTTCGGCCCCCGCTGCACGGCGCCGGTCGGGATCACCACCACGTCTTTCAGCGTATCGATCAACAGCCGCACATTGACGAACTGGCCGGGCCAGAGCTGCACATTGGCGTTGGGGAACTCGGCCTTGAGCTTCACGGTGCCGGTGGTCTGGTCGACCTGGTTGTCCACCACGCGCAACTCGCCGTGGTCGATCATCACATTGTTGTCGGGGCGCAAAGCGTCGACCTGCAGCGGCCCCTTGGCGAAGGCTGCATTGACTTGCCCGATATCCTGCTGCGGCAGGTTGAAGATCACCGAAATCGGCTTGATCTGGGTGATGACGACGATGCCCGTCGTGCCCGACGCATGCACGATGTTGCCTTCGTCCACCTGCCGGATGCCGGTGCGGCCGTCGATCGGCGCGACGATGGTGGTGTAGGCGAGCGTCGCCCGTGCGTTTTCGACCGCCGCCGTATCGGCCTGCACCAGCGCGGCGTCCTGCGCCACCAGCGCCTTTTGCGTGTCGGCCTGCTGGCGGTTGATGGCATTGGTGGCGGCCAGTTTCTCGTAGCGGTCGAGATCGACCTTGGCGTTGGCAAGCAGCGCCTCGTCCTGCGCCTTCTTGGCCAGCGCCTGGTCGAGCTGGGCCTGGTAGGTGGTCGGATCGATGCGCGCCAGCACATCGCCTTTCTTCACGTCCTGGCCTTCCTTGAAGCCGACGCTAAGCAGCTTACCGTCCACCTGCGGACTTACGGTCACGGTATTGAGCGCCTTGATGGTGCCGACGGCGTCGAGATAGACCGGCACGTCGGCCTTGGCGGCAGCCGCGGCCAGCACCGGCACCGGTCCGCCTTCCGCGCCGAAGCGGCTGCGGCTCGGCTTCGGCACGGATTTGTTGAAGACGTAGAACAACGCGCCGGCGATCACGATGACGACCACGGCGACCGCCAGATAGCGGCGCTTGCGCGTGCCCGGCTTCGTCGAGGTCTTCAGCGGCAGTTCACCGTGCATCAGTAGTTTCCACCGGCTTCGGCAGCCAACCGCCGCCGAGCGCCTGATAAAGACTGACGATCGCCTGCAGCCGCGCGAGCCGCGCCTGCGCCAGCGCATCCTCGGCCTGGAACAGCGTCTGCTCGACTTGCAGCAAAGTAATGAGATTGACCGTGCCGGCGCGCAGCTGCTGATCGGACAGAGTGAAGGCCCGGCGCGAGCTCGCGACCACGTCCTGCTGCAGTCGCTCGGTCAATGCCGTTTCGCGCACCGCGATCAGCGCTTTGTCGACGTCGGTGAAGGCGGAGATCACGGCCTTGCGGTAATTCTGCAAGAGCTGGTCCTGGATGCCCTTTTGCAGGTCGAGATTGCCGAGCAGCTTGCCGCCCTCGAAGATCGGCTGCGTCAGTCCGGCGGTGGCGGTGTAAAACATCGACTCCGGCCGCAGCAGCGTCTTGAGCACCGCGCTCTGGTAGCCGCCTTCGCCGGTCAGCGTGATGCTCGGCAAGAGCTGCGTGCGCGCAACGTAAACATTGGCGTTGGCGGCGGCGAGATTGGCTTCCGCCTGGCGGATGTCCGGCCGTTGTGCGACGAGTTCCGACGGCAAGCCGGGCGTGACGCGCGGAATGGCGACGCCGCGTGTGCCGCCGCCGCGGATGGCGACGCGCTCGGGCGGCCGCGCGATCAAAAGCGCGAGCGCCGCTTCGTTCTGCCGCAGCGATTGCACCAGTGGCGGGATCGACGCGCGCTGGGTATTCACCAGGCTTTCCTGCTGCGCGACATTGAGATCGGACGAGGTGCCGGCGGCAAATTGCTGCTTGATCAGATTGAGGATGCGGGTCGCGCTGGCGACGTTCTCGCGCGCGATGCGCAGCCGGTCCTGCGCGGCCAGCACCTGGAAATAGGTGTTGGCAACGCTCACCACGGTGGTCAGGCTGACCACTTCGCGGTTGTAGCGGGCGGCAACCGCGTTTTGCTCGGCGGCGCGCAGCGCCGCGCGGTTCTTGCCCCAGAAGTCGATCTCGTAGCTGGCGGTGAGCGAGGACGACAAGAGGTCGCGCTCGGAGCCGCCAAGCGAGCCGCTGGTGCCACCGGCTGAGGTCGATTGTGACGAGCGCAGACGCGTCGCGGCGCCGTTGAGGCCGACAGCGGGCAAGAGCGGTGCGCCGGCAACGCGCGACTGGGCGTCGGCCTGTTCGATTTGGGCGACTGCCGCGGCGATGTCGAGATTGGACGCGCGCGCCTCTTCGATCAGCTCGGTCAGTTCCTTCGAGCGGAAGCCGCGCCACCAATCGAGCGAGGGCAGCGCGGCTTCCGCCAGCGCCGGATTTTTAGGAGCGCCCAAATAGGCCTGCGGAATATCGAGCCCGGGATCGGGCTTGTCGCCGCTGAGCAGGCATCCGCCGAGGGGCAGCATCAGGCAGAATCCTTGCAGCACTGCCAAAAAAGGGTGCGTGCGCCGTTTCGTTCCCGACCTCACAACTTGGCTTCCGCGGCGCATGACGACGACTTCCAATCACCAATAAAACGAGGGTCGGGCGGGAAATTAGCCTGTTTTATTGCCGATTGCTCGTTGTTTTGCGGCGAGGCGGCCAGTCGGCCAGCGCGGTGCGTCCTGCGGGTGACATCTGCGAGGCCGCGAATGCGAAAACGCCCTGGATTACCGTGTCGAAGGTCTGCCGGGCCGCCCGCGTCTTCGCCATGGCCGCGCGCAGCGCATTGGCGTCGAACGGCTCGTGCCGCAGCGTCGCGTGGATCTCGTCCTGGGCGGAGTGGTATTGCCGTTGCGCGTCGTCGATCGTCTGGCGGTTGAGCTTGATCTGGCCGCGCAGCAGGTCGGCATCGGCCGGCGGCAGCGTATCGGCGATGTGCTCGACGCGCACGAAGACATTGCGGTCCCAGGCCGGCGGTGCCGGTGCTCGTATCGCCATCGCCAGAGCGATGCCGACAAAGAACAGATTGAGCGCGAGCGAGCCGAGCAGCAGCCAGCGCGAGGAACCGCGCGTAATGGCGGGGGCGTATTGAGCGATGGTCATGGGCGCGCTCCCGTCAGCGCTTCCGGCTCGAACACGATCGAGCCGAGATCGGTGCTGGCGACCGCGAACGGTGCGCCGCCGCCGTCGAAACGCCGGTCAACCCCGGCGATGCCGATGACGAAACCGAGCGCGGCAAAGCAGGCGAGCGCCGCGAAACGCGGCCAGGCCGGCGCGAATTGCCAATCGAGCAGCACGCCGGGCAGGCGCCACAACGGCATTTTCTGCCGCGGCAACGGGCCGCCGAGCCGCTTGAGGACCCGCTCCACCGCCGCCTCGTCGGCCGGCGGCGCTTGCGTGCTGCGCTTGAGCGCGTCCTCGAGAAAATCCGGCAATTGCTCTTTGTCCATTTTACTCATCCCCGTCGATCACGCCGTATCGTTTTGTTTGCGCATGATCTTGTCCGAAAACCGGTTCCTATCCCCGATCAAGTCGAGGACAGGCTTTTCGGGATCATGCTCCAAGCGCGCGGCGCAGGTTCTGCTTGCCGCGCACCAGTAATGTCTCGACCGCCGACACCGAAGTGCCGAGAATTTCCGCCACCTGCGCATTGCTCATGCCGTCACCGTAAGTGAGCACGATGGCTGCGCGCTGGCGCTCGGGCAATTCGGCGATTGCGGCCGCCACCAGCTTTTCGCGCTCGTCGCGCTCCGCTTTTTCGCCGGCGCCAGGCGCCGGATCGACGATTTCGCCGGCCGCTTCGAGCGCCACCCAGGGTGCGCGCCGCTTGCGGTCGAGACAGAGGTTGACCACGACGCGCGTGAGCCAGGTGCGGAACAGCGCCAGCGGCTGCCAGCGCGGGGCAAAGGTCCAGACCCGTAGCATGGCTTCCTGAGCCACGTCCTCGGCATCGGCGGCATTGCCGAGAATGCGGCGGGCGAGCCCGAGCATGACCGGCAGATGGCGGCTGGCGAGCGCGCGGAACGCCCGTTCGTCGCCACGCGCGATCCGGGCCATGAGCGCTTCGTCGCTTTCATCCATCGCAGGGGGGCGACCACCATCGGGAATTCCCGTCCATTGTAGTCCTTGGCCTGTCCATTGAACGTGCAGCCATGCGGAATCCTGTGGGGAAGGGAAAGCGGGGAAACCGGGGATAAATTTGCCCGCGCGTCAGCCTAACCTATTGAATTAACGTGCCTTAGCAACCGGGACCGGGCTCGCCATTACACACCCTTTCACCGCCAAGGCGAGCATGCCACTTTGCGCCCAATCGGCCCAATTGGCCGTCAAAAGGGAGGCTATCCATGGACAAGGCACTCTACGACAAGGGCTTGGCAATGCGCCGCAAGGTGCTTGGCGATGAATATGTCGATCGGGCCATCGCCAATACCGACGATTTCAATCGCAAATTCCAGGATCTGCTCAACGAATTCGCCTGGGGCGCGGTATGGACCGACGAGGACCTCAAGCCGCGCGACCGCAGCCTGCTCAATCTCGGCATGATTGCCTGCCTCGGCCGCATGCACGAATTCGAGGCTCATTTCCGCGGCGCGCTGCGCAATGGGGTGACGCCCAAGGAAATCTCGGCCGTTCTGCGCCAGGTCGCCATTTATTGCGGCTTCCCGGCCGCGGTCGACTGCCACCGCGTGGCCAAGCAGGTTTTGGCGGCGGAAGCCAAGAAAACCTGACCGAAATCCAGAGCATCAGGGCAGAATCACGTTACTGAGATAATCGTAATCTTGTCTTGAATGTGCCTTCATCCCAGGGCAATGCATGCGGCGGGACAGCTGGGGTATTGGAACTCCGGCCCTGTGCACGATTCCGAAAAAAGCTCACCCTCGGGCCGGTCCGCGGGGAGCAGGCGCGTTCGGAAAAGATCGTGCGCTGGCAAAACATTAGGTAAGGCTCTGATTCAGTCGCGCCTGAATCAGATTCTCAGGTGGACGATGATCAGACGCTTTGGACTTTTCCTGCTGACGCTGCCGGTTGCGGCGGCTTTTTCGGCCGCACCTGCGTTCGCGCAGTATTATTCGTCGCCGCCGCCGGGATACTACCGGGACGCTCCGCCGCCCGGCACCTATTACGACGACCGCCGGGCGCCGCCCGCGTTCTGGAACGATAACGACGACGAGGACGATCAGCCGGCGCGCCGGCAGTATCGCTCGCCGCAGATGAGCCAGCTTCCGCCGCCGCCCGCCTTTGCGCCGCCGGCCGACCGTCCGCCGCAATCCGGGCATCAACTCGACCAGCGGGCGCCGGCCGCCGTCAGCAACGATCCCAATGCGATGCGTCCGCCCGCGGCCATCGGCGGCGGGCCGGGCGTTATTCCGCCGCCGGCCCCGGCGACCGCCGCGCTACCGCCGGAGGATCAGCCCGAGCAAGGTCAGCCCAAGGAATTGCCGCCCGAACTCAAGAAGCAGCTGGTGACGCTGTCCACCAAGGAACCGGCCGGCACCATCATTGTCGATACCGCGCACACCTTTCTCTATCTGGTGCTCGGCGGCGGCAAGGCGATGCGCTACGGCGTGCGCGTCGGCCGCGAGGGCTTCACCTGGACCGGCACCGAACGCATCTCCAAGATGAAGGAATGGCCGGACTGGTTCCCGCCGCCGGAAATGATCGAGCGCCAGCCTTACCTGCCGCGCGTGATGGCGGGCGGGCCGGGCAATCCGCTGGGCGCGCGCGCCATGTATCTCGGCTCGACGCTCTACCGCATCCACGGCACCAACCAGCCGTCGACCATCGGCCACTATGTTTCGTCGGGCTGCGTCGGCATGCTCAATGAGGACGTCGAGGATCTCTACAGCCGCGTGCAGGTCGGCACGCGCGTGGTCGTGCTGCCCGGCAATCCGCCGGAGACGGTCGCCAATACCGGCGCGCCGGCGAACGCGGAACCGGCAAATCCGATGGCGCCGCCGAGCCACAACGGCACTGCAATCACCGCTTCGCCGCTGCCGCAGGCGCGCTGAACTCAAAACGTACGAAATCGTACCTGCCCCAGTAGCAGCCGCTTCGCCGCTGAACTAACATCGCGCTCAAGCCGTTCGCCGGACGCCGTCCGGACAGAAGCGGCAGCGATGGGAGGCCGGCATGGCGCGAGCAAAACCGCGGACCAATCTCAATCGGCGCAAATTCCTGGCAGGCGTGGCGCTCGCCGGTGCGGCGACTGCTGCGCCCGCGCCGGACATTGCCAAGGCTGCGACCACGGCGCTGGCGCCGGACGCGCCGCGGCGGCCGTCGGCGTTGCGGCCGTCCGCCGCCGTCGCCGAGGCCGAAGCCGGAACGCCGAACGTACCGGTGAAGGCCGGCGGCACCCCCGCTTCGGACTTCATGGTCGACGTCATCAAATCGCTCGATATCGACTACGTGCCGTGCAATCCGGCCGACAGCTTCCGCGGCCTGCACGAATCCTTGATCAACTACGGCGGCAATAAAAAGCCGGAATTCCTAACCTGCACGCACGAGGAAGCCTCGGTGGCGATGGCGCACGGCTACTTCAAGATCGCCGGCAAGCCGTTGCTGGTGTGCGTCCACGGCACGGTCGGCCTGCAGCACGCCGCGATGGCGATTTACAACGCCTGGTGCGATCGCGTTCCGGTCATTGTGATCGGCGGCAACGATCTCGATGCCTCGAAGCGCCCGCCCGGCGTACCGACCTTTCATTCGGCGCAGGACATCAGCGCGTTGGTGCGCGAATTCACCAAATGGGACGACCAGCCGGTATCGCTGCCGCATTTCGCGCAGTCCTTCGTGCGCGCCTACAAGCTGGCGATGACGCCGCCGCACGAGCCGGTAATGATTGCGCTCGATGCCGAGCTGCAGGAATTGACGACGCATGAGCGCGCCAAGCTCACGATCCCGCGCTACGTGCCGACCTCGCCGCCGCAGGGCGACACGAACGCGGTGCGCGAGGCGGCGCGGCTGTTGGTGAATGCCGAGCGGCCGGTGATCGTTGCCGACAAATGCGCGCGCACGGCCAACGGCGTGAAATTGCTGGTCGAACTCGCCGAAGCGTTGCAGGCGCCGGTCGTCGATCAAAAAGGCCGGATGAATTTTCCCAACACGCATCACCTGTCGCAAAATGCGCGCGGCCGCGCGTTGATCGGACAAGCCGACGTGATCATCGGCCTCGAACTGTCCGACTATTGGGCAACGGTGAATGGCCACGTCGACAACGGCGATGACGACGGCGCGGGCTTGAACGAACCCCACATCAAGCCGAATGCCAAGCTGATCAGCATCAGTTCGATCCTGCTCAACACCAAGTCGAACTACCAGGACTTCCAGCGCTTCCAGGTCGTGGACGTCGAAATGGCGGCTGACGCGGAAGCGACCTTGCCGGCGCTGATCGAGGCGGTGAAGCAGGCGTTGCCGTCGACGCGCAAGGCCGCGATCGAAGCGCGCGGGGAAGCCATGAAGAAGGCTTGGTCCGCCGCGCGCGAGCGCACGCGCGTGGCCGCGTCTTATGCCTGGGACGCCAGTCCCATCAGCACCGCGCGCATGGCGATGGAAGTCTACGCGCAGATCAAGGACCTCGACTGGTCTTCGGTCGGCGGCGACCGCCAGCTTTCGGCTTGGCCGACCCGGCTCTGGCCGATGGACAAGCACTATCATCATATCGGCGGACCGGGCGGCTACGGCGTCGGCTACGGCCTGCCGGCCGCGGTCGGCGCCGCGCTCGCCAACCGCGACGCCGGACGCTTCTCGGTCAATTTCCAGCCGGACGGCGATCTCATGTTCTCGCCGGGTGTGCTGTGGACCGCGGCGCGCCACAAGATTCCGCTGTTGTCGGTGATGCACAACAACCGCGGCTACCATCAGGAAGTGATGCACGTGCAGCGCATGTCGAACCGGCGCAACCGCGTCGCCTATCTCGGCAAGGACCTGGGCCCGCTCGGCACGCGCATCGAGAACCCCGATATCGACTACGCCAAACTCGCCAGTTCGTTGGGCGTTTATTCGGCCGGGCCGATCCGCGATCCGAACGAGCTGGCGCCGGCAATCAAGAAGGCGGTGCAGGCGGTCAAGGCCGGCGAGCCCGCGCTGGTCGATGTTTTGACGCAACCGCGCTGAAAGATGGTGCCATGAAAAATCTTGCCGGCTACGCGGCCTTGCTGATGTTGACGGTCTTGGCGGCTCCGAATGCAAACGCCGCTTCCGCCGAACACGGCAAGGCGATGTTCATGCAGCATGGCTGCTGGCAGTGTCACGGCACGCAGGGGCAGGGCTCGATCGCGACCAGCGGGGGAAAGCGGCTGGCGCCCAATCCGCTGCCGTGGGAGGGCTTCGCCGGTTTCGTGCGCTCGACCAACCGCGCCATGCCGCCGTATAGCGAGAAGATTCTCTCCGACGGCGATCTCGCCGACATCTACGCCTACCTGCAATCGATCCCCAAGCCGACGGCGGTGAAGGACATTCCGCTGCTCAAATAGCGCGGTCTGTCCCCTGCGCGTTGACGCGCGCCAGCCGCGTCACCGCCTCGATCACCGCGCCGGGGTCGGCCACGCCTTTGCCGGCAATGTCGTGCGCGCTGCCATGCGCGACCGAGGAGAATAGGATCGGCGAACCGATCGACAGGCCGGCGGTGCGGTTGAAGGCCTGCAGCTTGGCGGCGATGTGGCCCTGGTCGTGCAGCATCACGATATAGGCGTCGCAGCCTTTTTTGCGGAACATGGTGTCGGCACCGAACGGGCCGGAGGCCTCGATGCCGCTTTGCGCCGCGCGCGCGATGGCCGGAATGATGATGTCGATTTCTTCCGAGCCGAACATGCCTTCTTCGCCGGCATGCGGATTGAGCCCGCTGACGAAAATCTTCGGCTGCGCGATGCCGAGCTTCTTGAGCGCGGCGTCGACGACCCGGATGACACGCTCGACATGCTCACGCGTGATGAGTGCCAGCGCGTCGCGCACGCTGACATGCAGGGTAGCATGCGCGATGCGCACGTCGTCGAAACAGATCATCAGATAGACGTCGTTGACCGGCGTGCCGGTCTCGCGCGCGACAAAGGACGGATAGCCGTCGAAGGCGATGCCGGCAGCCTGGATCGAGCGTTCGGTCTGCGGCGCCGCCACCACCGCCTCGACGTCGCCGGCAAGCGCGGTATGAATCGCGCGCCGGGCGCTGGCGAGCGAGGCGCGGCCGTAAGCGGCGTCCACCTTGCCGAAGGTCACCGGCGTATTGGCGCCCTCGCTGGCGTCGAGCAGATTGACCGCGCCGTTCGACCAGTCGGCATCGCCGACTTTGGCGACGACGTTAAACCGCGGCGTGAGACCGGAAGCCTTGGCGTGCAGTTCCAGCGCGGCCGGATCGCCCACCAGCAAGGGCCGGCACAGCGCGGTCACGCGAGCATCGAGCGCCGCCTTGAGCGCGATTTCCGGGCCGATCCCGGCCGGGTCTCCGGTGGCGATGGCGATGCGCGGCAGGCTCATGTTCGGCTTTCCCGGCGGGTGCGACTGCCTATAATGGTAGGCAAGAATAACAAACTGTCAGGGAAACGTCGCCATGATGTCGCGTGAACAAAATGAGCTGCTCAGCCGCATTGGCCCGGGCACGCTGATGGGCAAATTGCTGCGCCGCTATTGGGCGCCGTTTCTGCACGCCGACGAACTGCCCGAGCCGGACTGTCCGCCGGTCAAGGTCAAGCTGATGGGCGAGCGCCTGATCGCGTTCCGCGACAGCAAGGGCCGCGTCGGCCTGATCGACGAGTTCTGCGCCCATCGCGGCGCCTCGCTGTGGTTCGGCGAGAGCGAAGACTGCGGCATCCGCTGCCATTACCACGGCTGGAAATACGACATCACCGGGCAATGCACCGATCTGCCGTCGGAGCCGGAGGAGTCGGGCTTCCGCAAGAACATCAAAATGAAGGCCTACCCGTGCATCGAGAAGGCCGGCATCGTCTGGACCTATATGGGGCCGCCCGAATTACAGCCGCCGCCGCCGGCGCTGGAATGGACCGACGTCGCGCCGGAACAGCGCTTCGTCAGCAAGCGCTTGCAGGAGTCCAACTACCTGCAGGCGTTGGAGGGCGGCATCGATTCCAGCCACGTCTCCTGGCTGCACGGCTCGGAGCTCAATAAGGACCCGCTGTTCAAGGGCTCGAAGGCCAACCAGTACAACATCAATGACCGCATGCCGCAGTTCGAGGTCGAGGAATTTTCCGGCGGCCTGCTGATCGGCGCGCGCCGCAATGCCGACGCCGGCAAATATTACTGGCGCATCACGCCCTGGATCATGCCGTGGTACACCATCATCCCGCCGCGCGCCGGGCATCCCTTGGGCGCGCATGCCTGGGTGCCGATCGACGACGAGACCTGTTGGGCCTGGAGCATCAATTATCACCCCAAGCGCGCGCTCTCCAATTCGGAAATCGCGGCGATGCGCGACGGCGAAGGCATCCACGTCAAATACGTGCCCGGCACTTTCATTCCGCTCGCCAACAAGGCGAACAATTATCTGATGGACCGCGAAGCGCAACGCGCCGGCCATTCCGCCACCGGCGTCGACGGCATCGCCATGCAGGATGCTTCCATTCAGGAAAGCATGGGCGCGATCCAGGACCGCACCAACGAGCATCTATGCGCGACCGATGCCGGCATCATCATGACGCGCAAGATAATGCTGCGGGCGGCGAAGGACGCCGCCGAAGGCAAGCCGGTGCCGGCGACCGAGCCGGATGCGCAGCGCGTGCGCTCGGTGGCGATCGAACTCGGGCAAGGCGTCAAGTTCAGCGACGGCGCCAAGCACGGGCTTTATGCTGAGTTGGGGACTGAGCCGCTGTCGGTGTAATACATGCGCGCTGCGTAGGCGCTTCACCTCTCCCATAGGGAGAGGTCGACGCGACGCGCGTCGGGTGGGGGTTACAGCGTATCGAGAGCCACTTGCCCCCTCACCCCAGCCCTCTCCCCCAAGGGGAGAGGGAGTCCGGCAGTGCCCCGCGGCGCTGTCTGAGTTGAAACAAGGAAGGCTGTTGAATATGCCGCACTATACCGCGCTGGTCACGCTGTTGGCTGTGGCTTTGTACTTCTACACCGGCATCCTGGTCGCCAAGGCGCGGATGAAATTCGGCGTGAAGGCGCCGGCGACGACGGGAAATCCCGATTTCGAACGCGTGTTCCGCGTGCAGATGAACACCCTGGAATGGATGCCGATCTTTCTGCCGCTGCTGTGGTTCTTCGTGCTCTATGTCAACGATTGGGGCGCCGCGCTGCTCGGGCTGGTCTGGCTCGCCGGCCGTGTCGTCTACATCCGCGGCTATGCCGAAGCGGCCGACAAGCGCCACAACGGCTTCGCCATTCAGGCCTTCGCCTGCGGCGTGCTGTTCATCGGAACGCTGGCCGGCATCGTCTGGCGCATGGCGCACGGCTGGTGAGGCTTACTCCGCCGCGCTGACCGCCGCCGAGACCGCGCTTTTGCCGATCGCCGCGTTGACGCGCGGCATCACCTGTTCGGCCATCAGCTGCATCGAGCGCTTGGCGAGCGCCGGATCGACCCAGTCCATGCCGGCATAGACCAGCTCGCCGAAATCGCCGGTCTGTTCGCGCATGGCCAGGATCTGATCGACCACCTTGTTGACCGTGCCATGGAACACGCAGTGGTCCATGATGAAGTCGTGGGTGATCTCCTCGTCCGGCTGTTCCTTGTGGCTCTTGAACACATAGAGCCGGTTGCCACGCTTCATCTTGGCGCCCATCTGCTCGAAATAAAACCGGTACGGGCTCTTGGCATCCTCGCGGCCGTAGCGTAGCGCCGTCTTGTCGTCGTCGGCGACAAAGATCGTGCGCGCCACCCGCCAGTCGGCGACGTCGGCCTTGGCGCCAACCTCGGCGCGGCCCTTGGCGTAATTGGTCCAATGCGACTTGAGATGATTGGCGAGCAGGAAGTTTGCCGACAATGGATGGAAGTCGCGCTTGCCCATCAGCACCACGCCGGGCGAGAACGGCGCCACCACCGTGCCGACGATTTCCGGCCGCGGCTTCTGGAAAGGTTTCGCCATGGCGCCGACGCCGAGATGCGGCGCGGCGGTTTGGTTGATCGCCACCTTGAAGCGGTTGTCCGGGAAATCGATGTCGTAGGGCGGGTCGCGCTCCCAGATTGCCAGGATCACGTCGATCGCCTCGGCGAAGATCTTGTTGCGGTCCTGGTCGAGAATTCCGATCGCTTCGGAATCGGAAGGCAGCGCGCCGGCGGAGACGCCCATGATAAAGCGGCCTTGCGCCAGATGATCGAACATCGCCGCGTTCACCGCGATGACCGCTGGATGCATCTGCGACAGATTGGTGGTGCCGGTCGCGAGCTTGATGGTCTTGGTATCGTGGATCAGAGTGGCGTGGAACAACATGCTGTTGGTGACGTTTTCGCACACGTCGGTCAGGTGCTCGCCGACGAACGCATCGTAGAACCCGAGTTTGTCGGCGAGAATGATTGCCTCGCGGTCCTCGCGCAGCGTCTGCGACCAGTCGCGGCCGATCGGATGCACCGGCATTGTGAAGTAGCCCAACCGCATTTCTGTCTCCGGCTTGAATCCAACTTGTTGTTAACAAACTAGCCGAGCCTGTGCGCCGATGCATCAACCGTGACAAAAATCAATTTTGAAAGGGCGAAAATCGGTTTCAGTGGCGATGGCCGCCGAGATGCCAAGCGAGATGCCAAGACGGCCTGTTTGAGTTTTCCCATAGTCTCCACAGGGCGCCGGTAGCCGTTCGGCAACGGCTGCGCAAACGACTAGGGTTCGCCTGGGACTGCCGATTCGGGGCCGGGAGAGTTCGCCATGATGCGCTGGTTTCACGCCTTGATGCCGAAGGAAGAGCGCTTTTTCGACCTGTTCGCGCGTCATTCGCAGGCAGTGCTGGCTGGCGCCGAGGCGCTGCGCGCCATGCTGGAGGGCGGTAGCGCGGTGCAGCCCAACTACCAGATCGTCATGGACCGCGAGCAGGATGCCGACGACGTCACGCGCGAGGTGCTGATCGCGGTGCGCCGCACCTTCATCACCCCGTTCGACCGCGGCAACATCCGCGACCTGATCACCTCGATGGACAACTCCATCGACCAGATGCAGAAGACCGCCAAGGGCGTCGTGCTGTTCGAGGTGACCGAGTTCACGCCGCAGATGAAGGAAATGGCAGACGCCATCGTGAAGTGCGCTCATTTGGTGCAGGAAGGCGTGCAACTGCTGCGCGCGATCAGTTCGGAAGCGGTGCATATCAGCACCTTGACCGAGCGGATTTCGCAGCTCGAAGGCCGCGCCGACGAGCTGCACGATATCGGCCTGCGCGAGCTCTTCCACAGCAAGGGCAAGGCCGATCCGCTCGCCTTCTTCGTCGGCAACGAAGTCTACGACCATCTGGAAAAGGTCGTCGACCGTTTCGACGACGTCGCCAACGTCATGCACGGCATCGTCATCGAGCACGTGTAAACACCACCACAAGGCCCACCGACGATGGATGCCGCCGCGCTTGCCCTGCCGTTCCTGTTCGCCCTGATTGCGGTCGCGCTGGCCTTCGACTTCCTCAACGGCATGAACGACGCCGCCAACGCGATCGCGACCATCGTGTCGACGCGTGTGCTGCGCCCGCAATACGCGGTGATCTGGGCGGCATTCTTCAATTTCATCGCTTTCATGTTTTTCGGCCTGCATGTAGCCGAAACCGTCGGCCGCGGCATTGTCGAGGCCGATGTCGTCAATGCGCACGTCATCTTCGGCGCGCTCGCCGGCGCGATCGTCTGGCAGATCGTGACGCAGCGGCTGGGCATCCCGTCGTCGAGCTCGCACGCGCTCATCGGCGGCCTGGTCGGCGCCGGCATCGCCAAGGCGGGCATCCACGCCGTGGTCTGGTCCGGCGTCGGCAAAACCGTCGCAGCGATTTTTCTGTCGCCGGGACTGGGCTTGCTGCTCGCCCTGCTGCTCATCCTGATCGTGTCGTGGATTTTCGTTCGCTCGGTGCCCTACGGCGTCGACAATCTTTTCCGCCGCATCCAGTTCGTCTCGGCATCGTGTTATGCGCTCGGCCACGGCGGCAACGATGCGCAGAAGACCATGGGCATCATCGCCGTGCTGCTTTATTCGCAGGGCTACCTGAGCGGCGGGTTTCACGTGCCATTCTGGGTGGTGATTGCCTGCCAGATCGCGATGGCAGCCGGCACCATGGCGGGCGGCTGGCGCATCGTCAAAACCATGGGCTCGAAAATCACGCGGCTCACCCCGATGCAGGGCTCCTGCGCGGAAACCGCCGGCTCCGTCATGCTGTTTACCGCGACCTGGCTGGGCATTCCGGTGTCCACCACGCACACCATCACCGGCTCGATCATCGGCGTCGGCGCGGCGAAAAAAGTGTCGGCGGTGCGCTGGGCCGTGGCCCAGGAAATCGTCATCGCCTGGATCATCACGATCCCGGCATCCGGGCTGCTCGCCGCATTGTTCTACTGGCTGGCCGGTTTAATCGCCTGACTCGTGTCCCGGGCGCAGCGCGGCGTGCAGCGAAGCGGAACGGTGCGCTGCAGAACCGGGACCTTCACGAATTCTGAATTTGGAAAGGCCCCGGATCTGCGGTGCACCGCTAACGCGCTGCACCGTGTCCGGGGCATGTAGGCCGCTACGCAGCGACGCGGGCGAGGAAGCCCTCGACCTCGCGGCGCAGTTCGGCGGCGGCCGCTTCCACCGCCTGCGAGGCGGTGAGCACGCTTTCGGCCGACTGCCGGGTCTCGCTGGCCGCGCCGGTGACATTGCCGAGCACCGACACCACCAGCTTGGCGCCGTCGGCGGCGCTGGTGACGTTCTGCGAAATCTCGGCGGTCGCCGAGCTCTGCTGATGCACGGCGGCCGAGACGGCGGTGGTGCAGCTGTCGATTTCCTGCATGCGGCTCGCGATGCGGCCGATCGCATCGACCGCGCTGCCGGTCGAAGACTGCACCGCGCCGATCAGCCTGGAAATATCCTCGGTCGCCTTGGCGGTCTGCACCGCCAGCGATTTGACCTCCGAAGCAACCACGGCAAAGCCCTTGCCGGCCTCGCCGGCGCGCGCGGCCTCGATCGTCGCGTTGAGCGCCAGCAGGTTGGTCTGGCCGGCAATGGTGCGGATCAGCTTGATCACGTCGCCGATCTTCTGCGCGGCCTGCGACAGCGCGCTGATCTGCGCATTGGTCCCCTGCGCCTCGTCGACCGCCGCGCGTACGATCGTGCTGGTGGTGGCGAGCTGGCGGCTAATCTCGCCGATCGAGCCCGCCAATTCGTCGGCGGCGATCGCGGCGGTGTCGACGTTGGCGCTCGCTTCGTTGGAGGCCGCCACCGCGCTGTCGGCGCGCTGCGCGGTCTGGCCCGAACTCGCCAGCAGGACGGTGGCGGTGGAGCGCATGGCCATCGCGCCGTCGGTCACCGTGCGCAAGTGATCCTCGACGCGCTGACGGAACGCGGTGATCGCCCGGTCGATGATGGAGCGGCGCTGCTGCTGCGCCTGCATCGCGGCGCGTTCGCGCTCGGCGTCGCGCCGTTCGGTGATGTCCTCGTGCGTCGCCACCCAGCCGCCATCCGCCATCGGCCGGTTGATGACGGTAACCACCCTTCCGCTGTCGGATTTGACTTCCGAGGTGGTCGTCTGGCCTTGCGCCATGGCGGATTTCAGCGCGTGCCGGTATTCGTCGGGATCGCGCGAGAAGCTGCCATTGGCAATGCGGAATTCGAGCAGGCTGGCGAGCGTGCGGCCCGGCTTCACCACGTCTTCGGGAAGTTTGTACAGATCCATGTAGCGCCGGTTGCAGATGACCAGCCGCTCATTGCCGTCGAACATGCACAGGCCCTGCGACATGTTGTTGATCGCGACGCGCATGCGCGTGTTGTCGACTTGCAACCGCCGGGTGAGCCAGATGCCGGCGATCAGCAGCACCAGCACCGTCGTCAGGCCGGCGGCGAAGGCCGACACCAGGAGTTCGGGCACCGCGGCGGCCCATGCGCCGAGCGGCACGGCATAATGGAACAGCGCGAAACTCGCCGGCAAGCAGGCGCAGCCGATGAGCGCGACGGAGCGCCAATTGCTCGAGCTTTCGGGTGCGGCAGCTTCGGGCATCGTCGTGTCCGGTTTAAGCGGTACGCTATTCCCCTACCGGTTGTTTTGCAGTTAATTGGTTGCAATCGAGTGGTTAAACAAAGCTTAATCGTTGGGTCGGGGAGGATGCCGGATGGCGAAATTGCGGGCGGCCGAGTGCCGAGAATTCATTGATGCGGTGGTCAAGAAGGCCGACGAGATGGGCGTGCCGGTCTCGATCGCCGTGGTCGGGCCGGAGGGCCACCTGATCGCGGTCGAGCGCATGGACGACGCCGGCTTCATCACCCCCGACACGGCCATCGCCAAGGCCTATACCGTGGCGGCGTTCCGCTCCATGAGCCCGCGCTTCCCCGACGGGCTGGTGATCCAGCAGTGGTTCAAGGAGCGCAATCCGCAATTGCTCATCGGCCTGTCCGCGCTCACCAACGGCAAGATCGCGGCGTCCGGCGGCGCGGCGCCGGTGTTTCGCGGCGAGGAGATGGTCGGCGCCTACGGCGTTTCCGGCGGCACCTCGCAGCAGGACGAGGAGATGGCGGTCTATGCCCGCGCCAAGGTCGGCTGGGCGCATGAGTCGACCGCCGAGCCGAAGCCGGGCGTGAAGGAGCACATCAACGCGCTTTACGCCGAGGCCGGCATCACCGATCGTAAGCTTTAGCCTCGTCCCGCCGCCGGAGTACCGCAATGCCATCGAATGCCGCACGTAGCGCTGCCTGGGCCGGGCGCGTCGAGGACGACGCGCTGCTGCGCGGGCAGGGCCGCTTCGGCGACGACGTCAAGCCGGACGGCGCGCTGGCAGCCTACTTCGTGCGCTCGCCGCACGCCTTCGCCAGTATCGAGAACATCGACGTTGCCGCCGCCAAGCGCGCGCCGGGCGTGGTCGCGGTGCTGACCGCCGCCGATCTCGCCGCGGCGCATTATCATTCCATCTCGCATCCGCATCCGATCCCCGGCCGCGGCGGCAAACCGGTGGTCGCGCCGCACCGTCCGTCGCTGGCGGAAAAGCGCGTGCTGCATGTGGGCGAGCCGGTGGCGATGGTCGTCGCAATAAGCGCGCAAGCGGCGCAGGACGCCGGCGAAAAGATCGCGGTCGACTACCAGCCGCTCGACGCGGTGACCGATGTGCGCACGGCCATTCAAACCGGCGCGCCGCAGCTTTGGCCGGAAGCGCCCGGCAATGTCGGTTTCGACTGGACCGCGCCGGCCGATCCCGACGGTAAGAAGCAGGCCGCGCTCGAGCGGGCCTTCAAGGACGCAGCGCATGTGGTGCGCGTCGAACTGGTCAACCAGCGCCTGGTGGTGGCCTCGATCGAGCCGCGCACCGCGACCGCGAGCTACGACGCCGGGAAAAAAATGTTCACGCTACGTTGCGGCTCGCAAGGCGTGGCCGCCGTGCAGGGCCAGGTCGCCGGCGCCATGGGGATCAAGCCGGAAGAGCTGCGCGTGCTCACCGACGATCTCGGCGGTGCTTTCGGCATGAAGGGCTGGTGCTATCCCGAATACGTGCCCATGCTGCACGCCGCGCGTCTGCTGCAAAAGCCGATCCATTGGGTCTCGACCCGTTCGGAAGCCTTCGTTTCCGACAACCAGGGCCGCGACTCGTTCTGGAGCGCGGAGCTGGCGCTCACCGCGCGCGGAAAATTTCTCGGCCTGCGCGTCGACTGCCTCGGCAATGTCGGCGCTTACATCACTGGCGTCGCGCATTTCGTCTTTACCTTGCACATCTCCGGCTGCCTGCCGACGGTCTACGACATCCCGCACGCACAGGTGAACGCGCGCTGCGTGCTCACCAATACGTTGCCGACTGGTCCCTATCGCGGCGCCGGGCGGCCGGAGGCGAGCTATCTGATGGAGCGGCTGATCGATGCCGCCGCCGATCAGACCGGCATCGACGCCGCCGAATTGCGCCGGCGCAACCTCGTTCAAGCCGACAAAATTCCCTACACCACCGCCTTCGGCAACACCTACGACAGCGGCGACTTTCCCGGCGCGTTCGAGCGGGCGCTTGAATTCGCCGACTATGCCGGCTTTGCCGCGCGCAAGAAGGCGGCGAAAAAGGCCGGCAGACTGCGCGGCATCGGCATCGGCTGCTATCTGGAGATCGCCGGCGCCTTTCCGGAGGAAGCCGCGCGCATCGCGTTTCCCGGCGGCAACAAGCTGACGGTGAGTATCGGCGCCGGCGCGAGCGGGCAGGGCCATCAGACCGTGTTCGGCCGTGTGACGGCGCACCGTCTCGGTATCGCGCCTGACCAGGTGGCGATCACATCCGGCGATTCGGCGCGCGACGTGCCGGGTTTCGGCGCCGTCGCCTCGCGCTCGGCGATGTATGTCGGCGGCGCCATTGCGGTCACCGCCGACAAGGTGATCGAGAAGGGAAAGCGTGTCGCCGCCATGCTGTTGCAGGCCGGCGAGGCCGACCTCGACTACCGCGACGGCAAATTCAGCGTGCGCGGCTCCGGGCGCGAAGTGTCGCTGTTCGAGGTGGCCGAGCGCGCCGCCGAACTGGCGCGCAGCGGCGTGATCACCGAGAATCTCGACACGCAAGCAAACGTCAAGGCGCCGCCGTCATTCCCCAACGGCTGCCACGTCGCCGAGGTCGAAATCGATCCGGCGACCGGCGCGGTGTCGATTGCGTCCTACGTGGCGGTCGGCGATTGCGGCAATCTGCTGGACGAGACCATCGTCACGGGTCAGATCCACGGCGGCGTGGCGCAGGGGCTCGGCCAGGCGCTGACCGAGAACACGGTCTACGATGGCGCCGGGCAGTTGGTCTCCGGCACGTTCATGGACTACGCGCTGCCGCGCGCGGATTTGATGCCGGACATGACGGTCGAGCACCGCGCGGTGGCCTGCCGCACGAATCCGCTCGGCGTGAAGGGTACCGGCGAGGCCGGCACTACGGCGGCGCCGCCGGCGGTGATCAATGCCATTCTTGACGCACTTCCGCCGGGCGCCCAGCTCGACATGCCGGCGACGCCGGAACGCATCTGGAAAGCGTTACAATCGGCGAAGTAGTTGTCGTCCCCGCTTAGGCGGGGACGACAGACATTACTGCACTTCGATCTTCACCGCGCTGGTGACGGTTTCCCAATGCTTGATTTCGCCGGCGAGCCAGCTCTGCGCGTCGGCAACCGACTTGCTCGGCACGATGTTGTAATTCTGCTTTTTGAACTTTTCCTGCACTTCAGGCGAAGCGACCGCTTTCGCCACGATAGCATAGAGCGCGTCAAGCACCGGCTTGGGCGTTGCCGCCGGCGCGAACAGGCCGTTCCAGGCGATAGTGCCGACATCCGGATAGCCGACTTCCTTCATGGTCGGGATATCGGAGTAGTCCGCCAACCGCGTGTGATTGACCATGGCGAGTGCGCGGAATTTTCCGGCCTTCACCATGCCGGCGGCGCTGCCGACGTTGAGGAACGCGGCCTGCACGTCGCCGCGCAACATGTCCTGAATGACGCCGGAGGCGCCGTTCTTGTTCGGTAGCGCGGACATGTCGAGATCGCCGGCGCGCTTGGCGAAATAGGCCATATCGTAATGCGGGTAGGACCCGTTGCCGACCGTCCCGTACTTGATCTTGCCCGGGTTCTTCTTGGCGTAAGCGATCAGCTCGGGCACCGTCTTGACCGGAAAATCATTCGCGGTCGTAACCAGCAGGAACGCCGGCACGTCGACCAGGTTGGTCACCGCGGTCACTTTCTTGCTGTAGTCGAAGTTGAGTTTGCTCTTATAGATGATCGGCGTGATGGCGTTGGTCGTGACGTTGCCGATCATCAATGTGTAGCCGTCGGGCGCCGCCTTCGCCATTTCGTCGATCGCCAAGAGGCCGAATGCGCCCGGCTTGTTGATGATGACGAAGGGCTGGCCGGTGATCTTCTGCAACTGATCGCCGACGATGCGCGCGGTAATGTCGGTGGCGCCGCCCGGCGCATAAGGCACCAGAATCTTGACGGTCCGGCTCGGATATTTGTCCTGCGCCGAGGCAGCCGTCATGCCGAGTGCAAGAAAACCGGAAAGGCAGGCGGCGGACAGCAAGATCGCGGTCAGACGTTTCATTTAAAATCCTCCGTGGTTGATATTGGTGTAAGGCGGGGGTTCTACGCGCTCCCGCGCTCGTGCAGTTCAGGTTGCTTTGATGCCGTGCAGACTGTGCGAACCGTCCTTGCAGGTGAAGAACAGGACGTCGCCCTCCGGCGTTGCGCCGCCGGAATGAATCGTGTTGGCCGGGATATAGACCACCGAGCCCGGCTTCACATCGAATTCCTTGCCGCCGATCTTGGCGCGGAAGGTGCCTTCCAGGATGTAGACCCACTGTTCGTTCGGATGCGAATGCGGTTCGGCGCCGGTGCCGGCCTTCATGCGCATCAGGCCGACGATCATGCGGTCGCCTTCGACGCACGGCCCATGCGCGGTGGAATAGTCGGGGCCGCCCATGATCTTTTGCAGGCCGGCGAGGTTGAACACGTATTCGCCCGGTCCGGCGCGTGTGGCGCCCGGTGTGCGCGGGGCTGGCTGAGCGGACATGGAGCTTTCTCCCGGAAGTGACGATTAACGGCTTATTGTTGCGGCGATGTTAGCGCATGACCACGAAGGTGGGGATCGGTCTTCGGAAAAGTTCGTGCGCGACCCTAATTCACCCAAAGCAACAGCGCCAGTAGCGGCAAAACCCTGTATCGCGATGTGGAACAAAGCCTCACCACCGTTCGGCCAAGGTCGTCCGCCAGCCTGCGCCCGCCCTTATTCGATTCGGAGATCGCCGCGAATGCTGCGTCCGCTCGTCGCGTTACTGGCGCTCTTTGTGCCTTTGGCGGTTGCCGGCTGCGCCGGCGACTATGTGCCGAAGGCGGAACCGAGTTTTTACCGCAATCTGGCGCAGCCTGGCGCGCAGCTTGACGGCGCCGCCGCCGCCTCGATGATTTCCGGCTACCGCACCAATAACGGGCTGCCGGCGGTGACGCTCGATCCGGAGCTCACGCGGCTGGCCGAGGCGCAGGCCGCGATCATGGCCAAGCGCGACAAGCTCGACCACGCCGCCGGCAAGCCGTTCGTGGTGCGGCTGAAAGCCTCAGGCTACGACGCCAAGCGGGCGGCCGAAAATATCGGCGCCGGCTATCACACGCTGGCCGAGGCCTTCTCCGGCTGGCGCGATTCGCCGCCGCACAACGCCAATATGCTGCTCAAAGGCGTGACCCGCATCGGCATCGCGGCGGTCTACACGCCGGCCTCGAAATACAAAGTGTATTGGGCGCTGATCCTTGCCGAGCCCGACGACAAGAAAAGCTAGCGCGCGCTATTTCTTCTCGTCGGGAAACGCGTCGGCAGCGTGCTTCAGGATCTTCGACATCGTCCAGCGATTGCCGCCTACTTTAGTCTCACTGATATCGTCGATGAACCAGCAGCCGTCCTCGCGCACGAGATCGAACAGCAAATCGTGCGGGTCCTTGAAATTGTAAAACTGCGCGCGCACCTGTGCCTGCGCGGCTGATTTCGAAACCAGCGTAATGATCAGCTTGCTGAGCGCCCAATCATTGCCGTTGACGAACACGTCCCAGTCGATCGTTCCGGCGTCGCCCTGCGGCGTGGCCTTTTCGTCGGCGTCGATCAGCGCCTGCATCCGGCGGCTATAGACGTTGGCATAGCCGGGGTGGTCGGTGTCGCCCTGATAGGTCTTGTAGATATCGGTGATCAGCGCCAGCGGATCGTCGATCGCCTGCGCGGAAGCGAACGTGCCGCAAAGCGCGACGAACAGAACCAGGGCCAGACGGCGCATCGCGATCTCCCAATGAGGGACGCAATTCCTAGCATGTCCGCAGGCGGCGATAAAACCGTTCGCTGCCGGCGCCTTCGTCCCGGTTTTATTTTTGCGGCCCGTACGCTCAGCCGTGGCATAGTCCTGCCCCGCCAAAGGGGGGAACGCGCGTGGGCGAATTGATCGGGGTGTTGATCGCGATCGTTTCAAGCTGTCTCGGCGGCACGGCCGCGGCCGTGACGCGCTATCTGGGGGCCAATACCATGACGGTCAATCCGATCGCCGCGGCCTTGCTCGCGCGTCAGCTTGTCGGCGAACCGATCATCGTCAATCTGGTTGTCGGCCTGCTGGCGGTGTTCGCGGGCATCTGGTTCGCAACGACCGAGGCTGCGACGGGCTAGCGCAACGTCCGGCGGGCTGGACCTCGCGCGCGCGGCTGACTAGTTTGCGCCCCATGCCGGTGCTGCCGCGTGTCGACAATTACGACGACGTCTATCGCCAATTCCGCTGGGATATCCCGGCGCGCTACAATATCGGCGTCGATATCTGCGACCGCTGGGCGCAGGCTGAGCCCGGCCGGCTCGCCATCCTGCATGTCCATGCTGACGGGCGGCAGGACGCGGTGAGCTACGGCGCCTTGCGCGAGACGTCAAACCGGCTCGCCAACGTGCTGCGCGCGCACGGCGTCAACCGCGGCGACCGCGTCGCGATCATGCTGCCGCAGATGCCGGAAGTCGCCGTCGCCCACATTGCGATCTACAAGCTCGGCGCCGTCGCCTTGCCGGTCGCGGTGCTGTTCGGCCCCGACGCGCTGTCTTATCGATTGCAGAATTCCGGCGCCAAGGCGCTCATCACCAACGCGCAAGGGCTCGCCAAGCTCGACGGCGTGCGCGGTGAGGTGCCTGGACTTACCTGCGTCGTTTCGGTCGATGACGGCTTTGCCGACTTGCTGGCGCGCGCCGCGGCCGATTTCACCGCCGTCGACACCGCCGCCGACGATCCGGCCATGATGATCTACACCTCGGGCACCACCGGCCAGCCGAAGGGCGCGCTGCACGCGCATCGCGTGCTGCTCGGCCATTTGCCGGGCATCGAACTGCCGCATTTTCCATTCCCGCAAGCCGGCGACCGCTACTGGACGCCGGCCGACTGGGCCTGGGCCGGCGGCCTGCTCGACGCGCTGCTGCCGAGCCTGCATTACGGCGTGCCGGTAGTGGCGCGCCGCTTCGACAAGTTCGATCCGGACGAAGCCTTCGCGCTGATGGCGCAGACGCAGGTGCGCAATGCATTCATTCCGCCCACGGCGCTGCGCATGATGCGGGCGGCGCCGAGCCCGCGCGGGCGCTACGATTTCAAGCTGCGCAGCGTCGCTTCCGGTGGCGAGTCGCTCGGCGTCGAGGCGCTGGAATGGGGCAGGTCCGCTTTCGGCCTCGCCATCAACGAGTTCTACGGCCAGACCGAATGCAACCTGGTGCTCGGCTCCTGCGACCAGCTCGGCATGCTCAAGGCCGGCGCTATCGGCAAGCCGATCCCGGGCCACACCGTGGCGGTGATTGGCCGCGACGGCCATCCGCTCAAAGCCGGCGAGGTCGGGCAGATCGCGGTGCAGCGCCCCGATCCGGTGATGTTCCTGGAATATTGGGGCAACCCGCAAGCGACGCGCGACAAGTTCATTGGCGACTGGATGACCACCGGCGACCAGGGCGTGATGGACGAGGACGGCTTTATCAGTTTCGTCGGCCGTGACGACGATGTCATCACCTCGGCCGGTTTCCGCATCGGGCCGGGCGAGATCGAGGACTGTCTGATCCGCCATCCGGCGGTGGCGCTCGCCGCCGTGGTCGGCAAGCCCGATCCGCTGCGCACCGAGATCGTGAAAGCCTTCATCGTGCTCAAGAAAAGCCACGTGGCCTCGGATGCGCTCGCCGCCGAGATCCAGACTTTCGTGCGCACGCGGCTGTCGGCGCACGAATATCCGCGCGAGGTCGCTTTCATCGACGACCTGCCGATGACCACCACCGGCAAGGTGATCCGGCGGCTGCTGCGGCAGCGGGCGTGACATTGCAGGCCGCGCCGGCGGCAAAAGCGCGTTCTAGTGAGGTGTACTTGAATTTGTTATGAATGGCGCACAGGGCGCTCTGCCGGATGGGCCACGATGTCTGGAATTGAGAAGCGCCAAAACGTAAGGCGCAAAATCGCTCACGACGTCTTTATGGAAACCGGGCTGGGGGCGCCGCTGAAGTGCTCCATGCTCGATGTGTCCGAATTTGGCGCCCGCATCAAAGCCAAGGATCCCAGCGCGGCGCCGCAGGAATTTTTGATTCAGCTGCACGACGGTCTGACGCGGTGGTGCCGCGTGATGTGGCGCTCCGACACCGAAATCGGCATCAAGTTCATCCAGCCGCCGCAGTCTTTGAAGGCAAAGAGCGCGGCCGCTCCGCGACGGGGAGCCTGACCTCGTCCGGTCAGCGTGCGCCCTCGCTCTGCCCGCCGCCCAGGATGAAGACGTGGAAGCCCAGCCGACGCTTGGCGACGAGATAGAGCATGATCGATTCCACCACCAACGCGCTCGAGGTCGCAATGCCGGCGCCCGTAATGCCGACGCGCGGAATCAGGATCACGCACAGCACGAGATTGATGGCGAAGGCGGCGGCATAGATCAGCGCGCATTGCTTGCGCTCGCCCAGCATGTTGAGCAGCCGTTCGGCCGGGCCGACGGCGGCGCGCGCCAGCATGCCGATCGCCAGGATGAACATCACGCTATAGCCGCTTCTCGAAGCCCGCGCCGAACAGGCCGAGCAGCGGCCGCCCGAAAGCGAGGATCAGCGCGCAGGCGGCGAGCGACGGCCAGAACGTCCACTTGATGGTCTCGGCGAAGAACGAGGCGAGCCGCTTCTTGTCGCCGCTCACGTGATACTGCGTGAACTTGTGGGTGGTGGCGCCGGCGATGGCGAAATAGACGAAGGCGACGATCGCCAGGAGCCGCGCGCCGGCGTAGTAGACGGCGACCTCGTCGGGCGAGCGCAGATGCTCGAGCGCCAGGATGTCGACGTAAGTGAGCAGCAGGTAGAAGCCTTCCACCACGAAGATCGGCAGCGAGGTGGCGAACCAGGTCTTGACCTCGTAGCTCTTCGGGCCGGCGGGCACTTTGCTCTTGAGCCTGCGGTCGAGCATGATCATCTGCCCGAACGTCACCGCCCAGGTGGTGGCGACGGCGATCAGCATCGCGGTCACCGCGTGCGTCGGCGCGCCGATGAAATAGGCGATGCCCACCAGCAGCGTGATGCAGAACTGGCGGATGATGTAGAACGGCATCAGCGCCAGGTTCGGCCAGTCGTAGGATTGCGCGATGCCGGCCTGCACCTGCACCAGCCCGTAGATCGGAATGGTGATGCAGGCGAGATAGAGCGGCACCACCGTGAAATCTTCGATGTAGGGCGCGAGCGCCGTCACGATCACCGCGCCGATGACGCCGATGCCGGTGGCGATGGCGAAGGCGAGCCAGCGGCTGCCCGTGAGAAATCCGCGCAGGCGGTCGAACGCCTTGAGCTCGGTATATTCCGGAATGAAGCGCCGCGCCGCCGACGACAGGCCGAAATCCGAGAGCGCGCCGATCATCAGCACCCAGGTCCACACATAGATGTAGATGCCGAACTGGAAGCTGCCCATCCAGCGCGCCAGCAGGACTTGGCTGGCAAGCGCAAGCATGGCGCTGCCGACGCGCACCAGGAAAACTTTTCCGGCGAACAGTTGCGCCAGCCGCGAGTCGCTGCGGTCGGCGAGGATCGCCTTGACGCGCGCGATGAGGCCGGCCGCGGCCGAGGGCGGCGCGGGGGCGGCGTTTTCGGAATCGACCAGCGCCACGGGTTCTCTCCGCACCGGCGCCGGCCGTTTTGCGAGCGACGGCAACATTCCGCGTGCTTAGCAAGGAACCGTTAAGAATCGGTTGGACGGGGCCGTTTATGCTGATGATTCAAGGCTTTTTAAGCCGGTTTCCCGCTCCCCGCGCGCGCGGAAAGGTTAAGGAAGGGAGGCCAAAATGCCCTCGACGGTTTGGCGTTCCGCCGGCGTCAGCGCCGCTTGCGGCGGCACCGGGTCGCCGACCGCATAGCCCTGGATCTGCAAGCCGGCCTTGATGCAGGCGGCGAGATTGAAGCGCGCGAAGGCCTCATTGATGCGCCAGAGTTCGCGTTGCAGCTTCATCGCCTCCGGCCATTTGCCGGCGCGGCACAATTCATAAAGTTGCACGCTCTGGCGCGGCACGATGCAGGCCGGGCCCGCCATCCAGCCGACGCCGCCGATCAGCATCACCGCTGCCGGAATATGCGCGGAAGCCGAGAACACTTTCATCTGCGGCGCGCGATGCATGATCGACAACAGCCGCCCAGTATTGGTCGAGGCGTCCTTGATGTAGCCGATGCGCGGGTGATCGCCGAGCCGCGCGATCACGTCGAGCGTGAGATCGCTGCGCTGGAATTGCGGGTTGGTGTAGAGCACCACCGGAATGTCGACGCTGTCGGCGATGGCGCGGAAGTAGGATTCGATCTGCGCGTCCTTGAGCGGGAAATAGGCTTCGAGAATCGCCAGGATGCCGTCGGCGCCGAGCGCCTGGTAGCGCCGGGCCTGTTCGGCCGCGTCGGCGCTCGACGTGGAGGCGACGCCGGCGATCACCGGCACGCGCTTGTTGGCGGCTTCGATCGTCGTCTGTACGACGGCGGTGCGTTGTTCGCGCGTAAGGTAGGCGAACTCGCCGGTCGAGCCGAGCGGCGTCAGGCCGTGCACGCCGGCCTTGATCAGGTCGTCCGCCAGCCGGGCCAGCACATCGGTGAGGATGCGCCCCTGCGCATCGATCGGCGAGACGAGATAGGGAAAAACGCCATGGAAGTCGGTCATGGCGCATCAATAGCATGCCCCGCCGCTTTTTGCGGCGGGGTTTTTCGTGTCACGTTGCCCCGGCATCAGTCGGCAAGCGGATTTGGCCGTATCTGAATATGCACGGCGCGCGGGCTCGAGCCCTTGCCGGTCTCCATCAGCCACGGCGTCCGGTCGCCATTGGTGCTCCAGAGGCCGCGGCCCTTCCAGCCGGCATTCGGATCGTCGATGCGCCCGTCCAGCCCCTTGGCATAGAAACCCATCGGATAGGGAATGCGCAGCGAGATCATCTTACCGTCCTTGAGCGCCACAAAGCCGTCGCTGAGATTGGCGGTCGAGATCGGAACGTTCTCGCCCAAGCCCAGCGTGTTGTGCTGATCGACCCAGGTGTAGTAGCTCGCCTCGGCGCTGGTGTCGGGAAAGCCTTCAAAGCCGGGGCCGGGATATTTGTAGAAAGTCCAACCTTCCGGGCAGTGATAGCCGGTGGCCTTCGGTCCGTTGAGCGGGCCTTTGCACTTGCTGCGGTCGAAGCTCATGAGATGGCCACTCGAGCCCGATCCCCAGAGAACGCCGTTGCCATCGATGTCGCCGCCACGGATGCCAAAACCGGGTTTCGGGATGTAATAGACTTCCGACAGTTTTGTTTTGGGATCGAAGCGCAGAAATCCCGGCGGGCCGGCAAACGTGCCGATGGCGTACCAGATCGAGCCGTCCTTCGGGTTCGGCATAACGGCATAAGGTCCGGAACCGGCGGTGATGCGCTGATCTTTTTTCGGATCGGCCGGCGCGTTTGGCTCGGTGAAGTCGTCGAGCCTGCCGTTGCCATCGGTGTCGAGCACCCACGGCGCCCAGCCTTGCGCCTTTTGCGCGTCGCCGGTTTCGTCGAACACTTTGGTATTGACCCAGCCCGCTACCGGTCCGGTGCCGCTGAACCACAGCGTATTGTCGGCGTCGTAGCCGAATTGCGGGTGATGCGTGGCGAAGCAGGTGTCGATGAAGGAGTATTTCATCGTCTTCGGATCGAGCATCGCCACCTGGCGCTGCGATTTGTCGAGCGGGAAAACTTTCGCGTATGGGTTATCCGAGCCCTTCTTGCAGAACTCCGGATTGGGTTGACCGCGCACGGTGGCCGCCAGCCAGAGGCGGCCCTTGGCGTCGAATTCGGAATTATGGTTGTTGGCGCGCGTATCCCAAAGCTGGCGGTCGCCCCAATAGGCCGACGGTTGCAATGGCTTGATACTGGCCGCATGGCCCGGACCGAGCGACTCCGGCATTTGCGGGTCGCGCACCGGCAACTTGAAAAACGACACTTTGTTCGTCTTCGGATCGAGGATCGGCATGTTGTCGGTCGAATATTCCGGCGAGCCGTAGAGCGGGCCGTAGGCGTTGACCGTCGGGTTGCGCCGGTCGGACGAAATCAGGTCGTGCAGATATTTATCGGGCGTCGACCATTCCCACGACGTAATGACAATATTGCGCTCGACCCCTTGCGGCCGCGGCGGCGTCGCCTTGGGCAATTCGCCCTTGGCGATGCGGTCGGTCCAGTCGCCGAAATATTTGTACGGCACGCCGCCCCACTGGCCAGCCAACCGGTTGGTCATCATCTCGCCGGCTTGACCCGACTGGGTGCGCCGCATCCACGCTTCTTCGCCGGAAGCGAATTTGCCTAATTCCGCCGGAATGGTGCGGGTGGATTCCTGGCCGAGTTGATGGCAGCCGATGCAGTCGACGTTGTTCATCTGCCGCAGCCAGTCGTTCTGCGTGAATTTGGCAGGGATCGCGCCCTTGCCGCCGAACTCGCTGGCTGGCGGAATTTTCATCATCGTGTACCAGTAGATGGCGGGATAATAATGCGCCGCCGCCGCCGCGTTCGGCGCGATCACCGCCGCAAGATCGAGATGCATGCCGGGCTTGGCGCGCATTTTCGGCGAGTCCACCAGGCCGTAGCCGCGCACCCAGACCGCGTAATCGGCTTGCGGCAGATCGGGGATCAGATAGCGGCCCTGGTCGTCGGTGACGACGATGCGCGCGAACTTGGTCGGCAGTTCGGTGGTCTCCGCGATCACCCAGACGCCGGCCTCCGGGCCCTTGGCGCTCTTGACCACGCCGCCGATATCGGCGGCGCCGACATTCACGCTTTGTTGGGCGAAGATTTTCGTGGGAACCGTGGCTGCCAGCAGAATGAAGCCGGCAAGCGTCATCAAGCGCCGAAGCGCTTTGCAGCAATGCAACATGGTCGCCTCCCTGCACCAAGCCAGCTCGGATGGCCGGCTTTTTAATTGCCGCTAGCCTAACAAATGCGTGGGTCAGCGTCCGATATTTTTGCGGCTCAGCCGGAAAACCCGCCCTCGTCGAGGAACTTCTGTTCCTCCGGCGTCGTGACGCGGCCGAGCACCGCGTTGCGATGCGGGAAACGGCCGAAGCGGCGGATGATGTCGGCGTGAATACCCGCCCATTTCAGGCCGTCGACGTCGCCGGCCGCCTTGTACAGCGTGAGGCCGCGCTCCTGATCGGCGAGGTCCTCCGAATGCTCGAACGGCAGATAGAAGAAGCCGCGCATTTCAGCCGGCACCTGACTGTCGAAACCACGCACCAAGGCGCCGGCCGTGACCGCGCGCGCGGTTGCGTCAGTGGCGAAAGCGCGCGCCGAGCCACGGAACATGTTGCGCGGAAATTGATCGAGCAGGATGAGCAGCGCCAGTGCACCCTCCGCGCTCGCTTCCCAACCGCTCAGCCTGCCGGCGGCGGCGGCTTCATGGGCTTTAAGGAAGCGCCGCCGGATCTCGTCGTCGAAAGCTTCGTCCTTCTCGAACCACTTCTTCGGCCCGGCGTCGCGCCAGAACGCGACCACGTCGGCGAGCGAGGGCAGCGCGGGCGCGTCGTTCATTCGTCGTCCCGCAGCGCGCGGCGCAGGATCTTGCCGACGTTGGTTTTCGGCAGTTCGTTGCGGAACTCGATCTGCTTGGGCATCTTGTAGCCGGCAAGCTCGCCGTGCATGTATTTGCGCAAATCCTGCTCGGTCAGGTCCGGCGATTTCTTCACGGCGAACAGCTTGACCGCTTCGCCGGAATGCGCATCGGGCACGCCGACCGCGGCGCATTCGACGATGCCGCCCTGCATCATCGCCACGTCCTCGACTTCGTTGGGGAATACCTTGAAGCCGGACACCGAAATCATGTCCTTCTTGCGGTCGACGATTTTGACACGGCCTTCCGCGTCCATCACGCCGATGTCGCCGGTGCGGAAGAAGCCGTCCTCGGTCATCACTTTGGCGGTCTCTTCCGGGCTTTGCCAATAGCCCGGCATCACCTGCGGTCCGCGCGCGCAGATCTCGCCTTGCTCGCCGATCGGCACGTCATGGTTGGCGTCGTCGCGGATCGTGATTTCGGTCGACGGCACTGGCAATCCAATCGTGCCGGTCCATTCGGCGATGTCGCCGCGATTGCAGGTGAGCACCGGCGAGGTCTCCGACAGGCCGTAACCTTCGATGATCGGGCGGCCGGTCGCTTTCATCCACGCCTCGGCGACCGACCTCTGCACCGCCATGCCACCGGCGATCGCGGCTTTGAGCATGCTCCAGTCGATTTTGGCGAAATCCGGATGCTGCAGCAGCGCGTTGTACAGCGTATTCACCGCCGGGAACGAATTCACTTTGTACTTGGACAGTTCCTTGATCAGGCCGGCAATGTCGCGTGGATTGGGGATCAACAGGCAGGTGCCGCCGACGCAGACGCTGAACAGGAAGCAGGCCGTGAGCGCGAAGATATGATAGAGCGGCAGCGCGGTGACGATGATGTCGCGCTCGGTCGGCGGCGGCATGGCCAGGATCGGGACGTTCCAGGCCATCACCTGCAAGACGTTGGCGACCAGATTGCGGTGCAGCAGGATGGCGCCTTTGGAAACCCCGGTGGTGCCGCCGGTATATTGCAGGAAGGCGATGTCGTCGGGCCCGACCGCGACGGGCGTGAACGGCAGCTTGCGGCCGAGGCTCAGCACGTCGTTGAATTTTGTCCCCGCCGGCAGCGTATAGGCCGGCACCATCTTCTTGACGTGCCGCACCACGGTATTGACCAGCGTGCCTTTCAGCGTGCCGAGCATGTCGCCCAGGCTGGCGACCACCACGTGCTTAATGTCGGTTTGCGGCAACGCCTCCTGCAGCACCGCGGCGAAATTCTCCAGCACGATGATGGCTTCGGCGCTGCAATTCCTGAGCTGAAATTCCAGTTCGCGCGGCTTGTACAGCGGATTGACGTTCACCACGGTCAAGCCGGCGCGCAGGATGCCGGAGATCGCCACGGTATATTGCAGCACGTTCGGCATCATGATGGCGACGCGGGCGCCGCGTTGCAGGCCCTTGCTCTGCAGCCAGGCGGCGAAGGCACGCGAGGCCGCGTCGAGCTCGGCATAGGTCAAGGACTTGCCCATGCAGACGCAGGCTTCGCGGGCGGCGTTGGCCTTGAAGCTTTCCTCGAACATCGCCACCAGCGACGGGTAGCGCGAGATGTCGATCTCGGCGGGCACGCCCGGCGGATAATGCTGCAGCCAAGGCCGTTGAATTGGCCGCTGAATTGGCCGTTGCATGGCGTTTCCTCAAATACCGCCGGGTCTTGCCGCGCAAGTTTGCGATTCGGCCGGCGGGCAGGGATTAGCATGAGTTGAGTCGAGAGGCGGCGCAAGGGCACTCGTCATTCCGGGCTCGCGGCCTAAAGTCTGCGCCCCGGAATGACAGAGCTAGATCACCGATCCGCCCCGCCGAAAGGCACCAGTGGATTGTCGGTGAGCGCCGCGCGGTCCGGGCGGTCGACCGCGGCCGCGCCGAGAAAGGCCTCGAACAACTCGCGCACGGTGCGCTCCGGCAGGTCGCGGGTGATGAACACCAACCGGGTGCGGTGGTCGTCGTCCGGCCAGCGTTCCAGCCGCGCGGTGGGGTGGAAGACGTGCTGCACGCCGTGGACCACCACCGGCGTATCGGGCATTTCCTGGAGCTTCACGATGCCCTTGAGGCGCAAGAGCTTGTCGCCGTAGGTCGCGCGCAACAGCTCGAGGAACATGTCGAGCGTGCCGGCGGGGATCGCGGCATCGGCGGTGAGCACGAACGAGCCGATATGCGCGTCGTGCCGGTTGACGTCGTGATGGTGATGATGGTGATCGCCGGCATAGGTCTCGGCGGCGAGCCATTTCTTGACGTCGGGAATCTTGCGCTCCGGATCGTACAGCCCGCAATTCATCAGCCGCTCCGCCGTCGCTTCGCCTTTGGCGGCGTCGAGGATGGGCGCCGCCGGATTGAGCGCGCGCAGACGTGCCACGATGCTTTCGCGCTGCGCGGGGGTCGCGAGATCCGTCTTGGTCAGCACGATGCGGTCGGCCACCGCCGCCTGCTTGACCGCCTCGGCATGCGCGTCGAGCGTGGCCTCGCCGTTGACGCAATCGACCACGGTCACCACGCCGTCGAGCCGGTAGCGCTGCACGAGATAGGGATGCGCCATGGCGGTGTGCAGCAGCGGCGCCGGATCGGCGAGACCGGTGGTCTCGATCAGCACGCGGCGGAAGATGCAGCGCCGATTGTCGAGATCGCGCAGCAGCGTCTCCAGCGCATCGACCAGATCGCCGCGCATGGTGCAGCACAGGCAACCGCTTTGCAGCAGCACCATGTTGTCGCCGATATATTCGACCAGCAGGTGATCGAGCGCGACATCACCGAACTCGTTGATGATGACGGCGGTCTCACTCAGCGCCTCGTCCTTGAGCAGGCGGTTGAGCAGCGTGGTCTTGCCGGCGCCGAGAAAGCCGGTGAGGACGGTGAGGGGAATGGGCTCGGGCGGCCGCCGCCGATCAGCGCTTTGGCCGGCCTCGGGCATCAGTTGGCCGAACTGACCTTCGGCTTCGCCACATGCTTGGCGCGCTTGGGCGCAGCCGCGGTCTTGGCGCCGCTTTCCTTCTTGACGCCTGCCTTAACGGCTTCGCCTTTCTTGGCGGCGACGTGTTTCTTTTTCTTCTTGGCGCGCGGTTCGGCAACCTGCACCGCATCCGGATGGTCGGCCGGGCCGGTGAACACTTTGATCGGCGCCTCGGTTTCGACCGGCGGACCGAGCACGAACTTGCCGTTCGCCGGCCGCAAGGCGGACAGCATGAAGCCCTGCGCTGATCCGGTGTCTCCGGTGGCTTGCTGTTCCTCGTCGTTGTCTTCCGACGGCGGCTTGCGGCGGTGGCCGCCGCACATTTCTTCGCGCAGGTTGGGCGGCTGCGCGTCCATCGGCGCGAGCTGATCGACGGTGCCGAGCGAGGGCGTCAGCCAGGACAGCCCGCCGCTGTTGAATCCGTTCTCGAGCAGTTGCGCCGCCTTCTGCGCGCGCACCGCGCCGGAATAAGCGCCGAGAACGATGGCGATCAGGCGGCGGCCGTTACGCGTCGCCGACGCCACCACATTGTAGCCGGAGGCGCAGATGAAGCCGGTCTTCATACCGTCGGCGCCGGGATAGCGGTCGAGCAGCGAATTGTAATTATGCAGCACGCGGTTGCCGTACTGGATGGCGTGGATATGCCAGTAGAAATCGTCTTCCGGAAATTCCTGGATCAGCGCGCGTGCGAGAATGCCGAGGTCGCGCGCCGAGGTGACGTGGTTTTCCGCCGGCAGCCCGTTCGGATTGACGAAATGCGATTCCGTCATGCCGAGCCGCCGGGCGTTGGCGTTCATCATGTCGGCGAAGCCCTCGATCGAGCCGCCGACGCCTTCGGCGATCGCCACCGCCATGTCGTTCGCGGATTTCACCATCAGCATCTTCAGCGCGTTGTCGACGGTGAGCGTGGTGCCGGCCCTGAAGCCCATCTTGGTCGGCTGCTGCGCCGCGGCGTTGCGCGATACCGTCAACAGGGTGTTGAAGCCGATACGGCCTTCCTTGATGGCGCGCAGCGTGGTGTAGGCCGTCATCAATTTGGTGACGGAGGCCGGGTACCACGGATAGGTGGCGTTTTCCGCGTGCAGCACCTTGCCGGTGGACGCCTCGATCAATAACTGCGCTTCGGCCCGGGCCTGCGTCGTGCCAGCAAGCGCCAGCGCCGCCGTCAGGGCAAGGCCGAATACGAGGGAGCGTGGGGTGGCACAATAAGGCAATGTTCGCGGTCCGGTTCAGGGCCTCGGCCAAAACCCAGGAAGGCGATTGGGTTCCATAGGCGGTGGCGCTAGGCTATCTAAGCTTTGGACCGGAGGCAAAGTCCGCATGACCCCCCCGGCGCGATTCATGGTGACCGGCGGTTCATCGCCGACCAATGCGACCAAAGTTCGGCAAGGGAGACTTCCATGACCGCAGCCATTGTCGGTTGGGCCCATACCCCCTTCGGAAAGCTCAGCGGCGAGAGCGTCGAAAGCCTGATCGTGCGGGTGGCGGGCGAGGCGCTGGCCGATGCCGGCGTCGCGGCCAAAGACGTCGATGAGATCGTGCTTGGGCATTTCAACGCCGGCTTTTCTCCACAGGATTTCACCGCCGCGCTGGTGCTGCAGGCCTCGCCCGATCTGCGCTTCAAGCGCGCGACCCGGGTCGAGAATGCCTGCGCCACCGGTTCCGCCGCCGTGCATCAGGGCATCAAGGCGATCGAGGCGCGCTCGGCGCGCATCGTGCTTTGCGTCGGTGTCGAGCAGATGACGGCGACGCCAGCGGCCGAGATCGGGCGCAACCTGCTGAAGGCGTCTTACGTGCGCGAGGAAGCCGAGATTGACGGCGGCTTCGCCGGCATCTTCGGCAAGATCGCCGGCTTGTATTTCCAGAAATGGGGCGACCAGTCCGATGCGCTGGCCATGATCGCGGCCAAGAACCACAAGAACGGCGTCGGCAATCCTTACGCGCAGATGCGCAAAGACCTCGGCTACGACTTCTGCCGTACCGAGAGCGAGAAAAACCCCTTCGTCGCCGGCCCGCTCAAGCGCACCGACTGTTCGCTGGTGTCGGACGGCGCCGCCGCGGTCGTACTCGCCGACGTCGAGACCGCGCTCAAGCTCGGCAAAGCGGTCGCCTTCCGCGCCGCCGCACACGTGCAGGACTTCCTGCCGATGTCCAAGCGCGACATTTTGAAGTTCGAAGGCTGCGGCCATGCTTGGCATAGCGCGCTCGAACAGGCGGGGCTCAAGCTCGGTGATCTTTCGTTCGTCGAGACGCACGACTGCTTCACCGTCGCCGAGCTGATCGAATACGAGGCCATGGGCCTGACCGGCGAAGGCCAGGGCGCGCGCGCCATCAAGGAAGGCTGGACGCAAAAGGATGGAAAACTGCCGGTCAATCCGTCCGGCGGCCTGAAGGCCAAAGGCCATCCGATCGGCGCCACCGGCGTCTCGATGCATGCGCTGACCGCAATGCAGCTCACTGGGACCGCCGGCGACCTGCAGGTGAAGAACGCCCACCTCGGAGGTATCTTCAATATGGGCGGCGCGGCGGTAGCGAATTATGTGAGCATTCTCGAGCGCATTAAGTAGCGGCCGGCCGAAATCTCCGTCGCCGCGGCACGCGTGGGACGAAAAGATTTGCTCGCGCCATTGATCCATAACAAAGCACAACCCCTACGAATTCCCGAAATTGAATGCCTATTGGCGCGTGTTAGAGTTGCTATCATATTCGTTAGTATGCATACGATCTGATCTTGGCTGGAGGCGGCACGGACGATGACCAATATTCCAACCGATTTGCTGCGGACGCTTGTCGCCGTCGTCGACCTGCGCAGCTTTACCAAAGCCGCGGCCAAGCTCGGCGTGACCCAGCCGGCGGTGAGCGCGCAAATCAAACGCCTGCAATTGCTGCTCGGCGGCGAGCTGTTCGATCGTAGCGTGCAAGGCATCAGCCTGACGCCGCAAGGCGACTTGGTGGTCAGTTATGCGCGCCGCCTGCTGTCGATCAACGATCAGATCGTCAATATCGGCGACCACGGCCCGCGGCCCGAATTGGTGATCCGCGTCGCCACACCGAGCGAATACATCGCCTCGACGCTGCCCTCGATCCTGGCGCAATTCCGCGAGCGCTGGCCGGACGTGCGCTTCGTGACGCGCACCGATTTCTACGATCCGCTGGTGCGCGAACTGCGCAGCGGCGATCTCGATATCATGATCGGACTGTCGATGACGCCGCCGCCCGATGCGCGCTTCAGCCGCGCGCAGGAGGTCGTCTGGGTGCACAGCGACGCAACCCACATTGATCCCGATCGGCCGATACCGCTGGTCTCCTATGGCGAGGCTTGCGTCTATCACCGGCTCGCCACGCAGGCCTTGCAATCGGCCGGCCTCGACTGGGAAGACGTCTTCACCGGGCCGAGTTCCACCAGCCTGAGAAGCGCGATCGAGGCGGGCCTTGGTGTCATGGCGATCACGCGCGTGCGGGCGGAAAAAGTCGGTCTGAAGATCTGGGAGGATTCGCCGCTGCCGAAACTGCCGGATCTCTACGGCGGCATCTATGTGCGCGAGGGTGGCGCCCGCGCCGTCTATGAGGAACTGGCGGATGCCATTGCCGCGGTGCTCTATGGCCCGTCCGATGACGCGCCGCCCTTGCTCGTCAGCGTACCACGCAAGGTGACCAGCGCGGCGTGATGCGGTTTCGCTAGTCGGCTTTGCGATCGGCGGCGGACGGTAGATAGGAGGCGTCGAAGATGTCCTCCTGCTTCGGCTTTGCCTTGAACTTGTAGGTGAGTGCGATCTGGTCGACGGCGCGGGCAAAGCGCGCGGCGTCGATGCCGCCGTAGCCGTTCGCCTTCACCTCCGGCGTCACGATATTTTCGCGGATCGCCATCTTCAGCCGCTCGGTTTCGACGTCTTTCTTGGCCATGTCGTTGCGCTTGAGTACCGACTCGACCGCGCTCGAAGGCCGCTTCACCGTCTCCTTCAATCCTTTCAGGAAGGCGCGCAGGAAGCCCCTGACCGCCTCGGGATGCGCGGCGGCGAACTTGGTGTTGATCACGATCGCATTGCCGTAGAGTTCGACGCCGTAGTCGGCCATCAGCAGCACGGCGATATCGTCGACCGGCACGCCCTTGTCCTTGAGATTGATGAACACCGTGAACGAGTACCCGGTGACGGCGTCGAGCTGGCCGGCGGCCAGCATCGGATTGCGCACCGGGATGCCGACATTCTCGATCGTCACCTTGGAGGCGTCGATGCCGTTGGCCTTCACGAAGATAGGCCATTGCGCATAGGCCGCGTCGAGCGCCGGCGCGCCGAGCTTCTTGCCTTCCAGATCCTTCGGCGCAGTGATGCCGCGGCTCTTGCGCCCGACCACGGCGAAGGGCGGTCGGTTGTAGACCATGAAGATCGCCTTGACCGGCGCGTCCGGGTTGGCGTCGCGGAATTTGATCAGTGCGTTGATGTCGCCGAAACCCATATCATAGGTGCCGGACGCCACCCGGCTGATCGGCTCGAGCGAACTGGCCGCCGGGTCGACGCTGACGTCGAGACCCTCGGCCTTGTAGTAGCCCTTGTCGATCGCCAGCAGGAACGGCGCCGACGGTCCTTCGAAGCCGAAGTCGAGGCTAAATTTGATCGCGGTCTCCGCCGCCGCCGCCGCGCCGGTCAGCATCGCCGTCAGCAGCAGCACCGGCGCCAAGACGCCGGCGTGTCGCACGCTCGTCATACTCATTACATATTGCGGCATGCGCATCTCGGCAGCGGCTCAGGTCCCGCCAAACCAGCAAAGTCCATGCATCCATAAAGAGCAAGGTACGCGCGCTCTGCGACGGGCTTTTGTATGACGTTAGGCCTAATATTGCCGTTTGCCCGTGCCGGGCGTTGATTGTGTCGCAGGGCCCGCGAGAATCGCGCGGTTAGGATAAACTTGCGGCCTGCGCTTGGAGGCCGATCCATGCCACCGGCAAAGTCCGCTGCTGCTGCCAGCAAAACCCCGACCTTCCGGGCACCCTATGCGCCGGCGGATGAAGATTTGGCCGCGGCTTTGCTCGCGGCTGCCGGCCGTTCGAGCGCGGCCGAGTCCCGCATCGATGCGCGCGCCACGCGGCTGGTGACGGCGATCCGCGCCCGCATCGGCGGGCTTACTGGCGGTCTTGGCGGGGTGGAAGATTTCCTGCACGCCTATGCGCTCTCCACCAAGGAGGGCCTGGCGCTGATGGTGCTGGCCGAGGCGCTGCTACGAGTGCCCGATGCCGGCACCGCCGACCGTCTGATCGAGGACAAACTGAAAGCCGGCGACTGGGAGCACCACGACGGCCGCTCGGCCAAGCTGCTGGTGTCGGCCTCGGCCTGGACGCTCGGCATCACCGCGCGCGTCATCCATGCCGGCGAGACGCCGGAGAGCATCGTCGAGGCGGTGGTCAGGCGGCTCGGCCTGCCGGCGGTGCGCGCCGCCACGCGCCAGGCCATGCGGCTGCTTGGCTCGCATTTCGTGCTCGGGCAGACGATCGAGGAGGCGCTGGCGCGCGCCGATAGCGGCCGCGAGTTTCTCTATTCCTTCGACATGCTGGGCGAGGGAGCCCGCACCGCCGACGATGCCGAGCGTTATTTCGAATCGTATGCGAATGCCATCGACGCCATCGGCAAATCGGCAAAAAAGACCGTGGGCAACGCCGCGCTGCCGCAGCGGCCCGGTATTTCGGTGAAATTGTCGGCGCTGCATCCGCGTTATGAGCCGTTGTCGCGCGAGCGCGTGCTCAACGAGCTCGCGCCCAAGCTGCTCGAGTTGGCGCGCATGGCCAAAAATCACGAACTGAATTTCACCGTCGATGCGGAAGAGACCGACCGGCTGGAATTGTCGCTCGAAGTGATCGCCGCCGTGTTGCGCGATTCTTCTCTTGCCGGCTGGGACGGCTTCGGTCTCGCCGTGCAGGCCTATCAGAAGCGCAGCTCCGCGGTGATCGATTGGATAGCGGACCTGGCCGCCGCACTCGACCGCCGCCTGATGGTGCGGCTGGTCAAGGGCGCCTATTGGGACAGCGAGATCAAGCGCGCGCAGGAACGCGGGCTCGCCGATTATCCCGTATTCAGCCGCAAGGCGATGACCGATCTCTGCTATCTCGACTGCGCGCGCAATTTGCTCAGGCGCCGGCCGCTGCTCTATCCGCAATTCGCCACCCACAACGCGCTCACGGTCGCGAGCGTGATCGAGGACGCGGGCGGCACGCGGGATTACGAATTCCAGCGCCTGCACGGCATGGGCGAGGCGCTCTATCACGCGCTGCTTGCTGAAATGCCGGAGCTGACCTGCCGCGTCTATGCGCCGGTCGGCGGCTATGCCGATCTGCTCGCCTATCTGGTGCGCCGGCTGTTGGAGAACGGCGCCAATTCCTCCTTCGTGTCGGTGGCGGCGGATCCTTCGGTGCCGATCGAAACCGTGCTCAAGCGGCCGCAGAGCTGGATCGGCGGCCCCGAAAAGGCGCGCCATCCGCATATTCCGCTGCCGCGCGATCTGTTCGCGCCGGAGCGGCGCAATTCGGCCGGCATCGAGTTCGGCGACGCAGCCGCGCTTGATGCCCTGCTCGGCGAAATCCGCGCGGCGCCGCAGAACGTCAATGCCGCGCCGCTGATCGACGGTGTCGCCATTGCCGGACGCGCACGCAGCGTTGTTTCGCCGATCGATGGCGCGAACATCGGTTCCGTCGAGGAAGGAGATGCGGCGATCGTCGTCGCGGCGGTGGCGGCGGCGCAGGCCGGTTTCCCGGCTTGGAATGCGACGCCGGTCGCTGAGCGCGCCGCCGTGCTGGAGCGCGCCGGCGATGCCATCGAGCAGAACCGCGGCCGCCTGATCGCGCTATTGCAGCGTGAGGCCGGCAAGACGCTCGATGACTGTGTTTCGGAAGTGCGCGAGGCCGTCGACTACTGCCGCTACTACGCGGCGCAAGCGCGCCGCGGTTTGGCGCCGCAGCCGCTGCCGGGCCCGACCGGCGAAAGCAACGAGCTGCATTATCGCGGCCGCGGCGTCTTCGTCTGCATCAGCCCCTGGAATTTCCCGCTGGCGATATTCACCGGCCAGGTGACGGCCGCGCTCGCCGCCGGCAACAGCGTCGTGGCGAAGCCCGCCGAACAAACGCCGCTGATCGCTTACGAAACCGTGAAGCTGCTGCACGCAGCCGGCGTGCCGGCAAGCGCGCTGCATCTGGTGCTGGGCGACGGCGCGGTCGGCGGGTTGCTCACCGGTCACGCCAACGTCTCCGGCGTCGCTTTTACCGGCTCGACCGAAGTGGCGCGCATCATCAACCGCACGCTTGCCGGCAAGGACGGCCCGATCGCAACGCTGATCGCCGAGACCGGCGGCATCAACGCCATGATCGTCGACGCCACCGCGCTGCCGGAGCAGGTGACCGACGACGTCATCGCGTCCGCCTTTCGCTCCGCCGGCCAGCGCTGCTCGGCGCTGCGTCTCTTATGCCTGCAGGACGACGTGGCCGAACGCGTGCTGGAGATGGTGACCGGCGCCGCGCGCGAACTGCAAGTCGGCGATCCGCGCGATCCGGCGACGCAGGTCGGCCCGGTGATCGAGCCGCAAGCCAAGGCCAGGCTGGAGCGCTGGATCGCCGATATGCATGGCGCGCTACGCTTCCGTTGGGACGGAACGCTGCCGGCGGGGGGCACCTATGTCGCGCCGGCGGTCATAGAACTCGATCGCGCCGACGAGTTGAAAGAAGAAGTGTTTGGGCCAGTCCTGCACGTTGTTCGCTGGCGAGCGGACGAGTTCGACCGCCTGGTCGCCGACCTCGCCGGCAACGGCACCGCGCTCACCCTCGGCATCCATTCGCGCATCGACGCCACGGTCGCGCGCGTCCTGGCGCGGCTTCCTAACGGCAATGTCTACGTCAACCGCAATATGATCGGCGCCGTGGTCGGTAGTCAACCCTTTGGCGGCAGTGGACTTTCCGGCACCGGGCCGAAGGCCGGCGGGCCTAATTACCTGCAACGTTTTACGATTGAGCAGGTGGTGACGGTGAATACCGCCGCCTCCGGCGGCAATGCGACGCTATTGTCGGACGAGGCCGCCTAGCGGCCATCTACCGGTAAGGCTCGTGGCAATCCCGATAACCATATCTTGCGGTCGTTAACCGGTTTGGCGCGCAGATCGGGTATTGTGCACGCATGACTGATTCGGTCGCCCGGCTTTATGACGCCGTGATCGCTGCCCGGGGCTCGGACCCGGCGAAGTCGCGAACAGCGCGGCTATTGCGTGCCGGCCGCGCCAAAATGGCCAAGAAACTCGCGGAAGAAGCGGTCGAAGTCGTCATCGACGCCATGCACGGCCAGCCCGAAGCGGTGGTGCGAGAAAGCGCCGATTTGCTCTACAATCTGGTGGTGCTCTGGGTTCATTCGGGGGTGCATCCGGACGATGTCTGGGCCGAGATGCGCCGGCGCGAGCAGATGTTTGGCATTGCGGAAAAAGTGCCAAAGGATTTAGTACAGGCCCCGGCGCGGCGTAAGGTCGTGGCGCTGGAGACCAGGCGCGTCCGCAAGCGCCGCTGATCCGCCTTTTTCCCGAACCAGAAGCGTTCCGATGACAGTTGAGGCCGCCAAGCCGAACTCTTTGCTTCGCCGTTTGTACGCCTGGTGCGTCGGAGCCGCCGGCAAGCCGCATGCGCTGGCGATATTGACCGCGGTGGCCTTCGCCGAGAGTTCCTTCTTCCCGATCCCGCCCGACGTGATGCTGGTGCCGATGTCGCTGGCGCGGCCCGACCGGGCCTACCGGATCGCCGCTTGGTGCACACTCGCCTCGGTCACCGGCGGCATCGTCGGCTACGGTATCGGAGCGCTGCTTTATGACTCGGTGGGCGCCTGGCTGATCCATCTCTACGGCTACGGCGATAAAGTCGAAGCCTTTCGCGCGGCTTACGCCCAGTGGGGTGCCTGGATCATCCTGCTCAAGGGCTTGACACCGATCCCTTATAAGATTGTGACGATTACGTCCGGATTTGCCGGCTACAACTTCGGCCTGTTCGTCGTTTTGTCGATGATCACGCGCGGCGCGCGCTTTTTTGTGCTGGCTTTTCTGCTCCACCGCTACGGCGAGCATGCCCGCCACATCATCGAGAAGCGGCTGGCCCTTTGGACCACGCTGTTTGCCGTCGTCCTCATCGGCGGCATTGTGGTGGCGCTGTACTTGATCTAAGGGGATCGGTACTCCTCATTTTCGCCACCTCTTGGCCCTAAAGAGGCGCGCTGGCGCAAATGCCATTGGGCTAGGGATCGCCGCTCGGCGACTGCCCGAAAATCAAATTGGCCGGCCATGAGCAGCAACGGAATTTCCAAAAATCTGACCGGACAAGCGGCAGCTTGCTCGCTGCTGGCATGCATTGGCGCGGGCGCCATCCTGTTTACCGCCGCGCTGGCGCTGGCGCAGGAGAGCGGCGGCAACGATCAGCGCGGGTTGGCCAACTCGCCCGGCCTCTTTAGCTCTATCGTGCATTGGTTCGGCGAGCAGACGTCAAACATCGGTTCCAATCTCAGGGGCGCCCGCTCGGGTGTCGAAAATTTGGGTCGCGAAGCCGGCGTTGCCGCCAAGACGACCGTTGAAAGCGCCAGGGACGCCGCCGACGCGGTCAAGCAGTTTCCGTCCGCCCGCGTGGTGAGCGGCCATGAGAAATGCATGCTCGCGCCGAACGGCGCGCCCGACTGCGTGGCCGCGGCCACCGCCATCTGCAAGACCAAGGGTTACGCATCCGGCAAAAGCGTCGACATGACCACCGCCGAAATTTGCCCGCCGGAAGTCTATCTCGCCGGCAAGAAAAGCGGCCCGAGCTGCCGCACCGAGACCTTCGTCTCCCGCGCGCTTTGCCAATAGAGCCGACGGCGCACGCCGCGGCAGCTTGTGCCGGCGCTCCGCCTGTGTTTCGGTTTCATGAAATATTGCGGGGGAAACGCCGGTGAACCTCCATTCCAAACTGCTTGAGCGCGAAGCGGCCGGCCGGCCGGTGACCGTTGGCGTGATCGGCGCCGGCAAATTCGGCACCATGTTCCTGTCGCAGGCGCGGCTGACGCGCGGCATGCATGTCGTGGGTGTCGCCGATCTCGACGTCGCACGCGCCAAAAGTCAGCTCAAGACCGCCGGCTGGCCGGATGCCGCCTACGCCGCCAAATCGCTCGACGATGCGCACAAGGCGCGCACGACCGCGATTACCGACAACTCGGCCGCGCTCATTGCCGATCCGCGCATCGAGGTGATCGTGGAGGCGACCGGCGTGCCGGGCGCCGGCATTCATCATGCGCTTTCGTCAATCGCCAATGGCAAACACATCGTCATGGTCAATGTCGAAGCCGACGCTGTGGCCGGTCCTTTGCTGGCGCGCAAGGCGAAAGCGGCCGGTGTCGTTTACAGCCTCGCCTGGGGCGACCAGCCGGCGCTGATCTGCGAGCACGTCGATTCGATACGCGCCGCTGGCTTCAACGTGATCTGCGCCGGCAAGGGCACGCGCTACGAGCCGCACTACCACAAGTCCAACCCCGACAATGTCTGGGACATCCTCGACAAGTACCTGAATATTTCCGACCGCAAGTCGATCAATCCGAAAATGTTCAACTCCTTCGTCGACGGCACCAAGTCCGGCATCGAGATGACCGCGGTGTGCAACGCCACCGGACTGGTGCCGCAGTCGGACGGCTTGCATTTTCCGCCCGCGACGCGCTTCGAGCTCGCCGACATCTGCAAGCCGAAGGCGGACGGCGGCACGCTGGAAAAAGTCGGCGTCACCGAAGTCACCTCCTCGGTCTATCGCGACGGTCGCGACGTGCCGCATCATCTCGCGCTCGGCACCTACGTCGTGTTCGAGGGCGAGACCGACTACGCGAGACGCTGCTTCAAGGAATACGCCATGCTGCCGGACAGGAGCGGCAAATACGCCGCGCTGTACCGGCCGATCCATATGATCGGGCTCGAACTCGGCATTTCGGTCGCCTCGGCGGCGCTGCGCCACGAGCCGACCGGCGCGCCCACCGGCTTCCGTTCCGACGTGGTGGCGACCGCCAAGCGCGATCTCAAAGCCGGCGAGATGCTCGACGGCGAGGGCGGTTTCTGCGTCTGGGGCAAGCAGACGCCGGCCGACGTTTCGCTGTGCGACGAATTGCTGCCGCTCGGCCTCGCGCACAACGTCAAGCTCAAGCGCGATATCGCCGAAGGCGGCGCGCTCAAATGGGCGGATGTCGTCTACGATCCGAACGATGCCGCGGTGAAAGTGCGGCGCGAGATGGAAGCGGCCTTCGGGCGGCAGAATGCCGAGGCGACGGCGTAGCGGCGGCTAGGCCAACTCGATCGCGCCATCGACCTTGTGCGTCAGGCCGACTTTGCCGATGGTGAGCACCATCTGCGCCTCGATTGTCTCGTCGCCCTTGAGGCGGCCATCGGCCACCGCGGCGCGGATCGCCTTTTCGATTTCCTGCTGCGAGGTCACGCCGACCACTTTAAGGAATTTGCGCAGCGACATATTCAGGGCTTCTTCGTTCATTGCGGTCTCCTGCCGGTCGGTGTCCCGGTGCGGATCATAGGCGCGCCCCAGCGGGCCTCAAAGCGCCCTCGTGCGGGCTTTGAAATCCGTCGCCGGTTGCCGTTGACCCCTGCTTTTGCGCCGCTATGATCCGCGGCGCTTATGCCGCGTTGCGCATGATCCCGAAAAGTGGCTACCGGTTTTCGGATAAGATCATGCGCGGACAAGAGGTTGCCCCTGTGGCGGAATTGGTAGACGCGCCTGACTCAAAATCAGGTGGTGGAAACATCGTGCTGGTTCGAGTCCGGCCAGGGGCACCATTTCTTAACAGATTTACGAACCGCGGTACGCATGGTCCAAGGAGTTCCTGGAGACTGGTAAACGGCGTCTGACGGTAAGGCCACCCAAAAGATTATTCCGCCTCGTCTTCGAATCCCATGATGGAAGACCAAGACCGCCTCCGTGGCGGGTACTGGAAAGGGCAACGGTCTACGCGGGAGGTTGCGCCAGACAACTAAGTGAATGCGCAGGTAATGCCCTAATTCGAGAATTCAGGGCAGGGGTGTTTTCTTGCAATAATTCCGGAGTTGCTGGTCGGTCATGATGATTTTGCCTTCATCGTCTTCGATTGCAAAATCTCCACTGTCATCAACGGCAAGAAGACGACGTGCCTTGATGACCGCTTCCGGCTCTATCGAAAATTCCTCTTTTTGGAACTTAGGTTTGTCCTTGGGACCAAATCGACGAACAAGATAATAGGCCATTGCGGCGCCCCTAGATTGACGTTTGCTCCCCCAATTCCTGTAGCGACCATACTCGGTCCGTCACGTTCGCCGCCATAGCTGGAGGTATGCGCAAAGGCTTGTGCAGCCTCACGAGATTGCAATGTGCAAATAAGTGGGTGGCATGCGACGAAGGTATCCTGGCATCTCGGCAGGCTTCTCACATCGCTTGGTCTAAAAAAATCCGGTCAGGTCACAGTCGCTGCCGCGCAGTCGAGGCGGTCTCCACCGCAAAGCAATGTTGAGCTGATAACGGAGAAACAGGTTTGCGGCTTCGAGCTTGCGTCGCGACTTGAACGTGTCGGCGACGAATATTCCGATCGCGTGCGGGGTAGCAAATATCGATCCCGAATGATGTGATTATTCTGCCTCACGACGCGAATTCACGCTGGATCAGATTTTCGGAAAAGACAGGGCCGTATTTCCGGCAGCCGTTAAATCCTCACGGCGCCAGATACGCTGTACCACGGTTGCTCTCACCTTAAAGACAATCACCGGCAACATCGCCGTCGTCCGGTGCTTGCCTCCGCCGCGTAAATTCAGTTACTTAGAACTAAGGGGGGAGGAATCCTAAATGGATGAAAAGACGTCTAACCCGTTCAATGATAAAATATATGGAGCGGACTGGCGTGCGTGGCGCGATCCCGACCTTCCAGACGCGGTCAATCCGATCCAGTTGCTACTCGATCGTCATCTCGACTCTCCGCGCCAGACAAAGCCGGCGGTGATTGTCGACAATGTCGCGACCAGCTACCGCGAGCTTGCCGAATTAGTGCGGCGCGTGTCGGCCAATCTCGCGGCAGCCGATCTCCGGGCTGGCGATCGGCTGCTGCTCTTTGGGACGGACAGCCTGGATTATATGGCGACCTGGCTCGCCGCTATCCGGATCGGCGTAGTCCCAGCGGTCGTGTCGGATCTCCACAAAGCCAAGGATCTCCTGTATTTCATTCGCGATACCGCCGCGCGGGCTCTGTTCATCGACGTCGAGCAAGTCGAGAAGCTGCTTGAGACCGCAACCCAGCTCCCCGCCAGCCTAAAAACGGTAATCTTGCGCGGCGGCACGACCGACGCTGTAGCCGATCGAGTATCCGGCCGCCAAGTCGTGCCGTTTAAAGCGATCAGAGACGGAGACGGCTCTGATGTGGTTGCGCATGCGCACCACCCGAATGACGTCGCTTACATGTTCTACTCCGGCGGAACCACCGGCACGCCGAAGGGCATCACACACCTCGCGCATGATTTCTACCTCGTGCCCGAGCGGCATGGACATTATTGGGAATATCTTGAGAGCGATATCGTCTTTGCAACGTCCAAGAAGTACTTCACGCATGGAATCTGGCCCGGGGTGTTGATCCCGCTCTACTGGGGCGCGACCGCGGTGCTCATTCGGCAGCCCGCGCAGCCGGCAGCGGTTCTGGACGTGCTTGAGCGCTACCGCGTCACCAAGTTTATTACGGTGCCGACCGTGATTAAGAATCTTTTGGAATATGTCAGCGCAAAGCAAGAGAAGCTGTCGTTTCCGAACCTGAAGCTTGTTATCAGCGCTTCTGAGAAGATACCCCCCGAGACCTTCGAGCGCTTCCGGTCGGCCTTTGGCGTTGAAATCCTCAACTCGATTGGTAGTTCGGAGATCACTTACGAATGGATTGCGAACCGGCCTCGCGAATTCAAGCGCGGCAGCCTCGGCAAGCCGGTCTTCGGCTGCGAGGTTCGACTGGTCGACGCAAACGGAAATGACGTAACCGAACCCAACGTGCCGGGCGAATGCTTGATTCGCAGCCGCACGGCTTGCTTCTACTATTGGCGAAAATACGATCGATCGCGTGAGACCTTCATCGGAAGCTGGACCCGCACCGGCGATAACCTTTATTTCGACGAGGATGGCTTCTTCTGGTTCAGTGGCCGCCAAAACGACGTGTTCAAAGTGTCCGGCCTGTGGGTTTCACCGATCGAGATCGAAGCCGCGTTGACGCGACATGCGGCCGTTAAGGAGGCGGCTGTCATTTCTTTCGAAGACAACGCCGGGCTGACCAAACCCAAAGCCTTTGTCGTGCTGCGCGACGGTTATCAGGGGACTGATGCGCTCATTGACGAGCTTCGCGCAGAAGTGCGCCTGCTCGGCGGCTACAAGGTGCCGGCGAGCTTCCAGTTTTGCGCCGAACTGCCGCGCACGCCGCTGCAGAAGATCGATCGCCGCGCTCTTCGCGAGTTTGACCGAGCCGCTGTCTCGAAAATCTGACCGCTTTTTTGCCGTCGAGCGCAGCGCGAAACCGACGCCGCATTCAGTTGATCATTGGTAAGCCTGCGTCACGGACGAGCTTGCGCCACTTTGCCACTTCGGCCGAGATCAGGGCCTTGAATTCAGCCGGCGAAGTCGGACTAGGCTCGGCGCCGATTTTGAGCATTCGATTTCGCAATTCCGGGTCGGCCATTGATATTAGCACCTCTTTATTGAGCCGCTCGACGATCGCCGGCGGCGTCCCTTTTGGTGCAACAAGCCCGAACCATGCGTAGGATTCAAAATCCTTCAAGCCTTCTTCCTGCAGGGTCGGAACGTCCGGCAACAGTTTGCTGCGCTGCTTAGTCGTCACCGCCAGGGCTTTCAGCTGGCCTGTCTTGATCAGACCTTGCACGGTCGGAATATTCTGAAAGCTGACCGGAACGTCCCCGGAAAGGAGAGCGGCCAAGATCGGCGGCGCTCCAGCGTAAGGCACATGCGTCATTTTTGTACCGGTCGCCTGCTCGAATTGAACGGCCGCGAGATGCTGCGAACTTCCATTTCCGATCGATGCGTAGTTGATCTTTCCTGGATGCGCTTTGATATAGGCAATGAACTCTTGGACGTTTTTGACTGGAATTATCTTCGGATTGACAACCAATACGTTTGGCAGTGTCACGATGACCGAGATCGGCTCAAAATCAGTCTCGGGATCATAGGGCAGTTTCGAAAACAGCGTCTTATTGATCGCCAGAGGCCCTGAAGCCGAATAGAGCAATGTATAGCCGTCGGGAGTGGCCTTAGCCACATAATCGGTTCCGATATTGCCGCCGGCGCCTCCTTTGTTCTCGACGATGATATTGGCGCTGAGCTTCTGCGCCAGGCTATTCGTAAGCAGACGGGCGGTCACGTCGGTGGCGGAGCCCGCAAGAAATGGCACGATCACTCTGATTGTTCGTGACGGATAGTTCTGCGCATGCGCCGGCCCGATCACAAAAACCGCCGCCAGAAATGCGCCCAGCACCGCGGTCAGTGAACAGGAAAATCGACGATACCCGAGCAAGTGCCCCATATTAGAATCCTCCCTGTTTTTTTTATTGTCCATCAGATCGACGTATTTTAGATCATTCAGCATAGCTTCACTTGGCTCACATCGGCAATACGAGGTCGCGTCGCCGGTCGTGAAGCCGTTCGCGAGCGTCGCCATAAAGTTGTAACGAGCTGAAGGCTTCGCGTCCGGTCATCGACGACACGCAGCAAGATTGGAATGCGACACGCAACGTAAGCCAAGGGGCCGCGCGGCGAGAAAGTCAAAGGAGGGGAGCTTTGCCGGCGGTTTTAGTCACCAACGGTCTTCGCCGGACAAATTTAGAATCTGTTGCCGCAGCCAGATATGCGCGGCGTTGGCATCCGTGCCTTCGTGCCAGACAAGATTCATCGAAAATCCAGGCACATCGATTGGAAGCGGCAAGGCTTTCAACGTTGCGTTGAAATATCGGATCAGACGTTCCGGTGCGACGGATATGAGGTTGTTGTATTGCAGCATGCGCGGGAGAATGAAAAAGTTCGGCACTTTCAGCACCACGCGCCGCTCGCGACCGAGAGCGGCAAGCGCTTCGTCGACCGGATCGGCCAACCGCGTGCCGGCAGACGTCACGGCCACTTGCGGAAACTTGCAGAATTGATCGAGCGAAAGAGTGTTGTCGATTTCCGGATGATCTCTCCGCGTGGCGCACATATAGGTTTCGCGAAACAACATCGCCGTACGCGCGCCCTTCGGCGGTTCGGTGAACAGCGTGATGGCGAGGTCGACGCGCTGACGCTCCAACTGTTCGCCGAGGTTCTGGCCGAGAGCCACGATCTCAAGACGAATATTGGGGGCTACGTTGGCGAGCAGGCGGATCAGAGGAACGACCACCGCCAACTGGGCGTAATCGTTTGCTCCAATCCGAAACACCGTTTCGGAATGCGCCGGGTCGAAGGGCCGGGCGTCGATGATGTTCTCGATCTGGCCGAGGACCGCTTTCGCTGCGGGCGCCAATTCGATGGCGCGCGGGGTCGGAAGGATGCCGCGCTGGACCCGTACAAACAGCGGATCCCCGAAGAAATCCCGCAGCCGATTGAGCGCGGCACTTACCGCCGGCTGTGAAAGATGCAGGCGCTCCGCAGCGCGTGTAACGTTGCGCTCGTCCATGAGGGCATCAAAAACGAGCAGTAAATTCAGGTCGAGGTTTCTGATATTCATGGCATCTATCGTAAGCATCCAAAATTACAATTTCATTAGTATCAGCTTGCCATGCAACCTCAAGCGATCACATCGTACGGTCGCGATCGGGGCTCGCTAATAAGCTGTTGCGGGACCGGTGCGGATCGTTCAGCCGCTGCGCGGATACAAGAGTTGGGAGAGGAAACAATGCAAATTAAAGGTCACATATCCGAGCGCATTAAGCCGCGAACCTTCGGCGACTTGCGTGGCTGGATCCAAGCGCTGCGCAAGGAGGGCGAGCTTCACGAAGTCAACGCAGAAGTCGACTGGGACGGCGAACTGGGCGCGATAGCCCGCCGCGCTTTCGGACAGGGGAACGGCCCGGCGCTCTTGTTCAACAGTATCAAGGGTTACAACAAGTCCAACGACGTTTGGTCGCGCCAAGTCTTCACCGGCGGTCTCTCGAACTACTCGCGTATTGCGATGATGCTCGGCTTGCCGAAGGACGCGCCGGTAACGGATCTCGTCCAGGCCACGCAGCACTACTTTGCCCAGCGCGTAAAGCCTGTCGAGGTTGCCACCGGTCCGGTCAAGGAGCGGATCTTCAAGGGCAGCGACATCGACCTCTACAAGTTTCCTGTACCGCGTTGGCACGGAATGGACGGTGGCCGCTACATCAACACCTACCAAGGTACGGTGACGATGGACCCCGATACCGGTCAGCATAATATCGGCATTTATCGTGGCATGTTGGGCGAGCATCCCGACACACTTCCGGTTCAGCTCTGGCGCGCACAGAATTGGGGCGTCCACTTCCAGAGATGGAAAGAGCGCGGCATGAAGATGCCGGTGGCGCACGTCTACGGCTGGGAGCCGGTCCTGCCCTATTGCGCGTCGGCGCCGATCCCGACCGGCGTGTCGGAATACGAAGTCATGGGGGCTATCCGCGGCGAGCCTGTTCCGCTGGTCAAATGCGAAACCAACGATCTCTGGGTTCCGGCCAGCGCCGAGATCGTGGTCGAGGGTTTCATCGACCCCGATCCCGCGACCTTCGAGATGGAGGGCCCATTTGGCGAATACACCGGTTATTTCGGCGGCGACCGGTGTCCGAAGCATGTAACCAAAGTCACCTGCGTCACCATGCGCGAGAATCCAATCTTCCGCGGCACACTGGAAGGCACGTTGCCCAAGCGTCTTAATGAGAACTCGGTGACGAGTTCAATCCAGCGCGCCGGCATCGCCTGGAATGTGCTGAAGGCAGCGGGCGTGCCAGGCGTGACGGACGTTCACTGTCCCGCCGCCAACAATGGCACGACCCTGGTGATCCAGTTGCACCAGACCTATCGCGGCCAAGCCAAACAGGCTGCGGCGGCGATCTGGGGCTCGAACGCGGCGCATCTTCGCTACAAAAACATCTGGGTCGTCGACGAAGACATCGACATCCACGATTACGCCTCAATCGACTGGGCTTTTGCTTACCGGGTGAACGCGGCCGAAGACGATATCGTCTTTTACCCTAGCACATTCGGGTCGCTGCTTGATCCTTCGACCCGCTTGGAAGAGCGTGATGCGCTGCTCTTCGGCACCGGCAAATGGTGCCGTGTGCTGATCGATGCGACCGAGAACCTCGATTTTCGACCGCAAGAGCAGTACCAGGGCAATCGCTATCCGGCCACCGTGGTGCCGTTCAAGGAACACTCCGACATCGTCGACAAGCGCTGGGAAGAGTACGGATTCAAACGCGACAAATAGGCCGCCGTATATGCACCGCGGCGCTCGCACGGGCGCCGCGGTTTTCTGTTGCCACGCCAATTTTGGCACCACGCATGGGTTTCTGAAAGTTGGGCTTGGGATCATCAAGAAGGCAGAATCTGTTGAAGAGCTTGCGCGCCTTCTTCGTGTGTAGCCGACCATTCTGGAATTTCAGGTTCGAATTGGGTGCCGCGAAAGGGGTTCCATAGGGAAACGTCAGCGCAGGGGCCACGGAAACGTTCCGCGAACGGAAAAACTATGCCCGAATTCGGTCGAATGTTGCCGACATGAACCGGACGCGAACGGCACGCTAGTCATCACGGTGGAGAGATGACCTCAGGCGTTAGCGGCTATGATACGAATCCGTGCAGGAACCTGCACCACAATACCTACCGCTCTACTAAGACCGCCTTCTCAATTTCCTTATTTGCGCGCTTAAACCCGGCGGTTCGCCCATCGCCTTCGATAATCGCGAAGGGCGAGGTCGTTGCGATGGTGGCCGGGTCTGAACTCTACAAGACCCAGATTGCCAAAGCGCCGGTCACGCGAGCACGCTGGAAAGCCATCCGCCGTGATTGCGCCGGAACTGTCGATTCGTTGGTAGAACTTCTGCAGGGCCGCTTGGCAAAAGGCGTCATGGACCGAGTCTGTCGAGAGGGTGACGGCCTGTTTCCGGCGCCGAAGGAAATCAAGTTCTCTTGCAGTTGTGCGGATTGGGCAGACATGTGCAAGCACGCCGCGGCGGTACTATATGACGTGCCCACCCCACACCAGTTTGCAGCCGAAGTCGTCCTGATGGTGCAAACGGGCTCTCTTGGAATCAGATTGAAATTTCAATAACGTACAAGTTCGCATCTTTGCCCTGAGTGGGGCACCATTCATAAGCGCGCCATCCCTCGTTTTGATAAGTTAAGCCCGGTCAAGCCATTGTGCTTCCTCGGCTTTTATCCCGAGTCGGTCAGGCCTTGCGGCCGTTTTGCGAGGGCGCAGTCTTTGACATCGCAGATTCGCACCCATACTGTTTTTAACGCGAATCGAATTTCGTCTATCGATTCTCAAAAAACAGAATGTCGCGAAAATTCAAGAATAACCGCAAAGTCTCGCCCGCCGATAATGCATTGGCCGTTCAGGTTCAATTGAAGCTGAACGACGCCGTCGCTTTGCATCAGCAGGGCCGGCTGCAAGACGCGGTGACCCTTTACTCGGACATTCTAAAGCTCCAGCCGCAGCATTTCGACGCGATCCATCTGCTTGGCGTGATAGCCGAACAGTTCAGGAATCATCAGCTTGCCGCCGACTTGATTGCTCAGGCGATATTGATAAATCCCAATCACGCGGACGCTTATTTCAACCGCGGCAATGCGCTCAAGGAACTCAATCAACTGGACGCCGCCGTTGCCAGTTACGACAAGGCCATCAAGCTCAAGCCGAACTATGCGAGCGCCTGCAATAACCGCGGTATCGCGCTGCAAAAGCTGAACCAGTTCGCCGCCGCCGTTTCCAGCTACGACAAAGCGGTGCGCATCGATCCGAATTACGCCGAAGCTTATTTCAATCGCGGCGTCGTGCTGCAGGAACTCAATCGCACTGACGAGGCGCTCGCCAGCTATAACCGCGCGGCGGCACTGAAACCCGATTATGCGGCGGCTCACTACAATGCCGGCGTAGCGCTGCATAAGCTGGGGCGCTTCGATGAAGCGCTCGCAAGCTATAATCGCGCCATAGCACTCGTTCCGGATTATGCAGAAGCCTACGCAAATCGCGGCGTGACATTAGAAGAATTCAAGCATCTCGATGAAGCTCTCGCCAGCTATGATCGTGCGATCGCACTCAAGCCGGATGATGCGGACGCCTGCTTCAATCGGGGAAATGCGCTGACGAAGCTCGGCCGCCTCAAGGATGCGGCCGCGAGTTATGAAAAGGCAATCGCTATCAAGCCGGGCTTTGCCGAGGCCTATCTTCAACTTGGCCGCAGGCATTATGATTTGGATGATGCGGGCAAGGCGGCCGATGCCTACCAAAAAGCTTGCGACTTAGACCCTGCCGATTTCGGGCTCGAGGCCGCGGTGGAATTGGCGATACTGCATTTCGTGGCAGAGGATTATGAGCAGTGCAGGGCGCGGCTCGACGCGTCCCGGCCTATTCTTGCCAAAACGGATCCAGAACGAAGAACCATCCGCATTTACTGGCACCACTTGGACAGGCTGCTGTCTTGGCGGCAGGCCCATCGAGCGCCTGGCCCGATGCCTGGCATGGCAACGCTCTATGTCATCGGCGAGAGTCACGCGCTGACCGCACATGGCGTTGCGGTGTCATGCGGCGAACAAGCCATGCGATGCATGACGGAATGGATTTCCGGCATCAAGCAGTGGCATCTTGGGAACGCGAATCCAAATAAATATAAGCATAGGTTCGAGGCGGTCATGGCGAGGTTGCCGCGAGAATCGGCAATCTTGCTGGTCATCGGCGAGATCGACTGCCGGCATGACGAGGGAATTATTCAAGCGTGGGAAAAGACGCCGGATCGTTCGCTGGATGAAGTCGCGCGATCGACGATAGAACCCTATTTAAGCTATGTGGCCCGGGTGGCCGCTCGCCATGGACATCGGCTCATTGTCACCGGGGTGCCTGCCACCAATATTCAGATGGCGGCGCTGTCGAAAGATGTGGTCGGCCAATTTGTCCGCCTCATTCGAATTTTCAATGCGATATTGAAAGAGCAAGCGCTCGCTACCGGTATGGGGTTCCTCGACGTTTATGCGCTGACGGATCGAAGCGATGGCATCGCAAGCGGCGATTGGCACATGGATACCCATCATCTGTCGCCGGGCGCAATCGCCGAGGCCTTTTGTAAGCACTGCGTTCCTTAGTAATCGTCTCCTGTTTCACCCAGTGAGGCTGGCCGGCATTACGTTGACCCGGAGTTTGCGCCGCTGTCCGCCCGCGTCATGGCGGCAATTCCTTTGGAGGTGTCGATCGCGGGGCGCCAGCCGAGCGCTTGCAGTTTGGCCGTGTCGACGACCAGGTCTTCACCCAATCGCGGCCAATAATTGAGGCGGTTCGCTGCCCTCAGCGCAAAGCGCAGAAAACTCGCCGGAATATGGATCAGCCCCGGCCGGCGTCCCCGCGCCTTGCGCAGCATCGTAAAAATTTCACTCACAGTGAAGGGCGTCGCGTCGGCGACCAGATAGGTCTCGTTCGCCGCCGCCGGATTGGCCAGCACAAACAAAATCGCCGACATGAAATTATCGATACCGAGCAATGAGCGCCGGCCCCTGAAGGCGGGAACGGGAAGCGGCAATGGCGTCCTTGCAAGCTTGGCCAGGGTTTTGATGTTTCCCTTCGAATGCGGACCGTAGACCGCGACCGGCCGCAGGATCGTGTACGGTACGCCGGAGGCGCGTATCTCCTCTTCGGCGGCCAGTTTCGAGCGCCCGTAGTCGTTGGTCGGCCGAGGTATGTCCGTTTCACGCACTGGACGGTTTGCGGAGGAGCCGACCTGTGCGCGCACCGAGGAAACAAATACAAAGCGCGCGACCCCCGCTTCGTTGGCGGCACGCGCGAGGTTTTTCGTCGTCTGCCGGTTGATCGAATCGAATGTGACCGGGGAGCGGTTTTTGTCGGCGATGTGAACCAGCCCGGCCACGTGAACGACAAAGTCGATACCCGCGAGGATCGGCTTCCAGTCGACCGTGTCTATGGGGACGGAAATCGCCGCGATGTCGATTGAACTCGGAAATGCGCGCGAATCGCGCGTCGCCGCGCGCACCGAATAGCCGGCCTCGAGCAACCGCTCTACCACGACACGGCCGATGAAGCCTGAGGCTCCCGTGATAAGGACGCGTTTTTTCGTCACCTGGCGACCCTATGACATGGATGCGCGGCACGGCTAGCCGGTGCCAGCCGCGAGTTCCTTGCGAACCAGATCAACCAGCGAACCGGATTGCGCATCGAACTTGATGCCTCGAATGTGAAATGCGCCGGCAGCCGCCATATCGTCGTCTTTGTCGCCGATGAGGAAACTGCGGCTGAGGTCGATGGGCCAGTCGCGCGCCGCTTGTTCGAGCATGCCGGGTTGCGGCTTTCTGCAATGGCATCGGACCGCCAATTCCGTGACCACCCCGTCCGGGTGGTGCGGGCAGTGGTAAAACGCGTCAATATGTGCGCCTTCTCCCCGCAAGGCATTTTGTATTTGTGCGTTGAACAAAGTCATCGCGGCCGCGGTGTAGAATCCGCGCGCGATGCCAGACTGGTTGGTGACGACAAACACGTAATATCCCGCATCGTTCAACAATCGCACCGCCGCCGCGGCGGTGGGAATCATCGCGAGGTCCTCCGGCCTGAAAGTGTAGCCGCGATCCACATTGAGCACGCCGTCGCGATCGAGAAACGCGGCTGGACGCAGGTCGCGCGTCGGGGACTTGTCGGCTGCGTCAGCCATGATGTTCGCTTCTACCCACCGCCAGGACCGCTGGATTGACGGCCGCTTCAGGAGTTCGCGGCCGCGCCGCGATCGTCTTCCGGTCTTTTCGAATATCGCCCGTGTATAGACGGGCTTGGGCAGGCCGGCGAGTGTCTTCAATGCAGCGTCATGACCGGTGCGCGTGCATCGCGCTTGTTCACCAATGATCGATGCGCCCGGTCGGCATTAACGAGGTTGCGGCGGAATTTGATCGCGGTCGTATGTACACAAATACCGAAATGATGCGCCGCCGCATCGTGTGGCGCGCTTGTGCTTATCCATTGATTCTATTTGCCAATTTTTTGTTGTTCATGCTAAGGACATTTTGTCACATAACCCTATGGCTAAACGACTTTTCGATGGACTAATGTATGAAGCCGTAAGGTTAAGCGATGGCCTATTAATAAATATCGCGAAAACGATCACGCGCGCTGAACGTGTGAAATGTGGAGGAGTCGAATTCGAGAGTGGACGCGGTCATCCCCCGCATCTGCGCAATCGGCAACGCCGCCAACGAAAATCTAAATGGCTAGGGAAAACCAAGGAGAGATAAAATGGCTGATAAGGCCGCAACCTCATCGATAAACCGCGAGCGCTGGACGCAGCTTATAGCCGGCGTGATCTGCATGGTCATGATTGCGAACCTGCAGTATGGCTGGACGCTTTTCGTCGGTCCGATCAACAAGGCGCATGGCTGGTCGATCGCGGCCATTCAAGTCGCCTTCAGCATTTTCGTCGCCCTCGAGACATGGCTGACGCCGGTCGAGGGTTGGATCGTCGATAAAATCGGTCCGCGCAATGGGCCAAGGATGATGGTCGCCTTCGGCGGCGTGTTCATCGCGCTCGGTTGGATCATCAATTCGAAAGCCGGCACGCTCGAAATGCTCTATTTCGGCGCGGTAGTCTCCGGCATTGGCGGCGGCGCGGTTTATGCGACGGCCGTCGGCCAAGCGGTGAAGTGGTTCCCGGATCGCCGCGGGCTCGCGGTCGGTCTTACCGCCGCGGGGTTCGGCGCCGGCGCGGCGATCACCGTTGTTCCGATCCGTGAAGTGATCGGCAACTTCGGCTATGAATCTGCCTTCTTCTGGTTCGGTCTGGTGCAAGGCGCGATCGTCTTCTTGCTGGCGTGGCTGTTGCGCGCGCCGGAACCTGAGGAACTGAAAGACCTGGCGCAACCGAAGGTGCCGCAGTCGGCGCGCAGTTACACGCCGGGACAGGTGCTGGCGTCGCCGGTGTTCTGGGTGCTCTACATCATGTTCATCATGGTGTCGGCCAGCGGCCTGATGGCGACGGCGCAGATCGCGCTGATCGCGAAAGACTACAACATCGCGAACGTCGTGATCCTCGGCGGTGCGACCGCGCTGTCCGTCGCCCTCATCGTCGACAACGTCTGTAACGGCGCGGCGCGGCCCTTGTTCGGATGGGTATCCGACAATATCGGCCGCGAATACACCATGGCGATCGCTTTCGGTCTTGGCGCGGTGGCCTATTGGCTGCTGGGCTCGGCCGGCACGCAGCCTTGGGCCTTCGTGCTGTTCGCCGCCCTGATCTTCCTGACCTGGGGCGAGATTTTCAGCCTGTTCCCGTCAACCTGCACCGACAGCTTCGGGCCGAAATTCGCAACCGTGAACCTGAGCTTGCTCTATACGGCGAAAGGCGCTTCCGCCTTCCTCGTTCCGGTCGCCAACATGATCAAGTCGTCGACCGGCAGCTGGCACATGGTGTTCGTGGTCACCGCGGTCATGAACCTTGTCGTCGTCGGATTGGCGCTGTTCGTGCTCAAGCCGATGCGCTCGAGGATCGCGCTGGGCGAAGCGAAGCTTGCCCACGCCACATAATAATACGACGCTGCTCTCTGCCTTCTTGCAGAGCTGACTTCCCTGACAAGGCCCCATCGATTGGGGCCTTGTTTTTTTGTGCCGCGGCAAGCGTTGCTGGCCTCGGGCGGTATTTATTTCTTGCCGCGGTAACGGCCAAGGTGGAGCAAATTGAGAAGGTCGTTGCGTCCATCCGGTTATCTGGCATATTGTATACCAGTCATGAGTACCCACGATCATCCGGTCCGTCGCGTCAGCCCGCGTGCCCGCAGTAATCGGCCGTCACCGGCCGCCGCGCCTGTCGCATCGCATCCGGCGCTGATGTCCCTCAACGACACGCCGAGCTTCAAGAACAAGGCCTATACCGCCTTGAAGAACGCCATCGTAGCGATGGATATCTACCGCAGCCGCGACGACATCCGCCTCGACGAACGCAAACTGGCGCAGGATTTCGGCATCAGCCGCACGCCGGTGCGCGAGGCGATGGCGCAGCTCGAGAGCGAAGGCTTCGTACGCTCGGTGCCGCGCCGCGGAATTTATGTCGTGCGCAAAACCAAGCGCGAGGTGATCGAGATGATCACCGTCTGGGCCGCGCTCGAAAGCATGGCGGCGCGCCTGATCACGCAGACCGCGAGCGTGGAGGAAATTGCCGGACTGCGCAAAATGTTCGCCACTTTCGTGAACGGCAAGCTGCGCGCGCATCTCGACGAGTATTCCGACGTCAACATCGAATTCCACCAGAGCATCATCAAGCTCAGCCGCAACGACGTGCTGATTGATCTCGCCGAAAACCTTTTCACCCACATGCGCATGATCCGGCGCAAGACCATCGTCGAAAAGGATCGCGCCGACCGTTCGATCCGCGATCACATCAGCATCATCGAAGCTTTGGAGGCGCGCGCGACCGATCGCGCCGAGGAACTTGTGCGCGACCACGCGCTCGGCTTGGCCGATCACGTGGCGCGTTATGCCGACTATTTGGACTGACAGACCCGATTAAAGAAAGTTGAGGGAGGATTCCCATGGCTGATGCAGCAGTACAAGAAAAGAAACCGGCCGCGCCCGAAGCGGAACGCGAGCTGACGGACGGCTTTAATCTCATCATCGATGCGTTGAAGCTCAACGGCGTCAAAACAATCTACGGCGTGCCCGGCATCCCAATCACGGATTTCGGCCGCATGGCGCAGGCCGCGGGCATCCGCGTACTCTCGTTCCGGCACGAGCAGAACGCCGGCAACGCCGCCGCCATCGCCGGCTTCCTGACGAAACAGCCCGGCATTTGCCTTACGGTGTCGGCACCCGGTTTTCTCAACGGTCTGGTCGCGCTGGCGAACGCCACGACCAACTGCTTCCCGATGATCCTGATCTCGGGCTCGTCCGAGCGCGAAATCGTCGACCTTCAGCAGGGCGACTACGAAGAGATGGACCAGCTTGCGATCGCCAAGCCGCTCTGCAAGGCGGCCTTCCGCATCCTGCATGCCGCCGACATCGGCATCGGCGTGGCGCGCGCGATCCGCGCGGCCGTGTCAGGCCGTCCGGGCGGCGTCTATCTCGATCTGCCGGCCAAGCTTTTCGGCCAGGTGATCGATGCGGAGGCTGGGAAGAAGTCGCTGGTCAAGGTGATCGACGCGGCGCCGGCGCAGATCCCGGCGCCCGCCGCGATCAAGCGTGCACTTGATGTGCTGAAAAGCGCCAAGAAACCGCTGATCATCCTCGGCAAGGGCGCGGCCTACGCGCAGGCCGACGAGCAGATCAAGGTCTTCGTCGAAAAGAGCGGCGCTCCGTTCCTGCCAATGAGCATGGCCAAGGGTCTGCTGCCCGATACGCATCCGCAATGCGCGGGCGCGGCGCGCTCGACCGTGCTCAAGGACGCCGACGTCGTCGTGATGATCGGTGCCCGCCTCAACTGGCTCTTATCCCACGGCAAGGGCAAGAACTGGGGTGAGCCGCACTCGAAGAAGTTCATTCAGGTCGACATCGAGCCCAAGGAAATGGACTCGAACGTCGAGATCGTCGCCCCCGTGGTCGGCGATATCGGCTCTTGCGTCTCCGCCTTGATCGAAGGCATGGGCGCCAAGTGGCCGGCGGCGCCCGCCGACTGGACCGGTGCCGTCAACAAGAAGCGCGAAGAGAACGTCGCCAAGATGGCGCCGCGGCTGATGAACAACAACGTGCCGATGGATTATCACGGCGCGTTGGGCGTGTTGCGCACGATCGTCAAGGAACGCCCGGACGCCATCCTGGTCAACGAAGGCGCCAACGCGCTCGATCTCACGCGCGGCGTCATCGACATGTACCAGCCGCGCAAGCGTCTGGACGTCGGCACCTGGGGCGTCATGGGCATCGGCATGGGCTATGCCATCGCCGCCGCGATCGAGACCGGCAAGCCGGTGCTGGCGATCGAAGGCGACTCGGCCTTCGGCTTCTCCGGCATGGAGGTGGAGACGATCTGCCGCTACAAGCTGCCGGTCTGCGTCGTCATCTTCAACAATGACGGCATCTATCGCGGCACCGACGTCAATCGCAGCGGCGGTTCGGACCCGGCGCCCACCGTCTTTGTCAAAGGTTCGCGCTACGACAAGATGATGGAGGCCTTCGGCGGCGTCGGCGTCAATGCGACGTCACCCGACGAGCTCAAGCGCGCCGTGAACGAAGCGATGGATTCGGGCAAGCCGACCCTCATCAACGCGGTGCTCGACCCAGCGGCCGGCAGTGAAAGCGGCCGCATCGGCAATCTCAATCCGCAGAGCGCGCTGAAGAAGAAGTAACGAGTAATTTCACTTGCGGGCGGCGTTGCGCCGCCCGCCTCACCCTGAAAATTTGATTTAAGTGGAGGAAACCGAAATGGCTAAAACGAAAAGTTCGAAAGCAAAGAGCCGCGCCGCGGCGAAAAAATCCGCCCGCAAGGTGGTGAAGCTCGTGGCGAAAAAGCCGGCGAAGAAGGTGAACGGCAACGGAAAATCGAATGGCTTGCCGAAGCCGAGCAACAAGCCCTACGGGCAGGCCGGCCTGGCGCTGCAAGGCGTGCGCATTCTCGACTTCACCCACGTGCAGTCGGGCCCGACCTGCACGCAACTCCTCGCCTACATGGGCGCCGACGTGATCAAGGTCGAGCGGCCGGGCGCCGGCGACATCACGCGCGGCCAGTTGCGCGACGTGCCGGGCGCCGACAGTCTGTATTTCACCATGCTCAACGGCACCAAGCGGTCGATCACCATCGACTCCAAGCATCCCAAGGGCATGGAAATCCTCAACCGCCTAATCAAGACCTGCGACGTGCTGGTCGAGAACTTCGCGCCCGGCGCGCTCGACCGCATGGGCCTGACCTGGGAATATGTGCACAAGCACAATCCGCGCATGATCGTCGCCTCGGTCAAGGGCTTCGGCCCGGGGCCATACGAAGACTGCAAGGTCTATGAGAACGTCGCGCAATGCGCCGGCGGCGCCGCCTCCACCACCGGCTTCCGCGAAGGTCCGCCGCTGGTCACCGGCGCGCAGATCGGCGACTCGGGTACCGGCCTACATCTCGCGCTTGGCATCGTCTCGGCGCTCTATCAGCGCATCCGCACCGGCCGCGGCCAACGCGTGCTGTGCGCAATGCAGGATGGCGTGCTCAATCTCGCCCGCGTCAAGCTGCGCGATCAACAGCGCCTCGCGCACGGCCCACTCACCGAATACAGCCAGTTCGGCGAGGGCGTGCCGTTCGGCGTCGCGGTGCCGCGCGCCGGCAACAACTCTGGCGGCGGCCAGCCCGGCTGGATCGTCAAGTGCAAGGGCTGGGAGAATGATCCGGACGCCTATCTCTATTTCATCACCCAGGCGCCGGTGTGGAACGAAATCTGCGACGTGATCGGCGAGCCGACATGGAAGACCGATCCTGACTTCGCCACGCCGAAGGCGCGCTTGCCCCGGCTCAAGCAGATCTTCGCCCGCATCGAGGCCTTCACCATGACCATGACCAAGTTCGAGGCCATGGATCTGTTCAACAAGCACGACATCCCGTGCGGGCCGATCCTGTCGATGAAGGAGATAGCCGAGGAGCAGTCGCTGCGCGCGACCGGCACCGTCGTCGAGGTCGACCATCCGACCCGCGGCAAATATCTGACCGTCGGCAACCCGATCAAGCTGTCGGATTCGCCCGCCAAGGTCGAGCGCTCGCCGCTGCTCGGCGAGCATACCGAGGAAATCCTGTCCAAGGTGCTCGGCTACAAGGCGGCTGAAATCGCCGACATCAAGAAGTCGGGCGCCATCACCGCGCCGGACAAGTCGAAGGCGGCGGCGTAAATCTTCCCTCTCCCCGCGCGCGGGGAGTGGCAAGCATCTGTTGCTGTCGTCCCCGCGAAAGCGGGGACCCAGTAATCACCGCCGGCGGCTTGGGGCATTGCTTCGCCTCATCGAAACCCCGGCGGTTACTGGATGCCCGCCTTCGCGGGCATGACGATGGAGAATTGGGAGAACATCCATATGCGTATCGTGGTCCACGGCCAGCAGGCCTTCGGCAAGGCCGTGCTGGAAGCGCTGCTCAAGCGCGGCGAAAACGTCGTTGCCGTTTATGTCGCGCCGGAGAAGGAAGGCGCCAAGGCCGACCCGCTGAAGGAAGCGGCGCTCGCGGCCAAACTGCCGGTCTATCAGCCGGCGTCCTACAAAGACGCCAAGGTCTGGGAAGAGTTCAAGGCGCTCAAGCCGGACCTGCAGGTCATGGCTTTCGTCACGCTATTCGTGCCGGAGGAATTCCTCAATATCCCGACGCACGGCTCGATCCAGTATCACCCCTCGCTGCTGCCGGCCTATCGCGGCGCGTCCGCCATCAACTGGCAGATCATCAAGGGCGAGAAGGAAGCCGGCTTGTCGATCTTCTGGCCCGACAACGGGCTCGATACCGGCGACGTCCTTACGACGCGGAAAACGCCGATCGGCCCCACCGACACGCTCGGCACCGTCTATTTCGACCGCCTGTTCCCGATGGGCGTCGAAGCGATGCTGGAAGGCATCGACCTGGTGAAGGCCGGCAAGGCGCCGCGCATCAAGCAGGACGAGTCGAAAGCGACCTATGAAGGCCGTTGCGGCCCCGGCAATGCCAAGATCGATTGGGGCAAGCCGTGGGAGCAGATTGACCGCCTTATCCGCGGCTGCAACCCGGCGCCCGGCGCCTGGTGCACGCTCGACGGCAAGACCGTCAAGATTTTCGACGCCAAGCCGCTGCCGGCCAAGGACCCCAAGGGCATCGCCGGCAAGCTGGGCGAGATCGTCGCGGTCGAAGCCGACGGCTTCACCGTGGTCTGCGCCGATGGCCGCTTCAAGGTCACCCGCGTGCAGCCCGACGGCGGCAAAAAGATCGACGCGTCCGAATTCGCCGCAGCTGCCAAGCTCGCTCCGGGGGCGAGGTTCAGCTGATTTCTCCGCTAGCAAAATCCCAAATCGCCGGTTCACCCGCATTGTATTAGACGGAACACACCCATGCCCGCCTCGCAGCATCAGAAGCCGAAATCCGATATCGAAATTTCGCAGTCCGCCACCAAGCGGCCGATCCTCGAGATCGCCAAGGAAAAGCTCGGCATCGCCGCGGAAAACCTCGAACCCTATGGCCATTACAAGGCCAAGGTCTCGATGGACTACGTCAAATCTCTGCAAAGCCGGCCGAACGGCAAGCTGATCCTGGTGACCGCGATCACGCCGACGCCGGCGGGCGAGGGCAAGACCACCACCACGGTCGGCCTCACTGACGCGCTCAACCACATCGGCAATAAGGCGATGCTCTGCCTGCGCGAGCCCTCACTCGGGCCGTCCTTCGGCATGAAGGGCGGCGCCGCCGGCGGCGGTTACGCCCAAGTGGTGCCGATGGAAGACATCAATCTGCACTTCACCGGCGACTTCCACGCCATCACCTCGGCGCACAATCTGCTCTCGGCGCTGATCGACAACCATATCTACTGGGGCAATGGCCTCGGCATCGATTCCCGCCGCGTCGCCTGGCGCCGCGTCATAGACATGAACGACCGCGCGCTGCGCGAGATCGTCTGCTCGCTCGGCGGCGTCGCCAACGGCTATCCGCGCGAGGCCGGCTTCGACATCACCGTCGCCTCCGAAGTCATGGCGATCTTCTGTCTCGCCAAGAACCTCGACGACCTCAAGGAGCGCCTCGGCAAGATCATCGTCGCCTATACCCGTGACCGGAAGCCGATCCTCGCCAAGGATCTCAAGGCGCATGGCGCGATGACCGCGTTGCTCAAGGAGGCGCTGGCGCCGAACCTGGTGCAGACGCTGGAAGGCACGCCCGCCTTCATCCACGGCGGCCCTTTCGCCAACATCGCGCACGGCTGCAACTCGGTGCTCGCCACCACCACCGCGCTCAAGCTCGCCGACTATGTGGTGACGGAAGCCGGCTTCGGCGCCGATCTCGGCGGCGAGAAATTCATCGACATCAAGTGCCGCAAGGCGGGTCTGACGCCCGATTGCGTCGTGCTGGTCGCCACCATCCGCGCGCTCAAGATGCATGGCGGCGTCAAGAAGGACGACCTGAAGAAGGAAGACCTCAAGGCGCTCGAAGCCGGCATGGCCAATCTGCAGCGCCACGTCGAAAACATAAAGAAATTCGGGCTGCCGGTGGTGGTCTCCATCAACCGCTTCTCGGCCGACAGCGACGCCGAAATCAAGCTGGTCGAGGACAAGTGCAAGGCGCTCGGCGTTCAGGCGATCATGGCCGATCACTGGGCGATGGGCGGCGAGGGCGCCGCCGACGTTGCCAAGGCCGTGGTCAAGGTGATCGATGCCGGCCAGAGCAAGCTCAAGTTCCTCTATCCGGACGAGATGCCGCTGTTCGAGAAGATCGAGACCATCGCGCGCGAAGTCTACCGCGCCAAGAACGTCACCGCCGACAAGTCGGTCAAGGACCAGCTCAAGACCTGGGAAGAGATGGGCTACGGCAAGCTGCCGATCTGCGTCGCCAAGACCCAGTACTCGTTCTCGACCAATCCGGACGCCAAGGGCGCGCCGGCCGACCACACCATCAACGTGCGCGAAGTGCGGCTGTCCGCCGGCGCCGAATTCGTGGTGGCGATCTGCGGTGAGATCATGACCATGCCCGGCCTGCCGCGCGTGCCGGCGGCGGATTCGATCGACGTCGGAGCGGACGGCAAGATTGTCGGCCTGTTCTAGACAGCCGGACAACGGTTACCCAGGCGGGCGGCGAAAGCCGCCCGCTTTCGTTTGCGCCATCCGAAATAAGGGGTCACGGTTTTGTGCGGCCCTTCCCGCTTGCGCGGGAATGAGGGGGATGATGCTATGCGCCGGTTTCAATGCAGGGAGAATCCATGATCAAGTTCTATTACAGCGGCGCGCCCAATCCGATGAAGGTCGCGCTCATGCTCGAGGAAATTGGCCTGCCTTACGAGGCGATGCCGGTGGACACCCGCAAAGGCGAGCAGCACAAGCCGGAATATCTGGCGATCAACCCGAACGCCAAGGTGCCGGCGATCGTCGACGGCGACGCCGTTGTGTTCGACTCAAACGCCATCCTGCTTTATCTCGCCGAGAAGACCGGCAAGTTCCTGCCGGCGAACACACCGAAAGCGCGCGGCGAACTGCTGTCGTGGCTGATGTTCGTAGCCTCCGGCGTCGGCCCCTATTCCGGCCAGTCGGTGCACTTCCGCCAATACGCGCCGGAAAAGATTGAATACGCCATCAACCGCTACATGTACGAAACGCAGCGCCATTACACCATTATCGAAGCGCGGCTCGCCAAGCAGAAATACATGCTCGGCGACACCTACACCATTGTCGACATGGCGCTGTGGGGCTGGGCGCGGCTCATCCCGAACGCTCTCGGCGCGGAATACTGGGCGAAATTCCCGAATGTGAAGCGGCTGGTCGATGAAATCTCCGCCCGCCCGGCGGCGGCGCGCGCCAATGCGCTGCGCGACAAGCACAAGTTCAAGACCGAGTTCGACGAGGAAGCCAAGAAGGCCATGTTCGGCCACATGAGCGTGAAGGTGGCGTAAACGCGTCATTGCGACGGGGGCGACCCCGGAATCCAGTATCATTCTACCGATTTACGCTCGCATTCCGGGTGCGGCCCTTCGGGCCGTCCCGGAATGACATTTAATTTATGCCGGTGCGATCAGGCATTACCGCACACGCACGCGGTTGCAGCGCATTTGATTAAAATTTTAGTCTTTTTGCAGGGAGCGCGTGCAACGGATATTCGCACCTTGCCGCTAGAGTAATTCGGCGTTCGATCACTGGACGCGATCCACGGTCCCGCCATCATTAGCAATGTAGTGCCATGCCCAACTCCGCTCTGCCCCCCAAATCCCAATCGCTCGCCGACAGCCAGACGATCATCGATGAACTGATCAGCACGGTCGCCACCGGCGGCGTGAAACAGCGCTTGCGCATCCTTCAGCGCGTCGCCGACTTGTTCGTGGCTGGCTCGCGCGGCTATTCCGATCAGCAGATTGCGCTGTTCGATGACGTGCTGCAGCAGCTTTCGGCCGATATCGAGGTCAAGGCGCGCGCGAAACTCGCACACCAAATGGCGGACCTGAGCAATGCTCCCCCCAAGCTGACCCGCTCGCTCGCCTTCGACGACGAAATCGCGATCGCCGGACCGGTGCTTGCCCGCTCGGACCGGTTGAGCGATGCCGACTTGGTCGAGAACGCCAGTACCAAGAGCCAGGACCATCTGCTCGCCATCGCCCAGCGCCTGAAGCTGAGCGAAAAGGTCACCGACGTCCTGGTGGAGCGCGGCGATAACCGCGTCGTGCATAAGGTCGCGGGCAACAATGGCGCCATCTTCTCGCTCGCAGGCTACGGCCGGCTGACCACCCGCGCGCAGCACGACCGCAAGCTGATGATGGTGCTCGGACAACGCGGCGACATTCCGCGCCAGCATTTTCTCAAACTGCTCGAAAACGCCTCCGCATCCGCCCGCGCCAAGCTGGAAGCCGCCAATCCGCGCGCTGCCGCCGCGATCCGCGATGCCATCGATGACGTCGCCAGCGCCATTCAGCATGAAGTCCGCGCGGCGTCGCCGGAGCATACCGCCGCCGCCCGCAATGCCTATTTCCGCTTCAAGATGCGCCCCGTGGCGGAGGCCAATGTGCACGGTCCCGCCCACACGCAGGAATTCGAAAAAGCGGTGGTGGCGCTATCGAAACTCGGCAAATTCCCGGTCGATCTGGTCGAACGCGCTCTGCTCGACGAGCACGAGGATATGATCCTGATTCTGGCCAAGGCGGCGGGCTGCTCCTGGACGACCGCCCGCGAGCTGTCGCTGATGCGGGCCGCCGGACGCAATTTGACGCCCGAAGATCTCGCCGCCGCCTTGGGCCGTTACAAGATGCTGACCCAGGAAACCGCGCGCAATATCGTCGAGTTCTACGGGCAGCGCATGGAGAAGCGCGCGCGTAAGCAGGCGCGAGCCGGCAAGTCGGATGCGGCAAAATCGACTGCGAAGGCCTCGAAAAAGAAGCCGCTGGTCGCGCGCGCTCCGGCCCCGGCCGAAGGCGCGGCTTCCCGCGTCTAGTCGAACTCGATCGGCCGCCAGCTGATGGCGGCGTTGAACATCGCCGCGCGCACGCGCGATACCGAATACGGCGTGCCGTAGAGCCGCAACGTTTCCTTGGCCTCGCCCTGGATGACGACGACGTCGGCGGCGTATTCGCCGCGCGACTGGATTTTCTCGCGTATGAGCTCGGCGATCTCGTCGGCTTCCATCGCGTCGATGACGTCGTCCTTGACGCGGATCACGTAGATGGCGTTGCGCCGCGTGTCCCGCACCGTGCCGTAGACATAGCTTCGCATCGCTTGCCGCTCCCCGTTGAAAACAAGCGGGCGCCGCTTCCCATGGGGGCTAGGGAGGCGACGCCCGCTCGACGCGCTTAGGCTAGTGGAACAGCTTCATCGCATTGATGATCGTCTCGATCACGCCCCAGGTGAGCGGGATGCCGACGAACCCCCAGGCCAGCGCGAGTTTCAGACCCATCGACGTTTCTGCGTTTTGCATGGTTGTTCTCCTTACGCGCCAGCCGGTTCGCCCGCGGCGGCGACGGCCGCCTGCGCACGTTCGGCTTCATGGTCGGATTTCATGTGGTAGCGGGCATTCACGGCTTTGATCATGTAATTGCAGATGAAGCCGACCACCAACAGCCCCGCCATGATGTACATGGTGGTGTTGTAGGCCTGCGCCTTCGGCACGCCATGATCGATCTGGTACTGGCGGATGTAATTGACCAGCACCGGACCGAAGATGCCGGCCATCGACCAGGCGGTGAGCAACATACCGTGGATGGCGCCGACATAACGTGTGCCGAACATATCTTTCAGGTAGGCCGGCACGGTAGCGAAGCCGCCGCCATACATGCTGATGATCACCAGGAAGCACAGCACAAACAGCGAAACGCTGCCGATCGAGCCGGTCCACGGCACCAGTGCGTAAAGTACCGTGCCGATCGCGAAGAAGCAGAAGTACGTGTTCTTGCGGCCGATGATGTCGGAGGTCGAAGCCCAGAAGAAGCGCCCGGCCATATTGAACAGGCTCATCAGCCCGACAAAGCCCGCCGCCGCCACCGCCGATACATGTCCCGGGAACATTTCCTGGCTCATCGCGGAAGCCTGTCCGAGCACGCCGATGCCGGCGGTCACGTTGAGGCAGAGCACCCACCAGATCAGCCAGAACTGCGGCGTCTTCAGCGCGTCATAGACGAAGACGTCGTTCTTGGTGATCAGCTTCTGCGCCACCACTGGCGGCGTGTAGCCCGCGGGCATCCAGCCGGGCGCCGGCACGCGCACGATTGCTGCGCCGACCATCATGAAGCAGAAATAGATAATGCCCATCGCGATGAAGGCCTCGGCGACGCCGACATGGGTCGGCGTCGAGAACTTGCTCATCAGCCACACCGACAAAGGCGATGCGATGAAGGCGCCGCCGCCGAAGCCCATGATTGCCATGCCGGTCGCCATGCCGGGCCGGTCGGGGAACCATTTGATCAGCGTGGACACCGGCGAAATGTAACCGATGCCGAGGCCGCAGCCGCCGAGAACGCCGTAGCCGAGATAGATGAGCCAGAGAGCGTGCGCATAAGTGCCAAGCGCCGAGACCAGAAAGCCGCCGCCCCAGCACAGACCCGCGGTAAACATCGCGCGGCGCGGCCCGCCTTCCTCGACCCAGCGGCCGAATACGGCCGCCGACGCACCGAGGAAAAAGATCGCGATCGAGAAGATCCAGCCGAGATCGGTGAGCCGCCAGTCAGCCGGTGTGGATTGCGTTATGCCGAGCAGTTTGGTCATCGGCAGATTGAACACGCTGAACGCGTAGGCTTGGCCAATGCACAGATGCACGCACAATGCCGCCGGCGGCACCATCCACCGGCTGAATCCAGGTTTTGCGATTGTATGATTGCGATCGAGTATCGAGAGCAAGCTCATCGCGTCGTCTCCCCTTGTGTTTCCCGTTGTTTACTTTTTTTGACGGACTCAGGGCCCCCCAAATCCGTTATTTGCAGAGTGCGGTTGGGAATTTATTGAATCAATCAAAGTGTTCCTATGACCTGATAGGAAATTCAAATGCCGCAATAGCGAACGACTATTTGAGGTCGAGATTGTGCATGTGAAGATCTCTTGAAAACGCGAATTCGCTGCGCACGATGATATTACGCCGCGCGTCTACGACTAATGGCTAATGCTGTCGGTCAATCGTCGAGCGATGCCGCAACGCGGCGCGCTTCGGCCACCAACGCCGCAGTGATCGGCGTCATCGGTTCGCGCGACGGCACGACGAGGCCGATCGTTTGTACAGCTTCCGGCTGGGTAATCGGAATGGCGCGAATGGTGTTGGTGAGGCCGAGCGTGTCGGCAATCTTCGCCGGCATCACGCTCGCCCAGCGGCCGGTGCGCACGTGCGAGTACAGCAGGATCATCGAATCCGATTCGAGCGTCGGCCGTGCCTCGCTGCCGGCGCTTTTGAGCAGGCGGTCGATGATGCGCCGGTTCTGCATGTCGGGCGTGAGCAGGCACAGCGGCACCTGCGCCACCTCGGTCCAGGTCACGCTGTCGCGATCGCCCAGCGGCGCGTCGGCCGAAGTGAGCAGGCGGTAGCGCTCGTGATAGAGCGGCACGGTGCCGACGCGGCCGATTGGCTCGTTCTCGACATAGGTGATGCCGGCGTCGATCTCGAGATTTTCCAGGAGATCGAGAATCTCGAACGAGTTGCGCGAATAGATGGTGAATTGAACGTTCGGATGCCGCGCGCGATAGGGCGTGGTGAGCCGCTCGACCATCGCCAAGGTGGTCGGAATGGCGGCGATGCGCAGGCGGCCGGACAGGCCGTGCTTGAGCGCGTGAATTTCCTCGCGCATGGCGCGGGCATCGCCGACGATGCGCCGCGCCCAGTCGAGCACACGTTCCCCCTCCGGCGTGAAACCCTGAAATCGCGAGCCGCGGTTGACCAGCAAGACACCGAAGGTGTCCTCGATTTGCTTCACGCCGGCGGATAAAGTCGGCTGGGTCACGCCGCAGGCCTCGGCGGCGCGTCCGAAATGCTTTTCCCGCGCCAGGGCGAGCAAAAATTCGAGTTTATCGATCACTGGGGATCTCTTGCGAATACCTAGTTTGATTTCGAAATCTGCTGGATTTGGAATATCTGCAGCAATGCACTGTCATAAAGGCAGTCATAATCGAATTTTACAAGGATGGCTATCATATTAATAGAGAAACTCTATCAAGTCATTGGTGAATGGGCCTTGCTTCCGTTGATTCAGAACGGCTTTTCTCACGTCAGGAGAACAAAATGAGCGTTGCAGGCGAGGACGTGAAGGCGCCGCCGCGGTCAGGCAAGCGCCGGCCGCCGCGTACGCCCAAGGGCCGTCAGGTCGACCCAGCGGCGCTGGATGAAGTGCGCGCGCTGCTCACCGATCGGCCGCGCCGGCGCGATCTCCTGATCGAACACCTGCATCTGATTCAGGATCATTACGGCCATCTGTCCGCCGCGCATCTCGCCGCCTTGGCGCTGGAAATGAAGCTGGCGCAGACCGAGGTCTACGAGGTCGCGACTTTCTATTCGCATTTCGACGTGGTGAAGGACGGACCCGCGCCGCCGGCGGTGACCGTGCGCGTGTGCGATTCGCTCTCTTGCGCCATGGCGGGCGCGGAGACGCTGCTGAAGAAATTGCCCGCGATCCTCGGCAAGGATGTGCGCGTGGTGCGCGCGCCATGCATGGGCGCCTGCGACCGCGCCCCGGTCGCCGCCGTCGGGCATTTGCAGACCTTCAAGGCGACGCCGGAGGCGATCGTCGCCGACGTCAAGGCGAACAAGCATGCGCACGCTTGGCAGCCGGGCGCGGATTTCGTCGCCTATCAAAAAGCCGGCGGCTACGCGCTGCTCAAGGACTGTCTCGCCGGCAAACGCACGCGCGACGACCTGATCAAAAGCGTCAGCGATGCCGGCTTGCGCGGCCTCGGCGGCGCCGGCTTTCCGACCGGCCGCAAATGGCAACTGGTGCGCGCGGAGCCCGCCCCGCGTCTGTTCGCGGTCAATTGCGACGAAGGCGAGCCGGGCACCTTCAAAGACCGATATTATCTCGAGCGCGATCCGCACCGATTCATCGAAGGCATGCTGATCGCGGCTTGGGTGGTCGAGGCGCCCGACACCTACCTCTACATTCGCGACGAATATCCCGAACTGCGGCTGATGCTGGCCGAGGAATTGGACAAGGCCGAGAAAGCGGGTCTCACGCCGCACACCAAGCAGCATCTGCGGCGCGGCGCCGGCGCCTATATCTGCGGCGAAGAGTCGGCGATGATCGAGTCGATCGAGGGCAAGCGCGGGCTGCCGCGCCACCGCCCGCCATATGTCGCGCAGGTCGGCCTGTTCGGCCGCCCGACGCTGGAGCAGAACGTCGAGACGCTGTTCTGGGTGCGCGACATTATCGAAAAGGGCGCCGCCTGGATGACGAGCCAGGGCCGCAAGGAACGCAAGGGTTTCCGCAGTTTCTCGGTTTCCGGCCGCGTCAAGAAGCCGGGCGTGGTGCTGGCGCCGGCCGGCGTCACCGCGCGCGAACTGATCGAGGAATTCTGTGGGGGCATGACCGAGGGTCATGTTTTCAAGGGCTACCTGCCGGGCGGCGCCTCCGGCGGCATTTTGCCGGCGTCGATGGCCGACGAGCCGCTCGACTTTGGAACTCTGGAAAAATACGGCTGCTTCGTCGGCTCGCACGCGGTTGTCATTTTATCCGACCAGGACGATATGAAGGCGGTGGCGCTCAACTTGATGAAGTTCTTCGAGGACGAGAGCTGCGGTCAGTGCACGCCCTGCCGCGCCGGTACCGAGAAGGCGGTCAAGCTGATGGCGCAGGGCCCGTGGGACGCCGCGCTGCTGACGGAACTCTCGAACGCCATGCGCGACGCCTCGATCTGCGGGCTCGGCCAGGCCGCGCCCAATCCGCTGTTGTGCGTGCTGAAATATTTTCCTGATGAACTGAAGAAACCGCTGGGAACCTGGTGACTGCGAAAGGCGAGAGCGATGACCACACGAAACGGCGCCGGTAAATCAGTGAAATTCATCCTCGACGGCAAGGAAGTCGAGGCGCTCGAAGGCGAGACCATCTGGCAGGTGGCGAAGCGCCTCGGCACCGAGATCCCGCATCTTTGCTATTCGCCCGAGCCCGGCTACCGCGCCGACGGCAACTGCCGCGCCTGCATGGTCGAGATCGAGGGCGAGCGCGTGCTGGCCGCAAGCTGCATCCGCAAGCCCGTCGAAGGCATGAAGGTGAAGGCGGTCTCCGAGCGCGCCAAGACCGCGCGGCAGATGGTGTTCGAACTCTTGATGTCCGACCAGCCGGCGCGCGAGACCGCGCACGATCCGCAATCGAAATTCTGGGCCTGGGCCGACCGCATGAACGTCGCGGCGAGCCGCTTCGGCCAGCGCGGCGCGCCCACGCCCGACCGCAGCCATCCGGCCATGGCGGTCAATCTCGACGCCTGCATTCAGTGCAATTTGTGTGTGCGCGCCTGCCGCGAAGTGCAGGTCAACGACGTCATCGGCATGGCCGGCCGTGGCCACAGCGAGAAGATCGTCTTCGACTTCGACGACCCGATGGGCGCTTCCACCTGCGTCGCCTGCGGCGAATGCGTGCAGGCTTGCCCGACCGGCGCGCTGATGCCGGCGACGCTGGTGAACAAGGAAAACGTCCGCACCGAATTTCCCGACCGCGAAGTGCACTCGGTCTGCCCCTATTGCGGCGTCGGCTGCCAGCTCACCTACCAGATCAAGGACGACAAGCTGCTCTATGTCACCGGCCGCGACGGCCCCGCCAACCAGCAGCGCCTGTGCGTCAAAGGCCGCTTCGGCTTCGACTATGTCAGCAATCCGCAGCGGCTGATGAAGCCGCTGGTGCGCAAGGACGGCGTCGCCAAGGCCGCCGACGATCTGGTCGATCCGGCGAACCCGTTCACGCATTTCCGCGAAGCCACCTGGGAAGAGGCGATGACCCGCGCCGCCTCCGGCTTGAAGAAGATCCGCGACCGCGACGGTCCCCGCGCGCTCGCCGGCTTCGGCTCGGCCAAGGGCTCGAACGAAGAGGCCTATCTGTTCCAGAAGCTCATCCGCACCGGCTTCGGCTCCAACAATGTCGATCACTGCACGCGGCTGTGCCACGCCTCGTCGGTGGCGGCGCTCCTGGAAGGCGTCGGCTCGGCGGCGGTGACCGCGACCTTCAACGAGTGCAAGAACTCGGACATGATCATCGTCATCGGCGCCAACCCGACCGAGAACCATCCGGTCGCCGCCACCTTCTTCAAGCAGGCAGCCAAACGCGGCGCCAAGCTCGTCGTCATGGACCCGCGCGGGCAGGCCTTGAAGCGCCACGCCTGGCAGATGATGCAGTTCAGGAACGGCACCGACGTCGCGATGCTCAACGGCATGCTCAACGTCATCATCGGCGAGAAGCTCTACGACCAGCAATATGTGCAGACTTACGTCGAGGGCTTCGACCAGATCGCCGACAATGTGAAGGACTTCACGCCGGAAGAAATGGAGCCGATCTGCGGCATTCCGGCCGACACCATTCGCGAAGTCGCGCGCGCCTTTGCCCGCGCCGAGAACGCCATCATCTTCTGGGGCATGGGCGTGTCGCAGCACACCCACGGCACCGACAATGCGCGCTGCCTCATCGCGCTGTCGCTGATCTGCGGCCAGGTCGGCCGTCCCGGCACCGGCCTGCATCCGCTGCGCGGCCAGAACAACGTGCAGGGCGCTTCCGACGCCGGCCTCATTCCGATGTTCTTCCCCGACTACAAGTCGGTGGAGAATCCGGAGCAGATTGCGAAATACGAAAAAGCCTGGGGCAAGAAGCTCGACCCGAAGAAGGGCAAGACCGTGGTCGAGATCATGGATGCCGTGCACGCCGACGAGATCAAGGGCATGTACATCATGGGCGAAAACCCGGCGATGTCCGACCCCGACTTGAACCACGCGCGCGCCGCGCTCGCCCATCTCGAGCATCTCGTGGTGCAGGACATCTTCCTCACCGAGACCTGCTCCTATGCCGACGTGATCCTGCCAGCCTCGGCTTGGCCGGAGAAGGACGGCACCGTCACCAACACCAACCGTCAGGTGCAGATGGGCCGCAAGGCGCTGCCACTGCCGGGCGACACGCGCCAGGATCTGTGGATCATCCAGGATCTCGCGCAGCGCATGGGCGAGAAGTGGAATTACAAGCATGTCGGCGAAGTGTTCGAGGAGATGGCGCGGCTGATGCCGGCGCTCGACAACATCACCTGGGAGCGCGTCGAGCGCGAGGACGCCGTCACCTATCCGACCGACGCGCCCGACGAGCCCGGCCGCGACGTGGTGTTCGACAAGGGCTTCCCGCGCCCGAACGGCATGGCCAAGCTGGTGGCGGCCAAGCTCACCCCGCCGGACGAGACGCCCGACCACGACTATCCGTTCATCCTCACCACCGGCCGCCAGCTCGAGCATTGGCACACCGGCGCCATGACGCGGCGCGCCTCCGTGCTCGACGCGCTCGAACCGGCGGCGATCGCCGCCGTGTCGCGCGGCACGCTCGTGAAGCTGGGGCTTAAGCCCGGCGACATGCTGCGCGTCACCACGCGCCGCGGCGTGGTCGAACTGGCCTCGCGCCAGGACGACGCCATTCCCGACGGCGTGGTGTTCATCCCGTTCGCTTACGTCGAGGCGGCGGCCAATATCCTGACCAATCCGGCGCTCGATCCGTTCGGCAAGATTCCGGAATTCAAGTTCTGCGCCGCCAAGGTGGAGAAGGCGACGCCGCGAATGGAAGCGGCGGAGTAGCCTTTATCCCTCCCCGCAAATCGGGGAGGGTGGTTGCGCGCCGACGCCTGCCGCGGCTCGATGCCGCGACCATGAAAATCGTCAGCGTATTTCGATCCGTTTCAGCAGTTCCCACGCTGGCACGGCGGTGACGCCGCCGACAACCCCGCTGACATAGCTTGGAATGTCGGTGTTGAAGAGCCAGTGCCACAACAGCCCGGCGACGAAACTTGTCAGCAGCATCACGGCGAGCGTGATCAGCAATCTTTGCCAGAGCGGCATGGCGGCCCCCCTTTTGAAATTCGGCGATTGTAACGCGCCGCTGCGGCGCTAATCCACGCCGCCCAATTGCGCCGTGGTGCCCGGGCTCGTTCGCCCCAGCGAGAACGCCAGATCGATATCGTCGGGCGTTTGCTTGAATTGGCTGGCGACCGAGCGGCGCACGATCTCGGCCACTTCGCGCAAGGGCTTCGCTTCATAAAGCCGGGGGAAGGTCACCGTCACCCGCACCAGCCGCCCATTGTGCCAGTTGAAGCCGACTTGCGGCTTCATGCCCGTCGATATCGCCAGGTCGGCTTCCACGGCCTTCGCATATTTCCAGCCGTCGATCAGCGTACCGAACATGTCGCAGGCCGCCAGACTGACGGCGCCGGCAAGGATTGCAGCGATCCTGATCATCTGCGCCTCCAAGTTCGGTCTTGGAATTTAGAGCGTGGACCCACAAACGACGAGCGAAATATTGTCTTGGCAGCATGGCAGCTAGCAAAACATCCCTAGAGACCGGCTTTGTCAAAAATCGTCTGCGCCGGCTTTAATAACTCTTACGCTTGTCGGAATATCGCCATGGCCGGAAATAAAAACGATCGGTAAGGCGTTCCCAACCTTTTCGAGGCGCTCTTGCAATTCGATCCCGTTTAGGCCCGCCATTTGCACATCGAGCAGTATACAACCACGATCATCATTCGAGATAGTTTCTAGAGCCTCGCCCCCCCCCCCCCCCCCAATTCGTGCAAGACGACGCGATAGCCCGATGCACTTAGCAGTCGATACATTGCCTTGCGAAACGATGCATCATCGTCAACAATATGAATTACGTCTTCGCGCGCATTCATGACAGTTGCGCTTTCGTTAGTGGTAAAATCAGCCGAAACGTGGCGCCACGTGAAGGTCTGTTTTCCGCCCAGATCCGGCCGCCATACGATTCGATTATCGTTCGTACGATTGATAGGCCCAGACCCGTTCCCTGTGACTTGGTCGTAAAGAAAGGCTCAAAAATTCGCTTCAGTTTATCGTTTGGAATGCCAATGCCGGCATCCGAAACTGAAACCTCTACTTCAGAGTCCCCTACCAGTGCCGTCTTGATTTCGATATCGCGGTCTTCCGCCGCAACTGTCTGTGCCGCATCCATCGCATCCATCGCATTCATCGCTAGGTTTATGAAGACTTGCTGTAGATGTACGTCATCCGCATGGATGGGCAGCGCAGCTTTCTCTTGATTGCAGGTTAGGGTAACGCGTCGTTTTTTCGCCTCCGGCCCAATAATAGAGATCGTCGACCGGACCGAATCGTTAAGGTCGAATGTCTTTAATTCGCCCTCGTTCTTCTCCTTAAGGAGGGTGCGCAGGTGCCGAATGATGTCTGCCGCTCGCCTATCATCGCGTTCAATGTCGATGTGAATCTCTTTAAGAAGATTGAGATCTTTCCTGTCAGCTCTAAGTAGAATCTGTGCAGCTTCGCAATTCGCAAGAATTGCTCCCAACGGCTGATTGAGTTCGTGTGCAATCGAGGCCGACATCGCACCTGCGATCAATGTACGATCCATAAGTAAGATCTGTCGAAGACGATCTTTTGATTCAATTTCAGCAACGTGACGCGGCGATGTTCAAAGAGCAACCAAGCAACCATCGTGATGAGAAAGGAGATTAAAATAGTGATAGAGATGATCTGCCATTGATACAGATCCCATGCATTCAGTGGCCTGAAGCGGACTTCGCTGCCGGGCGGCAAGTCGCCGATATCGACGTTCCATTTCTGCAGCTCATGCCAATTAAATATGGGTTTAACATTGTCGCCGCGGGTAATAGGAATTTGTGAGGCGCTTTCGCCATCGAGAATGCGCCGGGCGCGCAGGCCTACCTCACGGCCGACCATTTGCGGCAATAGAACAAAGCCGCCGCTGCCACCATTTGCGACATGAGACTCTGTATCGACGACGATGGGTCCGTTGGCCACACGCGCAATTTCTGCCAATGCTTCCTCGGGAAAGTACTGTTGCCCCCTCGAATCATTGAACATCGCCGTATAGAAAAGCGCGGTGTGGTCTGAGAGCTTACTCACGCGCATTTTCATCTCGGCCATCGGCAAGTTCGTATAATCAATAATCTCGAGTTGAGGGGCAGCGTAGGGCAGTTGCCAATCGTATTGGCGCGGATTGATGTCATCTGCGAGCGAGGCACCCACCAAGGCGATACGTTTGAGGCCCGGCACAAAGACTTTTGCCGCATCGACTACCATTTGGAAGGTGCGATGTACGGTAATGCCGGTTGTGTTGGGTGGCAGGGCCGAGCTGGCAATTACCGCATCATCGACAAGGCCAAATACAACTGGAGTTGTTGGCCAGAGGGACGGACGATAGGCCGCAATAAAATTGAGTGCCGTTGGTCCGAAAGCGACAACGAGGTCAATTTGTTTGTCGCGATATTTTTCCTTGAGATAGTTGTAATTTATGTCCCAATAACGCGCGCCGGGGAACCGTTGAATATTGAGCGGTTCCAAATAGATTGTCCGCGCTACTGCTGCATTAGAGGTCAGGGCTGAACGAAAAGCGTTACGCATGGGACGACTAATTGAAGAGCTAGGGTCAGATTGATCAATGATCAAAATCGATTGTGCTTGTGGCTCTGCGGCCAAGATGTCTTCAAAAGTGAAGCACAAAAATAGGCAAACCAGAATCTGAGTAATTCGTCGCGTCATGAATGCTTAGCGCCGAGCAAAATTTGGGCCTAAATATTGCATTCCGAGCGGCGAAAAATTTGATTTGCCGCAAAACGCTTAACTAAGCGGAATTCGACGAGCGCCCACTTTGCCGGCACAAGGCGAATCCCTCCAGGCGCAGGAAATGCCAGAAATGATCATAATAACAAAACGTTAGACGGTGTCCCCAATGGTAGCTGCTGAGCTAGGCGGCCTTGACCTCGATCTACTTGGCAGGTTTTGCGCTTCGGGCTTCTTGGGTAGGATCACGAGCGTCGGGCGGGCGCATCTCGCCCGGGCTCCGGTTGCTGAGGCACGTTGGTCGAAGTCGGTTCGGGGAGGAACGCCGCTCAGCGAAAGTTTCAACTAGGCGCGACGCAGTCGCGTAGCACGACATGATGGAAGGTCGGCAACGCGATAGCCGCGGACTTCTCCAGTTGTTTGAGCGTCCGCGACACTGTTTCAATCGTAAGACCAAGATAGTCGGCAATGTCGGCCCGTGACATCAGCAATTCGGCCTTAGAGGCAGTGCCTCCGCGCTTGGCTATCTGGAGGAGGAAACTAACGACGCGCTCCTGCGCGCTCATGATAAATACCACCGCGTGCTCCTGCACACGATGTAGTTCAGCCGCGGTCAAGGACCAGAGCTCGCGTGCTATCCTGTTGTCGCGGGCGGCTATTTCGATCAGCGAGCTGCGTTTTATCAACAGTATCTTCGAGTCGACGACAGCCTCGGCTGAGAAGGTGTGCGCATCGCCAATTTCCAAACCGAATATGTCCCCGGGAAAATGGAAAGCGCTGATTTGGCGGCGTCCATCGTCGAGGATCGTGTAGCTGCGAACCGTGCCGCTGAGGACCTTATAAATGTAATCGGCAAACTCGTTTTGGCCATAGATCTCGGCGTTTTTGCGAACCGGCATTGAAAGACCGATCAGCTTGATCGCGGACTGAAAAGATTTTGATTCTAAACCAAGAGTAGGCCAAGTAGCCCTTTGGGCGGGCCAGCGGTATTCGCTCGTGCTTTTTTGGCGAGCCATTGGGTGTTTTACTTTCGGCATATGGTTGTATTTGTATTCGAAACAAACGATAGAATGTTGGATCGGACGTACTGATTAGTTGGGTGAATTAATGAACAAGTGGATCATCGCCCCATTTGTTTTGCTGCTTTTCATCAGCCACTAGTCGCTTAATTCGTCCGGTTTGATTTTATATTTTAGATGGACTCGCCGCCGTCAGATATTGCACCTAGGTGCAGTATCACTCGCCATTGTGTGGCATTAGAAAAATCCACGTGTCTTTGGAGCGGGGCAATTTTACGCGCGTGGGAATGATCGATGTTGTTAAATACGGAAGCAACGCAGCAATTCATCCACAAAACAAATATCGTGCGATACCGAAAGATTTTGGGAACATACCTGACTACCGACGAGCGTCATTTTGTTGAACGCCGCCTAGCGGAGGAATAAGCCGCTCTCCAGCAACTTGCTGGGAATATCGGAAATGAAGCGACCCATGCAGCATAGGTGATAAGGGCATGCCCCATCCCCGAACTTGCCCTTATTAAACCTTGAGACCCCCTGCACCCCAGCATGGCGGTCTCAACTTTTCTTTTCTGGTGTGCGTCGTTTACCCGCCTGTCTTTGACAGTCAAATAAGATAGAAATCGTCAATGCGGGGTTCCCCAAAGGTCAATTGCTGCGCCCGCTTTAGTTGCTAGCCTATTTAAAAATAGGAGCTGGGCATGTTCAATGAATTGGCGAGTGATCGGTTATTTGGCTTGGTACTCGGCGCCGTTTTTCTCAGCGCTCTCATTTTGAATGCAATGGCTTATTGAAACGTGCAAGCGTTTCGTCTGCCGACCCAGCCCAACCGAGCTGAAGCCTTGCTGGATTCGAATAACTCATTATAAACTAGATGGTGATTTCAAGAACATGGGTGTTCGCATTTTTATTCTGACCGGCGCTATTTACTCCAGTCAATTCAATAACTGCGCGACTACTCACTGCGCTCGTTCCCATGTGCGCCGCTAAATAGTCGTGACGGCGGCGTCCACCGTACCTGCGCCGGCCCGCAGGCCGACAACGAATATTTCGATGGAAACCTAGAAGCGGGGCTAATCTCCATGACTCCCCTGGTCGAGTGTCTGAATTTGGGAAGCTGCCAAATGGCAACTATTCACGCCAGTTGGGCAGTCATCTGGGGCGTGCCGGCTTAAGTTTGCCCTTGTTGGGCAACTGCGACGCGGCGGATGCGGCCACGCCCGCCGGCGTCGCATCCGGCAGGTATTTGGCAATAACGGTCGGATCGATATTTGCGATAGCGCTGTCGGGAAGGCGGGCCCAGACCTCATCCATTCCCAAGAGTGGTATTCCAAGATAGCCGCGGACGGTAAGCCTCTGGCCATCCGGGCTAACCGACATCATCGCATGGTACACCTTGCCGTCACGCGGGTCGAGAATGTTGCCATCCTCGTACCGCAATCCGCGGCGCTTCATATCCCGGATGATAGAGATGCCGAGTACCGGCGCATTTCTGCGGTCATCCACGCATTTGGAGCAGATCGGATTGGGCTCGTCCTGGGGCCTCGGAAAAATCTTGGCGACGACGCCCTCATAAATCCCATCGCGCTCCACGAACAAAAACCAAATTATCGGCGCGCCAGATTTATTCGTCTTCTGCCACAGACCCGTAGCGGTGGGCTCCGTCAGCTGCTGAGCGTGCAGCGGCGAGGCGCTCCACGCCGCGACCGCTACCCAAAGCAATATCGCGAGTATTGATCTCAAGGCGGGAAGCTCTCCGCGATTGCGAGTTGCTGCGCAAATCGACTTACTGCATCTTTAATATGGCCATTTCACGAACACCGAGCCTGCCATCGAGCGGTGTCAGTTTCCTGGGGAGTGCTACCCTGGACGCAGAATCGAGGCATACGATGTCATAGGAACGTTCGACTTGATATCCGTCCCGCTACAGGCATCCATGGCCTTCGCTGCGCGGGTTATGGGTGCGAAGAAATATGACGCGCAAGCTTCCCGTTCGTCGCCGCGGCCTTCGTCAGCGGTCTACCTGGGTTTGGCTCGCCGACGGGATCAGTCTTAAAGTCGATTAAATAGTGTGCCGGCACGCGGAAAGAATCGGACAACGGAGTAAATGTTCGGTATCGGGCATGATTGATCTGGGTCAGGGCAATTCGGTCGTAACTTTCGCCGCTTTTATAATTTAGGGTGTGAAGGCAACGAGTTCCGGACGCCGTAGGGAAGGCTGGCGCCATGACCATCGAACATTTGCCGCACAGCACAGACTCACTTCCAATCATCAATTATGAAAGCACAGAGCGCCACACGGTGACGAGCTATAAGCGCAGGCTGACAGCATATAGGCGAACGGAAATTCGGTTGCGGGAGGCGCTCGCCCGAAGCGAAATTCTGCTTCGCCAAACGGACGAATTGGTCCAAAATCAGGCACTCTTGAGCAAGGAGGCCGATCATAGACCGCTGAACGACCTGCAAGTGATCGTAAACCTGCTTCCGCTGCAAAGTCGGACGTTGGCGAATGCCGAGGCCACTTTTGCGAAACATCAAACCAGCGAGCGAGTTTGACCTGTCATGTCCCAGGCCAGTCGTGCCTTAAGCAATCTGCGCGGCATCGTAATTGTTATTGTTGTCGCCTTCCATTCCTCGCTCGCCTATCTCGCCTCCATCCCAGCCCAAAACACCCGTTTCGATCAAGCCCCCTATGCGTGGCAGGCCTTTCCGATCGTCGATACACACCGCTGGATCGGCTTCGATGTGTTCTGCGCCTGGCAGGACGTCAGCCTGATGTCGACGATGTTTTTCCTATCCGGACTTTTCGTCGCACCTGGCCTTTTACGCAAAGGGAGCTGGTCTTTTGTCGCTGACCGGATTTGGCGGATCGGCCTTCCTTTCGTGCTGGTGGTTCTCTTACTCAGTCCGCTTGCTCTGTACCCTGCCTATAGCGTCCGGACGGTCGGTCCAAGCTTCGTCGGATTCTGGCAGCAGTGGACCTCCTTACCATTCTGGCCGAATGGCCCGGAATGGTTTCTGTGCGTGCTCCTCGTCCTGAACATGATGGCGGCTGGCCTCTTCGCCATGGCGCCCGGATATCTCAAAGAGCTCGGCCGATTAGGGGCCTGGGCTTGCGAACGCCCGATCAAATTCTTGGCGATATTGGTTGCGATTTCGCTTGTGGCCTATGTTCCGCTCGCGCTCGCTTATTCGCCATGGCGTTGGATTTCGGTCGGGCCATTCTCGCTGCAGCTCAGCCGGCCGGCGATTTACCTGACATATTTCTTCGCCGGATTGGCGGTCGGGCAAGTGGGGCTAGACCGCGGCCTCCTCACCAGCGACGGACTGCTTGCCCGGCGCTGGTTGATCTGGCTGGGCGCGGCGGTCGTAAGCTTCGGCGTCTGGGCCGGTCTTACGTCGCTAACGATGCCGGATTGGGCCAACGCTCAGGTCACCGCTCAGATTGCCGCGACCGTTGCCTATCCTTTTGCCTGCGCCACCGGATGTCTGTTCCTGCTCGCGGTCTGTTTGCGGTTTAGCCGTA
>CAWAXK010000019.1:0-107519 GCA_963786025.1 uncultured Alphaproteobacteria bacterium
CGTTGAGGGTGCCATGGCCAGATCGACGATCATCGCGTTTGCCGTTGCGCTGGCGGCTTTGCTGAGCACGCCGCGGGGCGCTTCGGCCATCGACGTCGGCAGCGACGCCTGCAAGCGCGAATTGCGGGCGACCCAGCAGATGATGCAGCAATCGGTCGCGCTGGTGGACCGCGGCATGAAGGCGTCGGGCGCCGAGCGGTGCAAGGCGCTTTCGCAACATATCGATCTCGCCGAGAAGATCCGCGAAAGCTGCGCGCGCTGCGAGGAGCCCAAAGAGCGCGTGAGCGCGGTGCGCGATGCCGACGAGGTGATCGAGGCGTCGTACAAAGCCTTCAACAAATGGTGCCCGCCGCCGCCGGGCCTGGTCCGCGTGCGCATGACCACGGTCGAACGCGTCACGCGCGACAAATTGCCCAAGCCGCTGGCGGCAGTGCACCGTTGCGCCGAAGACGGCGTAGCGATATTTTCGACCAACCAGCGCTTCGATCTTGGCCGCCTTGTCGTGCTCGGCTGCCCCGGCAATCCGCAGCCGACGGCTGAGCAAATGAAAGCGCGCAATGGCAGCGCCGACATGCTGCGCAAGGAGCAGGCTTACGTCTATCTCACGCGCGACCGCGACGGCGACGATCCGCAGCGGCTGGTTTTTCCGATCGTCGACGCGGAGGGGCACGCGGCCACGACCGACATGCTGATCGCCGAGCGAGTCTTCATCGGCGACAAGCCCGACCTGATTTCGATGTTCTGGGATCCGGCCAAGCCGGGCATCTGCCGCGTGCATGCGATCTGGCGAGTGGCCGACGCCAAGGCCGTGTTGGTGTTCTGGGGCGAAGCGGCGGACTGTTCGAGCAACAAGCCCGAGTTCAAGACCGTGCTCGACAGCCGGTGAGGGCGCTTGAACGGCTCACTCCCGCTTGGCGTGGCGCACCATCGACAGCATCAGGTCCCAGGTGTTGCGGATATTGATCAGCAGCAGAAGCAGCAGCGCACCGGCCAGCAAGTCGAGCGCATAAATCGATTCCTTGTAGAGCAGCGCGGCGGCGGCGAACAAAGCGAGATAGCCGATCGCCGGCAACAGGCCGTAAGCGAGATAGTCGCGCACATATTGGGTCCACTCGCGCCGGATCAATTCGACGGTGATGAAGGCCGAGATCACGGCGCCGACCAAGGCCGTGGCGCCGATCAGCGCGGCGAAGAACATGCTGCGGTGCGCCGGCACCGTGGCGATGGCCGAAATGAAAAACACGCAGGCAAAATGGATGATGATCGGGCTGTAAAATGTGCGTGTCGCCGCGGCCCTCTCCTCGGTCAAGAAGCCGGCGCCGAGCGACACCGCGATGAACAGAAGGCCGAGCAGCGTCGCGCCGGCCGTGCCGACCAGCAGGTAAAAATCGTGCCAGTGCTCGAGTTCGGCGGTCATCGATCCGCGCTTAGCCCCGGCCGACGAACGGCATGTTGTTCGCCATCACCGTCATGAACAGCACGTTGGTGTCGAGCGGCAGGCTCGCCATATAGACCACCGCGTTGCCGACATGCTCGGCTTCCATGCGCGGTTCGATCATCTTATGGCCGTCCGGCTGCAGCACGCCTTCGCCGGTCACCATGCGGTCGGTGAGCGGCGTCGCCGCGTTGCCGATGTCGACCTGGCCGCAGCAGATGTCGTATTGGCGGCAGTCGAGCGAAGTGGATTTGGTCAGCCCGGTGACCGCGTGCTTGGTCGAGGTATAGGCGACCGAGTACGGCCGCGGCGCATGCGCCGAGATCGAGCCGTTGTTGACGATGCGGCCGCCGCGCGGGTTCTGCGCCTTCATGATCTTGATGGCTTCCTGCGTGCACAGGAACATGCCGGTCAGATTGGTGGCGACAACGTTCTGCCAGGTCTCGAACGGCAGGTCCTCGAGCGGCATAGCCGGCGCGCCGATGCCGGCATTATTGAACAGGACGTCGAGCCGGCCGAAGCTCGATTTCACGGTGGCGAACAATGCGAGGATCGAGTCGCGCTTCGACACGTCGGTCGGCACGGCCAGCGCCTGGGCGCCGATGGCGTTGATCTCGCCGGCGACCTTGTCGAGCATCTCCTTGCGCCGGCCGGCCAGCACGAGGTTATAGCCGGCCTTGGCCAGCGCGATCGCCACCGCCCGGCCGACCCCGGTTCCGGCACCGGTCACCAGCGCTATTTTTGCGGATGCACCCATCGGCTTTCCTTCCCTGACGCGATTTTCGGAAAGACCGCCATATCACAAAAGCGCGGGCCCGCCATCAGCGGCGGCGCTTGCGCGCAGAGCTCAGCCGGCCAGGGCTTGTGGCACGTCGATCGGCGTGAAGACGTCCGGCGACTCCAGCCGGGCGCTGATTTCGGCGGCGGTCACCGCCCTGCCGAAACGGTAGCCTTGCATGAAATGCACGCCGGCCGCGCGCAGGAACAGCTGCTGGTCGGCGGTCTCCACGCCTTCCGCCGTCACCTTCATGCCGAGGCCGCGGCCGAGGCTGACCACCGCGTGCACGATCGCTGCGGCGTCGGCGGCTTTTTCGATGCTCAATACGAAGCTGCGGTCGATCTTGAGCTTGTCGAACGGCAGGCGGCGCAAATAGAGCAGGCTGGAATAGCCGGTACCGAAATCGTCGAGCGCCAGCCGCACGCCGATTTCCTTTAGCCGCATCATGCCGGCTTCCGCGGTGTCGACATTGCCGAGCAGCACGCTTTCGGTGAGTTCGATTTCGAGCCGGGCCGGGTCGAACGCGGTTTCGCCCAAAGTGCGTTGCACGGTGTCGAAGAAATCGGTGCGGCGGAATTGCAAGGGCGACACGTTGACCGAGACGGCGAGGCCCGGCCACGCCTTGCCGTCGAGGCAGGCGCGGCGCATCACCCAGGCGCCGAGATCGATGATCAGTCCGCTGTGTTCGGCGACGGCGATGAATTCGCTGGGCGGAATTTCGCCGCGGGTCGGATGGGTCCAGCGGCAGAGCGCCTCGACGCCGACCACGATCTCGCCGCTCTTGTTGACGATCGGCTGATACAGCACCCGCAACTGGTCATTCTCGATCGCCTCGCGCAGATCGCCTTCCAGCAGTTTGCGCTTCGACAGATCCGCATCCATCGCCGCATCGTAGATGCAAGCGCGGTTGCGGCCCTCGTTCTTGGCGCGGTAGAGCGCCATGTCGGCATAGCGCATGATGTCGGCGGCGGCGCCGCATTTGCGGTCGATCACCGCGATGCCGATCGAGGCGCCGATCACGATGTTCTGGCGGTTGATCGCGTAAGGCGCGCAGAGCGCGGCGATGAGGCGCTGGGCGACCGCCATCATTTTTTCGCTGTCGTCGCCGACCGACGAGATTACCGCGAACTCGTCGCCGCCGAGGCGCGCCACCAGGTCGTCGCCGCGCAGCGCGTGCGACAGCCGCAGCGTGACGTTGCGGATCAGCTCGTCGCCGACCGGATGGCCGAGCGTGTCGTTAACGTCCTTGAAATGGTCGAGGTCGATATAGAACACGGCCGCCGGCGCCGAGCCGGCGTGCACCTCGTCGATCACCGCTTCGAGCCTTTCGCCGAAGAAGATGCGGTTGGGCAGGCCGCAGAGCGGATCGTGCATGGCCAAATGACGCAGCCGCGATTCGCCGGCGGCGATCGCGGCCGCGGTGCGGCGCATGTAGCGCAGCACGAAGGCGGCGAGCAGCGTGAAACCGGCGAGGGCGACGGCGATGAACGGGATGACGCTTGAGACGATCTCGGCGCCGGGTTGTTTCGGCGTCCAGGCCAAGCGCGCAATCGGATTGCCTTGCGGCCCATCGAGCTCGTAGGCCAAATCGCCGGGCGGCACCGATTTGCCGCCGAGCATGCGCAGGTTGGCCAGTTGCAGTTGTCCGGCGATGTCGGCGAGCGCGTCGTTGTCGACGAATTTCACCGACATGACGATCGGCGCCGCGTGGTCGCCGGCGCCGAGCAGGCCGCCGAGCGGCCCCACCGCAGCCGCGGCAATGACCGCGGGCCGGCCGGCAAGCGTGCGGATCACCGCGGCCTGCGCGTGCGGGCCGTCGTCCGGCACGCTCGGCGCGGTCAGACGGAGCGTGCCGTGCAAGGCCGGATTGCGGCCGCGCATATAGGCGAGCACTGCCTCCAGATCGGCCAGCGCAGCGTCGGACCAAGCTGCATTGAGCGCCTCGCGGCCGAACTGAGAAAAGACCGGCTTGTCGTGGCCGTCGAAGATGAAGACGTAGTTGTGATCGAAGTAGGTTTTCAGCCAAAGCCCGACATTGCGGTTCGCCCAGACCGGATCGTATTTGACGCGGACATTCTGCAGCGCCTGCTCGGAGGCGGCGACGCTTCTGACTTCGCGCAGTACGCGCTGGCCATAGGTGCTCAACGCGCGCGAGAACAGCTGCTTTTCGTGCTGGACGGCGACTTCGTCGGCGCGCTGGGCGGACGATAAGACCGCGACGACGATGCAGATGATGGCCACGGCAACGATGACGCCGATCGGGACCACGACGCTCAAACGCGCGCGATCCCAACTCGTATATTTTTCCTCGGATGCGCGCGGACGAGCCACAGCCGTCAAGGTCGAGCCCCTTAAACTATCCTAAGGATTGGACTTTTCGGGGCGGAACCTAGGTCAGAAAGCTTGCTTTTAGCTTTCCTTTTGCCCATTCCGCAGGCGGTTAGCCGCCGAATTTCTTAATTCTTACGGCGCTGTTAACCGGAGGTAAAAACCGTAAAGGGAACTTTCAGGCCGGGTTGCGGTAGGGCGGGCGCGGAATCGCAATATGGGCGGCGCGCAGCGCGGTCGACCAGCGTTCACGCAGATCCTGGAAATAGGGCTCGCCCGGCTCAATACGGTAATTCAGCTCAGGGTTGTAGGTATCGCGACGAACCACCAAGATGTCGATCGGCAGCCCGACCCCGAGGTTCGAGCGCATGGTCGAATCCATGGAAATCAGCCCGATCTTGAGGCCGTCATAAAGGTCGGTGTCGAAGCCGATGGCGCGGTCGAGCACCGGCTTGCCGTATTTATGTTCGCCGATCTGCAAATAGGGTGTGTCGACGGTGCACTCGATGAAATTGCCGGCCGAATAGATCATGAACAGCCGCAAGCGGCCGCCTTTGATCTGGCCGCCGAACAGGAAGGCGACGTCGTGGTCGATCGCGGTCGCTTCCAGCACTTTGCCTTCGGTGGACTGGATATTGCGGATGGTGCGCCCGATGCGCTGCGCGGCCTGAAACATGGTCGGTGAGTTCATCAGGGTTTCGCGCTCGCCGGTTTCCGGATTGTCGACGCCCTCGGTGAGGATCGAACGCACCGATTGACTGAGCGACAGATTGCCGGAGGAGGCGAGCGCCATGATGCGTTCGCCCGGCTCCGTGTAGACGTGTAGTTTGCGGAAGGTAGAAACGTTGTCGAGGCCGGCATTGGTACGGGTATCCGCGATCATCACCAGACCGTCACGCACCAGAATTCCGCAGCAATATGTCATGGGATCCGACTTTTTCTTTGATGGCCTGGCCGCAGGGTTATAACGAAGCGGGCCCGTGCTCGGCAATTTTACAGAGCGTGATGCGCGGCCGCCGGTTACCAAAGAAGGTCATGGGCTTCGCTAATTCTGTGACTGCTGGCGCGCCTGGGCGACGTGGACCGCAACTTTGAGGGTTTCGCCGCTGCCGCCGAAACGCGTGCCGCGCACCGGCGACGCGCCGAGATAGTCGAGGCCGATCGCCACCCGCACATGGGCTTCGGTGGTGCAGATTCCGTTGGTCGGATCGAAGCCGACCCATCCGAGGTGTTCGACATAGGCTTCGACCCAGGCGTGGCCGGCGGTCTGCTCGGTCACCCCGTCGGCGCGGTAGAAGTGGCCGCCGACATAACGCGCCGGGATGCCGAGCTGGCGCGCCGCCGCGACGAAAATGTGGGTGAGGTCCTGGCAGACGCCGCGGCGCAGCCCGAAGGATTCCGCCGCCGTGGTCGCAGAGTGGGTAGGATCGGTGTCGAATTTTATCTCACGATGGAGCGCCATCATCAGCCCGTGCAGCAGCGGCAGCGTTTCGCTTCCCGCATCGGCGCGCGTGCTGTCGGCGAAGTCGATGATGGCGGCGTCGGGTTGCGTGAGCGCGGTCTCGCGCAGGTACAGCCCGGGCGGAAAACGCTCGACCGCGCCGTTGACCACACTTTTGGTGTCATGCGTGTCGACCTCGCCTTCGACCGCGATCGCCAAATCGCTAAACGGCCCCTCGGCGGTGAAGAAATGGCTGATATTGCCGAAGGCGTCCTCGTGCTGGTGCAGCAGACAATCTTGCGACAGATCGACGCGCCAATTCACGACATATTGCCCGTCGTGATTGCGCGGGGTGAGGCGCAGCATCTGGATCACACTGTTGGGCGGCGTGTCGTAGTGATAAGTCGTCGCGTGGGAGATATGAATTCGCATGCGTTTGCGCGGGCCGGCGTTACCAGAGGGACGTTTCTAGCATAGGCGCGGCGCGCCGGCTCATAGCAGGAACTGCTCGGTGATGGCGGCGCCCATCCGATTGTTCTCGCTGATGAATTCGCTGATGAATTCGTGCAAGCCGCGCTGGAAGATGCCGTCCATGCGGCTGTTCTGCAAGCGGGCGCGCATGCCGCGGGCCTGGCGCTGGGCCGGGCCCTGCCGGCCATAGGCGCCGCTGATCGAGTCGAGATTGCGCACGATCGCCTCGTAGCAGGAGGCGAGCGAACGCGGCATTTCCTCCTTCAGGATCAACAGGTCGGCCACCAGCCAGGGCTTCAGGCTCTCGCGATAGACCCAATGATACGAGGTATGCGCCGACACCGAGCGCAGGATCGCCGCCCACTGGAAATAGTCGAGCGGGCCGCCGACGCGTTCGTTGTCGGGCAAGAGCAGATGATACTTCACGTCGAGGATGCGCGCGGTGTTGTCGGCGCGCTCGAGATAGACGCCGAGGCGGGAGAACCAGTAGGCGTCGTTGCGCAGCATGGTGCGGTAAGCGGAGCCGTCATAGCGCAGCGAGGATTCCTGCACCCAGCGCAGGAAGCGCGAGAATTCCTCGCGCGAGGTCGGGCCGTTGCCGTAGCGTTTGAGCTCGAGCCAGGTGCCGTTGATGGCGTCCCACATTTCCATGGTCAGCGCGGTGCGCACGGCGCGCGCATTGCTGCGCGCGAGTTCGAAGCAGGAGCGGATCGAAGAGGCGTTGGCGGTGGAGAAGGCGAGGAAGTCGGTGACGTTTTCCTCGTTGGCTTCGTCGTATTGGTTGAAGAAAGCATTGGCGCAGCCGGCAGTGAGCACCGCCAATTCCCATTCATTGGTGGAGCCGACATAGGCGAGCGGCAGCGCCGACAGCCGCTGGGTGGCGTCGAGAATGCGCGCAAGATATTCCGCGCGCTCCACGTAGCGCGAAAGCCAATACAGGTTATCGGCGGTGCGCGAGAGCATGTCTATCCGTCCAATACCCAGGTGTCCTTGGTGCCGCCGCCCTGGCTGGAATTGACCACCAGCGAGCCCTCTTTCATGGCGACCCGCGTCAAGCCGCCGGGCACGATGCGGGTGCCGTTGCTGCCGGTGAGCACGAACGGACGCAGGTCGACGTGGCGCGGCGCCACACCTTGCTCGACGCAGGTCGGGCAGGTCGACAGCGCCAGCGTCGGCTGCGCGACGAAATTCTTCGGCGCGGTCTTGAGCTTGGCGCGGAACTGCTCGATCGCGACCTTGCTCGCCGCGGGTCCGATCAGCATGCCGTAGCCGCCGGAACCGTGCACTTCCTTGACCACGAGCTCGGGCAGATGATCGAGCACATAGGCGAGATGCACCTCCTCGCGGCAGCGCCAGGTCGGCACGTTCTTCAACAGCGGCTCTTCGCCGAGATAGAATTTCACGATCGCCGGCATGAAGCTGTAGATGGCCTTGTCGTCGGCGATGCCGGTGCCGACGGCGTTGGCGAGCGTCACATTGCCGGCCTGGTAAGCCGACATCAGGCCGGCCACGCCGAGCGCCGAGTCGGGACGAAAGGTGAGCGGATCGATGAAGTCGTCGTCGATGCGGCGGTAGATGACGTCGACCTGGCGCGGCCCTTGCGTGGTGCGCATGTAGACGATCTCTTCCTTGACGAACAGATCGCGACCTTCGACCAGTTCGACGCCGAGCCTGTCGGCCAGGAACGAGTGCTCGTAATAAGCCGAATTGTAGACGCCGGGCGTGAGCAGCACGACCGTCGGGTCGCGCGCGATGCGCGAGGGCGCGACCGATTTGAGCGTGGCCAAAAGGACGTCCGGATAGTCCTCCACCGGCGCGATGCGGTGGCGCGCAAACAGCTCCGGGAACAGCCGCATCATGATCTCGCGGTTCTCCAGCATGTAGGAGACGCCGGACGGCGTGCGCGCATTGTCCTCGAGCACGTAGAAGGTTTCGGCGTCCACCCGCACGATGTCGATGCCGGCGATGTGGACATAGATGTCGTGCGGCACGTTGTGTCCGCTCATCTCGGGACGGAACGCCGGATTGCGGAACACCAGATCGTCGGGCACCACGCCGGCGCGCAGAATCTCGCGCGCGCCATAGATGTCCTTGAGGAACAGATTGAGCGCCTTGACTCGCTGGGTCAGGCCTTTTTCCAGCAGCCGCCATTCGGCGCCGGACATTATGCGCGGGATGACGTCGAACGGGATCAGCCGTTCGGTGGCGTCGGCTTCGCCATAGACCGCAAAGGTGATGCCGATGCGGCGGAACAAGAGCTCGGCCTCGCGCCGCCGATAGTCGAGGACGTCGGGCGGCACTTGTTCGAGCCAGCGCGACAACTCGCCATAAGCCGGGCGAATGCCACCGTCGGCTAGCTTCATCTCATCGAAGGCTGCAACCATCTCGGACCCCCAGCGCGTGGCCGCTTACGGGAACGCTCGACCGCACGACTTTGTGCCCTTTCCGTCACGGGTGGCGGGCAGCCGTCGTCCCTGGTTATTGAAGTGCAAGCTTCAGGCCAAGAAATACCTAGGAAAAACACCTATTTGTATAGCTTCTGCCGATCTTCGTCGCCGCTTGCTGCCTAATTTATAGGCGAGGTGTGACTAGGCAGCGAAACCGCCGGCGAACTCTCTGGCACCGCGTAGAGTAAAAAAATACTCGCAAAAGTTGTTATGTCTCGGCCATGTTGATAGCATTGCCGGGTTCGCGTTCAGGGGGCGCAAGGGAGGGCAGTTCGATGCTGACACGCTTGATCGGAGTTGCAGTGACGGCGGCTTGGCTGCTGGGCGCGGCCTCGGCGCCGGCACAGGCGCAAGCGAAATTTACGGCGGGCACTTCGTGGGTGAACGAACTCGGCTAGGTGCTGACGATCAACAGCATCGCGCCGAGCGGCCTGATGACCGGCAGCTATGTGACCGCGACCGGCTGCAGCGCGGGGACGGCGCAGCCGATGACGGGCTGGTATTACGGCTGCAATACCGGCGGAGCCATCACTTTTTCGGTGTCCTGGAACGGCTGCAACAGCGTCACGTCCCGGTCGGGCCAGTTCAATACCAACACCGGAAATTTCCAGGCGCTCTGGTATTTGACGCTGGCCGCGGCCCCGGCCTGGAACGGCATCAAGGCCGGCAGCGACATCTTCGTCCCGCAAATGTCGAAGATGAAAAAGTAACGGCGGCACTTTCGCGCCGCCGCCGCCCTGTGCCGCCGGGCATGGGCCTGCGGCGGCTTCCGGCCGCGCCCGGATCATGCTTTAAAGCGTCCTGAATTTGACCGGCCGGGCCGAGCCCGCAAGCCATTGAGGAGCCGCATGACCGCCGCGCCAACCACCAATGAGGTCGTGACCGCGGCGGTGCTGGTCATCGGCGACGAGATCCTGTCGGGCCGCACCAAGGACAAGAATATCGGCTTCATCGCCGATTATCTCACCGCCATCGGCATCGATCTCAAGGAAGTGCGCGTGATCTCCGACGACGAGGCGGCGATTGTCGAGGCGGTCAATATTTTGCGCGCGCGCTACACTTACGTGTTCACCACCGGCGGCATCGGGCCGACCCATGACGACATCACCGCCGAATGCATCGCCAAAGCGTTCGGCGTGCCGATCAGTCATCACCCGGAAGCGGTCGCCATCCTGAAGGAGCGCATGGCCAAGATCGGCGGCGAGCTCAACGAGGCGCGTCTGCGCATGGCGCGCATTCCGCACGGCGCCGCGCTGGTCAAGAACAAGGTGTCGGGCGCGCCCGGTTTCTGGATCGAGAACGTGATCGTGATGGCGGGCGTGCCCTCGATCATGCAGGCGATGGTCGACGAGGTGGCGCCGAAACTCAAAACCGGCGCCAAGCTGTTGTCGGAAACCATCCGCGCCGATGCCAAGGAAGGCGACGTCGGCACCGAACTGGGCGCCGTCGCCAAGGCCAATCCGGACACCATTATCGGCAGCTATCCGTTCTTCGACGAAAAGCTCGGGCCCAACACCAATATCGTGGTGCGTTCGCGCGATCCGCAAAAATTGCAGGCCGCGAAAAGCGCGGTCGAGGACATGCTCAAAAACGTCAAGTCGCAGCTGGCGGCCGCGGCGCGCTAACGGACGGTCCGTCATGGCAAAGCCGCAGGCCGAGAACCCGCCGCGTCCGGAAAAAATCTTCCCCGTCTCGTGGGATCAGTTTCACCGCGACTCGCGCGCGCTGGCCTGGCGGCTGCACGCGGCCGGGCCGTTCGATGCCGTCGTCGCCATCACCCGCGGCGGCCTGGTGCCGGCGGCGATCGTGGCGCGCGAATTGAACGTGCGGATCATCGAGACCGTCTGCGTGGTGAGCTACCAGAACTATCAGAACCAGGGCGAGTTGAAGGTGCTCAAGGGCGTCGCGCCGGAGATCACTTCGATGCGCGGGCAGGGCAAGGGCGTGCTGATCGTCGACGACCTGGTCGACACCGGCAAGACCGCGCGCGTGGTGCGCGACCTGCTCCCCGCCGCGCATTTCGCCACCGTCTATGCCAAGCCCATGGGGCGGCCGCTGGTGGACACCTTCATCACCGAAGTGTCGCAGGACACCTGGATCTATTTCCCCTGGGACACCGGGCTCGCCTTCCAGCCGCCGATCCGCGAGGGCGGCGATTGAACGCGCTTCGTCCACGGCGCATAGTCCAAAAATAATGAGAAAATCGAGGGAGAAACCGATGTTGAGCCGTCGAAGCTTCCTTGCGACCGGAAGTTCGCTCGCGCTTGCCGGCGCGCTGCCGGCGTTCGCGCAGGAAGGATATCCCGATCGTCCGATCCATATCCTGGTCGGCTATCCGCCCGGTGGCGGCGTCGATCTCGTCGCGCGTCTGTTGAGCGAGCCGATGAAGGCGGCGCTGCACCAAACGATCATCGTGGAGAACCGCGCCGGCGCCAGCGCCATGATCGCCAGCAACGACGTCGCCAAAGCCAAGCCCGACGGCTACACCTTGCTGATGGCGGCTTCGGGCGAGGTCGCCATCAATCAATATCTGTTCAAGGACAAGATGAACTACGACGCGAGCCGCGAGCTCACGCCGGTTGCGCTGGTCGGAATTGTGCCTTGTGTCGTGGTCGTCGCGACCGAGACGCCGGTGCACAATCCGAAGGAATTGATCACCTACGCCAAGGCCAACAGCGGCAAGCTGTCGTTCTCATCGTCCGGCGTCGGCAATCCGCAGCAATTGGCCGGCGAACTCATGAACAGTATGGCCGGCACCAACGTATTGCACGTGCCCTATCGCGGGGCGGCGCCCGCGGTGACCGATGTCGCGACCGGCGCCGTCACCATGAGTTTCACCAGCCTCGCGGCGGCGCTGCCGCTGATCAAGGCCGGCAAGTTGCGCGCGGTCGCCGTTACCTCGAAGGACCGCATGCCGCAATTGCCGGAGGTGGCGCCCTTGAGCGAAGGCGCGCCCGGATTGGCGGGCTACGAACTGCTCAACTGGTTCGGCATGTTCGCCACCGCCGGCACGCCGCGCGAGATCGTCGACCGCCTCAACGACATCGTCAACACGGCGCTCATAACCCCTTCGATTTCCGACAAGCTGGTCGTGCAGGGAATCGTGCCGCGGCTGATGTCGGCCACGGAATACAAGAGCTTCGTGGCGTCGGAGACGGAAAAATTCGGCATGATCGTGCAGAAGGCAAATATTAGATTGGCCAACTAGCGGCCGTTTCAGTGTATCCTGGCGGAAGATCGCGCGGCCAAGCACCGGCCGGGAGGGAAGCGATGAACGTCAAGCCGAATACCCATGACGCCAAGCCGGTCGACGACCTGCGTTCGCGCCATCTGCGCCCGGGCGACATGCCGTGGCAGAAGACGCGCTTTCCCGGCTGTGAAATGAAGCCGCTGCTGGTCGATGCCAAAAGCGGGCTCGCCACCTTGCTGTTCAGAATGGCGCCCGGCGCGGTGCTGCCCGACCACGAGCACGTGCTGATCGAGCAGACTTACGTGCTAGAGGGTTCGCTGGTGGACAAGGAAGGCCCCGATGCCGGCATCGAGGTCGGCCCCGGCGAATTCGTCTGGCGCCCGGCCGGCAGCCGGCACGTCGCCTGGGCGCCGAAAGGCGGCACTTTCATCGCCATGTTCCAAATCCCCAACAAGTTCTTCGAACAGGACGGCCGGGTGCTCGATTCGACCGGCAGAGATTGGGCCGAGGCCTGGGGCGGCTTATTACCGGATTAATGTGACGCGCCGACCGCGTGGCTTTGCCCCGCGCGTGCGGCGCGGGTGACGAGGTTTGTTACGCGGACGTGGCGAAATGGTAGACGCAAGGGACTTAAAATCCCTTGGGAGTAATCCCGTGCCGGTTCGAGTCCGGCCGTCCGCACCACAATAAAAGCCTACAGTGCCTCGCGCCTGAAAATCAGGTCAGCATTGCTGCACAATTCAGCGGCGGCGGCGATGTATCCTCAGCTTTCAGCTTGCACACGTGGGAACGCAGGCGAAGCAAAGAGGGGGCATCTTTGAAACATCTGGTCGCAATCCATCACGAGTTCAGCGCGCAATCCATGGTTCTGGCCGCGATCTTCGCGGCCATTCTTGCCGCCGCTGTCCTGATCGACCTCGCCGGGCTGCTGCAATTTTCCGGCCTGATCAGCGGCTTGCCGGCGCGTATCGAGGAGATCGGAGGGGCCCTCATATCGAGGAGTCGGCCCGGCGATTGCGATTTTCCCGCTAATTGCGATGGGCTTGTCTATCTCTCACGATCTCAATCACAAGACCGAGTAGCTGCCGGACTTATGAGTGCGCAGGCAATATAATAAAGGTCTACTAATATGAAATGTGTAACAAATGAATCATGTGTTTAAAACTATTGGTTTGCTAACATAATATACATTCTAATCCGCGCCGGGGGCCGGCGGCCCGGAATACGCTACGGCGTCAGCACGATAAAATCCGTGTCCGCGTCGGTCTCGTCGCTCAGCGGATTGTCCGAGACGATCAGCGACGATCCGGGCGAAATCAGCGCCGAAATCTTCTCGATCGCTTCCGGCGGCAGCGTGATGCGGTCGAGCGCTTCGGCGGCGGTCGAAGCCGCTGGTAGCTCCGGCTCGACGTCCGCGTTCTTGCCGCGGCGCTTCGCCGCCGGATGGCGATAGGCGCTCGGAATCGAAATCACCGTCCAACGCAGCGCCTTGCCGTCGTCCTTCAGCGCCATGGCGGTGTAGACATGCGTGCCGAGCGCGCGGTCGGGTTCGGTAATGGTCACCGGCATGTCGAACAGTTCGGCGAAGCCCTGGCGCACGAAGACCTTGTTCTGCTTGCGGCTCACGAACACCGAGATGGGCGGCGGCGGGCCGCTCGGCTTCTGCTTGGCCGGCGGCGCGCTCTTTTCGGCCGCGTCGGCCATGACGGCGCCCGGCTGGGCAGCGCCGGACGGCGCGGCGGCAGCGCTCATCGCCACTTTGGTCGTGTCGCCGGCAAGCTTCGGCGGAACGAAAAGCTTCGGGCTCGCGATGTCGACCGGCGGCGCCGGCTCGCGCGTCACGATCACCCGTGCGCCGATCTTGGTCGCGTGAAACAGCCAGACGGCGAAATTCTCCGGCAGGCGGATGCAGCCGTGCGACGCCGGATAGCCGGGGCGGGGGCCGGCATGCATGGCGATGCCGGACCAGGTGATGCGCTGCATAAAGGGCATCGGCGCGCCGCTATAGATGTTCGATTGATGCCACTTGGCTTTCGAGATGACGGTGAAGACGCCCAGCGGCGTTGGGTGGCCCGCCATGCCAGTGGAAATGGGCGCGCGCGCGATGAAGCCATTCTGACCGTAGAGTTCGACTTGCTGCTTGGCGATCTCGACGACGATCTGGAAGGGACCTTGCGGGTGCGCTTCGGGGCGCGCGGGACGCGCGGCCTCGCGATGCCGCTTGCGCAGCGGTTTGGCAACGCGCGGTGGCCAGACGTTCGAATAGGAGCGCGGCGGGTCGGGAAAGCCGAAGAAGTCGGCGGCGGCCGGCGCGGTGGCGGCGAGCCAGAGCCCGCAAGCCAGCGCCAGTTGGACTCGCAGGCGGTGCCGTGATTGCGCCACACCATTGTTCCCTGCAGGCCGAATCATAGGAGAACCTTATCTCCGAATCCGACCGCCGTTCGCAAGGTTCGCCCGAGATGCCTAATAAAATGGAGGCCGGTTTTGAACCGGCCTCCAAGTCGTTCAGTCTTTGAGAGCGCCCCCAACACGTCGACCGCCGCGGCCTATCCGGCGCGGTGATCGAATATTTCGGCCTTACTTCGCCGTCACTTTCCAGGCGGCGCCCAGTTCGTTGTGCAGTGTGCCTCGATCTGTTTGATCACCGGATCGGGCAACGGCACGCAGACTGTTCGCCGTCGGCGCATTAAATGCCGAGATTGCTCTTCCAATAGGCCTTGATCGCAGCCACCGTGCTGGGCGGCAGGGGCCCGAAGGCGATATCGGTCGCCATCTTCTGACCCTTTTCGAAACCCCAATCGAAGAACTTGGTTACGTTCTCGTTTGTCTCCTTAGGCGCATTCTTACGCAGGATCTGCCACGTGCAGCCGGAGATAGGCCATGTATCGTCGCCAGGCTGATTAGTCAGAATGACGTAAAAGTCCTTCGCCTTGGTGAAGTCCACGTGTGCGGCGGCGGCCTGAAACCCCTTCAGACTGGGGCTCACCGTTTTGCCAGCGCTATTGATCATGCGGGTATAGGCGAGCTTGTTTTCCAGAATATAGGCGTATTCCACATAGCCGATCGCGCCTTGAATCCGCTGCACGTAGGCTGAAACGCCTTCATTGCCCTTGCCGCCCACACCGGTCGGCCAGGCCAGCGAGACATTGGCCCCAAGCTTCTGCTTCCATTCGGGGCTGACCTTGGACAGGTAATCCGCGAAGGTGAAAGTCGTACCGGAAGCATCGGAACGATGCACAACCGTGATGTCCGTGTCCGGCAACTTTAGGCCAGCGTTGAGCTTCGCGATCTCCGGATCGTTCCACTTCTTGATTTTGCCCAGATAAATATCCGCAACGACAGGGCCCGACAGAACAATCTTGCCGGGCCCGATGCCGGGCAGATTGTAGACCAAGTCCTCGCCGGCAATGGCCGTAGGGAACTGAATCAGATTGGCCTTGGCGAGGTCTTCAGGCGTCAGTGGCATGTCGCTGGCGCCGAACGCCACTGTCCCGCCCTCGATTTGCTTGATGCCGCCACCCGAACCGATAGACGCATAGTTTATTTCGTTGCCCGTCTTCTTCTGGTAAGCGGCCGCCCACTTAGAAATCAGCGGATAAACCCACGTGCTACCGGCCCCTGTGACGGTGACGGTGACGGCATAGGCGGAACCGTTCAGGCCAAGTCCGGCAATCCCAATGATAGCGGCGGCGAGAGCACCTTTCCCAAACGTTCGACGATTTTGACTCATAGATGAGCCTCCCAGAAAGTGCAGGAGAATGCCGCCCCCATAGTAACCGGGGCGTGATACGCGGCGTTTGTGACAGCCGTGTTACACGTCGAAAGCCTTGGCATTCGTCCGAGGGCGGCCTTTAAGCTGCTGTTCGAACACCCGAAGTCAGAGTGGCAGCCAATGCCGACGTCGCCGAAGTAAAAGACTTCTACCCGGTCCTCACCGACCGGCCCGGCGGCAAGAGCGGGCCGGTCACCGTGGCGACCTATATGCTGCTGCGCCAAGGATAGCGCGCCCGATTAGAATCCCTTGCTGCTCAAGCCCCTCGACCGGGCGTTGAAGAATGGTCAGGCGCAGGCGCAGGCGCAGGCGAAGACGGAGGCAGCCGCGCGCGCCGAAAATTGCCACGCAATATCAATACTTTTGCTATATTCTTGCGATGATGTTCGAACACGCCCGGAAGACATCGCGTGCGTTCGCGATCGCGACTTTCCTCGTGAAATTGACAGGCCTAGTGCGGATCGATGCCGAGTCCGAAACCTAAAGCCATGCTCCGCCGGCGCGCGCTCGCCGCGGCGGCACTTGCGGGGCTCGCGCTCGCCGGCTGCGCCATGTCGGACGACAGCATGTCATCGTTCCTGGTCGCGCCGGGCCATTACGTGCTCTACAGCTGCGAGGATCTGGCGCTGGCCGCCAAGCCCCTGACGGCGCGCCAAAAAGAACTGGAACATTTGATCGCAAAATCGGCCACCGACACCGGCGGGCGTCTGATCGGCGACGCCACTTACGGGCCGGAATACGCCCAGACGCGTGGTCAGTTGAATGATTTGCGGCAGACCGCCGCGGAAAAGCACTGCAATTTCGTGCCGGGCGCCGACACCGCCGCCGCACCTCCGGGCAATGCCACGCCGCGCTGAAGCCTAAGGAGCGTTGCGGCTTATGGCGCGCGGCGGATCACGACCAGCGAACCGTCGGCGAGGCCGACCGCGACCGCCGGCGGGCCCGATGTCTCCGCGACCAGACCGAGATTGGTGACCGCCTTGGCCGGCAGCGGCACGTTTGCGATCTCGCGCGGGGCCGGCGCGAAGCTGACGATGCGCAGGCTACCGCGGTCGAGCGAGGGCGCGACGATATCGGCGATGCCGTCGCCGTCGAAGTCGGCCACGGCCGCCATGTCGATCGCGCGCGTGCCGGCGATGTGGTTGGCGATGTCGGCGAGTTCGGCGGACTTGCGCAAGCCGCCGTCGCGCCAGCTCCACAATTCGAGCGACCCGATCACATGCGGCTGGCGCACCAGCGCGATGGCGGTTTTGCCGTTGCCGCTGAAATCGGCGATGCCGGCGGGGTTGAGCCAGCGATGCGGCTGCCCAAGTGGCGGCGTCTCGGCGATGATCTCGTATTTCCCCTTGCGCAGGCCAATCACCGCCAGCGCCGAGCCGCGCTTGAGATAGGATTTCACCACGACGATCTCATCGTGGCCGTCGCGGTCGAGATCGGCGAGCCGCGGTTCGAGATCTTCGAACACGGCGTCGCTTTTGAGCTGCACGGTCTGGCGTTTGCCGTCGCGGGTTTCGATCACCAGGCTGCCCGCCTCGATCTTGTCGCCGAGGATGCCGTGGTCGTAGCGGGTCACCGGCTCGGCCAGCCAGGCGCGGGCGATGTCGCCGGTTCCGGTGGCGACCTTGCCGTCGGGCAGGGCGCCATCGGGCGGCTTCGGCCGCGCCGGCGTGTCGACGAAGACCAGCGACACGCGCCCGCCCTTGAGTTCGATTTTGTACCAAAGCCCGCCGGCGTTGACCTGCGCCTGTCCGGCGACGGTCTCGATCGCGCTCACGCGCGCAGGCGTGTTGACGGGACTGACGCGCCATTCGGCGGCTTGCGCGGTTTGGCCGACGCTTCCCCAGGCCGCGACCGTCAATGCGAGAAGAATGCGATGCATGCGCTCCCTTACAATGCCGCGCGCCGCAGCCGCAACGCATTGCCAACGACGCTGACGGAAGAAAGTGCCATCGCCGCCGCCGCGATAATGGGAGAAAGCAGCAATCCGAAGGCAGGGTAGAGCACGCCGGCCGCGATCGGCACCCCGGCGGAATTGTAGATGAAGGCGAAGAACAGGTTCTGCCGGATATTGCCCATGACCGCTTTCGACAGCGCGCGCGCCTTGACGATGCCGGTGAGGTCGCCCTTGAGCAGCGTGATGCCGGCGCTTTCGATCGCCACGTCGGTGCCGGTGCCCATGGCGATGCCGACCGCTGCTGCGGCGAGCGCCGGCGCGTCGTTGACGCCGTCGCCGGCCATGGCGACGACGCGGCCCTCGCGCGTGAGTTTCTCGATCACGGCGCCTTTTTGATCGGGCAGCACCTCGGCTTCGACCTTGGTAATGCCGAGCTTCTTGGCGACGGCGAGCGCGGTGGTGCGGTTGTCGCCAGTGAGCATCACCACGCGCACGCCGTCGGCGGTGAGCGCCTTCAGCGCGTCCTGGGTGGTGGCCTTGATCGGGTCGGCAATGGCGATGGCGCCGGCGGGCTTGCCGTTGACGGCGAGGAAGATCGCGGTGGCACCGTCTTGGCGTAGGCGCTCGGCCTCGTCGCTCAGCGCCGCGCTATCGATGTTGAGTTCGGCGAGGAACTTCGCGCTGCCGAGCGCGAGCCGCTTGCCCTCGACCATGCCGACGACGCCTTTGCCGGTGCTCGCATTGAACCCGCGCGCGGGCGCCAGCGCGAGATCGCGCTCGGCGGCGGCTTTGACGATCGCCGCCGCCAGCGGATGTTCGCTGCCGCGCTCGACGCTGGCCGCGTATCGCAACACCTGCGCCTCGTCGAAGCCGGGCAGCGCGACGACCGCCACCACTTTCGGCTTGCCTTCCGTGAGTGTGCCAGTCTTGTCGACCACGAGGGTATCGATTTTCTCCAGGCGTTCGAGCGCCTCGGCGTTCTTGATCAGCACGCCTTCCTGGGCGCCGCGGCCGACGCCGACCATGATCGACATCGGCGTGGCGAGGCCGAGCGCGCAGGGGCAGGCGATGATCAGCACGCTCACCGCGGCCACAAGCCCGAAGGCGAAGCGCGGTTCGGGACCGAACATGGCCCAGGCGGCAAAGGCAATGAGCGCGACCGCGATCACCGTCGGCACGAACCAGCCGGCGACCTGATCGGCCAGCCGCTGGATCGGCGCACGGCTGCGTTGCGCGTTCGCCACCATCTGCACGATTTGCGCCAGCAGCGTGTCGCGGCCGATTTTATCGGCGCGCATGACGAAGCTGCCGCTGGTATTGATGGTGCCGCCGATCACGCGCGAATCCTTTTCCTTGCTCACTGGCATCGATTCGCCGGTCACCATGGATTCGTCGAGCGAGGAGTGGCCCTCGAGCACGGTGCCGTCGACCGGCACCTTGTCGCCGGGCTTGACGCGCAATTTGTCGCCGACCGCGATCGCCTCGAGCGAAACCTCCTCGTCGCTGCCGTCATCCTTGACGCGGCGCGCGGTCTTGGGCGCGAGATTGAGCAGCGCCTTGATCGCGCCGGAGGTCGCCTCGCGCGCGCGCAGTTCCAGCACCTGGCCGATCAGCACCAGCACGGTGATCATGCTGGCGGCTTCGAAATAGACCGCTGGCGCTCCGCCGTGGCCGCGGAAGGCGTCCGGGAAAATGCCGGGCGCGAAAGTGGCGATCAGGCTGTAGCCGTAAGCCACGCCGACGCCCATGCCGATCAGCGTGAACATGTTGAGATTGCGCGTGACCAGCGATTGCGCGCCGCGCACGAAGAACGGCCAGCCGGCCCACAGCACCACCGGCGTGGCGAAGGCGAATTGGATGTAATTCGACAGCGTCGGCTCAACCCAATTATGCGGCCCGACGAAGTGCCCGCCCATTTCCAGCACCATCACGGGCAGCGCCAGGACGAGGCCGATCCAGAACCGGCGCGTCATGTCGGCGAGCTCGGGATTGGGACCGCTGTCGGCGGTGGCAATCTCGGGCTCCAAAGCCATGCCGCAAATCGGGCAGGGGCCGGGGCCGACTTGCCGGATCTCGGGATGCATCGGGCAGGTGTAGATGGCGCCTTCGACCACCGGCTCGGGTTCGCGTTTGCCCAGATATTTCTGCGGGTCGGCGATGAACTTGGTGCGGCAGCTGGCGGCGCAGAAATAATAGGTGTGGCCGCTGTAATCGGCGCGATGCTCGGCGGTTTGCGGATCGACCGTCATGCCGCAGACCGGATCGACCGTGTCAACAGCCTTTGGTTCGGGCGCGCGGGCGCCGAGATATTTCTGCGGATCGGCGAGGAACTTGGTGCGGCAGCCGTTGCAGCAGAAATGATAGGTCTGGCCTTGGTAATCGACGTGCGGCTTGCCGGCGTTGGGGTCGACGGTCATGCCGCAGACCGGATCGATGACGCCGCCTTTGGCCGGCGCGTCGTGATGATGGTGATTGTGGCCGGCGGTCATGCTCATGGCGGAAAACTTTCGCTCGTTTTGGCTCGGTGGTATTCGGGGACTCTTGTCTTACATACCCCTAGGGGGTATATAGAGGCTATGGCGAAGAACAGCAAGACAGCAACGCTGCGGCGGCTCAATCGCATCGAGGGCCAGGTGCGCGGCCTCGCGCGCATGGTCGAGGACGAGCGCTACTGCATCGACATCGTCACGCAGATCGGCGCGGCGCGCGCGGCGCTGCGCCGGGTGGAAGAGGAAATTTTGCGCGATCACGTCGCGCATTGCGTCGCGCACGCAATCGCCAGCGGCGACAAGGCCGATCAGCGGCGCAAGGTCGCGGAGTTGATGGACGTCATGGGCCGCGCTGGGCGCTAGCGCGTCGAAAGCCCGAACAGGCTGTAGGCCGGGCAGGTACCAAACACCGCGGTGAGGATCGGCACCACGCCGATCCAACCGACCCAGTTCCAGCTAGTGCCTGGAGCAAGATAACCGAGCGCGAACGCGATCAACGCCAAGCCAATGACGATGCGGGCGATGCGGTCGAACGTTCCGACATTGACGGACATAGACAGCTCCCTTTCAGCCATATTTTGCGAGAGCCTAGGACGCGCCGGAAATCGCGGTGTTGATCGAGATCAATCGAATTAGGCGAACTTTTCTCTCGCCAGCTTCGCTCCGGCGCCGAGCGCGATCAATTTGGCTTCGGCGATCTCGCGCCGCATCGGCGCCATGCCGCAATTGGTGCAGGCGACGATGCGCTCCTTCGGCACGAACTTCATCACGTCGCCGATCACCTGCGCCACCCGCTCGGGCGTTTCGATTTCGTCGGTGGCGACATCGATGACGCCAACGAGCATGTCCTTGCCGTCAAGCAATGACAGCAGCTTCAGCGGCACGCGCGAATTGATCGCCTCGAGCGAGACCTGCTTGATGCGGCTCTTGGCCAGCGCGGGAAAAATCTTTTCGTATTGAGTCCACTCGGCGCCAAGCGCGTTCTTCCACTCGATATTGGCCTTGATGCCGTAGCCATAGCAGATGTGCACCGCGGTGGTGCAAGTGAGCCCGTCGATGGCGCGATGCAGCGCCTCGATGCCCCAGCCGGGCACCTCGTCCATGAACACGTTGAAGGCCGGTTCGTCGAACTGGATGACGTCGACGCCGTCGGCCTGCAGCGCGCGCGCTTCCTGATTGAGCAGGTCGGCGAAAGCCATCGCCATCTTCACTTTGTCGCCGTAATGCGCGTCGGCGATGGTGTCGGAAATCGTCATCGGCCCCGGCAGCGTGATCTTCAACTGGCGTTTGGTATGGGCGCGGGCGTGGCGCGCTTCGGCCTGGTGCACGCGGCCCTTGAGCGTGAGCGCGCCGCGCACCACCGGCACCATGGCTTTGTAACGGTCGGCGCGGATGCCCATCTCGACCTTATGGGCGGTATCGATGCCGTCGACGAATTCCAGAAAGCCGTGCACGAAATGCTGGCGCGACATTTCGCCATCGCCGACGATGTCGATGCCGGCATCTTCCTGCAATTTGATCGCCAGCAGCGTGGCGTCGAGTTTGCCTTGCGCGAGATCGGCGCCGGAAAGCCGCCATTGCGGCCATAGCTTGTTCGGCTCGGCGAGCCAGGATGGTTTCGGCAGACTGCCGGCGATGGTGGCGGGAAATATCATGTCGGTTGGCTCGTAAAGCTCTCTGACGGTTTCCAAGTATAGAGCCAGTCGTAGCGGCTGAGCAGTTTTTCTCCGCCCATCGCGCGCATGGCGAGGTTTCGGATCAGCGCCTCCGGGCCGCTCAGCCCGTAGATGCGGCCCTGGCGGCGGGACACCTGTTGGGCGCGCGCGGTGCGATGCCAGCGCGCGCCCTCATAAGCGCGCAGCGCGTCGGACGGATCGTCGCGGTATTTTCCCAGCATGTCAGCGACGACCGCGGCGTCCTCGATCGCCATGCCGGCGCCTTGCGCGAGAAACGGCAGCATCGGGTGGGCGGCGTCCCCGATCAGCGTCACCGGGCCCGTGCCGCCGCGAAACGGCATGTCGCGGTCGTACAGCGCCCATTTCAGCCACTTGTCGGGGATCGCGATCAGCGCGCGCGCCGCCTCGGCCCAGGCAAAGCGCGCGAAGTGACGCAGGATTTCCGCGCGCTCGCCGGCAGCCGACCAGCCGATCTCTTGCCATTCGTCATGCACGATGCCGACGATGTTGATGAGGCGGCCTGCTTTCACCGGATAGTGCACGAGATGGGCGTCCGGCCCGAGCCATAGATGCACCAGCGGCCGGCGGAATTCCTCCGGCACCGCCTCGGCCGGCACCAGCGTGCGCCAGGCGGTGCGGTGGCGGAAGCGCGGCGGGCGCTGGCCCTGAATTCGCGTACGCAACGCCGACCACACGCCGTCGGCGCCGATCAGCGCCAGGCCCCGTTCCTCGACGATGCGTTGGTTGCAGCGCGCCTGCACCGTGATGCCGTTGACGTGGGTGGCGAAGTCCTCGACGTGGCTGCCGAGCTTGAGCGCGATGTCCTGTGTGCTCTGGGCGGCACTGGCGAGCGCCGCTTGCAAGTCGCCGCGATGGATCGTCCAATAGGGCGCGCCGTAACGGCGCTCGGCCTCGTTGCCCAGCGGGATGCGCACGATCTCGCGGCCGGAGCCGCCCGCCATCACCCGGATCGCCAGTGGCGTCATGACGGAGGGCGCCAGCTTTTCGCGCAGGCCGAGGGCGATCAGGACGCGGGCGGCGTTGGGCCCGAGTTGAATTCCGGCACCGGTCTCTTCGAGCTTGGCGGCCTGTTCGAGTACGGTTGTGCGCAGGCCGGCGCGCGCCAGCGCCAGCGCCGCCGTCAGCCCCGCGATGCCTGCGCCGGCGACGATGACATGACGCGCGGACGCCAAGGCTCAGAGCTCCGATTTTGGATCAGGCGGCGGCGCTAACCTGCAAGGCGCATTCCGCGGGCCGCGCCGCGTGCGGATCGAGCGCGGGATCGTGCCGGTAAAGGGTCGAGCAATAGGGGCAGATGATCTCGTTATCCTCGCCCATGTCGAGGAACACGTGCGGATGATCGTAGGGCGGCGTGGCGCCCACGCACATGAATTCCTTGGCGCCGATCTCGATCACCGGCACGCCGGGATCATTGTGAAAATGCGGGACGACGTGCTCTGCCATAGCTCGGACCTCGAAAAGCGCTTGGATTCCGAAGCAACATAGCGGGGTCGTGACGCCGTGTCACCGTCGGCTGGGGACGCCGCCGAATTGCCAAGTTCGTTCGGCAAAGATGCACACCGGCATACCGCACGAGCGGCCGGGAAGGGTCTGCGGCGTGGATGGGACGGTGGAAAAGGCGGGAATGAGTCGCCTGCGGCTGGCGCCGGTGCTGGCGGTGCTTGGCGTTTTTGCCGTGCCGGCCGCTTATATGACGCCGCGCGGGTTTAACGCGCTGGCGCTGTTCGCCATCCAAGACGACCCTGCGGCGATTGCCGCGCGCGCGCTCGATGAAAAATTCAATGGTGCCGTCGCCAACCGCGAGATCGCCGCGGCGCTGGCCGCCAAAGATAGCGATCTCGCACAAAGCTTCGTCGATCTGGCGGCAGAGCGTCACGTGCCGATCGATCCGCAGCTCGCCGCCGACGTGACAGCCGCGAGGGCGCAATCGGCATCCGCCCGCGGCCAAGCGGCGAGTTTCACGCGCGGGCTTATCACCGGCGAGCCGACCGATGGCGCGGCGCTCGCAGGTACTGCCGTTGGCGATCTCTTCGTCTTCGGCGATCTTCGCGACCTGACGCGCGAGGGAATTCACGCCGGGCGCGGCGAGCCGGTCGACAAACTGGTGGTGGGCTTGGCGGCGGCCGGCGTCGCGATCACCGCCGGCACCTACGCCACGCTCGGCGTCATCGCGCCTTTGCGCACCGGCCTCACTTTGATCAAGGCCGCAGTGCGGACCGGGCGACTGAGCGTCAATCTTGCGGCCGCTCTCGGCCGCTTGCTGCGACAGGCCTTAATCCGCGGACCGGAATCGCTCGTGGCGGTACGCGCCGTACGCGAGTCGGTGAAAGTCGAGCGCGCCGGCGGGCTGCTGCATTTCGTCCGCGACATCGGCCGCGTCGAAAGCAAGGCCGGAACGCAAGCCGCGCTCGATGGTCTCAAGCTCGCGCAAAGTCCGGCCGAAATGTCGCGCTTGGCCAAACTTGCCGAAAAAGAAGGCAGTAAAACGCGCGCCATCCTCAAGCTGCTCGGCCGCGGCGCCATTACGCTCGCGGCGGCGGCCGCCGATCTTGCAATGTGGATGCTCGGCGCGCTGATCAGCGTTTTGTCCTTTATCTCCATGCTCAAGGGCGCGACCGAACGCGTCACGTCGTACGTCTTGCGCCACCGCAAAGCTGTCCGCCGACGCCAAGCGTCAAGCGGCAGCGCGCGCGGCGATTTCAGCACTATGAAAATCGCCGGCGCCGTATGGCGGCTCACGGCGCGGCTTATGCGCCGCGGCGCTGTTTCCCGCATTGCCCTTGCCGGATCGAGCCGATAGGCTGAGCAGCGCGATAACAAGAAAAAATAGCAAGACCGTGGGGGCTTTGCTGACCGGCGCAGGATGATCGCGCGCCGGTCGATTGGGAGGAGCAGGCCAGCCGTTGCGATCCGTTGCGGTCGTCGCGGTCAAGGCGCGGCATCAAAGCGATGGACAATTTCGCAGCGGCACGGCTGGTGGTCGAGAACGCGGGTCTGCGTTATGGGCAGCTCGATGTGCTCGCCGATATCAGCCTCAGCGTCGGCAGTTCGGAGATCGTCAGCATCGTCGGCCCGTCCGGCTGCGGCAAGACCACGTTGCTGCGCTGTGTCGGCGGCCTGAACCAGCTCAATCGCGGCGAGATCCGCATCGACGGGCAGCGGGTGGAGAAGCCGCTGCCGATCGTGTCGATGGTGTTCCAGCACTTCGGGCTGTTCCCGTGGAAGAACCTGTGGAGCAACATCGCCTACGGCCTGAAACTTCGTCACACGCCCAAGGAAGAGATCGAGCGGCGCGTCGCCGACGCCATCGAGCTGGTGGGCCTGAAGGGTTTCGAAAAATCCTATCCGCATCAGCTCTCCGGCGGCATGCAGCAGCGCGCCGGCCTTGCGCGCGCGCTGGTGATGGAGCCGAAGCTGCTGCTGATGGATGAGCCGTTCAGCGCGATCGACGCGCAGACGCGCGAGCAGCTTCAGTTCGAACTGCTGCGCATCTGGGACAGCCGGCCGACCGCGATGATGTTCGTCACCCATGCCATCGACGAAGCGGTGCTGATGGGCGATCGCGTGGTCGTACTGGCGGGCCGGCCGGCGCATGTGCGGGCGGTGCGCAAAGTGGACTTGCCGCGGCCGCGCGACCGCAGCGTGGTGTCGAGCCCGGCTTTCATCAATCTGCGCGAACAGGTCTGGCATGACCTGTTCGACCCGCAAGGAGTAAACGGCGCGCGCGTGCAATAAGAGTTCAACAAGAAACGTTCGAAGAAGACGTTACGATCAAACACAACAGGGAGGAGACCATGAGGAAAGTGACCGGATCCGGCTTCATGCCGAAGAGGTCGCTGTTGAGCGCCATGCTTGCGCTTTCGGCGATGACGTTCTGCCTGCCTAGCGGCGCAAACGCCGCGGACATCAAGCTCGCGTCTTCGGCGATCGGGCGTCCCCCGATCTTCTCGAACACCTTCGCCGATGTCGGCGACGCACTCGGCTATTGGAAGAAGGTCGGCCTCGACATGAGCTTCCGCTGGTTCCAGCGCGGCACCGACACGGCAAAGGCGGTGATCACCGGCGACGTGCAGGTCGGCTACACGGCGACGCCGGTCGCGGTGAACCTGATCGCGGCGGGCGCGCCCATCGTCATCGTCGCCGGCATGCCCAACCAGGACTGGATCATCGGCTCAGATACGCCGAGCGTGAAAGGCTGCAAGGACCTAAAAGGTCAGACGGTGGCCGCCGACGGCATCAACAATGCGCGTTGGCTGTTCCTGAAATCGGTCGCCGAGTCGTGCGGTCTCAAGCTGACCGACATGACGCCGATCGATCTCGCCAATGCGCCGCTGGTGAAGGCGGGTATTGCCGGTCAAGTCCACACCGCCGTGTTCCATGTCGACGAACTGGCGCAGATTGAATTCAATACCAAAAAGAAATGGGCGCTGATCCCGGTGCCGGCCTCGATCAAGGAAGGGCTGCACTATGGCTCGGTGCTGGCCTCAAAGAAGGCGATTGCCGACAACCGGGAAGGCATCGTTCGCTTCCTCGAGGGCTGGATTCTCACACAGAAGCTGATGAGCAGCACCAAGCCGGCTGATATGGATGCGTTCGCCAAGATTGCGGCCAAGGCCGGCTCGTTCGACGTCGGCGTGGCCAAGGGCGCCATCGAGTCGTTCCATAAGATCAATTACTGGGTCAACAATGATGGCCTCGACGAAAAGCAGATGATGGGCCAGGCCAACGAAATGGTGAAGGACGGTTTGCTCAAGCCCGAAGCCAAGCCGACCTACGCCAAGCTGGTCGACAAGTCGCTTTATGCCGAAGCGATGAAGCGGGTTGAGAAAATGGACGGCATGAAGAAGTAACCAGGCGATGACGACCGCAAGCGCGCGGGGGAATGAAATGAAAACGGCTGCAAGGACCAAGTCCTTCGAGAGCCGGCTCGCGCGCTTCCGCATCGTCAATGCGTGGTGGATCCGACTTGCCTGCTACGCGCTGAGCATTCTGCTTTTGCTCGGCGTGTGGCAGGCGCTCGGCCACAGCTTCGGCGTCCTGTTCGTGCCCTTCACCACCACCATGAGCCGGCTGTGGGACATGCTGCAAAGCGGCCCCTTGCTGCCGGGGCTCTTGGTGTCGGGGAAACTTTACGGCGTCACGCTCGCCATTAATATCGTGCTCGGCGTCGGCATTGGTCTCGCGCTGGCGCGGATAAAACTGATCGCGGCCGCCTTTGAGCCCTACATCTACATCCTGTACGCGACGCCGACGATTTCGCTGGTGCCGTTCGTGTCGGTGATGTTTGGCTTCGAGTTCGGCTCGCGCGTGCTGGTGTCGGTGCTCATTTCGATCTTCCCGATCCTGATCGGGGTGACGGAAGGCGCGCGCTCGATCCCGCGCCAGCATCTCGACGTGGCGGCGATCTTCGGCTCGACCGAGGGGCAGCTCTGGCGCGACGTGATAGTGCCCTATGTCATGCCCTACGCGATGTCGGGCATCAAACAGTCGATCGCGCTGTCGATGGTCGGCACGCTGGTCGCCGAGTTTTTTCTCAATCCCGACGGCGTGGCCGCGGTTCTGCTGCAGGGGACCACGGTCGTCGATTCGGGCTGGGTGCTTGCCGTCACGATTTTCATCTGCGCGATCGCGGTGTTGCTGGTCGGCGTCGGCGAACTGATCGAACGATATTTGGTACGATGGCGACATACAGCAGTCGGATAGAAGCGCCCGCGGCGCGCTGGACCTGGGGCAGCGGCTTCATCACGCGCGAGCGCATCGCGCCGGTGGTGGCCGGCGCTGTGCTGCTGGTTATCTGGGAGATCTGGGTGCGCAGCGCGCTGCCCGATTTCGTCGCGCGGCCGAGCGGGATCATCCTGGCGATCCCGTCCACCATCGCGACCGCGGAATTCTGGTCCGACGTCGGGGCGACGCTGGGCGCGATCCTGGAGGGCGTGGCGATCGGCAGCGCGGCGGGCGTGCTGATCGGCGTCGCCATGGGCCGGGTGCGCGAGATCGACTGGTTTCTCTCCACCTATATCCGCGCGCTTTACGCGCTGCCGCTGATCGCGCTGGTGCCGATCGTCATTCTCTGGGTCGGCTACCAGCCGGCGGCGCGCCTGGTGATCGTGATCATTTCGGTGTTCCTGCCGGTGGCCGTCACCACCGCGGACGGCACGCGCGCGATCTCCAAGGACTATCTCGACGTCGGTAAGATGTTCGGCGCACGCACGCACAATGTCTGGTTCGGCATCGCGCTGCCGTCCGCCACGCCTTTTATCGTGGCCGGCATCGAGCTCGGCTTCGCCCGCGGCATCACCAACGCCATCGCCGTCGAGATTCTGGCGAGCGTCAACGGCATGGGTATGTCGGTGTTCACCAAATCGAACGAACTCAATGAGAACGCTTCGCTCGTCTACGTGTTGTTCCTGGCGATCTTCGCGGTTGGCGTGCGCACGCTGATGATCCGCTTCCGCCACTGGCTGGCGCCGTGGTACCACCGCTAGCCGGGTCCCGTTTGCACGAGTTTTCCAATCAATGCCGAGTTTCCTTAACGGTGCGGTCGAGATCGCCTATCTCGACGAAGGTGCAGGCGAGCCGGTCGTGCTGGTGCACGGCTTCGCCTCCAATAAGGAAGTGAACTGGGTCAATCCGGGCTGGATGCGCACGCTGACGGGGGCCGGACGGCGCGCGATCGCGCTCGACAATCGCGGCCATGGCCAATCGAGCAAACTGCACGATCCCGCCGCCTATCACAGCGCCATGATGGCCGACGACGTGCGCGCGCTGCTCGATCATCTCGCCATCGAGCGCGCCGACGTGATGGGCTACTCGATGGGTGCGCGCATTGCGGCGTTTCTCGCGGTCGATCATCCGGCGCGCGTACGTTCGCTCATTCTCGGCGGCCTCGGTTTCCGCCTGGTGGAGGGGGTCGGTCTGTCGGAGAACATCGCCGAAGCGTTGGAAGCGCCGTCGCTTGCCGCCATCAGCGATCCGGTCGGCCGCGTGTTCCGTTCCTTCGCCGAGCAGACCAAATCGGACCTCCAGGCGCTCGCCGCCTGCATCCGCGGCTCGCGCCAGACGCTTTCGCGCGAGCATATCGCTGGTCTGCATGTGCCGGCCATGGTCGCGGTTGGAACCAATGACGAGGTCGCCGGCAGCGCGTACGCCTTGGCGGCATTGATACCCGGCGCCACTGCGCTCGATATTCCCGGCCGCGACCACATGCTGGCGGTCGGCGACAAGGTGTTCAAAGCCGGTGTGCTCGATTTCCTTAACCAACGCGCATGAGCCAAGTGCCTTAAACCGTCCGCCTTAGCCTTTTGGCACCCCTCTGGACGGCTCGAAATTTGTGCTAAAAGACCTATCTGAGGGGTTCGAGAGGCGCTGGAGAATATAATTCCATGGCTCAGTTTCAAACGCGGCCTGGCAAGGGCCTCGACAAGGTCGATCCGGTTTGGGCGCGTCTGCGCACGGAAGCCGAGGATATCGCGCGGCGCGAGCCGGAACTCGCCACCTTCCTCTATGAAAATGTCCTGCATCACGACACGCTCGAGGCTGCGGTCATCCACCGTGTCAGCGAGCGTCTCGGCAATGGCGACATCTCGGGTGATCTGATCCGGCAGGCCTATGGCGACGCGCTGGACGACCAGCCGGTGCTCGGCGAAATCTTCCGCGCCGACATTGTCGCCACCTTCGACCGCGATCCTGCCACCACCCGTTTCGTCGAGCCGGTGCTTTATTACAAAGGCTTCCATGCCATCCAGACGCACCGGCTGGCGCATTGGATGCTGGGCAAGGGCCGCAAGGACTTCGCGCTCTATCTGCAAAGCCGCTCCTCGGCCGTGTTCCAGTGCGACATCAATCCGGCCGCCAAAATCGGCCGCGGCATCTTCCTCGATCATGCCACCGGCCTGGTGGTGGGCGAGACCGCGGTGATCGAGGACGACGTCTCGATCCTGCATGACGTGACGCTCGGCGGCACGGGCAAGGAGCATGAAGACCGCCATCCGAAAATCCGCCACGGCGTGATGATCGGCGCCGGCGCCAAGATCCTCGGCAATATCGAGATAGGCCATTGCGCGCGCATTGCCGCGGGTTCGGTCGTCATTAAAGCGGTGCCGAACAATGTCACCGTCGCCGGCGTGCCAGCCAAGGTGGTCGGCGAGGCTGGCTGCCCCGAGCCCTCGCGCGTCATGGACCAGATGCTTTACGGCGTCATGCTCGACGGCTGATTCTTTCGATGGCGCATGATGTTGTGCGAAAACCGGTTCCCGTCTTTCGGGATCGTGCGCCAGCGCGCTTGCACCCGCGCTTGGGATGGGGCAACTAGGCCTCGCCCACAACAAGGAGCGGCCCGGTGGACGTATCGGAAGTCAGAAAACTCGACGCCTATCTCAAGAAGCTGTTCGGCAACGCGACCATTCGCGTGGTGCCGAAGGCGGGCGATACCGCCGAGGTCTTTGTCGGCGAGGACGATTTGGGCGAATTGACCCTCGACGATGAGGATGGCGACCGCTCGTTCAATTTCCGCATGGTCATCCAGGTCGGCAGCGATCCCTCGATCCAGCCGGTGCCGACGCTCAATGCCTATTTGCGGCGCAAATTCGATAACGAGAATCTCCGCGTGGTGACGCGGCCGAAGAAAACGGATTCGCTGGAAGTCTATCTCGGCGAGGATTTTCTCGGCGTGCTGTTCGTCGAGAACGAAAAAGGCCGCAAGTCGTATATTTTGGAATTACCGATTTTGGACGTCGACTTGGTCAATTCAGGCATCTAGCTGTCGTTCCGGCGCGCGCCGGAGGCGCGAAGCCGGAATGACGATCAGTTCGGATGCAATCTCGCCATCAACTTGTCGATGCCGGCGGCGACGGGTTTCCAGTCGCTCAGCCAATCGCGCGGAAAACGCAGCGTGACGTCGGCCTTGCCGATGCGCCGCTCGAGCAGGCACTCGCCGGAATTGACCACGCCCTGGCGCGAGCAGCGCGCCAGGAAATGTTCCGGCGCGGCCGATTCGAACACCAACTCCTCGCCCTTGTACGGCGTGTCGTCGCGGAAGCCGCGCAGCGTGAGCCCGTCCGGGCCGGCGGTCGGCTCCGGCACCAGATAGCGCGGATAGATGGTCTGCACGCGTTCGATCAGTGGCAGCGTGCCGTCGCCCGACGCGATGGTCACAAATAACCGCGCATTCGGATCGACCGGCGCACCCACCGTCGGCTTGAACGCGGGATCGGGCGGCACCAGCGACGGCCAGAGATAGGCGAGATCGACACGCTGCTGCGTGCCCGGGCGGCGCTGCACCGGCATGCGGATCGCCGCCGGCTCGATGTTGAAGGCGACGCCCGCCACGATGATCGGCAGCGCCGGCGCATTCAGGGTGACCGGCGCGTCCGGCCAGCGCGGCCACAGCACATAGGCGACATAGGCGGCCGCGATCAGCGTCGTCATGGCGAACAGCACGAGCGGCGCCGCCAGCGGGCTGCGGCCGGCCTGGCGGCGGTGGCGGCGCTTTGGCGCCTTGCCGGGCGCGTGCGTGACGGTGGCCATTCCAGATCCTGAATTCGAATCAAATGGGATTATGGCACGGCGGCCGCGCCGGCCCCGGATTCCGGCGTTTACCATTTGTTAAGGATTATCTGGCGCGCGGCGGCCGGCTTTGCGAAATATGGCCTCCTGTATTGCGTTGAGGCCGAAATGACGCCGGAATCCGTTCAAAACGTACTGGCCCTTGTCCTTGGCTTCGCCGTGGCGGGTCTGTGCAGCTCGGCCTATCAGCTCTTCACCAGCCGCCTGCCGACATTCGGCCTGCTCAGCGCCGGCCCAAGCCCCTCGACCTTCGCGGCGGTGCCGCTGCTGATGTTGGCGGCGCCGTTCCTGATCATGCGCAACACGCTTCTTGGCCGCCGGCAGGAAGGCCGCCGCTTCGAATTCGTGTTCCTGGCGACCATGATCGCCGGATTCTGGAGCCTGATGTCAGGCCTGGTGCTGGTGACGACATTGCAGGCCTGCGGCCTGTTGCACGCCTAAGCACTTCCAATTTTCCGCTTTCGTTGCTTAGGTCGCTCCTAACAGGAGAGACGCGAATGCCAATCTATGAACTCGACGGACAGGCGCCGGAATTTCCCGGCGAGGGGGAATATTGGGTTGCGGAGACCGCGACGCTGATCGGCCGCGTGCGGCTCAAGCGCTCGACCAGCGTTTGGTTCGGCGCCGTGCTGCGCGGCGACAACGAATGGATCGAACTGGGCGAGCGCTCGCAGATCCAGGACAATTCCACGCTGCATACCGATCCTGGTTTTCCCATGGTGATCGGCAGCAATTGCGTGATCGGCCACAACGTCATCATGCACGGCTGCACCGTCGGCGATAACAGCCTGATCGGCATGGGAGCGATCATGCTCAACGGTGTCAAGATCGGGAAGAATTCGCTGGTCGGCGCCGGCAGCGTGGTGCCTGAGGGCAAGAGCTTTCCCGACAATTCGCTAATCGTGGGTTCACCGGCGCGGGCGATCCGGACCATCGACGACCGGTTGATTGAAATGATCCGCGGCGGAGCCGACATCTATGTGCGGCGCTCGCAGCAATACGCCAAGGGCTTGAAGCGGGTCGGGTAGTTCGATCCGCGCATTCCAGCGTAAGCGGGAATCAAAACTCTCCTGCATCGTCTGCAAAGTTTTTGCGGGTTCCTGCATTTTTCAGGGACGCGCGAAAAATATGGCATCCCAAAAAAGGGTGCGGCCGGCCCTTGGGGGAGGGCCGGCCGCTCGCGAACCCGGTCTGGGGACGGGGAGGGGTGGGGACGTGACCGGGAGCGCGAATTCCTTCTTGCGGTTTGCTCAGATCAGTCTGTGGTTGCTCAGCTCAGTTTCGGTTTGCTCAGGTCAGCCGTTTGCCGTGATCGCGGATTAGCGTGCGGATACCGTGACAGGTGCCCGCGGTTCGCCGAGCGCGACCCAGACATTCGGATCGGTTTGCGACTGCCGCTTGACGAAGCGGTAGCCAGTCTTGTTCCAGGCCAGGATTTCGGATTCCTGGTTGTCGAGAATGAATTCGCCGCGATTGGTCTTCACGGTGAGCACGGCATGGCCTTCGCCTTTCTTGTCGCGCACCACGGTGATAAGCAGCGCCTCGCGCGGCCAGCCGGCCTGCATCAACATGCGCCGCTTGAGCAGCACATAGTCCTCGCAGTCGCCGTAACCGTCGCTGGGGTAATCCCATTGCTCGACCAGGCCCCAATGCTCGAGGTCGGTGACCGGCTTGATGTTGTTGTTGGCCCAGGAATTGACCTTGACCAGGTCGGACCAGGCCTGCGGAGTGAGCACCACGTCGCGCGCCGTCGACGGCTTGACCTCGCATTCGGGTTTGTAGCGGATGCAGAACTCGACCCAGCCGATCGGCGGACGTGCCGCTTCGCCGACCGCGATATAGGGAGCCCGCTCATGCGACGCGGCCGGCCCGCCATAAGCCAGCCGCTCGCCGGCCGCCGCGCCGCCCGCCGTGGCGGCCATCACCGCCGCGCAGGCCATCGCCAGCAAACTGCCGGCCGTAACTCGTTTGACGCACCCACCCATTGCCGTGGCCCCTTGCCCTCTTGACGGGACCACAATTCGCACAGAGTTTTTGCATCGCCGCTAAGTCAAGCAAGTAACTTTGAAGATAACCAGAATAAATAAAGAGACGAATACAGTAAAACTTGGAGTAAATATCGATTAAAACCTTACATAATACAAGTTGTCTAAAATTTTATACATTAATGCGGTAAACGCAGCAACGGCGCGCCCGCCCGCATCGCGGGACGCGCAACGTTTACCGTAAGCGGTTCTCGGGATTCGGGTTTCGGATACCGGCGAATTTGCGCCGCGGCCGCAATTTGGCCGCCGCTTTTGCGCGCAATTTTACGCGCTGCGTTTACCGACGGCTGACGCTACTCGCCGGTGACGTTTTCTTCGATGAAATCGTGATGCTGGAGGCGGGTGAATTCGATGGCGAACCCGTCCTCGATATGCCGGACCACCCGGCCCTGCGCTTTTCCGACGGTAACCATGGCGCCGACGGCGGGGCGCAGTTCCGGCGAGATGGCGATGGCGGCGCCCGACTCCGACAAGTCGATGACGCGGCAGGTGACGTTGTTGCCGTTCGGCAGGATCAGCCGCGCCATCGCCTTGCGCGGGATGAAGCGGCCGTGGCGGCGGTCTTCCGGCAGGTTGAGAATGTGCCGGTTGGCGAGCCAAGTGAGCTGGGCGGCGAGCTTGTCGCGCTTGCGCAAGGTCGCCTCGATGGTCATGGCGAAGCCGTTGTCGAGCAGGCGCGCGATCTTGCCCTCGAGCCGGCCGAGGTGATCGACATAAGCGATCACCCGTTCCCCGGGATTACCGGCGACCGGCGCGACAATCGCGATGCCGCCCGGCGACATGTTGACGACTTGGCACGGAAACTCGCGCCGGTCGGCCAGCATATAGCGTCCAAGCAGGTTGACCTTGACGCGCTGATGGCGCCGGCGCTCCTCGGAAAGCGGTAGCGATCTCGGCTTGGGTACGGGCAGGGCCATTGTGTGGTCTAGGGTTTTGGGGGCAAATTCCCCTGGCCAATGACCCTATGAGTTTATCGTTAACGGGGCGTTAGCCGGTGCGGTTCCCGGACGGGGTTTCCCGGCCGCCGCTATAGACCACGAAGCCGTGCTGGACCCGGCTGCCGGGCGCGGCCGGAACCAAACGTGGTGCAATGCTGACGTCTGCGTCGGCCCCGGTGTGGCGCAGCGTGCCGAGCGTGAGCTCGGTGACCGGCTTGGCGCCTAGCCAATATGGCGGGTTCGTCGGTGCCAGCACGCCGATGGCGCGGATGCGGGCGTGTCCGGCATGATGGAGCGGCAGCAGCAGAAGCTCGAGATCGGTCACTTCGCCGTCCTCGGTGCGCGCGGTGAGCCCGGCGACCGCGCCGGATGCCTCATTGGTGATGATGGCAAGCAACTCGTCGATCGCTTTGCGGCTGCTCTCGTTCCACAGCGCGTTAAACGTCTCGCCCTTGATCTCGCGGCCGAACAGCGCGCAGACGCGCGTGCCGGCAAGCCGGAACCGGAGTTGATCGACGAAGTCGGCCGCCAGCATGAAAGTGTCGCCGAGCGCATGGCGGATCTCGGTCGGATCGATGTCGTCGCGCACCGGGACGAGCCGGGTTCCCCGTTTCGCGTTCCAATAATCGAACACCGTACGCGTGGATTGATGTTTCACGGACGCCACCTGTTCCGTCGCGAGACGGCGCCGGCGTACATAGTCCCCGAGCGGGACAGCCGCGCCGGCTTTTCGCCGCGACATCATTGCTGGAGCAGGCGCCGTGCCGTGGACGCATCCGCCGGCCGGCTCATGCGCGTTAGTGTTAAGACCTAAATCGAATAGGCGGCGCGCCGACGTCTGATTATGCTTATCGGCGATCCACATGGGCGCGCCGGCTTAAGATCAACACCAGCGTTCGGCGCGCCGACTGAATGAGCCTCGGGAGGCGAGGGGATGCGACAAGCGCCAAAAAGGCGCGAAGACCCCGCAAAACAAGGTTGACAGGAGGGCGTAAGCCCTCCTTTTTTCTACCGATTTTCGTACCATTTTTGCGTTCCACGCTTGCGGTCAGGCGGGCAAGCGGCGTAACTCAAGCTTCTCAGGAAGCGCTTGGACCGTTGTGAAACGCGAACCTCTTTTCAACATTCCTCCCGTCATCGTCGCGCTGCTGGCCGTGCTCGCGCTCGTGCACGCCGTGCGCGCTTACGTGCTCACTGACCAGCAGGACATGGAGTTCCTGCTCACTTTCGCGTTCATTCCATCGCGTTACGACACCTCGGTCGTGCTCGGCGGCGTGCTGCCGGGCGGCTTCGGCGCGGAACTGTGGACTTTTGTGACCTATGCGCTGATCCACGCCGACTGGATGCATTACGGCGTCAACGCGGTGTGGCTGCTGCCGTTCGGCAGCGCGGTGGCGCGGCGGTTCGGTCCGCTGCGGTTCCTTTTATTCTTCGCGGCAACGGCGGCGGCAGGCGCTGCCATGTTTCTCGCCACCCACGCCGGCGAGGAGGTGCCCGTCATCGGCGCATCGGCGGCGATTTCCGGCACCATGGCGGCGGCGATGCGATTTGCGTTTCAGCGCGGCGGTCCGCTCAACTTCCGGCGCAACGGCGACATCACCGACTATTACGTGCCGGCGATTCCGCTCAGCGGCGTGCTGCGCGATCCGCGGGTGCTCGCCTTTCTGGTGGTGTGGTTCGGGATCAATATTCTGTTCGGGCTGAGTTCGCTGCCGATCCCCGGCGTCGGAGCAAACCAGGTGGTGGCTTGGGAGGCGCATATCGGCGGCTTTCTCGCCGGCCTTTTGTTGTTTTCCTGGTTCGATCCCGCGCCGCAGCATCCGCACGGCGACGACATTGGTGCAATGCCGCAATAAACCGATTGCAACGCGGCGTTAGCCAATGTGATCGCGACACGGGAACTGTGTCGCCTTTCTTCTTGACGCAACCGATGCGCCGGCAGGATCGTTGCCAATGGCTCGGAGTCGCGGGTCTCCCCGTGGCCGGGCTAGGGAGGCTGCCATGAACGTCAAATCAATCTTGGCTACCAAGGGCGGCGACATCGTTAGCATCGAGCCAACGGCCGATCTTGCGGCGGCGGCGCGCCTGCTGTTCGCGCACCGCATCGGCGCAGTCGTGATCCGCGGCGCCGGAGGGCGCCTCGCCGGAATATTGTCGGAGCGCGACATCGTGCGCGCCATCTCCGAAAATGGCGCGGCCGCGCTCACGCTGCCGGTTGGCCAGGTGATGACGCGCAACGTCGCGACCTGCGGCGAGGACGACACCATCGCCAGCATCATGGAGCGGATGACGGAAGGAAAATTCCGCCACATGCCGGTGTTGGCCAAGGGCGAGTTGATCGGCCTGGTGTCGATCGGCGACGTGGTCAAGCAACGCGTCGAGGAGATCGAGCAGGAGTCCGAGGCGATGCGGGATTATATCCGCACCGCGTAGTTCGGATCACTTTGCAGCGACTCCATTGCCGGCATAGGGCTGCGACAACGCGGTGACCGCCTCGGTTACCGCCTCGATGGCCTTTTCCGCCGCCTCGCTGCCGATGGCGATGGCATCGGCGGCGCGATGGAAATCGAACCAGCCGACGCTGCCAAGCCGCGGGCTGATCAGCACGTCGGGCGGATCGCCGGCTAGCCGCGCGCGGGTGATGCGGTCCTGCATGACATTGAACGCTTCGACCATTACGGTCGGAATGCCCGGGCGGCCGCGCCGCCCGAGGAATTGCCGCCGCAGCGAGCGGTCGCCGCCGAACAGGCCGCGCAGCCCGTTCGCCTTGGGTGCGTCGCTGGCGGCGTCGTCGCTGTCGTCGGAGCCGTGATCGGCAATGATGGTGCCGCGCCCGAACAGATCGGAATTGAGGTTGACCGCGATCACCAGCCGGGCGCCGAGCGCGCGCGCCGCCGACACCGGCACCGGGTTGACCAGGGCGCCGTCCACCAGCCAGCGTCCGCCGATCAGCACCGGCGGGAAAATTCCCGGCAGCGCGTAAGAAGCGCGCAGGGCCTCGGCCAGCCGGCCGCGGGTGAGCCAGATTTCATGGCCGGTGTTGAATTCGGTGGCGATGGCGGCAAAGCGGATCGGCAGATCGTCGATGCGGCTGTCGGTAAGCGCCTTTTCCAGCTGGGCCGCGAGGTGGCCGCCGCGAATAAGCCCGGAGCCGGACAGGCTGATGTCGAGATAGCTCAAGATGCCACGCACCGTCAGCGTGCGCGCCCACTCCTCGAGACTATCGAGCTGGCGCGCAGCATAGCAGCCGCCGACCACCGCGCCGATCGAGGTGCCGACGATGACGTCCGGTACGATGCCGTGCGCGGCCAGCGTGCGCATCACGCCGATATGGGCGAAGCCGCGCGCGGCGCCGCCGCCAAGCGCGAGCCCGATGCTCGGGCGCGTGGCGGCCGGCTGCAATGGCGTCGTGGTGGCTTCGGCCGAACGATCGCCGTTGCGCACGCGCGCGAATAATCCTTCGAACACCAAAATTTACTCCCGTCCCCGATTTTCGGATCGGGCCAGCCACCGGGCAAGCGGATCACCCCGATATGGTGAAAAACGCTGGCGGAGTCTTGTGACCGAAACGTGACAGGGAGCGTGCGCTTGTGGGATTACATAAAGGTTAAATGCGGCAGTGCGGGGTCACTTCAGGGGCCGCTGCATCGCAAACAGGCTTTCGACCACGGCATATTGGTCGTAGCCGCAGCGGGCGATCGGCTTCATGGCCGCGGTGTCGAGCCGGCCGCCGACGATGAAGCGGTCGTCGATGTGTACGCCCACGACCTGGCCGAACACCACGTGGCAGCCGACCGGTCTGCCGTCGACATCCTCCATAGTCACGATCTTGAGGAGTTTGCATTCGAGCGCGCAAGGCGAGGCCTTGACCCGCGGCGGCTTCACGAGCCGCGACGGCGCAGGCTCAAGGCCGGCGCGCTGCATCTCGTTGACGCCGCGCGGCAATGGCGCCGAGGTTAAGTTCATCGCCTCGCGCAAATCCCAGGTGGCGAGATTGCAGACGAATTCGCCGGTTTCTTCGATGAAGCTGACCGAATCCTTGTGTCCTTCGCTGGCGAACATCACCAGATTGGGCTTGCTATTGATGCCGTTAAAATACGAGTAGGGCGCGCAATTCACTTCGCCTTTCAAGCTGATGGACGTGATCCAGCCGATCGGGCGCGGCGCCACGATGGCTTTGAACGGGTCGTGCGGCAGCACGCGCGCATCGCGCTTGTCGGGCTCGTAGAACATCAAGGATTTTCCATTTGGCGCATGATCTTTTCCGAAAACCCGTTCCCACTTTTCGGGATCATGCGCTCCTCGGCGCCGAATAGTGCGTGACGATGGTCTCGAGCGGCGGCCGCTCGCGGTCCTCGGGCGGCTTGGTCGACCGGCCGATATGGACGAAGCCGGCGACGCGCTCGCCGTCGCCGATGCCGAGTTTGTCCAGCACACGCCGGTCGTAGGCGTACCACTCGGTGATCCAGCTCGCCGCATAGCCCATGGCGTGCGCGGCGATGACCAGATTCATGGCCGCGGCGCCGGCGGACAATTGCTGCTCCCATTCCGGAATTTTCACATGTGGCCCGGCGCGGCTGACCACCGCGATCACCAAGGGCGCGCGCGCCAGCCGCTTGCGTTCGAAGTCGAGCTGGTCGGGCGTGGCGTCGGCGCGGTCGGCGGCAAAGGCGGAGGCGATCGCTTCACCGGCGGCGATGCGGGCGTCGCCTTCGAACACGATGAACCGCCAGGGTGTGAGCTTGCCGTGGTCGGGCACGCGTGAGGCGATGGCGATGAGGGTGTCGATTTCCGGTTTGGTCGGCCCGGGGCCGGTCAATTCCATCGGCTTTACCGAACGGCGGGTCTTGAGCAGTTGCAGGGCGTCTGGCATCGCGGCCTCATTAAAAATCGATTGTTGCGCCTAGCATGGGGCTACCTGGGTGACAAACCTGCCTAGTGGCTTGAAATCGCCGCGATTTGGGCCGAAAACGACCGCGCCATGAGCAATGCAACCGCATTTGCCGCCCGCCGCCGGTTGTGGCCGGCGCTCGCGCTGATCCTGCCTTTGCTCCTCCCGCAAACGGCATCGGCGCAGACGGCTGACCAGAATTCGTTGTTCTCGAGCACGCCCTCGGCCGGAATGCTGACGCCGGGACCGGTCACGCGCAGCGAGGCGTTCGGCTCGCCCGGTGTGGCGGCGCCGCAATCGGAATGGCCGCTGGGCGCGCCGCGCGCGACCGCGCCGCTTTCGGTGCCGATGGTGCCGGCCGGGAAGGCTGCGCTCGCGCTCTCCGCGCGCTTCGGCAAGGGCGCTCCGCTGATCGACGGTGGCCTGACCTGGCGCGTCTATTCCGCCAAGCGCGACACCACCGGAAATTTCCAGCTGGTCAAGGAAGACAAGACCCCGGCGCCGACAATGGTACTGCCGGCCGGCGCCTATATCGTGCATGTCGGCTTCGGACTCGCCACCGCGGTCAAGCCGGTGACGCTGAGCGGGCAGACCGTGCATGAGGATTTCGATCTTCCGGCTGGCGGGCTGCGCATGGAAGGCCGCGTTGGCGACGTGCGCATTCCGGCCGGCCAGGTTTCCTTCGACGTCTACAAAGGCAGTCAGTTCGAACCCGGCGACCGGCGGCCGATCGCCGAACACGTGATGACCGGCAGTGTCGTGGTGGTCCCGGAAGGCACCTATTACATCGTATCGAACTACGGCGACGCCAATTCGGTGGTGCGCTCCGACATCCGCGTGCAGGCCGGCAAGCTCACCGACGTCACCGTTACGCATCGGGCCGCCGCCATCACGCTCAAATTGGTGGCCGACAAAGGCGGCGAGGCGCTCGCCAATACAGCCTGGTCGGTGCTTACGCCCGGCGGCGACGTGATCAAGGAATCGATCGGCGCCTTTCCGCGCGTGATCCTGGCGGAGGGCGAATATCGCGCGATCGCCCGCAACGAGGGCAAACTCTACGAGCGCGAATTCAAGGTCGTCACCGGTGTGGACGGCGACGTCGAAGTATTGGCGAAATAGCGCATAATCCCGAAAGCGGCTACCGGTTTTCGGACGAGATCGCGCAAACAAATCCGATCGCGGGAACCAACCCGCAAATCCGGCCGTTGGAATGGAATATGGTGACGCAAACGATTGCGAACGACGCGGCCACGACTAGTTTCGCCGAGCTCGACGTAAAGGCGATCGCGCTGCTGCTCGACGTCGATGGCACGCTGATCGATATCGGGCCATCGCCGAATGAAGTGCATGTCGCCGACGATTTGCGCGACTCGCTGGCGCGTCTGTCGCGGCTGACCGGCGGCGCGCTCGCGCTGGTGAGCGGCCGTCCCATCGCCGATCTCGATGCGCTGTTCGCCCCGCTCAAGCTGCCGGCGGTCGGCGGCCATGGCGCCGAGATGCGCGTGCATGCAGGCGATGCCGTGACGTCGGCGGCGCCGTTGCCGCCGGATCTGCGGCGGCACCTCGCCGAGGCGGCGACGCCGGGCTCCGGCATCATCGTCGAGGACAAAGGCTATTCGCTCGCGCTGCACTATCGCAAGGCACCGCAATACGAAGACCGCCTGCGTTCGCATATTGCGGCCGGCCGTGCGGCATTTCCCACCGAAGCGACGGAAGTGCTGCCGGGCAAGGCGATGCTCGAAGTGAAGCGGCCGAACGTCAGCAAGGGTGACGGCGTGCGCGATTTGATGAGCTATCCGCCGTTCGCCGGCCGCATGCCGGTGTTCATCGGCGACGATGTGACCGATGAGTTGGTTTTTGCGGCGCTGCCGGACCTCGGCGGCAAGGGCTTTTCCGTCAGCCGGAATTTTGCCGGACTTGCTGGGATTTTCGACACGCCTGTTAACGTGCGGCGGGCCTTGCAACGGCTGGCGTCCAACGGACAGGCGCGCCGGTCATGAGTGACTCGACGCTCGATCTGGCGGTCATCGGCAACGGCCGCACCGCGGCGCTGGTCGAGCCGAACGGACGCATCGTGTGGTGGTGCCTGCCGCGCTACGACGGCGACCCGGTGTTCTGCCGGCTGCTGGCCGACAAAGAGGAAAAAGGTTTCACCGACGTAATGCTCGACGGCCAGGTCGAGAACCGTTCGGACTACCTGCGCAACACCGCCATCGTGGTGACCGAGCTCAGCGACGGCAATGGCGGGGCGGTGCGCATCACCGATTTCGCGCCGCGCTTCCACCATTATGGCCGCACGTTTCGCCCGCCCCAGCTCGTGCGCATCATCGAGCCGATCTCCGGCATGCCGCGCGTTACGATCCGCTTCCGCGCCACGCATCGTTACGGCGTGCCGGTGGCCTCGCACTCTTCCAGTAGCAACAGTATCCGCTACTGGCGCGACGACGTGCCGGTGCGCCTGACCACCGATGCGCCGCTCTCCTATATCGAGAATGAGGCCTCCTTCGTTCTGACGCGTCCGGTGCACATGGTGATGGGCGTGGACGAGCCGTTCGAAGGCGCACTCGAGAACACCTGCCGCGAATTCTGCGATCGCACCCGCGACTACTGGATGGATTGGGTGCGGCGGCTCGCCTTCTCGATCGAATGGCAGGATGAGATCATCCGCGCCGGGATTACGCTCAAGCTATGCAATTTCGAGGAGACCGGCGCGATCGTGGCCGCGCTCACCACCTCGATACCGGAGGGACCGGGCTCGGGGCGCAATTGGGACTACCGTTACTGTTGGATGCGCGACGCCTTCTTCGTGGTGCGCGCCCTCAACCGCATCGGCGCGACGCGCACGATGGAGGACTTCATCTCCTATATCTTGAGCATCGCCGCGGGCCGCGCGGACCGGCTCAAGCCGCTCTACGGCGTGGTGCATACCGATAGGCTTGAGGAGCACACTGCGGACGCGCTCGCCGGCTTCAATGGCGACGGGCCGGTGCGCATCGGCAATGCCGCGGTCGATCAGGATCAGCACGACGTCTATGGCAGCATCATCATGGCGGCGGCGCCGATGTTCTTCGACCGCAGGCTGCCGAAGCCGGGCGACGCCGCGCTGTTCCGGGTGATCGAGCCGCTCGGCGAGCATGCGGCGCGGCTCGCGCTCGAGCCTGACGCCGGCATATGGGAATATCGCGGCCGCAAGCGCGTGCACACTTATTCGGCAGCGATGTGCTGGGCCGGTTGTCAGCGGCTGGAGGCGATCGCGGCCCATCTCGGGCTGCCGGAGCGCGCCGCCTATTGGGGCGAGACCGCCAAGCGCATCGGCGAAGAGGTGCTGCAGCGCGCCTGGAATCCCAAGCTCAAGGCGTTTTCGGCGGCTTTCGGCAGCGACGACCTCGACGCCAGCTGCCTGCTGCTCGCCGAACTCGGACTGATCGCGCCCGACGATCCGCGCTTTATTTCCACCGTCGAGGAGATCAACCGTGAACTTCGCCGCGGTCCAAACGTTATGCGGTATGTCGCCGCAGACGATTTTGGCTTGCCGGAAACGGCTTTTTTGATTTGCCGATTTTGGCTGATCGATGCAATGTGGGAAATTGGGCGGCGCGACGAAGCCCGCGAAATGTTCGTCGACGCTTTGAAATTACGCAATCGTTACGGATTGCTGTCGGAAGACGTGCACCCGGTGACCGGAAAACTGTGGGGCAATTTTCCGCAGACCTATTCGATGTCAGGATTGATTTTGACCGCGATCAAATTGTCGCGGAGCTGGGGAGACAGGTATTGGCGCGGCTCGTCGTAGTATCGAACAGAGTTGGCATCCCCGATCGCAACGCGCGCGCCGGCGGGCTCGAAGTCGCGATCCGGCCGACGCTGCGGCGGCGCGGCGGCCTTTGGTTCGGCTGGAGCGGGCGGGCGACGGATAACGATCCTGGTCCGACCAAGATCGTCGAACACGACAACGTCACTTACGCCACCATCGATCTGCGCAAAGACGACTACCACGAATTCTACAACGGCTTTGCCAACCGCGTGCTGTGGCCGATTCTGCACTACCGGCTCGACCTTGCCGAGTTTACGCGCCGCGATCTCGGTGGTTATACCCGCGTCAACGAATTCTTCGCCAAGAATCTCGAGAAGCTGCTGCGTCCCGACGATATAATCTGGGTGCATGACTATCATTTGATGCCGCTCGCCAAAGCGCTGCGCGAGCGAGGTCACGTCAACAAGATCGGATTTTTCATCCATGTCCCGTTTCCGCCGCCGGAAATCATCACCGCGTTGCCGAACCACGACCAACTGATTCCGGCGCTGTGTCACTATGATCTCATCGGCTTTCAAACCGAGGTCGATGCCGCCAACTTCTCGCGCTACGTTGCGAACGAATGCGGCCTGCCGTGGGGCGGCGGCAACAGCTTCCACTTCGGCAATCGTATCGTGCACATCGGCACGTTCCCGGTCGGCGTCGAGACGGAGGCCTTCACTCGGCTGGCGCGCCGCGCCATCGGATCGGATTTCGTGCGCGAGGTGCTCGACAGCCTGTCCGGCCGTGCCATGATCATCGGCGTCGACCGGCTCGACTATTCCAAGGGAATACCGGAGCGGATGAACGCGTTCGAGCGATTCCTGGTCAATTTTCCCGACTGGCGCGGCAAGGTCACCTACCTGCAGATTACCCCGCGCAGCCGCACCGGCATTCAGGAATATGCCGATATCGGGCGGCTGGTGGGCGAAGCGGTCGGGCGTATCAACGGCACCTTCGGCGAGGCGTCCTGGACGCCGCTGCGCTATGTCAATAAGGCGCACAGCCGCACCGCGCTGGCCGGGCTTTACCGCGCCGCGCGCGCGGGGCTGGTGACGCCGTTGCGCGACGGCATGAACCTGGTGGCCAAGGAATTCGTCGCGGCGCAGAACCCGGACGACCCGGGCGTGCTGATCCTGTCGCGCTTTGCCGGCGCGGCGCACGAATGCACCGCCGCGCTCTTGGTCAACCCCTACGATCCGGAAGGCGTCGCCATTGCCATCAACCGCGCGCTGGCAATGCCGCTGGAGGAGCGCCGCCAGCGCCATACAGCCAACTACAAGGTGCTGGTGGCGAACGATCTCTCGCATTGGGCGGAGCGCTTTATGGCCGTGCTCGAACGGCCGCCGCATTCCGGCAACGACTGGACGCAAGTGCGCGCCGCGGCCGGGCGGTGAGTTTCATCTTGATCTAGGTCACATCGGCGCTACCTTTGCTTCGCTATGATGCGCGTCCATCAAAGAGGCCTTCGGTCATGACTCGCATAAGTTCCGGACTGTTGTTGCTCATCGCCGCGCTGACGCTGCCGCAGGCGGCGCTCGCGGCCGATACCGCGAACGGCGAGAAGCTCGCCAAGCGCTGGTGCGCGGCCTGTCATGTGGTCGCGACCGACCAGAAAAGCGGCAACACGCAGGTGGCGCCGTTCTCGGCCATCGCCAAGATGCCGGGTTTCGATGAGTACAAGCTCGCGCTCTATTTACTGCTGCCCCATCCGAAAATGCCGGACATGAGCCTCTCGCGCAGCGAAGCCGCCGACCTCACGGCCTATATCGTGAAGTCAGGGCCGCTAGCCCGTTACCGCTCCGGCAAGTGTGCGTCAGCGTTGACGAAGATCAATGCGCCCGTTCGCGGAGCGCGCACGGTCGCCCGTCAAAAGGCTCGGGTAAAAAATCCGGGTGAGGATGCGCCGCTTGTAGCGGCCGATCGACAATCGGCCGGAGGCTCGACGACTCGCGTTCAACCGAGACGGAGCAAGCCATGCGCGCTTTCGTTTGGCGGAAAATCACCACTCTTGTATTTGCTGTCGCGGCTTTTGCGCTGCTGAGCGGCGCGAACGGCTGGTCCGAGGAGAACGGCGAGGCGGGTATCCGGCTCGAATTTTGGAAGGGGCACTTCGACCGCAACGCCGAGGCCTTCCACGACTGGGACAAGGTGAAGGAAGTCCCGGCCGTTTGCGCGCGCTGCCACGGCGCCAACGGCCTTCCCGAATATATCAAGGAGGGCAAAAACACGCCGGCGCCGCACGTCAAGAACGGTTTTGCCTGCACCAATTGCCACGCCGACCTTTTGACCTATGCGCGGCACACGGTCGCCAAGGTCACGTTCCCCAGCGGCGTCGTCGTCGACAACGGCAACAACGACTCCAATCTGTGCATGACCTGCCATCAGGGCCGCGAATCGACCGCGAGCGTGAACAAGGCGATCGCCGGCATGGCGCCCGATGCGCCCAATCCGAAGCTCGCCTTCCTGCACGTGCACTATTTCCCGGCCGGCGCGACGATCTACGGCACCGAGGCGAAAGTGGGCTACGAGTATGACGGCAAGAAATACGCCGGCCGCTTCGCCCACATGCCGAATGTGAGCCAATGCACCGATTGCCACCTGCCGCACGGCGGCGAGGTCAAGATCGATCGCTGCGGCGGCTGCCACACCGGCGTCAAGACGGTCGCCGATCTCGCAAACATCCGCATGTCGACCAAGGGCGACTTCGATGGCAACGGCAAGGAAGAAGGTCTCGCGCGCGAGATCGCCGGCTTGCAGGGGCAGCTCTATGCCGCGATCCTGACCTACTCGAAGAACGTCGGCGGCACGCCGATCGCCTTCACCAAGGTGGCGTTTCCCTATTGGTACGCCGACACGAATGGCAATGGTCGCATCGATCCGGAAGAGGTGAAGATGGCCAACAAGTATGTGGCCTACACACCGCGCCTGTTACAGGCGGTGTACAACTACACCTATTCGGTGCGCGATCCGGGCGGCGCCTACCATAACGGCCGTTACGTCCTGCAGCTACTGTACGATTCACTCGACAGCCTGGCGCAGAGCGGCAAGGCCGGCGTCACGATGGCCGGAAAGGCGCGGCCGTAGAGCCGTAGAAGGCGCGAAAGCCTAGAAAAACGGGATCATGATCCGATTCCAATCCGTCGGATCATGCTCTATTAATTGGCGCGCCGCACGCCGCGGCCGAAATCCGTCAAATTGAACAAGGATCGATGGAAATGTTTCGCTTTCTTGAATCGACGGCCGCGCAATATATGACGCCCAAGGTGAAGACCGTGACGCGCCAATGCACCATGGGCGAACTGGAAACGCTGTTCGCGCAACACGATTTCGATGCCTATCCGGTCGTGGACAACGGCCACATGCTCGGCATCGTCACCAAGTTCGATTTCCTGCGCGCCTTCGCCTTCACGACCGGCCAGTTGATGCCGAGTTACGATGCCATCATGAAACGCACGGTCGGCGACGTGATGACCGAGGGTGTCGTGCACGTCGAGCCGGCGACGCCGTTGACCCGCGTGCTGCAATTGATGGTCAGCCTCAAAATCCGCAGCTTCCCGGTATTGGGCCCCGACCGCCAATTGCTCGGCATGATCTCGCGCGGCGATGTGATGCGCGCGCTCAAAGAGGCGACGGACGGCAAGTAAGCCTCAGCCCGCCGCCTTTACCCGCTGCACGTCCGGCGGCACCGCCTCGTCGGCCAGCGCCTTGAGTGCGGCATCGAGCGGCATCACTTCCTGCTTTTCCTGGCCGAGGCGGCGGACCGACACCAGCCGTTCGGCCGCTTCCTTCTTGCCGACGACGAGTTGGGCAGGGACCTTGGCGAGCGAGTGCTCGCGCACCTTGTAATTGATCTTCTCGTTGCGCAGGTCGGGCTCGACGCGCAGGCCATGTGCGCGCGCGGCGGCGACCACGTCGCGCGCGTAGTCGTCGGCGTCCGAGGTGATGGTGGCGACCACCGCCTGCACCGGCGACAGCCAGAGCGGCAGGTGGCCGGCATAGTGCTCGATCAGGATGCCGGTGAAGCGCTCCATCGAGCCGAACATGGCGCGATGGATCATCACCGGCGTCACCTTGTTGGAATTCTCGTCGATGTAGAAGGCGCCGAGCCGTCCCGGCAGATTGAGATCGACCTGCACGGTGCCGCATTGCCACTCGCGGCCGATGGCGTCGCGCAGCACGTATTCGAGCTTCGGCCCATAGAAGGCGCCTTCGCCTTTGTTGAGCGTCCACGGCCGGCCGGAGGCCTTCAGCGCCGCCATCAACGCGGCCTCCGCCTTGTCCCATACCGCGTCGTCGCCGATGCGCTTGTCCGGGCGGTCGGAGAACTTGATGCGCACGTCGTCGAAACCGAAATCCTGATAGATCGACAGGATCTGGTCGTTGACCTTGAGAACTTCCTCGGCGATCTGGCTTTCCATGATGAAGATGTGCGCGTCGTCCTGGGTGAAGGCGCGCACACGCATCAGCCCGTGCAGCGCGCCCGAGGGCTCGAAGCGGTGCACTTTGCCGAACTCGGCGATCTTGAGCGGCAGGTCGCGATACGACTTCAGGCCGTTCTTGAAGATTTGCACGTGGCCGGGGCAATTCATCGGCTTGATCGCATAGACGCGCTCGTCCTCCTCGCGCTTGGCGGTCAGGAACATCATGTCGTTGTAGGTTGGGATGTGGCCGGTGGTCACCCACAGCTCGCGGTCCATGAGCTGCGGCGAATTCACCTCGATGAAGCCCGTGTCCTGCTGGCGGCGGCGGATGTAATTCTCCAGCGCCTGGAACAGCGTCCAGCCCTTGGAATGCCAAAACACCGAGCCGGGCGCTTCCTCCTGGAAATGGAACAGGTCCATCTCGCGGCCGAGCCGGCGATGGTCGCGCTTCTCGGCTTCCTCGATCTGCTTGAGGTAGGCGTCGAGCTCTTCCTGCTTGGCGAAGGCGGTGCCGTAAATGCGGGTGAGCATCGGATTGTTGCTGTCGCCGCGCCAATAGGCGCCCGCCACCTTCATCAGCTTGAAGGCGTTGCCGATCTTAGCCGTAGAGGTCATGTGCGGGCCGCGGCAGAGATCGAACCAGTCGCCCTGCTTATAGATCTTCAGCGACTGGTCGTCCGGAATGGCGTCGATCAGTTCGACTTTGAAATTCTCGCCCTTGTCGGCAAACACCTTCTTGGCCTGATCGCGCGACCAAACTTCTTTAGTGAACGGTTTGTCGCGCGCGATGATCTCCTTCATCTTCTTTTCGATGACGGGCAGGTCTTCCAGCGTGAACGGCTGGTTGCGGGCGAAGTCGTAATAAAAGCCGTTCTCGATCACCGGACCGATGGTAACCTGCGTGCCGGGCCAGAGCGACTGTACGGCTTCCGCGAGCACGTGGGCGGCGTCATGCCGGATCAACTCCAGCGCGCGCGGGTCCTCGCGGTTGAGAAATTCGATTTTGGCGTCGTGATCGATCGGGTCGGCGAGATCGGTGACCGTGCCGTCGAGCGCCATGGCCACGGTGCGCTTGGCCAGCGAGGGCGAAATGCCCTTGGCGATATCGAGCCCGGTGGTGCCTTGGGGGTAGTCCCGACTCGCGCCATCGGGAAAGGTCAGCGCGACCATGTCTCGTCTCCTTGCTCACTCGCTGCCTACGAACGCAGGTAAGCGTGATTTGAATTGGGCACGGATATAGCAGCCGATTGCGGCCTTGCAACTGGTTTTAGCTTGGCGTGGAAAGCTTCAACCCCGCCCGATAGGCGCTCGATACCACCAGCACGCCGAGCGCGATAACGAGCCCGCTCAGATTGCCGAGGAACTGACTGGCGGCGTCGATATTGCCGCCGATGCCGTAACCGAGGCCCAGATAGGCCGCGGTCCAGACCAGGCGTCCGAACAGGGCGAAACCCAGAAAGCGCGAAAAGCCGTAGCGGCTCACGCCGGCAAAGATGCTGACGACCGAGCTCAACGACGACGTCAGCGTGCGCGAAACGATCACCGTGACGCCACCCCAGCGCTGCAGCAGCGCCTGGATGTTGTCGCGGCGCTGCAGGCTGTAACCAATCCAGCGGCCATGGCGCGCCAGGAAGCTGTCGCTGACCGCGCGGCCGATACCATAGGCGATCATGTCGCCGGCAAGAGACGCCGTTACGGCGATGAGCCCGGCCCATTGCCACTGCAATTTGCCGAGCGCGGCGAGCGAGCCGGCGAGCACCGCCGCGACGCCGATCGGCAGCGGCAGGCCGATCGCTCCGAGCAGCAAGGTCAACGCCAATGCTGGATAGCCGTAGATCAGCAGCGCCGACAGGATGCGATCGGTCAGGCCGCCGGTACTTTGACCGCTCTCGGGCGGGGGCGTCGATTGCCCGAGTGCGCGCTGGACTTGCTGGACGAACTCGAAGCGGCCGACGCCGCGTTGGTCGGCAATCTCCTTGAGGCTTTCATTGCCGCGGGTATCGGACGGCAGGCCAAGGCGCGGCAGCAACTCGTTCATCGGCACGCGATAAGTTGCCGACACATGGTCGAGCGTCATCCAGGCGCGCAGGCTGCTGACTTGCGGCCGGCCGGCCTCGTAGGCCGAGCGCAACAACAGGAACGAACTGGAACTGCGAATCCCGAAAAATAGCGAGGCGAGCGCGCTCAGCGCGATCACGGCGAAGAGAATCCGGCCGCGGCGTGCGCTCATCGCGGCGGCACTTCGTTGGTCCCGCGCCAGCGCCCATAGCGCCAGGGCAGCCACCATTTTGCATCCGGCGGCAGCACGGCGGGCACAAAATCGAGCCCGTGCGTACCCCACGGCTGGCAACGCAGAATGCGCGCCAGCGCCATCCATGAGCCCGCCCACAGCCCGAAGCGGGTAACTGCCTCGTCGGCATATTCGGAGCAGCCGGGCAGGTGCCGGCAGCGCGGACCGATGAGCGGCGCCAGCGTATAGCGATAAAGCGCAATCAGACCGCGCCCAAACAGTCGCGGCAGGCGCGCCAAACCGGAGGATGATGGTCGTTGTCCGCTCATTTCCGCCATAAAGTTCCCGGATACAAAGTTCCATCGCGCGGAACTGCCGGGTTTGATCCAAGGCAATGTCGATAGCGACTTTTTTACACTAGACCCGACTCCGCCGGCTGACTAAAACTGACCTTACCGGGGGTCTTGAAAGCCGCCGAATCCCGATACGAACGCGGACAACCGCGCCACAACAAACGGGCTCGGCGACGAGAAGGGGAAGAATGGCTCGCTCCCTTGCGTTCGCACTTGCGCTTGCTTCGGCGGCGTTGGTTAAGCCGTTGCCGGCATCAGCGACGGTCGCCGACCGCACGCTGCCGATGCGCTTCGATCTGCGCGTGCAGGGGCCGGCCGACGCTTGCGCGGCCAAGTGCCAAGTCTGGATTTCCGCCAGCGGCGCCATCACGGCGGACACGCCGCGCGACTTCGAAGCCTTCGCGCAAGGCCACGATCTCACCGGCGCCACGCTGGTGCTCGATTCCGACGGCGGTTCGGTGCTCGGCGCCATCGCACTCGGGCGCGACATTCGCCGTCTCGGGCTCGACACCACGGTCGGCCGCGTCATCGATCTCACCGTCACGGGAGAGAATCCGCCGCGCGCCAAATTTTTTCCACGCGCCGATTGCGAATCCATGTGCGGCTTCGTGCTGCTCGGCGGCGTGCACCGCGCGGTGCCGGCGGAAGCGCGCGTGATGGTGCATCAGATATGGCTCGGCGACCGCCGCGACGATCCGACCGCGGCGAATTATACCGCCGAGGATCTCGTGCTGGTGCAGCGCGATATCGGACGGTTGGCGCGCTACACCATCGATATGGGCGGCTCGATCGAATTGCTCAATCTCGCGCTGCGCATCCCGCCCTGGGAACCGATGCATGCCTTGACGCCGGAGGAGACCCGCCGCACGCACCTCGCGACCGTCGAGCCGACAGCACCAGCGGCGGCCGCCACGGTCGCGGCGTCTCCGGTGCCCGCTGCGAAGCAGGCGGTTCCGCGCATGACCGATGGTATCCACGCGACCGAGATCAGCGAGCGGCGCTGGGCGATGATCGATCGCGAGGGCGGCGCGGCGCTGGCGCGGCGCCAGCCGCTCACCGTCGAAGGCGAGGATATCGGCAGCTTCGACCTCGTCGTCGCCTGCGGCGCCGGTGACAGCTATGACGTGCGCTATATCGAGCGGCGCCATGACGGCGGCCGCGTTCAGTTGCCGGCCGCGCTCGGTGCGGTGACTATGAAAGTCGGCAGCAGGTCGGCCGCGCTCAAGGTGGTGTCGTCCGAGCGCCGGACGCAGCCCGATGAGCTCGTCAGCTATGCCGCGGGTAGCGTGCCGGCGGCGCTGATCGGCGCCTTCGCCGCAGCCGGCAACCATTCGATGCTGATCGAGACCAGGAGCGCCGGCACGGTCACCGGCATCCGCTTCGGCAATACCGGTGCGCAACAGAATCTGCCGCGGCTGGCTGCAAACTGCATGCGGGCGCTCGGCGACCGCGCCGAACTCGCCGAGCCCAAGACGCGCGGCCTGGCGGCGGCGAAGTAACCTAAGTGGCTGCCTGCTTTTGGCTTTTCTTGGCCTCGATCTGATCGAGCGCCGATACCACCGCATCGAAGGTGAGCATGGTCGAGGCGTGGCGCGCCTTGTAGTCGCGCACCGGCTCGAGCACGGCGATGTCGGCCCATTTGCCGGACGGCGGCCGGCCGTTTTCCTTGAGCATTTTACGCACGGTCTCGCGCAGTTCGCGCAGTTCCGCCGGCTTGGAGCCAACGATATAGCGGGCCATGATCGAGGACGAGGCTTGGCCGAGGGCGCAGGCCTTCACGTCATGGGCGAAATCGCCGACCACCGGGCCGTTCATCTTGAGATCGACGGTAACCGTGGAACCGCACAACTTGGAATGGGCGGTTGCGCTGGCATCGGGCGAGTCGAGCCGTCCCAGGCGGGGTATATTGCCCGCCAGGTCGAGGATTTTCGCGTTGTAAACCTCGTTAAGCATTGAAGATTTGCCGATTTGCCTGTTGTCGCGGATTGCCTATGCCGCGCAAACGAATATATAGATGCTGACCCGTTGGCGCGAGAAGGGGTTCTCGGTGCCGAGGCATGGTTTAGGAGCCATGCTGAATGGGAATGCGGCGTCCAGGCGCCCCGCATTGGACCTTAAGCGGTCCTTCGGGTTACTGACGCGGCCATCCCGGTGACACTCCCGGTGCTGCTCACGGAAAGCGAGCGCCGGTCGAACGGAGAGACCGTTATGGACGCCAAGAGTACCATCATAAAGCCGTGGCCGAAGCAGGGCTTGTCCGACCATGTGCGGGCGGCACCGACGCCTCCCGGTCCGCGCCCGTCGCGCGCCGAGGCCGAGGCCGCGGTGCGCACGCTCATTGCCTATACCGGCGACGATCCGCAGCGCGAAGGCGTGCTGGAAACGCCGAAGCGCGTCATCGACGCCTACGAGGAAGTCTATCAGGGCTACCGGGAATGTCCGGCCGAAGTGCTCGACCGCACGTTCAGCGAGACCGGCGGCTATGACGATTTCGTGCTGGTCAAGGACATCGGCTTCAATTCGCATTGCGAGCACCACATGATGCCGTTCTTCGGCAAGGCGCACATCGCCTATATGCCGACCGAGCGGGTGGTGGGGCTGTCGAAACTGGCGCGCCTGCTCGACGTCTATGCGCTGCGCCTGCAGACGCAGGAGCATCTCACCTCGCAGGTGGCGACCGCGATCGAGGAGATCCTCAAGCCGCGCGGCGTAGCGGTGATGATCGAGGCCGAGCATATGTGCATGTCATTGCGCGGGGTGGAGAAGGCCGGCGCGCTGACGGTGACGACGCATTTCACCGGCACATTCCGCACGGATGCCAACGAGCAAGTCCGTTTCATGACCATGCTGCGTGGGGCGCAACGTTAAGCCCCGCGTCACGACGCGAGGCCTCCCCTTGACCGACACACCGTTATTTGCGCCGCCCGGCTCGACCGCAGAGGTCGAGGAGGGCTTGAGCTTTACACCCAAATTCGACGCCGACGGGCTGATCACTGCGGTCGCCACCGACGCCAAGTCGGGTGACGTGCTGATGGTCGCGCATATGAATGCGCAAGCCCTCGCCAAGACCGTTGCCAGCGGCGAGGCCTGGTATTTCAGCCGCTCGCGCCGGAAGCTTTGGAAAAAGGGCGAGAGTTCCGGCCATGTCCAGCGCGTGGTCGAGCTGCGCGTCGACTGCGACCAGGATGCGCTCTGGCTCAAGGTCGAGCAGGAGGGCCCGGGCGCCTGCCACACCGGGCGGCGTTCCTGTTTCTATCGCGCGGTTCCGCTCGGCCAAAGCGGCGCGGTCACGCTGGAATTCCGTAATGCCGACAAGGCGTTCGACCCGAAATCGGTCTATGGCGGAAGCAGCGGCAAGCCGCAGCGCTAACCGCCAAAATCGATTTCGCTAAGCGAATACCGCATGTTATGGATACATGCGGGTTTCGCATGGGTTAGGCGTGGGGCGCCGGTCGATATGAGAGCATTAGCGGCAGCGCAAAGCGGGGCACGGCGGCGGTTTTGTCTGCTGCTGGTCAAGCCGTCGCATTACGACGACGACGGCTATGTCATCCAATGGATGCGCTCGCCGGTGCCATCGAATTCGCTCGCCGCGCTCTACGGTCTCGCCAAGGACTGCGCCGAGCGCCGGGTGCTCGGCGATGACGTCGACATCGAGATCGACGCCTTCGACGAAATCAACACGCGCATCAATCCCGAACGCCTGGCGGCGATGATCGAGGCGGCCGGCTCCGGCATGGTCATGCTCGCCGGCGTGCAATCGAACCAGTTTCCGCGCGCGCTCGACATCGCCAAGCCGCTGCGCGACCGCGGCATCCAGGTCGGCATCGGCGGCTTCCACGTCTCCGGCGTGCTGTCGATGCTGGGCGGCGTTGACGCCGATCTCGACCGCGCCAGGGCGATGGGCCTGTCGCTGTTCGCCGGCGAGGCCGAAGGCAGGCTCGAACTGGTGCTGCGCGACGCCGACGCGGGCGTGCTCAAGCCGCTGTACAATTACATGGACGACCTGCCGGGGATCGAGGGCACGCCGGTGCCGCTGTTGCGCGTCGACCGCGCGCAACGCACCATCGCCGGCACCACTAGTTTCGACGCCGGCCGCGGCTGTCCCTACCAATGTTCGTTCTGCACCATCATCAACGTGCAGGGGCGCAAGTCGCGCCGCCGCTCACCCGACGACGTCGAGCGCATCGTGCGGCTGAACTACGCGCAAGGCCTGCGCGCGTTTTTCATCACCGACGACAATTTCGCCCGCAACAAGGACTGGGAGATCATCCTCGACCGGCTGATTCAATTGCGCGAGGTGGAGAAGTTCAACACCAGCTTCATCATCCAGGTCGATACGCTCTGCTACAAGCTGCCGAACTTCATCGATAAATGCCGGCGCGCCGGCGTCAAGCGCGTGTTCATCGGGCTGGAGAACATCAACCCGGACAATCTGCTCGGCGCCAAGAAGCGGCAGAACAAGATCACCGAATACCGCGAGATGCTGCTCGCCTGGAAGGACGCCGGCGTTATCACCTATGCCGGTTACATCCTCGGCTTCCCGAACGATACCGTCGAGTCGATCATGCACGACATCGACGTGATCAAGCGCGAGCTGCCGGTCGACCTGCTGGAGTTCTTCTATCTGACGCCGCTGCCGGGCTCGGAGGACCATCTCAAGCTGCACCAAGCCGGCGCGCCGCTCGATCCCGACATGAACAAATACGATCTCAATCACATCTGCACGACGCATCCGAAAATGTCGCGCGCGGATTGGGACCGCGCCTACAAAATGGCGTGGCAGCGCTATTACACCATCGACCACGTCGAGACCGTGCTGCGGCGGGTGGCGAAAACGCGGGCCAATGCCAGCAACGCGCTGTTCCTCATCACCTGGTTCATGGGCTCGATCAATATCGAGCACATCCACCCGCTCGAGAGCGGCCTGCTGCGGCTGAAATACCGGCGCGACCGCCGGCCCGGCTTCGCCGTCGAGCCGGTGTGGCGGTTCTATCCGAAATTTGCCGCCGAAATGCTGAGCAAGCTGGTGCGCTGGACCGCGCTCTATTTCAAGCTGCGCCGCATTTATCTGCGCATCAAGCACGACCCGCAGCGCTACGCTTATACCGACCTCGCCATGACGCCGGTCGCCGCCGACGAGGCCGACACGCACGAATTGTTCGGCACCGACGCGGCGCGCGCCTTTGTGGCGCGGACGCAGCGGGTGAAACAGGCGCAGGAAGGCCACACGCACGACGTGGCGCCGGCCGAGGCCGCCGAATAAAATTCAGCCGATGCGCGCCAGCAAGGCCTGCGCCCTTAGCAAATGCGGGCGGTCGAACATCCTGCCGTCGATGGCCACCGCGCCCGCGCCGGGCTTGGCGGCGAAAGCGGCGACCACCGCCTTGGCCTTGGCGATTTGCTCAGGCGTCGGCGTGAACACTTCGTTGATCACCGCCACCTGCGCCGGATGAATGGCCAACCGCCCGGTGAAACCGTCGCGGCGCGCGAGTTCGGTGTCGCGGCGCAACACTTCCGGGTCGCGGAAATTGACGTGGATGGTCTCGATCGCCGGCACTTTGGCCGCCGCCGCGCCGAACAGACAGAACGAGCGCGCCAGCCGGTAGGGCTCGGTCAACGTCCCGTCCGCTTCGCGGTTGGCTTCGGCCCCCAATTCCGCCGATAAATCTTCCGGCCCCCAGGTCATGCCGATCAGCCGCGCGCTCGAGCCGCGATAGGTCCCGGCCGAGAACAGCCCCGCCGCCAACTCGACCGTCTGCGCCAGAATCTTGATGGAACCTTCCGGCAGGCCGGCGATGGCCTCGCGCGCGGTGAGCTTGGCGTCGAGATGGGTGACGGTCGCGCCGCCTTCGGCTTTGGGAAACAGAATGGCGTCGGGCTTGCCCGGCACAACGGCGTCGAGATCGGCATCGGTCAGGCCGGTGTCGAGGCCGTTGATGCGCACCAAGAGGCGAGGGCGTTCTGTCTTCGCTTGCACGGCCTTGAGGAATTCCAACGCGGCCGCGCGCGCTTGCGCCTTGCGTTCCGGCGTGATCGAATCCTCGAGATCGACGATCACGGCGTCGGCGCCGCTCGCCATGGCTTTGTCGAGCTTGGAGCCGCCGTCGGCGGGGACGAAAAGGAGTGAGCGCATTAAATCACTTATGCCGATTCACTTATGCCGATTCACTTGGGCCGCATATTGATGAAGACGTTGCGGTGGCATTCCGCCACCAGCGTGCCGTCCTGCTTGAACGCCTTGTGATGGAATTCGACGATGCCGGCGCCGGAACGCGACTTCGATTCGCGCTTGGAGACGACCACGGTCGAGCAATGCACGGTATCGCCCTCGAACAGCGGGTTGGGGAAGCGCACGTCGCTCATGCCGAGATTGGCGATGGTGGTGCCGACCGTCATGTCGGAGACCTGGATGCCGACCATCAGGCCGAGCGTGAACAGCGAATTCATCAGCGGCTGGCCCCACTCGGTTTCCTGCTCGCAGAAATGCCGGTCGATGTGCAGCGGCTGCGGATTGAGCGTCATGTTGGAGAACAACATGTTGTCCATCTGCGTGACGGTGCGCGTTAAGCGGGTGCTCGTAGGTCTTGCCGATTTCGAAATCCTCGAAATAGAGCCCGCCGCGCTTGTGCCGTTGGATCGCTTCAACCATCGCTATTCTCCGCGTTGTGACCGGGGCAGGCCATGACAGCCGCCGTTAATCAATCGTTTACCATAATTATCCAGGATCGACAGAGCTCGCGAATGTCTGAGTCCGCTTTGGCCATAAGTTCGGCCCGCGACCCTGAGGCCCGTCTTTCTAAGGCCAGACCTTTTAAGGCCAGACATGGCGATCGATTCCATCATAGCCAACGCGTCCGCGCGGGTCGCTGGCGTTATACGCGACGCGGCGCGTTCGACCGGCGCCAGCTTCGAATACCTGCTGACCGCCGCGCGCATGGAATCCAACCTCAATCCGACCGCGCAGGCAACGACCTCGTCGGGCACCGGGCTTTACCAGTTCATCGATCAGACCTGGCTCGCGACCCTCAAGAACGCCGGGCCGGCGCATGGCTACGGACAGTATGCCGCCGCCATCACGCAGACGCCCGATGGCCGTTACGAAGTGGCCGATCCGGACCAGCGCGCGGCGATCATGCGCCTGCGCAACGATCCGGCGGTGAGCGCCGTCATGGCGGGCGCCTTTACCCAGACCAACGCCGCGCAGCTCGCTGCCGGGATCGGCCGGCAGCCGTCCGAAGGCGAACTCTACATCGCGCATTTCCTCGGCTCCGACGGTGCGACGAAACTGATCAACGCCACGACGAGCCAGCCGCAAGCCAATGCCATCGACATGTTTCCGCAAGCGGCGGCAGCCAATGCCAGCATATTCCTCAACCGCTCCGGTGAGCCGCGCAGCGTGCGCGAAGTCTATGCCGCGCTGACCGGCCGCTTCGCGGTCGCGCGCGCGATTGCGTTTGCGCCCGGCCTGCGCGGCAGCGTCAACGCGCCAGCCGCTGCACCGGACACCGCCGGCGTTACGCAGGCCTTCGCGCAAGCCAATAACATGCCGCTGGCGGCGCCGATGCCGGTCCCGGCGGTGGCGCCGGATGCGCGGCCATTGTTCCAGAGCATGTTCTCCGACCGCGGCAGCCACCCGGTGGCGCAAGCCGTGACCAACCTTTGGACGCCGGCCGGTTCGCAAACGCCGGCCGCCGCCGACCGGCCGCTCACGCTGAACTTGTTCAGCGACCCGCCGGCCGCTGTCCGCAAGGCGCCCGGCGGCAAGATCTGAAGCGGCGCGCAGCTTACCGTATCGTTAACGCTGGCATAATTTCTATGGTGAACGCTTTGTTAAGCGTATTCGGCTACGCTTAACGGTGCCGTCGATATGCACGATGGCTGTCGGTCGCGTCAGGTAGTCCCAATGATTGTCCGTCAGTTTCTGCAGTGGATTCGTCACGCTCCGCCCGGCGAAAGGGCCGAGGCCACATCAGCGCTCGCGCGCGCTTACCTCCATTCCGATTTGTCGCCAGACGATATCGCCGCCGCCGAAGGCGCGATGATCATGCTGCTCGACGATCCGTCGCCGCTGGTGCGGCGCGCGCTGGCGGACGTGTTCGCCACGGCGCAAGAGGCGCCGCTGGTGGTGGTGCACGCCCTCGCCAACGATCAGCCGGAAATCGCGATGTCGATTCTCGCGCTTTCGCCGTTGTTGCAGGAATCCGATCTGGTCGATCTGGTAGCCACCGCGCAGCCGGCCGCGCAGGCCGCCATCGCCAGCCGGGCGATGCTGCCGCGCTCGCTCGCCGCGGCCATTGCCGAAGTCGGCTGCGCGCCGGCTTGTCTTGCACTCCTGGAAAATTCCAGCGCCGATATCGCGTCCTTCTCCATCGATCGCATCGTCGACCGATTCGGCCATCTCGCTGCGATCCGCGAACCGCTGATGGCGCGCGCCGATCTGCCGATGGCGACCCGCCAAGCGCTGCTCGCCAAGCTGTCGCGCGCGCTCGCGAACTTCGTCACCGGGCGGCAATGGCTCGGTCCCGAATACGCGGAAGTCGCCACGCGCGAAGCCTGCGAGAAGGCGACCGTCGCGCTCGCCGCCGACACGCCCTACGAGGAGGTCGGCCATCTGGTGCAGCATTTGCGCCAGAGCGGACAGCTCACCGCAGGCATGATCCTGCGCGCGCTGCTCTCCGGCAATGTGGTGCTGTTCGAGGAAGCGCTGGCGGAATTGTCCGACGTGCCGATCGACCGCGTCACCAGTTACATCCACGACAGAAATATATCCGGCCTCAACGCGCTTTACCGCAGGGCGGGGCTGCCGGACCAGGCTTATCCGGCGTTCCGCGAAGCCATCGCCGCCATGCGCGAGGGCGTGCTGATCGGCGAGCAGGGCGACGTGGCGCGGCTCAAGCGGCGCATGGTCGAGCGCGTGCTGACGGTTTGCATGGCCGAGCGCGGCCGGGACCTCACCTCGCTGCTGGCGTTGCTGCGGCGGTTCGCGGTCGAGGCGGCGCGCGAGGAAGCGCGCATGTTCTGCGACGATCTGGTCGCCAATGATCATGCGATCGACACCAGCCGGCTGATCGACGAGACGCGGCTGGTGGCGTAATCCACAACCGCTCGTCCCCGCGGAAGCGGGGACCCAGCATTTAGCTAGTTAGATTGGCCTTGGATGCCCGTTTTGGCGGGCATGAGCGGAAAAATAGCCAGCCCCCAGCGCAGGAGGCGTCTTTCTCACTCCGGCGCGATCGACGGGCCCATGATCTGCTCGAGCACATCCGGCCGGCCGCGGTTTTCGCTGATGAGGAACTCGTCGGTCACCGCGCGCAATCGTTTGGTCAGCGTGGTGGCCAGGTCCTTGGCGTCGGAGCGGGAATATTCGCGGTGGATCGCGCGCACAGCGTCGACATGTTGGTCCACCAGTGTGAGCGGGATGCGGGTCGCGTCGGGCGCGTGCTCGATCAGCCGGCACAGGCTGTCAGCGGCCAAGGCCACCTGCGGATATCCGAAAGTCGCGGCCTCGCCCTTGATGTCATGGGCGGCGTGAAAGACGGCCTCCTTGTTCGCGGCGGTGAAACCGCCGGCGGCGATATTGCGGCGGGCCGTTTCCAGCCGCGCGCATTCCGAATCCATCCAGGTAGAGAATTCCGTCGACAGGCCGGCCAGCGCCTTTTCCGCGCGCGCCACGGGATTCTCTTCGCCGGCCGCCGGCGGTTTGACGCTGACGGCCTTGCGCAGCTTGTTTTCCGGCGTGATGACCTCATGATCGCCGTAAGTCGCGACCGCGTTTGAGTTTCTTTTGGAGGGGGCCATGGTGCGTTGCCTTGTCAGCCGGAAGAACGGACTTTTTCGAACAAGGGAGGTTGCTTGATGACGTCGGCCTTGCCGCCCTTGCGGCGCTCGGTGCCGACATAATTCGGATTGACGTTGCGGCGGCGATCCGGACCGAAATAGGTCTTGGTCTTGATGAAGGGGCGCGGATTGGCCACCACGTTGACGATGCGCTGATAGAGGCCCTTGGCCGAGATCGGCTTGGCGAGGAATTCGGTGACACCGGCATCGCGCGCCGAGACCACGCGTTTCTTTTCCGAATGCCCGGTGAGCATGATGATCGACACGTAAGGATTGGCGTTGGCGCCCGGCTGGCGAATCATCTGGGTGAGTTCGAGCCCGTCGAAGATCGGCATCGCCCAGTCGGTGATCACGATATCGGGCATGTGATGAGTGAAGGCTTCCAGGCCCGCGGCGCCGTCTTCCGCCTCATGCACTTCGCGCGCGCCGAAGCCGTGCAGAAGGGTGCGCAGCATCCGGCGCATATGGGCGTTGTCGTCGATGACGAGGAAACGCAGGCGGTTGAATTCGATGCGGACCATGGTGCCCCAGGCTTCGGACCTCGAGCCCGATACCGTCCGGGAAAAGCTACTGGGGTGCCGTTAAGGAAGGGTTTAGGATAACGGCTGGACTCGCCCCGACAAGGACCGCCATTGTTGGGGGCAACGCAGTTCTCACATGGGCCCCGGAATGAAGACCATTTTGATACCGACCGAGGATCACGACGCCATGCCGGGGGTTCTCGAGGCTGCCCGGCTGGTTGCCCGTCAATTCGCCAGCTACATGGAGGGCTTCGCCGTCCGCCCCTCGGCCGGCACCTACGTGACCGTCGAGCCGGTCAGCAGTCTGGCGATCTCCGGCGCGTTCGAAGGCGACACCGCCAATCAGGCGCGGGCCGAATTTGAAACCTTCATGAAGAATCACGGCGTGCCGCAAGCCGACCAGGAGCCGGCCGTTTTTTCTTACGGCTGGCCGCGGGCGGAGGCGGCGGAAGACGCCTTCATCGGCAGTCACGGCCGCAGTTTCGATCTGATCGTGCTCGGCCGCCCGGGGCCCGACCCGCAAAATCCCAGAATGCCGCCGTTGGAAGCCGCGCTATTCGACAGCGGCCGGCCCGTCCTGGTTGTCCCGAAGGCCGCGCCGCAAACTCTTGCGCGCAACGTGCTGGTCGCCTGGAACCGCAGCACGCAACAGGCGCGCACCAATGCCTTTGCGCTGCCGCTGCTGCGTCTGGCGGAAAAGGTGACGGTGTTGACGGTGGAGGGCGGCACGGTGGCGGGTCCATCGGGCGATGACGCTGCGCGCCACCTGCGCCGGAACGGCATCAAAGCCACCGCGTTGACGGTCAAGCGCGGGTCGCGCACGCCCGGAGAGATCATTCTCGATCACGCGGCGTCGCTCGGCTGCGACCTGCTGGTGAAGACAGCGTATACCCAGAGCCGTCTGCGCCAGATGATCTTCGGCGGCGCGACGCGTCACATTCTCGCCAATGCGGCCTTGCCGGTCCTGATGGCGCACTGATAAGCCAGTCGGCCGCACGAGAGCAGGACTCAGCCATTTGTCGAACGGGCCCGATCAGAGCAAAAGCCCCACCGGGCCCGTGGCAGTGAAGTCCCCGGCGTTCCTGACCGTATTCCCGTCCATCATGCTGCCGATGTTCCTGGCGGTGGTGGATCAGACCATTGTCGCCACCGCTTTGCCGGCGATCGCCGCCTCCACCGGCCAATTCGAGCGCGCGTCGTGGATCGTCGTCGCATACCTGATCGCATCGACGGTCGCGGCGCCGATCTACGGCCGGCTGGGCAACTCCTTCGGCCGCCGCCGCATCATGTTCGCGGCGCTCGCCGTCTTTATCGTGGCGTCGCTGCTGTGCGCCGTCAGTCCCACGATTGAGCTCTTGACGCTCGCCCGCCTGCTGCAAGGACTTGGCGGTGGCGGCCTGATGACGCTGTCGCAAGCGCTGGTCGGCGAAGCGATTCCGCCGCGCGAGCGGGCGCGCTATCAAGGCTACCTTGCCGCGGTCGCGGTCTGCGCCAACACCTTTGGACCGATCGCCGGCGGCTATCTGACCGAGCATTTCGGCTGGCAGTCGATCTTTCTGGTCAACCTGCCGATCGGACTCGGCGCGGTCGCGCTGACCTGGCGGCTGCCCACCCCGAAAGTGGAGCGGCTTCCTTGGCGGGCCGACCCGGGCGGCCTCATCCTGTTCGCGATATTCGTGGCCACGACGCTGCTTTCGCTGGAACAGGTGCAGCGTGTCAATCTCGACATCGTTCCGCTGGCCGGGGGCTTGCTGGCGGCCGGCCTGATCGCGCTGGTGCTGCTGGTCCGGCATGAGAACCGGACGCCGTCGCCGCTCATTCCGCTTGGCTTGCTGCGCCAGCCGGCGATCTGGCACAGCGACGCCTTGGCGGCGTGCCACGGCGGCGCGCTGGTGTCCTTGATCACGTTCCTACCGGTCTACATGCAAGTGGTGCGGGGGGCGTCGCCATCGGAGACCGGCTTCCTGCTGGTTCCGCTCACCATCGGCATTGGAACGGGATCGCTGGTCACCGGCCGGCTGGTCAACAAGACCGGATTGACCACGATTTACCCGATCGTCGGTCTTGCACTGGTCACCGTGATATTCGTGGTTCTCGCATTTTGGGCCTCCGCGCTCAGCACGGCCGCAATGGCCGGCTTGATGCTCTGCATCGGGCTGTCCATGGGAACGGTGATGGGGGTCGTTCAGGTCAGCGTGCAAGCCGCCGCAGGTCTGGTGCGCCTCGGCGAAGCGGCGGCATCGGTGCAATTCTCGCGCTCGATCGGCGCTGCCTTCGGAACCGCGCTGGTGGCGACCGTTTTGTTCGCGTTCCTCGCCATCCGGAATCCGGAAGCGGCCCGCATATTTGCATCCATGGCCAAGCACGCGCCGGTCGGCCCGGCGCTGCCGGCCGTCCAGATGGCCGCGATTCAAGTCGACATCCAGGAAGCGTTTCGCGCCGCGTTTCTGACCATGGCGGCATTCACGGCCGGCGGCTTCTTCCTCGCGCTCACCAATCCGCTGCGGAGAATCTAGCGCATGATCCCGAAAAGTGGGAACCGGTTTTCGGACAAGATCATGCGCAAACGAAAAGATTATTCCTTGAGCAGGCTCGCCATGATGCGGTCGCGCGTCAGCGGCAGATCGCGGATGCGCGCGCCGAGCGCGTGTGACACGGCATTGCCGATCGCCGCCGCGGTCGGGCCGGCGGTCACTTCGCCGACGCCGAGCGGCACTTCGTCCTTGGTGTTGATGAGCTCGATGTCGATCTCCGGCACTTCGCTGAATTTGAGCACCGGATAGGTCTCCCAATCGATCGAACTGACGCCCGAATTCTTGTCGTTGACGTCGAAGCGGACCTGTTCCTTGAGCACCCAGCTCGCCGACTGGATGATGCCGCCCTCGAGCTGATTGATCACGCCGTCCGGATTGACGACCAAACCGGCGTCGGTCGCGCACCACACATGCACCAGGCGGATCTCCTCGGCGACGTCGAGTTCGACCACCACGGCGGCGTAGGCGGCGCGGTTCTTGTAGCGCGCGAAGGCAATGCCGCGGCCATGGCCGGCGCCGCCTGGCGCTTTGGCGTCCCAGCGCGCCATGGCGGCGACTTTCTCGATGACCGCGCGTGCGCGTTTATCGGCGGTGATCGACAGGCGATATTCGATTGGGTCCTTGCCGGCGCGCTCGGCCAATTCGTCGATGCAGCATTCGAGCGCAAAGACGTTGGGCATGGCGCCGAGGCCGCGTAACGCCGAAGTGCGCACTGGCGTTTCCGTCACCAAATGATGGATGATGCGCTTGGCGGCGATGTCGTAGAGCGGCTCGCCGTTGCGGGTGGCGCCGCCACCGTTGGATTCCGGCACATCGTTGGGCGGCGGGTCGGGTAGCGGATTGGGCAGCGCGACCGCGCCAAGCAACACGCCGCCGGCGCCCGGGCGGTTGTTGTGGGTAGGGCTCCAGATTTCCTGCGTCCAGTCGGTGGGCTTGCCGGCATCGTCGAGCAGCGCGCGCACCTTCACGACCATTGGCGGCGTTTTCGGCTCGTAGATGAACTCTTCTTCGCGCCGCCAGCGCACGCGGATCGGCTTACCCGGCATCTGCATGGCGATGATGGCGGCGTCGGCGGCGGCATCGTCGGCGCCATTGTGGCCGTAACAGCCCGAGCCCTGCACGTGGTGCACGGTGATGGCGGAAGCCTCGAGACCGAGCGTCTTCACCAGCGCCGCCCGCAACGGAAAGACCCCCTGGCAGTGGGTCCACACCGTCAGATGGCCGTCGCGATATTCCGCCAAGCCGCACGACGGCGAGATCGAAGCATGCGCGAGATAGCCGCGGCTATAGGTGGCCTCGAACCGCTGACGGCCATGCGGGTCGCCCGGTTCCGGCGCGCCGAACACCCGATCGATCCACGGCTGTTGCAGGACCCAGGAAGCCTCCGCCTGCTGCGGGGTCGGCGTCTCGACGTGTTGCCAGGTCACGGCATTGACCGCGGCAGCGCCGGCAAGATCGACGGCAGTCTCGTCATTGCCGACGATGGCGAGGAAATTGCCGTGCCGCACGAGTTCGATCGGCGCCTTGGCGGCGCGCAGAATCGCCTTCTCATCGACCGCATCGATGGTGGCGCCGCGGTTGGGCTGACGCACCACGCGAGCATGCACCATGCCCGGAAGCAGCATGTCGTGGATGAACACCGCCTTGCCGAAAACCTTGTCCGGCAAATCGAGGCGCTCGGTGCTGTCGCCGATGTGATTGAGATCGGCGACCGCTTTGCGTTGCCCGTTGCCGGTCGCCTTGACGGCGAGGTTCACCGCGCCGGCGAGCGTCCAGTAATCCTGTCCGGTCGGCGCGCCACTGCGCAGGATGCTACCGTCGCGGATGGAAAGCTCGGTTGCCGCGCAGCCGACGATTTTGGTGGCCTGCTCGAGAAACAGCGCGCGCACGTCGGCGCAGGCCTGCCGCATGGCGACGCCGCCGAATTGAATCGACTGACTGCCGGCGGTGTAGCCTTCGTTCGGGGTGAGATCGGTGTCGCCGGAGCGGATGATGATGCGCCCCATTGCCACGTCGAGTTCGTCGGCGGCGATCTGCGCCATGGCGGTCAACACGCCCTGGCCGATTTCGACGCGGCCAGTGTTGACGATGATCTTGCCGGGCGTGGGGAACACAAGCCAGCGGTCGAGGCTCGGATTGTCGGCGAGCGGGCCGGGCAGGGGGGCATTCATGGGAAGAGTCCTATCTTGCGCATGATCTTGTCCGAAAACCGGTTCCCATCCCCGATCGGGGTCGAAGACATGCTTTTCGGGATCATGCGCGGCCTCCCGCGCGCATCTGCGCCGCGGCCTTTTCGACCGCGCGCAGGATGCGGTTATGCGAGCCGCAGCGGCAGATATTGTCGTCGAGCGCGGCCGCGATCTCGGCGCGCGTCGGCGATGGATTGTTGTCGAGCAGCGCCTTGGCGCTGACGATGATGCCGGCGAGGCAATAGCCGCATTGGCCGGCCTGCTCGTCGAGGAAGGCCTGTTGCAGCGGGTGCGGGCGCTCGGGCGTGCCCAGTCCCTCGATGGTCGTGATGCTTTTGCCGGCAACGCTCCATATCGGCTTGGCGCAGCACTTCTCCGGTTTGCCGTCGATCAGCACCGTGCAGCAGCCGCATTGTTCGAGCCCGCAGCCGAAGCGCGTGCCCATCAGGCCGAGTTCGTTGCGTAAAACGTTGAGCAGCGGCGTTTCCTCGTTGTCGAGCGAAACGCTGACTGGTTTGCCGTTGACGGAAAAATCGAATTTTTGAGTCATTCGCGGCTCATATCCTTTGACAGGACCAGATCAGAATCCGAACTGCTCGCGCAAGATGCGTTCGTCGAGGCTGTGGCCGGGATCGAACAGCATGTTGAGCGACAGGGCGCGGTCCATCTCGATATCGACGCTGCGCACCGAGCGGACCTCGTCGGAATCGGCGACGGCTGCGACCGGGCGTTTGTCGGCGTCCATCACCTCGATGGTGACCTTGGCCTTGTCGGGCAGCAAAGCGCCGCGCCAGCGGCGCGGGCGGAACGGGCTTATCGCGGTGAGCGCGAGCAGCGACGCGTTGATCGGAATGATCGGGCCCTGCACCGACAGGTTATAGGCGGTGGAGCCGGCGGGCGTCGACAGCAACACGCCGTCGGCGACCAGTTCGGCGAGCCGCTCCTGGCCGTCGATCAGGATGCGCAGATGCGCCGCTTGCGCGGTCTGGCGGAACAGCGATACCTCGTTGATGGCGCGATGCTCGTGCATGCGCCCGGCGGAATCACGGGCGCGCATCAGCAGCGGGTGGATGATCGTATTGTGCGCGGCGCTGAGCCGCTCGGCCAGATTGTCGATGGCGAAGTCGTTCATCAGGAAACCGACGGTGCCGCGGTGCATGCCGTAGATCGGCTTGCCGGATTTCATGAATTTATGCAGGGTTTGCAGCATCAAGCCGTCGCCGCCGAGCGCGACGATCACGTCGGCGTCCTTCGGCTCGGCATTGCCGTAGCGCTCTTGCAGCCGCACATAGGCCTCGCGCGCCTCCGGCGTCGCGGCGGCGACGAAGGCGATATGCTTGAAACGCGGGGGCGGGCGGTTCATTGACGAAGCTCTAGGGGCTAAAATCAGGGTCTGAAGATGGAACGCGCGGTGCTCGTCTATACGACTTGGCCCTCAATTGTCGAGGCGGAGGCGGCCGGGCGCAAAATCGTCGAAAAACGGCTGGCGGCCTGTGTCAATATCCTGCCGCATGTGTTGCCAATTTCTGCTCAATGCGGCTGATTTTAATTGATGAATCCGCTGATGAGGCACTGCCGACTTAAGCGCCTCGCGCAAACGTTCAACCTCGGCGTCGATATATTCTTAGCCGACGATGGCGGTCGCTACCTCGGTCGCATCTGTCATTACCGCGAGTGCCGCCCACGCCCGGTCTGCCTCGCCGAGCATTGCGGCCGCCGTGAACACCTCAACGACGACTTTCGTGTCGTCACGCTATCAAATGAACTCCTTGCCGCACCGCCGATCGAGCTGTGGGCCAAACATTGTGCAGCGCGTTGTGGTTCCGCCTGATGTCGAAGCAGTCCTGCTGACCGAGCTGAAACCAGTCGGATAGGGCGCCACGCCAGAGCCTCCGACGCCGGGAGGGGACTTTGTCGGTCCGATCGGCGCTTGCCTCTCTACGGGGTCTCCCCAGCCGATACCGGGGCGGTTCCAACGTCCGCCGGCCAAGTTGGGTGCATGGCCACCGATGGCGGTCGTCTTCCCATGCTCATCGATCAGCCCGAGTTCTGCAATGAGCCGTGTGATCGGGCGCCACACAAGGGCCGCAGAAACACGAAGTGCAGTGGGGCAAGCATCGGTGGGAAGTGGGGCGCCGCGTAGTGAGAGTTTCATATCAGACCAAGGCACCCTTGGTGCGCCGAACGCTGAAATGCGAAAGACGAGGCCTCGAGAGATAAGACGACAATGAGTGATGGCAGAAAGATCGTTGACGCTGAGCTGTCCGCGGTGCGTCAGGCTAGGGCGCTAAACCAGAGCCTGCGACGCGGGGAGGGGGCTTTTTGTCGGTCCGATCGGCGCTTGCCTTTCTACCGGGCCTTTCCAACCGATACGGGGCCGTTCGAACGTCCGCCGACAGGACCGGCTTCATGGCGGCCGACGGTTGCCCGGGTTTCGGCATGCGGCACGACGGCGGCGCGCGGCCAAACGCTACCAGCGCAAGTACCAACATTCCCAATGAGGACCAGCCAGTACTAGCGAGTGCTAGTGGGTGCTAGTGAGTGCTAGTGAGTGCTAGTGGTGCTAGTTTGAGTACTAGCAGAAGACTAGCATTTTTGACCTCCACACCCCACGCACTAAAGTTGCCGGCGGCACATCGAGGGCTGGTTAAGCCTCTGTTCGGCTATATCGGGGCTATATCAAGCGCGTCGATGAGGGTTTCAAGAATCATCAAGGCATCGGCCGTTCCGTCCGCTTCACCCTTTTCAAAATCCTGATCGGCAAGGCCCATCGTATTGGTGACGTGCGCGAGGCAGAGCACCGCCTTGTTGCGCATGCGCGCGAACGTGTAGAGGGCGGCGGCTTCCATCTCGACCGCAAACACGCCCTTGGCCCGCGCCATTTCGATTGCAGCGGGAGTTTCGCGGAATGGCGCGTCGGTCGTCCAGCTCGCCCCGACGTGCGTGTGCTGCCGCAGTCGGCTCAACGCCGTCCTCGCAGTCTCGACGAGACGGGCATCGGCTTCGGCAAACGTGTCAGGGATAGCATAGTGATAGCTGGTGCCCTCATCGCGCAGCGCGCGGTCGATGACGACGAAATATGGTGGCTGTCCGGCGGGTACGATTTGGCCAGCCGAGGTCAGGCTGATCAAAAGCTGGCACCCGCAGGCAAAAAGTTCTTCGGCGACCAGAACCGCGAACGGAGCGCCGACCGCACAGCCGATGATACCGACGGTCTTGCCGGCAAGTCTGAAGGTGTAGAGATTGGTGTGGTAACATGGCCAAGCTGGCGATTGTTCTGCTTGGCCCGAGTTCCTGAGCCTACGAACGATGTCGCCGTCCGGATCAAGAATGCAGACAGCCGGCACGTTGACGAGCGGCAGGCCTTTCTGCCGGCGCGCTTCGCGCAGCAAGGCGGTCGGCTCAAATACCGACGGTGCGTTTTGATCTTTGTTGTCGAGAATTGGAGGCGATGGCATGTCACATTTTGGCGGTTTGCATTGCATATGCTGCGTTATACCTAGGGATGGCGAGATGCTCTCGAACCGGGATGGAGCATAGACGTGAACACCTCCGCACGGCAGGCCCACTGGGAAAAAGTCTATAAAACCAAAGGCGAACGCGAGGTCAGCTGGTTTGAGGAAAACCCCGCGATCTCGATGGACCTCATTCGCGCGACCAACGTAGGCCACGATGCGCGAATTATCGACATCGGCGGCGGCAACTCTCGCCTGGTCGATGCGCTTCTGGCTGAGGGTTTCAGCGCCGTAGCGGTGCTGGACCTCTCGGAGCAGGCGCTTGCAACCGCCTGTTCCCGGCTTGGCGCGCGCGGCGCCTGCGTCGATTGGATCATTGCGGACGTCACGACCTGGCGGCCCAATCTGCACTACGATGTCTGGCACGACCGAGCAGCCCTTCATTTTTTGACGGATGCAGCCGAGCGCGCCGCATACGCCGACCGCGTTCGATATGCGGTGCGTCCCGGCGGACACATCATCATTGGGACGTTTGCGCCCGACGGTCCCGAGATGTGCAGCGGTCTATCGGTCGTACGGCATGATGCTACTTCGCTTGCGGAAATGCTCGGTCCATGGTTCAGGCTGGTCGAGACGCGGCGGCACGACCATCGGACACCCGCTGGCACGGTTCAGCATTTTCAATTCAGCCGATTTCAGCGTGAGGTTGAGTTGGGAAACTGAATTTCCACCCGGAGCCTCTAAGCGTCGGATAGCAGCGGCGACCCAGTCATCAATTTGCTTCGTCGAAACTGCGCCTGAGGCGAGCGGCGCGCTCCATGAATGCCCGGATGTCATTCGGCCGTCCCACGGCGGAAGGCGCTCTGTCGACTGGTTGGAGACGGCCTCGGCCGGGTTGTTTCGCGGAGGCCGGTTGCCCGTCGCGCTTGTATTTGGTGGCCGATAACGACTTCCGCGCGGCTTGGCTTCCATCGGCCAAGCCGATCGGCCCGATGCGATCTGATGCCGATATCCCGGTGCGCCGTAACTGCCGCGAGACCACTCCGCGCAATTGCTCTACCGAAATTGGGTGATCATCGGGCCGCCGCACGCCGCGGGCTGTCAGTAGGCTTGCGACGCGGGTCCACGTCAGGCCGCGCTGCCTGAGGCCAACAAAAAACGGCAGGTGGCGCATCACCGCGCGCTCGAACGGGATTTGTCCGAATGGCCCCTGCAACGTCGCAATAAACGCCGCGAGACCTTTGTCGATCTCCTTGTCCATACCGAAGATATGGCGAGGGATAGCCGTAACCGCAACAGACCGAATCAATTCGCAACAAAACGCAGCAATCGGCAACGACCCAGCCTCTGTTACGAAATGCTTCGGAATGCTTCGAAATGTTTCGTTTTGACTCGTTCACACCTGTGCACCTGGCCCCCCTTGTATTGACGATCAGGCCGAAGCCGGCGAGTTGCACGGGAAGCAGATGTGCAAATGCCTGGCATAAGCGGGTTGGCGCTGTACGGCCAATTGATCGCCGCCGGCAATCCAATCCCCACGATGATAACGGCCTATCCTGACGATGCCATTCGTGAGCGTGCCCTCAATGCCGGGGTTGCGGCATACCTCATCAAGCCGTTCAGCGAAAAAGAACTGCTCGACAGCATCGACACCGCCCTCAAGCACAAGGTGCTGCTGGCGCCGATCAAGCCGTAACCAAAAAAGTACAGCTTTTTTGTTGACAGCCAAAAACGAGGGGCGTATCCGCGAAAATGTTCGAGGGAACTTCGAACAAGGCATCGTGGAAAATATGGACAGCTACCCTAGTTGCGCCACGGCGGTCATCGTGTCGGTTCGCCGTGTGCTCATAAGACATAACCGGATCGTTCTTGGCGGAGCCCGCCGGGAGAGTAAGGCTCGGACCTAAGGGTCTGTCCCTCGCTCATCTTCAGGCCGGCCAAGACCGGGCCCAGGAGGTGAGTTATGAAGCTCGCACCCGTTACGCTTTTTATTGTCCACGGCAGTGCTGGAAGCCATGCCGGCGCCCAATGCGGCTGGGCCAACGCGGCCATTCTGCTGAGGCCGATTTTTGTGCACCCCCTACGAGCTCGGCGGCGCTCCGGCAACCTTGTCGCCCACTGGCATGTCTCCCGGCAGAACGGACGTCTTGAATGCCGTTGGTCGCTAGACGGCCAATCCGCAGACGACCAATTATGGACCAGCCCGCATATAACCAAGCGACGCTGCCACTGGCAGGCGCGGCGTTCGCCGCGACGGCAGCCTCATCGCGCGTGTCACAGACATGTCATCAAACCTATGTCATTCCGATTTGACGGCCTCAACGTCGGGTCAGCGTCAGCGTGAAAGCCTTCCGCCATGAATGAACAAATCAAAGCGCAACCCAATCACCGCGCTGCGAGCGTTACCAAGCAGCCGTCACCGCTGCTAGGCCTGTGCGATTGCGCGCCGGACGACGCGCTTACGCAGCTCGATGCCGTGCGCACCGGGCTGACGCCAGAACAGGTCGAGGAACGGCTGGAGAAATTTGGCCCCAACGAAGTAACGCACGAAAAGCCGCCGACTTGGTTCGTTCAGCTTTTTTACGCCTTCCTGACGCCGTTCAATGGCGTGTTGTTTGCGGTCAGTGTGGTCTCTTTATTTTCGGATGTCATATTTGCCGCACCCGATGATCGATCCTTCAGAACAATCATCGTCCTGACAACGATGGTATTGCTGAGCACGCTATTGCGTTTCTGGCAGGAATTCCGCTCCAACAAAGCAGCGGAAGAACTCAAGGCGATGGTGAGTTCGACGACCGCCGTGCTGCGTGCCGGCATGGAGCGTCCGCAAGAGATTCCGATTTCGACGCTCGTGCCTGGAGACATTGTCTATTTGTCGGCCGGCGACATGGTACCTGCTGATGTTCGGCTTCTGACCGCAAAGGACTTGTTCGTCAGTCAAGCCATGCTGACCGGCGAATCCATTCCGCTAGAAAAACATCCGGTCCCGCCCAAACGCATAAGCTCGGCAACCGCTCCCGGAACACTCTTGGAGCGCGAGACCGCATGTTTTATGGGCACGAACGTGGTGAGCGGCACAGCGACGGCAGCCGTGGCGGCGACAGGCGATGCGACCTTCTTCGGCGCGGTGGCGAAAGATATCGTTGGAGCGCGGCCGCTCACGAGTTTCGACCGGGGCATCAGCAAAGTGAGCTGGATGCTGGTCCGCTTCCTGATGGTGATGACGCCGCTGGTCTTCCTCATCAATGGCATCTCCAAAGGCGACTGGCTGGAATTGCTGCTGTTCGCCGTTTCGGTAGCGGTCGGATTGACGCCCGAAATGCTGCCGATGATCGTCACCACCAACCTTGCCAAGGGCGCGGTCGTGATGGCGCGCCACAAGGCCATCGTCAAACGGCTCAACGCCATCCAGAACTTCGGGGCGATGGATATTCTCTGCACCGACAAGACCGGCACGCTGACGCAAAACAAGATCATTCTCGAACGCCACCTCGACGTGCACGGAAAAGAGGATCTGCAGGTTCTGGAATTTGCCTGGCTCAACAGTTTTTACCAGACCGGCCTGAAGAACCTGCTCGACGTCGCGGTCCTCGACTATGCGGTGCAACACGACATCGTCTACAAGCTGCAGCACTACAAGAAGATCGACGAAATCCCGTTCGACTTCATGCGCCGCCGCATGTCGGTGGTGGTGCGCAACGGCGACGGCAGGAATCTCATGGTTTGCAAAGGCGCCATCGAGGAGATGCTGCCCCTCTGCGTATCCGCCGACAATAACGGGGCCGTTGCTGGCGGCGTGGTGCCGTTCACCACTGAAATGCGCAGAGATGTGCGCCGGGTCACCCGCAAACTAAACCAGGAGGGCCTGCGCGCCTTGGCCGTAGCCTATAAATGGCTGCCACCCGACGATCGGACCTACACAGTCGACGACGAAAAAGATTTCGTGCTCGCTGGGTACGTGGCCTTCCTTGATCCGCCCAAGGAAACAGCGCGGCAGGCAATCGCTGCGCTGCGGGAATACGGCGTTGCCGTTAAGATCATTACCGGCGACAACGAGGTCGTCACCCGCAAAATATGCAAGGAGGTCGGGCTTCCGATCGAGCACGCGCTGTTGGGCAAGGACGTCGAAAAACTGTCCGATGTCGATCTTGAAGAGGCGGCTGAGCAAGCCACTATTTTTGCGAAGATGTCGCCAGTACAGAAGTCGCGCGTAATCCGAGCCCTGCAACGCCGCGGGCATACGGTCGGCTACCTCGGAGACGGCATCAATGATGCAGCGGCGCTCAAGGATGCGGACGTCGGGATTTCGGTAGATACAGCCGTCGATATCGCCAAGGAGTTGGCCGACATCATTCTGCTGGAAAAAAGCCTGCTGGTTCTAGAAGAGGCCGTGATCGAAGGCCGCAAGACGTTCGCCAACATCATCAAATACATCAAGATGACGGCGAGCTCTAATTTTGGCAACGTGTTCAGCGTGCTGGTCGCCAGCATCTTCCTGCCATTCCTACCGATGCTGCCGATCCAGCTGCTCGTACAAAATCTGCTTTACGACATTTCGCAGGTGTCTATCCCGTGGGACGACGTTGACCCGGATTTTCTTAAAGTTCCTCGCAAATGGGACGCCGGCGGCATTGCCCGCTTCATGGTGTTCATCGGCCCCATCAGCTCCATCTTCGATATCGTGACCTTCCTCGTCATGTGGCACGTGTTCGCTGCGAATACGGTCGAAAAGCAATCGCTATTTCAATCGGGCTGGTTTGTCGTCGGCTTGCTGACGCAAACGATCATCGTGCACATGATCCGCACCCAGCATATCCCCTTCATCCAAAGCAGGGCCGCGACGCCCGTCATCTTGCTGACGGCCACAATCATGGCTTTCGGTATTTATCTGCCGTACTCGTCGGTGGGGGCGCATTTGGGATTGGTGCCGTTGCCGTTGGCCTATTTTCCGTGGCTGGGCGGAATCCTGCTAAGCTACTGTGTCCTCACGCAATTGGTGAAGCGGATATATATTCATCGCTTCGGTCAGTGGCTATGACAGAGCTTTGAAAGGCGAGTAGAGTATCAACGTCTGGAACGGTATTAAGCCGCCTCGGTGGCTGAACAGAATCAACGATGCTGCTTGGACTATGGGGACTGCTCGCCGAGCGACCACGGCTCTATGCCGCGAGTCTATTGGTTAGTTTTGCGCGGGCTTTGCTTTGGTCGACCCACTACCTATTTCGAGTTGGAATTTTAGATGTCAGCGGAGTCAAATACGCAATATTTGCCAGTGAGAAGCTTCGGCATTTGGGTTGGCGCCTTGTAAGATGGAAACGCAGATCAGACCGGCCTCTGTGAGCACAGCGCCAATGGAGCTTTGACTGTTTAGGCAGTAATGCTCAGCGCTATCCAGGCGGGATCAGTACTAGGTTCCGTATGAGCGCACTTGAGAGTATATTGTGATTTCAATATCATACGTGTTCGCAGTTTTATTCTGACCGGCGCGTAATTTCCTCCTGAAAATTCAATAGGCGAGCGCCAACTCAAGGCGCCCGTTCCCATAGTGTTCCCATAAGGCCGCTTCCGTTCGGACGGCGTGCGCGTGCCCGGCGGCATCACGCATGCTTGCGTCGGAACGCAGACATCCGCGCGCCTGACACACTTTGTCTCAGAAAACCGAACCGCTGAAAAACTTCCGTGACATCCGGCTGCTTGATGGCAACACGAACGGATTTGTCCGTCGCCTAACAAATGGAGACAATCGTGAAGAAGAAAATATTTGTGATCGGCGGCATCGCAGCCGCCAGTATCCTCGTCGGCGGTTGGGCTTTGGCGCAGCCAGCCGGTTATGGCCCTGGCAATTTTGGTCCAGGCGGAATGATGGGCATGCGTGGCCAGATGGGCCCGGGAATGCACGGCCAAATAGGGCCAGGCATGCGGGGTCAGATGGGCCCCGGCATGATGGGTATGGGCCCCGGAATGATGGGGATGAACGGGGGCTCCGCGACCGCGGCGGAGCATAGCGACATTCGCGACCTGTTCTTCAACCATGAAAGCATCAAACGCACGGTGACGAACCTCCCAGACGGCATCCGCACGGTCACGGAATTGGACGATCCGCAGGTTGCGGCGACGATCAAGAAACACGTCGCCGAAATGGGGAAGCGGGTCGAACAAGGACGTGACCCAGGGTTGCCGATCGAGAGCTCTGCGCTGCACTCGATCTTCCGAGATAAGGATAAGATCAAGACCGCATATGAGGTGACCGAGAAGGGAATCGTCGTGGTCCAGACCTCGACTGACGCCACCGCGGTCAAGGCACTCCAGGATCACGCCGCAGAGGTGACCGATCTTGCTCAGCGCGGGATGGTTGCGGCACACGAGGCCATGATGAAGAACGGCGGCGGCATGATGGGGCGCGGCATGCACATGCGCGGTGCCATGGCCGAACCGCAGTTTGAGGACCGAGGCCGATAGGCAACAGGATCGATACGATGTTGTAATAAGGCTGGCGACGAAGGCTATTTGCTTTCGCCGCCAGCGACCTAATCATCTGCGATCTAGTGTTACGATGTCGCGAGCAGGATTAGGCGTTCGTAATAAGGCGTCGCTTTTCCTCGAACTCCGCCGTGTCGATCTCGCCGCGAGCGAAACGCTGCTGCAGGATTTCCAGGGGGTTGGCTGTTGCGGCGTTGGCTTCGTGCTTGTGCGACGAACCGCACTTGCCTCGGCGCTGGGCGCGGTGCCCGCCGTTCTTGCCGCAGCATTTGCCTTTGGTTTCGGGTTGCGTTTGAACTTCTTGCATTACTTATCTCCAATGATGCCGGACATGGTCCGGTTAGATGTTGCACGTGATGTCAGGAATGCCGTCGGGTTCCACCGGAATTGATGCCGGCTCGGGCGATGAACGTCGTCGATTTGCGAGGAGGTTCTTTGTGATGCCTGCCCGTTGGGGCATCCTGAACTGACCAATACTTAGGGCGAACATGTCACAGAAGTTTTTCAACGGAACACTATTTTGTGACAATGTGTGTCGATCTTCTCCGGCGCGCGGGCGCGCCAATTGCAATGGCTTTACCCAAGCTCAGCGAGGTCGGTCGCATTGGCTACATGACCGCGGTGATGCCAATTTGATCCACCGCAACAGATAGTCCCAAGCGCTTTGCTACTAATTTTGACCGGCCTCTCAAGGGCTCGATCTCCATGGCGTAGCCTCCGTCGACGTTTCACGGTCGAGTTCGGCTTGCTCATCCGCAATGGCATGTTGACCACGATGGCTACTGACAAATTGGTACTCGATCTGACGCTCGTGCTGCCGCATGTCCCTGACGAGCGGGATGGCTGCGTCGAACGACTGATTTCTCTGCTCAAGAGCGAATACATTGATCAGGCGCATGTCATCCGCGAAGACGGCAAGGCACGGCTGTGCTTGCATTATGATTCTGAGCGCATCGGCCTGGTTGAAGTCCGCCAACTGGTCACCGCGGCGGGCGCCTCGATCGACAAACGCTACGTGCATGAGAGCCTGCGCATCGAAGGCATGGACTGCCCGACCTGCGCCACCGTTATCGAACACGCACTGGGTCGCCTCGATGGCGTGCTTGAAGCCAAGGTGAGCTACGCCGCCGAGCGGCTGCGCCTGGAATACGACAGCGAAAAGTCGTCGCACCGTGCGGTGGAGCGCCGTATCGAAGCGATGGGCTATCGAATCTTCGCATTGGAAGCGCATGCCGGCTGGTGGGCTGAACATCGGGAGCTGGTTTTCAGTCTCACCGCAGGCGGGCTTCTGCTGGGCGGCTGGCTCGGGGGGCTAGCGGGCACGCCACATGCCGTATCGCTTGGACTCTACCTCGCCGCGTATGCATTCGGCGGTTTCTTCACCCTGCGCGACGCAGTGCAAAGCCTGTGGGCTAAGCGCTTCGATATCGACACACTCATGCTGGTCGCGGCGGCGGGGGCCGCGGCGCTCGGGGATTGGGCCGAAGGTGCGCTACTGCTTTTCCTATTTAGTCTCGGGCACGCCCTTGAGCATTCGGCCATGGACCGGGCGCGCCACGCGATCGAAGCGCTGGCCGATTTGGCGCCAAAGACGGCGTTGGTGCGCCGCGATGGCGCAGAGGTCGAAGTCCCGGTCGAGGAATTGCTGCGCGGTGACGTGGTCGCCGTTAAGCCCGGCCAGCGCCTGCCGGCCGACGGCAAAGTCACCGAGGGCAACTCGGCCGTGGATCAGTCGCCAGTGACCGGCGAGTCGGTACCGGTGGATAAGGGTTCTGGCGACGCGGTCTTCGCGGGAACCGTCAATGGCGACGGGGTTTTGCTGGTAGAGGTCACCAAGCTTGCCACGGAAAGTACGCTGGCGCGCATGGTGCGGCTTGTCTCCGACGCCCAGACGCAGAAATCGCCGACCCAGAATTTTACAGACCGTATCGAGCGCGTATTCGTGCCGGTCGTGCTGATCGGCGCCGGCCTCCTGATCGCCGTGCCGCCGCTGTTCGGCTTTCCCTTTGCCGACTCCTTTTATCGGGCGATGGCGGTGCTGGTGGCGGCTTCGCCCTGTGCGCTCGCCATCGGCACGCCGGCGGCGGTCCTGTCGGCCGTGGCCCGTGCCGCCCAGGCGGGCGTGCTGATCAAGGGCGGTGCCCACCTGGAAAATCTTGGCCGGCTGACCGCGATCGCCTTCGACAAGACGGGCACCATCACTGTCGGAAAGCCACGTCTCACGGACATCGTTGCCTTCGGCGCAACGGAGAACGAAGTCCTTGCGCTGGCAGCGGCGTTGGAGAGCCGCAGCGGCCATCCTTTGGCCCAGGCCATCGTCGCGGCGGCCCGGGAACGTGGGCTGAGCTGGCGCGAGCCCGCGGATGTAGAGGCGGTGAACGGTAAGGGCATCCGCGCGACCCTCGGCACCCAGCGCATCGAGATTGGCAATCTCAAGCTGTTTGCAGGCGAGGCGATGAGCGCGGAAGTGACTGTGCATCTCGAACGCCTGGAATCTGCCGGGCGCACGACGATGCTGGTGCGGGTGGATGGGCGCTTTGCCGGCATCGTCGGACTCATGGATACCCCACGCGCCGGCGTGGCGGCGGTATTGGCGGAACTGCGATCGTTGGGCGTCACTAAGACAGTCATGCTGACAGGGGACAACGAGCGCGTCGCTCGTGCCGTGGCGCAAGGCGTAGGACTGGAAGACGTGCGAGCGAGCCTGTTGCCCGAGGACAAGATCGCCATAGTGGCTGGCCTCGTCGAGCAATATGGACAGGCGGCTATGGTGGGCGATGGCGCCAACGACGGGCCCGCGCTCGCCCGCGCCACGGTTGGCATCGCCATGGGTGGTGCCAGCACCGATGTGGCGCTGGAGGCCGCGGACGTCGTGTTGATGAGCGACGATCTCGGCAAGCTCCCGTTCGCCGTCGGTTTGAGCCGGGCGGCGCGAGCGGTCATCCGTCAGAATCTGTTCATCGCGCTTGGTGCGGTCGCCTTGCTGATTCCGGCAACGCTGTTCGGCTGGGCCGGCCTTGGCCTCGCCGTGCTGATCCACGAAGGGTCGACGATTGTCGTCGTGTTCAATGCGCTGCGACTGCTCACCTATCATGCAAGGTCAAAAGCCGGCGCAGTCTCTTAGGCGACTGGAAACCTAGAAGAATTCCGGTTGGCGGACATCGCTTGATCTTGCGCAATGCGGCGGGGCCGCAAAAGCCTAAAGAAGAAAACTTGAGTTTGCCGCGTAGCTTCCGCGCTCAATATGAGGAGTGTCAACCATGGCCAATCGAGAAGTTGTGATCTGTTCTCCGGTTCGCACGGCCATCGGCACATATGGCGGCACGCTCAAGGATACGCCGGCAGTCGATCTCGGCGCCGTTGTCGTCCGCGCGGCACTTGAGCGCGCGAAGCTGCCACCCGGCGACGTGGATACGGTTGTCATGGGCAATGTCGTGCAGGCCGGCAACAAGATGAACCCGGCCCGGCAGGCGGCCATTCACGGCGGCGTGCCGGTCGATGTGCCAGCGATGACGGTCAATCGCGTCTGTGGCTCGGGTGCACAGGCGATTGCGAGCGCGGCGCAGGAGGTGATGCTCGGCTTCATCGACAGCGCGGTTGCTGGCGGCATGGAGAACATGGACCGGGCGCCCTATCTCATGAGCTCCGGACGCTGGGGCTACCGCATGGGAGACGGACAGATCTTCGATGCGATGCTGATGGACGGTCTCAATGATGCGTTCTCCGGCCAGCACTCCGGATGGCACACGGAGGATCTCGCGCGGTCGCACCAGATCACGCGGGAAGAGCAGGACCGCTGGGCGGAGCGTTCGCAGAAGCGGTTTTCGGCAGCGCAAGCGGCCGGCAAGTTCGCAGCGGAAATCGCATCTGTCGAAATCGCCGCACGAAAAGGTCCGACAAAATTCGATAAGGACGAGCACAATCGGCCGGACACCACACTTGAAAGCCTCGCCAAACTCAAACCGGCCTTTCGCAAGGACGGGACTATCACGGCCGGCAACGCGCCGGGCCTCAATACCGGCGCCGCGGCCATGATCGTGGCCGACCGTGTCTGGGCCGAGAAGAAAGGCCTCAAACCGATGGCGCGTCTTGTCGCCTACGGTATCGGCGCGGTCGAGCCGGGCATGTTCGGCATTAGGTCCGGTGCCGGCCGTGCGCCAGGCGCTCGATCGGGCGGGCTGGAAAACCGCAGATATCCAGCGCATCGAAATCAACGAGGCCTTTGCGGCCATTGCGATCGCAGTCACGAAGGACCTCGGTTTGTCCTCGGACATCGTCAATGTGGAAGGTGGCGCGATTGCACATGGTCACCCGATCGGCGCGACGGGAGCAGTGCTCACGACGCGTCTTTTGCATTCGATGCAACGCGACGGGATCAACAAGGGAATCGTCACGCTCTGCATTGGCGGCGGGCAGGGGATCGCGCTTGCGTTGGAACGAGTTGCCTGAGGGCGAACGCATGAATGTTCGATCGGGTCCGTCCCTCGTTCAAGACGCTCGACCTACTCAAGCTGGCAGGTGAGATTAAAAATCGGTCCATCGACGAACATTCGAGGTGGACCACTCGATGAAGGCAGGTCAGCATCGTGTCGCTTTATTTTTACATACTGACTTCGTTGTTCGTGTTTTTCTTTTCCGGCCTGATGGCAATGGCGGGACTGGGCGCTGCATTGCTGTTCGTCCCCTTCTTTTACTACATGGGTGTGCCGCTGGGGGAAGCGGTGCCTACCGCGCTGTTGCTCAATGCCGTCAGCCTCTCTTTCGCATCGGTCAATTATTTTCGAAACAAGCTCATCAACTGGCGGCTCGGCTTGCCGATTCTAATTGCAGCCGTGGCGCTCTCGCCCTTGGGGGCGAGGCTGACGCCTCATGTGAACAAGGAATTGCTGCTTAGTCTGTTTGCGGCCTTTCTCCTGTTCGCCGGAGGAATGATGCTGTTTTACCAACCCAGGCAGCGCGAACGGACGCTGGATTCCGGCGCGGCTCTGGCGACCGGTTTGGGTGTGGGCGGCGTCGCAGGCTTCCTGGGCGGGCTGCTCGGTGTCGGCGGCGGCAATATCATCGTGCCGGTGCTGAACTGGCTCGGTCTGGACGCCAAGGTCGCCGTAGGAACTTGCGCCCTGGTGGTGGTGTTCTCGTCACTCTCAGGTTTTCTGGGTCATGTCAGCTTGGGTGGGCTCGACCCAATGTTCATCGGCCTGATGGCACTTATGGCAGCAGGCGGTTCGAGTGTCGGGTCGTATTTGATGACGACCAAGGTTTCCAGCAGCCAACTAAAACACTTGACCGGTGTCGTGCTCTGGCTGATCGCCGCAAAGATGATCTTTGACTTGCTCAAGTAGGTTGAAGTTTTCACAGGAGAACAACATGACCACGCAACATATCCCGCCGGAGTGGGCCTTCGAGTTCCACGGCCATCAGTGTCCTTTCATGCCCATCGGTTATCGAATGGGGAAACTCGCCCTTGAAAAACTTGGCATCGAACGCGAACGGGATCATGGCTTTTTCGTCTTTCCAGAGTTGGGCGAAGGCCACCCGCAGACCTGCATGATGGACGGCATCCAGGCCGCCACCGGCGCCACTTATGGAAAGGTGCTGATGGCCAAGACCTTCTACGGCAAGCTTGCGGCCATTTTCCATCATCCAAAGAAGGGAGCGATACGCTTTTCTCTCTTGCCGGACTTTATCGACGCCATGGGCAAGTTCGAGTTCTTGGCCTATCGCAAAAAAGGAGTTGAGCCGTCACAGATTCCACCTGAGGTGAGCGAAAAAATCATCCGCTGGGTCTACGAGCAGCCAGATGATGTCGTCTTTAAAGTCGAGCCGAAGCCGGATTTCAAGTTCTCGCCGGTCAAGGGATCATTCAACAAGACTAAGTGCAGCGCCTGCGGGGAATACGTGTTCGACCGCTATCTGCGAATGAAAGACAGTCAGCCAGTTTGCATTCCGTGCTCGGCCTATTGAATTCTCTCTGACCGCTGTGCATCGGCGGCGGTCAGTGAATCGCGCTCGCGCTCGAATTCGTGAAATGACCTCATCATGATTGGGAATTCGTTGAGTAACTTATCGAGGAGAGGAGCGGAATATGAGTAAGGACTTTGCGCAAATCGCCAACGACGTGATCACCGGCGTCGGGCTATTGCAGCGGGGCACGCCTGACACGATGAAAGCCTTTGGGGCTCTTTCGACGGCAGCGACGGCATCCAAAGCAATCGATACCAAAATGAAGGAGCTGATGGCGCTCGCGATCGGCATCGCGGTCCACTGCGATGGCTGCGTCGCTTATCACACGAAGATGGCGCATCAGCACGGGGCGACACGTGAGGAGGTTCTCGAAACTATCGCACTGGCTGTGTACATGGGCGGCGGACCAGCCGCTGTCTATGGTGCCGATGCGGCGAGAGCCTATGACCAGTTTAGCGAGAAACCGTAAAGCTCGGCTCGCGCCGTCATGGCGTGAGCCGGCCGAGGACTTCGATGTCCGACGTTATGCAAAAGCAGAACGAACGCGAGGCCCACCTGCGCGCGCTCGCAGATCTACTGGAGTTCACGGTCGAGAAGACTGGAGACCATTTCACGCTGACGCGCACCGCGGATGTCTCGCCGCCAGTGTGCGAAGAGCGCCTCACAATCGATCAGGCCGAAGAACTCCTAGGAACCTGGAAGTTGCGCGGCGGTGGCTGAACCAGGCGAGGCGCGTATGATCAGTATACCGGAATTTCTGACAACAGCGCCGCGGCACCTGTTCTTCACGGGCAAAGGCGGCGTTGGAAAGACATCGCTCGCGTGCGCGAGCGCTGTGCTGCTGGCTGACAAAGGGCGGCGCGTACTCTTAGTGAGCACCGATCCGGCATCGAACCTCGACGCTGTTCTTGGCACCGAGCTTGCGAATAGTCCAACGCCGGTTGCCGGGGTTCCTAACCTTCAGGCGATGAACATCGACTCCGAAGAGGCCACGCGCGAGTATCGCGAACGGACGGTCGGGCCATACCGAAACGTATTGCCGGCGCAAGAGCTCAAGTTACTCGAAGAACGGTTATCGGGAGCCTGTACCGTCGAGGTTGCGGCGTTTGATGAATTTGCTTTGCTGTTGAGCGACCCGGACAGAACGCAAGAATTCGATCACGTGATTTTCGATACGGCACCGACCGGTCATACGCTTCGCTTGCTTGAACTGCCTGCGGCCTGGACCGGTTTTCTCGAAACTGCGCCTGGCGACGTCTCCTGTCTCGGCCCGCTGTCTGGATTGAAGACCCAACGCGACCGCTATGCGCGCACGGTTGGTGCGCTGGCGGATCCAAAACTGACCACGATCATGTTGGTGACGCGCCCCGAGCGCGTTGCCCTGATGGAGGCTGCGCGCACAAGCGCAGAGCTCCGAAAGCAAGCGATGACCAATCAACTGCTGGTTATCAATGGCATGTTTCACGCGACGGACCGAGATGATCCACTTGCTGCTGCCTTCGAACGGCGGGGAGCAGAGGCCCTCTTGCATGTCCCTGAAGAAGTAGCTTCCCTGCCACGCGCGGAAATTCTATTGATTGGAAGCAACATCGTAGGACTTGCCGCACTGAGATCGTTGTTCTCGCCGTTGCAACAAGCAAATGCCGGCCCTTTCGGGCCGGTGGCATTGCCACAAGACATCTCTTGCTTGGCTGATCTTGTCGATGAACTCAGCCGATCCGACCACGGGCTGATCATGGTCATGGGCAAGGGCGGCGTCGGAAAGACGACCGTCGCCGCGGCGGTGGCAGTGTCGCTGGCAAAGCGAGGGATGCCCGTGCATCTCACAACAACGGACCCGGCGCAGCACATCTGGGAGACGCTCCAGTCCGAAGTGGCTGGACTGCGCGTGAGTTACATCGATCCGAAGCATGAAGTGCGACAGTATCGGGAGGATATGCTGGAATCGGCGCGGGCGACCCTTTCCGTAGAGAAGCTTGCGCTCTTTGAGGAGGAGTTGAAGTCACCCTGCTACGAGGAAATCGCCGTCTTTAAAGCCTTCTCACGCATCGTCACGGGAGCGAGGAAGGAGTTGGTGGTCATGGATACCGCCCCAACCGGTCATACGCTTCTCTTACTGGACACCGCAGGCACTTATCACCGGCAATTGACGCAGCAGGTAGGTGTTGCTCCCGGGCGTGTCCGCACACCCCTTATGCTCCTGCAGGACCCAGAGCACACCAAAGTCCTGATTGTCGCCTTGCCCGAGACGACGCCTGTGCTTGAGGCGAGCGCGCTGCAGGACGACTTGCGCCGGGCCCAGATCGAGCCGTTCGCATGGGTTATCAATGGCAGTCTTGCCGCGGCTCAGCCGCGCGATCCCGTGTTGCGAGCCCGTGCGGCTGCCGAGATTCCACAGATACGCAAAGTCAAAGAGCTGCTTGCAAAGCGCGTTGTATTGATTCCATTCCAAGCAGAAGAACCCGTCGGCGTCGAACGCCTGAACTCTCTTGCGGCCGTGTGACGGAGCGTCGTGCCGCTTCTGATCCTGCAGACAAGTTGTGACAGTGAATGACAGAAGAAATTGATCAGCTACCGAAAATAGCGATCCGGCCCGTTTCGGAGCGCCTCAACCAGGAATGCTTCTGCATCACACTGGACCGTGATGCGCTGTGTCAGGCGCTCGAACGGGAGGTCGGTGATCCGGATTTCTGCGCCACATTCATCAAGATGCGGCCGCATCTATTCTCGAATTCCCCGGTATTCCTGTCGGAGGCAGACACCGCCGGGATGACTCGGATCGTGCATGCGATCGAAGCCGCGACCCGACTGCCCGCCTATCGAGAAGCAGTGCTGTCTTGGGCTCCCGAGATCGCACGACGTGATTTCGGGCCGCATGGTGTCTTCATGGGTTACGACTTCCATCTTGGTGCGGATGGACCCAAGCTAATTGAAATCAACACCAATGCAGGCGGCGCCTTCCTGAATGCGCTTTTGGCTAACGCTCAGCGAGCCTGCTGTACTGAAGTCGAACTCGCGTTGAGCAAATCCGAAGCTGACGATTTCGACGCGGCCGTCCCGCGCATGTTCCAGCGCGAGTGGGAGCTCCAGCATAGGACCGGTGTGCTGAAGCTGATCGCGATTGTCGATGATCGGCCTGCAGAACAATATCTGTATCCGGAGTTCCTTCTGGCGCAGCGGCTGCTCCAAAAGCACGGGATCGGCGCGGTGATTGCCGACGGAAGACAGCTTCAGTACGAGGACGGCCGGCTGCTGAGCAAGGGAAAACCGGTCGATCTTGTCTACAATCGACTGGTCGATTTCTCGTTCGATAATCCCGAGCACCAAGCTCTGCGGGCGGCCTATCTCGACGACGCTGTCGTCGTCACCCCCAATCCGCGCGTGCATGCGCTTTACGCCGATAAGCGTAATTTAGTGCTGCTATCCGATCAGGCGGAACTGCGCTCATGGGGGCTTTCTCCGGAGATGCTCGCCGATCTCGCGGGCGTTCCGCACACGGTGCTAGTGACCAATGATAATGCGCAGGCGCTTTGGACGGCCAGGAAGAAGCTGTTCTTCAAACCAGCGGGTGGCCATGGCAGCAAGGCTGTCTATCGCGGAGACAAGCTGACGAAAGGGGTGTGGGCGGAGATCATTCGAGGTGGGTATGTCGCTCAGGACTTCGCGGCACCCAGCGAGCGCATGATCAAGCTCGATGGTGCGGCGGAGCGACGTAAAACGGATGTCCGGCTCTACACTTATGATGGCCAAATCTTGCTCACCGCAGCGCGTCTTTACCAGGGCCAGACAACCAATTTCAGAACGCCGGGTGGTGGATTTGCACCGGTCTTCGTAATTTAGAACGGTGCGTCTTTTTCGACGCTTGGTTAGGCCGCCTTACGCCGCAAAACGATCAACTGATGTCGGAGCGCTGCATTCTCAGCCTCAAGCCGGCTCTTCGACTTGATGGGCAAGGCCAAGATCGCAACCAAACCTTCAATTGCGCGACAATTCGCCGACGCGCTTCGCGCTTTTACGCATTTTCTTTAATGCTACGCTGGCGAAGGGCGAATTGACAGAGATCAATATTGCCTTCCAAAAAATATGAATGAATTAAAAAATTGCCAGCCGCGGCACAACAGGAGCTTTCGCTTTTGCACTCTGAGCGAGAACGTGTTCGAGGGTTCTCGCAACCGGTATCAGCCGCGAATGCGCAGCCACATTGAAGGAAGCGTAAATGCAAAAAGTCGAGATCTGGGGAGCGGTGAAGGTAGACCACAAAGTCTACCGAGATAATGAAATCTTACAACTGATTGGTAAGCAGATTGCGCACTGGGAATTTGCTGGCGATCTCCCTGACGACGAGTCCGACATCTGCGTAGCCTTCGGGGAAGAGAAACGAGATTTTCTTGGTTCAGACAGATATGCCCTACAGAACGCGTTGGACTACGCCAAGCAGTGCCTTGGAGTAGTGATCTGATGGACTGGAACTGGATCGTCCCTATATTCGGCCTTGTATCTGAACGTGGCTTTCAGCGTTGCTCGCGGCTGCGGGCCTAACGGCGGCTACTCGGCGGCCTTGGATGGCGCGCTGTTCGCGGTTGTAGCTTTTTCAGCATCGCTGACAACCTGCATCGTTCGCAAGATGCTTGACGGATTGACGCTGATGAAGTCAATGCCGAGCTGCGCGAGGTAACGCGCGATTTCGGGATAGTTGGCCGGGGCCTCACCGCAGATGCCGACATGACGCCCGTTGCGCTTGGCGCCAACCACCGCCAGCCTGAACATCTCGAGCATACCGGGATCGCGTTCGTCGAAATCGAACGCGACGATCTCGGAATCCCGGTCGACACCCAGCGTGAGCTGAGTCAGGTCGTTGGAGCCGATCGAGAATCCGTCGAACAGCTTGGCAAACGCATCGATCTGAATGACGTTGTTCGGGATCTCGCACATTACGTAGATTTCAAGCCCATTCTCACCGCGCTTGAGACCGTGGCTCGCCATCGCATCGAGCACGCGCTCGGCCTCCTCCACGCGACGGCAGAACGGCACCATGATGCAGACATTCATCAGGCCCATGTCTTCGCGCACCCGCCGCAGCGCGGCGCATTCGAGCGCGAAGCCGGCGGCATAGGCCGGGTGCGCGTAGCGGGCGGCGCCACGAAAACCCAGCATCGGGTTTTCTTCCTTGGGCTCGAAGCCATCGCCGCCCAGAAGCAGCGCGTATTCATTGGTCTTGAAATCGGAAAGCCTGACGATCACGGGCTTGGGGTAGAACGCCGCCCCGATCATGCCGACGCCTTCTGACAGTTTCTCGACGAAGTAGTCCGCGGGCTTCGGATAGTTACGTACGAGTTGCTGAATGTCCTGTCGCGCCTGCGCCGATACGACTTTCTCCGGGCTGACCAGCGCCATCGGATGGACCTTGATGTGCTCGCTGATGATGAATTCCATCCGCGCCAGGCCGACACCGTCGTTGGGAAGCATCGCGGTCCGCAACGCCAGTTCCGGATTGCCCAGGTTCAGCATGATCTTGGTGCGCGGGCGTTTGACCTCGCTCAGCTCCACATGCGTGGCCTTGATCGGGAGAATGCCTTCGTAGACACGGCCGATCTCTCCCTCTGCGCAGCAGACCGTCACCGATGCGCCGGTCTTTAGGACGTTCTTGGCGCCCTCCGCACCGACCACCGCGGGAATGCCCAGCTCGCGCGCGACGATGGCCGCATGACAGGTTCGCCCGCCGCGCTCGGTCACGATCCCGGCGGAAATCTTCATCACCGGCTCCCAGTCGGGCGTAGTCAATTCCGCGACCAGAACCTCGCCGGGCTTGAAATCGGCAAGCTGATGCGCGTCGGCAATGACCCGCACGGGACCGGCGGCGATCTTCTCGCCGACCGCGCGCCCCGTCGCCAGCACGGTGCCTGACCCACCGAGGGCGTAGGTTTCAAACCCCGTCGGCTTGCGTTGCGACACCACCGTCTCGGGCCGCGCCTGAATGATGTAGAGCCGCCCGTCATCGGCATCCTTGGCCCATTCGATATCCATGGGCATCGGATGGCCGGCATTTTTCGAGTAATGGTCTTCGATCTTGATCGCTTCGTCGGCAAGCTCAAGCACTTCGGCATCCGCGATGCAGTAGCGTTCGCGCTCGGCCTCGGAGACCGGCACATTCTTGATACCGCCGCCGCGGTCGGCATAGATCATGCGCATCTGCTTGCGTCCAAGCGACCGGCTCAGGACCGCGCGGTGGCCCGCGCGAAAGGTCGGCTTGTGGACGTAGAACTCGTCGGGGTCGACGGTCCCCTGCACGATGTTTTCGCCCAGCCCGTAGACGCCGGTGACGAACACGACATCGCGAAAGCCGGATTCGGTATCGAGCGTGAACATCACGCCGCTGGCCGCGCGATCCGATCGCACCATCTTCATCACGCCCACCGAGAGGGCGACCTTGAAATGGTCGAATCCGTTATCGACACGGTAGGAGATCGCGCGATCCGTAAAGATGGACGCAAAACAGCGACGGCTGGCTTCGAACAGGTCGTCGGTGCCGCTCACATTCAGAAAGCTTTCGTGCTGGCCGGCAAAGCTCGCCGACGGAAGATCTTCCGCGGTCGCCGAACTGCGAACGGCGACTGCCACGGTCGCGCCGTACTCCGCTTCGAGCCGGCGATAGGCGCGGTCTACTTGTTCGCGCAGCGGGCCGGTCGCCGTCGCCTGATACACGATCTCGCGCGCCTCCGCGGCCCGTGTGGCGAGGATGTCGACGTGCCGCTTATCCAGGTAATCGAGCAGCTGATGAAGCCGCTGCCACGCATTGGCGGCGGTGAGCGTATCGCGATAAGCCTCCGCGGTCAGGGCAAAACCGTTGGGAACGCGCACGCCCTCGCTGGAAAGGGTTGCGTACAGCTCGCCTAGCGACGCATTCTTGCCGCCGACCAGCGCGACGTCGCCAAGGCGAATATCGGAAAACCAGCGAACATAGTCGTTCATCGCCATCCGAACTCTCTTTCGCGGGTCAGTATCAAACGCAATGCACTGGTCGGCGGCATTGATTTCGATCAACCTCGTCGATTGCAGACCGGCTGCGCCAGCGTGCCCGAGCCGGCGTTGAGCGGCGACTGCGTCCGATGTGCTGGCGGCCCGCGTTTGTCCGGCGACGTCGATTTAACTCAACGCCAACTGATCGATGCGTTGCTCGTAAAATATGGGACTTTCGCAGGCCAATTGCCGCGCAGCGAGCTGTCCACGAGCGACGGCAACCAACTCTCCTTCTGCCAGGCGTTCCCACCGCTCGTCTGTCAAGGGAACGCTCGCGAACAGTGTAACAAGCTGATCGCCGCCTTGGATAGAGAGTCCAGTCGCCACAATGCTTCGCTGGCCGTTTTGGCAATGTTTCTGGAGCAACACGAGACCTGGGGCTTCCACCCTGCCGGTGTCGGCATGCTTGCGCCGATGTCCGTGAGCGAAAAGAAGATCGCCATCTGAATACAGAAAATTCGCCGGTCCCAAAGTCCTGAGTTTGGCGGCAAACAACGACACGATTAAGAATCTATCGCGGAGCGTTGGAGTTGCCTTGCGATCCCTCCAAATCGACGCCATCCGGTCGAGGAGAACGCAAAAGGCACGCTCGGAGTCGGTTTCTCCAATCGGGTTGAATTGCTCAGGCTGAAATGCTCTCGATTCAAATATTCCCGGAAGATCGCCGTTGTGTGCGAACAGATGGGTGCGCCCCGCGAGTTCTCGAATGAATGGCTGGGCGTTGGGATAGGAGCGCGCTCCCCGTGTTGCCCTGCGGGTATGCGCGATCACTAGCAAGCTTCGCAGGTCATGATTGGCGATGAACCGAACCCAATCGCTGTCCGCGGCTGCGGTCGATTCTTTGAACAAGCGGACGTCTAGTTCGTCATAATAGCCGATGCCCCAGCCGTCGGCGTATGTACCAGCGACAGCACCGTGTTCCGCGAGTTTCGGCAGCGAATAGTTCACCGTCGCGGGAGCGTTGCTCGATAGTCCCAGGAGTTCACACATGGCGCCCGATGGAATTTGGCCCTGCACAGCATTGTGCTTGGCGCAATATTGAGCCACCAGTCTTTGGTTGCCCAACCAATGTCGTCGAATTGGCTCACAAAGGATCGGCAGCGGTACCGCAAGATTAGAGACGCTTTCTACCAACCGATGTTTCTGGGTGATTTGAGGTGCATCAAGCCGATTAAGATCTTTTGCCTCTATCTTATGGATACAGGTGGCTGAATTTTTTGGAGCGCTTGCGAGGTGTGATGCAACTCGTATCGACGATTACGTGCCCTGCTTGCGGGCATCGCGCCTCAGAGACCATGCCGACCGACGCCTGTATGTATTTCTATGTGTGCAAGGGCTGCGCGACACGCCTCAAGCCCAGGGAAGGCGATTGCTGCGTGTTTTGCTCGTACGGGGATGTCCCTTGCCCGCCAATTCAGGAGGCGCGGGCGAAAGGCGAGAATACCGGCGGGTGATCAAGAGGAAAATATAAGCCGTCTTCGCACACGTTGAACAAGGATGAGGAGAGAAAGCGTCATGCCCCCCGCCGCCATACACGAATTGCGGACAGGCTCATTTACGCTGTCTCGCATTCTCTTCCGCGCCAGTACATTTGGCGGAAACACACCAGAAATTCCGTTGGGGTTGCTTTCCGAAATTGTCGTCGGCCCATGTCGGGTACTCGGCATGAGCATTCGAAGGGAGATTACACCGCGGGAGGCTTCCTGGCTTCCTGATAGTTGGCAGGCCGATCTCGCGCGGCCAGCAACTTATTGGAGCAGTCAATTTGATGAGTGTTGGGCGTCGGCACCCTCAGGACAAGCTCTAAATTTCTTGGCAGAAAGGCATCAGAGTTCTTTATACGTGGCGCCTCCCCAAGAACGTTCTCTGCCGCCGTTCAAAACGAATGATTCAGAATTGAGAGACACCGCCGTCCTGGCCGTAATGGGACTGTTGGTTCGGGAAGAGGATAAGTTTCTGCCGAAGCCAACTTACCTACAGGTAGAATCAGAAATTACGGCTACTAGCTTTTTTAGCACTATTCCGGCCTGTTCGTGACCAGACGCGCCACGCCATCCGCGCTTATCGGCGGCAGTAACTTCTTGAAATGGGCCGTTGCCGCCGCGATTTGCATTTTCGGATTGAACTCGGGCGCAGTGCTGGCGACTGTTGGCCGCGTTCTGATCGAGGTTCCAATCATGCTGTCAGTGGTGAAAATCGTGAACAGCGCCTGTGGATGGTACGAGGCCGGCGCCATGGTGCGCCAGCGCATCGCCAACGAAAAGTCAGGAGGCTGAGCGGTGGATATCGTAATTCCATAACCCCGAATGCGGGACGTCCCGCAATGTTCTGGCAATTATAGAATCCGCAGGCTACGCACCAACGGTGATTGAATATTTAAAGACTGGATGGACAAAACCTCAACTTCTAGGCCTCTTTGCAGCTGCCGGGCTTACGCCGCGCACAGCGCTCCGTGAGACGAAGTCGCCTGCTGCGAAATTGGGTCTCCTCAACGAGGGAGTGTTCGACGAGGTCATCCTGGATGCCATGATCGAGTATCCGGGGGAGCTGCGACCACACTTCGTTCCGTTTTTGTCGGAATGAAAACGCGGTTTGTCGGAATACTGGCGACCCCGGCTGGATTCGAACCAGCGACCCCCAGCTTAGAAGGCTGATGCTATAGGGAATATCACTCGGCCGTACTGTCACGCCGGCGCCGTGGGCGCCGCCTTTTTTGTTCTACTAACCACGCCGTCGCCTGCCTGCCATCCTGCCAGCGGATGTCAATTTTTTCTGGACTAAGAACGATCACATCTAGCAGTCGCCTCAAACGACTATTGATGGCACTCCGCTCATCTGGAGAACTAGCTTCCGAGAGGCGTTGCCAAGCTTCGGTAAGTGTCGCTGTGTTGGCGGAACTTGCTTCTCCGGCGGCCGCTATGGATTTCTGAAGAGCTTCTGAAGTCTTTTGTACAGCAGAGATCTGCGCTTCGATTTCAAGGAGCCGCCCTGCAACCGACGCACCGACACCGGTTTCTGCGAGCTCGATGAGATTATCGCGGCGGGATTTGAGATCGGCAAGCAGGGCTCTGTTGCCGGCGAAGTCGGTTTCTAGGTTGCGTACAAATTCCGGATCTCCCGAAACAACGCTGCCAGCGCGGGAGCCCAGAGCGGCCAGCGTTTGTATTTCCAAGCGCTTATACGAGTGCATGCGCTTGTGGTCGCAGCCGCGGTGCCACGCAGCAGTACAGCGCAGATATGTATTCTGTCCGGTGTCGATGAATTCGGTTCTGCTACCACACACGCACTGTGTGAGGCCGCGCAGAATGTTTCGAAATTGGCCGCGGCGACCGCGAAAGTTCACGCCCTCATTGCGCACGGCTTGGGCCGCAAACCAGCGCTTCTCTTTAATTACCACAGGGTAAAATCCCGGGATCGGATCGCCGATTGGTGCGCCTTTTGAGCCGCGCGGGCGTAGATAGGGCTGGTATTCGCCGATCAATGATCGTGACCGCAGTATCTTGTCAACGTATGTGCCGGACCATGCCACGGCGCCATCTTTGCGATCAGGGTGCCATGTCTTAACGCCTTCGGTATTTAATTCTTTAGCAATTGTGCGGCGGGATTTACCGGCAATCCTATCGTCGATGATTCGCTTTACGACCTTGGCGCGCTGCTTGTTGACAATCCAGACACTCTTTTCGTTATCGAAGTCGAGCCACGGCGGTTTGTTGCCGGCCCGAAACACAGTCAGGGACGCGCGTGCCTTTTTTCGGCGCGTGTCCCATACGGCAGCGCCGCGGTGGCTCTTGATTTCAGACTCCTCGTTGGCGCGCGCGAGCACCATCATCGAATACATCAGCGCCATCATCTGGTCGGCGCCGGTCGCGTCATGACGAAATTCGTGCGCACCGGATCCAAACGTGACGACGTCGATTCCAGCGCGCAGAATCCCAAGTAAAAGATAGACGCTGTCCATAAGCTGCTCGCGGCTCAGGTGGTCATAAGATTCGAGCAGGAGAACCGACCCGCGGGGGATGCGGCCGTCTTCGATAGCCCTCAGAAAAAGCGAAAGCCTTCCAGTCCGGGCGTGATCGCCGCGGAACGCAGATTTGGTTTCAACAAGCGCAAACTCCGTGTTGAGCACTGCGTCTGGATGTGCCGCAAGCCAGCGATCTCGGGCCTCGATTTGGCGTCGAGCACCATCGCCCTTTAGTTGCTCCTTGGTGGAAAGCCGGGTGTACGAATAAGCGTTACGCACGCGAAAAACTCCATGAAAATAAGTATTTAGCTAAATATCACGATTAGGATTAATTGGCAATATATCACGGGGGATGATCTCGCATTACTGGTGGCAGGGCAAAATCGAGCGGGCCGAGGAAGTGGTGATGATCGTCAAGACGCGTGCCTCGTTAGCGGACGAGGTCGGTGCGGCGGTGAAGGAATTGCACAGCTATACGACCCCGGCGGTCATGGTCTTGCCGGTGGAAAGCCTCGACCCGGCCTATCACGCCTGGATCGTGGCGGAGACCTCCGCATAAAAAGAAATCGCCGGGCTTCAAGCCCGGCGATAAGGCGGTTTCAGACAGCGGAGTAGTCGCTCAGTAGCTCGCCTTGCCGTCGATCACGGCCTTGAGTTCGCGGAATTCCTCGCAGGTCGTATTGCCGCAGATCAGCTTCACCTTCTGCAGATCGTCCTCGGCTTTGAGCCGGTTGCCCTGTTCCATCTGCCACATGCCGTAATAGGACCAGGTGCGCACATGGTCGGGGTCGGAGGCGAGCGCGCGCTCGTACCAGACCTTGGACTGATCGTAGTTGCCCATGCGGCGGTAGGAGTAGCCGATGTAGTTGGCCACGTCGGGGTGCTCGTCATGGCCGAGCGCGTGCATGGCGGCGATGCCGGCCTGGTAATTGCCGGCCAGGATCAACTGGCGGGCGGCGCGATAGTCGCGCAAGAAGTTTTCCTGCGCCAGTTGCTGTTGCTGCAGTTCGATTACGTTGTTGTTCTTCTTTTTCTTCTTCTTGCCGCTGTCATCGGTCGTCGGGTACGGCGTGTCGGTGCCCATGGCATAAACCGTCACCGGCTTGATGCTCACGGCAACCACCAGCAGGCCGGCGGCGGCGAACATGCCGACGGTGCGAAGCGCTTGGGTCGGGGTCATGTGGAACCTCTCTGATAAGGGGCTCGGGCATCCGAATAGGGCGAATCGTCCCGATACGGAAAAAACACTTCGTGATCGGGGCCTAGTCCCGCCCCGGCAAAATTAATACGCCGCCTTTATCCGGCCGCGGTTCCGCCACCGGCCGGGCGGCTGTTTGAACGCGGGATAACGGCGTCCCTCAGAGCGGGTTCAGGGGGCCGGGCGCAATCTTACGGCAACGATCGGCGCATAGGCCGGTCGGCCGATCACCCCCGGGTTTGCGGCAACCCGATCGAAATGAGGATTACGTCCATGTTCAACAAACTCGCTGCCGCCGTCATCGCGGTGAGCCTGATCGCCGGCCCGGCGCTGGCGCAAGGCAATGCGGCGGTGCCCGTCAGCACCAGCCAGCCGGCGGCAAAAGCCGATACGGCCAAGATCGCTAGCAAGACCACGACCAAGATGAGCGTGACGCACGTCAAAAAGACGCACAAGCACGCCGGCAAGATCGCTAAACACCGCAAGCACTTCGCGCATGTGAAGCACGTCAAGAGCAAGCATGTGACGCAGGTCAAGCACATGAAGCGTCCGGCCAAGAGCGTCACGAACGGCTGAACTGTCGCATAGGCGAGCGAGCGCCGCCGCGCCTGCATCCCGGCGGCGCTTGACTCGTTCGTCTATTCAAGGGAACATTTTACCGTGCTGGTTCCCCGGGTAACGCCGGGGACGAAAGAGGGAACACGGAATCTGCCGGTTCGGTCTTTGCGAATTTGCAGAAATCCGTGGCTGCCCCCGCAACTGTCAGCGGCGAGCCCGCGTCCATATGGCCACTGGGAAACCGGGAAGGCCGGGCGCAACTGAGCGACGACCCGCGAGCCAGGAGACCTGCCAGCGCGGTCACCCAACCGGTGGACGGGGAGTCCATACGGAGCGGTCTTTCGCAGCGGTGACGACAATGCCGGTGCGAAGCCGTGAGAGAAGTTCTCCCACGACATTGCACACGTAAGCATCGCGCGTCGTCTGAATGCGTGCCGCTGAACGTGTCCTTCGCACCGGGCTTGATCTCACCCGATGCGCCGCCATTCGCGCGCGCAAACGAAGGAACGTTGTGTCATGGGAATGAAACGAAGGATCTGCGGCGCGCTGGTCGCGCTGGCGGGTATTGCGGCGACAGCCGCGCAGGCGCAAAGCACCACCGAGGTGTTGCCGGCGATCGATGTCTGGGCGAGCCGCACCGACACCGGAATCGCCGGCACCTCCACCAGCGTCATCACCGCCGAGGATATCGCGCGCTCGCCCGGCACGACGCTGCAGGAATTGCTGTCGCAAGAGGTGGGTATCCAGACCATCAGCACCTCGGACGGCAAGAACGGCGCCGGCACGACGGTCGATCTGCGCGGCTTCGGCGCGACCGCGAGTTCGAACACGCTCGTTCTGCTCAACGGCCGCCGGCTGACCGATATCGACCAGTCCGGCATCGATTTCAGCACGATCCCGCGCAACAGCATCGCGCGCATCGAAATTACCCGCGGCAACAGCGGCGCGGTGCTGTACGGCGACGGCGCCGTCGGCGGCGTGATCAACATCATCACCAAGACCGGCGTGGCGCAGCCGCCGTCCGGGCGCATCGAGGCCGGCTTCGGCTCGTTCAACCAGCACGAAATCAATGCCTCGGCCGCGGCATCGCAAGGCCCGTTCGCGGCCTCGGCGTTCGCCAACGGGGTCAATTCGGACGGCTACCGGGTCAACGACTATGTGCGCCAGCGCAACGCCGTCGGCGATCTGCGCTACACCGGCGCCGACGGCAGCGCCTGGTTCAATATTTCCGGCGACGACCAGCATCTCGGTCTGCCGGGGGCGAGGCTGGTCGACATCAATGCCGGCATCAATGAGCTCGTCACCGACCGGCGCGGCGCCACCACGCCGGACGCCTATTCGAGCAAGACCGGCGGCAGCCTGACATTCGGCGTATCGCGGAATTTCGGGTCCGGCGTCGAATTGATCGTGGACGGCAACCTGCGCCGCAAGGAACAGACGATCTTTTCCACGCTGTTCGGGTTCGATACGTCGGACATCCGGACGCTGACCACCGGCTCGGTGACACCGCGCGCCAACATCAACACCCAGTGGTTCGGCGTGCCCAACAAGATCACGACCGGCATCGACTATTACAGTTCCACGCTTGAGGCCAAGCGCAGTGTCGACGTCACCGATCCGCCGTATCACACCTACAATCTCAATCAGCAATCGGCGGCGGTCTATTGGCAGCAGACGGCCACCGTTCTGCCGACGACCGACATCTCGTTCGGCGCGCGGCTGCAGCAAACCCGCCTGTCGGCGCGTGACGTCTACGATCCGACCGCGCCGGGCGGCGCCTTCGACGCCCAGGCAACCCCGCTCGATTCCACCGAACTGCAGCATGCTCTGCATCTCGGTTTCGAGCACCGCTTCTCGGCGATGTTCACGGTGTTCGGGCGCGTCGCGCGCAGCTTCCGCACGCCGAACGTGGACGAGCGCATCGGCGTAAATGCCTTCCCGGTCGATTTCAACCTGAAAACCCAGACGTCGCGCGACATCGAGGGCGGCGTGCGCGGACGATTCGGCGCGCTCGAATGGCAGTCGAGCGTGTACGAGATGCTGCTCAACAACGAGATCTTGTTCATTCCGTTCCCGCCGATCGGCGCCGACATCAATCTCGATCCGACGCGCCGCGTCGGTGTGGAAAACAGCGCGACGCTGCGGTTGTCCGACAGCGTGCGTTTGAAGGGCGGGGTGAGCTATACCCGCGCCACCTTCCGCGAGGGGATATATGCCGGCAACGACATTCCACTGGTGTCGCGCTGGACCGGCAATCTTGGAGTGACCTGGGATATCTACCAGAAACTTGCGGTGTTCGACGCGGTGGTGCGCTACGTCGGCGCGCGGCGCATGGACAACGACCAGGCGAATTTCCAGCCGTTGATTCCGGCCCACACCACGCTCGATCTGCGACTCGGCGGGGAAATGAAAAACCTTTTCTGGTCGGCCGCGGTGCAGAATCTGTTCAACGTCGAATACTTCGACTACGCGGTGGCGAGTTCCGCCACCTATGGCCGATACAATGCCTACCCGCTGGCCGGCCGGACCTACATGGTGAAGGCCGGCGTCACCTTCTAGACGCGGCGCGGCCGGCCGGTTGGGCCGGCCGCGCTGGTCCGGGCGAATTATGCTAGGTTTGGCCGGTCCAATTCCGGAGGGGCCAACCATGGCGACGTTACGTATTTTGTTTGCTGGCGTTTTCCTTGCTGCGCTCGCGCTGCCCGCCTTTGCCGCCGACGATATTCTCGATGCCATCGATCAGGCGCGCAAAGCCTATCAAGCGGGCAACCTGGCGTCCGCCAAGCAGTCGCTCGATATGGCCTCGCAACTGGTCGGGCAGAAGAACGCCGAAAGCTTCAGCTCGCTGCTGCCGTCGCCATTGCCCGGCTGGACGGCCGAGAAGGTCGAAACCACCGCCGTCGGCGTCGCCATGTTCGGCGCCTCGTCGGCCAGCCGCCGCTATCGCGCTCCCGATGGCCACGACGTGCACGTGCGGATCACCGGCGATTCGGCGCTGGTCATGCAATTCGCCCAGTTATTTCTCAATCCGGCGATCGCCGGCGCCATGGGCAAGCTGATCCGCATCGGCGACCAGCGCGCGATCCAGACCGCCGACGGCACCATCAACATGGTCGTCGCCAACAAGTTCCTGGTCACCGTGGAGGGCTCGGCCGGCGCGGACGCCAAGCTCGCTTATGCCCAGGGCGTCGATTACGCCAAGCTCTCCAAGATGTAAGGCTTTTTATTTGCGCATGGTCTTGTCCGAAAACCGTTCCCATCCCCGATCAGGTCGAGGACAGGCTTTTCGGGATCATGCGCTAAAGCGGCTGCCACATGGCCGGCACGAGCTCGTAGCCACGGCCGTTCTTGACCATGTGACCGCAGGCCGGGAACGGGAAGTGATAGGCCTCGACCAGCATGCGGTCGGCCGCCGCGCGATCGAGCATGGCGATGCGCGTTTTGGCGGCGAGCGGCCCGTCCATGTCGTAGCTCGGCTGCCATTGCGGATGGCGCACGAACAGAAAGGGCTCGCGCGCGGTGTCGCTCATCGCCAGCATCGATTGCCGGCCGGAATGGATCGCGAAGGCAGTATGGCCGGGCGTGTGGCCGAACGCCGGGACGGAGACGATGCCGGGCGCGACCTCGGCGCCAGGCTTGAACCGCCGCACCTCTTTGGCAATGTCGTTGAAGATGCGCCGCGCATTGAGGAAGTAGCGATGCACCGCGCCGGTCGCGCGGCTCATATGGCCGTCGTCCATCCAGAACGCCCATTCCGGCTCCGGTACCAGGATTTCGGCATTGGCGAAGACTTTGTCGCCGTCCTTGGTCTTGAGGCCGTCGATATGGTCGGGATGGAAGTGGGAAATGACGATGGTGTCGATGTCGCCCGGCTTGACGCCGGCGGCGGCGAGATTGGCGTTTATGAAACCGGCGCTGTCAGTAATCTGGCCGGCGGTGCCGGTGTCTATCAGCACCAGCTTAGCGCCGGTATTTACCAGCAGGGCGGTGAACGAAATCGGCAGCACGTTCGGGGCTAAGAAAGCGGCGGCGAGCGCCTCGTTCACTGCCGTGCCGCTGGCATTGCGCACGAACTTGCCGTCGATCGGCAGATTCCAGACGCCGTCGTAGAGCGCGGTGAGCTGGTAGCCGCCGAGCTTGTAACGGTAAACGCCGGGGCCTTGGGTTTTAGCGGCCGGCGCGGCGGCTTGTCCCGGCGCCGGCAGTGCGGCGCAGCCGGCAGCGAGCAGGGGGCCGGTCAGGAATAAGCGGCGCGATAGCTCTGGCATGGTGTCCCGGTTCGCACGCGAGCAAGGCAAATCTTCGGCAGGTCGCCGATCCATCAACACCGCGCCCCCGGCGTCTATTCGCTAGTCGCTCTTGATGTTGTGATCCTTCACGACTTTGCCCCACACTCCCATCTGGCTGCTGACGAACTCGCGCAGCACCTGCGGGCCGCCGAGCGTCAGCGTCACCTGCTGGGTTTCGATCAACTGCTTTGAAATCCTTTCTTCGCGCAGGCATGCGGCCATTTCGCTGCCAAAGCGCTCGACGAACGGCTTTGGCGTTTTGGCCGGCGCGAAAATACCCCACCACGCATAGGCTTCGAATCCGGGATAGCCGCTTTCGCTCACGGTGGCCACGTTGGCGAGGAATGGATTGCGCGTCTTTCCGGTCTGCGCCAGCGCGCGCAGGTTCCCGGTCTTGACCTGCGGCATCGACAGCGCCGTGCTGCCGACGAGGAGATCAACATGGCCGCCAAGCGCGTCGGTCATTGCCGGTCCGCCGCCGCGATAGGGCACATGCACGAGTTTCACGCCGGCCCGGTCCGACAGCAGCACCATCGCCAGATGACCGACGCTGCCGCTGCCGACCGAGGCATAGCTGATGCTGCCGGGCTTTTGCTTTGCGGCGTCGAGCACGTCTTTGAGCGTCTGGAACGGTTTCGCCTTGGCGGTGGCGATCAGGTATGGCGCGGTGCCGATGAGCAGCACCGGCTCGAGGTCCTTTTCGGTGTCGTAGGGCAGGCTGGGCAGGACGAACGGATTGGCCGCGTGGTTGTCGAATACGGCGAGCCAGGTATTGCCGTCCGGCGGCGACTTAGCGACCCAACCGGTGCCGACGCTGCCGGAAGCGCCCGCTCGGTTTTCGATGATGATCGTCGTCTTGAGGCGCTCCTGCAGCGGTTCTGAACCAGCCGCATGATGGCGTCGGTCGAGCCGCCCGGCGGATAGGCAACGACAACCCTGAGGTTACTTGGCGGCCAGGCTGCGGTTTGCGCGCGCGCCACGAATGGCGTGGCGACCGCGCCGAGTACGATCGCGCGTCGCGAGATTTTCATTTCTGCCCCCTAGGTGCCTTATCATGCCTGGCAGCATACAAGTATCGGGCGCATTGCGCACGGTATCCCTGGCCGATCCGGCGCAAGCCGCTATGATCGCGGGCGGCGGGGCGTCGGACGAAGAATGTGGAGACGGTGGATGCAGTGGTTGGCGTTGCTAGCGGTGCTCATGGTGGGCGGCTGCGCGACCGAAGTCGGCGTCAGCCCGGCCGAAATGAAAGCGCAGTGGGAGGCGCAGAACGTCTTCCCGCAAAACTACAAAACCGACCTGCTGGCCTTCCTGCGCACCTATCTCAACGATCCGACCCATGTTCGGAGCGCGGCGGTGTCGCAGCCGGCGCTCAAGACCATCGGGCCGGGCGAGCGCTACGTGGCTTGCGTACGCTACAACGCGCGCGCCGACGGCAAATATGCCGGCTCCAAGGACGGCGCTGCAATCTATGTGTCGGGCAAGCTCGACCGCTTCCTCGACGGGCCGAAAGATGTGCAGGAGCTGTGCAAGGATGCGGCCTACACGCCGTTTCCCGAGTTGGAGAAGCTCACGCGTTAGCGCGATCCTGGATCATGCCGACGAATTGATCGGGGATTGAAATCGGCGCGCGGAAAGGATCACGCGCACGCGCGATTATTCGCACGCGCCAAATGCGTGCAACAACCGCCGGGCATAACCCGCTCGGCGGCGCCAGTCTCAGACAAAAAGGCCGAAAGCAGCCTCGGGCGACGAGGTCACTTAACCTTGAGGTTCTCTGCGGATGTCTTGCCGCGATTTTCGACGAGTTCAAACTGAACGGTCTGACCTTCGTTCAGTGTGCTTAGTCCGGCGCGCTCAACCGCCGAAATGTGCACGAACACATCCTTACCGCCTTCTTGCGGCTGGATGAAGCCATAGCCCTTCGTCGGATTGAACCACTTTACGGTGCCCTGAGGCATGCTAGATCTCCGAGGTATTGCGAGTAACAATTATAGTTTGGCACACTCAGTAACCACCGAACAAGGTCTTGTTCGGCCGCGGCCGCCTGACTTTCGAGGTATTGCCGGGCCGCCCGAACCCGCTCTTTTCCGGTGCACGGCGCGGGGGATGTAAGCCCGATCGCTGCTGTTAAATCGCGCGCACTTGGTTGGAAACGCCAACCATATCATCGGGTTGCTCAACTATCACGATTGCTCGAAGGCGTTTACCCGTACCCGCGTTTCGCGCACAAAATTTTGTCAAGACGGCAAAGACGTCATCCGCCTGTCGCCGTGCCCTCGCCATCGACCGGTGAAAATTTTTCTTCCACGACGGCGAGATTTGGCCGGACCACGGTCACGGTGCAGAGAGCCTCCGCGGCAACTTTGGCCGACACGCTGCCGAGCAGCTTGCGCAGCAGCGAGTTTTGCCGCGCGCCGATCAGAATGTGATCGATCTGGTTGGCTTGGGCGAATTCCAGTATCGCCGCCGCCGGATCGACGCCCTCGAGCACATGCGCGGTCAGGCGGCGTTCATCGAGCTTGATCGGCTCGGCCCAGTGCCTGAGCGCGACCAGGCGGTCGATCTGCTTGTTGTGGCCCTGCTCATCGAGGGTGAAATCGAGGGTGAGACGGCCCTGCTTGAGCACATTGAGGCAGGCCAGCCGCGCCGACGGCAGCGTCGCAAGAATGCGCTCGGCGGTGACCCGCAGCGCCTCGTTGATCGATCGGGATTCCTCGCCGAGATCGATGGCAACCGCGATGATCGGAGACGAAGCAATCTGCACGGCCAGCGCGGACTTGAGCCGCGACCCCGTCAAGTCTTTGTTGAACCGCCGCCGCAGCACCGTGGTGAACGGATCGCGCTGCAAACGCTCGGACCGGGCGGTCAGCTTGACTTCGTTGTGGTGGGTTAGGTCGAAGGCGAGCTGCGCCGCCGTGGGATAGCGGTAGCCCGGCTCGATTTCGAGGCAGCGCAGCACGATTTCCTGCAGCCAAAGAGGATAATCGGGCCGCAAGCGGCGCGGCGGCACCGGATCGCGCCACAGCCGCTTTCGCATGCCGCGCAGCGATTCGCTTTCGCCAAAGGGCCGTACGCCGGTCGAAAAAAAGTAGAGCAGCACGCCCAAAGCAAACAGGTCGCTGCGCGGGTCGTTTCGAACGCCGCGCAACTGCTCGGGCGACATGTAAGGCGCGGTGCCGAACGGCAGGCGGAATTCTTCCTGCATCAGATCGGGAAGCTGGTCGTGATGGGAGAGGCCGAAATCGAGCAGGACGGCTTCGCCGGTGGGGCGGAATATGATGTTGCTCGGCTTGATGTCGAGGTGGACCACGTGCTGCCGGTGCAGATCGTCCAGAGCCTGGGCGATTTTCACGCCGATCTCGGCCACTTCGGCGTAAGGCAGCGGGAGTTCGGGGAGGCGCGTGAACAAAGTCTTGCCGGGGATGCACTCGGTCACGACGTAAGGCTGCGTTGCAAAGTCGCCCACCGCGATGCATTTCGGAACGTGCACGCCGGTGAGGCGCGGGAGGATCATCTGCTCCATTTCGAAACTGACGATGGCCGCCGGGTCGGTGCCTTCGCCGATTCTCGGCACCTTCATCAGCATCGGCGTCGTCGTGCCGGGGCGCGTGACGCGCCAAAGGCTCGCCATGCCGCCCGTGTGCGCCACTTCTTCGAGCCGGAAGCCGTCGACGATCACACCGGGCTCGTGCAATGGCTTAGCCATTGCTCATTGGCCCACGAATAGACGGTCTGCCAGCCACCGCGGCAGGCTTTTCTTGCGGATCGCGCCGGCGGCCTGCTCGACGTCATAGGGCACGCGGCAGTAAGTGAGCTCGCGCTTGTCGGTATCGAACATGGCGTAGGCGGCGGCCGGGTTGCCGTCGCGCGGCTGTCCCACCGAGCCGAGCACGGCAAGCCAACGCCGTCCTTGCAGCAGCGGTACGGGTGCGCCGGAGGTCGGTTTGAACGCCGTCATCTTCGCTGTCGGCGACATGCTGTAGATGGCGGGCTGGTGGATATGGCCGCAGAAACTGATCTGCGCGGAGGTGGAGGTGATGCTGCGCGACGCCTCGAGCGTGCTGGTCACATAGTTCCAGGCCGCGGGATTGCTCGCTTCCGAATGCACGTAGAGCCGGTCTTCATCGGTCAGCGTGAGCGGCAGCGCGGACAGGAATTGCCGTTGCGCGGCATCCAGCTCGCCGCGCGTCCATTCGATGGCGATCTTGGCCTCCAGATTCATCTGTTCGCGCGGATTGGCGATCGCGCTGTCGTGATTGCCGAGCACGGCGACGGCGCCCTTGTCGACCAGCTCCATGACGGTTGTCACGGTCCAGTCGGGATCGGCGCCATAGCCGACAAAATCGCCGAGCAGGACGAAGCGCTGCGCGCCTTGCTCGCGCGCCTGCGCGAGGCAGGCGCTAAACGCCTGCCGGTTGGCGTGAATATCGGCAAACATAGCAATCAGCACGGCTTCGCCCTTTCGACCCAACGGTGGCCCGATTGCACCTTGGGGTGTTGATCCTGGTCAAATTCTACGCGTCGCAACGTTCCGGCGCTTCAACAGTCTACGCCCCGAACAAAAAAGCTGCCGCCGCAAGCCATGCGCCGGCCGGCCAAAGCCGGCGATAACAGGCTCGTTTTATTGGTTTTTCTGGTGCCGGGTGAGAGGATTGAACTCCCGACCTTCGGTTTACAAAACCGCTGCTCTACCGCTGAGCTAACCCGGCTCGACGGAGAGAGCTATCAGCGTCGCCGCGCCGCCACAAGCCGCGAGGCCGGCGCAGGCTTGCCGACGAAAATGCCCCGCACGCGGTGTGCGGGGCGCAAAGGTCGAAGGGGGCAGCCGGCTCAAGCCGCCCGACCGTTTCGCTACATGGTGGTAATGTTCCGGTCCTTGGTCTCGGGCAGGAAGATCAACCCAACGACGAAGCTCATCGCCGCGACGCAGATCGGATACCAGAGGCCGGAGTAGATGTTGCCGGTGGCCGCCACGATGGCGAACACGGTCGCCGGCAGGAAGCCGCCGAACCAGCCGTTGCCGATGTGATACGGCAGCGAGAGACCCGAATAACGAATGCGGGTCGGGAACAGCTCCACCAGCCAGGCGGCGATCGGCCCGTACACCATGGTCACGTAGACGACCAGGATGGCGAGCAGCAGCACCGTCATCGGATAGTTGATGTCCTTCGGATCGGCGCCGGCCGGATAGCCGTGGTTCTTCACCGCCGTCGTGATCGCGGCGGGCAGGTTCGGCGTGTCGGCGTTGAGCTGCGTATCGCCGATCTTCACGCTGGCCTTGGTGCCGGCGGGCGCTTTGACGTTATCGTAGTTCACCGACAGGTTGACGAGCGTCGACTTGATGATATCGCAGGCGGTGGTGAACGTCTCAGTGCCGGTCGCCTTGAACTGGAACGAGCACTGACTGGGATCTGCGGTCACGACGACCGGCGCCGCCGACAAAGCATGCTCCAGCTTCGGATTGGCATAGTGGGTCAGCCCCCCGAAGATCGGGAAATAGGTGATGACCGCCAGTGCGAAGCCGGCAAGCATGATCGGCTTGCGGCCGATCTTGTCGGACAACCAGCCGAACAGGATGAAACCCGGCGTACCGATTGCCAGCGAGACCGCGATCATAATCCAGGCCGTGACCGCCGGCACCTTCAGCGTCTGGGTCAGGAAGAACAGCGCGTAGAACTGTCCGCCGTACCACACGACCGCTTCGCCGGCGGTGGCGCCGAGCAGCGCCGCAATGGCGATCTTGGCATTCGACCATTCGCCGAAGGCTTCGCCAAGCGGGCGCTTGGACTGCTTGCCTTCTTCGACCATCTTCTTGAACAGCGGCGATTCATTCAGTTTCAGCCGGATCCAGACCGATACGGCGAGCAGGATCGCCGAGAGCAGGAACGGAATGCGCCAGCCCCAATCGCCGAAATCCTTGTCGCCCATGGCGGTGCGGATGCCGAGGATCAGCAGCAACGCCATGAAAAGGCCGAGCGTGGCGGTCGTCTGAATCCACGAGGTGTAGTAGCCGCGCTTGTTCGCCGGAGCATGCTCGGCGACGTAAATCGCCGCGCCGCCGTATTCGCCGCCGAGCGCGAGGCCCTGCACGAGGCGAAGCGCGATCAACACGATCGGCGCCGCGATGCCCCAACTCGCGTAACCGGGCAGTACGCCGATGAAGAACGTGCCGACGCCCATCAGCGACATGGTGATGAGGAAGGTGTATTTGCGGCCGATCGTGTCACCGAGCCGGCCGAAAATCAGCGCGCCGAAAGGACGCACGGCAAAGCCGGCGGCGAAGGCGAGCAGCGCGAATATGAAGCCGACATTGGCCGGCACATTGGAGAAGAAGTATTTCGCGAGGAACGCGCCAAGCGTCCCGTAAATGTAGAAGTCGTACCACTCGAAAATGGTGCCGAGCGAAGAAGCGAAAATGACCATTTTCTGCTCAGCGGTCATTCCGGTTGAGCGGCCACTGGTCGCGGTTATCGTTGTCATAGGCGTCGTCCCCGTCTTTGGTTTTTTCGTTCGATTTCTTGTTGGGGAATGCCTCCCGCATTGCCGCCAAAAGCCAGTCCCCAGTGCGTAAGTATGTCGCACAAAGGGGCCGTGTCTGCGCGTCTCAGGTCGTAGAACTAAAGTATTGGATGCTGTGGATAAGCACAGGAGTTTGCTGCAAAGCAGCAAAGTCAAAATCCCAAGCCAGACGGCGTGCCGCGCCCGCCGGTCAGGCGATCGCGGTGAGCTTTTCCAGGATGTCGATCAGCCAGGCGGCCGCCTGCAATACCGCCAGGCGCTGCGGCAGCTTCGACTTGCGGAACGTGGCGTTGAGCAAAGTGAACGCGCGCCTGTAGGCAGGATGGCGTTGTCCGGCCTCGCTGAGCGACGTCAGCCGCGCAACCAGGGCCGCGCGATGCGATTCAATCTCGTCATATCGTTCGCGAAAACCGGCGCGCGGAGTCGCTGGCGGTTTTGCGGGTGGGGCGGGTGGTCGGCGATGTGGCACGGCGATTAACTTTAATGGCTGCGATGTTCTATTCGAGCGCGGCGGTCGGCCGCAAATTGGCGCCGGTAATTCGGGCAGGTTCAAGGCGCCGCGGCAATTAATGTTACCTCGCGATTACATGCGGCATTGTAAAGCGTTCGTATAAAATGTCTTCGGTTTTGTTGGAGATGGACCGGATGCGCGTTCTGCTCGCCATCGCTCTCATGGGGTTCGGCATCGCCGGCGCCGCGCGCGCGGCTGATCTTCCCGTCGGCTATTTCGCGCAGCCCCAACGCAGCGAAATGGTGTGGCTCTATGATGACGAGCCGGGTACCGTTGTGCGCGCCTATTGGAGCGCGCCATGGCATTATCACCATTACTTTCCGGCTACCGGCATCATGCCGCGGGTCGGCCGCTACGAAAATCTTTCGGCTATCGGCCGTCCGCAGAAACCGGCGAAAACCTATCGCCGGTCCTGGTCGAACAACTGGGCGGTTGAGCACCTCTCTGCTGTCGGCGCGCAACCGATCGCGATCCAGGGCGATATCCAGGCCGACGGCCAACTTGATTCGAAATCCAATTACCGCCACAGACCGCATGCGCACGGCGTCCACGGGCCCCGCGTGCGATGAAACCTTGAAAGCAAGTCCAGTCGGATAAACATCATGATCAATCGCCCGCGCAAACTCCTCATGCTCGCCGTCATCGCCGCCGGCCTACTGCCGGCCGCGTCGGCGCAAGCACATTGTTGCCGCTCGTATGCCGAGCCGCAGCCGTATTATCCTTATGTCGTGCAGCAAGAGCCGGCCTATGACGTCGAACTGACGCAGAATGTCTTTGCGCCGCCCTATCGCCTGCGCCGCTATCCTTACGCGCACTGCCTCGGCGGTTGTGGCAGCCGCGCGCCGGTCGCCATCGAACGGCGCGCCATTGTCGAAGGCGGCAATGCGTTGCCCGCCGGCGGCGACGCGCGCGCGATCCGCGCCGACGCGGAAGTCACCATTCTCGGCCCGGACCGCATGAATATCCGGCTGTTCCGCAAGGGAAGCGGCAAGATCATCAACGTGCCTGCGGATTAAGGCGCCTGAAGAGATCGTGGGACGCGCGCGGCGGGCTTGGGGGCCCGCCGTTCGCATTTTATGTCCCGCCGGCCAGGCTCCGGCTCGCGACATAAAGGCCGAGCGCGGCCGCATTCGACACGTTCAGGCTCTTGATCTCGCCCGGCAGCGCGATGCGGGCGACGGCATCGCAGGTTTCTTTGGTGAGTTGGCGCAGACCCTTGCCCTCGGCCCCGAGCACCAGCGCCAGCGGCGCGCGCAAGGGCAGGGCGGCGAGATCGGCCTCGCCGCTCGAGTCGAGGCCGACCACGAGGAAGCCGCTCTGCTTGAGCGCGGCCAAGCCGCGCGCCAGGTTCTGCACGCTGACCAGCGGCACATGTTCGAGCGCGCCGGAGGCGGCTTTGGCCAACGCTCCGGTGGCTTCCGGGCTGTGTCGTTGAGTGGTCACGATGGCCGTAGCCGCAAAGGCCGCGGCCGAGCGGAAGATGGCGCCGACATTGTGCGGATCGGTGATCTGGTCGAGTACCAGAACCACGCCGCGGGCCGGCAGATCCTCGACCGCAGGCGAGGGAAGCGGGTCGGTTTCGAGATAGAGGCCCTGGTGCACCGCATCTGGCGTCAGCCGTTCCGCTATCGCGGAAGGCCGCACCAGTTCCGGCGTAATGGGCGATGTCACGCCCTCGTCGGCCAAGCGCCGCGCCGCGTTTTCGGTGGCGAGCAGCTTGCGCAAGCGCCGCGCCGGGTTCCGCAGCGCCGCGGTCACGGTATGCCAGCCATACATAACGACCGGGCCATCGGCGGCCGGCCGCAGGCTCTCGCGGCGGGCACGCTCGAAACGCTCGCGCCGTTCGACCTGCTGGCGGGTGGCGCCCGGCTTGGCGCCGGAACGAGGCCGGCCGGTGGGTGGGTGTGTTGTCATTGCGGTGCCTTAACTGATCCTCCCCAAACAGCATAGCCTCCATTGACTTCGGGGGGTGTCTGCCCATAAACCGCGCGATCCCGACCGGCCGGCCGAAGGGCCGTTTTTCTTATCGGATCAATACGGTGCGACGGCTTCGGGGGGAGAGTGTCCCGAGCGGCAAAGGGGGCGGACTGTAAATCCGCTGGCTATGCCTTCGTAGGTTCGAGTCCTACCTCTCCCACCAGCCTTCGCTCCTTCGGAGCTACGGCCCGGCAAACGCGAAAGCTGCCGTGCCGAAGTTGCGAAGCAACGCGGGCGGGCCGGTTCCTGGTAAACTTGCGTCGCGTTCCGCGGGTGTAGCTCAATGGTAGAGCAACAGCCTTCCAAGCTGATGACGAGGGTTC
>CAWAXK010000020.1:0-66403 GCA_963786025.1 uncultured Alphaproteobacteria bacterium
ACGACCAGATAACACGATCGGCGCGCCGGTGTTGAGCGCCTCGCAGACCACGTCGGCACCGAGATAGGCATTGGCGGAAATCATCTTGGGCAGGATGGATTCCAGCGGCTCGCCGTTTTCGATCAGCTTGAGCCCGCTCATGATGCTTCACGATGCTCGATACGTCGTCGCCGAGCACGACCGCGACCGGCACATCGCCGAGGCCGAGATCGGCGGCTTCCTTGCGCGCGGCGCGCGCGCCGCCGAGCGGGTTGGCGGCGCCCATGTTGCTGACGATGCGAATGCCCTTTTTGATGCAGGTCGGCAGCACCATGCGCAAGCGCGCATGCAGCGACGGCGAATAGCCGAGTTCGGGGTCTTTGCTGCGCGCCAGGTTTTCGCGCGAAACCGTGCGCTCGGCCAGGCACTCGAAGACCAGATAGTCGATGTCGCCCCGCTCGGCGAGTTCCAGCGCCGGCACCATGCGGTCGTCCGAAGTGCCCGCGCCGGCGCCCACGCGTATCGTTTCCCGCGATTTCATCAGGCGTTCCCTCAAGTCCATTGTTGTTATTTTCGCAGAGCATGTCCGGCCCAGGGCGCCGCCGTCCAATCAGGAGCTTGGCATAGTCCATAAGCTCTGCTTATGTCTTCAGGGCGAGCAACCCAGTTTTTTGCGGCGGCGTGATGAACTTGCGGCACATGGAGGTGTTCAACGCCATCATGCGGACCGGTTCCGTGACCGGAGCCGCGCGTGCGCTCAATGTCACGCAACCGGCGGTCAGCGCAGTGCTCAAGCATTGCGAGAGCCAGCTCAACATGAAGCTTTTTACGCGTGTCTCGGGACGGCTGCAGCCGACACCGGAAGCCAAAGCAATATTCCCGGAAATCGCGGCGATCTTCGGCCGGGTCGACGGGGTCAACGCACTGACGCAGGATTTGGCCGGCGGCCGGCTCGGCACCGTGTCGATCGCCGCCGCGTTCCCGATCGCCAACGGCTATCTGGCCAAGGCGGTCGCTACGTTCGTTGCTGACCGCCCGAAGGTCCGCGTGGCGCTGCAGTCGCTGACCTCGCCGCAGGTGCTCGGCAGCGTCATCAACCGCGAGGTCGAACTGGGCATCGCCTACGAGCCGGTGGTCAGTTCCGAGGTCGAGACCAAAGTGCTGATGCGCGCCGGCATCGCTTGCGTCATGCGGTCCGACCATCCGCTCGCCCGCCGCAAGGAAGTGGCGGTGCGCGACCTCGAACACTACTCGATCATCACCTATCTGCCGCAGGCGCTGTTTCGCCGCTATGTCGACCGTGCCTTGAGCGCCGCCGGCATCGTGCCCAATATCACCGCGCAGGTCGGCCTGTCGCTAACCGGGATCATGCTGGCCCGCCATGGCGCCGGGATCGCGCTGGTCGAGCCGTTTCTGGTCGCATCGATGGGGTTGCCTGGCTTGGTGGCGCGGCCGCTCAAGCCGCGCATCGAGGTCAAAACCCTGATGATCCGGCACAAGTCGGCGCCGCATTCCAAGATTATGAATGAATTCGTCAGCCACTTGGGCCGCGAGGTCGCCGCGGAGCAGGCCCAATAGACAAGCTTATGGAAACCGTCCAAATTATTATTGGACAGCGATACGGGAGATACCGAAGTCTCACGTAAAAAATAACGATAATGGCTGTGGGAGGATGCAACTGATGGCGAGCAGCGCGACACTCGCATCGAATTCTGCCTTGCCGGGTGCAGGAAACGTCAAGCCGGTCTCCGCGGATCGAGGCAAACGCGTAGGCGTGGACGGCGATCCTGGCCGGCCATTGCTCGATGTCCGCGGCGTGACCATCCAATACAAGACGCAAGCCCATCTGGTGACCGCCACCTATCGCGTCGGTTTCAATGTGCTGCAGGGCGACCGCTTCGTCCTGCTCGGGCCGTCGGGCTGCGGCAAGTCGACGCTGCTCAAGGCAGTCGGCGGTTATCTGCAGCCGACCGAAGGCGAGATCCGCTTGAAGGGCGAGCTGATCAAGAAGCCGGGTCCGGACCGCATCATGGTGTTCCAGGAATTCGATCAACTGCTGCCGTGGAAGACGGTTTTCGAAAACGTCGTCTTTCCGCTCAAGACCACAGGAACGCTGGACGCAAAGGCCGCCCACGAGCGCGCCTGCACTACATTGAGAAGGTCAACCTCACCAAATTCGCGCATAGCTATCCGCACACGCTCTCCGGCGGGATGAAGCAGCGCGTCGCGATCGCGCGCGGCATGGCGATGGAGCCCGACATCCTGCTGATGGACGAACCGTTTGCCGCACTCGATGCGCTGACGCGCGTGCGCATGCAGGACGAGTTGATGGCGTTGTGGGACGAAACACGCTTCACCGTGCTGTTCGTCACCCATTCGATCCCGGAAGCGATCAAGATCGGCAGCCGCATCCTGCTGCTGTCGCCGCATCCGGGCCAGGTGAAAGCCGAAATCAACAGCGTGCCGCGCGGGCAGGAGGCCTCCAACGAAGCCGCCGCGCTCGGCCGCGAGATACACGAACTGCTGTTCGCCGATCAAATCGAGGAGGCGCCCAATGCTTGAGGCGGTTCAAAGGGCGAATATCGTCTACAGCGAGACGCTGGGACCGGAGCAGTTTGGCATCATCCAAAAGCCGCTGACACTGGCCGAGAAGATTTACAATCAAACCTGGCTGCGCAAGGTTTTCATCATCGTGGTGCTCGCCACGGGCTGGCAGCTTTATGGACTTTGGCTCGACAATCCGCTTTTGGTGCCGACATTCAGCGACACGGTGCGCGCCCTGGTGGCCGATGTCGCCAACGGGACAATTCCCGAACGCGCGCTGAGTTCGATCGAGGTGCTGCTGGTCGGTTTTGCCACCGGCGCGGTGCTCGCAGGGCTGCTCACCGTCTTCGCGATCAGTACGCGAATCGGCACGGACTTCCTCGAGACCATGACCGCGATGTTCAATCCGCTGCCGGCCATCGCCTTGCTGCCGCTTGCGCTGATCTGGTTCGGCCTGGGCGCTGGCAGCCTGATCTTCGTGCTGGTGCATTCGGTGATGTGGGCGGTCGCGCTCAACACGCTGGCCGGGTTCCGCAGCGTATCCACGACGGTGCGCATGGTGGGGCGCAACTACAATCTCAGCGGCCTGCGCTTTGTCGCCAAGATCCTCATCCCGGCCGCGTTCCCGAGCATTCTCGCCGGCCTCAAGATTGGCTGGGCCTTCGCCTGGCGCACGCTGATCGCGGCCGAACTGGTATTCGGCGTGTCGTCGGGTCAAGGCGGGCTCGGCTGGTACATCTTCGAGAGCAAGAATCAGCTCAACATTCCGGAAGTGTTCGCCGGCCTGCTCACGATCATCATGATCGGGCTTGCGGTCGAGAACGTCATATTCCGCGTGATCGAAACCAGAACAGTTCAACGCTGGGGCATGCAATCCTGATTGCGTGAAAACTCTAGCTCGAATCAACGGGAGGAACACATGATTCACAGGCGCGCATTCTGCAAGGCTCTCGCGGCGACACCCGTCTTGGCGACGCCCGGCCTGCTGCGCTCGGCTTTCGCCGACGAAGTGTCGAGCATCGTGCTGGTGAGCCAGCATGGTCTTCCCTATCTGCCGTTGATGGTGATGGCTGCGCATAATCTCGTCGAAAAACACGCAAGCAAACTCGGCGTCGCATGCGCTCAAGCCGCAATACAAGACATTGGGCGGCACCCAATCGCTGATCGACGCGCTGTTGAGCGGCCAGATGAATTTCGGCGTCACTGGCGTGCCCGGCCTCGCCACGCTGTGGGATAAAACCGCCGGTACCCCCAACGAGGTGCGCGCGCTGTCGGCTGTGCAATCGATGCCGTTCATGCTGGTGACTAACCGCGCGGCGATCAAGACGATCAAGGACTTCAACGAGCATGACAAGATCGCCTTGCCGTCGGTCAAGACCTCGAGCCAGGCAATTTGTCTGCAGATGGCGGCCGCCAAGGAGTGGGGTCAGGACCAATACGCCAGGCTCGATCCGTTCACCATCACGCGCCCGCATCCGGACGCCGCGACATCGGTGATGTCGAAGGCGACTGAGATCAACAGCCATTATTCGGTCGCGCCTTACTACTATTTCGAACTGGCGACGCCGGGCGTGCACCGTGTGCTCAAGTCCTACGATACGCTCGGCGGGCCGGCGACCAACGGCGTCATGCTCATGTCAAAGAAGTTCCGCGATGCGAATCCAAAGGTGACCAGCGCCGTTTACGCCGCGCTCAGTGAGGCGGAAGAATTCATCAACAAGAACCCGGGCGATTCGGCGCAAATCTACATCAAGACCACCAATGAAAAGCGCAGCACCCAAGCCGACATGACGAAGTACATCTCCGACCCCGACAACGTCTGGACGACGGCACCGCAGCAGTCGATGGAGTTCGCCACCTTCATGCACAAGGTCGGCACCATGAAACGGCTGCCGGCGTCGTGGAAGGACATGTTCATGCCGGAATCGCACGAGCTCAAGGGTAGCTGAGCCGATACGGCAATCTTGCCTTGACGAAACGCGGTCGGGAGGCCGGCGCATGAAGGTCTATGTGCTCGATTCTTTTTCCCGACCGGCGTCGAATTCGCCGCGCAACGCGCCGAGATTGTCCGTTGGGACGATCCGCGCGTGAGCAACTGGCATGAGGATGCCGACGGCGTGATGGTCCGTATGACGCCGATCGGGGCCGACAACCTGGCACGCGCCAAGAAGCTGCGTGTTATCGCCAAACAGGGCGTCGGCATCGACAACATCGACCTCGTGGCGGCGCGCGCGCGCGGCATCACCGTGTGCCGCACGCCCGGGGTCAACAAGGAAGCCGTCGCCGAACTCGCGCTCGCGCTGGCACTCAGCGTGACGCGGCGGGTGACGGAATTCGACCGCAATATCCGCTCCGGCGCCGTGGTGGAACGTTCTAATTTCCTTGGCATGGAGTCGTGGCAAAAGACCGTCGGCATCGTCGGCATGGGCAATATCGGCACGCTGGTGGCGCGCAAATGGCGAGCGGCTTTTAATGCTAAGATCGTGGCCTACGATCCTTACGTGCCCGCCGACATTTGGCCCGACATCGCGCACCGGCGGGCCAACTCGCTGGCCGAACTGCTGCCGCAGGCCGATATCCTGACCCTGCATCTTCCGCTCACCGACGAAAGCCGCGGCATGATCGGCGCGGCGGCACTCGCGCTGATGAAGCCGGGCGCGGTCGTGATCAACACGTCGCGCGGCGGCATCGTGGACGAGCGCGCTTTGTACGACGCCATTGTCGCCGGCCGGCTATTCGGTGCCGGCCTCGATGTGTTCGAACGCGAGCCGCCGATGGCCGACAACCCGCTGATGCGGCTACCGACCGTCGTCGCTACGCCGCACGCCGGCGGCGGCACTTATGAAACACAAGCGCGCAGCTCGCTGCTTGTTGCCGAGCAGCTGTTCGAGGCGCTGGCCGGCCGCGAACCGCTCGGCCGCGTCGCCTGACGCAGGGTCAACCGTTTTAAAAACTTCGGAGGGGCGCAATGGCGTCGCATGCGGATAAGCTCGTGAATCCGGTCAAGGCGCGCATGCAGGCGGGTGAGGTGGCGCTCGGCATGCCGGTACGCCTCGCGCGCTCCGGCGACGTCGCCCGCATCGCCAAGACGACCGGACACGATTTCATCTTCATCGACTGCCAGCATTCACTGTTCGATCTCGAGACTATCGGCCATATCGCGAGCACCGCGCTCGGCTGCGGCATCGCTCCGCTGGTGCGCGTGTACGGCATCGACGATCCCGACGTTTCGCTGTTGCTCGACAACGGCGTGATGGGCATCGTCTACCCGGACGTGAACACGGCTGCACAAGCACGCAAGGCAGTCGATATCTGCAAATTCGCGCCGCTCGGCAAGCGCTCGGTCACTGCCGGATATCCGCATTTCGATTACCGCTCGGTGCCGCTGACCGAGAGCGTGCCGCAGCTCAATGATAGTTGCCTACTGGTCTGCATGATCGAGACCGTGGAAGGGCTGGAAAACGTTGAGGCCATCGCGGCCGTCGACGGCGTCGATGTAATCCATCTTGGCAGTAACGACCTGCTCGCCAGTATGGGCAAGCCCGGCAAGTTCGACGATTCGGCTCTGGTCGCGGCGCAAGAGCGCCTCATTGCCGCGTGCCGCAAGCACGGCAAATTCGCCGGCTGCGGCGGCAACCGCGATGTGGCGCGTCAGGTCGAACTGGTCCGCAAGGGCTGCCTGTTTCTGACCACCCAGTCGGATATAGGCTTTCTTTCGGCAGCGGCCTCGGCGTGGACCAAAGGCCTCCGCGAGGGGCTTAAGGCTTAAAGCTCGCGCAGCGCATTGAACTGCGCGACATAGCCGGAGGCGTCGATCCGCACGCCGATGACGGTGGTGCGTTTGGATTGCACCGCCGCACTGAGCGCGGCGCTCAATGCTTGTTCGGTTTCCACCACCACGCCGTCGGCGCCGAAGGATTGCGCCAGTTTCTCCCAATCGACGCCGCCGAGCGCTACGCCGTGCATGGGAATGCCCTTGATCTCCTGCTTGACGCGGATCAGGCCAATTTCGCGGTCGTCGAACACCAGCACGATGATAGGCAGGTTCTCGCGCTGGGCGGTCTGCAATTCCGCGACCGTCATCAGGAAACCGCCGTCGCCGGTGAAGGCGACCACCGGCCGGTCCGGATAAGCCATGCGTGCGGCCAGAGCGCCGGGCACCGCATAGCCCATGGAGGCGAGACCGTTCGAGGTGAGGAACTCGCGCGGGCCGTAGGATTCCCATTTCTGCACGATCAGCAGGCGGCTCGCGCCGGCGTCGCAGGTCGCGATCGTATTGCGCGGCAGCACCGCGCGCGCGACTTCCATCGTCCGCTGCGGCGATAGCCCGGTGCTGGGCGTATTGAGCGCGTCGCGCACTTCCAGGCGAAACGCCTTGGCGGCTTTCTCGCCCCAATTCGTGCCCTCGGGCGCCCATTGCGCGAGGCCGGCCAGCAGCGCTTTCAAGTCGCCGATAATTTCCGGATCGGCCGGTACCAGCGCGTCTACGCTCGGGACTGACGACAGCGACAATACCGGCAGCGTGTAGGGCCAGGGCTTGGGCTGCAGTTCCACCGCGTCGAGGCCGACGGTGACGATGAGGTCGGACTCCATGACCAGCTTGCGCTCAATCAGCCCGCCGATGATGCAGCCGGCGCGCAACGGGTGATCCTCAGGGATCATGCCCTTGCATTTAGTGGTGGTGAGCACCGGGGCGCCAAGGCGCTCGGCGAATTTGACGAATTCGGCCGATGCGCCGCACCAGTAGACGCCCAAGCCCGCAATCAGGATTGGCCGTCTCGCTTTGCCGAGCATGTCCAGCGCCGGCTTGAGATCGGCGCGATCCGGACCGGGCACGATCCAATTCGGCATCAGCGGCGGCTCGGCCGCGTAGTCGCCGGCCTCGCGCGTGGTCTCGCTCTGCGGAAATTCGAAATGCACAGGGCCGGGCGGCATCGCGGTCGCAGTGCGCATGGCGCGGCGGACCTGTTGGCGCACGGTTTTGGCGTCGATGGTCGTGCTCCACTTCACGATCGGCTCGTATACCGCAAGTTGGTTGATGCGTTGACGCAACCCAGTCTCGTAAGTGGGACGGGAATAGGAATCGGTGATCGCGATGAGCGGTGAACGATCGAGGAAGGCATGCGCCACGCCGTTGACCATATTGGCGGCGCCGGGCCCGCGCGTGGACAGACAAATGCCCGGGCTGCCGGTAAGGTCGCCCCAGGTCGCGGCCAGCATGGCGCCTGCCACTTCCTGTTTCATCAGGAGAAAACGCATCTGGCGCTGGCGCGCCGCTTCCATCAGTTCGACCGACTCGCCGCCTGGGTGGCCGACAATGAACGGTGTGCCGGCATCTTTGAAAGCAGCAGCCAGCACTTCGACGGTTGTGGTCATGGTCGAGCCTCCCGGTAAGTTCAGCGGCGGTGCCGTCGTGCCACGCACCATGACAGGAGTGAGGCCCGCCTCCAACCGCTGCTTGGTCGTTGCGCAAGATGGCAGCTATTCAACACATGCATTACTATCGTGGTCACGGTCCAGCCCGTTGTAGTATCAATAAAGCATAAGCTCATTCGCAGATTGGAAATGGACATGGTCACTGTCGCTGTCCTCGACAAATTTCATCCACACATCAAGGCCGCGATCGAAGCTGCCATGCCGGCGGAGTGGCATACTGTGTTCATCGAAGAAGCCACTTTTGCCCAGCGCGTGACCGCCGTCCGTGATGCGGACGTCGCCCTTGTCATGGCCGCGCCGATCGCGAAAGAGGTGATAGCGGCCGGGCAGAAGCTTCGCTTCATCCAGAAGCTCGGCGCCGGCGTCGACCACATCGATCTCGATGCGTGTCGCGAACGCGGCATCGGTGTCGCGCGCCTGCATGCCGGCAACAGCATTCCGGTCGCCGAGCACACCGTGCTGCTTATGCTCGCGGTCTATCGCCAGTTGCCGCAGATCGACCGCCGCACCCGCGTCGGCGGTTGGGATAAGGAAAGCGCGCGCGGTGAGCATCGCCAATTGTTGAACAAGACCATAGGTCTCATCGGCCTCGGCGCGGTCGGCAAGCAAGTGGCGAAACATCTGCGCGGGTTTGATGCAACCGTCATCTATTACGATCCGGTCCGCCCATCTGCCAAGCTCGAGCAGAGCCTTGGCGTGAGCTATGCCGAGTTCGACGATCTCGTGCGTCGCTCCGACATTGTCTCCTTGCATCTGCCGTTGCTGCCGGAGACTGCCGGCATTATCAACGCCGAGCGCATTCGTGCGATGAAGAAAGGTGCGGTGCTAATCAACTGCGCGCGGGGCGGGGTGGTCGATGAAGCTGCTTTGGCCGCGGCTTTGAAGGAAGGGCATCTTTTCGGCGCGGGCATCGACACATTTGCCAGCGAGCCGCCAGTCGGCAGCGAGCTGCTGGCGCTGGAAAATACCGTCGTCACCCCGCACCTTGCCGGGGCGACGCTCGATAATTTTGCCGGCATCGTCGCGCGCGCGGTGGCGAATGCCAAGGCGGTGTTGCGCGGTGAGCCGCTGGCCAAGACTGACGAGGTGCTCGCGGTCGGCAAAGTCGCAGTCGTTTGAGGCCGCCAATGGACAAACTCGGCTACTCGTTCTACTTCTCAAATTCAGGCGCCGGTAGCTCAGCTGGATAGAGCACCAGACTTCGAATCTGGGGGTCAGGGGTTCGAATCCCTTCCGGCGCGCCATAGCTCACCGGCGCGGATTGCGAGATTCATGATGCGACGGCTACCAACAATCATCTTACCGCTGGCCGCGTCCTTGTTGGCGCTGCCGGTCCTGGGCTCGGCTGCGCAAGCGCAAGACCCGGCCCGGCACGGCCGCGCGCTGCTCAAGGAATTCTGCGCGCCCTGTCACGCGATCGGCAGAACCGGCAAGAGCCGGACGCCCGGTGCGCTGCCGCTTCGTATGCTCGGCCGCAGCTTCGAGCTGGACCAGTTCGCGCAGGACCTCAGGCGCGGCGTCCTGTCCGGTCATCCCGGCATGCCTGAATTCAAATTCAACGACGACGATGCGCGCGCGGCGACCGCCTATTTGCGCTCGATTCAGCAGTGATCTTCAGCGATCGATGGTGATTTCGTCGGTGCGCGCGCGAGAGACGCATATCATGATGGTGTCGGCGCGCTCGTGCTCGGCGAGCACCAGGTCGCGGTGATCGGCCTCGCCGGCGATGAGCTTGGTACGGCAGGTCCCACAAGTGCCCGTCTCGCACGAACTCGGCACTTCGAGGCCGTGCTCGCGCAAGACTTCGAGGATCGTTTTCGTGGTGGGCACGTCGACCACGTCGCCAGAGCGCGCGAGCCGGACCTTGAACGGCTTGTCGGTCGGCTTGTGCGTCTCGGCTTCGCTGAAGGCCTCGAAATGTACGGCCGTCGACGACCAATGGTCGGTCATCGTGCGCACCGCCTCCATCAATGGGCGCGGCCCGCAGCAATACAGATGCTCGCGGTTTTTCCGTTCCGCCAGGATCGGTCGCAAATCGAGCGACCGGGCTGGATCGCCGTGATCGTAGTGGATCGTAACCTGGTCCTTGAATTCGGGCGCGCTCAACTCGTCGAGGAACGCTGTCGTTTCCGGCGAGCGCGAACAGTAGAACAGGCGGAACCGCTTTCCTTGCCGCTGGATTTCGCGGATCATTGCCATGATCGGCGTAATGCCGATGCCGCCGGCGACGAACAGGAAGTCCTGCGCGCGTTGTGGCAATCGGAAATCGTTGACCGGCGCAGCCACCATCAACTCATCGCCGGCCTTCGTATTGTCGATGAGGTTGCAAGAGCCGCCGCGGCCGTTCGCTTCGCGCTTGATCGCGACCAGGTAGCGGTCGCGTTCGGCCGGGTCATTGCACAGGGAATATTTGCGCAGCAATCCGTTCGGCGCCTGGATAGCGACATGCGCTCCGGCGGAGAATTCCGGCAATGGCTTTCCTTCGACATCGCGAAATTCGAGCAGGTGGATGCCATCGGCTATCCTGTCGTTGCGCGTCACGCGCAGCGGCAACATTTGCGGTTGACCAGGTATAGTCATTTCGTCTCCGGTGAAACGTATATTCGCGCCACAAGTGGCGGTTTTTCGTCGCGACTGCAAGTGGTCAGGGAAGCCTCAGCGCGCGCCGGTACTCACGCGCTCAACCGGTCGTGGTGCCGCCGCTACCGGCGTCTCTTCCGCCATGAGGGCGCCATAGGCGTCGACGAGCCCGGCGCCGAACATTATGTCGCGGCCCTTGGGACCTAGGTCTTTTGCGGTCGCCAGGAGGATGTCGCGTAGTTTATCGGGTGAGAGGCCGCTCTTACGGTCGAGCATCAACGCGGCAATCCCGCTCACCTCGGCCGCGGAATACGACGTGCCGGAGGCCACTTCATAGCCGCCGTCTGGGATAACCACCAGGATTTGCGTGCCGGGCGCCGCCACCGCGATGTAGTGGCCGCGATTAGACTGCGGGAACAATCTGTCGTCGCCATCTGTCGCCGTCACCGCGATCACATTCGGATCGGCGGCGGGATAGAGCGGCGGCGATTTCGGCCCGGCATTTCCCGCCGCCGCTACCAGCACGATGCCTTTCTTATGCGCGGCCACCAGGCTGCGGTGGATCGCCGGATCGGATGGTCCGGCAAAACTCATATTGATGACGCGCGCGCCATTCGCCGCCGCCCAGTCGATACCTTTGAGAATATTGAATGTGGTGCCTTCCGCGCTCGCGCCGGTGCCGACGAAGGCGCGTATCGCCAGAATATGCGCGCCCGGCGCTACGCCCATCAACTTGCCGTGGGCCACGATCAGGCCGGCAATGGCCGTGCCGTGCTTGTGCGGCGTCATCGGCTGCGAGAGCGTGTCGTAACTCTGCGCGACGGCGCCGATGAGTTCTGGATGATTGGCGTCGATGCCGGAATCGATCACCGCCACCAGCACGTTGTCGCCCTTGGCGAGCGCGTGGGCCTGCGGCAAATGCAGCTTGGCGAGTTCGTATTGAGCGGCGTCGCCTTCGGGGGCGGCCTTCGAGCTGTCTTGTTGCAGCGTGAAGAGATAATTCGGTTGCGCGGATGCGACCAACCGATCTGATTCTAGTGCGCGCACCACCGCGGCGACCGAGCGGCGGTCGGGAATCCGCCAGCGGTACAAAGTGGTGCCGGTCAATTGAAAGGTCAGCGATTCCAGGCGGGTGAGTCTATGGCGGCGTTGCAGCGCGTCGATTTGCTGTGGCGTGGCGGAGTTGGCAATCTCGATCACCACTTCATTGGGCACCAGACGGCGCTCGTTGGCTGCCGGCGCGCCACTCGAGCCCCGCCGGGCCGGTCGCCTCGCACTTTGCGGCGCGTCGATGTCATCGTCGATATATCGCCCGCCAGGCGGCCCCATTTGCGGGATTGCCATGAGTACACCGGGCACAACACCCCAGCCGCCGCGATAGCCCCCGCCGCCATAATAACCGCCGCCGCGCACCGGCCCGCCGGTGCCGATATTTTGGCCGCGGCTGAAAACTCTCTGCGCAAAAACGGTATCGGCTGCCGCCAGCGTTAATCCGGCAAGGGCTGCGACGAGCAGGATACTACGATGTGCGCGCATGGCGAAACCTCCGGCGCGAAACGCTCATCTCACTCGGTCGTGGCGATGAAACCGACGACCTTGTCTTCCTGCAGCTTCTTGACGATGCGCGCGAGATCGGTCTTCGGCAATCCGGTCATCGACACGCGCACCTTGTAGAGCCCGCCCGACATCGGTCCGGCAGCGACCTGAAGCTTGTTGGCTTCGAGGAACTTGGTGATATCGTCGGACGAGGCCTGCGGCGCGAAACGGATGATCGTGAAAGCGCCGACGCCCGGATCCGTGCTCGGCGCGGACGCCGTCTCATAACCACCGACGCTTTTCTCCTTGATCACGATGCCGGCGATCAGCCCGGCCTGCAACAGGATGGCGATTGCGGCGGCGCTCGCCGACCAAGCCAGGGTGCGCGGCGACAGGCTCGCGAAAAATTCAGCAACGCGCGTGCCGAGATTGAGCGAGACGGCCGGCTTGCGCGCCGGCTCGGCGTCGATCTTGGCGAACAGCTTTTCCATTGCGTGCGCGGAGGGCGCGCCGAGCGTCTCGTTGAGCAGAATGGTCTCGCCCAATTCCTCGCGCACCATCGCGTAACGACGGGCGAGTTCGGGGTCGCTGGCAAGCGCCTCTTCGACGCGCTGGCTATCGCGACGGCTCAGCGTTCCCGCTGCGTGCCACGGCAGCAGCTCTTCGATGTCGCTGTGCATTTCTTTGTTTGTCGTGTTCATGGCCAACCTCGATCGATACCTTCTGCCTTCAAGATCTCCGATAACTTCTTGCGCGCGTAAAACATTCGCGTCTTCACGGTTGCTTCCGGGATACCGACAATTCCCGCAACTTCCTCCACCGACTTCTCGTGGTAGTAGACGAGGTCCACGATCTCCCGGTGTTCCGCGGAAAGCTTACTTAACGCTTGTCGCAAGACCGCGGCCTTGCCCTTCTTCGCCAGAGACACTTCCGGATCGTCGGCATGATCCTCGATCTGCTCCGCCGTTTCGTCATCCAACTCCTGTTCCGGCCGGCGCCGTAGCGCCGACAGGGCTTTGAAGCGCGCGATGCTCAACATCCAGGTGGAGACGGCCGAGCGGCCCTCGAATTTTCCAGCTTGCCGCCAGACATCGAGGAACACATCGCTGATCAAGTCCTCCGCCGTCGCCTCGTTGCGCACCAAACGCAGCACGAACCGGTACACACGAACATGGTGCCGTGCGAACAGCACCTGCATTGCGAGCCGGTCGCCGCCTGCGATCCTTGCGATCAGAACCTCGTCCGAAGTCGTTTGCATCGCGGGCTTATCGTCTCGTGAATGGGTCGCCGGAGGCGGCGGATAGGTTCAAGAAAAATCGAAGAAATTTGGCATCCTGCCGCCCCGGCCATGGGGCAAGCGGTCGCAGTTTCCTCTTTTCCGGCGGGTCTCGGCAAGCCAAACGGGGGGAAATGCGTGTTTTTCGTTACTTATTGCCTGAAATTCGGGCGCGCGCGTTTGAACCGTTAACGGAGCCCCCGCGACCCATGGCGAGGATGTGAAAGGCACATCCCCCCAAAACAGGAGAGACGCCATGTTCCGCAAGCTCGTTCTCGCTATCGGCGCGGCTGCCGTTATCTGCGCCGCGGCTTTTGCCCCGACCGCCGCATCCGCCCATTGGCACGGCCACCACTGGGGCCACTGGCACGGTTTCGATTGGGGTTTTTATGCCCCGACTTACATCGCCGGCCCTGACTGCTACATCGTCAAGCGCACCGTCGAATATCCGGACGGCAGCTTGCACGTTCGCCGCTTCAGGGTCTGCAACTGAGCCGATCGCTCTTTGGGGAGCCAATAGCCTCGGCTTCGCTCTGGCGAGGCCGGGGTTGTCCTTTTTGGGCATGGCTTTGCTATGCTGGCCCTCCAACAAACGGCCGGGCGGGCGGGGGCGCGCCTACGGATGGCCTCCGGCCATGACTAGAATGAGGTAGTGCCAGTGCCATCCATACTCAAAGGCTTCACCCGCAGCGACATTCAAACCAGCGGCGCACGCATCGTGACGGTTACCGGCGGCAGCGGGCCGCCGCTGCTGCTGATGCACGGCAATCCGTTCACGCATCTGTCGTGGCATGTGGTGGCGCCGGCGCTGGCGAAAGAGTTCACGGTGGTCGCCACCGACCTGCGCGGCTATGGCGATTCGGAAAAGCCGCCCGGCGGCGATGACCATTCCGGCTATTCGTTCCGCGCAATGGCGCAGGACCAGGTGGAGGTGATGGCGGCGCTCGGCTTCGACGCATTCATGGCCGCCGGTCATGACCGCGGCGGACGCGTGCTGCACCGCATGTGCCTCGATTATCCGCAGAAAGTTTTGCGCGCGGCGATCCTCGACATCGTCCCGCAGCACCATCTGCTCAATCATATGACGAAGGAATGGGGCCGCTTCTCCTGGCACTGGCTGTTCAACATCCAGCCCGAGCCGCTGCCGGAGAAGATGATGGGCGCCGATCCGGACTGGTTTATCGAGCGGAAGCTTGCGAAAACCAAACAGGGTCTGAGCTTCTTCGACAAGGATGCGCTTGCCGAATACAAGCGTTGCTTCCGCAATCCGGAGACCATCCACGCTGTCTGCGAGGATTATCGCGCCACCTTCGGCGTCGATCTCGATATGGACACCAAGGACTTCGAGGCCGGGCGCAAGATCGAGTGCCCGGTGCTGCTGTTATGGGGCGCGACCGGCGGCGTCGGCCGCAACCACAATCCGGGCCCGGCCGAGATCTGGAAGAGCTACGCGAAGAATATCGTGGCGGCGAAGGCGATGCCGAGCGGGCATTACCTGTCCGAGGAGGCGCCGGCAGAGACGACGGCGGCGCTGCGCGAATTCTTCGCCGGCTAGATGGCAATTCGTAGCGCGGTAATGTGTCCGCTCAATCGGCAGAAACCGCTTTGCTACGGCAAAAAGAAAAAGGCCGGAGGAACATCTCTCCGGCCTGCAGAATCGAGATCGAGCGAATTCTAGTAATAGACCCGTCGCCCGTTACGGTAAGTATAGTGACGGTAGTGCCGGTGGTGGATGCCCATGCCGCGAGCGATGTTCGGGCCGGCGGTATAGCCGATGATGCCGCCCGCGACCAAGCCAACCGGGCCGCCAACCAGGGCGCCGGCGACTGCGCCGCCCGCCGCATCGCCCATCCGCTCGCCTGCGCTGGCAAGCGTCGGCGCGACCGCGATACCAGCGGTAATCAATGCAATCGCCAAGAATGTTTTCATGGCAGCCCTCCAGCATGTGGTGAATTAATCTGAAAACGCCGGAGCGGCTGATGAGTTCCATTACATCTCGGTAACCTGGCCGATCTCAGCTCGCAGGCGCCGGCTCGGCCAGGAAGCTGTGCAGAGCGTAAAACAGCAGGTGCCGGTTCTTGCCATATCCCGCGCTGTGGGCAGTCTGCGGCAGGATGACGAATTGGCGGTCGCCGTTCGGCAGTTGAGCATAGAAGTCGAGCAGATCGGCGTTGGTCGAGTTGCCGTCGAATTCGCCGCGCAACATCAGGACCGGTGACAATATCTTCTTAGGATCGACGATCGGCAGATTCGCCGCCATGTCGAGGTAAGTGCCACTCGGCACCTCGTTGCCGAATTTCATCTCGTCGGCAATCAATGCCTCGACCATCGCCTGGTCGTAGAAGGCCGGATGGCCGTCCCGGGTGAAGATGGAGTGGATCATGGTGGCGTCGCGCTTGCGGCGCGGGCTGGCGCGCAATTGCGCGATTTTTTTCCGCCGCCGTTCGATCTCGGCCGCGCCGTTACCCTTGTAGGTGAAGGCGCAGAGCATGAGCCGTCCGACGGACTCGGGCTGCGCTTGCGCAAAGGCTGCGGCACGGATTCCGCCGGACGAGGTGCCGTAGAAATGCACCTTTTGCTGCCCGGTTTCCTTCGCCACCACCGGCATCGCGGCCTTCAGGTCCTCGACGCCGCTAGCGATGTCGGAATTATTGCCGGATGAGCCGGAGTGGCCATAGCCGTCATGATCCATGGTCCAGACGTCGTAGCCGTAGCGCGCCAGCATATTCATGAGCGAGTATTCGCCTTTGCCGGGCACCGTGAGGTCGTAGGAGGAGCGCGACGAATTCGACGAGCCATGCACGAGGAACACAACTGGCCGTGCCGGTTCACCCGGGCTCGGCGCGCCGATCCTTTTGCGCCAAAGATTAAGCTTCACACCGTCTTTTTTAGCCCAATAGTCCTGGTGCCAGATTTCGCCGCCCGCTGAGGCCGTTTGTGCCTGTGCGGCGGCCGAAAGGCCCGACAAGAGGCCTGCACAAAGGCCGATGCCGGCGCCCTGCAGCACCGCGCGGCGGGGTGTGGAATGATCAAAGTCATGCATGGGGTATCCTCCCTGCGGCCTGGTTGAGCGATACGGCCGTTTACCGTGCAATCTAGCAAATCGCCGGGGCCGGCGGCAGTCCACTCGCGCCGGGGTATGAGTTCTGCTAGTGGGATCAATGCGTGCCGGCAGGTGCGCGGCGTTACGGGGGCTCGTGGCCGGGGGTCCTGTACGCCGAAGCGGAGGAAAGATGCTCAATTTGTTGCGCGCGGGGGCGCGATTTTTCCAGAAACATATCGGCTGGAACAGGATCGGCGTGCTTCTCAGCTTGGCCATCATCACCGTGGCGGTGGTGGTGCTGATCCATATGCTGCGCCACATCAATGTCAACGAAGTGATGGCCGCGCTGAAGGCGACCGAGCGGCGCAATATCATCGCCGCCGCCGTGTTCGTCGCCGGCGGCTATTTCACGCTGACGTTCTACGACTGGTTCGCCCTGCGCACGATCGGACGCAAGGAAATCCCGTATCGGATCGCGGCGCTGTCCGGATTCACCAGTTATTCGATCGGCCACAATATCGGCGCCACCGTGTTCACGGGGGGTGCGGTGCGCTACCGCATCTATTCGGCTTACGGTCTCGACGCCATCGAAGTGGCGAAAATCTGTTTTGTGGCGGGCCTGACGTTCTGGCTTGGTAATGCCACCGTGCTGGGTCTCGGCATATTCCATTCGCCGCAGGCCGCGGGGTGGCTCGATCAATTGCCGGTCTGGCTCAACCGCTGCATCGCGGGCGCTCTGCTTACCGTGCTCGGGTGCTATCTCGGCTGGGTCTGGAGCGCCCCACGCGAGATCGGACGAGGCGAATGGAAAGTGCATTTACCGAGCGGGCCGTCGACCTTGTTGCAGATCTGTATCGGCATTCTCGATCTCGGCTGTTGTGCGCTCGCCATGTATATGCTGCTGCCGAACGAGCCGAACATCGGTTTCGTGACGCTAGCCGTGGTGTTCGTGTCGGCCACGCTGCTCGGCTTCGCCAGCCACGCGCCCGGCGGTCTCGGCGTGTTCGACGCCGCCATGCTGGTGGCCTTGTGGCAATTCGATAAAGAAAGTGTGCTGGCGGGACTGCTGTTGTTCCGGCTGCTTTATTATGTTGCGCCCTTCGTCGTCGCGCTCATCATTCTGGGTGTGCGCGAGATATGGCTAAATACGCGGGGCGCGCGCGCGAAACCCGCATTGCATCCGGTGACGAGCGTGACCGCGCCGCTACGCAGCGAAATCGAGTCCGAAAAGATCAACGCCGATTGACCATGGCGAGCGACGACAACAGCGCAAATTTGCCGCGCGGCGCAGATTGGCCGAGCCGCCTGCGTGCGGCTTGGCATGCGCTGCTCGGCAGGTTGGGCGCCGACGCCGAGGCTGGGCGCGGGCTGCCGATGTACGACCGCATGGCAGCGCATCCGCAGGCCTTGCTGATCGAGTCGTTGATCGGCGGGCTGCCCGGACCGGCGATCGTGCTTGATCGCGACGGCGGCGTTATTGCTTTCAATGCGGCAGCGTCGGGGATTGCGCCTTCGCTGCGGCGCGGCGAACCGGCCTTAATCACATTGCGCATGCCCGAACTGGTTGATGCGATCCGGCGTGCCACCGCCACCCGGACGGCACAACGGGTGGAATTTTTCGAACGCGTGCCGCTCGACCGGTGGTTCGAAGCTTTCGTGACGCCGGTTAAGCTGGCGAGCGCCGATGCGCGCCCTGACATTCTGCTGATGACGTTTAACGATCTCACCCCGCTGCGCCGGGTCGAGGAAATGCGCGCCGACTTCATCGCCAATGCCAGCCACGAGCTGCGCACGCCGCTCGCCGCATTGCTGGGCTTTATCGAGACCTTGCAGGGCCCTGCCAAGAACGACCCCGTGGCGCGCGAGAAATTCTTAGGCATCATGCAGGGGCAGGCCACCCGCATGGCCCGCCTGATCGACGATCTGCTCTCGTTGTCGCGCATCGAACTCAATGCGCATCTGCAACCGAACACGCCGCTCGACCTGGCGCCGATCGTGCGCCAGGTGGCGGACGGGTTGCAGACGCTGGCGCGCGACCGTGACGTCGTGATCAAGGTCGTCGCGCCGTCCGATGCCTTGATCGTGCTCGGCGACCGCGATGAATTGATCCGCGCCCTCGAAAACCTGGTGGAGAATGCGCTCAAATACGGCGCCGCCGGCAAGCGGATCGATATCACGCTCACGCGCGGCCAAACGCGCGCCGGTGTGCCGGAGGTGCGCGTAGCGGTACGCGATTACGGTCCCGGTATCGCGCCCGAGCATCTGCCGCGGCTGACCGAGCGGTTCTACCGGGTCGATGTCGCCGACAGCCGCGCCCAAGGTGGAACCGGATTGGGCTTGGCGCTGGTCAAGCACGTGCTCAACCGACACGGCGGCCGATTGAGCATCGAAAGCACGCCTGGCGCCGGCGCCAGTTTCACCATGCATTTGCCGTTGCACACCGATAATTTCCGGCAAACGAACGAATTAGAAGCAAAATCAAGTAGTTAAATTGTCATGTGATTGTCACCAAACGTTTATAGAACGGTGACATGCGACGCCTATGGCTGTCCTCGACTTCGGAAACCTCGATCCAAGACGAACAAAAAACCTATCCGAAGCTCAGTCGTGGAGAGCGTTTTAAAGCAACAGCGGCCGCCCGCACCGCGGGCGCAAAGGCGGACATCACGGGCTTCAAGCCCCGTGCACGCTTTTGGCCGCCAACATGGAGAGACCCCGTGAAACACTGGACGACTTTGGCAGCCGCCGGTTTTATCGCCGCCGCTGCTTTCGTTCCGGCTCAGGCCGCCGACATTTCCGGTGCCGGCGCCACCTTCCCCTATCCGATCTACGCCAAATGGGCCGACGCCTATAAAAAGGAAACCGGCAACGGGCTGAACTATCAGTCAATCGGTTCCGGCGGCGGCATCAAGCAGATCACTGCCCGCACTGTGACGTTCGGCGCATCCGACATGCCGCTGCAGCCGGCAGAATTGGATAAGATCGGCGTCATTCAGTTTCCGACCGTCATGGGCGGCATCGTCCCGGTCGTGAATCTCGACGGTATCAAGAGCGGTGATCTGACCATCGACGGTCCGACGCTGGCGAAGATTTACCTCGGCGATATCAAGAAGTGGGATGACCCGGCGATCAAGAAGCTGAACCCGAGCGTGAAGCTGCCGTCGCAGGCGATCGCGCTGGTGCACCGCGCCGACGGATCCGGCACCACTTTCGTCTTCACCAACTATCTGTCCAAAGTTAGCCCCGATTGGAAGTCGAAGGTCGGCAGCAATACGTCGGTCGAGTGGCCGGCCGGCATCGGCGCCAAGGGCAATGAAGGCGTTGCCAACAACGTCGGCAACACCAAGGGCTCGATCGGCTATGTCGAGACCGCCTATGCCAAGCAGAATCACCTGACCACCACCAAGATGATCAACAAGGATGGCAAGGTCGTCGTCGCGACCCCCGAGGCGATCATGGCGGCAGCGGCCGGCGCCGACTGGGCGCATGCACCCGGCTTCTACATGATCATCACCGACTCGCCGGGCGCCAAGTCCTGGCCGATCGCCGGTGCCACCTTCATCCTGATCCCGAAGGAGCCGAAGGATCAGGCCGCGACCAGCGAGGCCCTCAAGTTCTTCGCCTGGGCCTACAAGAACGGTGCCAAGATGGCCGAAAGCCTCGACTACATTCCGATGCCGGACAGCGTCGTGAAGCTGATCGAGGCCAAGTGGAAGAGCGACGTCAAGGCGTCGATTTGATCCGCAGGACAAAATGGGAAGGGGCGCCGGCATGGCGCCCTTTCCTTGTCCACCGCCGCCCGTAAAGCGGCTTGTAATGTGGCCGCGAGGCCGCTTGAGTGGCTTCCCCGGACGCGCTTGAGCAAAGGGAGAGCCGAATGCAACCCGCCGGGAGGCGATCCGTGGTTGATGTTGCATTGCAAGGCGGAACCATGTCGGTCGCCGAGCAGGTCGACCGAGCCAGGGTTCTCCAGCGTCTGCGATTGGGTGACGCGGCCTTCCGCCATCTGACCCGCGCCGCCGCCATCACCGTTCTCATCATCCTTGGCGGCATCATCATTTCGCTGGTTTACGGCTCGTGGCCGGCCCTGCATAAGTTCGGCCTCAACTTTCTTTTGGTCGAAAGCTGGAACCCGGTCACCGAGAATTTCGGCGCTATCGCGCCGATCTACGGCACTATCCTCACCTCGTTCATAGCCATGCTGATCGCCGTGCCGGTCGGCTTGTTTATTGCGCTGTTTCTCACCGAATTGTGCCCGATGTGGCTGCGGCGCCCGATCGGTATTGCGATTGAATTGCTCGCCGGAATTCCAAGCATCATCTACGGCATCTGGGGTCTGTTCGTGTTTGCGCCGTTCTTGCAGCAATACGTGCAGCCATTCCTGATCGCCGTGTTCGGACATGTGCCGGTGCTGTCCACACTGTTCGCCGGGCCGCCCTATGGCATCGGTATTCTGACCGCCGGCCTGATCCTGGCCATCATGGTGCTGCCGTTCATCACATCGATATCGCGCGACGTGTTCGAAGCTGTGCCGCCGGTCCTCAAGGAGGCGGCTTACGGTCTCGGCTGCACCACCTGGGAGGTGGCGCGCTTTGTAGTGCTGCCGTTCACCCGGGTCGGCGTCATCGGCGGCGTCATGCTGGGGCTAGGCCGCGCGCTCGGCGAAACCATGGCGGTGACGTTCGTGATCGGTAATGCGCACCGCATTTCCGGTTCGATTCTGGCGCCTGGGACGACCATTTCGGCCACCATCGCCAACGAATTCACCGAGGCGGTCGGGGATCTCTATACCTCGTCGTTGATCGCGCTCGGCCTCATCCTGTTCGTGATCACGTTTATCGTGCTCGCGTTTGCGCGCCTGATGTTGATGCGTCTCAATGCACGGGTAGGAGCCTGATCATGGTCATGATTTCAGGCGCGTCCTCCCCGCTCTACGCCAAACGGCGCCGCCGCAACATCATCACGATGGGGCTCGCATTTGCCGCGACGGCCTTCGGCCTGAGTTGGCTGGTGCTGATCCTGGCCGTGCTGCTGTGGAATGGATTTAGCGGCCTCTCGCTGGCGGTATTCACCGAAATGACGCCGCCGCCTGGCTCGGCCGGCGGGCTGCTTAATCCGATTATGGGCAGCCTGGTCATGACGGCGATCGCGGTGGCGATCGGCACGCCGCTCGGCATGCTCGCCGGGACTTATATGGCGGAGTACGGGCGTTACGACAAACTGACCATGGTGGTGCGTTTCATCAACGACATCCTGCTCAGCGCGCCGTCGATCGTGGTCGGCCTCTTCATCTACGAGATCATGGTCGCCCAGATGGGCCATTTCTCCGGCTGGGCCGGCGCCGTCTCGCTGGCGGTGATCGTGGTGCCGGTGGTGGTGCGCACCACCGAGGATATGCTCACTTTGGTCCCCGATACGTTGCGTGAGGCCGCCGCTTCCATCGGGCTGCCGCGGGCCCTGATGATCACAAAGATCGCCTACCGCGCCGCGCGTGCCGGCATGATCACTGGCGTGCTGCTGGCGGTTGCGCGCATCAGCGGCGAAACTGCACCGCTGTTGTTCACGGCGCTCAACAATCAGTTCTGGAGCACGAACCTGAATGCTCCGGTGGCCAGTCTGCCGGTCGTCATCTTCCAGTTTGCGCTCAGTCCCTACAAGGATTGGCAGAAACTGGCCTGGACCGGCGCGCTGATCATCACTTTGGCGGTGCTTGCGCTCAGCATCATCGCCCGGCTTCTCGCGTCTCAGAGAAAATCATCATGAGCGTAGCATCATTCACAGTCCCGACTGTCACCCATGCAGCGACCAGCACCGAAGGCCTGTTGGAGAAGGTTTCTATCCGGAACCTGGATTTCTTTTACGGCGATAACCGCGCCTTGAAGAACATCAACTGCTCGCTTTACCAGGGCAAGGTGACCGCGTTCATCGGTCCCTCGGGCTGCGGCAAGTCCACGCTGCTGCGTATCCTCAACCGCATGTACGACCTTTATCCGAACCAGCGCGCCACCGGGCATGTGCAGCTCGATGACGAGGATATCCTGTCGCCGTCGCAGGACCTCAATTTGCTGCGCGCCAAGGTCGGTATGGTGTTCCAGAAGCCGACACCGTTCCCGATGACGATTTTCGAGAATATCGCCTTCGGTATCAGGCTGTACGAGCGGCTGCCGAAATCCGACCTGGAGAGCCGCGTGCAGCACGCGCTGCAGCGCGCCGCCTTGTGGGATGAAGTCAAGGACAAGCTCAACGCCAACGGACTCTCGCTTTCCGGCGGCCAACAGCAGCGGCTTTGCATTGCCCGCACCGTCGCGGTGCGGCCAGAAGTGATCCTGTTTGACGAGCCGTGCTCGGCGCTCGACCCGATCTCCACCGCCAAGATCGAAGAGTTGATCGACGAGCTCAAGGATGACTACACAATCGCCATCGTGACTCACAACATGCAGCAGGCCGCGCGCGTGTCCGACTTCACCGCTTTCATGTATCTCGGCGAGTTGATCGAATACGGCGAAACGACGCGTATGTTCACGACCCCTAACGATCGCCGCACCCAAGATTATATAACCGGTCGCTTCGGCTAGCGCATAGTTGCGACTGAAGGACAACAACAATGACCGATCTGCACACGACCAAGGCCTTCGACACGGATCTGCAGGATCTCGCGCGCATGGTGGCCGAAATGGGCGGGCTTGCCGAAAAGCAGGTCGCCGATTCGGTCGATGCGCTGGCCAAGCGCGACAGCGCGCTCGCGCAGCGTGTCACACAGGCGGACGCCAATATCGATGCGTTGCAGCGCGAGATCGAGGAAAAATCGGTCCTCACTATCGCCCGCCGGCAGCCGATGGCGGTCGATCTGCGCGAGATCGTCGGCGCCCTGCGGCTCGCCAACGACCTGGAGCGCATCGGCGACCTCGCCAAGAACATCGCCAAGCGCGTGATCGCGCTTAACGCTGAATTTCCGCCGCCCAAGCTGATCCGCGGCGTCGAACACATGGCCGATATGGTTCTCGGGCAAATGAAAGCGGTGCTCGATGCCTATGCCCGCCGCGACGACAGCAAGGCGATGGCGGTATGGCGCGGTGACGAGGAAATCGACGCGGTCTGTACTTCCGTTTTCCGAGAATTGCTGACCTACATGATGGAAGATCCGCGTAACATCACGTTCTGCATCCATCTCCTGTTTTGCGCCAAGAATATCGAGCGCATGGGCGACCACGCCACCAACATCGCCGAGACGGTGCATTACGTCATCGAAGGCCGGCCGATCGCCGACCAGCGGCCGAAGGGCGACACCACGACGATTGCGGCCCTGCGGGCCGGCGAAAATAGATAACGAGATTTGGCATGAACGCGCGCATTCTGATCGTGGAGGACGAAGAGCCGCTCACTATGCTGCTCCGCTACAATCTCGAGGCCGAGGGCTATGAAGTCGAGACCGCCGCGCGCGGCGACGAGGCCGACACCCGCCTGAAGGAGAGCAGCCCGGATCTGGTAGTGCTCGACTGGATGCTGCCGGGCCTGTCCGGCATCGAACTCTGCCGCCGTCTGCGCGCACGGCCGGAAACCCGCCAACTGCCGATCATCATGCTCACCGCCCGCGGTGAGGAGAGCGAAAGGGTGCGCGGTCTCGCCACCGGCGCCGACGACTACATCGTCAAGCCGTTCTCGGTGCCGGAACTGCTGGCGCGCGTGCGTGCGCTATTACGCCGCGCCAATCCCGAGCGGGTCGCGCTCGTGCTCAACATCGGCGACATCGAACTCGATCGCGAAAAGAAGCGCGTTTCACGCAACGGCCGCCCGATCGATCTGGGGCCGACCGAGTACCGCTTGCTGGAGTTTTTGATGGAGCGCCCGGGCCGCGTGTTTTCGCGAGAGCAATTGCTCGATGGCGTCTGGGGCAGCGATATTTATATCGACGAGCGCACCGTGGACGTGCATGTCGGCCGGCTGCGCAAAGCCATCAATCGCGGTCATATGGCCGACCCCATCCGCACCGTGCGCGGGGCCGGCTATGCGCTAGACGACCGTTTCGGGCGGGCGAACTGACCTAACCGCGAAAAGGGCGCTTGTCGCGCCGCCGGTCGGCCATGGGCTGGTAGGCGACGCGCGCGTGAAAGGCGCAATAGGGCTGTTCGTTGGCGTTTTCGCCGCCGCAGAAGAAGAATTCCCCGCCGCCCGGATCGCCGATCGGCCAGCGGCAGGTCTTTTCAGTCAATTGCAACAGGGTCTTGCGCTGTTCGACCGGGATTTCGATCAATTCCGGCTCGGGCTCGGCCTCGTAATCGAACGCCAGTGCGGTATTTCCGCGCATCGTTGGCCGCGAGACCCGCATCATGCCGGACGAACGCGCCTTGCGCGGCCTTGGGCTGGACGAGGAGGGGCTCTTGGCGCGGCCGGAGAGGCCGAGACGATGCACCTTGCCGATCACCGCATTGCGGGTGATCCCGCCAAGCTCGGCCGCGATCTGGCTAGCGGATAGGCCATCCGCCCACAATTTCTTGAGCAGTTCGACCCTTTCATCGGTCCAGCCCATCGCGTTTCTCCTAGCCTTTCAAGGCCTTGGGTAAAATCCTTCCCCGCCGTCGGGCGCTTCTCCGCGCCTGACGCATACGCTTCAGGAATGAACTAGAAACCTCTCGCTAGCACGAGATGTCGTACTAGCTGACCAAAACGCTACAATATGGGGTGACTCTCGTGCAAGCGTTTGCAACCCCCAGATCCTAGCTACCAACAGTTTTTCCTTTAGAATCGCCCCTTGCGGCGAATTTGAGTCGGTCAGCGGGGTACCCGAGCCGCGTGTTGACAGGGCAAAGCCCTGCAATAGAATAAAAAAAGTGCCGCCCGGCGAGGCGGCACATTTCTTTTCGGCGCGCGCATGATGCCGAAAAGTGGCTGCCGGCTTTCGAATAAAAACATGCGCAAACGAAAACGTTCGATGGACCAAACAGACCGTGACCTCGCATCTATTGCCGACTTATGCGCGCGTCGATCTCGCTTTCGAGCGGGGCGAGGGCGCTTGGCTGTTTACGGCTGACGGCGAGCGCTATCTCGATTTCACCTCCGGCGTCGCCGTTAATGCTCTTGGACATGCCCATCCTCGGCTGGTCAGCGCGCTTGAGGATCAGGCGAAGAAGCTCTGGCACGTCTCGAATTTGTACCGAATTCCCGAAGGCGAGCGGCTGGCGGACCGGCTGTGCGAAGCGACCTTCGCCGATTTCGTGTTCTTCCAGAATTCCGGCGCCGAGGCGATCGAATGCGCGATCAAGATGGCGCGCAAATATCAATCGGTTAGCGGCAAGCCGGAGCGGTACCGGATCATAACCTTCGAGGGCGCCTTCCACGGGCGGACGATGGCCGCGCTCGCGGCCACTGGCAACAAGAAATATCTCGATGGCTTCGGTCCGCCGGTCGACGGCTTCGACCAGGTGCCGTATGGCGACCTCGAAGCGGTCAAGAAGGCGATCTGTCCGCAAACTGGCGCCATCCTGGTCGAGCCGATCCAGGGCGAGGGCGGCGTGCGCGTGCCGCCGGTCAATTTCCTGCGTGGCTTGCGCCAGCTTTGCGATCAGCACGGTCTGCTCTTGATTTTCGACGAAATACAGACCGGCTTCGCGCGCACCGGCGACCTGTTCGTCTATCAGCGCGCCGGCGTTAAGCCCGACATCATGACGATCGCCAAGGCGCTCGGCGGCGGCTTTCCGGTCGGCGCTTGTCTTGCCACTGCGGAAGCGGGCAAGGGCATGACGGCGGGAACGCACGGCTCGACCTTCGGCGGCAATCCGCTCGCCATGGCGGTCGGCAATGCCGTACTCGATGTGATGCTCGCGCCCGGCTTCATCCAGCACGTGCGCGACATGGGGTTGCTGTTCAAGCAGCGGCTGGCCGAGATCAAGGACCGCCACAGCGCAGTGGTTGCCGAGGTGCGCGGCGAGGGGCTCTTGATCGGCCTACGCATGGTGCCGCCGTCGTCCGAGATGGTGGACGAATTGCGCAACGAGAAGATGATCACGGTGGCCGCCGGCGACAATGTCGTACGGTTGTTGCCGCCGCTGATTATTGGTGAAGCCGAGGTTGCCGACGCGATCGCACGCATCGACCGCGCCTGCGCGCGGCTGGCGAAGGCGCATCCGCGGCCGGCCAAGGAGGCGGTGTCATGACCGGAAACGGCGTGCGGCATTTCCTCGATCTCATCGACGTTTCCAAGCCCGTGCTGGCCGGGCTGATCGACAGCAGCCGCGCCATGAAGGCCGACCGCGCGCGCGGGATCGTCAGCGCGCCGCTTGCCGGCAAGACGCTGGCCATGATCTTCGACAAGCCGTCGACGCGCACGCGCGTATCGTTCGACGTCGCCATGCGCCAGCTCGGCGGCGAGGCGATCATGCTCACCGCGCAGGAGATGCAGCTCGGCCGCGGCGAAACGCTGGCCGACACCGCGCGCGTGCTGTCGCGCTTCGTCGACGCCATCATGATCCGCATTCTCGATCACGAGGCGGTGGCCGAGCTCGCGCGCCATGCGACGGTGCCCGTGATCAATGGGCTCACCCGGCGCTCGCATCCCTGCCAGGTGCTGGCCGATGTGATGACCTTCGAGGAAAAGCGCGGGCCGATCCGCGGCCGTACGGTGGCCTGGAGCGGCGATAGCAATAATGTGCTGGCCTCCTGGATGCATGCCGCCGAGCGCTTCGAGTTCCAGTTGCAGGTGGCGACACCGGCCGAACTGCGTCCCAAGAAGTGGCTGATGGACTGGGTGAAATCGTCCGGGGCCGCGGTCAAGATCGGCGACGACCCGGAAGCCGCGGTCAAGGATGCCGACTGCGTAGTCACCGACACCTGGGTGTCGATGGGCGATCGCGACGGCAAGCATCGCCACAACGTGCTCAAGCGCTACCAGGTCAATGCCCGCCTGATGTCCAAGGCGAAGCCCGACGCGCTGTTCATGCATTGCCTGCCGGCCCATCGTGGCGAGGAAGTCACCGACGAGGTGATGGACGGCCCGCAATCGGTGGTGTTCGACGAGGCGGAAAACCGGCTGCACGCCCAGAAGGGCCTGCTGGCCTGGTGCCTGCACGCCGAGGCGTAAGGCAACGCGCATCAACGCCGTCATGCCCGGCCTTGTGCCGGGCATCCACGCCTTGGCTACAAGAGTAAGGCGTGGATGGCCGGGACAAGCCCGGCCATGACGATTGAGGTCTTGGGGCTCGATTTCGCATCGATGAGCTCTACATAACGCCAATGACCGATCCCGCCGCCAATCCCCGTATCGTAATCCCCACGCGCGAACCGTCGGCCATCTCCGCCGATGACACCGTCATGCCGTTCGAAGTGGCTGCGCTCGACCTGCGCGGCCGTGTGGTTCGGCTCGGGCCGGTGGTGGACGAAATCCTGTCCCGCCATGCCTATCCGCAGCCGGTCGCCAAGCTAGTGGGCGAGGCCGTGGTGCTCGCCGTCATGCTGGGCTCGGCCTTGAAGATCGACGGCCGCTTCATTCTGCAGACCCGGACCGACGGCCCGGTGCGCATGCTGGTGGTGGACTTCACCGTCCCCGGCAAAGTGCGCGCCTGCGCGGCCTTCGACAAGGATCGCGTCGCTGCCGCGGTTGCGGCGGGCAAGGCCGATGCCGGTGCGCTGCTGGGCAAAGGCCATCTCGCCATGACCATCGACCAGGGCCCGGACATGAGCCGCTATCAGGGCTTGGTTGCGCTCGAAGGCGGCTCGCTGGAAGACGCGGCGCACGAATATTTCCATCGCTCCGAGCAGATCCCGACGCGGGTGCGGCTGGCGGTGGCCGAGGAACTGCGTGCCGGCGAAGGCGGCGCCAGCCATCGCTGGCGCGCCGGTGGCATTCTGCTGCAATTTTTGCCCAAGTCGCCGGAACGCGCGCGCGTCGCCGACCTCCATCCCGGCGATGCGCCGGAAGGCACCGTGCCGCATACGGTTGCGGAGGACGACGCCTGGGTGGAAGGCCGCGCGCTGATCGAGACCGTCGAGGACGTCGAATTGATCGACCCGGCGCTGTCCAGCGAACGGCTGGTCTATCGGCTGTTCCATGAGCCGGGCGTCCGCGTCTTCCGCGCCGCCGACGTGCGCGCGGAATGCTCGTGCTCGCGCGAGAACGTCGAGGCCATGCTGAAGAGCTTTTCGCAGGACGACCGCGATCACATGGTGGAGGACGGCAAGATATCCGTCACCTGCGAATTCTGCAGTGCGAACTACATATTCGCGCCGGGCGAGGTCGAGGCAAAGGCGGATTGAGCGCGTACACCCTCCGCTCATTCCCGCGAAAGCGGGAATCCAGACAAGGAACGCACTGGGTCCCCGCTTTCGCGCGGACGAGCGGAATTGGAGGCGATGCCAAGGAAAAGCGCGCTAGTTGATCGTCCGCGCGGCGAATGACGAGTTGAGCGAGAAGGCGGGAATTTCGATATCGAAATGCTCGCCGGCTGCCGTCACCATGCCGTAGCTGCCGGTCATGAACCCGGACGGCGTCGGCAAGGGCACGCCGCTGGTATATTCAAATGACTCGCCTGGCTTGAGGGTCGGTTCCTCGCCGACCACGCCCGGCCCCTTGACCTCCTGCAACCGCCCGAGCGCGTCGGTGATGCGCCAATGGCGCGTCTTGAGTTGCACCGTCTCGGTTCCCCGATTGGCGATGTCGATGGTATAGGCCCAGAAGTAATAGCCGCTAGCCGGCGACGAGCGCTCCGAAACGAAGCGGGGCGTGACGGTAACCTCGATCTTGCGGGTAACGGCGCGGTACATCTAAGGGCTATTCCATTCAAATAGGCTTACCGCACGGCCATTTTTTGCTTGGCGCATGATCTTTTCCGAAAACCGGTTCCCGCTTGTCGGGATCATGCGCAATATGCCGTACAATTTACATGGCCAGGGCTTGCCATTCGGTCTTGCTCCGGGATTATGGCCGAAAGACCGCACGAAAGAAAAGCCGTCCATGGCCCCGGTACCCACTGAACGCGATCTGCGGCTTGACCTGTTCCGCGGTATCGCGCTCTGGCTGATCTTCCTCGACCACATTCCATCCAATGCGGTGAGTTGGATCACCATCCGCAATTACGGCTTCAGCGACGCCACCGAGATCTTCGTCTTCATCTCCGGCTATACGGCGGCCTTCGTCTATGGCCGCGCCATGCGCGAACACGGCTTCATCGTCGCCAGCGCCCGCGTGCTCAAGCGCGCCTGGCAGATCTATATCGCGCACGTCTTCCTGTTTGTGATCTATCTCGCCGAAATCTCCTACGTCGCGTCAAGTTTCAACAATCCGCTGTTCAGCGAAGAAATGGGCGTGCTCGATTTCCTCAAGAATCCGGACGTCACCATCTTTGAGGCGCTGATCCTGAAGTTCAAGCCAGTGAACATGGACGTGCTGCCGCTCTACATCGTGCTGTTGCTGTGGTTCGCGCCGATGTTGTGGCTGTTGCTGCGCGCGCCGTCGTTCGCGCTCATCGCTTCGGCGACGGTCTATGCGCTGACCTGGTGGTTTGACTGGAGCATCCCGGCCTATCCGCACGGCACTTGGGTGTTCAATCCGTTCGCCTGGCAGCTACTGTTCGTGTTCGGCGCCTGGTGCGCGCTTGGCGGCGCGCAACGGCTCACGCGCTGGCTCAATTCGCCGGTGATATTCGGGCTCGCGGTCGCCTATTTGCTGTTCGCCTTCTGCATCGCCATGACCTGGTATTTCCCGCGGCTGGCGGTGTTTGTGCCGAAATTCGTCAGCGATGCGATCTACCCCATCGACAAACCCAATCTCGACGTGCTGCGCATCGTGCACTTCCTGTCGTTGGCGGTGATCACCGTGTGGTTCGTGCCGCGCGGCTGGCCGGCATTGCGATCGCGTTTTTTCTGGCCGGCGATCGTGTGCGGGCAGCATTCGCTGGAAACCTTCTGCCTTGGCGTGTTCCTGGCGTTCGCCGGACACTTCGTCTTCACCGAAGTGTCCAATCGCCTGCTCACGCATGTCATCGTCAGCTTCGTCGGGATCGTCATTATGGTAGGCGCGGCAGCCATGGTTTCGTGGTATAAACGCATAGAACGACAAGGACCGGGGCCGCGTCCGCCTACGATAAAGCCGGGCTACGCGGGGGGCGACGCATGACGGGGCGTGTTCTACTTTCTCTGGCACTGCTGATGCTGGCCGGTCCGGCTTGGGCCGAAGACCCGGCCGAGTGCCGCGTCGCCGAAAACATGATCGAGCGCGATTTCCCGCTGCCGCAGGTCACGCGCGCGCTGGCCGCCAAACACCTTGAAATCCTGGTGGTCGGCGCCGGTTCTTCTCTGTTGCCGGGGCTGAAAGGCGCCGACAACGCATACCCCGCGCGGCTGCAAAGCGCCCTCGCCGAGAAGCTGCCGGGCTTCACTGTGAAGGTGACGACGGATGTGAAGGCGCGGCGCACTGCCGCCGAAATGGTGCAAACCTTGGTGCCGGCGTTGGCTGCGGCCAAGCCAACGTTGATGATCTGGCAGACCGGGACCGTCGACGCCATGCAGTCGGTTGACACAGATCAATTCAGGGCCGCACTCGACAGCGGTATAAACGTTGCCCATTCGGCAGGCGCTGATGTCGTATTAGTCAACGCGCAATACAGTCCGCGCACCGAATCTATGATTGCCCTTGGTACCTATGCTGAAAACATGCGTTGGGTTGCACTGCAACAAGAAGTGCCGGTTTTCGATCAATTCAGCATCATGAAGCTTTGGGCCGATCTTGGGACATTCGATCTGTATTCGGACACGAAAAAACTTGACACGGCCGAGCGTGTTCATGATTGCATAGGACGATTGCTAGCCGATCTCGTGATCGAGGCGGCCAAGCCAGACGAGCCGCACGCCGAGAGCGGTCGTTAAGGGATATTCGGGGGAAACGGCCGTGCCGGAAATCGACCTCGCCTGTCGGGCGATCAAGAAAACTACTGTCGCCGCGCTGCTTGCCACATTGGCATTGCCGTTGGCCGCACGTGCCGAGACGCCGCGCCCGGCCTGCGACGCGCCGCTCGACATGATCCGCTTCGCCAATCCGCTGTCGCGCATGTCGCAGAAGCTCAACGGCGGCGAGCCGATCACCATCGTCGCCATCGGCTCGTCGTCGACGGCCGGCGCCGGCGCCTCGACGCCGTCCGCAAACTATCCGAGCCGGCTGCAAGCCGAACTCAAGCAGCGTTTCCCCGGCCACGCGATCACCGTGTTCAATCGCGGCGTCAATGGCGAGGAAGTCGGCGACATGCTCAAGCGCTTCGATGCCGCTGTCGTCGCCGCCAAACCCGACCTCGTGATCTGGCAGCTTGGCACCAATTCGGTGCTGCGCGACCATCGGCTCACCGACCATGGCGCGTCGATCCACGCCGGCCTCGACAAGATCCGCGCGACCGGCGCCGATATCATTCTGATCGATCCGCAATACGCGCCGAAAGTGATCGCCAAACCGGAAGCCGCGCCGATGGTGGAGTTGCTCGCCGCCACCGCCAAGCGCGAGGACGTCGACCTGTTCCCGCGCTTCAACGTGATGAAGTACTGGTACGACGTCGACCACTTGGCGTTCGCGTCGTTCGTGGCGCCCGACGGCTTGCACATGAACGACTGGAGCTATGGCTGCCTGGCCAAGACGCTGACCGTGGCCATCTCCGAGGCGGCGCAGCGGCCGGTGATGTCGGCGACCGCCTTGCAGTATCTGGTGCCGTAACCACCGACGAGCCGATTTCTGATTTCTAGTTCTTCGTCATGGCCGGGCATGTCCCGGCCATGATTGCGTTTGGCGCCTCAGACTTTATCCAGCGCCGTCAGCAAGTCCTCGATCAGATCGTCGCGGTGCTCGAGCCCGGCCGAGAACCGCACCAGCCCGTCGCCAATGCCGAGTTCGGCGCGCTGCTCCGGCGTCAAGCGCTGATGCGTGGTCGTGGTCGGATGCGTGATCAGGCTCTTGGCGTCGCCGAGATTATTGGTGATGCCGATCAAGTTCAGCCCGTTGAGGAAGCGGAAGGCGCCGTCCTTGCCGCCCTTGATCTCGAACGAGCATAGCGTCGAACCGGCCTTCATCTGCTTGGCGATGATGTCGGCCTGCGGGTGATCGGCGCGCCCCGGATAGATCAGCCGGCTGATTTTCTTGTGGCCGAAGAGCGCGTTCGCAACGGCGCCGGCGTTCTCGGTCTGCCGCTCTACGCGCACCGGCAGTGTCTCCAACCCCTTGAGCAAGACCCAGGCATTGAACGGCGCCAGCGATGGCCCGGTCTGCCGCAGCAACTGGTGATAATTGTCGAGGATCAGCTTCTCCGAGGCTAGGATGACGCCGCCGAGCACGCGGCCCTGTCCGTCGATATGCTTGGTCGCCGAATAGACCACGACATCGGCGCCGAGCGTGAGCGGGCTCTGGTAGAGCGGCGTGGCGAACACGTTGTCGATCACCAGCTTGGCGCCGGCCTCATGCGCGATGCCGGCGACCGCGGCGATGTCGTAAACTTCGAGCGTCGGATTGGTCGGCGTTTCCATGAAGAACACCTTGGTGTTCTTGCGCACCGCGCTCTTCCAGGCGCCGATGTCTTTGCCGTCGACCAGCGTCGAGGTGACGCCGAAGCGCGGCAGCCATTCCTCGATCACCCAGCGGCAGGAACCGAACAGCGCCTTAGCCGCGACCACGTGGTCGCCGGCGCGTACCAGGCCCATCAGCGCGGTGGTGACCGCCGCCATGCCGGTCGCGGTCGAGCGCGCGGCCTCGGCGCCTTCGAGCGCGGCCATGCGCTGCTCGAACATGTCCATGGTCGGGTTGGAGTAGCGCGAATAGACGTAGCCGGGGAGCTTGCCGGAAAAGCGCAACTCACACTCCTCGGCGCTGGGGTAGATGTAGCCCTGGGTCAGGAACAGCGCTTCCGACATCTCGCCGAATTGCGAGCGCAGCGTGCCCGCATGGACCAGGCGGGTTTCCGGGCGATAGGTCTTCTTGGGTGACGCAGGCATGCGGGCCTCCTTCGGGCCTGGCGCATGATCTTTTCCGGAAACCGGTCGGGATCGCGCGCCAGCCAATAAAAAACCGGCCGGAGAAAAATTCTCGGCCGGGCACACGCGTCCCCGGCCTTTTAGCGATTTATTTAACGTGGCTGCAAGCCGGCCGGCTCAAATGACCACGGGATAAGGTGTTTGTAGCGGGGCCGCCCGCTTCCCGTCAAGCCACCCATCGGGTTAGATCGGCGCATCCAGCGCGAAGGGACGCCGTGCCACTTACATTCGCCATCGAGGACAAGGGCATTCTGCCCGACCGCATGATCGCGGCACTGGCCGCCGACGGCGGGATTCTGCCCTCGACCGATTTCGTGCCCGACCAGATCCAGCCGGCGAGCCTCGATCTGCGGCTGGGCGAGGTGGCCTATCGCGTGCGCGCGAGCTTCCTGCCGGGCCGCACCACGGTGGCCGAGCGCATCGACGGGCTGAAGCTGCATGAAATTTCCTTGAGCGACGGCGCGGTGCTCGAAACCGGCTGCGTCTATATCGTGCCGCTCTTGGAAAGCCTGGCGCTGCCCGACGATATTTCCGCGGCCGCCAATCCGAAAAGCTCGACCGGCCGGCTCGACGTTTTCACCCGCGTCATCGCCGACGAAACCCGCGGCTTCGACCGCATCGAGCCCGGCTATCATGGCCCGCTCTATGCCGAGATCAGCCCGCGCACCTTTCCGGTGCTGGTGCGCGAAGGCTCGCGGCTGTCGCAGATTCGCTTCCGCCGCGGCCATGCGCTACTCGGCGCCGACGCGCTACGCGACCTGCATGCGCGCGAGCGGCTGGTCGATGCGGATGACGCCGACGTGAGTGAAGGCGTCGCGGTCGGCGTCGATCTGTCGGGTCTCGGGCCGGGCGGCCTGGTCGGCTATCGCGCCAAGCGCCACACCGGGCTGATCGACGTCGAGCGGCGCGCCGGCTACACCATTCTCGATTTTTGGGAGCCGATGCAGGCGCGTCCCGACAAGAGCCTGATCCTCGACCCCAACGAGTTCTACATTCTCGCTTCCAAGGAAGCGGTGCAGGTGCCGCCCGACTACGCCGCCGAGATGGTGCCGTTCGATCCGCTGGTCGGCGAATTCCGCGTGCATTATGCCGGCTTCTTCGATCCCGGCTTCGGCTATGCCGGCGCCGGCGGCAAGGGCGCGCGCGCCGTGCTCGAAGTGCGCTCGCGCGAGGTGCCGTTCATTCTGGAGCACGGGCAGATCGTCGGGCGCTTGGTCTACGAGAAGATGCTGGCCAAGCCCGACAAGCTCTACGGCTCTGGGATAGGCTCCAATTACCAGGCGCAGAGCTTGAAGCTGAGCAAGCATTTTAAGAGTTGATCCCCGGTCATTCCGGGACGGCGCATTTGCGCCGGACCCGGAATCCAGAAATTCGCGCAGTGCCTACGTCTCTGGATTCCGGGTTCGCTCGCCATAGCGCGTCGAAGACGCGTGTAAACGCGCTTATGGCTCGCGCCCCGGAATGACGAAGCATTAGCCAACGCTCCGCCGGCCGTATTCTTTGCGGCGCCGGGTACGCCGTCTTCCATTTCCGCGCCCCTCGATAAATCGAGGGGATGGCGCGCCAAGCGGCGCGGCCTTTGTACTTTGTCACGTGCCGTCTCCGGCACGTGGCGCCTCTCGGCGCGCCATACGCGGCGTCTGTTCGGCGCCGGGCCGCGCTTTCTGACGGACCGTTTCACCCTGCCTCCGGCTTTTTCGACGCTGGCCCCTTTTGGGCGGCCTTGTCGAAAAGCCTCGGACAAGCCTCGCGGCCCGCCGTCAGCGAGCTCCTCGCGGGGGATCCTAGTGTCCCCGGGCGGAGCCCCGGCGCCGCCCGGGAGGGGGAGGAGCGTTCGTCTCCCCCGCGCGGGCGCCCCATCCTGCTCCATCATCAAGACGCCTCTAGATGACGCCCTCGAATGAGCGGGACGCGCGCATAATAAATCCGCCCCGATGAGCGGGGATAAGTTTTTCGTCGTGTTTTGTTTTGCTGTGTCGCCGCCGCAACAGCGTCACGCTGCTTGCCGCAAGGTCCCGCTTTTCGCTATGGTCGCCCGGCGCGGGCGTAGTTCAATGGTAGAACGGCAGCTTCCCAAGCTGCATACGAGGGTTCGATTCCCTTCGCCCGCTCCAGCACTTAGCTGATTTTAATAGGCGGTTTTGCTGCCAGTTTTGCAAATTACGTTCTCTTTTCGTTGAGTCGCTTGATGGTAGCCCTGGTTGCCGCGGTTCTGCTCACGTAGCGACGGATGATCTTGGCAACGTGCTTCTCCTCCCAGGCCATGATCTCGGCGATAATCCGCTCTGATAGGCCGACGACGTAAAATCGTGTGACGGCCGTCCCGCGCAAGTCGTGGAAATGTAGATTGCGGTCGTTGATGCCCGCGCCGATCTTGGCTCGATTAAAAGCAGTGCCAAAGCCGTTCGGCTTCCAAGGCCGACGCCGATTATTAGTAAGAATTGTGGTTGAGCGTTTTGGGATGCTCGACAGTACGCTCCTCAGGTCATCGTAGAGTGGGATGATCGCCTCCCGGCGATGCCTGCTCTTGCCGGTTGTGATGGTGATAGCGTCGTCGCCGACATGCGACCACGACAAACGCAATAGGTCGCCAAGCCGAAGGCCGGTATGCGAGGCAAGATCGACGGCATAAGCGATGTCTGCCGAGCAGGTCTGTTTGAGGTGTAAGATGTCCGCCTCGGTCCAAATGATATCGGAGCGGTTGACGGTGTAGAGCTGCTTAACCCCCTCGCAGGGATTTCCAGCAATCTTGCCGAGCGGGTCCACGGCGTAGGACAACACGCGGGATAGAACTTGCATTCCGTAGTCCGCCGCGCGCGGCTTATCGGTCCACTGGTTGCGCCAGCGCCGGATTATCGGCCGTATTTTCTCTGGGCGGTCGAATTGTGCAATGCGCAGGTCGCCGAAATACTCCCCAATTCCATCCAGCCAGGGCGCCCAATTGCGCTTCGTCGAGTCGGCGAGTGCCTTGTAGTCGGCACTCGACTTGTAGAGCGTTACCAGTGACCGAAAGCGCCCAGTTTCGGGTGTCCGGCGGTTCTCGATCGCCTCGTTATACGAGGCCATAAATTCCTGCGAGCCGGGTACGCCACGAAGGCGCGGACCGCCGCGCCATGCGTAGTAATAGATCCGGCCTTTCGCCGTGACCTTTGCAATTCCCTTCAGGTCAACCTTGACCATGACGCACCTCAAATTCTGCTAATTCTCGATCGAGGTCATCTTGCGGGTCCGTCGGTGTTTGCTGTGTTACTACCACAATCCTGCCATCTCTGCCGATCTCGACGCGCGTGATACTCACCCCGGCTGCGGCCACCGCCTTGACCGCTTTGGTCACGTCTTGCTGCCGGAATGTGGATGTGGATCGCGCCATTTGCCTTGTGATCTTGTGACCGATGTGATCGGGGTAAAGGATCGACGTTTCAATACTTAGCTTGGGGATCGGTACTTGCCGCGGCCGTGCCTCTCCAACTCGTTGTCCTTGACCATCTTGCCCACCAGCTTCCTAACGTTGGCGTCGGTCATTCCGGCGATCGCTGCGATCTTCCGAGGTCCCAGCACGCCCTCGTTCGACTGCTCGAAAGCGGCGAGGATACGGCTGCGCTCCTTCGAGCGATGCACATCATTGGCCTCGCCGAGAATCGACCACCGACATCCCTGCTTATCGAATGCGACGGCGTGCTCGGATTCCTCCACGTCGCGGCCACGGACATACAGCGTTGTCCCCCGCGATGATCGGGAGAGCACCAAGACTGTATCGGCGCAACCCGTGAGGCCCAGGGTTCCCGACACGGTATCAATCGGGTCCTCTGCCTCCATTTTGCGGGTATGGTGCAAAACTAAGATGGCGATTCCGCGGTCATTGGCGAGTCGATGCAGCGCATCTAGCGCCTCATAATCTTCCGTGTAGCCGTTGCTGGTCCTGACCGGCCGCACCCCGGCCAGAGTGTCGATCACCACCAGCCGCGGCTGGGTGACGCTATCGGCCCATGACGCGATGTCATCAACTCCGCCTTTGTCGAGCCGACGCCATGAGGTCGCCAACGTAAGCCGTTCCGGCCACGGCCTACCAGACGGCGAAACCAGCTTGTCCAGACGCCGTTGCAAGCGACGCCGATTATCCTCAAGCGCGCAACACAGCACGTCGCCTTGCCCCACCTCGCGGACGCCAAGACAAGCCCGGCCTGCGGCGACTGCGAGCGAAACATCCAGGTTGAGCCAGGACTTCCCTACTTTCGGGCGGCCCGCGAGGATGGACAGGCCTTCCGGGATCAGCCCGGGCAAGATGAACGAGATCGGCGGGAATCGCAGGTGCTGGAGCTGCGCCGCCGTTACGGCATTGGCGCGCCAGTTCCTTCCGGCTTGATGCTGGGGCGTAGGCGCGGTGCTGTTGCTCCTGGCCGCATCCATATGCGCTCGAACGGCATCCGGACCTCGCTCCTGAAGTACATCATTTAGGTCAGCCACGCTGCGCTCCGCTCTTGTTGTACTCTCGGGGATGAACTCACTATCTCGGTGTGGAGACCGCGCGCACATAGGCGCTCGGCGAGACCACGGGCTCCGCGCCGCCCCGCTTCGTTATCGTCTTCGATGATGGTGATGCAGTTCGCGTAATCCGGCACAGCATCGGCCAGCGCTGGCATTCGTGATGCGCTGCCGGCGACCCAGACGCCCAGACAGGTGGCCTGATAAACGGTTACGCCCTCCTCTATGCCTTCGGTGATGGCGAGGCCAAGCGGGTCATTAAGCGGCGCCAGCACGATGGGCACGCCGGGCGAGCGGCCGACCGTGAACTTGTCGCGACCAGTGCCGGCCTTGTCGCTGCCGTTCGGCTTCAACAGCGTCAAATGCACAGCGCTCACCGTCGCTCCATCGACGGACAGCACGCTTGGCTCAGGCTCGCTCGGCATGGCCAGCGCGGCGATGATTGCGGGATGATGCTCAGGCTTCATCGGCGGCAAGTAACGCAAGGTCGCCGGCAAGCAGTCGAGCGCGATGCGGCGGCGCGAGCGCAAATAATTCTCGGCGACAGTGCGACCGACCGGCACAGACTGGCGCCAGAGCCACCGCGCCGTTTCGCGCCTGTGCTTACGGTCCTCGGCATCACACCATGCAGCGTCGGCACGGAGCTGTTGGAGCTTATCCGGGCGACCATCATCGTGGACGCGCGCGTAGCCCTTCATCATGCAGCGAGCACAGTAGTACGTCAAAAAGTCCGGCTCGTCGCGCCACACGCGCAGCACCTTGCGGCGGCGACCTGCCGCAGAGCGGCCCGGCCACGTCGAGCAATCAGGACACGGTAGATCAAACTTGCCGAAGCGACCCTCGGCCAGACGGCCGATAGCATCCGGTGTAAATATCTGCGCTCGAAGTTTCGACGACACGCTATCGAACCTTGATCCGTTATCTTGAGTTGTTGGCTTCGGCATTGGAGCTCTCGAGGAAAGCGAGTGCTGATTCCAACGCTTGCCATTTCTAAAAAAATGAATTTCCTCGCCTGTGCGAGAAAAATATTTTTCAATTTAGTCGGTTGATAAGACCATTTTTGATAATATTTTCCGGTCCTCACCAGCCCATGGAACCTAAGTCTTGGAGTTATCGCTGAAATTTTTGATTGAAACGCGAACGTAATCACACTTCACTTTGAAGAAGAAAAATAATCCACAGGATCGTAATGATTTTGTTGGCGCAAAAGGCTCAACAGGATCGCCGCTGCCCATTGACTCCGTTAGCGAACTCGACGTCCCTCGTTTGTGTGTCTCGCTTGGTGAGGAGCTAAATCGATCGGCAATTTATCGCCGCGATTGGCCCGCTTATGACGGCAAGGATATCCCCAGATGCCCCCGTAACGTTACTTGGTCAGGTTAAGCGGCGGATTTGATCGGCGCTGCGATAGCGAGCCACTAAAGTCTTTTTGGACTTGTATGTCGCCTCAAATGTGTTCGCCGCTCTGAAGGCTCACATGAGCACCACAATCCGCATCGCCATCATTGTCTACGTGGTCCAAGCCGCGGTTGGCTTTGCTATTGGTTTCACGCTCCCTTGGTTGCGTATCTTTGGCGGGGTCTGAAATGCTCGCATTACAGAAGCGAAGCCTAGCCTGTCCCACCGACTGGCACTTATGGACTGTGATAATTCCACGGCGATCAATTGCCGGTCGACTTGTTTGGGGAACGATTTTGCGCCGGAGGGACGGGGACCAATGGATATATAAGGCGCATACGGATTGGTGATAGCGGCCGTTCGCAGAAACTACTGCGAAGCGATCTTTCGGTTTGTGACATCGGCCACCTTGTGGCACATAGTTGATATTCGTGGCGCTGGAACATTCGTGCATTGGAGTTAGAGAAGCGGGCATTATCAGGCTCTTCCAATATCCTTGGTCCCGCCATTATCATCCCTTTGGCGAGACTGGCACCTGAGAGCGAAGTCGTGCGCATTCTGAATTATCCTCGTTTATTGGCAGTCATCGGACTATGCGGTCTGGCAAACCTGGCCTGGCTCTCGGTCGACGTCGGCAAACTCAGTTTCATTTCGTTCGCGCTGGCTCAGCCCGCCGCACTCACTAAGTCGCAGTCGGATGCGCTCCATGCCTACAACAAGACAATACAGAACTTCAGGGCGATCCTGAGCGAGCGGCGCGCGCAGATCAATTCGCATCAGAAGCTGCCTGATGCGCCGGGGCAGGCGCTCTATCTTGCCCGCGTCAGCATGATGGGAGCGTACAAAGACCTCACCGACATGCTGCCATCCAGAATCGGGAGGCCCAATAAATACAAAATTCCTCCGGCATACTTCGATGCCGACAATGAGCCGCTGATCGATGAATATAAGAACCTATTCGCCATCATGCAGGCGCCGCCCGTCACTGCGCAGAAATCCGAGACGCCATACAAAGACGTTGTCGACCTAGCCACCGCGATTGCGCGGATCAAGGGTCTCGATGCGGCAAATGCTGAAGTGGCAGGCCGCATCAGTCTCGCCGTCTTCTTTGCCGAGACAGATGCCGATCAGAACATAGGCAATGCGCGCTCGAATTCGTACAAAGGAAGTTTTCAGACAGGGGTGTCGGAGGACAAAAATGGCCAGAAAAAATGGGCGGCAATTAAGAAGTCTATCGCAGCCCTTGATCCCAAACTTAACGCTCGCGACGACAAGGAAGAAGCGCGGGTCGGCAATTCGGATCAGCGATACAATCACTGGACGGCCGTGAGAAACGGCCTCATGAACGCGCACGCCGACCTTTTCCCGAAAATACCGGCAATCATGAAAGCCTTGCCGGACCCGATCGATCAAATGAGATTTTTTGAGCTTATCCAGATCATTCCCAGCCCGGCCAAAGCCGCGCTCAATTCAGGCAACCTGGTCAATTACAGGATTTCCGAGCCGCGAATCATGGGATATTTGCGCAACAACAGCATGTTTGCCTTTGGTAGGGCTGACCGGGCGAAAAAATCTGCGACCATGCGTGAAATTCTGGATTCGATGTGGCTCTTCAATGATACATTTGATCGGGCGCTGGCCAAATTTGGCGAGATCAAAGCGCAGCAAAAAGGTTGAGCATCAGGCAGCAGCTCTTTGGGGGGAGCAATGTCGATCGTATCGAGACGAACATTCACCAAAGGTCTGCTTGCAAGCGCGTTGGTGCCGGGCCACTCGGCGATTGGGCAACACAACGATCCGGGAAGCATCGCCATTATCGATACGCCGCATAATGCAGCAAAAGTCGCGTCGAAGTTGGCTGCCCAGAACGTGAAGGTTGTCGTGCGGTTTTTCGCGCGAAAGTCCCAGCCGGGTCTGCGCGAAAAGATTATGGCATCAGAAGGCAATATGATCGACGGCGTTCGGGAACCGACCGTTCTGATAAGAAACGGCCTTTCGATCGTTTCTCTCTACCAGTATCGAAACAATCTTCCCGAGAAATTTCTAAAGGGATTGGAAGATACCGGTTCGGCAAAAGCGGAAGCCGCAGCCGATGCAAAGGCCGCGCTGGATCAGGCCAAGTTGGTCGGACAGCTCGAAGGATCCGCAATCTATTTCGGCGTCGACTTCAATGTGAATCGTGCCGCGGTGAACGCTGTTCTAGAGTACTTTCGTGTGATCGGTCAGACGGTCGGCAATCATTATGCGATCGGGGTTTACGGGAACGGGCTGGTCAACCGTATCCTCCGCGAGGAAAAACTCGTGTCGTACAATTGGATAAGCGCATCGCGGTCACACGAAGAGACCGTCGACTTCTACAACAGTAGGCAATGGCATCTTTTTCAAAATCAGGTTGACCGTCGCTGGTTTGGGCCACCCGGCAAATGCTCAAATGGCCTCGATGTCGATACGAACCTGCAGAACCCCAAGCTATCCAGCATCGGAGCCTGGGGAGCAGGAGAAGTCGACAGAAGCCGGAACCAGAAGATTTTCGATCAACGGCGCTTTGCGATCCGCACAACGCCGGTCATTCAGGAACGCGGCGGAGGCGGCGGGGACCGTCAAGGCTGCAAATCCGAGATTCGCGTGCCGCGAAATGCAAACGTCAGGATTATTGCGCGATCCGGCGTCTGGTCCGATGTCGACATCGACGAAGATGGTAACGCTGACGGCCAGGTAAGGACTTCCGATTTAACGTCCAATCTTGCGACGATGCCTCCTTGGGACCAATCGTCATAGGACGAGTGCAGTCGCCTCCCACTAGCTGTTTTTGTGGCTCTAAAAAGCAGCAATTCGAGTACCATCGTCGGATGGTGGAGCCGCTTTTGGCTTCATTCGCCGCGACGCAACATTTCCGGTCGCTATCGGGGGCATAGCCGACAAACGCCCGACCGGAGGCTGAATTGCTCGGGCGCTAATGACCCAGATCGGACAAAGTTAGGTCACTTACCCCCCTTTCGAAAATCTCAGTTGAATCTTACGATTTCGGACTTGAGGGGCCCATGGAAAACACATACCAGCTAGAGTTGTGGCGTGATCTATACGTAATGTTAGGCACGTCTTCAGCAGGACTTATCGGCCTGCTATTCATTGCTTCGTCGCTTCATCTCGACGATATGAAAAATGAAGTGTTCCGGCTTCGGGCAAGTAATAATACGCTTTGCCTACTTGTCATGCTCGTTCAAGCGGCGGCGATCCTCGTACCACAATCAACTATTATGCTCGGCATTGAGCTTACGGCCAGCAATGTGCTTGGTCTGATGATTCCGCTCAGTTTTACCTACAAGGTACACTTCAAGAACAAATCAGATGGCAGCCGCGGTGGATATTCGATTTATCGGGCTGTCGGTTATATGGGTGGTTATTTGCTTGGCGTCGCTGGTGGCATGGCCCTCATCAACTTGTCGCTTTGGGGTATGTATTTGGCGACGATCTCTTACGTGGGTGTTCTTGCCGCCGTCATATGGAATGCTTGGATAATTATGTTTGGATTGAAACGGCAATTGCGGCGTTGAGTATCTGAGACATGGCGTGCTCCTTATCTTTGGCGCCCCTTGCCAGCATCGTCTGCTGGCGGGGCAGGATCACGGCCCGGACCATCCCATTAGCCGACCTTTCCGAAACTAGGATTTTTATTTTTCGCGTTCCCAGACGATCCTTCGAAAATCGACTTTGCCGGGAGACACTATGCTGGGGGCAGGTGCCAACTCAATAAATAGCTTGTCGCCGTCGAGCCTGAAACGCCGCCTCTGCTCCGTGCCATTCCAACTCTCGTTCCATGAGGCATCGACGGTCGTAATAAACTCGTCACCTTCAAGACGGTACTTGCCCGTATAGGCCAGCATGGACCTGTGGAGTGCCGCACGCTCGGCCTCGCTTTCTCCAGGCGCGCGACCTTCGGCGGTCGTGACCGTCATTGCGCGTCCATCGCGTGTCAGGATGAAGTAGCCCTTCGGCTTCGTACCAAAGAGGTCTTTCGCTTCCTCTCCGGAAACGACCTGCCACGAGACAAGTCTCCAGTTGCCAATAAGTTGTTCGGCGCTCATTGGTTTGCCCTCCCACAATTAGTCTCTCGCCCAGATTAGGATGCCGCGCATCACCTTGCCGCCGAAATTCGCATAACGCTGTGGCGCAGCCTCGATGTATAGCCGGTCACCCTCAATGCTGTAATATCGGACCTGCTCAGTGCCATTCCACGACTCGTCCCAGGTTATGTCGACACTGATAAGAATTTTATTTCCCTCGGTTCGATAGCTCCCGGAATAGGCGAGCATCGACCTGAACGCGGCGGCATAATCTTCATCGGTAAGCGGGGCTTTGCGGTCTTCCGCTGTTTGAATGACAACCCAACGGCCGCCAGCGGTTAAGACAATCAAGCCATTGGGATGCTCACCCCAAACCGGCTTTCGCTCCTTGGTTTCGACGTCCTCCATAAAGCAGGAGACGAGCCTCCAAGTACCAAGCAGTGCTTCGTTTCTGCTACCCATCAGTCGATCTCACGAGGTATGCGCCGATAGCTTTTCGAACGTTGCCCCTAGACGCAAGTCCCTTGCGCACGGCAATGCTGATTGTCGCTATTGGCAGTGTGTCACGAGTATCGCCGGTCCACACGGCGATGCGCAACTGTACGAGAGATGAAGGAGGACCCTTCGAGTTCGACAATCAGGTGTTGACCTCAAGCCACCGCAAGCTGCTGTCGTCAAAAGCGATGGTGGTGAGCGTTGCGGAAACGGCGGGACAAGATCCCGTCAGGCAAGGTTGAGAGAGGCGAGCGTAAGCAAACCGCTGATGACGTGTCGAAAAGCGATTAGACGATGCCAAAACCGAGGGGTTGCCATTCCTTCGGGATCAGCTTGGGGGATGCCTGAGACGGCCCAAGCGGCATCCGGCATGGAGGCGGCGCGAAGCTCAACCAGGCTCTTGTACGGAACGTGAGAACCTGTTGCTCCGATGCAAAGAGAGAAGTCTCAAGCGGCCAAAACCGCGAGGACGAGAGTACCGATGCGGAGCACAGGGGCGGAGCAGCCCGTAGTAGTGATGATGGTCCTGTAACGGGGCCGGAGCGAAGGGGCTGCGTTGTTCAGCCGAGTCTGTGGGTCAACTGAAGCCATCAGGCAATGGGAGGAGCCCGTGGACGAAGTAAAGCCGTTCGACATCCCCAAACGGGAAGTCTGGGAAGCCTTCAAGAAAGTGAAGGCCAACCAGGGAGCGGCTGGAGTAGACGGACAGTCGATTGCGGACTTCGAGGCTGATCTTTCGAACAACCTCTACAAGCTCTGGAACCGGCTGTCGTCAGGGAGCTACTTTCCTCCGCCGGTGCGGCGAGTGGATATTCCGAAGGCGGATGGCGGTACGCGCCCGTTGGGCATTCCAACTGTCGCTGACCGAGTCGCTCAGGAGGTCGCACGTCGCTACCTGGAGCCACGTTTGGAGCCGGTGTTTCATGTCAACTCCTATAGCTACAGGCCCGGCAAATCGGCGATCGATGCCGTGCGCCAAGCTCGTCAGCGCTGTTGGCGCTACGACTGGGTGCTCGATCTCGACGTAAAAGCCTATTTCGACAGCATCGATTGGGAGCTGATGCTCAAGGCGGTTCGTTATCATACGAACTGTCCATGGGTGCTGCTCTACATCGAGCGCTGGCTGAAGGCCCCGGTGCAGATGGAGGACGGCAGCGTCGTGCCGCGCATGGCGGGAACTCCTCAGGGAGGGGTGGTAAGCCCCATCTTGGCGAATCTGTTTCTGCATTATGCGTTCGACACGTGGATGGCGAGAACGTTCCCGCATATCCCATTCGAGCGTTACGCGGACGACGCTATTTGTCACTGCAAGAGTGCCGACGAGGCGCAGGCGTTATGGGGCGCGATTGCCGACCGCTTTGCGGCCTGCAAGCTGGTGCTGCATCCCGAGAAGACGAGAATCGTCTACTGCAAGGATGCGAACCGGCGCGGCGAATTCCAAAACCAATCGTTTGACTTTCTTGGTTTCAGTTTCCGAGCGAGGAAAACGATGTGGCAAGGAATCCCCGCGCAAGGCTTCATGCCAGCCGTCAGCCCGAAGGCACTCATGGCCATCAGCCGGAGAATCCGGCGGTGGACGCTTCATCAGCGAAGTGACAAGTCCCTGCAAGAACTGGCCAACATGTACAACCCGTACATTCAAGGCTGGATCAACTACTACGGCAACTTCTATCGCACGCAATTGCGTTCGACCCTGAAGAGGATCGATCTCTATGTCATCCGCTGGGCGTGCCGTAAATTTAAGCGGTTTCGCCACAACACCGAAGGGGCGAGAGATTGGCTTGAGCGGCTTCGCCGCGCAAATCCGACTCTCCTCGTTCACTGGCAGTTATGGCATAGCAACGGCCGAACATCGGGAGCCGTGTGAATCGAGAGGTTCACGCACGGTTCTGGGAGCGCCTGGAGGTGAAACTCCTCCGGGCGACTCGACCCTCACGTCATTCGCCGCTCCGCACCATTTTTGGGCGCTTTTGGAATAAGCGGACAAACGGCGGCGCTAGGGCTGAATTGCTAGGGCGCTAATGACCCTTAACGCACATAAAGTGCCGCACTTTGCTTGTGCGAGTTGCATAAATATCACGCTTGAAAGTTGGCTGTGCAGAGATGCCAAAAATGGGTCAGGTTATCTGTGCCTTCTTGCTAGAAAGCAGGGCGTATTACAGAGTCCAGGTACGCGTCGGAGGGGCTAATTATGGATCTTTATCGTTTTGCAGGAACTCGCCGCCGTCGCTGTGTTCGGCTTCACCTCGGTCGCTTCCGCTGCGCCGCCGCCGACCGGCTACAACTGGACTGGGTTCTACATCGGTGGGAATGCCGGCGGCATCTTCGCACACAACGCGGCAACGGAGCTGGACGCGACGACGGGCCTCGCCATCGCGTCGTTCACGATGTCGCCTGGAGGTTTCGCCGGTGGCGGTCAGGCCGGCTACAACTACCAATTCGCACCCAATTGGGTAGCGGGCATCGAAGGTGATTTCCAGGGAACGACTCAAAACGCCTCGACCTGTGCAGGGGCCGGGTGCGCCAATCCCGGCAGCGCATTTTATTTCACCGAAAATCAAAAGCTGAGGTGGTTTGCAACACTGCGGGCGCGGCTCGGTTACGCGAACGGCGACTGGCTGATCTACGTGACCGGCGGTGGCGCCTGGGCAGAAGTCCATAACGATTTTCTCGTCTTCACACCGACTGATGTGGCCGGAAGCGCCGATTTCAACCTGAGCGGATGGACGATCGGCGGCGGGGTCGAGAGGGATCTTGGAGGCGGCTGGAGCGCAAAGCTTGAATATCTCTATCTGGACTTTGGCAACTATACCGACGTCGTACCCGACCCTCTGAGCGGTCATACGTTCACGATGACGAGCAATGTCCGAGATAACGTCGTTCGCGTGGGGCTAAATTACAAATTCAATTAAGAGATCAATCGCGCGCGACAGGGCAGACAGCATAGCCTCGGGCAATGTCCCGGGGTTTTTCTTGGTCAGAGCCGAACTCTCGAATGTTTGCTTATGGCACGTTGCTGCGTTCGCCGCATTGCAGCGACGACGGTCGCTATCGGGGGCATAGCCGACAAACGCTAGACCGGAGGCTGAATTGCTAGGGCGTGATTGACCCATTAACGGACATGCGGCTGCTAGCGCCGGATTATATCCACTGCTCGAAATTAGAACCGCTGACACTGAGTATTTCTTCGATGCTATCAATCATTTTGCGAAGGGCGCCCGGCGACTGACCGGCTTGAAGGTGCTTTTTCAGTTCAACAAGACCTCTGTTGGTGGCGACAAGACGACGCGCCAAAATCCTCGCGACGTGAAACATCAAGGTTGGGTCTTTCCCCAACATCGCCGCGTCTGCAACGTGAAACACGGAGCCCTTCAATGCCCGAACCTCGGCCGTATGCGGCAAGTCTAACAATGCGGACAGATCACCGAAGACGGCGCCAGGCTCATCAACTCGACCGATTTCTATGGCATCCTTGAGAATTACGACTGCGCCACGTTTGAGGAACAGTAGCCGACCTGTCTTAGACCCTGCATTCAAAACGGTTTCGCCAGCGCGATAAGATGCCAATGGAAGCGCCACAAGAGATTTCTCGAACGAAGAACCTTCTAGGCCCACGGCATACTCGTTCGCACTGTTCTGCATTTCCACTGACTGCCTCGTACTTCGGTTGTATGACCTAACGTGCGCACGATACTTTGTCTTTTTCCATATGACAAATTCTGCGCCTAAATCTGGCTGCGCGGACGCCTTTAGAGCGCGTTCGGCAGGCATCCATCTTGTTCGTCTGGTCTATGCAGATGTCGCGGTTTGGCACTTAGCGTCTTTCGCCGCGCACTGGTCACTATCGGACTAGGAGCGGAAATCCAGCGGCCACAGGTGCTGGATCACTCCGTCGCTAATGACCCAATGTATGGTCCGGCCGTGCGTCGCAAGTGGATTTCGTCGAGCTGGCGGTAAGCGGTCTTGCATCAATGTATCCGACCTTTGATTGGAGTGTTGTGCTCCTGGCCATCATGGGTATCAGCGCGCGTGCGAGCTCATTATGCGACAGACCTCGACTGGGCCAGTTGGGTCACCAGTATTCGCATGCGCCGGGAAGACCGAACCTCCATCTCGTCTCATCCTCTCGCAGACCTCGGCGGGTAAGGTGTATCGATTTGGCTACGTCATCGCGGGCTCCTCATTTTGCGCGGCCCCTGTGATCGTCGGCGTAGAATGAAGATCAGACAGGCTGAACAGAGACGTCATCAACTTTTCTAACCTCGAAGGCTCGACCATGAGCCAGAACGTTCCAGGCGATGCGCGCAAGCTTGTTGGCGAGCGCGATCGCCAGCACGTTGTGGTGCAGCCGCTTTTTGGCTGCCTCGATCCAGGGCTTGAGCCCATGGCGCTCCCAGATCTTCGGTTTGATCAACACAACCCATGCCGCCTGTACGAACAGGACACGCAGGTAGCGATTACCGCGCTTGGATATCTTGCCGAGTATCGTGCGGTCCCCGGTCGATATCTGCTTAGGGACCAGTCCCAGCCAGGCGGCAAAGTCGCGGCCCTTGGAGAATGCTTCTCCACTACCAATCGCGGCCACCATTGCGCTGGAGATGATCGGCCCGATGCCGGGTACGCTCATCAGCCGCTCGCAGCTGGCGTCCTGACGCGCGATGGCTTCGATCTCGCCCGATAGCCCCTCGATCCGCTCATCGAGCCGACGCCAGTCGCCGGCCAAGTCCTCGACAACCCGCACCATGCGCGGCGACAGGACCTCTGGGGGCGTGGCCAGGATGCGTGGCAGCTCGGCGCGCAAAAACCGCAAACCCTGCCGCACCGCAATGCCGCGCTCCAACAGGAAGGCGCGGATTTGATTGATGATGCCGGTGCGCTGGCTGACCAGGCGCGCACGCACCCGGTGCAGGGCCTGCAGGTCGAGCTGATCCGCGGTCTTCGTGGCTACGAACTTCATCGTCGGCCGCTGCACCGCCTCGGCGATCGCCTCCGCATCACGGAAGTCGTTCTTCTGTCCCTTCGAGTAGGGCCGCACGTACTGCGCCGGCATCAGCCGAGCATCGTGGCCTAGCGCTTTAAGCTTGCGATTGAGGTGGTGCGCTCCGACGCAGGCCTCCATGCCGATCAGGCACGGTGGCATGTTGGCAAATCGTGCCTCTACCTGACCACGCGACCATTTCTGACGCAGCACAATGGCACCACGCTCATCGTGACCTACGATGTGGAACGAGTTCTTGCCGATATCGATGCCAACCACGGCGATTACGGTATTGAGCTTCTGAGACATGGCATGCTCCTTGTCTTTGGTGCCCCATCCCCGCTTCTAACGCTGGCCAAGGGGCAGGAGCACGGCCGGACCATCCCATTACGTGACAATCATAAAGGCGCCAATGTTTGATACGGCAGAGAGGCTTAAGGCTTACCTTTTGAGCAAGATCAATGCGCGAAAACGTTTGCTGTGATGAATAATGCATTCAAATTACCAACTGTTGGCGCGGACCCTCCCCCCAAGTCGCCAGTTGGCCAAAATGTTTCTAGCCAATGCAGGACCGTGCAAAATAGCGCGGTCCTGTTTTTGTGCTTTCTTTTATTGGAACCGCCGTAGGGGTTACTCGTCATGTCCCCATGCGGCACAATGCCGCTCGTGCAAAAAGCGGACAACTTCAATTTTGTCACGAAATGACCATGGCGATGCGCTTCGGTAAAACGACAACATAAGAATTTGGGAGGGCTTAACGATGCCTAGTTCCTCTCGCATGCCGGCACGCTTTCCGGTTTGCACGAAGTATGTACTTGAACGTCGCGGACAATTCGTCCGGCGCTATATCGAGTTCCCAAACGGTCGCAGAGTGCAACTCCCAACCCGAAAAGCGATGTCCTGCACTGATGCGGCATCGCAACAGATCGGTATTGTGCCGGACCTGAGTGTTGCCGTTGTCGACCGTTCGTCGCTTCGTTCGCACGTGGTCGTGTAGTCGGCGAACACCAGTTCCCTATTGTCATGGGTCGCACGACGTATGTCTGTCGTTGGCAGATTTTGTTGCAGAAGTGATTTGAAGGCTTTGGCGAACAGTGATTCCTTCTTCTGACGACATTTTGCGTCGGAGACGGGCGATGATGGGACGTCAGAACAACGATCAGGGACCTCTGTTCTACGAGTTCCGTCTCGATGAGGCGGTTCCTGATGATCATCTGGCACGCAAGATCGACGCCGTTCTCGATCTATCTTGGGTCTACGCAGAACTCGCGCCGCACTATCCAACCCTCGGCCGGCCTTCGGTTGATCCGGTACTGATGATCCGGATGCTGATCATCGGTTATGTCTTTGGCCTGCGTTCCGAGCGGCTGCTGTGTCGCGAGTTGCAGGTGAACCTCGCCTATCGCTGGTTCTGTAAGCTCGGCATAGAGCACAAGATCCCGGATCATTCAGCGTTCTCGCGAGCACGCAATGAGCGTTTCCGCGACAACGACATCTTTCGCCGGGTATTTGAGCGTGTCGTCGGGGCGTGTATTGCGGCCAATCTCGTTGGCGGAGAAGGGTTTGCAGTCGATGCGAGTCTGATCCAGGCTGACGCCAACAAGCAGCGCTCGATCCCAGGCTCAGAATGGCAAAAGACGCGCGATCCCGAGACGGCAAGCCGCGCCGTGAAGGAGTATCTGGCAACCCTCGATGACGCGGCCTTTGGCGCAGCAAGCGAGGTTAGGCCGAAGTTCATCTCGCCATCTGATCCAGCCGCGCAATGGACGGGCGCAATGCGGGGACCGGCCTTCTTCGCCTATGCCGACAACTATCTGATCGACTTGAAGTGCGGCATCATCATGGATGTCGAAGCTTCTCGTGCCATTCGCCAGGCCGAGGTGGGCGCGGCCAAGACCATGATCGATCGGACCGAGAGACGCTTTGGATTGAAGCCTAAACGGCTCGCGGCCGATACGGCCTACGGTTCAGGCCCGAACCTCAACTGGCTCGTCAAAGGCAAGGATATCGCGCCGCACATCCCGGTTATCGACAAATCGAAGCGCGAGGACGGAACTTTCAGCCGAGAAGACTTCAGGTTCGACAAAGTGCGCAACGTCTATGTCTGCCCGGCGGGCAAGCTTCTAACCACGACAGGAACGCTGATCGATGATGGCGAGACCCTTCGTTATCTCGCCAGCACATCCGACTGTCGGGACTGCCCGCTCAAGGTGCGATGCTGTCCAAAGGCACCTTTCCGCAGGATTCCGCGCAGCATCTATGAAGAAGCGCGCGACGTTGCTCGCGCACTGGCTAACACCGAGGCCTTCGACCAATCACGCCGTGATCGCAAACGCATCGAGATGCTGTTCGCCCATCTCAAGCGCATCCTGAAGCTTGGTCGCCTTAGGCTTCGTGGCCCGTGCGGCGCACAGGATGAGTTCACGCTTGCGGCTATTGCACAGAACCTACGCCGGCTCGCCAAACTGGTCGTTAGGCCACCACCGATTGCCGCCGCTTGTGCTGCGTAAGCGTTGCGGTTGTCAGTGCTAATGCCTCAAGGGCTCCACCGCCAAATGGGGCGGGCGCAGCAGACGGCTTAAAAACATCGAGACCGTCGCCTCATTCTTCCCATCGCCGACTTCTGCAACAAAATCGGCACATAGCGGACAATCGCGGCGCCGCAACATTTGCCCGCTATTGTGAAGGTTTTCGGATGCCGGCCGCTGACGGACTGCGCGGCAAGCACGACGGGCGGCGTTCCGAAAACCTCCAAGGGAGGAAACCGCGGGAAGGGGTACGTCGGTGATGCGGCGTGCACTATGGGGATTTGATTGCCGCGGATGACGAGTTGGATGTTGAACGAGGCGATGCGCCAGGTTGGCTTGCGGCGCTGCGGCTCATAAGTGAGCGGCTGGCTGTGCCGAACGGTGCGGGCTGTTGCGCAATTTGACGGGAAAGTCGTGCATTCGGGCGAGCGCCGGCATGGCCGGTCAAGCCCGGGCGAAGAGAACGCGCGAGTTTGCGGGATTGTGCACGAGCGGCGTCATGATGTGTCGATCCTGATTGTCGGACCAGTTGGCCGATGGCGGGGCGTCGAGCCGCGCGCGAAGGTCTCGATGATGATCATGCGACCGCCGCAACACGGACAGGCCGGTTCGTTGTGATTGGTGGCATCAGCCTCGGCGGGTTGGCTTTTGGATTTTGGCGCGGCGAGCAGTTCACGGGCGCGCACGATGTTGTCGGCGCCGGAGGTCTTGGCCAGCAGACCGTAGTGGCGGATGCGGTGGAAGCCGCGCGGCAGGACGTGAATGAGGAAGCGGCGGATGAACTCGTCGGTCGCGAGCGTCATGGTCTTCTGCCGGTGGCGGCCCTTAGCGCGATAGTCCTTCCACTTGAAGCTGACGCCTTTGCGGTCGCAGGCGATCAGCCGGCTGTTGGCGATAGCGACGCGATGGGTGTAGCGCGACAGGTAGGCGAGCACGGCTTCGGTTCCGCCGAACGGGCGCTTGCTGTAGACAACCCATTCGGTTCGGCGCAGCGGTGCCAGATAGGCGGCGAAGGCTCGCGCGTCGGCGAGAGCGCCAAGGTTGCCGAAGAATTGCAGACGGCCGGCTTTGTGTGCCGCGAGCAGCATGGTGAGCAACATCCGTCGGAACAGGCGCGAGAGTACGCGCACCGGCAGAAAGAAGCCGGACCGGCACGAGACCCAAGTCTTGCCATCGAGCGAGATGCCGCCGCCTGGCACGATCATGTGCAGGTGTGGGTGATGCGTCATGGCCGACCCCCAGGTGTGCAGCACGGCAGTGATGCCGATCCTGGCGCCGAGATGCCTAGGATCGGCGGCGATTGTGGTGAGGGTCTCGGCCGACGCCTTGAACAAGAGGTCGTAGATCACGGCCTTGTTCTGATAGGCGATGTCGGCGATAGGGGCCGGTAGCGTGAACACCAAATGGAAGTACGGCACGGGCAGCAGATCGGCCTCGCGCTCGGCGAGCCATTGCTTGGCGGTAGCGCCCTGGCACTTCGGGCAATGCCGGTTGCGGCAGGAGTTGTAGGCAATGGTCGTATAGGCGCAGTCCTCGCAGCGCGTGACATGACCGCCGAGCGCCGCGGTGCGGCAGTTCTCGACTGCCGACATCACCTTGAGCTGACCGAGGCTCAAATGGCCGGCATTGGCCCGGCGCCATGCCGGACCGTAGCCGCGGAAGATATCCGCGACCTCCAGCGCTGGGCGCGGCACGCGCGCCGCGCGTCAGGCGGGCGGCTCAGGCTGCGTGAGTGTTAATCGGCGTCCAACATGGACCCCACACGCTTCGGCCTTAACTCGCTGATTCGTAAGCGAATTACAAGATTTTCGTAAGTTTTCATCGGCGTCCAATCGTGCCCCCCGCCTATTTCGAGAAAAAGCGCAAACACTCAATCGTTTAGGGTCGCGTCGGCGGGGGTCAAAGTTGCACGCCAATTTACATCTCGGTCAGGTGAATGCTACCGGTAGGCGCTATGCAGCGCGCTCAATAATTACGATAATTGAAATCGGGGAAACGCCTGCCAATCCGAGGGGAAAAATTATGATTTGGACAGCCATTCGCGCTCGCCGTAGCCAGTTTTTCATTCTTGCGACAGTCACTACCGTGTTCGCGGTAGGACCAATGCCGGCCCAGAGCAAGCCTGCGACCTACCAGGGCAAGGCGGTGCGCATCGGCCACGGCACAGCGCACACCGTTGTCCGTACCGACGCCAACGGCAAGCCGGCATCGATTAGCGTGGTCTTCACGCCGGGTATGCTTGACGGACTGCCAAAAGCGGCCAAGGGCGCCGACCCCGATTTCCCCTATCTCCTGCCGATGCCAACGAAGGGGCCCAAGACTGTCGTCGATCACGTTGTGATCAACTGGGAGTCCGCTGGCCATCCGCCGCCACACGTCTACGACGTGCCGCATTTTGATTTCCATTTCTATCTGGTGAGCCACGCGGCACAGATGAAAGTCGCCTTCAAGGACGACAAGGAGTCAGGCAATCCGAGCCAACAACCATCGGCTGAACTTGTGCCAGCCGGCTACATCGTGCCGCCTGGTACGGCGGTTTCCCAAATGGGCGTACATGCAGTTAATCCATCGGCGCCCGAATTCCATAACCAGCCGTTCACCGCCACCTTCATCTACGGCTACTACAACAAGCAGCAGACCTTCATTGAACCAATGGCGTCGGTGGCGTTCCTCAAGTCGAAGCCGTCATTCTCCGCCCCGGTGACACGGCCCGCCTCCTACACCAAGCCGGGCGCCTATCCTTCGGCCTACAGCGTCAAGTATGACGCCGTGCACAAGGTCTACGAGGTGGCGGTGACAGATTTGAAGTAGGGCACGACGTGCTGGACTGGGAGTCCCGTAACGCTGCGGTTATAGGAGTTTGCTATTAAACTCACTTGATCTGGGTTCGGAAAGGCCGCCGCGAGGCGGTCTTTCTGTTTGCGCAGTCGGTCGCGGCTGGCACGTTGCTGCGTTCGCCGCATCGCAGCGACGACGGTCGCTATCGGGGGCATAGCCGACAAACGCCCGACCGGAGGCTGAATTGCCAGGGCGTGAATGACCCATTAAGCGAGTGCGCCAGGCAAAGCTGGCAAAGAATAGGAGGTGAAAGTCCTTCACGGGGTAAGGCCTAGCCAGTCGCCCCGACCCCGAGTGATGCGCAGCGTCCCGTGAGGGCCGACGTGAAGCGTTCACAGGGGAGACCACGGGCCAAGTATTGAGCTGCGAAACGGGTCCAATTCCGAGGTGCCGATCTCGTTCGCTTGAAGAGAAGGCAACATCGTCTCATGGCAAATGGCTCGCATGAGAATAACCTCGCGCAGTCGGAGACCTTGTGCACGTGGAGAAGTTCTTTGCGCGGAACCTGGGAAGTCTCATCCGTGCCCGGTCAGGCAAGCCGGGCCGGTTCATGAAGGCAATAGCCGAACGATGAATATGGACGCGGATGAGAATTCGGACGGGGTCATAGTACCCGCGAAGCGGCCGAACAAAGAGGGCTTGTCCTCGGCGGAGGCTGTGGAGGGAAGGACCCCGCCCAAAGGGAACGGCGGCGAGACGGCCGCGGCTCGGACACTGCGCCGGGACACCGCGTCGAACGGACTCATCGCCGTGCGCCGAGCGGCGCGACAGAGCAAGAATGTACGGTTCACTGCGCTGCTGCATCACATCAACATCGATCTCCTGAAGCAGAGCTACCGTTCGCTTGAACGGGACTCCGCGCCGGGCATCGACGGCGTGACGTGGCAGGCCTACGGAGAGAACCTCGAAGGAAAACTGAAGGAGCTGCACGATAGGGTGCACCGGGGCAGTTACCGAGCACGTCCAGCCAGACGGACCTACATACCGAAGGCTGATGGCTCGAAACGGCCGCTGAACATTCTGTGCTTGGAGGACAAAATCGTCCAGCAGGCGGTCGCGACGGTTCTCGAAGCAATCTACGAGGACGACTTTCTCGGGTTCTCCTACGGCTTCCGAACGGGACGCGGCCAGCACGATGCGTTGGACGCACTCCACGTCGGCATCCTCAGGAAACAAGTGAACTGGGTTCTCGACGCGGACATCCGGGCCTTTTTTGATGCCATGGCCCATTCATGGATTATCCGTTTCCTCGAGCACCGTATCGCGGACAAGCGCATCCTGCGGCTCATTGCAAAATGGCTGAAGGTCGGCATGGTTGAGAATGGACGCAGAACACGTGGCGTATGCGGCGCTCCGCAAGGCGCGGTGATTTCACCGATCCTGGCGAACGTCTACCTGCACTATGTGTTTGATCTCTGGGTCCATCGCTGGCGTCTTACCAGGGCGTCGGGCGACATGATAGTCGTCCGCTACGCGGACGACACCATCGTCGGCTTTCAGCATGAGCATGAGGCACGGGCGTTCCTTGACGACCTTAAGGAACGAATGCGCCAGTTCGAACTGGCGTTGCACCCGGACAAAACCCGGCTGATCCGCTTTGGCCGCTACGCGGCCAAGCAACGTGAGAAGCTTGGAGAGGGGAAGCCCGAAACTTTCGACTTCCTCGGCTTCACGCACTTCTGCACGCGATCACGCAAATGGGGCACCTTCGTCATCGGGCGCAAAACGATCAAGAAGCGCATGCGAGTCAAGCTGCTGGCCATCAAGATAGAGTTGCGCAGGATAATGCACGACCCCATCGCGGAAACCGGTGCTTGGGTGAAACAGATGCTGCGAGGGCATCTGAACTACTTCGCAGTCTCGGGCAATCACCCGAGCCTGTGGTGGTTCTTCAACAAGGTGAAGCGGCTCTGGCTCGCGTCGCTCAGGCGGCGGAGCCAAAAGGCACGCCTCAACTGGGAGAGGTTCATCCGGCTCGTCGCTCGCTTCTTTCCGCCAATCAGAACGCTACACCCTTTGCCATGTCACCGCTTCGACGCCAAAACCCGAGGGAGGAGCCCGGTGCGTTAGCAGCGCACGCCGGGATCTGTGCGGGGGGCGAGGAGCAATCCTCGTCCCTACCGCGACCAATATAGCGATTACCAACGCCCGCCATTGGCCACCCAGGGTTTTCATCTGGAAACACGGTGGCGAACGCCGCCTCGAGCAATATCTCTGCAAGTTCATTTTTCTGAATGGATAGAGTTTGAATTGATAAAACAATTGGTTGGCTAAGAGTCACATAAATATCACGGTAAAAAATCATCTGTGCAGATTTGCGATGCTAGGCCCCGCTTACCTAAGGTTGTTTGCTATAATTTTTTCCAACATCTTGGATGTTTTTGGAGACTGAATATGGCTCGCTTCCATAGTGCAACGCTCGCCGCCATCGCTGTTCTCGGCTTCGCTTCGATGGCCTCCGCCGCTGATTTGCCCGCCAAGGCGCCGATGTACACAAAGGCGCCTGTCATGGTGCCGATGTACAACTGGACCGGCTTCTATGTAGGTCTCAACGCCGGTTACAGCTGGGGAAGCCAGGACAATGCGGCTGTTACGACCGCCGGCACGACGCTGTTCTCGAATAGTGATCACCTTAATGGGTTCGTCGGTGGCGGCCAGATTGGCTACAATTGGCAGGTCAATCAGTGGGTATTCGGTCTCGAAGCCGATTTCCAAGGATCGGGCCAGAAGGCAGATGGTGCCTTCCTGATCGCCCCCGTCGGTTTCTTTGCTAATGTTCCCGCATCGACGTCGGTAGCGTACTCCGACAAACTCGATTGGTTTGGTACTGTTCGGGGCCGCATCGGATACGCCATGGGCACTACCGGCAACTGGTTACCCTATGTAACTGGCGGGTTGGCTTATGGCCATGGTGAGATCAGTGGAACGACAACCATCGGCGCCGCTTCAACTTCATTCAGTGCATCGCAGGATTATAGTGGTTGGACGGTGGGCGGCGGCGTGGAATGGGCGTTTGCGGATCATTGGAGCGCCAAAGCCGAATATCTCTATATCGACTTCGGCGATGGCCCCACGGTGGCAGTCAGCCCCTTGTTGAATATCGTCAGCGGCAGCATGAAAGACAACATTGCTCGTGCGGGCGTAAATTACAAATTCTAAAGCCGTATACAGCTTAAAATCAAAAAACGAGGCCGCCAATCTAGGCGGCCTCGTTCATTTCAAATTAAGTCCGCGATGTCGTTTATTGCGAAGGTTTTCGGAGAGGCCGCCGCAAGGCGGTCCTTCATTTGCTGCAGTGCGTTTGGTCGCGAATGGCACAAAGCGTCGTTTCGCTGCATCGCAAAGTAAGCGACGTTTAGAGATCATTGAGATTTCAGTTTTCGAAGCAACGGCGGACGTTGCATTCTGCGGCTGAGTTATGCCGGAGGATGGAATGGGTCTGGATGTTGAATTGGACGAGGATCGGGTAAGCGGTGTAAATCGGCGCCAGACGGTCCCACTTGAACGAACAGGACCACCGCATTGAGGCGCATAAAGAAATCGGCAGCAGGGTGGGGTCACGATCGGCGCCGATACTGACCCCACCCGGACACAGTTTTCTTAAGAGCCGTCAAAGTGTTGCCGTCGCAATCTTCAGCAAATTGACCCCGGCGCCGATTTACAAACGCGCTCGTATTGGACCGGGGCCATGGGCCGTTTGCTCCGTACAACATTTCTACAACGTCGTTGAAAACGCTTAATTTTCGGGATCGTCGAGCGGAGGCCTCTAATTGTCAATTAAATCAGGCTGAACAAAAGGTTAGCGTTTGAAGCCGTTTCGGCGGACGGCCAGAATCCGTTTTCCCAAGCTGCATACGAGGGTTCGATTCCCTTCGCCCGCTCCAGCCTTCGCTCCTCCGGAGCTTCGGCTCGGCAAGCCAGCCTCAATCGCGAAGATTATCCGCCGACGTCGTGACGAAGGCGGGCGATATTTACCTCCGCGTAGCCGCGGAAAATTAACCAAATTCGGCTTAGGTGCGCCCCGGACACGGACCGGGACGGGCCTTTCATGGCGGCGCGTATTGTATTGCTGCTTGTGTTGCTGCTGTTGCCAAGCGCGGCGTCAGCCGCGGCGCTGCCGCGCATTCTTGCTGGCGCCGACAATCCGGTGCCGCAATGTGTGCGGCCGGCCGCGCTCATGGACTTCGTCGCCGAGCGCAATACGCACCGCAGCACGCCGCGCACGATCGATCCGCGTTTCAGCAACCTCGCGTCGCTCTATCAGCGCATCGGCCAATGCGTGTCGCGTCCGCCCGACCGCTGCGTGGCCGTGCGCTGGGATTACGCCTTCTTCCAGATGCTGATCGAGACCAATTATCTCACCTTCCGCCGGCCGAACGGCGTGCCCGCCTCAGTGGTGCCGGCCGACAATAATTTTGCTGGCGTCGGTGCGACGATCTCCGGCAAGCCGGGCGAACGCTTCGCCGACATCGCCACCGGCGTGCTCGCGCATCTGCAGCACGTGCTGATGTATTCGATCACGCGCATCCCCAATCCGGTCGCCCAGCGTACGCGCCGGGTGCAGGACGACGTGCAGGAGGCCATGCGCCGGTTGCACCGGCCGGTGACCTTCGGCGATCTCGCGCGCGAATGGACCGGCACCGACCGCAACACCTACGGTACCGAAATGCACAAGCTGGCGGAGCAATATGCGAGCCGCTATTGCGCGCAAGCCTCGCGCGGCGACATCACCGGATCGATATCGGCAAAATCGCGCTGACACCGGCTCGCGGCAGCGCGCGCTTCGGCGTCACGCCGGCACCCGCGCGATCTCCCTGATCTTCACCTCGGCCAATAGCCGCTTCACGTCCTGCGGCTGGCACAGGCCGGTGCCCGGCATGAGCACGGCGGCGGAAGCGGCGGCGACCGCGACACGGAACGCGTCATCCAGCGGCTTGCCGCTTGCCAGTGCGGCGACCAGGCCGCCGAGAAAACTGTCGCCGGCACCGACCGTACTCACCGCTTCGATCGCCATCGGTGGCGCCTGCCACGCGCGCTCAGCCGTCACCAGAATTGCGCCGTGTTCGCCGAGCGTGAGCGCGACAATTTCCGCGCGTCCGTCGGCGGTGAGCTCGCGGCAGGCGGCGATTCGTTCCCTGTCGCTATCAAGCGACGCCCCGACATATTCGCTCAACTCGACGAGGTTCGGCTTGACCAGCGTGACGCCTTCGGCGAGCGCTTCTTTCAGAGGAACGCCCGATGTATCGATCGCGCTCTTGGCGCCCAGCGCCTTGGCGTGCCGCGCCACGCGCGCGAAAAAATCGTCCGGCGCTCCCGGCGGCACGCTGCCGCTGGCGACCACGTATTTCGGCCGCTCCGCCAGCAACGCCAGCCGGTCGAGCACCGCCTCCCATTCGGCGCGATGCAGGGCTGAGCCCGGCAATACGAAACGGTATTGTTCGCCGGTCGACTCTTCATAGGCCGTGAAATTCTCACGCGTCTCGACATGCGACGGCGTGACCAGACTCGCGATGTCCTCGCGCTCGACCAGCCGCTGCAGCAATTTGCCGATCTGGCCACCGATCGGATAGATCGCCGTCACGTCGGCGCCGAGGCGGTGCGCGACGCGCGCGACGTTGATACCGCCGCCGCCGGGATCGCGCTTGGGCGGCGAGCAGCGCAATTTGCGTGTCGGCTCGACACGGTCGACATTGACGAAAATGTCGACCGCCGGATTAATGGTGAGAGTAACGATCGCCGGCACGTTACCGCTCCCTTCGCAGGCTTGTTTTAGCCGAGAAAAAAATATTCTTTTTTGAAATAGGTATGATTTGATCGTTATCACACCCATCTCGCGGAAAAAATTGCGCGAATTGGCGCTGCAAGGGAATCGAATTTGGAACTCGCATTTTCGTGAAGATGACCGGCGGCACGGAATGTGGTTAGAGTCATTGTACGAAAACCAAACGCCTGCAAGGCCAAGGCCGTTCCATGCCGATGATCGATCCGCTTTATTCGCTGTCGGGCTTTGCCGTCGGTCTGTTGGTCGGCATGACCGCCGTCGGCGGCGGCGCGTTGATGACGCCGATTTTGATTCTGCTGTTCGGCATTCATCCGGCAACGGCGGTCGGCACCGACCTGCTTTACGCGGCAGCCACCAAGACCGGCGGCAGCCTGGTGCATGGGCTGGCGCGCAGCATCGACTGGCGCGTGGTGCGCCGGCTGGCGAGCGGCAGCGTTCCGGCGACCGTCGTCACGCTGGCGGTGTTGTCGCATTTCAATCTCAATGGCGACGCCGCGCGCGGCCTGGTCACGCTGGTGCTTAGCGTGGCGTTGTTCGCCACCGCGTTCGTGCTGGTGTTCGGCGGACCGCTCGTGGCGATCTACCGCGCGCGCGTCAGCGAACTCGATCCGAAGCGGACGGGCGTTCTCACCGTGCTGGTCGGCGCGCTGCTTGGCGTGCTGGTCTCGATCTCTTCGGTCGGTGCCGGCGCCATCGGCGTGGTCATGCTGGTGCTGCTCTACCCGCATTTGCCGACGGCCAAGATCGTCGGCTCCGATATCGCGCATGCGGTGCCGCTTACCCTGATCGCCGGGCTGGGCCACTGGATGATGGGCTCGGTCGACTGGCACATCATTGCGTCGCTTTTGGTCGGCTCGCTGCCGGGCATTTTCGTCGGCAGCTATTTCGCCATCCGCATCCCGGAGCGCGCCTTGCAGCTGGTGCTGGCGACGACTTTGTTCGTGGTCGCGAGCCGCATCGCCTACGACCACGCCACCACGATCTCGGCGATTTTCACCGCCTTCACGCGGCGCGCGATCCCTTAGGGCGCGGCTGTGATAGGGTCGTTTTGAACCTGCGGCGACTTACCCGCGACCCATCGGAGCGCCCGCTTTCCGGGCCTTGAGATCGGACGAATGCCGGACCCCGCGAAGGCTGCTCCCGCTGCGATCGGCGTCAGCATTGGCCTCGGCGTTCTGGCCCTGCTGCTCTGGGTCTTGGCGTTGGCGACGTTGTCCGACCTCGCCGGCAGCGACGCCGCCGGCAACGGCTACGCGCAGGCCTATGCCGCGATCGAAATCATCCTGCTGTGGGGCTTGCTGGCGCTGATCACGCTTATTGCCAGAGTCAAAGGCGAGATGACGTGGCCGGCCGTGCTGGCAGCGGCAATCTTGATCCCGGCGTCTGGCGCCGTGACGTTCGAAGTGCTGGGATTGCTCTCCCGGCCCCACCTGCCGCCGTTCCTGTGGCCGCTCGTCATTCCGGCGCTGGCGCCGCCGCTGATCTATGCGTTTTGCATCTGGGCGCTGTTCCCGTCGTTGCGCGCCGCTATCCCGGCGCGGCTGGCCGGCGGCGCTATCTGGGGAGCGGTATTGCTGCTTTGCGCTTCCGTCATCCCGCTGGAGAAAGTACGCGAGCACGCCGACGACCGTGTCGCCCAAGCGCTGCAAAAATACGATGACGATTACGCCAAACTGCCGGCGGATGCCGCACTTTGGGATTTGGCGCCGTTTCTGGAGACACAAAACAGCACAAAGCAAAGCGAGGTGCTCGACCGCATTCGCAAGCTCGAGCGGCGTCAAAACGACGCCGAACTCATGCTCGAGCGCGGCGATTTCCCACTCGGCTTTCTCGGCCGCATCGATCTCACGCCAACGCCCGCCATTTGCGACAAGGCGCGCGCGCTACTGCGCCGGCAGGTCGCGCCACTGGTGCTGCAAACGTCCAATTCCAAGCCCTATAGCGAGATCTTCTGGCCGGTCGCCAACGCGCTCGCGGCGATGCGGTGGCTGGTCGGTCATGATTGTTCCTGTCATGCGGAGTTCGCAGGCCTGGGAGACCATGGCCAAGGCCTATCGCGGCACGAATTTCGACGTCGTCGAGTTGCGCGAGCTGCGCGATGCGAAAAGTCTCGGCAGGCAAGTGCGTGAATATCCCGAGCGCTTCTCCATGCTGACGCCGAAGTCGCATCTCAAGGCCTGGCTTACCTTCGCCGAGAAAAAGGAATTCCACGACCAGGCGCTCGAAGGCGCGCGCAAGCTCGACCATCGCACCAGCGACGCCGTCGCGATGCTCAACGACAAATACGACATCAGCGCGCAGTGGCAGGTCTTGAAATATATGCCCGCACTCGATCTCGAAATGACCGCGCCGCTGTGCAAGGCGGCGCTCACGCAGGTGTATGGCGACATCACGAAAGTCTACCGGCCGAAAGACGGCGACCCGCCGCGGCCCTATAGCGAGCTGCTGGAGCGGCTGGGCGCTTACGAACCGCTGACCGCGCTGACTTGGCTCGCGGGCCACGGCTGCGAAGCCGAGCCGGAATTGAGCGAAGCCGAGGAACTTGTGCGTAGCTACCAGGATTCGCCGGCAAGGGCCGCGATGCTCGCCACGCTCGAGCGCCTGCACCGCAAGTGATGCGCACGTTAAGCTTTCGTTAACGATACATTTTATTAATAAATTAATGAAACCTTGCCGGTACGATGGTAACCGACCCATTCTCCATTACCGGCGGCAGTCTCGATCCTGTGGATTGGCAGAGCGCCCGCGCCCAAGGGCACCGGATGCTCGACGATATTCTCGATTACATCGAGAACATCCGCGAGCGCCCGGTGTGGCAACCGATCCCTGATAGCGAGCGTGCCCGCTTCCAGGCGGATGTCCCGAACGGGCCGACCGGTCTCGCCGCCGTGCATGACGAATTCATGCGCGACATCCTCCCTTTCGCCACCGGCAATGTGCACCCCGGCTTCATGGGCTGGGTGCATGGCGGCGGCAGCGTGCCCGGCATGCTGGCGGAGATGCTCGCCGCCGGTCTCAACGCCAATCTCGGCGGCCGCGACCATATGCCGATCGAAGTCGAGCGGCAGATCGTGCATTGGCTGCGCCAACTGTTCGAATTTCCCAGCGCGGCGAGCGGGCTGTTCGTCACCGGCACATCGATGGCCAATCTGCTCGGCGTGCTGATCGCCCGCACGCGCGAATTGGGTCTCGAAGTGCGCCGCGACGGCGTCGCAGCGGCCGGCAAAAGCCTCGTCGCCTATACGTCGGCGGCCGCGCATGGTTGCATTTCGCAGGCCATGGACTTGTCCGGCCTCGGCAATGCGGCATTGCATGTCATTCCCACCAACGATCTGCATCAAATCGATCTTGCGGCGCTCGACGCGGCCATCGCACAGGACCGCAATGCGGGGCTGACACCTTTCCTCGTCGTTGGAACGGCGGGCGCGGTCGATACCGGCGCCATCGACGATCTGGCGGGGCTGGCCGCCATCGCGGCCCGCGAAAAACTATGGTTTCACGTCGACGGCGCCATCGGTGCGCTCGCCATCATGGCGCCGGACATCGCGCCGCGGCTCGCCGGCATTCAGCTGGCGGATTCGATCGCGCTCGATTTCCACAAATGGGGGCAGGTGCCTTACGACGCCGGCTTCATCCTGGTGCGCGACGGCACGCTGCACCGCGACACGTTCGCATCGCCCGCGGCCTATCTGCGGCGCGAGACCCGTGGGCTCGCGGCCGGCGCGCAATGGCCCTGCGATTTCGGTCCCGACCTGTCGCGCGGCTTTCGCGCGCTCAAGACCTGGTTCACGCTGAAAGTTTACGGCACCGACGCGCTCGGTTCGATGATGTCGCGCACCTGCGAATTGGCGCGCTACCTCGAGATCAAGATCGCCACGGCGCGCGAGTTGGAACTGCTGGCCCCGGTCTCGCTCAACATCGTCTGCTTCCGCTATCGCGGCGATGATCCCGATCACCTCAATGCCAAGATCGTCGCGGATCTGCACGTCCGGCATCGCCGCGCCGTCCACGACCATTATTGGCGGCCGCCTCGCGATCCGCGTGGCGATCGTCAATCATCGCACCGAGCCGCGCGATATCGACGCCATGTTGAAGGCGGTGTCGGAATTGGGCGCCGCGGCGACGACAATCTGTGCCGCTTGAGACAGAAGGAGCGCTGTGTGATTTCCGCAAACGCAAATCTGGCCGTTGCCGGTGAACCTTTCCCGGCCGCGCCGATCGGAATGCAGGCGCTGTGCCAGATGGCTTTCGACGGCCTCGATCTGGCGCCGGTGTGGAACAGGCTGGTGCACCAGGTCACGGCGCAGCCGGCCGACGCCGCCGCGCTGCTCGATCTGTCGACCATCGCCCAGTTGCAGGGCCGCCCGCAGGATCGCCGCGAACTGCAATTGGCGGCCTTGAGCATGCAACGGATCTACCGCCGGCCGGCGGCCATCGATGCGCAACGGCCGCTGAAGCTGCTCGCCTTCATGGCGCCCGGCGATTTCATGGCCAATACGCCGCTGGAATTCATGCTGGACGGCTCGAGCATCGTGCTCGACATGATGTATGTCGTGCCGGGCACGGTCGTGCCGGAACCGCCGGAGCACGACGTCGCTTTGGTGGCCGCGGTCGAATCCGACGAGAACATGCCGGTTCTACGCGAAATCTCCGAGTTGATCCGGTCCTGGCCGCGCCCCGTCGTCAATCTGCCGACCGCGTTGCGCGCCTGACGCGGGCGGGCACCTGGGAGCTTCTGAAATTCGGCAACAAATATCGTTATTCCAATGAACGTGCGCATCGATCGCGCGACGCTTGCAGGCATTGCCGAAGGCGACGTTGCGGTCGAATCCATTCTCGACGGCAGCGGCTTTCCGATCATCGCGCGGCCATCCTGGTCGCAGGCCGGAATGGGCCTGGTGAAGCTCGAAAGCGCATCGGCGATCGACGCTTATCTGGGCGAACAGGCCGATGCGGAATTCTATATCGCGCCGTTTGTCGACTACAGCAGCCGCGACGGGCAATTCCGCAAATCCCGCGTCGCCATCATCGATGGCCGCCCCTTCATTTGCCACATGGCGATTTCGCGCCATTGGATGATCCATTACCTCAACGCCGACATGAAGAACGATCCGGTCAAGCGCGAGGAAGAAGCGCGCTTCATGGCGAGTTTCGACGACGACTTCGCCGTCCGCCATGCGGCGGCCTTTGCGGCAATCGCGGAGCGGACCGGGCTAGAATACCTGCCCATCGATTGCGGCGAGACGCGGGACGGCAAGCTTTTGGTCTTCGAAGTGGGACCCGGAATGATCGTGCACTCGATGGATCCGCCCGATCTGTTTCCCTACAAGCGGCCGCAGATGGAAAAGGTATTCAAGGCGTTTCACGCCATGCTGTACAACGCCGCGCGCGCCGCGCCATAAAAAGCCGGCCGCGCGAGGCTCGCGCGGCCAAGCTCGATTCTCGATTGAAACGTCAGTTGCCTTGGATGGTCTGGATCACGCTCGACATCGGGCGCGCTTCGTCCAGCCCGCCGCCCATTTCCTTGAGCACGGCCGCCTTGTATTCCGGCAGCGGCTCGATCGGCGTCTTGCCGACCACCTGCACGATCTTGTAACCGTCGGTCTTGAGCTGCTTGAGCAGTTCGGGGAGCGCCTCGGAAGTGCCGATGCTGGAAGTCATGCATCAGGATGATGCCCTTGCCGCGCTTGTCGAGCTTGGTCATCACCGATTTGACGAGGTGCTCGGGCTTGCGAATCTTGAAGTCGAAGCAGTCCATGTCGGTGGAGAAGATGCCGATGTTGCGCTCGCCGAGATAGGTGACCATCTCCGGCGGATCGCGCAGCGCCGGGAAGCGGAAGAACGGCGCCGACCGGGCTCTCGCCGAATGCGGCGCGCACCGCCGCTGACGCCCTTTTCGATCTCGTCCTTGGCCTCGTCGGTCGTCAATTTGGCTGAGATCGTCGTGCGACCAGGTATGCGAGCCGACCGTGTGGCCGGCCTGCAGCCACCTGCTGAGAATCTCGGGATGCCAGCCGGCATGCTTGCCGATCGGGAAGAACAGCGCCTTGGTGCATTGATCGGCGAGCGCCTTGAGCACGCGCGTCGGTATATTTCCGGCCACGGGCCATCGTCGAACGTCAGCACGACTTCTTTTCGCGCAGGAAGTCGTAGGCCTTGTATTGCTCGAAGCCGAAGCCGGGGCCGCCGGTGGTATCGATCTGGACGGTTCGCTAGACGCCGAGCGCGTTCGGATTGTCACATTTGGCCTTGACGATGACCGGCGCGGGAGCGGGGGCTGGCGCGGCGGCAGGAGCCGGCGCAGCGGCGGGAGCAGGGGCATTCTGTACAGAACGGCGCCGCCCACCGCCGACATCGACACCGCAAGAGCAATTGCCAAAGCGCTTCGCATCAAGTTCTCCATACCCGTCCATGGGTGAATTTGGATTTGCTGCCTATTCATCGCGGCTTTG
>CAWAXK010000021.1:0-120458 GCA_963786025.1 uncultured Alphaproteobacteria bacterium
CGGATAACGTCCGGCGTCGAGATAGAAGAGGTCGAGCGCGCTGGAGAGGCTTTGGATCTGAATTTTTGCGGTCTTGACCTTCGATTCGCCGAGATAGTTGAGCACGCGCGGGCCGACGAGCGCCATGATCAGACCGATGATCGTGATGACGACCAGGATCTCTACCAGCGTGAAGCCGCCTTCGCCGCGCATCCGTTTGCGGACTTTTTCTCGGGCGAAAAGCTCGTCTTCACCTTCTATCCGACAACCTGGCTGACCGATAGCAGCGCCGTCATCACCGATACGATGAGCCCACCGACCACGACGCTGATAACGATGATCGCCGCTGGACCGGCTATGCCGACGATGCGGTCCAGGCTGCGCTGCAGCTTGGCTTCGTAGAAGTCGGCGACTCGTGGCCGGCGAGTGTGGCGAGCTGTCCGGTCTCCTCGCCCAGCCGCAGCATGCGCACTGCCATCGGCGGCAATACCGAGGTCGCCGCCAGCGCCTCCGACAGTTTTCCGCCCTGCCGCACGCGATCGGCCGTCGCTGTCCAGATACGATGCCCCCGGTCGTCGCCATGATGTCGATCAGGATACGAAGCGTGGTCGTCAGCGGGACGCCGCTACCCAGAAGAATGCCGAGATTCCGGCAGAACAGCCCGGAACGATAAAAGTTGAAGACGGTTCGGAGAACGGCAGTCGCGAGACTGTCGACGAGCGCCGCGCGCACCGCAGCTCGCCGCAGCAAGAGCCACAGTCCGATCAGACGACCAACGTGATTGCGATACGTCGCTGCGCGTGGGCACATCCGACAGATCGGAACACGCTGCACCATCGGATCGAGCTTGGCATTGAAATCCCGCAGCACCGCGGAGAATTGTGGCAAGACGAACAACAGGAAAAATATCAGCACACAGCAGGCCGCGACAAACACGAAGGCCGGATATTGCAGCGCGTCGAACAACTTGCGTCGCAACGCGCCGGCGCGTGCGCGCTCGTTGGCAAGCAGTTCCGAGAATATGATCAAGCGTGCCAGAGGCCTCACCGACGCGGACGAGCGCCACATACATCGGCGAGAACAGCCCCGGATGCCGCGAAATCGCCTCGGCAAAGCTTTCGCCCGCAAGCACAGCCGCCTTGATCTGAACGACGGTCGGGCGCAAACGCCCAACATCGATGTCGCTGGCCAGCAGATCAAGGGCATCGTGAGACGGGCGCCGGCCCTGCAGCAGCAAGCGCAAGATCGCGCGTGAAAACCGTGACGTCCTCGACCCGCGGCCGGCTGATGAAAGCGACCGTCAGGCTGCGAGATGGTCGCGCCTTTTTCCGCAATCGGTTCGATCGGAACGAGGCCGAGATATTCGATACGCCGGGCAACCTCGGCCGCAGTCACGGCCGAAATCGAGCCGCTGACGATTTCGCCACCTTGCGTCAATGAGCGGTACTGAAAATTCGGCATCACGTCACCGGACCGTTGTCGACACGAAGGACTTCGGCAGCCGACGTTATGCCCGCACGGCATTTGGCCACGCCATCATCGATCATGTCGTCATGCCGGCGTCAGACCGCGGTCGATGGACGATCGAATCGGTGTGTCAGCGCGATCAGCTGGCGCACATCCTCGGTCATTTCGAGCACCTCGAACACCCCGACGCGGCCGCGATAGCCGGTGCCGCCGCAGCGCTCGCAGCCCTTCGGGTCATGCACGATCTCGCCGGCCTTGAAACCGAGCGCGGCATAGCGTGGATCCCCGGCGAGATCGGCCGGCGTGAGAGCCTTCGGTCCTTGCAACGGTCACACAGCTGACGCACGAGGCGCTGCGCGATCACGGCGCGCAGCGTCGACTTGAGCAGGAAACTTTCAACTCCGAGATCGAGCAGACGCGGCACTGCCGCTGCCGCAGTTTCGGTGTGCAGCGTGGTGAGGACCAGATGGCCGGTCAGCGCGGCGTGGATGGCGATATGAGCGGTTTCGGCGTCGCGCACTTCGCCGACCATGATCACGTCGGGGTCCTGGCGCACGAAAGGCGCGCAGCGCGGTGGCGAAGGTGAGGCCGATCGACGGCTTGACCTGCGACTGGTTGACGCCGTGAATCTCGTATTCGACCGGATCCTCGATGGTCAGAATCTTGCGCGTCGACTCGTTGAGAATCGAAAGCATCGTGGCGAGCGTCGTGGTCTTGCCGCTGCCGGTCGGTCCGGTCACGACGATCATCCCGTGCGGCAACTGCGACAGCCGGGCTTCAGCTCGGCATCGTCCGCTCGGACAGGCCAAGCTTGTCGATCGTCAGCAAGCCCACGATCTCGCGGCAGCAGACGGATCACGGCCAATTCGCCGTGCTGCGTCGGCATGATGGCGACGCGGATGTCGAGATCCGAGTCGCGCGACACGCAGCCGCGCGGCGCCGTCCTGCGGCAGGCGCCGCTCGGCGATATTGAGTCCCGCCAAAATCTTGATGCGCGAAATCAACGGCCTGCGGCAGCACGCCGGCCGGAGCCGGCACCGCGCGCAGCAAGCCGTCGATCGCGCATGCGCACGACGAGGCCGGTGCGGAACGGCTCGATGTGGATGTCGCTCGCCCGCAACTCCATCGCCTTTTCGAGGAGATCATTGACCGCGCGCACGACCGGCGCGCCACTCGCGAGATCGCGCAGGCTGTCAATGTCGTCGTCGATCTTGGCGCGGTCTTCGCCGTCGGCACTCCGTCGACGCGGCTTCATCATCGCCGATGCTTTCGGTAAGCACGGTCGCGATGTCCTCGAAAGACGCGACGTCGATCGCCACCGGACCGCCAAGCACGATTTCCGCGGCGCGAACGCACGCCGTATCGGTAGGATCGGCGATGGCGAGTCGGAATGGCCGTCCGTCGTTCGATACGGAAAAACCTCCATTTCGCGCAGGAACCGGCGGGAAAAATCTGCCGACCAGCGCCGTGGCTGACAGCAACTGCGGCAAGCTGATGCGCGGCAGGCGGTAGAACCGAGCGACCTCGTCGGCGAAATCATTAGCCGACAGGTCGGTCAGTTCCCACAATCGCCGCAACGTTTGCCCGCCGCTCTTGGCATTTGGCAGGTCAAGCTTCGATATCAAATCGCCAGCAATGTAGCTCTTGCTGACCAAATACTTGGCAAAATCTTCTGACATATTTACCGACATCGAGACGCCCGCAACTACTGGAAAAACCTCGTCGTTAGCGCCCGCAAATTAAGCTTGACCGCGGCGGTATAAGTATCGAATATTCAAAAAAAAGTGTCAAATAATAAGAGCTTAGGAAGCCGCGTCGCAAATTGAGATGACGCATTCAGTAGCGTGTGCGGGCGGGGCCAAGTGTATAACATTGTTCGTTTAGTGCGTGACGGCAAGCTAGTTCACCTCGGACTGGCGGCGGCCGTATTTGCTCTCGCCAGCATCCTGCTCGCGGCTTGCAACAATCTCATTCCGGAAACTCCGAAGACACAATCGCCCAACATCCACGATCAAGTGCAATCGCTTGATCTGCTGCCGCGGTTTCCGCAGCCGGCCGGATCCGCCACGATCAATCGCGGCAATGATCCGCGTGCGGTGGTGTACAACGGATCGGCGGATGGCGCGGACGACAGCAGCAGCGTGATGCCGCAAGGGGCCGAGCCGGCGGCCGCCGGCGACGGTTACGATCTCAGCTTCGAAAACGCGCCGGTCGCGACCGTCGCCAAGGTCATTCTCGGCGACATTCTCGGCGTCGGTTACATCATCGATCCGCGCGCGCAAGGAACCGTTACGCTTTCGTCGGGACGGCCGGTCGCCAAAAGCGACGTTCTCTACGTGCTCGAGAACGCACTGCGCGTGAGCAATATCGCACTCGTCCACAACTCCAGTGGCTATCGGCTCGTTCCTCTCAATGAGGCAACCGCCAACGGCAGTCTCGACGTCGCGGCAAACGGCCGCGTGCCGCAGCCGGGCTACGGCGTGAGCGCCGTCCCCCTGCGCTATGTTTCGGCGGCGACGATCACCAAGCTGCTCGAAAATTTCGCCACCAAGCAAGGCGCGATCCGCGTCGACGCGGCACACAACATAATTTTGATCCAGGGCACCGGGCCGGAGCGCCGCTCGGCGGTCGAGACCGTGCTTAATTTCGATACCGACTGGATGCGCGGCCAGACGGTCGGCATTTTCCCGGTGCATCACAGCACGCCGGAACCGCTCATTTCGGAAATCGAAAAGATCATGGATACCGGCGACGGCGGTCTCAACCACGACCTCATCAAATTGCAGCCGATCGGCCGACTGAACGCCATCCTCGTCGCCACCAATAAGCCGGCATTGCTGAAGACGGCGCAAAGTTGGATTCGCCGGCTCGACAATTCGGAGATCTCGAGCACGGGCGTGAAGGTCTATCGTGTCCGCTACGGCGACGCCAAGCATCTCGCGGCGCTCTTGAACGACATGTTCGGCGGGGCAAGTTCCGGCTCGATCGATTCGGCGTCTAACCAGATCGCGCCGGGCGGCGGCCTGAAAACCACATCGAGCGGCCCCGGGGCTGCGCCAATGACCCCGGCCGAGCGGCTCACCGGCGGTCCGCCGCTGAGCGCACAGCTTGCCGCCGCAAATCCCGCATCGGCTGCCGCCGGTTCACCCGCGCTGAGCAACCCGCGCGGCGGCGCACCGGCCAGCGGCGGTCCGATCTTGCCGGGTATCCGCATCACCGCAGACGTCGTCAATAACTCGCTGCTGATCTATGCGGACGAGGAAAACTACAAGATCATCGAGGGCGCGCTGCGCCAGATCGACCGTCCGCAGCTGCAAGTGGCCTTCGACGCGACGATTGCCGAGGTTACGCTGAACGACAGCCTGACCTACGGCGTTCAGTTTTTCCTGAAGAGCAGCAATGTCGGCGCCCCGGCGGATACCGGCTCGTTGATCAACACAATTGGCACCAGTGCGGTCCTCGGCCGCGTGCTGCCCGGCTTCAATCTCTTGGTCGGGTCCGAAGCGTCGCCGCAGGTCGTGCTCGATGCACTGCACGCCGTAACCGACGTCAAGATTCTTCGAATCCGTCCCTGGTGGTGGTGGACAACGGCGTGGCCACCTTGCAGGTCGGCGACCAGGTGCCGATCACCACCGGCACGGCGACCGTGCTCAGCGCGAACAACGCGGTGGTCAATACCATCAACTACCAGAACACCGGCATTATCCTGCACGTCGTTCCGCACGTCAGCTACAACAATACGGTACGGCTCGAGGTCGAACAGGAAATCAGCGCGGTCTCCGACAACAATGCGACGGGCACGCTGACGCCGACCATTTCCGAGCGGAAAGTCAAAAGCACGCTGACCGTCGCCGACGGCCAGACCGTGTTGCTGGCGGGCCTGATCAGCGAAACCCAGAACAAGACGCGCAACGGCATCCCGCTGCTCGATCAGCTTCCCGGCTACTTGGGCGACGCGTTTTCGCATCAAAACAAGAAGACGGCGCGCACCGAACTCATCATCTTCATCCGGCCGCAGGTCATCCACGATGCCGTCGATGCCCACCTGGTCGCGGAAGAATTGCGCGCAAAGCTGAAGAGCCGCATCGGCTCGGTTTCGCCGAAGACGCCATTGGGCACCGTGCCAATCAGCGCGCGATGACGCTATGTCCTTGAACACGCTATCCGCTTGGAAACAGCGGATCGGCGTGCTTGACCGAAACGACCGATGCCGCCGCCACTCCCGACCGCAAATGCGCTTGCCGCGATGAAACAAATTCGCCTGGCCGATGTGGCCGTCGGTTCGATCGGCCTGGCAGCCGCCGCGGCAAGCGCCTGGGCCGTGCCCGGAACGGGCGGGTTGCTGGGTGCCGGCCTGGCGCTGCTGATGCTGGCGATCGCGATCGTCGACTACCGTTATTTCCTCATCCCCAATGAGCTGACCGCGGCCGCGCTGGCGCTCGCCCTCGTCAACGCCGCGCTTGCCGACACGCCGTCGATGGTCGAGAGCGTGGCGGCTGCGGCGCTGCGCGGCGCGGTCACGATGTTTTTCTTCCTGGCGCTGCGCTGGCTCTACTGGCGCCTGCGTCAGCGCGAAGGGCTGGGCCTGGGCGACGTCAAGCTGGCCTTTGTCGCCGGCGCCTGGCTCGACTGGCCGATGATACCGGTCGCGATCGAAATCGCGGCGCTTGTGGCGCTGGCGGCCTATGGCATCTGGCACGTCTTTGGCGGGCGCCCGGTCGATACGACCTCCCGCCTGCCGTTCGGCCTGTTCTTTGCGCCGGCGATCTGGCTGGCGTGGCTGCTCGGCACGGTGTTTTTCGCGTTCTGAACGGAAATCCGGGCCGTCCGGGAATGGTGGGCGCGACAGGGATCGAACCTGTGACCCCTACCATGTCAAGGTAGTGCTCTTCCGCTGAGCTACGCGCCCTTTAATGGGTTTGGTCTTATCGGCTCCAAACTGGCGAGGCAAGCGCCCCGCGGCCGGCCAGCGCGGCCTAGGCCGCCAGCATCTTCTGCACTTCGTTGACCAGGTCGCGCAGATGGATCGGCTTGGACAGCACTTTGGCGTGCTTGGGCGCCGTCGAATCGGCGTTGAGCGCGACCGCGGCGAAGCCCGTGATGAACATGATCTTGATGTCGGGGTCGAGTTCGGCGGCGCGGCGGGCGAGCTCGATGCCGTCCATTTCAGGCATCACGATATCGGTGAGCAGGAGCTCGAACGGCTCTTCGCGCAGCCGTTGATAGGCCGACAGGCCGTTGTCATAGGAGGTCACGTCGAATCCGGCGTTCTGCAGCGCCTTAACCAAGAAGCGCCGCATATCGGTGTCGTCTTCAGCCAGGAGGATTTTCGACATGTTACCTAAACGCCCCGTCCCAAATCACCCTGCAAAGAGGGCCCCAACCGTCCCATAAGGCCCCCCATAAGACTTACGCCAGGTAAATAACGCGTGAACCAAAAGCATGGCTTGGCAATGGGCCGCGGCGCATAGACAATAGAGCGTTATATGGGGCTGGTTGGGCCTGTCCCACCGCGATACTACCTCCGCTACAAATGGCCATGACCGTCCATGAGCGACATGCGCGACGAACTTGACCCCCCCTTCGAGATCCTGGAACCGGCCGAGGGCAAGGGCCCGGTTCTGTTCAATTCACCGCACAGCGGCTCGACCTATCCGCGTGACTTCCTGGCGGTCTCACGGCTCGACATCGGCACCCTGCGCCGCTCGGAGGACAGCTTCGTCGACGAATTGATCGCCGGTGTGGTCAAGCACGGCTTTCCCCTGATGCGCGCGCATTTTCCGCGCTGCTTCGTGGACGTCAACCGCGAGCCCTATGAGCTCGATCCGCGCATGTTCGAGGGCCGCCTGCCCTCGTTCGCAAATACCCGCTCGATGCGGGTCGCGGGGGGCTTGGGAACCGTGGCGCGGGTGGTCGGCGACGCCCAGGAAATCTACGACCAGCGCATCCCGGTTGACGACGCGTTGCGCCGGATCGAGAGCCTGTACAAGCCCTATCACCGTGCTTTGCGCCGGCTGTTCTCGCGGCTGCACCGGGACTTCGGCGCCGCCATGCTGATCGATTGCCATTCCATGCCGTCCACCGCCGGCCATAAAGACGAGCGGGCGCGGCCGGAATTCGTGCTTGGCGACCGCTACGGCACCAGCTGCGTCGGCGTGGTGGCTGAAACTGTGGAAAAGACGCTGCGCACGCTCGGCTACAGCGTGAGCCGCAATAAGCCCTATGCCGGCGGCTTTATCACCGAGCACTACGGCAACCCGGCTGCCGGCCTGCATGCCATCCAGCTCGAGATCAACCGCGCGCTATACATGGACGAGCGCCGCTATGCGCGCTCAAGCACGTTCGGCCGGCTGGCGGCCGACCTGGAAACCCTGGCCCGGCGCCTGGGCGAGATTCCGTTGGACGAACTGCGCCCCTATCGGGCGGCGGCCGAGTAGGCAAAAAAAAGGGCCGCTCACGAAGAGCGGCCCAAGTCTAGGGAGGAAACGCCCAAGGAGGGCAACGATAGCTCTCGCTACCGCATTGCAATAATTTACACCGCGACGCACAAAAATCAAGGCTCAATGGCGAAAATCCCATGTTATTATGCATGACTGGATGCCAGATTTTCAGGACAAACCTGGCGAATTTTGTCGCGAGGTGGCAAAAACATCACAAATTCAACGATCCGTATGGGTGGCAACCCAGCGAGATTTGCATTGCTTAACCCTCGAAAAATGCTGTGCCGCACCCTGTTACACGCCGCGACGCACGACCTGCCGGTAAAACCGGTGCCACTTCGGCACATCGTGCGATAAGCAGAACCTAATGACGGCCATCGATTTCAGCAGTTTTGTCGATCAACTCGCCGGGGTGTCCGGCGAGACCATCCTGCCGTTTTTCCGCACGGCGCTGGCGATCGACAACAAGAAGGCCGGCGGCTTCGATCCGGTCACCGCCGCCGACCGCGCCGCCGAGCAGGCCATGCGCGCCCTCATCCGGCAGAATTTCCCGGGCCACGGCGTCATCGGCGAGGAATACGGCGCCGAGCGCACCGACGCCGAATATGTCTGGGTGCTCGATCCGATCGACGGCACCAAGTCCTTCATCACCGGCATGGTGGCCTGGGGCACGCTGATCGGCCTGATGCGTTTCGGCGAGCCGGTCTTCGGCATGATGAGCCAGCCGTTCACGCGCGAGAAATTTTCCGGCGACGGCGGCGCGGCCCGTTATCGCGGGCCGGCGGGCAACCGCGATCTGCAAGTGCGCGGTTGTGCGTCGATCGACGATGCGATCCTGTCCACCACCAGTCCGCTCTTGATGAATGAGGCCGACCGCGCCGCGTTCGGCCGGCTGGAAAACAAGGTCAAGCTCTCGCGCTATGGCGGCGACTGCTACGCCTATTGCATGCTGGCGGCCGGACTGATCGATCTGGTGATCGAGACCGAAATCAAGCCCTACGACATCGTCGCAATCATTCCGATCATCACCGGCGCCGGCGGCATCGCGACCACCTGGGAGAACGGCCCGGCGCAGGAGGGCGGCCGCATCGTGGTCGCCGGCGACGAGCGCGTGCACCGGGCGGCGCTGGAGATGCTCAACAGCTAAGCCGGCGCCCGTATCAGCCGAACAGCCTAAGCACGGCCTGATCCGACTGGCTGGCAAGCGAGAGCGCGGTGGTCGACAGCGACTGCCGCGTCTGCAACGCCAACAGATTGGAGCCTTCCTGATTTGGATCGGCGAGCACCAGGTTGTTGGAGCCGGTCTGCAACGTGTTCACCATGTTCTTGGTGAAGTCCTCGCGGGTCTGTAAGACCGCCATATACGAACCGAGGCGGACCGCCTGCATACGCACTGTGGCCAGCGCCGCAGTGAGGGCGGCGAGCTGGGTATCGACGTTGCTGTTCTGGTCCAAAGGCGCCGTGAGGCCGAGACCGGCCGAGTTGAGCGTCACGCCGGGTGACGCTCAGCGAGCTGGTGCCCTGTTCGTTGAACACGGTGTTGAGGTTGTCGCCGTTCAACAGGTTGACGCCGTTAAAGTACGAATCCCCGGCGAGCTTATCGAGCTGTGTCCTGAGGCCGTTGAACTGAGTCACCAGGCCGCCGCTGACGCTGCCGGTGCTTGCACCGGCGATGGTTGCGGTCGTGCCGCTGCCGTCGATATTGCCGCCGATTACGCCGGTGACCGTGAGCACGTTCCCCGAGATGTTCTCGATGCTCAACTTGCCGCCAGCGTTGGACGCGTGGACCTTGCCGGTCAACGCGGCGTTGGCGTTGATATCGGAAGCGAGCTGATCGACGGTTTTGACGGTACCGCTCGAGGTGGAGCCGGTGCTGCCCGGCGTCACCGTCCTGCCGGCGCCAAGGACGTCGTCGACATTCGCGCCACCGAAGGTGATGTTGTTGCTGCCGTCGGCGAGGCCGGCGAGGTCGATGCGGTTGGCGCTGCCGCCGACCGAGATCGTGCCGACGAGCGCGGTGGCATCGATGGCTGCCTGGATCGCCACCCGCGCCGCCGCGGCGGTGGCGGCATTGGCCGTGGTCAGCGTGGCCGTGGCAGTCGTCGTGCCATCGCCGATGGTGACGACCCGGTTGGCCGCATTGGTGCCTTGGCCGTGCAAGGCTCCGCCTTCCCAGCCGAAGTGGCCACTAGGCGCAGTGCCGCCGGTGGTCACGTCGCTGACGTCGCTCGTGGCCGTAGTGCCGGTGTTGGCGGCGTCGGTGTCATAGAACTCGCCGAGAATCATCGGGTTGCCGTTACTGCGGATTCGGATCGTCGATCCACCCGCCGCCAGGTCGGCATTGATCGCGGGAATCGCCTGCCAGCCACCGATCATGCCGAAACTGCCGTCGGAGGCGGCGAGTTGGACGCTGACGCCGGGGCCGCCGTTCTTGCTGACGGTGAACGACCAGGTCTCGTCTGCATTGGGAGCGCCGAGAGCGAGCCAATTGCCGCCGGTCGTGACGACCGCTCCGCTCACCGCGGTCGGGGCGACGTAGTCGGCGCTGGCCGTCACCGTCGCGGCGGTCGCGGGCGTAGTGACGTCGGATGTGTTGAGCGCGACCTGGACCGGGCTGGCGCCGACGCTGCCGCCGGAGAACGACATGTTCTGCACCGACGAGGTGTCGATCGTGCCTATACCGTAAGACGCTGCCTGGTTCGTCTGCGACTGGCCGGTCTGGTTCAATACCGCCTGCATCGACTCCAGCAGATGCGTGATTCCGGTGAGGCCGTTGTTGGCCGCGGCAAAGATCTGGATAACGGTGGATACCGAGTCGAGCACCGAATTCAGGGCGTTCGCGCGGTTATTCAACGACGCAGCCGTGAAGAAGCTGCTCGCATTGTCTAAAGCGGAATTGACCTTCTTGCCGGTGGCAAGACGGGTCTGCGTCGTCAACATGAGCGAGGCGGTATTCTGTAACGACAACAGATTCTGCCGCACACTAGGGGAGAGAGTGACCGAGGCGGACATATCTTCGCTCTTCTGGCGAGATCGCAACTGGCAGCCGCCACGCGACACTTACAAAATTTGACGCATGATGTTCCGTGACAATTAACGTTGATGTAATGTGAAACTAAGGATAACTACGTAATTTCAATGACTTAGAATTGATAAAAAGCAAGTTTGGTAAAATTGGACCAGGCAGAAGTCAGGCTTGGAATTCTTCGCGTTCAAAAAATCGATTGATATCGACGCGCGCTAATACCGCGGCGTGCCGGGCACGAAGGCGTCGAACGCCGCCCAGAACTGGGCGCGATAGGCATCCTGCTCCTGCAGGATTTCGTGCTTGCTGCCGGCCAGTATGAGATGCCGCCCGGCCAGCAGGGTCATGCCGAAGGTCTCAATCGCAGGCGTCGACACCACTTCGTCACGGCCGGCCGCGACCAGCAAAATCGGCTGGCGGATATGGCCGGCGTAACCGGGCGCGGCAAATTGTTTCATCAGGCGCAGCGCCGCGTCGGCCCAGGCGATCGTCGGCGCGCCAATGCCGAGTTCCGGCGCTTCCTCGAGCACCGCCATGTTGCGCGCATAGCGCACCGGGTCGGAGGTGAGCACGTTACCGACGAAATCCTCGGCGCCGATCGGCTTGCCGTCGCCGGTCGGTACATAGCCGGAGCCCCGCCCCAGCATCCGCATGAAGCGCGCCAACGGCCCCGCCACGCTGGTGAGGCGGCCCGGCCGCAACGCGATCATCGGCGCCGACAGCACCATGCGATCGAACCAGCGATTGCCCTCGTGACAGGCGCGGATGCCGATGGCGGCGCCCATGGAATGCCCGAGCGCAAAAATCGGCGGCGGGCAATCGGGCAGCACGACCTGGTCCATAATCGCTTCGAGATCGGTGGCGTATTCGGAAAAATTCCGCACGTGACCTTTCAGCCGGTCAGAGAGCGCGCGGTCGGACATGCCCTGCCCGCGCCAATCGAATGTCGCCACGGCAAACCCGCGCGCGCGCAGGTCGCGCACGGTCTCGAAATATTTCTCGATATATTCGGCGCGGCCCTGCAGCACGACGACGGTGCCTTTGCGCCCGGGCGGCGGCGCCCAGCGCGCAAAACGCAAGCTGACCCCGTCCGGGGTCTTGATGCTGCCGGTCACCACATCGTCGGGCACCGGATTGGCGGGGATGGAGACGAGTTTCATGCTGCCGAGAATGAGCCGGTGCGCAGTGGCCTCGCGCCTTATAGTGCATGATCCGGACAAGTGGGAACCGGATTTCGGAATAGATCGCGCCAGGAAAGGCTGCGCTAGGCGGACGCAATCGCACTGCCAAGATTGACTTAAAATAATGTATTTTCAATAGCTTACGAGGCGGCAGGGCGCCTCTTGCGAGCCCCAATCCACGTTCCCATATCAATCTTGCGCAGGCCATTCCGGCTGCGCTCGGGTTCTAGGTTCGGCCCTTACGGCGGACCGCCCGCATGTCGCTCAACTCAAGGAGGATATGCCATGCGTACGTTTGATCTTGCTCCCCTCTATCGTTCCACCGTCGGTTTCGACCGGTTGTTCTCGATGCTGGACGGATTTGAATCCGCCCCGGGCTACCCGCCCTACAACATCGAGCGGACCGGCGAGAACGATTACCGCGTCACCGTCGCGGTTGCCGGCTTCGCCGAGAACGAGCTTTCGATCGAAGCGAAAGAGAACACGCTGACGATCAAGGGCGCCAAGCAGGCCAAGGAAGAGCAGAACGGCGAAGTGCTCTATCAGGGTATCGCCGCACGCGCGTTCGAGCGCGTCTTCCAGCTTGCCGACCACGTATTGGTCAAAAACGCGAGCCTCGAAAACGGATTGCTGCACGTCGATCTCGTGCGCGAAATCCCCGAGGCCAAGAAGCCGCGCCAGATTCCGATCGGCAACGGCCAATCCTTGGGCAATGCCAAGCCGCAGGCGGTCGAGACCAAAGCCGCGGCCTAACACGGCAGCTTCAATCGCAACGGCAGCGCCCCGGACCTCCGGGGCGCTTTCGTTTTGGCAATATCATTATGGCCCGCCGGCGCCGCGCGTGGCCTATCCCCAGCCTGTCAAAACCGCAGCAGTTGTCGAATTTTTCGGCAGCCTCGGCAAACACTCGGATACCGTCACTTTCGCGAAACCACCCCAAGCGGCTAACCCGCCTCGCAATTTGGCAAGGAGGGAACGGCGCAACGGCATTGCGCCGGCGCCCGGCGCGTGGTCCTCTTCTTGCTTGTTAAGAAGGCGCTGCCGCAACAAAGCGAAAGGTCCGAGCAATTCCGGCGTGGACCAGTCTTGTGTGGCGGGACAAAATTTGGCATGGTCTATTAGGACAGCAATGCTGTCCTAATAGGGTGGTGGCCCGGTGCCGGCCTTTGATCGATGGGGCTGACATCGGTGGCGCCCAACGGGAGCAGCCACGGCGGCGACGGCCGTGCAAGGCTGCCCTTCTCGGGATCGGTTGCACGTTAACCGCGGCGCCCATCGGCGCCCGCGGACGAGGTGAGTACGCCGGAGGCCGCGGTCGCCGGCGAGGCAGGATGAGATGAGCGAGGACAAACGCAGCGCAGGATTTGTCGAACGGGGGATCGCGGCAAAGTCGCGCGACGCCGCGTTGCTGCGCGCCGCCACTGCCGATCCCGGCTCGCCGGCCCCGCACGGCCTGTACGATCCTTCGCTCGACAAGGACGCCTGCGGCGTCGGTTTCATCGCCGACATCAAAGGACGCAAGTCGCACCAAACCGTCGAAGACGGTTTGCGCATCCTCTGCAATCTGGAGCATCGCGGCGCGGTCGGCGCCGATCCGCGCATGGGCGACGGCGCCGGCATCCTGGTGCAGATCCCGCACAAGTTTTTCGCCAAGAAGACCGCCGAGCTCGGCATCATGCTGCCGAAGCCGGGCGAATACGCGGTCGGCTATCTGTTCATGCCGCGCGACAATAATTGGCGGCAAATCATCCGCGACATCTATGCCGAGGTGATCGCGCGTCAGGGGCTGACGCTGCTCGGCTGGCGCGAGGTGCCGACCGACAATTCGACGCTCGGCGAGTCGGTCAAACCAACCGAACCGGTGCACCTGCAGGTGTTCATCGGTCTCGGCAAAAAGAAATACTCCGAAACCGAGTTCGAGCGCCGGCTCTACATTCTGCGCAAGTCGATCTCCAACGCCATCTATACGCGGCGCGAGCGGCGCACGTCGGGCTATTACCCGGTGTCGATCTCCTGCCGCACGGTGATCTACAAGGGCATGTTCCTGGCCGACCAGCTCGGCGCTTATTATCCGGACCTGCACGATCCCGACTTCGAGAGCGCGCTCGCCCTGGTGCACCAGCGCTTCTCGACCAACACCTTCCCGACCTGGTCGCTGGCGCATCCGTACCGCTACATCGCGCATAACGGCGAGATCAACACGCTGCGCGGCAACAACAACTGGATGGCCGCGCGCCAGGCTTCGGTGTCCTCGCCGCTGTTCGGGGCCGACATCAACAAACTTTGGCCGATCTCCTATGAGGGCCAATCCGACACCGCCTGCTTCGACAACGCGCTCGAATTCCTGACGCAAGGCGGCTACCCGCTCGCGCATGCCGTGATGATGATGATCCCCGAGGCTTGGGCGGGCAATCCGCTCATGAACGAGGAGCGGCGCGCCTTCTACGAATACAATGCCGCGCTGATGGAGCCGTGGGACGGCCCCGCGGCGATCGCCTTCACCAACGGCCGCCAGATCGGCGCCACGCTCGACCGCAACGGATTGCGCCCGGCGCGCTATCTGCTCACCCGCGACGACCGCATCGTCATGGCGTCCGAGATGGGCGTGCTGCCGATTCCGGAAAAGGATATCGTCAAGAAATGGCGGCTGCAGCCGGGCAAGATGCTGCTGGTCGATCTTGACGAGGGCCGGCTCATTCCGGACGAGGAATTGAAGGCGACGCTGGCGAAGAGCCATCCCTACAAGGAATGGCTCGGGCGCACCCAAATCGTGCTGGAGGAACTGCCCGAGACCGCCAATGCGGCAGCGATCTCGAACCTGTCGCTGCTCGATCGCCAGCAGGCCTTCGGTTACACCCAGGAAGACCTGAAGTTCCTGATGACGCCGATGGCCACCACCGGCGAGGAAGCGATCGGCTCCATGGGCAACGACACGCCGATCTCGGCGCTGTCGGACAAGCCGAAGCCGCTGTTCACCTATTTCAAGCAGAACTTCGCGCAGGTGACCAACCCGCCGATCGACCCGATCCGTGAAGAGCTGGTGATGAGCCTGGTCTCCATCATCGGACCGCGGCCGAACCTGTTCGATCTGGAAGGTCTGTCGAACAGCAAGCGGCTGGAGGTGCGCCAGCCGATCCTCACCAATGCCGACCTGGAGAAGATCCGTTCGATTTCGACCATGAGCGGCGATCATTTCAAGTCGCACACCTTCGACATCACCTTCCCGGCTGAACATGGCGTCGACGGCATGGGCTGGGCGCTCGATGCGCTGTGCGAACGTGCCGAGGAAGAGGTGCGCGCCGGCTGTAACATCATCATCCTGTCGGACCGCAAGTCCGGCGCCGACCGCATCCAGATTCCGGTGCTGCTCGCCACCGCGGCGGTGCACCACCATCTCATCCGCAAGGGCTTGCGCACCTCGGTTGGCCTGGTCGTGGAGACCGGCGAGCCGCGCGAAGTGCATCATTTCGCCTGTCTGGCCGGCTACGGCGCGGAAGCGATCAACCCCTATCTCGCCTTCGAGTCGCTGATCGCCATGAAAGACGATCTGCCGCAGAAGCTCGACGAGAAGGAAGTCGTCAAGCGCTACATCAAGTCAATCGACAAAGGCCTGCTCAAGGTGATGTCCAAGATGGGCATCTCGACCTATCAGTCCTATTGCGGCGCGCAGATTTTCGACGCCGTCGGCCTGCGCCAAGACTTCGTCGACAAATATTTCACCGGCACCCATACGCGCATCGAAGGCGTCGGCCTCGCCGAGATCGCGGAAGAAACGGTGCGGCGCCATCGCGACGCCTTCGGCGATTCGCCGATCTACGCATCGATGCTCGACGTCGGCGGCGACTATGCCGTGCGCGTACGCGGCGAAGACCATGTGTGGACCGCCGAGACCGTCGCCCGGCTGCAGCACGCGGTGCGCGGCAATTCGCAGGACCATTATCGCGCCTTCGCCAAGATCGTGAACGATCAGAACGAACGGCTGCTCACCATGCGCGGCCTGTTCCGCATCAAGTCGGCGGAAGACGACGGCCGCAAGCCGGTGCCGATCGAAGAGGTCGAGCCGGCCAAGAACATCGTGCGGCGTTTCTCCACCGGCGCCATGTCGTTCGGCTCGATTTCGCGCGAGGCGCACACCACGCTCGCCATCGCCATGAACCGGATCGGCGGCAAGTCGAATACCGGCGAAGGCGGCGAGGAAGCCGATCGCTTCAAGCCGCTGCCGAACGGCGACAGCATGCGTTCGGCCATCAAGCAGGTGGCCTCGGGACGTTTCGGCGTCACCGCCGAGTATCTCGTCAACTCGGACATGATGCAGATCAAGATGGCGCAGGGCGCCAAGCCCGGCGAAGGCGGCCAGTTGCCCGGGCACAAGGTCGACAAGACCATTGCCATGGTGCGCCATTCGACGCCCGGCGTCGGCCTCATCTCGCCGCCGCCGCACCATGACATCTATTCGATCGAAGACCTGGCGCAGCTTATCTTCGACCTGAAGAACGCCAACCCGGCCGGCGACGTATCGGTGAAGCTGGTCTCCGAGATCGGCGTCGGTACGGTCGCCGCCGGCGTCTCCAAGGCGCGCGCCGACCATGTCACCATCGCCGGTTTCGAGGGCGGCACCGGCGCAAGCCCGCTGACCTCGATCAAACACGCCGGCAGCCCATGGGAGATCGGCCTCGCCGAAACTCATCAGACGCTGGTGATCAACCGGTTGCGCAGCCGCATCGCCGTGCAAGTCGACGGCGGCATCCGCACCGGGCGCGACGTGGTGGTGGGTGCGCTGCTCGGCGCCGACGAATTCGGTTTCGCGACCGCGCCCTTGATCGCGGCCGGCTGCATCATGATGCGCAAGTGCCATCTCAACACCTGTCCGGTCGGCGTCGCCACCCAGGACCCGGTGCTGCGCAAGCGCTTCAAGGGCCAGCCCGAGCACGTGATCAATTATTTCTTCTTCGTCGCCGAGGAAGTACGCGAGCTGATGGCTGCGCTTGGCTACCGTACGTTCAACGAGATGGTCGGGCAGATGCAGATGCTCGACCAGCAGGCGCTGGTGGAGCACTGGAAGGCCAAGGGCCTCGACTTTTCCAAGCTGTTCGACAAGCCGCCGGCGGCGCCGAACACCCCGATCTTCAAATGCGAGGCGCAGGATCACAAGATCCACGACGTCCTCGACCGCAAGCTGATCGCGGAATCGCAAGCTGCGCTCGACCGCGGCGCGCCGGTGCGGCTGCAAACCGCCATCCGCAATATCGACCGCACCGCCGGCGGCATGCTGTCCGGCGAGGTGGCCAAGCGCTATGGCCATGCCGGGCTGCCCGATGGCACCATCCATGTGCGCTTCACCGGCACGGCCGGGCAGAGCTTCGGCGCCTGGCTCGCGCGCGGCATCACTTTCGAGCTCGACGGCGAAGGCAACGACTATGTCGGCAAGGGCCTGTCGGGCGGGCGCATCATCATCCGCCCGCCGGCGGATTCCGGCATCGTGCCGGAGGAATCGATCATCGTCGGCAATACGGTGCTGTACGGCGCGACCGAAGGCGAATGCTACTTCCGCGGCGTCGCCGGCGAGCGCTTCGCCGTGCGCAATTCAGGCGCCATCGCCGTGATCGAAGGCGCCGGCGACCATTGCTGCGAATACATGACCGGCGGCGTGGTGGTGGTGCTCGGCGCGACCGGGCGCAATTTCGCCGCCGGCATGTCGGGCGGCATCGCTTATGTGCTCGACGAGGACGGCACGTTCAAATCCCGCTGCAATATGGCGATGGTCGAGCTCGAGCCGGTGCCGCAGGAAGAAGATGTCGCCGAGAAGGAATTCGGGCATTACAATGATCTCGAGTCGCACGGCCGCGTCGACGTGATGTCCGACCTGACCAGCAAAGATGCCGAACGGCTGCGTATGTTGATCGCCGACCATGCGCGCTATACCAATTCCAAGCGCGCGGCCGAAATTCTCGCCGACTGGCAGCGCTATCGTCCATTGTTCCGCAAAGTGATGCCGGTCGAATACCGCCGCGCGCTTGCCGAGATGGCAAAGGAGAAGGCCGCCACCATGCAGGCCGCGGAGTAGTATGGGTAAGGTCACTGGGTTTCTCGAAATCGAACGGCACGATCGCAAATACGCACCCGTAGAGGAGCGTATCAAGCACTGGCACGAATTCGTGCTGCCGCTGGCGGACAAGGACATCCGCGACCAGGCTGCGCGCTGCATGGATTGCGGCGTGCCCTATTGCCACGGCACCAGCCGCATCACCGGCGCGCCCACCGGCTGCCCGGTGAACAATCAGATTCCGGACTGGAACGATCTGGTCTATCGCGGCCATTGGGACGAGGCCGCGCGCAACCTGCATTCGACCAACAATTTCCCGGATTTCACCGGCCGTGTCTGTCCGGCGCCATGCGAGGCGTCCTGCACGCTCAATATCGACAACAACCCGGTCACGATCAAAACCATCGAATGCGAGATCGCCGACCGTGCGATCGCGAAAGGTTTGAAGCCGGAGGTGCCGTCGCACAAGACCGGCAAGAAGATCGCCATTGTCGGCTCCGGCCCGGCCGGCCTGGCTTGCGCGCAGCAGCTCGCGCGCGCCGGACATGAGGTGCATGTCTACGAGCGCTGGGCCAAGGCCGGCGGGTTGCTGCGCTACGGCATTCCCGACTTCAAGATGGAAAAGATTCACGTCGACCGCCGCATCGAGCAGATGCAGGGCGAAGGCGTGCAGTTCCACTACGGCGCCGATATCGGCGTCAATTTCCCCGTCGACAAGCTGGTGAAGGAGCACGACGCCGTCGTGCTCGCGGGCGGCGCCGAGATGCCGCGCGACTTGCCGGTTCCCGGCCGCGAGCTCAAGGGCATCCATTTCGCCATGGATTTCCTGCCGCAGCAAAACCGGCGGGTGAGCAACGAGCCACAGGGCAGCGTCGAGCCGATTCTCGCCAAGGGCAAGAAGGTCGTCGTTATCGGCGGCGGCGATACCGGCTCCGACTGCATCGGCACATCGATCCGCCAGGGCGCCGTGTCGGTTACCAATTTCGAGATCATGCCGCAACCGCCCGAGATGGAAAACAAGATGCTGGTCTGGCCGGACTGGCCGCTCAAGCTGCGCATCTCATCCAGTCACCAGGAAGGCGTCGAGCGCGAATTCGCCGTGCTGACGCAGAAGTTCTCGGGCGAGAATGGGCACGTCACGAAATTGCATTGCGTGCATGTCGACGCCAAGTTCCAGCCGATGCCCGGCAGCGAATTCGAGATCGAGGCCGATCTGGTGCTGCTCGCCATGGGCTTCGTGCATCCGCTGCACGAAGGCATGATCAAGGCGCTCGGCGTCGCGCTCGATAACCGCGGCAATGTCAACGCCGACACCGACGCATACGTGACATCGGTGCCCAAGGTGTTCGCCGCCGGCGACATGCGCCGCGGCCAGTCGCTGGTGGTGTGGGCGATCCGCGAAGGACGCCAGGCCGCGCACGCGGTCGACAAGTTCCTGATGGGATCGACGACGCTGCCGCGCTAGGCGGCTTCTACCGCAGCCACCCGGTGAATCCGCCACTTTGCGGGATTGCCGCCGGCGGGCGCGGAATGTCGCTTTGCGCCGGCCGCGGCTTGGTTTCCACGCGATGCTCGACGCGCGGCTTGGCGCCTGTGGTCTGCGCGGGTTTTACGGCGGGGCCGCGTTTGGGCTCTTCGAACGGCTTCACAATAGTGGCTGGCGGTTCGGTGCGGGCGACCGCATTGACCGCAGGCACCGGCGCAGCCGCCTTCTTGGGAGCCGCCGGCACGCTCGGGGCCGGCGGAACATTCATATTCTTGGCGTCGCTGCCCAACGGCCAGACGAAATCGTCGGCCCGTCCGGGCGGGGCCGGCACCGGCTCGCCCTTGACCAGCACGCGGTTGGCGGTGGCGTCGCTATGCACCGGCTGACTGCTGGAGCCGCCCAGCAGTTCCTCGGAATTTCCCGGCGTCACGGTTAGCGGCACCACCGGTCCGGCCACCGGCCGCACCGTCGATTTCGTCTCGGCCGGCACCGGACCCATCGGCCCAGAAGGCAGCGCCACCGGCCCGCGATTGCTCATGTAGCGGCGAATTTCGTGTTCCACATAGTGCGCGAGCTTGCGGGCGCCGGACTTGGTGAAATAGACGCCGTCACTCGAACGCAGCCGCCGCATTTGGCCTTCATAGTCCGGGCCGAAATTCGAATATTTGCCGGCCTCGTCCACGAAACCGTCCCACACGTCGATATAGTTCACGCCGGCCCGCTCGGCGCGCGCGCGGAAGAGATCGTTGAGGTAGCTGGCATCGGCGGTGGATTTGGTGCCGCGGATCGCTGGCAGCCCTACCCAGAATACCGGCACGCCCTTGCTCTTGAGCGCGGCAATCGTTTCGTCGATGCGCTTTGAATAGACTTCCGCCCATTTGTCGCTGCGAAATTCGATAATGCCGTTGGCGCTTTTGGCGCGCGGCGGCTCGACCGCCGCGATCGTCGGCTGATCCTGGTCGTCAGCCTGATCCTTGTTCTGCGCGTGTTGATCGGCGGTTTTCTTGTCCTGCTCTTCTTTGGCGTTCTTGTCGGCTTCTCTGGCCAGATCGCGCTCGCGGATGTTCTGGCGGTCGCTGACGCCGAGCATCATGACCACGTAATTGGGCTTCTCCTGCGCGAGAATATCGCGCGCGACATGCCACCAGTCGAGATCGCTTTTCGCCTCGTAGCGCAACAGCCCGGAATGAATCTTGTTCTTGCGGATGATGCCGATTTCCGGCGAGTCGGAAAACGCGTCCTCCATTCCGTAGGCGAGCCAATCGGCCATGCCGTCGCCCATAACCACGATCGACGTGGTCGGCGCCGGCGCAGTCGGATCCGCTTTGGGCGGTGCCGGCGCGCGCGAGTTTTCGACCGGAATTTGTGGTCGCGGCGGGTTCGCGCCCTGAAAGGGCCGCGTGTTGAAGCCGCCGCCGAAGAGCCCGCCAAAGAAGCCGCCCTGTTGGCGCTGGCGGCCCAGGAAAGGATAGCGGTCATCAGCCCGCTGCGCCTCGGCCGGCAGCGTGAGCGCGAGCTCGATGGCGGCCACGCTGGCGCACTCGGCCACGGCCAGAATGACCGCCCCGACGAGCCAGCGTGAAAGCCGGATTTTGCCAAACATTCCAGTCGCCCAAGGCCTTAATCTACAAGGGAAAAGGCCAGCCGCGAAGAGGCTCTTCGCCGTCAGCATGGGTCAATAACGCGCAAAAAATGTCAACTCGAAGGTGGCGGTTATCCGGCCATCTGGCCACATCAGGGGGCGCGCAGCTTGTCGAGGATACCCGCCGAGGCAAAGCCGTCGGGAACCCGCCCGATCCTGGTCTGGAAATCGCGAATCGCGGCTCTGGTCCGCATGCCGAGATGCCCGTCCGGCTCGCCGACATTGTAGCCGCGGCGTTCCAGCAACTGCTGCAACTCCAGCCGCTCGTCGCGCGATAGCACCCGTTCATAACGCGGCCAGTTTTGCGCGAAGGGCGGGCCACCCCGCAGGCGGTCGGCCAGGTGTCCGATCGCCAGGGCATAGGCCTCGGCCGGGTTATACCGCATGATGACGCGGAAATTTGTGAGCATCAGGAAGCCGGGGCCCTGCACGCCGGCCGGGATCAGCAGGTAGGCCCGCTCATCCGGATGCGGAAACGGCTTGTTGCCGGGGCGCGTGAGCCCGTTGCGCTCCCAGTCGCGGATCGGCATCGCGCGAGCACGATCGGCGAGCATAAAATTCAACGTCGCCGGCACCACAACTTCGTAGCCCCAGGTCTGCCCGGTGACCCAGCCGTCCTTCTTCAGGTTGTTGGCGGTCGACGCGATAATGTCGGGGACCGAGTCGACCACGTCGCGGCGGCCGTCGCGATCGAAATCCACCGCGAAGCGCTTGAACGCGGTCGGCATGAACTGGGTCGGGCCAAAGGCGCCGGCCCAAGAGCCGACCAGCCGGTCGGGCTTGACGTCGCCGCGCTGAAGAATTTCCAGCGCCGAGAGGAATTCCTCGCGGAAATAATTCTGCCGGCGGCCGATGCAGGCGAGCGTGGCGGTGGAGCGGATCACCGGACGGTCGCCGCCGAGCGTGCCGTAATTGGTCTCCACGCCCCAGATCGCCGCGATGACATGGCGGTCGACGCCATAGGCGCGCTCCACCGCGTCGAAAGTCGTGCGGTAGCGCTGCAGCAACGCGCGGCCCTGCTCGATGCGCGCATCGTTCACCAGGAGATCGAGATAGTCCCAGAACGACTTGGTGAATTCCGGCTGCCGGTCGAGCAGATCCATGATGCGCAGGTCGGGCGTCAGCGCCGCGGTGTAGGCCGCATAGACGTTGCGCGTAACGCCGCGCCGCGCGGCCAGCGGCCACAGGCGCTCGAGGCAGCCGCGGAAATTCGCCGCCGCCTCGCGGATCGCCGCGGCGGTCATACGGGGATCGCCGGAAGCACCCGATTCGCCGCTCCAAGCCGGCCCGCTCGCCGGCGCAGCCATGGCCGCCGGCGGAATCGCCCCGGTCGGACCCGAATAACGGCCGTCGCGCGTCTGCGCTGTCGCAGCGCCGCCGGCGACCATCAACAGGGCCGCGGCCAGGAGATGGCGGTGGACCAATCGCATTGCCGATGCCGCTTGTCTTGTCATCGCCCCTCGGTAACCCCTTATGGGTGCCCCGATTTCGTTTCGACAGCGTTAATAGTCTAGCATCCGGAACCCGTCTGGACCCGCGCGCCCCGCCATGCTTTCTGCTCGACGTAACGAATCACCGCCCTGGCAACCAAGATTAAGTCCCGCATGACCCGCATTCGCAAAGCCATATTCCCGGTCGCTGGCCTCGGAACCCGCTTCCTGCCGGCAACCAAGGCCATGCCGAAGGAAATGCTGCCGGTGGTTGACCGGCCGCTCATCCAGCACGTCGTCGACGAGGCGCGCCAGGCCGGTATCGAGCATTTCATCTTCGTCACCGGCCGCAACAAGGCGGTGATCGAGGACCATTTCGACCGCCAGTTCGAGCTCGAGCTGACGCTGGCCGAGCGCGGCAAGAAGGCCGACCTCGCACTGTTATCGAAGGATTTGCCCGAGCCGGGCACCGTCAGTTTCACTCGCCAACAGTCGCCGCTCGGCCTCGGCCACGCCATCTGGTGCGCGCGCGAACTGGTCGGCCATGAGCCGTTCGCGCTGCTCTTGCCCGACGTGCTGGTGCAGCATCAGCCCGGCTGCCTCGCCCAGATGATCGACGCCGCCAAGGACCTCGACGACAACGCCAATGTCCTTGCGGTCGAGCAAATGCCGGCCGACCGCATCCACATGTATGGCGTGGTCGGCGTCGGTGCGCCCAAAGGCAAGGCCTTCGCCATCACCAAAATGGTCGAGAAGCCGAAACGGGCCGACGCACCGTCCAACCTGATCATCACCGGCCGCTACATCCTGCAGCCGGAGATCTTCGATCTCCTGGAAAAGCAGGCGGCCGGCACCGGCGGCGAAATCCAGCTCACCGACGCCATGGTGGCGCTCGCCCGCACGCAGCCGTTCTACGGTCTCGAATTCGAAGGCCGCAGCTTCGACTGCGGCTCCAAGATCGGATTTCTCTCCGCCAATGCAGCCTATGCGTTGCAGCGCCCCGACATCGCGCCGGAATTCCGCAAAGAGCTGCGCCGTTTGCTCGACGAGAAATAGCGCATGATCCCGAAAAGCTTGTCCTCGACTTGATCGGGGATGGGAACCGGTTTTCGGATAAGATCATGCGCAAAGAAAAGTAATCACCGCTGGAAGCGAAGGCCGAGCAGGAAGACGCTCGCGGTATAGTCGCTGCCGGCGACGTTTGAGTGCAGCCATTCGTGGCTGAACTCGCCTTTGATCTGGACCGAACGGTTGAGCTTGTAGGTCAAACCGGCGCCGACCGTATAGTGCAAGTCTTGCCGGTCCGGCGTGGTTCCGCCCGGCGTCGAAATCACGCAGTCGCAAACCGCCGCCAATGAATCGCTCGATACGCCTTTATAGTTGTCGACCTCGAAGCCCAATTTCATCGTGGCGATGAGCCAGCGCCGCAGGGCGTGATCGACCTGCAGGCCGGCGCTGCGATAGAGAATGCCGGACACGCCGGGGATCGTGGATTCGCCGACGGTCGAGGCGGCGGAAAATTTGACCGTGGTGAGCGCGTCGGCCGTCCAGATCAGCGAGGCATTGCCGATCAGGGCGCCCAGCGCATCGAAACGCGGGTCTGCGTAGGTGCGCCGCGTATAGCCGACGCTGACATCGCCGGTGAGCCGGCGCGCCAATTCGAAGGTGGTGCCGAGGTTACCGGTGAGGCCCCTGGAATTGCGCTGATAGCCGGAAAAATCGGCATTGAGATCGTGCTGGCGGCTGTCGGCGATAAGCGAGACGTAGGGCGTCACGCCGGGCGACAATTCGTAGCCGCCGCGCAACGTGCCGGTATATTGATCGTAATTGCGGTCGTCGTTGCTCGCGATGGTGCCGTCGATCAACGTGGAGTTCTGATAGATGGTGCGCTCCGCGTCTGCCTTGACGGAAAGATCGAAGCGGCTGAAGCGCTGGCCCAGTCCGGCAGTGCCGCCGAAGGTGGCGTAGACCGGAAGCTTGGCGATATCGGGCCGCAAGTTCGGGCTGCCCGGATTGTCGGTGGAAATGAGCAAGCGGGTGCCGAGGTCGATGCGCGTGTCCTTGGTCACGTCGACGCGGCCGTCCACTTTGCCGTTGAAGTTTGGCCGGCTCAGCGTCGGCGAGGTGTCCGGGCTGTAGCCGGTATAGCTGCCGCGCAGGTCGGCCTTGAGCTCGTGCCGCGACCAGTTCGACCGCAGCTGCAATTCCGGCGCGGCGGTGTAGAGCAAAGCGGCAGTGCTACCGCCATTCGCGCGCGAGGGATTGGTGTCGTAGCCGCCGATCAACTCGATCGCCGGAAACAGCGTGAAGGCGCCGGTGCGCACGCCGAGCGGCGCGTAAGGGTCCTCGGGCTCGCTATGCGCTTTGCGCTTCGGCGGCAATTTGCGGATCGGCCCGATTTCGACCGGCGGCGCTCCGGGCATTTGCGCAAAGGCGCCGGTGCCGGGCGCCGGAGTTTGATAGCGCGAGATGGTGAGCGGCATCGCCACGCCGGGCGCAATCGCGCGTGGATTGGCCGCGGCCGCGGGCGGCGCGTTCGCATCGGGCGATGCGGCGCTTGCATCGGATGTCGCCGCGCGCGGATTGCCGGAAGCGGCGCCTGCTTTGGGTTTGATCTTCCTGCGGGCATTGGTGGAGTCGAAGCCGGTGATGCCGGCACCGGACGCCGCCGGCGCAAAATTGGCGGGCGGACCCAACCGCACCAGCCCCGGCCGCGTGAATTTCTGGAAGACCGGCGGATGGCGCGGGTCGGTTTGCAGATTTGGCGCCAGCGGATCGGGCGCCGCCGGCGCCGGCGTTTGCGCCACCGCGCCCGCACTCCACAGCGCCACGCAGACAGCCATGAGCAGGCGTGCGCCGCGCGGCGTGACCGGACCTGGGGGACGTAAGCGCGGCACGACGATCTTGGCCCTCCCGCCCACGGGCGAACGACGGGCGGGCGCGCCTTTTCAAAAAGCGCGCTCGCCCGCCGGATCGCGGGCTTTGGTTAACGGAAGTTAAAACCGTATGGTTAACAGGGCGTTGATGCGGCCGGCGCGTGGTCCCGATAAGTGGGAACCGGTTTTCGGACCAGACCACGCGCAATCAAAAAAGCCAGGGCTTTCGGCCTTAAATCCAACCCTGGAGCTCGCGTTGCACCACGTCGCGAATGACCGCCATGCCGAGGTCCGAATCGTTGAGGCAGGGGATATGCGCGAAATTCTCGCCGCCCGCCGCCTTGAAGATATGCGCGTTCTCCATGGCGATCTCCTCCAGCGTCTCCAGGCAGTCGGCGGAAAAGCCGGGCGTGATGACGGCGAGGTTCTTCACGCCCTGCTCGGCCAGCGCCTTCACCGTGGCGTCGGTGTAGGGCTTGAGCCACTCGGCCGGGCCGAAGCGCGACTGGAAGGTGAGCATCAGCCGGCTCTCGTCGCGTTTGAGCCGGTCGCGCAGCAGCCGCGCCGTCGCGGCGCACTGGCAGTAATACGGATCGCCCTTGCGCAGATATTCCTCCGGCATGCCGTGGAACGAGGCGATGATCTTGTCCGGCTTGAACGGCAGTTTCGCCAGACCCTGTTCGAGCGAGGTGGCGATGGCGTCGATATAGACCGGCTGATCGAAATAGGCCGGAGCGACGCGCAGTGCCGGCTGCCAGCGCATGCGTTCGAGCGCCTCGAACGCCTTGTCGCAGACCGTGGCCGAAGTTGCGGCGGCGTATTGCGGATAGAGCGGCACGATGAGGATGCGGTCGCAGCCGGCCTGCTGCAGGGCCTCGAGCCGCGAGGCGATCGATGGATTGCCGTAGCGCATGGCCCAGTCGACCAGAAGGCGGGGATTATCCTTCAGCGCCTCGCCAAGCTTGTCGGACTGCGAGCGCGTGATGGTGCGCAGCATCGATTCGTTGCGCTCCTTGTTCCATATCTTGTCGTAGTCGCGGCCTTTGCGCGCCGGGCGCACGCTCAGGATGATGAGGTTGAGCACCAGCCACCATTTGAGGCGGTTCTCCTCGATGACGCGGCGGTCGGAGAGAAACTCCTTCAGGTAGCGGCGCATCGACCAGTAATCGGTGGCGTCGGGCGTGCCGAGATTGACCAGCAGCACGCCGATGCGGCGCGGCGGGATGGCGGGATGGTTGGGCGGCAGATGCGAAGCGTCGGTCATGGGCCGCAATCAGGAGCAAACGGCGGGCGCGGTCAAGGGTCTGTCACCCCACCGGCCGTTCGTCGGCGATCACCTTGCCGTCGTTCGGCAGCGCGCCGGGCGCGACCAGTCTGACCGCGCCTTTGAGCTTGGTGACCGATTGCAGCGTGGCCGCCACGGCGCCTTCCAGTCCGGCATCGGGCGCGGCGCATTCCGCCATAAGTGTCATGGTGTCCTGCTCGGCTTCGCGGCCGACGACGAGCCGCAACCGCACAAGCTGCGGGTGGCGCGCGGCGAGCTCGGCGACCTGCTTGGGATGCACGAACATACCCTTGATCTTGGCGGTCTGATCGGCGCGGCCCATCCAGCCCTTGATGCGCGCATTGCTGCGCCCACACGGTGACAGGCCCGGCAGGATCGCGGAAAGGTCGCCGGTGCCAAGGCGGATCATCGGATAGTCCGGATTGAACGAGGTGACCACCACTTCGCCGACCTCGCCCACGGGCACGGGGTCGCCGGTGCCCGGCCGCACGATCTCTACGATGACACTCTCGTTGACGATCATGCCACCCGGAGCGCGCAAGCGCGCTCCGGAATCTTGAATTGGCGCGCTTTCCGGGCGGCTGACCGGTTCCCACTCAACCTGAAAGCGCGCTGGTGCCGACGATTCATACGCAATCACGCCGAGTTCTGCGGTGGCGTAGCATTGCAGCACGGCAACGCCGCGTCTGCCGAGCTCGTCGCGCAGCGTGGCCGGCAGCGCCGCGCCCGACACCAGCGCGCGTTTGAACGCGCTTGCGTCCTTGCCGGTCTTCTCGGCGGTGTCGAGCAGGATCTTGAGAAAATCCGGCGTGCCGACATAGCCGGACGGCTTGTAATGGGCGATCGCCTCGAGCTGCTGCTCGGTATTGCCGACGCCGCCCGGGATGACGGCGCAGCCGAGCGCCTGCGCGCCCGACTCCAAAATGAACCCGCCGGGCGTCAGATGATAGGCAAACGAATTGTGCACGATGTCGCCGTTGCGGAAGCCGGCGGCAAAGCAAGCGCGCGCCGCGCCCCACCAGTCGGCGCCGTCGCCCTCCAGCTCGAAGATCGGGCCGGGCGACATCAAAAGCCGCCGCGCCCGGTTCGCCGGCGTGACGTTGAGCGCGCCGAACGGCGGGAACTCTTTCTGCAGCGCCGCGAGATCGGACTTGCGCAGCACCGGCAGCTTGGCCAAAGCCGCGCGCGAATTCACGTCAGGCGCGTTGATGCCGGCGAGTTGCCTGGCCCAGCCCGGCGCGCTCATGGCGCGGGCGACAATGCCCGGCAGCGCGGCGGCCTCTTCGCGCGCCCGCTGCGCGGGGTCGCGGGTCTCCAGCGAGTCGTAGTGGTCGGGCATGCCCTACGCCAGCCAGCGCTTCCGGCGCCGGTAGTGCTTGCCTTCGCGGAAGCTCTTGCGCCGGCCGCCGGAAATGCCGAGATAAAATTCCTTCACGTCCTCGTTCTCGGCCAGCGACTTGGCGTCGCCGTCCATCACCACGCGGCCGTTTTCCAGGATGTAGCCGTAGCGCGCGAAACGCAACGCCATGTGGGTATTCTGCTCGGCCAAGAGGAAGGAGACGCCTTCCTTCTCGTTGAGGCCGTGCACGATTTCGAAAATCTCCTCGACGATCTGCGGCGCCAGTCCCATCGACGGCTCGTCGAGCAGGATCATCTTCGGGCGCGACATCAGCGCGCGGCCGACGGCGCACATTTGTTGCTCGCCGCCGGAGGTGTAGCCGGCCATCGAGTTACGCCGCTCCGCGAGCTTGGGGAAATAGGAATAGACCAACTCGATATCTTTGCGGATCGCCGCCTTGCCGTCGCGCCGCGTGAACGCGCCGGTGAGCAGGTTTTCCTCGATGGTGAGATGCGCGAAGCATTGCCGGCCTTCCATCACCTGGATGCAGCCGCGGCGTACCAGTTCGTTGGGCGAGAGGTCCTGCACCTCTTCGCCTTCGAACAGGATCGAGCCCTTGGTGACGTCGCCGCGCTCGGCGTGCAGCAGGTTGGAGATCGCCTTCAGCGTCGTGGTCTTGCCGGCGCCATTGGCGCCGAGCAGCGCCACGATGCCGCCCTTCGGCACGTCGAGCGACACGCCCTTGAGCACCAGGATGACGTGGTCGTAGATGACTTCAATGTTCTTGACCGAAAGAATGTTCTCGGTCTGCGCGGCGGGGGCGATTGTGTGTTCGACGGCGGCCATGAATCAATCTCCGGAAGGCAATCCTCTCCCCGCGAACGGGGAGAGGTCTCTTGCGTGAATGCCTTCGCCTCACTTCGCCTTGTCGCAAGGCTCCGTGCGCTTCGGCCAACCGGAATTGGCGCTCGCATAGGCCTTGGCGGCCGCGTCGATCAGAGGCTCCACTTTGTCCTTGATCGGCGACATCCAGTCGGAGCCCTTGGTCCACTTGGTGCCGTCCCAACGCGCCATATAGGCCGAATTGTGCCCGTTATGATCGGCGCAGGTGATCTGCATCGGAGCGGCGAAGCCGGCGGCTCCAAGCTCCTTCAGCCGCGCGTCCGTGATGTTGAGACTCTCCAGACCGCGGCGCATGTCGGAGCCGTCGATCACCTTCTTGCCCGAGAGCTTCTGTGCATTGCGGATCGCTTCCGCGATGTAGATCGAGTTGAGGACACCGCGGTTATAGAAGTTCTCGCCGACGCGGCCCTTCTCGGTCTGGCTCTTGCCCTTGTCGATGACATACTTCTGGATGTCCTTGATCACCGGGAAATCCGTGCCGACCGCAACGAAGTCGAGCGACAGATAGCCCTTGCCCGCCGGGCCTGCGGGACGCGCATCGTCGTCACCCCCCGCCCACCAGTTACCGATCAGGTGATCCATCGGGAAGTTGTTCTTGCCGGCTTCCTTGACGGCGGTCGGGTTCATGGTGCCGAAGCCCTGCAGATAGAGCCAGGTCGGACGGTCGCGGCGAATGTTGAGCCACTGCGACGACTGGTTCTGCATTTCCGCGGCCGGCACCGGATAGAGCTTGAGCTCGAACCCGTAGTCCTTGGCCAGCGCCTCAAGCACCGGAATCGGCTCCTTGCCATAGGGCGCGTCGAGATAGATCAGGCCGAGCTTCTTGCCCTTGAGCTTGTCGAGCCCGCCTTCCTTGCTGGCGACGTAGCGCACGAACATCGAGGCGCCGTCCCAATAAGTAGCCGGCGGATTGAATATCCACGGGAAGGTATTGCCGTCAGCCGAGGCCGAGAGACCGTAAGCGAGCGACAGCAGCGGGATCTTGTCGACGGCCGCCTTCGGGATCAGCGGCAGCGTGATGCCGGTCGAATACGGGTTGATCACGACCGGGTGCTTCGACTTGACCTGCTCGTAGCACTCGAGACCTTTCTTGGTGTCGTAGCTGGTTTCGCATTCCTCGACGATGATCTTGACGCCGTTGATGCCGCCGTCGCGTTCATTGAGCATGTTGAGATAGTCGGCCATGCCGTTGACGATCGGCGTTCCGGACGCCGCGAACGGGCCGGTGCGATAGGCAAACAGCGGAACATAGATCCCGTCGGCGGCGCTGGCCGCCATCGGCGCCAGCGACAGGCCGGTGGCGACCGCAACGGCCGCCCCGAGCACATAACGATACATTCGCATTACGTTCCCTCCATTATACGGCAGCAACCGGCCGCCTGTTGATTGTCGACCGTAAGCTTTTGCGGCTTCGGTCTTCCCCCGTTTCGCCGGGGCTTAGCTGAGAGTTTGCACCGTCAGTATGGGAAAGGCCACACCCTCAGTTTCTGCTTGCCGATCTGCCACAGCCGCGCGAGACCGGCCGGCTCGGCGATCAGGAATAGGACGATCAACGCGCCGATGACCATGTACTGAATATGGTCGACGGTCGCGGATTGGATTGGGATGCCGAACTCTGGCGGGATATAGCGCAGCACGATCGGCAGGATAAAGATCAGCGCCGCGCCGAAAAAGGAACCGGTGAGGCTGCCGAGTCCGCCGATGATGACCATGAACAGGATGAAGAAGGAGAGATTGACGTCGAACACGGATGGCTCGGCGCTGCCGTACCACATGAAGACCAGGAGCGCGCCGGCAACGCCGCAGTAGAACGACGAGATGGCGAAGGCGAGCAGCTTGGTCGGCAAGAGCTGGATGCCGATGAGCTCAGCCGCGAGATCCATGTCCCGCACCGCCATCCACATGCGGCCGATGCGGCCGTGCACGAGATTGGAGGCGAGCCAGGTCATGGCGATGACGATCCCGAGCACCACGAAATAGCGCGTCGTATCGCTTGAGGTCGCACCCGTCACGGGAATGCCGAACAGCGTTCGCGTCGGCACCTCGATCGCTCCCGAGGAATTGTAATTGTAGAACCAAGGCTGACGGATAAAACACCATGACAGGAAGAACTGGGCAGCCAGTGTCGCGACGGCGAGATAGAATCCCTTGATGCGCAGGGACGGCAGGCCAAACACCACGCCGACCGCGGCGGCGAAAAATCCCGACGCCAATATCCAGATAATGATGTTCACGCCGGGGAAATAGGTGGTGAGCTTGTAGCAGGCATAGGCGCCGACGCCCATGAAGGCGCCGGTACCGAGGGACAGAAGGCCCGTGTAGCCGGTCAACAGATTGAGGCCGATGGCGGCGAGCGAGAAGATCAGGAACGGGATCATCACCGCCTGGATCAGGAACGAGCTGCCGAAATACGGGATGATGACCACCGCGATGAAAAGGATGACGGCAATGCCGACGCGGTCCTGCGTTATCGGGAACACCGCCATGTCGGCGGCGTAGCTGGTTTTGAACTGGCCGGCCTCGCGGTACAGCATCGCGTCAAATCCGTTCGATGATCTTTTCGCCGAACAGGCCTTGCGGCCGGAACAGCAGGAATACGAGCGCGATCACATAGGCGAGCCAGGTCTCGATGCCACTGCCCAGGAGTGGGCCCCAATAGAATTCGCCGATCTTCTCGCCGACACCGATGATGACGCCGCCGACGATGGCGCCGGGAATTGAGGTGAAGCCGCCGAGGATCAGCACCGGCAGCGCTTTGAGCGCGATGACTTCGAGCGCGAACGACACTTCCGAGCGCGCGCCCCACATGATGCCCGTCGCCAGGGCCACCAGTCCGGCGGCGAACCAGACGATCACCCATATCTGCTCGAGCGAGATGCCGACCGACAGCGCCGCCTTGTGGCTATCGGCGACCGCGCGCAGTGCACGGCCGATACGGGTTTTCTGGAAGAAAATGGCGAGCGTCGCCACCATGAGCGATGCGATGACGGTGGCCGCGATGTCGATTTTCTGCAGCGAGACGAAACCACCGGCCACCTTGATGTCGATGGCGCCGCGCGGCAGACCCAACTGGTCGGCGATCATCACCTTAGGATCGCCGCCGAACACGAGTTCGCCGAAGCCGATCAGGAAATAGGTTAGCCCGAATGTAGCCATAAACAAGATGATGTCCGGCTGGTTGACCAGCGGTCGCAGCATCAGTTTTTCGACTGCCACTGCCAGCACAAACATCACCACGATGGTGATGGCGAGCGCTACATAGGCCGGGATGCCGTGCTCATGCAGGCCGACCAGCGTCAGGGCGGCGAACACCACCATGATCCCCTGCGCGAAATTGAACACGCCGGAAGCCTTGAAGATAAGCACAAAGCCGAGCGCGATCAGCGAATAGAGCACGCCGGCGACCAGACCATCCCACAACGTTTGCACAAACAGGTCCGGCGCCGCGCCCATTTGCACGAAGGGATCGATAAATACTTTGTAGAGAATATCCATCGCCGTTCCCTCAATGCGCCACGCCAAGGTAAGCGTCGATCACGCCCTGATTGGTCCCCACTTCGTCGGGCGTGCCGTCGGCGATCTTGACGCCATGGTCGAGCACCACCACCCGGTCCGACAGGTCCATCACCACGCCCATGTCGTGCTCGATCAGCGCGATGGTCGTGCCGTAATGGTCGTTGACGTCGAGGATGAAGCGCGACATGTCCTCTTTCTCTTCGATGTTCATGCCCGCCATCGGCTCGTCGAGCAGCAGCAGGTCCGGCTCCATGGCAAGCGCGCGGCCGAGCTCGACGCGCTTCTGCAAGCCGTAGGGCAGCCGCCCGACCGGCGTGCGGCGGATTTCCTGGATCTTAAGGAAGTCGATGATTTCTTCGACGTGGTGGCGGTGCTCGACTTCCTCGGTCATCGCCGGCCCGTAGCGCAGCAATTGCCAGAAGAAGTTCCGGTGCATTTTGAGCGAGCGGCCGGCCATGATGTTGTCGAGTGCGGTCATGCCGCGGAACAGCGCGACGTTCTGAAAGGTGCGCGCGATACCGCCATGGGCGGCGTCGTGCGGGCGCATCTTGGGTCGCGTTTTTCCTTTGAAGGTGATGCGGCCCTCTTGCGGATGATAGAAGCCATTGATGATATTGAGCATCGAGGTCTTGCCGGCCCCGTTCGGCCCGATGATGGCGCGGATCTCGCCTTTGCGGATATCGAAGGAGACGTCACTCACCGCGTTCACGCCGCCGAACGACAGCGAGACATTTTCGACCGACAAGAGCACGTCGCCGACCGCAACATCGGGGCCGCTGGGGGCTCTCATTGCAACACTTCCACTTTCTTATCCCTCCCCTGAAAGGGGAGGGTCGGCGCGAAGCGCCGGGGTGGGGTCGCCGCTAAGAGAACCCCCACCCGCCACCTTCGGTGGCCGCCCTCCCCCGCAAGCGGGGGAGGGATAAGAAAGAGTGCTCTCATGCCGCCTTCCCCATCGGCGCGACGACCGGCTCGGTCTTCATGTCGCGAATTTTCACGCGCGCGTTGATCGTGCCTTTGCGGCCGTCCTCGAAGGTGACCTCGGTCGAGATGTCGGCTTCCTTGGAGCCGTCATAGAGCGCCTTGACCAGCGGGCCATAGCGATCGGCGATGAAACCGCGGCGGACTTTCTGGGTGCGCGTGAGCTCGCCGTCGTCGGCATCGAGTTCCTTGTGCAGGATCAGGAAACGTTTGATCTGCGCACCCGCCATCACCTTGTCCTGGGCGAGCGAGCGGTTCACCTCGGCGACATGTTTCTCGACCATGTCGTAGACCGACGGATGGCCGGCGAGTTCCTGGTAGGAGGCGTAGACCAGGTTGTTGCGTTCGGCCCAACTTCCCACCGCGGCGAGGTCGATATTGATCATCACCGCGACGAAATCGTGCTTGTCGCCATAGGCGACCACTTCTCGGATATTCGGATAGAATTTGAGCTTGTTCTCGATGTATTTCGGCGGGAACAGCGTGCCGTCGTTGAGCCTGCCGACGTCCTTGGCGCGGTCGATGATCTTGAGGTGGCCGGTCTTCTCGTCGAAGTAGCCGGCATCGCCGGTCTTCACATAGCCGTCCGGCGTCATCGCCTCGGCGGTCTTGCCGTCGTCTTTGAAATAGCCGGAGAACATGCCCGGCGATTTGAACTGCACCTCGCCGCTGTCGGCGATGCGGATGTCCACGTTCGGGCAGGCCGGACCGACGGTGTCGGAATAGATTTCGCCGTCCGGCTGCGCGGTGACGTAGAGGAAGGCTTCAGTCTGGCCGTAGAGTTGCTTCAGATTGAGGCCGATCGAGCGGTAGAAATTGAACAGATCCGGCCCGATCGCCTCGCCCGCGGTGTAGGCCACGCGTACGCGCGAAAAGCCGAGCACGTTCTTGAGCGGGCCATAAACCAGGATGTTGCCCAGCCAGTAGAGCAGCCGGCCGGAAAACGGCACTGGCTGGCCGTTGAGGATGCGCTCGCCGTATTTGCGCGCCACGCCGATGAAATAATGGAACAGCTTGCGCTTGAGGAAGCCGGCGTCCTCCATGCGGATCATCACGCGCGTGAGCAGCAGTTCGAGCGTGCGCGGCGGCGCGAAATAGAAGCTCGGGCCGATTTCGCGCAGGTCGGCCATCGCGGTGTCAGCGTTTTCCGGGCAGGCCATACAGAAGCCGGCGACCAGGCCTTGCGCATAGTTCAGATAATGATCGCCAACCCAGGCGAGCGGCAGATAGGCGAGCGCCACGTCATTCTCGTTCAATTTGTCGAAGACGACCGTGTCGGTCGCCGCTTTGATCGAGCGTTCTCCGGTCAGAACCACGCCCTTCGACGTGCCGGTCGTGCCCGAGGTGTATAGAATAATCGACGGATCGGAGCCCTTGCCGGCGGCGATCTCGGCGTCGAGCCAGGCGCCGACGCTCGGGTCGGCGAGCGCCTTGCGCCCTTCCGCGATGATGTCGTCGATCGGATGCAGGTGGCTGTGATCGTAGTCGCGCAAGCCACGCCGCTCGTCGTAGACCATCTCCTCGAGCTTGGGCAGTCGATCCATGACCGACATGATCTTGTCGATCTGCTCCTGGTCCTCGACCGCGGCAAAGCGCACGTCGGCATGAGCCAGGACAAAGCTGAGTTCTTCGGCCACCGCGTCGGCATAGACCGGCACCGGAATGGCGCCGAGCATCTGGGCCGCCATCACCGACCAATACAGCTTCGGCCTGTTCGCCCCGACGATGGCGATGGTTTCGCCGCGCCTGAGGCCGAGCCGGTTGAGGCCGACCGCATAGGCGCGCACGATCTCGAGCACCTGGGACCAGGTCCAGGTTTGCCAGATGCCGAGATCCTTTTGCCGCATCGATGGCCGCGCGCCATACAAATTCGCGTTGCGAATCAACAGCTTGGGGAATGTATCCGCCGAAGCGGCGGCGATTGTCGCCACTGCTTGTTCCTCCCACTGGGCCGCGCTCGTGCGTGGCGCGGTTTCCTACCCCTCGCCGCCTCTGCGGGCGGTCTTGTTGCCACGATATGAAAACACTGCCGAAAGGCGGTCAAGCCTTGAGGGCGAAAGAAAATGCTCGCAATGCGGGTTAAATTATTCCGCCGCCTTGAGAAACGGCGTGGAACCGGCACGGAATTGCTCGCGTAACGCGGCTTCCTCGGCCTTGGCGGCGGCTAAGTGCCGCTGCTTGACCGGACCGAAACCGCGGATTTTTTCCGGCAGAGCCGCCAATTCTACCGCAGAAACATGATTATCCGGCGTCAGACGTTCGATGATCTCGGCCAGAAGTTTCTCATAATCTGCGATCAAGCGCCGTTCTGTTCTGCGCTCCTCGCTATAGCCGAACGGATCGAGCGGCGTACCGCGCAGCACCTTGAACTTCTTCAACACGCGCAGCACGCCGAGCAGCCAAGGTCCAAACGACATCTTCTTCGGCTCGCCGGTAAGCTTGTCCCGGCGCGCGAACAGTGGCGGCGCCATCAGGAACTCGAAGCGCAGATTGTCGCCGTCGAAGGTGGACTTCACGCGCTCGACGAATGAGGTGTCGGTGTAGAGCCGCGCCACCTCGTACTCGTCCTTGTAGGCCATCAGCTTGAACAGATAGCGCGCCACGGCTTCCGACAGCGCGCATTCGCCCGGCGCTTTGGTCGCTTCGGCAGATTTGATCTTATCCACCCAGCGGCGATAGCGCCGCGCGTAGCGCGCGCTCTGATAGGCGGTGAGAAAGGCCAAGCGCCGGTCCACCGTCTCGGCGAAGGACTGCGACAGCTTGAGCGAATCGTTGGCGAGTTCCGGCGCCGGCTTCACCAGCGCCTCGAGCGCCGCCGGATCGACCGCGGCGCGGCGGCCATAACGGAAGGCGGCGACATTCATCGCCACCGCCTCGCCGTTCATCTCGATGGCCTTTTCGATCGCCTCCGCCGACAGCGGCAGGGCGCCGGCCTGATAGGCGTAGCCAAGCATGAACATATTGCCGCCAATGGAATTGCCGAGCAGCGCGGTTGCAAGCCGGCTGGCGTCGACAAAATGGCTTTGTCCGGGGCCGGCAGCCGCCGTGATGGCGCGCTTGAGCCGCTCGGTCGGCAAGGAATAGTTGGCGTCGCGGGTGAAATCGCCGGGCAGGAATTCGGCGGTGTTGACCACCACGCGCGTATGCCCGGCCTTGATGGCGCCCAGCACTTTCTTGTTGCCGACCACGACGCTGTCGCCGCCGAGCACTAGATCGGCGCCGCCGGCGGCGACGCGGATGGCGTGGATTTCGTCCGGCGTATTGGCGATGCGGATATGGCTGTAGACCGCGCCGCCCTTTTGCGCGAGGCCGGCCATGTCGATCACGCCGGCGCCCTTGCCTTCCAGATGCGCCGCCATGCCGACGACGGCGCCGATGGTGACGATGCCGGTGCCGCCAATGCCGGTGACGATGATGCCGTAGGGATGATTGGTCAGCGGCAGGCTGGGCTCGGGCAGCGCCGGCCAATCCGCCGGCTCGGCGACACCTTCGCCCCGCTTGAGCTTGGCGCCGTGCACGGTGACGAAAGACGGGCAGAAACCCTTGATGCAGGAATAGTCCTTGTTGCAGCTCGACTGGTCGATGGTGCGCTTGCGGCCCCACTCGGTATTGAGCGGCTGCACCGAGACGCAATTCGATTTCACGCCGCAGTCGCCGCAGCCTTCGCAGACGAGATCGTTGATCACCACCCGCTTGTCCGGGTCGGGGAACGTGCCGCGCTTGCGGCGGCGGCGCTTCTCGGCCGCGCAGGTCTGGTCGTAAATCAAGACGCCCACGCCGGGTACGGTCGCGAGCTCGCGCTGCACGGCATCGAGTTCGTCGCGGTGATGCACGGTCAGGCCGCGCGGCCAGTCGGTGTCCTTGGCGTACTTATGCGGCTCGTCGGTAACGACGACGACGCGCTTGGCGCCTTCGGCGGCGACCTGGCGCGCGATCTGATCGACGGTGAGGCCGCCGTCATTGGCCTGGCCGCCGGTCATCGCCACGGCGTCGTTGAACAGGATCTTGTAGGTCATGGTCACGCCGGAGGCGATCGCCGCGCGGATGGCCATGTTGCCGGAGTGGTTGTAGGTGCCGTCGCCCAGATTCTGGAACACGTGGTCGCGCTTACTGAACGGTGCCTCGCCGATCCAATTGGCGCCCTCGCCGCCCATCTGCGTATAGCCGAGCGTCTTGCGCTCCATCCACTGCGCCATGTAGTGGCAGCCGATGCCGGCATAGGCGCGGCTGCCTTCCGGCACGCGGGTCGAGGTGTTGTGCGGGCAGCCCGAACAGAAATAGGGAATGCGCAGGGCGACGTCGACGGTCTCGCTCAGCGCGTGCTGCGCCGATTTCAGCCGCGCGACATTGGCCGCCAGTTCGTCATTGGCGCCGTAACGCAGCAGCCGCTCGCCGATGCAGATCGCGATGTCGTTGGGATCGAGCGCGCCCTTGACCGGGAATAGCCAGTTGCCCTGCTCGTCCTTCTTGCCGATGCAAACCGGCTGATTGGCGGTGCCGTAAAGCTCCTCGCGCACCTGCACTTCGATCAGCGAACGCTTCTCCTCGACCACGATGATGAGATCGAGGCCTTGCGCGAATTCCGTAAGCTCCCGGCGATCGATCGGCCAGACGCAGCCGACCTTGAACAGGCGCAGGCCGAGGTCGTTGCATTTCACCTCGTCGATGCCGAGCTCGTCGAGCGCCTGGCGCACGTCGAGATACGGCTTGCCGGTGGTGATGATGCCGATCTTCGGATTGCGCCCGCCCGAGGTGACGATCTTGTTGAGCTTGTTGGCGCGCACGAAGGCGAGCATGGCGTCGCGCTTGAAATCGTGCAGGCGGGCTTCCTGGCCGAGAATGGTATCGGCGAGGCGGATGTTGAGGCCGCCTTCGGGCATCTGGAAATCGGTCGGCGTGACGAGGTTGATGCGCTCGAGGCTGCCGTCGACGACGCCGGTCGACTCCACCGTCTCGTGCATGCATTTGAGCGCGGTCCAGGTGCCGGTGAAGCGCGACATGGCCCAGCCATAGAGCGCGTAGTCGATGATCTCCTGCACGCCGCCCGGATTGAGGATCGGCATCATCACGTCGACGAAATGGAATTCGGACTGATGCGCGGTGGTGGAGGATTCCGCGGTGTGGTCGTCGCCCATCAGGGCGATCACGCCGCCGGTCCTGGAGGTGCCGGCGAGATTGGCGTGGCGGAACACGTCGCCGGAGCGGTCGACGCCAGGGCCTTTGCCGTACCACATGCCGAACACGCCATCGAACTTGCCCTCGCCGCGCAATTCGGCCTGCTGGGTGCCCCAAAGTGCGGTGGCGGCAAGTTCCTCGTTGATGCCGGGCTGGAACTTGACATCGGCGGCGGCAAGCTGGCGGCCGGCGCGCATGAACTGCTGGTCGAGGCCGCCGAGCGGCGAGCCGCGATAACCGGTCAAATAACCGGCGGTGTTGAGGCCAGCGCGGCGGTCACGCTCCTTTTGCATCAGGCAGGCGCGGATCAGCGCCTGGTAGCCGGTCACGAAGACACGGGCCTGGGCCAGATCGTATTTGTCGTCGAGGCTGACGGGCTTGAGCGTCATGATTGGCCTTGACAGTGCCCCGGGCCGGCAATGGTAAGGCGCCCGGACTTCCCTCATATAGGGTCGCGATGACGGGCGCAAAACCGAAGAAGCGCGAAGAAAAGCTTACACCGCAAGGGCCTGCGGTCAATTTCCTTCTCGACGCCGCGGCTAGAAGGAAATTACAGGCGAACGGGTTTTCGCGCATTTTGGCGCAATGCAGCAGTCGAATTGCCGCACCCCGGTTGACGCGGGTCAATGCGCCCGGGCGCCATTTGGCTAGTGTTTTGTTGCTATGGTGCTCGCAATACGCAAGCCCGCGTTCGATTTCAGCCACCTGCGCGACGAGATGGTGGAACACCATATTGTTGCGCGCGGGGTACGCTCCGAAAACGTCCTCAAAGCGATGCGCAAGGTTAAGCGCGAGGCCTTCCTGCCGGCGGACTTGCAGGAATTCGCCTACGAAGACGCGCCCCTGCCGATTGCCGAGGGGCAGACCATTTCGCAGCCTTACATCGTCGCGCTGATGGTCGAGGCACTGGCGCTCGAAGGCGGGGAACGCGTGCTCGAAATCGGCACCGGCTCCGGCTATGCGGCCGCCGTGCTCGCCGAGATCGCGCGCGATGTCTTCACGGTCGAGCGGATCGGGCAACTGGCGGAAAAAGCGGCTTCGGCGCTGGCCGAGCAAGGCTGCGAGAACGTGCACGTGCTGCACGGCGACGGCACGCGCGGCTGGCCCGAGCACGCCCCTTATGACGCGATCGTGGTCGCAGCCGGCGGGCCGAAGATTCCGGAATCGCTGCGCGCGCAACTCAAGATCGGCGGCCGGCTGGTGATTCCGGTAGGCCACGACGTCCGCGCGCAGGAACTCGTGCGCGTCACCCGCGTCGCCGAAAACGACTATCGGCGCGAAGACCTCGCCGACGTGCGCTTCGTGCCGCTGCTCGGCCAGGATGGCTGGGAGCCCGAAGCGCCGTTGCACGCGCCGCGGCGGGTAATCGTCTCGCGCGAGCAATCCTTGCTGCATGCGATCGCCGCGGCCGCCGAGCCGTTCGCCTCGATCGAAAGCGCCGATTTGTCGCCGCTGCTTGAGCGCATCGGCGACGCCCGCGTCGTGCTGCTGGGCGAAGCCACGCACGGCAGTTCGGAATTCTACCGCATGCGGGAGGCGATCTCGCGCGCGCTGATTTTGGAGAAAGGCTTCAATTTCATCGCCATCGAAGGCGATTGGCCCGACGCCGCACGCATCGACCATTATGTGCGGCACCGGGAATATCCGCCGTCGGAATGGACGGCCTTTGCCCGTTTCCCGGTCTGGATGTGGCGCAACAATGAAGTGCGTAGCTTCGTCGACTGGCTGCGCGCGCACAATGGTGCGGTGAAGCCGGAAAACCGGGTGGCGTTCCACGGCCTCGATCTCTACAGCCTGTACACGTCCATTCGCTCGGTTCTGAGCTATCTCGACGAGGTCGATCCGGCGGCGGCGAAAATCGCGCGCGAGCGCTATGGCTGCCTGACCCCTTGGCAGGCGGACCCGGCGACCTACGGTCACGCCGCGCTCAACGGCAGTTACCCGACCTGTGAGGAAGGTGTCGTGCGGGCGCTGCGAGACCTCATGGGCAAGCAACACGCCTATGCCGGGCGCGACGGCGAGCGCTTCCTCGACGCCGTGCAGAATGCCCGCCTGGTCGCCAATGCCGAGCGCTACTACCGCATTATGTATTACGGCTCGCGCGCGTCGTGGAATCTGCGCGACGAGCACATGTTCGAGACCTTGCAGCGGCTGCTCGCGCATCACGGCCCGCAAGCCAAGGCCATCGTCTGGGCGCACAATTCGCATGTGGGCGATGCCGCGGCGACGGAAATGTCGGCGCGCGGCGAATTCAATATCGGCCAACTGTGCCGCAAGAAATTCGGCGACGGCTGCTACGCGATCGGCTTCGGCACCGACCATGGCACAGTGGCGGCTGCCTCCGACTGGGACGGCCCGATGGAGATCAAAATGGTGCGCCCGGCGCTGGAGAATTCCTACGAAAAACTGTGCCATGCGGCGGGCGTGCCGCGGTTCATGCTGGCCTTGCGCGAGCGGGCGAGCGCGCCGGCGCGCGGGCTCATGGAACCGCGGCTCGAACGCGCCATCGGCGTGATCTATCGGCCGGAATCCGAACTCGCCAGCCATTATTTCGAGGCGGTGCTGCCGCGGCAGTTCGACGAATATATCTGGTTCGACGAAACCAAAGCGGTGACCCCGTTCAAGACCGAGGAACTGGAAGGGCTGCCGGACACCTATCCGTTCGGCGTATAGCCGGTTCCGCCGACGTTCTTTCGCAATGCAGCAGACAGAGCAGGTCTTCGCGGCACGCGGCTGGTCAAATCTTGTGCGCCCTGTAAAAGGGTCCGCCAGCCGGGTGCCCTTCGAATGTTGCAATCCCCTTCGTCGTCGATCGAGAGCCGCGCGTCCTGGGTGGTCGCCTCGGTCGCGCTCTGCATCATGGGCATGTCGTTCGGCGCCGCCTGGATCACCGCGGTGGCGCTGAAAGACATCGCCGCCGAAGTCGGCGGCACGCGCTCGATCCCGGCGCTCGCCTCGGCGCTGGCCTGGCTCGGCTCCGGCGCCGGCGGCATCGTGATGGGCCGCATCGCCGACCGCGTCGGCACGCGCTGGACTGTGATGTTCGGCGCGCTGATGATCGCCGCGGGTCTGGCGCTGTCGACCTTCGGCCCGCCTTGGCCGCTGTGGATCGGCCACGGGCTGTTCATCGGCCTGATCGGGCTCGGCGGCATAAACGCGCCTCTGTACATCTATGTCAGCCGCTGGTTCGACCGAAGGCGCGGCTCGGCGCTGGCGCTGATCTCGAGCGGCAGCTACCTCGCCGGTGCGCTCTGGCCGCCGGTGTTCGAGCGCGCCATCGCCGCTTTCGGCTGGCGGCAGACGATGCTGTGGTACGCGATCGCCGAGATCGTCATCGTCGTGCCGCTGGCGGCGATCTATTTCCGCCACCCGCCGGAAGTGATCCATCCCGCCGAGACGGCGGCCCGCGCGGGCAGCCAAGCGCGCGTTCTGGGTTGGCCGCCCAATGCGGTGTTCGCAATGATGTGCTGCGCGGCAGTGCTGTGCTGCATCCCGATGGCGATGCCGCAGGGTCATCTGGTGGCTTTCTGCAGCGACCTCGGCATTTCGCGCTCGGTCGGCGCGCTGATGCTGTCGGTGCTGCTCGGCACCGCTTTCCTGAGCCGGCAGATCTGGGGCGCGATCTCCGACCGCATCGGCGGACTGGCGACGGTGCTGATCGGTTCGGCCTGGCAGGCGGCCTCGATGACGGCATTCCTGCTCACGCAGAACGAGGTCGGCCTGTTCACCGTGGCCGCCGCCTTCGGCCTCGGCTTTTCCGGCATCATTCCGGCCTACGTGCTGGCACTGCGCGAACTGTTTCCGGCGTCCGAAGCGTCGTGGCGGATTCCGACGCTGCTCTTGTTCAGCGGCCTCGGCATGGCCGCGGGCGGCTGGCTCGCCGGCCTGCTGTACGATCATTTCGGCTATTACGCGCCCGCCTTCGCCTTCGGCATCGGCGCGAACATCCTCAATCTAATGGTGGTCGGGACTTTGGTGGCGCGCCAGCGCTTTCGCGCGGCCTATGCCTAAGCGGATGGCGGCGGGCTGATCATCCGCACGCCGAACAGAATGGCGATGGCGATCAGCGCCGGGCCGAGCGCCGTCCAGGTCCCCGCCGCCGCCAGCGCCGAGGTCGCCGCCCAGGCGATGGACGAGAACGCTTCCGCGAAAGTCGCGATGCGCGAGGACGTCTGCCGGCGGCGGAATTGGCTGCGCTTGGCTTGCGTGCGGAAGCAAATCTGAATGAGCGTGGCGGCGCCGGCCGCGATCAAGATGCCAAGCGCCGCGACCAAGGCGGCGAACAGCGAATCGAAAGCGAGCACGGCGACGATCGGCGCGAACACCAGCGCGATCATGCCGATGACGGCTTCGATCTTGGCCTGCAGGATGCGGCCCGGGGTAATCGGCGCGCTGGCGACCAGATCCGGCGCGTCCTCGCCCGAGATCGACAGCCAGGCCAGTCCGCCGGCCAGTTGCCCGGCGGCCATCACCACCACCGGGATCAGCACGACATAGGAGCCGGCGCCGCTGCGGAATGTGACCCACAGCAACACCGCCGGCGGCAACAGATAGAGGATCTGCATCAAGGTCTGCGAGATCAGCCAGGGGTCGCGCGCGAGCAGCGTCCATTCCTTCTGCCGCAGCACGCGTGCCGGCGAGCGGCGGCGGAACGCGAGCGACCAGCGGCGCTGGCGCACGATGGTGCTGGAGACGCCGGCCGCCGCCAGGGCATGATCGCCGAAGCGGCGCGAGAACAGCGCGATCGCAAAGCCGAGCAAGGCAAAGCTGAACAGCACGACGGCAACGAGCGCATGCAAATCGCCCAATACGGCATGCGCCGGCCACCAAAAGGCGCTGCGCGTGTCGGGCGCGTGCGCCAGCATCCAGTCCGATTGCAGCGCGGCGAAGCGCGAGATGCTGCCGGAGGAGAATATCGCCGCGATCTGCAAGCCTATGACGAAGGCGGCGCCGATCACGGCCGCCACGATCTGCGCGATCAGCCGCGTGCGCTTGGCGCCGACCAGGCGGAACAGCGCGATGGTCAGTGCGAGCGCCGCCGCCGTCGCCACCGCGCCCATGGCGGCGACCACGCCATAGGCGGCGAGCCAGCGGCTGCCGCCGCGCAGCACCAGCACATTGATAAAGGGGGCCGCCAGCAGCACGGCGATCATGACCGCCCCCGCGGCGATGCGGCCCATGCGCACGGCGAACACTTTGCGCGCCGACACCGGCGAGGTCAGGATCAAATCGAGATCGGAACGCGCGTAGAACGCGCGGGTCACCGACTCCATGGCTTGCGACAGCAATAGCGACCACGACAACACCAGCGTGCCGGTGATGCCGACCAGCGTCGCCGTGTCGGACGCGACGCTGGCGTCGGCATAGCCGGCCACGATCCAATAGGCGAACAAATGCATGAAGGCGGCAAACAGGATCAGCGCGATCGTAACGGTGCGCACGCGATTGCGGTGGCCCGCCGTCATCAGCGAGACCCAGTCGCGCCAGCCCAGGCGCAGTTCGTGCCCGGCGAGCCACGTCAATGTATCGGGGCGGCTCACTCGGCGGCGACCGGCGACGTGGCCGGCTCGGCGACCAGCGCGAGAAAAGTATCTTCCAAACTGGTGGCGATTTTCCCGGTCTTGTGATGCAATTCGTCGAGCGTACCTTCGGCGATCAGGCGCCCGCTGGCGATGACGCCGATGCGGTCGGCCATGCGCTCGGCGACTTCGAGAATATGCGTGGTCATGATGACGGTGCCGCCGGCGGCGACGCGCTCGCGCAGCACGTTCTTGACCAGGCGGGCGGAACCGGCATCGAGTCCGGTGAGCGGTTCGTCGAGGATGATGAGCTTGGGATCGTGCACCAGCGCGCCGGCGAGCGCCACCTTCTGCCGCATGCCGCGGGAAAATCCTTCGCAGCGCTCATGCGCGTGCGGCTCGAGACCGAGCCAGCCGATCAATTCCCGAGCGCGCGCTTCCGCGGGCTTTGCCTCGATACGCCAGAGCCCGGCGACGAATTCGAGATACTCGAACGGCGTGAGCTTGTCGTAGATCATCGGCTCGTCCGACAGCCAGGCGGTGATCTGCTTGGCGGCCACCGGGTCGGCGAGCGCGTCGATGCCTTCGATCGTGATCGAGCCGGCGTCGGGCCGCAGCAACCCGGTCACCATGCGCAGCGTCGTGGTCTTGCCGGCGCCGTTGGGACCGACCAGCGCATAAAACTCGCCGCCGTAGACGGTGAGATCGAGCGCGTCGACGGCGGGACGGTCAAAACGCTTGGCGAGCCCGCGCACCGCGAGCGCGATGCGGCGGTTGGCCTGGCTGAAGTCGGCCGAAGGTACTGGAGGCTGCATCACTGCTCTCTACAAGAGAGTGGTTTCGGCGGCGTAAATCCTACAATTTCGATGTGCGCGTTATGCTTTCGGGAGCGTTAAGCATCTTTGCGCGCGTCCAATAAGTGGCCGTTAAGCTCTATATTTCAAAATCGGCCGATTATGGATCGCAGGCGATGATCGGCCAAAAGTCCTTCGGACGACGCACTTCACCTCAGCAGAAACCGTTGCGCGCGGAAGCGAAACGCGATGCGCCTGCGCCCGAGGTAAAACCCGTCTTCGCGGACACGCCCAGCGTGGCGCCCGTTTTTGCCGAAACATCTGCCGAGGAATTGGCGCGTTTGCACAAGGAAATTATATCCCCAGCCGCCAATGACGAATGGCGCGAACGGGAACAGCCGGTCAAACGGAAGTTCAAGGTGCCGTGGCGCCAAGTGGTGCTGATGGCGTCGTTGTGTTTTGGAATTGGCGCGCTAGTTCTGCCGGATACGATCAACGACGACCTCGACTGGCTGCTCTATGGCCTCATGGCGATCAGCGCCTATGTCGGGTTCAGCAATCGATTTCTAAAATCGTGACGGCGCGTCCTTAGACCGCGGCGCTCACCGCCTCGCCCCATGCGCCCAAAGTGTGCGCTTTCTGTTGAGCCAGATCGCTCCGCGTTGGCGGGACGGCGTCCGCATCGCGGGCATTGGGCGCGACCGCCCGCAAGCCCGCCTTGGCATCGGGATCCTTGAGCATGGCGGCGTACCGCGGCGCGTCGCGCCAGACCCACTTGCCGCGTTCCAGCCGCGCATAGACTTCGCCGGTTTCATAGTCGGCGAAATTGATCACCGGAATCCAGCGTGCGCATCGCTTTAGGAATTCAACGTTGCGTTCCGGCGCCAAGTCCTTATCGACGTAAACGTCCGCGGGCTTCTGCGCGTGGATATTAATTTTCCTGAACCGGTCGACATCGAGCATGCCTTTGATGTCGAGGATGGTCATTTCCCCGTTCCAGCCGAACGCCACCGTCCGTGGCGGGCGGCCTTCGGCGACGCTGTTGTCGAGAAATTCGTAATGCACCCGCTTTTTGGTCGTCAGCGCCCAGGTGAAAAATAATTCAGGCATGCCGGTAAAGGCTTCGACATTATGCGCCAGGAGATCCTCGACCGCCTTGTACCTGCCGACTTTCAAGCCGCGCGTCCAAGCGCGCTCGACCGTCATCTCCGGCGGCGTGATCATGAAAAACATGTAGACCAGATCGCCGAAGCGCGTCAGCAGCCGGCTCGACCCTTTGCCTTCCCACTCCGGAACGAAACTATCGAAACGGAAGCGGTCGATCAGCAGGTGCGACATCTCTCCGCGGGTCGCGCGCGCCGCCATGCGACGGTCGAGCTTCTTGTCGATGATGTCGACTTCGTGCCCGGACAGCGTGCCGGCATATTTGTAGGCGGCGCCGAGCGAGCCATAGTCGAGCAGAAATTTTCGCCAAATGTCGGGGCTGATCAGCGCGAACTCCTCCCACGGGAAATTGAGCTTGCGCGCGAGAACCTTCTGCAGCGGCCGCATCGTGCTTTTGCCCGACGCCGACGCACCCTTGACGTTCATGACGACCGGCTTGTCCTGCCGCGGCAACGGCCGGTAACCCTCGCGCGCAACCGCTTCCTGAAAATACGGAATGATCGCGTCGCCGATGACTTCGCTGCCATAGTCATTGCAGACCATGGTGACGGCGAGTTCCGTGAGCAAAGCGTTGTCGCCGAACAGCCGGCCGCGCCGGCCCATGACCGCCGTGCCGACCCTGTGCAAAGCGTCAAAGCAGGCCAGCTCCAACCGGTTGGCCGCTTTTGCCGATTTCTTCAGCCATGCGGACACGATCTGCCGGTCGCGCTCCGCCGCGGTCTCCATCGATTGCGGCGGCCGTTTCGCTGGCCGCCCGACGGCGAAGAGCCGGCCCAACCAGCTTGTTTTATCAAGTTCGGCGGGCGGCTTCGGCTCGGCGAAGGATTTGGCGAGTTCCTGCGCTATCAAGGCGGAAGCGGCGCTGCGCACCCCATCGAAAACTTGCGCCAGTTCCTCGCGATGCGGCGCGATATAGCGATTGAGAATGGTGCCGGCGATTTCACGAAAGTTCCGGCCCAGGTCCTCGTAATCGCGGCCGTCCGGGACAGCGACACCGGCCGTCACGCGAATGAGCAATTCGTGGATGATCAGCCGGTCGGCACGGAAGGCCACGAGCTCGTCAACCGGCAGGCCGCAATAGTCGCTCAGTTCCTGCGCCTCGGCGATGCTGGTCGAGACGTTCTCGCTCCTGAATATGGTCGAGAGCGGCAAATATTCGCGCGGCAGCTCGGATTCCAAACCCGGATTCCAAGCCCCGTATTCGGCGGGCCGCGGTTCAGTGGTCATCTGTCACCCCGCCTTTCCCGGCGATCATTTCACCGCGTCGTTTGGGCGCCGCCGGGAAATGAAGGCTAAGCCTTGGTCACCATCTTAAACATTTCCTCGCCATACATCTTGCGCCCGTCGGCCAAAAGCGGCTGCACCGCGGCGACGAAGGCGGCGTGTTCCTGCGGCGTCAGTTCGACGATCTCGCAGCCGGCCTGTTCGATGATCTTGCGCGACTGCTCGTGTTCTTCGACCGCTAGCTTGCGCTGGAAGGCGACCGCGTCGGTGACCGCCTGTTGCATCGCGCGCTTCAAGTCGTCCGGCCAGGCGTCGAACGAGGCGCGGTGCAGGAAGATCGGGCGTGAGATGTAGAAATGATAGGTGAGCGTGTGGAACTTGTGGAACTTGTGCACGCCATAAGTGACGGTGTTGGCGAGCGGATTTTCTTGGGCGTCTAAAGTGCCGGCCTTGATCATGGCGATCGCTTCGGTCAGGTCCATCGGCATGGCGACGGCGCCGAGCAATTCGAAGGTGCGGCGCTGGATCTCGCTCGGCAGCACGCGGATCTTCATGCCCGTGAGGTCGGCGGGCACGTGCACCGGGCGCAGCCGGTTGGAGATGTGGCGGAAGCCGTTCTCGAGCCAGCCGAGGATGCGGTAGCCGACGCGCTCCTCGGTCTTGCGCGCGAGATATTGGCCGAGTGCGCCGTCCATCGAGGCGCGCGCCTGCGCGTTGCTGGAGAACAGGAACGGCAGATCGACGAAGCCGAGTTCCGGCACGCGGTCGGTCAAATAGCTCGACGACTGGTAGCCGAGCGTCATCTCGCCGGTTTCGACCAAAGTGAGGATGTCTTCGGCCTTATGGCCATGATCCATGATATTCCAGATGTATTCGACGGCGATGCGGGCCCCAAACTGGGCCTGCAATTTATCGCCGATAAATTTCAGCGATTTGCTGAAACCGGTGGTGGGCGGGCCGTAACCGGCCATGCGAATCGGAATGGGTGCAGTCATTTTCACGTCCTGAAAGCGGGGAAAAGCACGGAAGGCGCGCGGAGCATAGCCGCACGGCAAGCGCGGTGAAATGCCCGTGCGGATGCGTTATAGTGCAAACAACAGTCAGGGAGAAAATGCCATGAACAAGCCGACCAAAATGGCCGATATGAAACCCGCCGGCGTCTCGCCGGAGGAATGGCAGGCGCGCATCGATCTCGCCGCCGTCTATCGGCTGCTCGCCCATTACGGCTGGGACGACGTGATCTACAACCATTCCTCCATGCGGGTGCCGGGCGAGCCGCGCCTGTTTTTGATGAAGAAGCACGAGCTGCTCTACACCGAGGTGACCGCGTCCAACCTGGTGAAGGTCAATATGGACCAGGACCTCGACGAAAAGTCGGGCGTCAACCGCCCGGGCTTTACGCTGCACGGCGGCGTATTGAGCGCGCGGCCGGACGTTAATTGCGCGGTGCATGTGCACACCGAAACCGGCACGGCGCTGTCGGGTCTCAAGCACGGCTTGCGCATGGTGTCGCAACAGGCGCTGCGCTTCTACCAGCGCATCGGCTACCACAAGTATGAAGGAATCACCGAGGACTTCGACGAACGCCAGCGCATCAACAAGGACCTCGGGCAGAACCGCGCCTTGATCCTGCAGCACCACGGCATGCTCACGGTGGGCAAGACGGCGCGCGAGGCTTTTGTGCTGATGAAGTACCTGCTTACCGCCGCCGAAATTCAGTTGCGAATGGAAGCGACCGGTGGCGATTTGCTCGAGATTCCGGCGGAGGTCTGCGCCAAGGTCGCCGAACAATTCCAGCATCACGACTCAGGCCGCGGCAGTGCCGATTGGCCAGCCTATCTGCGTGTGCTAGACGGCATCGACCCAAGCTATCGAGATTAGGACGGACACACATGATGACTTTTGTTGAGAAGCTGCGGGCGGTCACCGCCCGCGCGTTGTGCGTTGCCGCCGTGCCGGCAATCCTGTTTGTTGCGGCCGCGCCGGCGAACGCGCAGCAATATCCGACGAGACCCATCCACGTAATCAGCCCGTATCCGGCCGGCAGCGCCTCGGACACGGTCACGCGCGTGGTGATGGATCAGGTATCGCAATTGATCGGCCAGCCGGTGGTCATCGACTTGAAGCCCGGCGCCGGTGGTGCCGTCGGTTTTGGTTCCGTGGCTAGGTCCGATGCGGACGGCTACACGATGGCGACCAGTTCGTCGTCGATGGCGACCGAAAGCGTGTTGCACAGCAAGCTGCCCTATAATCCGAAGAAAGATTTCGTCAGCGTGGTGCTGCTCGGCACCTCGCCGAACATTCTGGTCGCGTCGGTCAAGAGCGGCTTCAAGACGGTGGCCGATCTCGTCAATGCCGCAAAGGCGAAGCCCGGCACGCTGACGTTTGCATCCGCCGGCATCGGCTCGTCCTCGCATATGGCGGCCGAGCGATTCCGCCTCGCCGCGAACATCGACGTCCGCCACGTGCCGTTCAAGGAAGGCGGCCTGGTGCAGGTGATGAACGGGAATATCGATTTCTATTTCATCCCGTTGGCGGCGGCTGCCACCGCGCTGCATAGCGACAAGCTCACTGTCCTGGCCGTGAGCGCGCCCAAGCGCGTGCCGCTGTTGCCGAACGTCCCCTCGGTCGTCGAGGCCGGTTATCCGGGCGCCGTGTTCCGGTTCTGGAACGGCATCTCGGCGCCGGCCAAGACGCCGGCAGCCGTCGTGCAGAAATTCCACGACGTCACCGAACAAGCGCTGAAGATGCCCGAGGTGCAGGCGAAACTCGCCAAGCTCGGCGTCGAGCCGGCGCAGATCAGCTCCGCGGAATTCGCGAAGTTCTTCAACGAAGATTTCGACGCGACGGTCGAACTCGCCAAGAAAGCCAACATCAAAGCGGTCGACTAAACAGGAACTGCGCCGCCGGGCCGGTCCTTGACCGGCCCGGCGGATTTTTGTGCGCTGTTTGCGCCAAGCATCAACGTTGAGAATCCTATCATGACCATCATACCGCCCCGCATCGGCCCGCAGCCATGGGAGGTCGTGCGAACGAAACTCGACCAGTCGCTGCCCTTCGCCAACATGCGCGACACGCCTTATTACCGCGACGCGGTGTGGGAGCAGTTCTCCAAGGCCGAATACGAGCGGCGCTACCGCGCATTGCGGCAGAAGATGCGCGAAGACAAACTCGACGTGCTGATCGTCCCCGGCGGCCCCAGCCATTGGAGCTTCGGCGGCGGCATGCTGTGGCTGACTGGCCATTGGGAATGGCACGCGCTGTCGAGCTACGTGGTGGTGCCGCTCGAAGGCGATCCCACGCTGATCTATTCCATGGGCGGCACGCATGCCGAAGCCGTGCGCCGGCAGGTCGAGGTCGCGGTCAAGGATGTGCGCCACAGCCGCAGCGGCCGTTATGCCGACATCATGGTCGAGCGCATCCGCGAACTGAAACTCGAGCGCGGCCGCGTCGGCCTCATGGAGATTGATCCGCGGCACAGCGACTATCTTCCGGTGAACCAGTACAATGTGCTGCGTGAGAATCTGCCGGATGCGGAACTCATCTTCACCAAGGGCTTTCTGCACGAGCTGCTGTCAATTCACAGCGCCGAGGAACTCGACTGCGTGCGCAAGGCCGGCGTGCTGTGCCAAAAGGCCATGGAAGCGATGGTTGCGCGCGCGCGTCCCGGCGTGAAGGAATACGAGCTGCGCGCGGCGGCGGGCGCGGCCATCATGGACGGCGGCGGCGACATCGACTTTCTGATCATCGGTTCGACGCCGATGGCGAACCCGTCGATGATCTTCGGTAACCCGCGCCCCTCGGCCCGGGTGCTGCAAAAGGGCGACATCATCAATATGGAATTGGCCGCCGGCTATCGCGGCTACACCGCGCAGATCGGCTCACCGATCTGCGTCGGCGAGCCGACCGACATGGTGCGGAATTTCTGGAACGACATCACGCTGCCCGGCTTTCGGCGCATCATTGCCGAGATCGCGCCGGGCAAGCCGGTGGAAGCCATGCGCACCGCCTGCAAATTCTTCCGCGATCAGGGCTACCAATCGCGGCCGACCCAGACGCACGGCATCGATCTCGTCACCGACAAGCCGCACGTCGTGGCCGAACACGTCGCCGCCGAACCGTTCGAGCAGGTGCTCAAGCCCGGCATGGTGATCATGGCCGAGCCCAATCCGATCACGCCGGACGGGCTGTTCGGCATTTTCCTCGGCCATACCTACATCGTCACCGAAACCGGGCACGAGGTCTGCGACGACTTCCCGCTGGAGATCGCGGTCGGAAGGGGATGATGTTGTTGGCTGTCATGCCCGGGCTTGACCCGGGCATCCATGTTGAATCGTCGCAAATAGAAGATTTACGTAAGGCTCTGCTCGCCGCGCGGCATCGTGGATTGCCGGGTCAAGCCCGGCAATGACGGCGGAGAGGCTGAGCCCTATCCCCACTTCCAGAAATCGCGGCCCTCTTCGCGCATGAAGCGGGCGAGCACCATCTTGTGCACTTCGGAAGCGCCGTCGACGAGCCGCGCCGCGCGGGCGTAACGGTAGATCCATTCCAGGATGGTGTCCTTGGAATAGCCGCGCGCGCCGTTGAGTTGGATCGCCACATCGGCGGCGTTGTGCAGCGCGTCGGCGACCTGCACTTTTGCCATCGAGACTTCCTTACGCGCGCGGTCGCCCTGGTCGAGCTTCCAGGCCGCGTGCATCGTCAGCAGCCGGCCGATTTCGATCTGGTGCGCCACCTCGCCGAGCTTGATCTGGATGCCCTCGCGGCTGGCGAGCGTGCTGCCGAAGGCCTGGCGCTTGGCCACGTATTCCTGCGCGATCTCCATGCAGCGCTTGGCGAAGCCGAGCCAGCGCATGCAGTGCGTCAGCCGCGCCGGACCGAGCCGGATCTGCGTGACGCGCAGGCCGTCGCCGACCCGGAGCAGAATGTTTTCTTCCGGAATCTCCAATCCGTCATATTCGATCTCGCAATGGCCGCCATGCTCGTGCGGCCCCATGATCGGAATGCGGCGCGTGATGCGCCAGCCGGGCTGGTCCTTGTGATAGAGGAACGCGGTCAAGCCGCGGCGCGGCTCGTCCGAGGTGCGCGCCATCAGGACGAAATGGTGGGCGCCCTCGGCGCCGGTGATGAACCATTTGTGGCCCTTGATGATGTAGCGGTCGCCCTTCTTCTCGGCGCGCGTCAGCATCATGCCGGGATCGGAGCCGGAGCCGGGATGCGGCTCGGTCATAGCGAAGGCCGAGCGCACCTTGCCTTCGGCGATCGGGCGCAGCCATTTTTCCTTCTGCGCCGGCGTGCCGGCCTTGGCCAGCAGGTTCATGTTGCCGTCGTCAGGCGCCATGCAATGGATGGCGAGCGGGCCGAAGATCGAGCGCGCCGCCTCTTCGTAGATCGCCGCCCAGCCCACGATCGGCAGCCCCATGCCGCCGAATTCCTTCGGCACCTGCGGCGCCCACAGGCCGGCCTTCTTTGCTTTCTCGCGCACCGGGGCGAGCCGCTCGGCCGGGATGTTTTCGTGTTCGGTGAAATTGGCCGGATCGGCTTCGAGCGGCAGCACGTGCTCCTCGATGAAAGCGCGCACGCGCAGGCGGATGTCCTCGATCTCGGGAGAAAGTGTGAAGTCCATGGGCCGTCCTCTATTACCGGCCCCGGACAAAGCGAGGAGCCGCGTGGCGTTCTATCACTCACTTACGATTTCCCCCACCCGTTCGTCTGCCGCCGACCGCCCGTTCCGGCCAGCACGGAAGGGAAACGGGGGCCGCCAGGCTATATGTACAAAAGGTACGATTATGTTATTATTACTACTTATACGCGTATCTGCCGGCAGGGCGAAGAAACTGCTGTCGTTTCACAAACGGGAGGGCGATATGAAAGCAACGATTTTGTTGGCACTCGGTCTCGGCATCGCGGTCACCGCAGCAGCGCAGGCGCAAGGCGCAAATCCGCCGGGCGTCAATCCGGCGCATTACCTTTGCTATCGCGTGTCGCAGGCGGCGGCCGTGAAACCGGTCGCGGTGAAGCTGAAGGACCAGTTCGGCGCCTGGGGCAGCAAGATCGGCAACGCCCTGTTTCTCTGCACGCCGGTTTCCAAGAACGGCGAAGAGGTGAAGGACGAGAAAACGCATCTCACCTGCTACTCGGTGGCGGCGAAGAACGCCGGCAGACGAGTCAAAGTGACCAATCAATTCGGGTCGCAGGTGCTGACCGTCGGCGGATCGGTCGTGCTCTGCGTGCCGTCGCTGAAGGAAGTGCTCAAGTAACCCAGCCGCGAGCGACAGCGCGCCTCAGCCGCTGATCATCACCACCTGGCCGCCATCGGCGACGATGGTGGTGCCGGTGATGTAGCTGCCGGCGTCGGAGGCGAGCAACAGCAGCGCGCCGTCGAGATCGCCATCCTTGCCGAAGCGGCCCATCGGGATCGCGCGCTTGAGCGCGTCGCCCGCTTCGCCGGTGAGATATTTGTCGTTGATCTCGGTGACGAACCAGCCGGGCGCGATGGCGTTGACGCGCACGCCCTTGAACGCCAGTTCCACCGCCAGCGCCTTGGTGACCTGCACCACGGCGGCCTTGGCAACGGCGTAGGCCGCGACGCCCTTGGATACGCCGAGGCCCAGCACCGACGCAATGTTAATGATAGCGCCCGGCTGCTTGGCCGCAAGCATGCGGCGCGCCGCCTCCTGCGCGTTGTAGAAAACCGCGTCGAGATCGACGCTCAGCACCTTGCGCCACTCCTCCGCCGTCACCTCGATCGCGCGTTTGCTGGATTGCGCGATGCCGGCATTGTTGACCAGGATGCTGACGGTGCCGAAGGCCTGTTCGGCGGCGTCGAAGGCGCGCGTCATGGCGGCGCGGTCGGTGACGTCGGCCTCGATGGCGACCGCCTTGCCGCCCTTGCCTTCGATCTCGTCCTTGAGCGCCTCGAGCCGCTCGGCCCGCCGCGCCACCAGGGCGACAGCAGCGCCATTATCGGCCAGCGCCCTGGCGAATTGCGTGCCCAGCCCGCTGGAGGCGCCGGTCACCAGCGCCACGCGGCCTTTTAGACTGAACATCTCGGCGGCTTTCATGCAGGGCCCTTATACACAACCGGCGCCGCCGTGTGGAATAGACTGGTCAAATGAGCCCGCGTAGCTTGCGCCGAGCGGGCCCGCGATTCGGACGGTTGGCGTGAAACGACTTTGGCAGGCGACCATCAATAGCTGGCACGGCCTGGTCGCCGCGACGCGGTCGGAGCAGGCGTTCCGCGAGGAACTCGTGGTGCTGGCGATCGGAGTACCGCTCGCATTCTTCCTGACCGCGGACGCCGGCTGGCGCTTGGCGCTGATCGGCACGCTGGTTTTCATCCTCATCGTCGAATTGCTCAACACCGCCATCGAGAAACTCAGCGACCGTGTCACGCTCGACCACGATCTGGTCGTCAAACGCGTCAAGGACATGGGCTCCGCCGCCATCCTGCTGTCGATCATACTTGCGGGCGCGGTGTGGATTTGGGTCGCCGCCGAACGGTTCTGGCCGGCGCTGGGCTGACGACCGTCAACGCCCGTAAAGCGCGTGCGGCAGCATGGTCGCAAGCCCCGGGACCGACCACAGTACGACGAGCGCGAAAATCTGGATCAGCACGAACGGGATAATGCCGACATAAATATGCCGCGTGGTGATCTCAGGCGGCGCGACGCCGCGCAGATAGAACAGCGTCGGCCCCAGCGGCGGGTGCATGTAGGAGGTCTGCAGGTTCACCGCCATCATGATGCCGAGCCAGACCGGATCGACGCCGGGCATCTGCAACAGCGCCGGCGCGACGATCGGGACCACCACGAAGATGATCTCGAAGGCGTCCATCACAAAGCCGAGCAGGAACATCGCCAGCATCACCGCCAGCACCGCGCCGTTGACGCCGCCCGGCAAATTGGTGAGCGCGCGATTGACCATGTCGTCGCCGCCGAGCGCGCGGAACACCAGGCTGAACATCGTGGCACCGATCAATATAAGAAAGATCATGGCGGTGATCTGCGTGGTCTTCTCCACCACCGGCATCATCAGGCCATGCAAGCCGGCCTTGCGCATGGCGAGCAAAATAGCGCCGAGGGCGCCGATCGAGGCGGCTTCGGTCGGCGTCGCCACGCCGCCGAGGATCGAGCCGAGCACCGCCAGGATCAGCAAGAGCGGCGCGACCAGCACCGCGGCCAGCCGGCGCGCGAGAGCAAAGCCGCGCGGCGCATCCGGATCGGGCGGCAGCGCGGGCGCGGCTTGCGGACGCAGCAGCGCCACCGCGATCACGTAGAGCAGATAGAGCGCGACCAGCGCGAAGCCGGGCAGCAGCGCGCCGGCGAACAGATCGCTGACGGTGACGGAGCGCGGCGCGAAGTTTCCTTGCGCGAGCTGCGCCGCCTGGTACGAATTGCCGAGCTGGTCGCCGAGCAGCACCAGCACGGTGGCGGGCGGGAAAATCTGCGCCAGCGTCGCGGTGGCGGCGACGGTGCCAGCGGCAAGCCGCGGGTCGTAGCCGAAGCGCAGCATCGCCGGCAGCGCGATCAGGCCCATGGTCACCGTGGTGGCGCCGACGACGCCTTTCGCGGCAGCGAGCAACGTGCCCACCACGATCACCGAGATGCCAAGCCCGCCGCGCAGCGTACCGAACAGCCGGCCCATGGTTTCCAGCAATTCCTCGGCGACGCGCGAGCGCTCGAGCATGACGCCCATGAAGATGAACATCGGAATCGCCAGCAGTGTCTCGTTGGTCATCACGCCGAAGATGCGCTGCGGCAGCGCGCCGAGAATGCCCAATCCCATGACGCCGAGGATATGGCCGAGCATGGCGAAGGCCAGCGACACGCCGGCCAGCGTCAGCGCCACCGGATAGCCGGCCATCAGCGCGACAATGACGGCGGCGACCATGAGCACGGCGAGGACTTCGGCGAGCGGCATCACCCCCCACCCGGTCGACCACGTCGACCACCCTCCCCCGCAAGCGGGGGAGGGATAAGAATGGCGAGCGCCCGAATCGCCTGGGCGAAGCCTTGCAGCGCCATCATCGCGGCGAACAAAGGGATGAGCGTCTTGAGCAAGTAGACCAACGGCAACCCGCTCGCCTCCTGCGAACGCTCCAGGATCGCCCAGGAGCGCGCCGCGTAGGGCACACCGAGCCAGACCAGCACTAGCGCGAAAGGCAGCAGCAGCAGCACGCTGCCGGCAAGGTCGATGATTGCTTTCGCGCGCGGCGAAGCATCGGCATAAAACACGTCGACCCGCACGTGGCCGCCGGCCTTCAGCGTCCAGGCCGCCGCCAGCATGAACAGCGTGGCGTGCGCATAGATCACCGCTTCGGTCGCCCAGATCGAGCCGAGAGAGAACACATAGCGCGCCACCACGAGGGCGAATTCCAGCAGCACGACGGCCAGCGCCAGCCACGCCACCGCCCGCCCCACCGCGGTGGTCAGGCGGTCGATACGGTCGGCCAGCGCGTTTAAGGGAGCAAAAGTCATGGCGCGGATGATGGCACAACGGCGGGTCTTTTGCTTATAGTACGGCCATGTCCGGACACGACCATCATCACGGCCACGACCATTCCGAACTCACGGAAACCCAATTGCGCGTGCGCGCGCTGGAAACCGTGCTGACCGAGAAGGGCTATGTCGATCCGGCCGCGCTCGATCTGCTGATCGAGACCTACGAGAAAAAGGTCGGGCCGCGCAACGGCGCCCAAGTGGTGGCCAAGGCCTGGGCCGATCCGGCCTACCGTGCGCGGCTGTTCAAGGACGCGACCACGGCAATCGCCGAACTCGGCTATGCCGGCCGCCAGGGTGAGCACATCGTGGCGCTGGAGAATACGACGGCGCGGCACAACATGGTCGTGTGTACGCTGTGCTCCTGCTATCCGTGGCCGGTGCTCGGCCTGCCGCCGGTCTGGTACAAATCGGCGCCCTACCGCTCGCGCGCGGTCAGCGATCCGCGCGGCGTGCTTAAGGATTTCGGCGTCACGCTGCCGAAGGACACCGAAATCCGCGTGTGGGATTCGACTTCCGAAATTCGCTACCTGGTGATCCCGATGCGGCCGGCCGGCACCGAGGGCTGGAGCGAAGAGAAACTCGCCGAACTCGTGACGCGGGACAGCATGATCGGCACCGGGCTGGCGAAACAGCCAAAAGATCTGACATGAACGGCGCGCAGGACATGGGCGGCGTGCACGGCTTCGGCGCGGTCGAGCCGGAGCCGAATGAGCCGGTGTTCCACGCCGACTGGGAAAAGCGCGCCTTCGCACTGACGCTGGCCATGGCGATGCCGGGCCAATGGAACATCGACATGTCGCGTTTCGCGCGCGAGAACCGCGATCCCGCCGAATATCTGTCGATGAGCTATTACCAGATCTGGTTCGCCGCGCTGGAGACCATGCTGGCCGAACGCGACTTGGTGGCGGATGACGAGATCGTCGTCGGGCACTCGCTGCATCCGCCGCAGCCGGGCAAGCGCGTCTTGTCGCCCGATGATGTGCTGAAGGTGCTGCATCGCGGCGGGCCGACCGAACGCGAAACCGGCACGAAGCCAGCGTTCAAAGCCGGCGACCGCGTGCGCGCCAAGAACATCAATCCGCTCACCCACACGCGGCTGCCGCGCTATGTGCGCGGCCACGTCGGCACCATCGAGCGCGTGATCGGCTGCCACGTTTTCCCCGATAGCAATGCGCAAGGCGCCGGCGAAAATCCGCAATGGCTCTACACCGTGCGCTTCGACGGACGCGAGCTGTGGGGCGCCGGCGGCGACCCGAGTGTGACGGTCTCAGTTGACGCCTGGGAGCCGTATTTGGAGCCGGCATGATCGACCAAGCAGCAGCAGCCCGCGCCACGCAAGAAGTGCCGAGCATCCCGCGCGATGCCGACGGGCCGGTATTCCGCGAGCCGTGGGAGGCGCAGGCTTTCGCCATGACGCTGGCGCTGCACGAGCGCGGCGTCTTCACCTGGCCGGAGTGGGCGGCGGCGCTTGCCGCCGAGATCAAGCGCGCGCAAACGGCCGGCGATCCCGACACCGGCGAGACCTATTATTCGCATTGGCTGGCGGCGCTGGAGAAACTGGTAGCGGAGAAAGGCGTGACCACGCGCGAGACCTTGCACCGCTATCGGGACGCCTGGGACCACGCCTGCGACCGCACCCTGCACGGACAGCCGATTGAGTTGAGGGAAGAGGACTTCGCCTGAACGCGTGCTGCACGCTCTCTAGGCCGGCACCCGCCCCTTCACCGCATTGGCAAAGACTTCGTAGCGAATGCTACCATCCGCGGCGATCGGAAGCTGCTCGCGGCTGCGGGCACGCAATTGTTCGCGCATTTCCGGCGCCATGGCGCGAACCCATTGCCCCGCCGGTCCCGAGGCCGTGTTGGAATCCCAGAAATCATCAAAATCGGCGTAGACGACGTTGGTGCGGAACGCCTGCGCCTCGATGTCGGCAAGTCCGGCTCGTTGCCAGAGTTGCTCGAGCGCTTCACGTCGCGACACCGCGGGATTGGCGGCGCCGGGCGTGGCCAGCCCGAGCGATTTGCCGGCGCGGTAGAGCGGCACGATTGGCAGCCCGCCATTGGTGATGTCCCACATGTAGGTGGCGACCCAGCCGCCCGGCCGCACCACGCGCGCCATTTCCGCCACCGCTTTGACCGGATCGGGAACGAATGAGATGACCAGGGCCATCAGGGCCGCATCGAAGCTGTCGTCGCCGAACGGCAGCGCTTGCGCGTCGCCGACGTGGAATTCCGCCGTCTTGGCGCCCGCCTGCTCGCGGGCAAATGCGATCTGCCCATCGGACGGATCGAGCCCGACGACGCCGGCAGGCGCACCGCGCGCCATCAGCACTTCGGTGAAGGCACCATTGCCGCAGCCGACGTCAAGACAGCGCAGGCCATTCGGCAACGCGAGCCAGTCGAGGAATGATTCGCCGATCAACCGGCTCCAGCGGCCCATCAGCCGCTCATAGGCCTCCCCGTCGGAAAAAAGCTTGTGCGCTTCGGTCATTCCCCGCTCCCATTATACCCCCACCATCCGCTCGCTTACCATATAGCCGGTGAGCAGCGCGACGCCGAAGACGATAATCAGCAGCGCCGCCGCCGTCTCCACGCCGCGCAGGAATAGCATGCCGGCGCCCGGCTTGCCCTTGGCCAGCCGCCCGGCAAAGCCGCGCGCGGCGACCGCGATGGTGGCGACGCTTGCGACCGTGATCGCGGTGCCGAGGCCCATCACGAAGGTCGAAGCGACGCCGATCCAGAACAGCCCCTGCGCCAGCGCGAACACCAGCACGATGATGGCGCCCGAGCAGGGCCGCAAACCGACCGCGACGATGGCCGACAGCCCGCGCCGCAGCCAGTGCGGGCCCTTGAGCTCGCTCGGCTCCGGCGCGTGGGCATGACCCCAGGCATGCGCCTCGTCATCGTGATCGTGGTCATGGGCGTGCGAATGGCCGTGACTATGATCGTGCCCGTGATGATGATCATGATGATGATCGTGCGCATGACCGTGATCATCATGCGCGCGCGGGCGCAGCAGGTGCCAGAAGGCGCGACCCTTAACCCATAACAGCCGCAGCCCGATCAGCACGATCAGCCCGTAGCTCACGATCTCGATCGCGCGCACCGCATTGCCCATCACATGCGCGGTGGCGCCGAGCAGCACCGCGGCGATGCCGACGATGGCGATGGCGGTGAAGGCCTGCAGGATGGCGGAGGCGAACGACAGCGCGATGCCGCGCCGCCAGGTTTCGTCATTGGCCACCAGATAGGACGAGATCACCGCCTTGCCGTGGCCGGGGCCGGCGGCGTGGAAGACGCCATAAGCGAACGAAATCCCCATCAACGTCCAGGCGGCGCTGCCGTCGGCCTTGGCGGCGCGGATCGCGCCCGAAAGCATGCGGTAGAATTCGGCCTGCTTTTCCAGAATCCAGCCCGTGAACGGACCGAAGCTAGGCGGCGGCGCGCTGCGGCTCATGCCGAACGGCTGCGCCAGCGCGGCGTCGGCAAGGCAAGCGACGAGCAGCAGGGCGGCGATGAACAATACGCAATGCGCCAGGGTGAAGCGCCGGCCGGACGTCATGTCAATAAGTCTCCGTGCACGCGCCGCCCCCGCGAAATTACCCGGAATATTCCTACGGGCAGTGAACCAGAATCTTATTGGCGAATTGCGCGCCAATGGCCATCGACGTGTTCGTCTGGTCGGCCGGAATCTGGCTCAACGCTTTGCCTTCCGCGTAGGTCATTTCGCGCGGCAGCACGACATCGGCCTTGCAGTGCGGCGCGCCGACGAGCTGCACCGGCTCTTTCTTGGCCCATTCGAATTCGACGAAGATGGTCGGGTCGTAGACCTCGACCCTCAATTCCTTCGCCTTCACCGGCGTCTTGAACGGCAGCGTGAAGTTCAGCGTGAGAATGGAATCGTTGAAGTCGAGCCAATAGCCGGGCGCGGGCTCGGTCAGTTCGGCTTTCTTGCCGTCGGCGGTGGCGTAGGTGAAGTAGTCGTATTCCTTCAGCAACTCGACGTTGACCTTGGCGAGCGGAGCGAGCTCCTCGCGGGTGAACTTACCCTTTTCCTTAGCGTCCAGCCCTTGCGTGGCAAAGGCGGAGAACATGTCGTCGAACGCCCAATGATGGCGCACGCCGGTGATGCTGCCGTCCGGCGCATAGAGCAGTTCGGTGTGCATGGTCACCCAGACATGCGGATGCGCGCGCACGGGCGCGCCGAAGGCGAGGACTGTCAGAGCGATCAGCATGATGCGGAGGGAAGCGGTCATGCGGCGCACAATATCACGGAGTGCGGCGGAATGGGGGCGGGGCCTGTTTGCAATTGATTGTCAAATGCCAGCCGCGCCGCCGTCGGCGCGCGGATCGTGGCCGCCTTCCAGTGTGCCGTTGGGATGCAGGACGACGGCGCCGGCGTGACCCATGGTGTCGGAATAAGCGTCGCCCAGTACCTCGACGTCGTGGCCGGCCGACATCAGCCGGTCGACGAGGTTGCCGTCGAAGCGCGATTCCAGCCTGAGATTGGTGTGCGTGGAGCCCCAAGTGCGGCCAAGCAGCCAGCGCGGCACGTCGAGCGCTTGCTCGAGCGGCTGGCGGAATGTGACGTGACGCGTGAAAACGGCGGCTTGCGTTTGCGGCTGGCCGTCGCCGCCCATGGTGCCATAGGCGATGACGCGGCCGTCTTTCAGCGACGCGAGCGCCGGGTTGAGCGTGTGGAACGGGCGGCGGCCGGGCGTCAAAGTGTTCAGCGCCTTGGGATCGAGCGAGAAACTCGAGCCGCGGTTCTGCATTAGCACGCCGGTTGCCGGCAGCACGCAGCCGGAACCGAATTCCCAATAGAGCGACTGGATGTAGGAGACGACGAGGCCTGATGCATCCGCCGCGCCCATCCAGATGGTGTCGCCCGCGCCCTTCGGCGGCGGCCAGCGCGCGGCTTTTTTTCGATCGATCTTTTCAGCCTCGGCATCGAGAAATTTCGGCGCCAGAAAATGGGTGAGATTGCCGTCGATTTGATCCGGATCGGTGACAAAACGGTCGCGCACGCGGAAGGCGCGCTTGGTGGCTTCGACGAGGCCGTGAACATGATCGAAGCTTTCGGCTTGGCTGACACGCAAGCGATCGAACAGCACCAGAATCATGAGCGATGCCAAGCCCTGCGTCGGCGGCGGCGTGTTGTAGAGCGTACCGGCTCCGATCTGGACGCTGAGCGGTTCGGCGATCCTCGCCTCGTATTTCTCCAAATCGGCGCGCGTCACCGGGCTGCCGATGCGCTCCAGGTCAGAGGCGATCTCGCGGCCGACATCGCCGCGATAGAAATCGTCGAGGCCGGCTTGGGCGAGATGCTCGAGCGTGGCGGCAAAGGCGGTTTGCTTGAGCTTGGCTCCCGCCTCCGGCGGCTTGCCGTCAATCAAGAACGCTTGCAGAAAGCCCGGCGCGGTTTCGAGCTCGGCGTATTTTTCGACCGTGAGGCGCGCCTGGCTCGGCGTTACGATGTAGCCGTCACGGGCGCGCTTGATGGCGGCTTCAAACAGCACGTGCAGCGGCAGCTTGGCGTGCGTGCCTTTGCCGGTTTGCGCCTTGGCGGCCTCGAGCGCGAGCATCCATCCCGCCACCGCGCCCGGCACGGTGAGCGCAGCGAGCGGGCCGCGCGCCGGAATCTCGTCGTAGCCGGCGTCGCGATAAAGCCGTGGCGTCGCTTTGGCACCGGCGCGGCCGGCGCCCATAATGGCCCGCACGCGACCCGACGGCTCGCGGATCAGCCAGAAGCCGTCGCCGCCGATGTGGTTCATGTGCGGATAGACCGCGGCAATGCTCGCGGCCATCGCCAGCATCGCCTCGATGGCGTTGCCGCCTTCGGCGAGGATAGCGCGGCCGTCCTCGACGGCGGCGGCATGCGGGGCGGCAACAACGCCGCGGCGGTGTCCGGCAGTGTGCAGGTTCATGCGTGCACCACAAACGTAGGCGCGCTCCCTCTCCCTTGGGGGGAGAGGGCTGGGATGAGGGGGCAAGTGAATCCCGATAGGCCGTAACCCCTCACCCGGATCGCTTCGCGATCCGACCTCTCCCTATGGGAGAGGTGAAACGGAGTAAGCCGCACGAGCATTCTGTTAAGCCGACGCATCGGCAAGCCCGCGCTTCTTGAGCAGCGCGTCGACCGCCGGCAGGCGGCCGCGGAAGGCTTTGTAGGCCTCGGCCGGATCGCGCAGATTGCCGGCGCTGTAGATGAAATCGCGCAAGCGCTGGGCGGTGGCGGAATCGAAGGCGTTGCCGGTTTCCTCGAAGGCTTCGAAGGCGTCGGCGTCGAGCACCTCCGACCACATGTAGGAGTAATAGCCGGCCGCATAGCCGCCGCCGGAGAACAAATGCTGGAAATGCGGCAGGCGGTGTCGCATGACGATTTCCGCCGGCATATGGATGCGGTCGAGATCGTCTTTTTCGAACTGGCTGACGTCGAGCTTGGCGGCGTCGGGCAACGCGTGGATATCGAGATCGACCAGCGCGCAGGCGGTGTATTCCACCGTGGCGAAACCCTGGTTGAAGGTGCGCGTCGCCAGCAGCCGGTCGAGCAGCGCTTTTGGCATCGGCTCGCCCGTGCGCGCGTGGCGGGCGTATTTCTGCAGGATCTCCGCCACCTCCAACCAGTGCTCGTAGAGCTGCGACGGCAGTTCGACGAAATCGCTCGGCACCGACGTGCCGGCGAGCAGCGGATAGGTCACGTTCGACAACAACCCGTGCAGCGCGTGGCCGAATTCGTGAAACAGCGTGCGCGCGTCGTCGAACGACAATAGCGCCGGTTCGCCCGCCGCCGGCTTGGAGAAATTGCAGACGTTGAGGATGACCGGCCGCACCTCGCCTGCGAGCTTTTCCTGGTCACGCAGCGACGTCATCCAGGCGCCCGAGTGCTTGGAGCCGCGCGCAAAATAATCGCCGACGAACAGACCGACATGCGCGCCAGCCTTGTCCGTCACCTCGAAGGCGCGGGCGTCCGGGTGATAGAGCGGCACGCAGACGGGCTTGAAATTCAGGCCGAACAGCCGGTGGGCGGTCTCGAACGCCGCCTCCACCATTTTATCGAGCTGGAAATACGGCTTGATCTCGGCTTCGTCGAGGTCATAGCGCGCCTTGCGCAGCTTCTCGGTGTAGTAGCGCCAGTCCCAGGGCGCCAGCGCGAAATTGCCGCCCTCCTGCGCGATCATTTTTTGTAGCGCGTCGCGCTCGGCCGCGGCCTTGGCGCGCGCGCGGCCCCAGACTTCGTCGAGCAGCTTGCGCGCCGCCTGCGGCGTCTTGGCCATCTGATCGTCGAGCCGGTAATCGGCGTAAGTTCCAAAGCCGAGCAGCTTCGCGCGCTCGGCGCGCAAACTCACCATCTCGGCGATCAGCGCGCGGTTGTCGGTCGCTCCGCCGTTCTCGCCGCGCTTGATCCAGGCCTGGAAGATTTTCTCGCGCAGATCGCGGCGCGCGGAGAATTGCAGGAAGCTCTCGCACGAGGAGCGCGCCAGGGTGATGGCGTATTTGCCAGGTTGGCCGCGTTCCTCGGCGGCGGCCTTGGCTGCGGCGCGCGCGAAGTCGGGCAGACCTGCAAGATCGCCTTCTTCCAGCACGAGGGCGTAAGCCTTCTCGTCGGCCAGCACGTTCTGCCCGAACTGGGTGCCGAGGCTGGCCAGTTGCTCGTTGATTGTCGCCAGGCGGTCCTGCTCCGGCTTGTCGAGCGCGCCGCCGGCCCGCACGAAGCGGGTGTGATAGCGGTCAAGGACGCGCGCCTGCTCGGCGTTCAGCCCGAGCGCCTCGCGCCGGGCGTAGAGGTCGGCGATGCGGGCATAGAGCGCGCGATCGAGGTACATCGCGTTGCTGTGGCGGGCGAGTAGCGGCGAGACCTCGCGCTCGACCGCCTCGATCGCGTCGCCGGTATCGGCGCCGGCCAGCACGAAAAAGACGTTTGCCACACGCTCGAGGTCGCGCCCGCCCTTCTCCAGCGCCACGATGGTGTTGGCGAAGCTCGGCGGCTCCGCATTCGCTGATATGGCGTCGAGCTCGGCGCGGTGACGCGCGAACGCCGCATCGAAAGCCGGCCGGAAATGCTCCGGCTTGATCGTAGGCAGCGGCGGCAGACCGAACGGGCCGGTCCAGGCGGCGAGCAGCGGGTTTTGGTCATCGGGAGCAGAAGGTTGGTGGGTCATGCGGCCTATCTAGGGCCTGGGCCATCAAACGCCAAGCGGCCCAGTTTAGGCCGGCAGCCCCAGCGCCGCGCCGCCGGCAAAGCGCGCGGCCGCGCCGAGCGCCTCCTCGATGCGCAGCGCTTCGTTCCATTTCGCCATGCGCTCCGAGCGCGTGAAGGAGCCGACCTTGAGCTGGCCGGCATCCCAGCCGACCGCCAGATGAACGATGGTGACGTCCTCGCTTTCGCCCGAGCGGGCGGAGACGATGGCGGCGAGGCCGGCTGCGCGCGCGGCCGTCAGGGCCGCATGGGTCTCGGTCAAAGTGCCGGCCTGGTTCGGCTTGATCAGCGCCGCAGTCACCGCTTTGGACACCGCCGCCTGGCGCACGCGCGTGGCGTCGGTAACCAGAAAATCGTCGCCCACCACCTGCACCCGCGCGCCAAAGGCCTTCGTGAAACGGCGGAAGCCTTCGGCATCGTCTTCCGCGACTGGGTCTTCGACCATTACGATCGGGTAGCGATCGATCCAGCCGCCGAGCATGTCGATCAGGCCGTCGCTGTCGAGCGCACGGCCTTCCAGCGCGAGGCGATAACGGCCATTGCTGCCGAACGACGATGCGGCGATGTCGAGCGAGATCGCCACTTCGCCGCCCGGCGAAAACCCGGCGCGCTCGATCGCGCGCACCAGCATATCGAGCGCTTCCTCGTTGGAGGCGAAGGCTGGCCAATAGCCGCCCTCGTCGGCGACGCCCTGCAACAGGCCCCGCTCGGCCAAGAGCTTGCCGGCGGCGGCATAGACCTGCGCGGTGATATCGAGCGCCTCGGCAAAGCTTTTGGCGCGCGGGCAGACGATCATGAAATCCTGCACGTCGACACGGCGCGCGGCGTGTGCGCCGCCGCCGAAAATCTGGATCTCCGGCAGCGGCAAGCGGCCGGGCTTGCCGTTCGACAAATAATGCCAGAGCGGCACGCCCTGCGCGTTCGCCGCGGCATGGGCCGCTGCCATCGAGGTAGCGATCATGGCATTGCCGCCAAGCCGGCTCTTGTTCGCCGTGCCGTCGAGCGCGATCAGGATGCGGTCGACCGCCGCCTGGTCGGCCGCGTCGGTGCCGCGCAAGGCGGCGGCGATCTCGCCGGAGATATTGGCCTGCGCCCGCCGCACGTCGAGGCCGCCGAAGGCCGCGCCGCCGTCGCGCAGATCGAGCGCCTCGCCGGAGCCGGTCGAGGCGCCGGCCGGCGCGATGGCGCGGCCCCGCGCGTCGCCTGCCAGCGTCACCTCGGCTTCCACCGTCGGCCGGCCGCGCGAATCCCAAACCCGCCGGCCGTGCACGGAAGCAATCGTCGTCGCGCTCATGCCGCGGGTTCCTTGATGCCGATCTCGCGCGCCCAGGCGAAGCGGATGTCGGAGAGCCGGTCGGGCGGGTGTATGAGAAAATCCAGCGCGACGCAGCGGATCTTCGCCTTGTCGCTGTCCGCGGTGACGTATTCCGCCGGCGACTTGCCGTCCACCCGGGCGAGGAAAAGCCCGGGCAAGAGATGCGCGGTACGCCGCTCCATCACCGCCGGCGGCTCCCAGGTGACGCCGGCGAGATAGCTCCGCGCCAGGACGTCGAACAGCGCGAGGAAGCGCGGCGCCGCCCACGGCGTCCACAGGCATTTCAGCAGCATGTGGTTGAGGCAGAAAGCGAGATCGAAAGCCGGGTCGCCATACCAGGCGCATTCGGCGTCGAGAAAGACCGGCCCCTGCGGCGCGACCAGAATGTTCTTCGGGCTGACGTCGCCATGCACCAGCACCAGCTTGGTGGCGAGCGTCAGGCGCGACAATTCCATCAAGGCATCGGCGGCCTGCGGATGCTTGGGCGCCGTCGCCTCCAGATAGGCAGCGAGCCGTATGGCGTGGAAGGTCTCGTCGGTCGCAAAGGCCGCGGCGATCGCCGGGTCGTGCGCCGTCGCGGCATGGATGCGCGCGAGATAACGGCCTATTTCGGCGGCGAAGGCTTCGTCGGCGCGGCCGTCGCGCAGTTCTGTCTTCCAATTGCGGTATTCGGCCGGATCGAGATAGGCCATGGCGAACAGGCCGGCCTCGGGATCGTGGCCGAGCAGCGGCGGCACGGCTACCGGCAAGATACCGCGCACCACCTCCATCCATTTCACCTCGTAGGCGTTGCGCGCGACCGAGACGTACCAGTCGTCGGCGACCTTAAGCTTGGGCAGCGCGCGCTTGATCGCGAAGGTCTTGGCGGCGGTATCGACCTTCCAGATGTCGGAGGCGACGCCGCCGGTCAGCGCGGTGTAATGCGCCGCCTCGCCGGGCGCGACGAGGCCCATGCGGGCAAGCGCGGCATCGAGCACGCTACGGTCGGCGGGTCCGGCTTCGGTCATCGCGGCCGGATTAAAGCCCGCGCGCCGGGCGCTGTCATGCCCCCGGCCGCGGAGCGGCCCGTCACCCGCGCAGCGCGCGTAGCGCGTTGAAGATGACCGCCACGTCGATCACCTCCTGCAACAGCGCGCCCTCGACCGGCGGCAGATAGCCGAACGCCGCCGCGATCATGGCGAGAATGGAGAGCCCCATACCGGCGATGACGCTTTGCAGGGCGATGAAGCGCGAACGCCGCGCAATCCGGATCGCCGGCAGCACGCGGTCGAGCTGATCGACCAGCAGCACCACGTCGGCAGCTTCCGCCGAGGCCGCCGCCCCCTTGGCGCCCATCGCTAGCCCGATATCGGCCGCAGCCAGCGCCGGCGCGTCGTTGACGCCGTCGCCGATCATCATCACCGGGCCGTTCTTGCGCTCCGACAGAACCACCAGGATCTTTTGGTCGGGCGCGAGCTCCGAGCGCACCAGATCGATCGACAGGCCGGTGACGACCGCTTGTGCGACCTCGTGGCGGTCGCCGGTTGCCAGCACGATGCGCTCAATGCCGAGCGCGCGCAGCGCCTGCAGCAGTTGCTCGGTCCCGGCGCGCAGCTCGTCGGACAGAAGCAGTACGCCGGCGAGCTTGCCGTCGATTGCGACCGCCACCGCCATTGCGCCGGGCGGCCGTTCATGCGGCAGCATCGACGAAGCGGCGTCTCCGATGATGCCGGCAACGTAATGCAGCCCCCCGACCAGCACCGGACGGCCGTCGATCCGGCCAGCGATGCCCTCGCCCGGGGTCTCCACCACGTCGGTAGGGATGGCCAGTGCCAGACCCTTGCCGCGCGCCTCGGCGACGATGGTCTGCGCGATAATGTGCTTCGAGGCTTGGTCGAGCGAGGCGGCGATCCGCAGCAGCTCGTCGGACGTCCTGCCCTCGCTCACGCGAATGGAGACGATCTTGGCCTGGCCGTGGGTCAGCGTTCCGGTCTTGTCGATGACCAGCGAGCGCACCTGCGCCAGCATCTCGATCGCCTTGCCGCCCTTGATCAGGATGCCGAGCTTGGCCGCGCGCGAGAGCCCCGCCACGATCGCCACCGGCACCGCCAGAATGAGCGGACAGGGCGTCGCCACCACCAGCACGGCCACCGCCCGAATCGGATCGCCGGTCAGCAGCCAGGCCGCGCCCGCCAATACCGCCGTCACCGCCAGGAAGACGATCGCGTAGCGGTCGGCCATCCGCGACATCGGGGCGCGCGAGCGTTGGGCGGCCTCCACCAGGCGGACGACGCCGGCATAGGTACTTTCCGCGGCCAGTCGCGAGGTCTTGAGATCGAAGGCATCACCGACATTGGTCGAGCCGCTCAGCACGGCGTCGCCCGGCCGCAGCTGCACCGGCAGCGATTCGCCGGTCAGCGCCGACTGGTCGAGCACCGCCACCCCCTCGACCACGCTGCCGTCCACCGGAACCACGTCACCCTGCCGCACCAGCAGCCGGTCGCCGGGCACAATGAGATCGAGTGCGACCTCCTCGAGCTGGCCGTCCCGGTGCCGCACGGCGGTACGCGGAACCCGCGACAGCAGCGCGGTCATCTCGCGCCTGGCCGCCCGCTCGGCATAGCTCTCCAGGTACTGACCGCCGGCATACATCAGCGCGACGATGGTGGCGGCAAGGTTTTCCCCAACAAGCAGCGCCCCGGTCATCGACAGCGCAGCGACGATGTCGAGCCCGAGATCGCCGCGGCGCAGGCTGGTCACGATCTCGGCCAGGAGCGCCAGCAGCACCGGCACGGTGACGGCGGCCCAGATCACCGGCGACCAGGCATCGAGGCCGGCGAGCTTGGCGGCGAAGCCGGCGGCAAGGCCGAGCGCCACCAGCGCGGCGAGGAATTGGCGGGCGTGTTTGAGCGTGTTGGCAATCGACATGGCCTCACCATCGCCGCTTCCGCCGGCCGCGGCCATGACCGAAATCAAACCCCCGGCGGCCCGTCTATGGACTTGATCTGGCAGGCTTAATCGTGGACATTGCGGCCGCTGCAAGGGAGTTTCTCATGGCCGCTAGTAACCGCCGCATCGTCTGGCTCAACGTCGTCACCGTGATCAGCGCCGCCATCCTGATCGGCGCCGAAGTGTTCGGCGCGGCCTTCGCCGGCTCGTGGGCGCTCGCCACTCTGTTCGACCTCGGCCACATCGGCCAGCGCATCCTCGACGGCGTCTTCGTGCTCTGCGGCATCGCCATCATGGTGCAGTTCGTCCGTGCCGCGCACCGCATCGAGCCGTTCACCGCGCGCAGCTGAGCGCAGCGCTACTCCCGCCGAAACGAAACGTTAAGAAAGTTTTTGCGCGCGCGGAACAAATTCTCTTGCATCGCGCGAAATATTTGTTATTTCAACATTGCCCAAATTCGCACGTGCCTGTGGCCGTGTGTCGATCGGTAGGTAGCCGGACAAGAGGCCGGCCAGCCGCCTGAGGACAACGAGCCTCTCTTTTCGAAGAGAGATAAGTTTCCTCAAGACATCTGATCGGCAGCCGGAGGCGAAACCGGCGCACTCTGCTCTCAGCAGGGGACGCGGCTTAAAGCAACGACGGAGCGGGCTTCTTTGGTCTCTGCTGGCCTTCCACCGCCAGCGACGGGTCACCGACGAGGCTTGTCCTTCATTGCCGGCAGTGCGGCGGGGTCACCCCCTCCAAGCCAAGGCAGCTAGAGCGGTTACGAGTTCACGCTAGGCGAAGTGCGTCCCCATCGCGCACACCTAGCAGGCTCCTAAACCGCAGCACGGACGGATTTTCCGTCCCTTTGAGCTTAGGAGAGCGCCATGACTGAGCGCATCCGTGAATTCCTACGTAAGCGTAACGACGAAGGGCCCTGCCTGGTCGTCGACCTCGACGTCGTCAAGGACAACTACAATGCCTTCGCCAAGGCGTTGCCCGACACCCGTGTGTTCTACGCGGTGAAGGCCAACCCGGCGCCGGAGGTGTTGGCGCTGTTGGCCAAGCTCGGCTCCTGCTTCGACACCGCCTCGGTCGCCGAGACCGAGATGGTGCTCGCCGCCGGCGCCACGCCCGACCGCATCTCGTTTGGCAACACGATCAAGAAGGAACGCGACATCGCGCGCGCCTTCGCGCTCGGCGTCCGCCTCTACGCGGTCGACTGCAAGGCCGAGGTCGAGAAGGTCGCCCGTGCGGCGCCCGGCTCGCGCGTGTTCTGCCGCATCCTGTCGGACTGCGCCGGCGCCGAATGGCCGCTGTCGCGCAAGTTCGGCTGCGAGCCGTCCATGGCCGTGGACGTACTCGAGCACGCCCTCAAGCTGGGGCTGGAGCCGCATGGCGTGTCGTTCCATGTCGGCTCCCAGCAGCGCAACCAGCATGCCTGGGACCGCGCGCTCGCTTCGGCGGCGGCGGTGTTCAAGGAATGCGGCGAGCGAGGCATGAACCTGTCGATGGTCAACCTGGGCGGTGGCTTCCCGACAAAGTACCTGAAGAACGTGCCGACGGTGAAAACCTACGGCAACGCCATCTTCAAGGCGCTGCGCAAGCACTTCGGCAACCGCATCCCGGAGACGATCATCGAGCCGGGCCGCGGCATGGTCGGCAATGCCGGCACTATCGAGGCCGAGGTCGTCCTCGTCTCCAAGAAGAGTGAGGAAGACGACGTGCGCTGGGTCTACCTCGACATCGGCAAGTTCGGCGGCCTGGCCGAGACCATGGACGAGTCGATCCGCTACCCGATCCGCACCGCGCGCGACGCCGATCCCATGGCGCCCTGCGTGTTGGCCGGGCCGACCTGCGACTCGGCCGACGTGATGTACGAGAAGCAGCCGTACCCGCTGCCGGTAAGCCTGGAGATCGGCGACAAAGTGCTGATCGAGGGCACCGGCGCCTACACGGCGACCTACTCGTCGGTAGCCTTCAACGGCTTCGCGCCGCTGAAGACCTACCACATCTGACATCGACGGGAGGCGGCTGACCCCGCCTTCCCTTCCCCCTCACGCGTCGTCTCGCGACGCGCGCTTGCGCGCGCGTCAAATGAGCCTGGAAGGACCAAATTTCATGGTCACCATTCGCCTGGAACGTCCGGTGGATGAAGCGGCGCGTGAGGCGCTGCTCGACACCGCCTATGGGCCGGTCCGCCACCAAAAACCTTCGGCGCGGCTGCGCCGCGGCCGGCTGCCCGCCGACGGCCTCTCCTTTGTCGCGATCGAGCGCGGCTGCATGGTCGGCACCGTGCGGCTTTGGCCAGTCAATGCCGGGCGTAAGCGTCCGGCCCTCTTGCTCGGTCCGCTCGCCGTCCATCCGCAAGCGCGCAACCGCGGCATCGGCTCGGCACTGATGCAGCGCGCGCTGGATGTGGCGTCATGCCACGGCCACGACACCGTGCTGCTAGTCGGGGATGAGGCCTATTACCGCCGCTTCGGCTTCTCCGCCGAGAAGACTGCTCCGCTCACGCTTGCCGGCGCCGACCCGGCGCGGCTGCTTGCGTGCGAACTCAAGCCGGGCGCGCTCGACGGCGCGCACGGCCGCATCAGTGCCAGCGGCGCACGCACGGCGATCCGCGCTTGCCGCATTCGGGCCCCTCGCCGGCCAGCACGCGGCGGGGCTCCTCCCGCGCGCCGCATAAATCCGTCCAAAACCCGTGGACGCCGCGCGGCAATCCACGCGGCCCCTATTCCGTTGCCTCTTGGCTGAGGCTAAGACCATTTTTGAATTCTGGAGGCTGCTAAAAATGACGAACTGGCCCGTTCACGCCCGCATCACTGGCCCCACTGTAATGATCGGCTTCGGCTCGATCGGCAAAGGCACGCTGCCGCTGATCGAGCGTCATTTCAATTACGACAAGAGCCGCTTCGTGGTCATCGACCCGGAGGACAAGGACCGCGGACTGCTCGACGAGCGCGGCATCAAGTTCATCCACCAGGCCGTCACCAAGGACAACTACAAGCATTTGCTCAAGCCACTGCTGACCGAGGGCGGCGGGCAAGGCTTCTGCGTCAACTTGTCGGTCGACACCTCCTCGATCGCCATTATGGAATTCTGCAACGAGATCGGCGCGCTCTACATCGATACCGTCAACGAACCCTGGGCGGGTTTCTATTTCGATCCCAAGATCGGAACTGCCGAGCGCTCGAACTACGCGCTGCGCGAAAAGACGCTGGCCGCCAAGGCCAAGCGCAAGCCCGGCTCGACGACGGCGGTGTCCTGCTGCGGCGCTAACCCAGGCATGGTCTCCTGGTTTGTTAAGCAGGCACTCCTGAACGTCGCCGGCGACGTCGGGCTCAAGTTCAAGGAGCCGAAGACGCGCGACGAGTGGGGCAAGCTCGCCAAGAAAATCGGCGTCAAGGGCATCCACATCGCCGAGCGCGACACGCAAATTGCGAAGAAGGCCAAGCCGATTGAGGTCTTCTGCAATACTTGGTCAGTCGAAGGGTTTCTATCGGAAGGCATGCAGCCGGCCGAACTTGGCTGGGGCACGCATGAAAAGTGGATGCCGAAGAACGGCTTCAAGCATAAGAAAGGCTGCCAGGCCGCGATCTATATGACGCAGCCGGGCGCCAATACGCGCGTGCGCTCGTGGACGCCGACGGCGAAAGCGCAATACGGCTTCCTGGTGACGCACAACGAATCGATCTCGATCGCCGACTACTTCACGGTGCGCGACGGCCGCAAAGTGACCTACCGGCCGACCTGCCATTACGCCTATCACCCCTGCAACGACGCGGTGCTGTCGCTGCATGAGCTGTTCGGGCAGGCCGGCGAACGCCAGCCGGCGATCCACATCTGGGACGAACACGAGATCACCGAAGGCATCGACGAGCTCGGCGTGCTGCTCTACGGCCACAAGAAGAACGCCTATTGGTACGGCTCGCAGCTCTCGATCGACGAGACGCGGCGCGTCGCGCCCTACCAGAACGCCACCGGCTTGCAGGTGACGAGCGCGGTACTCGCCGGCATGGTGTGGGCGCTGGAGAATCCGGACGAAGGCATCGTCGAAGCCGACGAGATGGATTTTCGCCGCTGCCTCGAGGTGCAGATGCCCTATCTCGGCCCGGTCATCGGCGCCTACACCGACTGGACGCCGCTCGCCGGCCGGCCCGGGCTGTTCCCGGAAGAGATCGACAAGCGCGATCCCTGGCAGTTCAAGAACGTGCTGGTGCGCTGAAGCGAACAACACCACCGGACATGCAACGGGCGGCCGCAAGGGCCGCCCGTTTCGTTTGGTACAGATCCGCTCCCGTTATTTCGGCGGCTCGGGCTGCTTCTCGCCCGGCTTCGGCGCCGGCGCACGACCAGCTGCCGGCGGCGGAGCACGACCGGCTGCTGGCGGCGGAGCACGACCGGCTGCCGGCGGCGGAGCACGCATCGCAGGCGGCGGTGGCGCGTGTACCACAGGTGGCGGCGGCGCATGCACAACCGGCGGCGGCGGCGCATGCACAACCGGCGGCGGCGCGTGCACGACGCGGCGGCGGCGGCGCGTGTACAACTGGCGGCGGCGGTGCATGAACGGCCGGCGGCGGCGGAGTCGGCGCGGCCGGATGAACGACCTGCGGCTGCGGCGGAGGTCCACCGGCCGGAGCTCTAGCGCCACCCATCGGCGGATTTACGACGCGGGGCTCTTCAAGCTTTTTCTGCGGCTGCACTTGAGCCGGCGCGGCCGGCGCGATCACCGGCGCCGGGCTACCCGGATGCTGGATCACTGGCGCTCCCGTGCGCGGCGGCGCACCGATTGGCCCCTGCGGCTGTTGCGGCTGCGGCGTAACGGTGCCTTGCGCCGCGCGCGGCGGATGACTGCCGAGCTGGCCGCGTTCGCCCTTGCCGAGCGGTTTCGGGGCGACGGGCGAGGTCGTCGCCTGTATCACCGTGTTGGTTCGCTGCACGGTTACCGGCGCCACGCGCCGGATCGCACCCTTGGTGTGCAGGTCCTGCGCACGCACGGTGACCGCACCTTGCACACCGGAGTTCGCACCGAATACGCGCGGGCGCACGTTGTAGGCATGCAACGTCACATGGGTGCGGCCGGCGATGAAGCCGGGCGCCAGGCCCGGATTGACCCAGACCCGCCTGCCCTCGATGTGAACAGGCCGGTTGATGACGCGCGTCTCGCGCAGCATGGCGGCGCGGCGCCCCAGCGGCACGAAGTGCGAGCGCAGGCCCGGCTCGCCGATATAACGCAGCGGTACGAATACCCAGTAATCCGGCTGCTCGTCGTAAGTATCGATCAGATTGTCCGGCGGCAGCGGCGCCCAGCCGACATTGTCGTCGCCGTAGCGCCAGTCGACCCAGGCGGGGGCCCAATCGTCGCCCGGCACCCAGAACCATGCCCTTCGGTCATGAACCCAGCGGCCATAGTGATAGACCACCCAGCCCCAATCATCCTCAGCCGCGTCGGAGACCCAGTACCAGCCCCAGTCGTCGGTATAGACCCAGTGGCCGTATTCATAAGGCCGCCAGCCGCTCGGCACGCCGTCCGGCACCCAGACTTCGCCATAGGGCGCGAGGCGGACCCAATGACCGTAAGCGTCGAGCGCGGCCGCCATGTCCTCGGAGGATTGCGCCATGGCGGGCGTCAGCGCCCCCGCCACGATCGGTACCGATACGCCGGCGACAGCGAGCGCGAGACCGGTCGCCGCGCCGAGCAGCAGGCGGCGAACGATAGATTGGTTGATCATTGAGTGGTCCCCATGGGCAATCGACTGATAGCAGCCAACGGTCGATAGACCGGAAGGTTCCCGAATGTGGGACAAGCAAGCTGAACGGCAGCCGAATTGTTTGGGCGTAATGGCGCCGTAATTAAAACGACAAAGCGCCGGCTTCGCCCGCCTCGCTGCCGTAGGCGAGCGTCTGGCCGTTCGAATCCCAACCGAGCGCGCTCACCGGGCTAGCGCCCGCGGCCTTCACCTCGATCAACGCGCCGTCGTCGATGCGCACCAAAACGCCTCGGCCGTCGCTAAAACCCACGGCGACCACCGGCTGGCGCGGATGGCAGGCGACGACCGAAACGCGCGCCTCCGAAGGCGCCATAAGCTTCGGCTGGCGGCCCATCGGCCCGTCCTTGCCGTCGAACGGCCAGAGGATCAATTGCTCGGAGCCCGAGGTGGCGAGGAAATCGCCGTCCGCGGTCCACGACAGCGAGCGCACGCGCGCCGAATAGCCGGACATGCGCATGTGCTTGGCGTCGGCCAGCCGCCAGCCATGCAGCGTCGGCTCCTGCATGGTGGTGACCAGAAATTTGCCGTCCAGGCTGAAGGCGACGCCGAGATGCGAGCCTTTCCATTCCAGCGTCTCCGGCTTGGCTGAGGCGTTGGGAAACCAGAGCGTGACGCCGTTGTAGTGCGCGATCGCCGCGCGGAAGCCCTTGGGCGCGAAGGCCAGGCCGGCCACCGTGGACGGCACTTCGTAGCTGCGATCCTCGCCCTTCTTGGTCAGCACATGCGCGGTCTTGCCGGCCGACCAGGCGACGGCGCCGTCCGGCCCGAGCGCGAGCTGATCGATCCAGCGCTTTTTGCCGTCGGTGGCGAGCACACGATGCTCGCCGCTGGCCTCGGTAGCTACAAGCGTGCCGTCGTCGCCGCCGGTGACGATGCGCTGGCCGTCGGACCCGCTCGCCAGGATGCCGCCGGCATGGATGGCGACGCGCTTTTCGGCGCCCTCGCCGGCGAACAGCAACGCCTCTTCGCCCAGCACGAAGACCGGCGTCTTGCCGAGGAAATGCACGCCGACTACCGGAGCGCCCGCCGCGATCGGGCGGACGCGGTCGGCGAGAGAGGGGATGGGGGCGGAGGTGTCACTCAATGCTGTCATTGCCGGGCTTGACCCGGCAATCCATGATGAAGCTCGACATAGACCGGCTTACGTAAGACTTTCACGAGTGGCAAGGCATCATGGATGCCCGGGTCAAGCCCGGGCATGACGCCGAGTGAGTGGCGGCACTAAGCGATACAGCTCTCGAAGCCAGAGCGAATTCTCTCTTCCGGCAAATTCCGCCCGATGAAGACGGCGCGGCTTTCGCGCTTCTCGCCCTCTTTCCAGGCGCGCTGGTGGTCGCCGTCCAGGATCATGTGCACGCCCTGGAACACAAAGCGTTCGGGATCGTCCTTGAACGACAGGATGCCCTTGCAGCGCAGGATATTGGGCCCGTCCTTGGCGACGAGATCCTGGATCCACGGGAAAAACTTGTCCGGGTTGAGCGGCTTGTCGGTCTTGAGCGCGACCGACTGCATGTCCTCGTCGTGGTAGTGCTTGAGCCCGCCGTGATGATGATCGTGGTCATGATCATGGTCATGGTCGTGATGATGATGATCGTGATCGTGGCCGTGCTCTTCTTCGGCCTCGAGGAAGGCCGGTTCGATGTCGAGGATGCGGTCGAGGTCGAAGGCGTTGCGGCCGAGCACCTCGGCGATGTCGATCTTGGCGCGCTCGGTGCGGTGCAGCCGGGCATAAGGGTTGATGCCGCGGATGCGCGCCTCGAGCTCGGCCAGTTCGGCCGGCGCGACCAGGTCGGTCTTGTTGATCAGGATGACGTCGGCAAAGGCGATCTGGTTCTTGGCCTCGGGCGCGTCCTTGAGCCGGTCCTTCAGCCACATGGCGTCGGCGACCGTGATCACGGCGTCGAGCTTGGTCTTGGCGCCGACCGCCTCGTCCATGAAGAAGGTCTGCGCCACCGGCGCGGGGTCGGCGAGGCCGGTGGTCTCGACGATGATGCCGTCGAACTTGCCCTTGCGCCGCATCAGCCCGTCGATGATGCGCACCAGGTCGCCGCGCACGGTGCAGCAGATGCAGCCGTTGTTCATCTCGAACACTTCTTCGTCGGCGTTGACCACCAGCTCGTTGTCGATGCCGATTTCGCCGAATTCGTTGACGATGACGGCGTATTTCTTGCCGTGCGGCTCGGACAGGATGCGGTTGAGCAGCGTGGTCTTGCCGGCGCCGAGATAGCCGGTGAGCACGGTGACGGGGATTTTGGCGGGGGACTGGGACGCGTCGGTCATGAAATGGGGGCTCCTTGAGGGGGAGATATAGGGGGTCTCGGGCGGGGGTGCAAAAGGGCGTAGCCACACTCGGCGAGGCCCGGCGCTTATCCGCATTGGCGGCGGCGCTCGACCAACGCCAAAAGCGGACCCGGCGTGACGCCCAGACCTCGGAGTACCCGGCACGTGGGCAAACCCTCACTTGGCGCGCTGCGCCGAAAGTTGTGCGGGGGCGCCTTTATACGAGTGCGCGGAAACCACCATCGCCATATGGGAGATTCCGCATCGGTTTGAACGCGCCTGAAAAAAGCCGTGTCCCGATCGCGGCGCTCGAGCGGTCGCCCTTCGGATCGCGCGCGGCGATATCGTTCTTGATCACTTTGCTCTCGCAAGAAAACGCACCCTGCACGACGCCATCCTTGATCATCCCGTCAGCGGAGCGCCGTAAGGATGATTGGCATAGATCGCACCGGATGGCTCGCGAGCTCATCCCGATAGGACCAAGTCGCCGTCAGGTTGCCTTTGTCGTCAACCTCGCCCGCGATCTTCGAGCTGACGTTCGGCGACGACTTCAACGGCGCAGACTTTTGCGAGGCGGCATGCGCTACGCCGGTTCGGCCGGCGACCTTGTTATCCTTGACGACGAAATCCAGCGACGAAAGACATCGGCTCGATCCTGTTCCCGGCTTTGGCCTTGATCACGATCGTCCCGGTATAGTGCCCGTCAAATTTGACCTTTTCCGTCACGACGACATAGGCCCTCGCCGAGTCATCGCTGCGGGCATCTTTGGCGAGGACGAGCAATCGGAAATTCCCGGCGGCGGGAAAGAATTGATCGAAATTGCGGCTGACGGTCTCGCCGGGTTTCGTCTTTATCGTATAGCGCACCGGCCCGATCGCGTTGCCCGGCGATTGCAACTCGATCGTCACATCGCCGCCGATGATGGTCTGCACCGACACGGTGACGCGGGTGGTTTCACCTTGTTGGATTTGCGGCACCAGGACAACGGCCGACTTGATCTTCAACTGCTCCGGCTGTCCGGTATGCTGTCCCGGCTGCCCCGCGCCGGTGCCCGGTGACTGGAGCGCGGCCAGATCCGAGCAATCGCCATTGAGACAGGAGAGGATAGCGTCGTAACGCCACAGGCGCTCGAAATCCTGGGCCGACGACGCGTCGTTTTTCTTTTTTCTCAGCCATGTGTTCAGGCCGAGCTTCACCTCCTCCGGAGCGTCCTTGATCGCACCGTAGAGGTCTCCGACGATCGGCAGCTTATCCAGCACCCCATTTTCGATCGCTCCCCTCGATCACCTGCAGATTGGGCGACTCTTCATAATATTTCCCGGCGTCTTTTCTGAACTTGTCGCCGAGCTCCTTGGCGCGGTCGATGCCTTTTTTAGTGGGGGTCCACGTACCAGCCTTGGGGGTCGTTTGCGCCTGCGCGAACTGCTGGGCCTGGGCCGTCTGCGGCATAGGGATCGCAAGCGCCAACGCCGCCGCGAGAACCACCGCAAGCGGTCTGGCGCGCGTGAATGGCGATGAATGTCCGCCGTCCCGGATGCTCATTGGCCTGCTCCATAGGCACGGATGAAACCCTGATTGCCGCTGGCGCGGTTCTGGCAGATTCCCGCGCGCGCCAGGCGGAACGTGTAGGTCCCCGGCTCCAAATCGGCGTCCGGCTCGACACGCGCGATGCACCACGCCGCCTGGTGCGGGTCGCATTCCACCCGGGACAATTCACCGTTAGCGATGACCGCGCCGTCATGCGAAGCGGCGTAGCCTATGCTCGTCTCATCGGCGCGCCAGCGAAACCAGACGTCGATTCGCTGGACGCGAACCGGACGCTGAATCGTGAAAGTCGCGACACTGGTCGGAACGCACGGGCCGGCGTTCCAATTGTTGAATAGCTGCTGCGCACTTGCCGGCGCCGCAATCGCGCAGATCACGGCGCCCAGCAGCGCCAACCGGATGCGTCGACTCATGCGCGGCATTTCTCTCTCCATTGCCAGCACGTACGCGGTCAATTATCCGGACCGATGGGTTCGACGAACAGGATCTTCAGGTCCTCGCTCGGGCCGTAATTCTCCCGCGTCAGCTCGTAGCTTGTCGGCCCTGCCCGCTTGATGCCGTCGGCACAGAGCGAAACCAAAGCGCGCGGCGACGACTTCGCCACCGTCAGGCGGAATTTCTGAATCGGTCCGAGCCAATTGCCGGCCGTGGTCAATACGTATTTCAATTCAAAGCCGGACAGCGCCGACTGCGACGCCTCCTGCAGCCGGGTGCGCGCGGCGCGCGCGAAGGACGGATCGATGCAATAGTTCTTTTGCATTTCGGCCGAGGCGAGATCGCTATCGCCGAAGAAAAACTGCCGAGGCGCAGGGCTATACCGGTGCGTCACCTCGATCGAGCGTCCGGCCGGAAAGGTCTGGAACCAGTAAAACGCAATATGCACATTCCAATGCACGTTCGCGGACGGCTTGTTGTTCGCGCCAAAACTGCTGTTCCAGTCGATCACGCCGTAACGTTCGAGCTCGCGCCGCGCCTCCGCCGGCAGGTTGTCGAGCCGCTCGTTCAGCGCGTCGCCACCGCGCATGGTGAGCGGGATACCGTGCCGTTTGAGCACATCGGTTACATCGACGCCGAACCGCGTGGCCTTGATCTCTACCGACGGTTCGACCCGCCGCCCGTCCGTAGTGACCTGAAAATCGATGACGTTGACGGGATCCTTGCCGTGCAGGATGTAATTTCCGCCCTCGCCGATCTCCATCACCGGCAATGGAAATGCCACCAGCGTGCTGATGTCGTGCGGGCTCTTGTTGCGGAAACGGTAAACGACGCGCACTTGGTCGCGGCTAATGTAAAGGTCTTCGGACTCGACACTGATGTCCGGATTGAAGGTGAGCCGGAGGCCACCGGCGTCGAGGCTGGCGCTGGAATCGTTGGCGCTTGCTCGGTTGACGGGGAATAAACCAAGCGCCGCGGTCAGGCCGGCGAAAAGAATCGCGCAGCCGAGCGCGAACAATAGCGGTGCCCGGAGACCACGATCATCTGTCCGCATCTGTGTTTCCTTTCGCCAGACGCTCGCTGGCAGCCCCCATAAGCGGCCAAGGCGGGATCCACATTGTCTGTTTGCTGTACTTTGGGCGGGGCAACCTTTCCGGCGCTCGTTCTTCGTTTTTGTAGGCTATGTGCGCGGGCCGAAAACCGCATTGCGCTGGGTCAACTTTCCGGCGTGAGCTTGTGCCGCAAATGCACGCAGCAGCACCCGCGCCTTACCCCTGCACCGCCGGCACATGCGCACCCGCCGGCACGCGCTTCGTGAATTCGACCTTCATTTTGGCCAAAACAAGCGTAGAGAGTGCGTCCCATGAGCCGCTTGTTCGAAGAACTCGACTATCGCCAGACGCCGATCGGCGCCCTGAGCCTGCGCCGGCGGCGCGAGCTGAGCCTCGGCGTCGATGTGTTCGAGATCAAGCTCGGCGATGAATTCCTGATGTCGAGCCTGTTCACCGCGTCCGAGATCGCGCTGGCGCGGCTGGGATTGGCGGCGCTGGTCCGTCCGAGAATCGAACGAAGCCCTCGATGTCGTGGTCGGCGGGCTGGGGCTGGGCTACACGGCGCAAGCCGTGCTGGAGCACAAGACGGTGGGTTCGCTCATCGTCGTCGAGGCGCTGCAGCCGGTCATCGACTGGCACGTTGCGGGCCTTGTGCCGCTCGGCCGCGAACTCGCCGCCGAGCCGCGCTGCCGCTTCGTGCTCGGCGACTTCTTCGCCCTGGCGGCTTCGCCAGCGGGCTTCGATGCGGCCTCGCCCGGGCGCGCGTTCGACGCCGTGCTGGTGGACATCGACCATTCGCCCGACGCGCTGCTCGACGCGGGCAACGCCGCCTTCTACGGCGAAGCGGGCCTCACCCGGCTGGCGGCGCATCTAAAGCCCGGCGGCGTGTTCGGTCTGTGGTCGAATGAGCTTGCCGACGACGCCTTCACCGCGCGGCTGGCGCGCGTGTTCGCGGAGGCGCGCGCCGAGCCGGTGACGTTTCACAATCCGCTGCAAAACAAGCCGTTCACGCAGACGGTCTATCTCGCGCGCAAGCGGGCGTAGCAGCGCCGCCGCTGTCGGTGCGAAACCTATCGCCGCTTGAGGCTGAGGATATAGTCGATGAGTTTGTCGGAATCCGATTCAGAGACGATCAGGTTCGGCATGCCCTTGTGATTTGACCGAAGAAACACCTTCAAAGAAAGGGCGGTGGTTGACGGCAAGTTGGCGATAGCAAAAAAGCTCGCGACGTTGCTGTCAGGGCGGGGCTGCCCCTCGGCAACCCGGTGACAGGAACTGCAAAGCTCCATCGCGACCTGGCGTCCCAGAGAATGGCTGTTAGCAGGCTGGGCGAGCGCTCCGGCCGGTACCGCGAATGCTGCGGCGATGAAGAGGCTTGAGAATGCAATGTGGCGCATGGGGCCTCCGCAGGGCGGACGAGTGCAACGGATATGAGCGTTACGGCCTCCACGCGGCAATGACATAGGTCAAATAGAACGCGTAGGGCGGATGAGTCAGCGGGCCGGCACCCAAGTCGGCCAACCCGCGCTGCGCGCTGCCAATAGGCGACATCGCACGCCTAGCCGAAATGAAAGAGGCCGCCGATGAGGCGGCTTCCGAATAGACGAACCCGGCGCGGGCCTGGCTCCGTCTTGATAGGTTCGTCACAAGGCAAAGAACAAGAATACGGGAACCGCCACGCCGATTACCACGATAGCCAGCAATGTCAGGTGTGCTCCGAGGTTGTCGAATATCCTACCGTCATAATAATGATCGCTATGCATTGTCATCGGTCATCTCCATGGACATTCGTCTCATACGGAGGAAACGCCTCACCTGCCCAAATGGTTGCAACCTAAATCGCCCACTGAGAACGAAGACCGGCTAGAGCTCGTGGGGCTTGCTCCGCCGCGTATCCATTCGTGCGTTGCCCGCCCTGTCCAAACAAAAAAACCCGGGCCAGCGGCCCGGGCTTTGCAGCGATTTGAAAGCTGGCGTCGGCTGAAGTCTGATTCAATTAAACTGAATCAGTTGCTTTCCTAACATTTTGCTTGCGCATGATCTTTTCCGAAAACCGGTTCCCACTTTTCGGGATCATGCGCTCAGCGCCTCAGGTGTGAGCGGCAAACGCCTTGGCGGCGCCGGCCTTGAGCGGCTCCGCCGTCTCAAGCATCACCTTTTGGCCGTGCGCGGTGAGTTCCTTGGTCTGCGCGGACAGCACGTCGAACTGCTTGCGCGCCTGTTCGGTCGAGAGTTGAACGAACTCCGACGGCGACTTCACGGCAAGCAGCGCGTTGGCATAGTCGAAGGCGGCGTTGCTGTTGGTGCGCGCGAACTCGAGGACCTTGGCGTTGCTGTCCTTGAACCCTTGAACGGCCGTCTCGCCGGCAACCTTGAGGACGCCGGACGCTTCCGCCGTGGCCGCGCTCATCTTGTCGTAGGATGCTTTGGCTTGCGCGGCGCCTTTGTCGGCCATCTCATGGATGGCCTGCGGGCTTCCCACTTTCGCAGCGCCGGCGGACTTGGTTCCGGCGGTGGTGTTGGTTTGTGTCATGGCATTTTTCCTCGGGGCGTTTTCTGGTGAGAGCCTCCGTACGCCGCCCTGGACGTTGATCCGGCCTCTCAACCTGCCACCGGCGGTGGGAGCGATGCTCCTCCGGGACAGAATTTTCCATTAGGTATAATGCGCGAGAGCGGCGAAGGTTCAATCAAGAATAGGCCTATTCAACGGGTGCCCGCATAACGGTCACTTATCGGCGGACAAGCCCGCGCCTTAGGCTATCCACCGCTGGCTTAGCCACCCCCAGGAGCTACCATGGGTACGATCAAGCAAATCACCGCGCCGTTTCGGAGCATTGTGCGGTTTCCGCTGTTTCAGCTCGCCATCGTGGTGGCGCTGATTTTGTTTCTGCAGGCCGCCGATCCGGCGTCGGCGTTCGGCCACATCTTCACCGGGCTCGACAAGCTTGTCGCCGCGACCGTGGATGTGTTTGCCGCCGTATTCAACGTGCGCTCGTTCACCAAGTCATGGCTCACGTCCGGCTTCTGGATCGGCTACGTCTATCTTGCCTGTCTGCTGGTCCTGCTGCTGGCGCGGCTCGCGGTCGGAGCGCTCGTCGATCTCGTCGGGCGGCACAACGCGTTCTGGCTGCGCAATGCGATTGCGCGCGAGCGCGGCGTCGCGGCCTACCGCGCCTGGGTGCCGTTCGAGAAAATCAGGCCGCAGCACATTCCGCAGCCGCAATGGGAAGAGACCTTCGCCTGGCCGGCCAGCGGCAAGCCGCCCTACCCACCGCTGGCGCAGCGGCTGCTGATCGGGGCGGTCATCAACGTGGCGGTGGTTTTAGGGATCGCCGTTGCGCTGCAATTTTTGACGCCGTTTCCGGTGCTGACGTGGTTTGGGCAACTGGTCAAATTATTGTTCGGCTAACCCGGGCCGCACGGCCGGATCAACCCGCCGCGTCATGACGGCGGCAGCGCGCAATCACTTCTTCTGCCTGACGATCTCCTCGCGTTCCTTGGTCAGGCGGTCGAGCTGTTCCTGCTGTTCGGCGATACGCTGCGACGTCCGGTCGTCGTCGGCGGCGCCGGAAAAAGCCGCCGCCTGCTCGACCAGCTCGCGCAGATTTTCGCGGATTGCCGCGATGCGTTCGTCGATCTCCACCAGCGTCGGTCCCATGTTCGGCATCGATCCGTCTCCTCAGCCCGCAGGGCAGATTAGCGCAGCGTGATCCGCCAATCTTGGCGAAGCGGACGGGTTTCGCCTTCGGCTAACCCCGCCCCACGCCCGTGAGGTGAGTCGTATAGGGAATACGGCGTAGGCGTGCAAAGCGTATTGTCGGCGGCCCGTCTTGACGCCGCGCCGCCGGTCGGCGCAACTTTCGCCCGAGAGCCCCACCCTGCCGTTGCAACTTAAACGGAAAAACAATGCCGGAAGCCGTCGTCCGCGGAGTTCATATCCATTACGAAGTCATCGGCGCCCAGGGCCCCTTCATCGCGCTGACGCCGGGCAGCCGGCGCTCCTATGTCGAACTGGTCGGCCTGTCGAAGGCGATCGCCGCTCACGGCTACCGCGTGCTGCTGCATGACCGGCGCAACTGCGGCGCCTCGGACGTCGCGTTCGACGGCTCCGGCTCCGAGCACGAGGTCTGGGCCGACGATCTCTACGCGCTGGCCAAGCAGCTTGACGCCGCGCCGCTCTATGTCGGCGGCTCGTCGGCCGGCGCGCGGCTGGCGATCCTGTTCGCCATCCGCCACCCGGACGCGCTGCGCGGGTTGCTGCTGTGGCGCGTCACCGGCGGCCAGGAGGCGGTCGACCGGTTGGCCGAAAACTACTACGGCCAGTTCATCAAGCTGGCGCGCGCCGGCGGCATGCAGGCGGTCGCCGACAGCGAACATTTCCGCGAGTGCATCGCCGCGCGGCCGTCAAACCGCGAGCGGATCATGGCGACCAATGTCGATGAGTTCATCAAGGTGATGACGTCCTGGCGCGAGGCCTTCCTGAAATCGGCGACGCTGCCGATCGTCGGCGCCACCGAAGCCGAATTGAATGCGATCAAGGCGCCGGCCTGCCTGATCGCCGGCAACGACGTGATCCACACGCCGGCGACGGCGCGCAAGGCCGCCCGCCTCATTCCCAACAGCGAGTTGCACGACGACGTGGTGCAGAAGCGCGCGGACGACCAGTTGCTGAAAGATTGGGACCGCAAGGAATGGCGCGACGCCGAGCCGCGCATGGCGCAGATCTATGCCGATTTTCTCAAACGCGCCGAAGCCAGATAAACGCCAAAGATTGGGAAGGAAACTCCGATGAGTCTACAGATTCGCCGCGTCGTAACCGGTCACGACGCGCAAGGCCGCGCCAAAATCGAGGTCGACGAGATCGCCAAGAACGTGATCTCCAACCGCCCGGGCGCCTCGTCCTGCGTGGTGTGGTCGACCAAGGGCTTTCCGGTCGACAATGACGGCTTCAACGATCCGACCGCCGGCGCGTTCAAGACCACGGTCGAAGGCGGCACCGTGTTCCGCATCGTGCACTACGGGCCCGGCGTGACGCCGCGCAACCACCGCACCGACTCGATCGATTATGCCGTCGTCATCTCCGGCGAGATCGACATGGAGCTCGACGACGGCGTGGTGGTGCATCTCAAGCAGGGCGACGTGCTGGTGCAGCGCGGCACCATCCACAACTGGGTCAATCGCGGCAAGGAAGCGTGCGTCATCGCCTTCGTGCTGATCAGCGCCAAGCCGGTGTCGGCAGCGGGCAAAGCGCTCAACGCGGTGGGGTAACGATCCGTCATGGCCGGGCTTGTCCCGGCCATCCACGCCTTGTCTCACTGAATGAAAGGCGTGGATGCCCGGCACAAGGCCGGGCATGACGCTCAACGGCTAGCCCTCGAAATTACTGCGGCTGAATGCCCGCCGCCTTCACCGCGTCGGCGGTCTCCTCGACCTCCTTGCGGAAGAACGCGGCAGTCTCGGCGACATTGCGTTTGTCGGGGAAATAGCCGTCGCGCTGCATGATGCTCGCGACCTTCGGATTGAGCAGCGCGGCGTGGATGGCGGCGTTGAGCTTTTCGACGATCGCATCCGGTGTCTTGGCCGGTGCGAAGAACATGCCCCACGAACCGATCGGCTTGAAATTCGGCAGCACGCTGGTCATCAGCGGCACGTCGGGAAAGGCCGGGAACGGCTTGGTGCCGGTGAAGGCGAGCGCGCGCACGCGGCCGCTCTTGATCAGGCCCATGACCGAAGGCGGTGTCACGAACATGACGTTCACGCTGCCGGAGAGCATCGCGTTCATCACCTCGGAGGCGCCTTTGTACGGGATGTGCTGCATCTTGATGCCGGCCGCCTTGCTGAACAGTTCGGTCGCCAGATGCAGTCCGTTGCCGACGCCGGGCGAGCCGTAGAGCAGCCGGTCCTTCTTCGCCGCAGTGATGAATTCCTGCAGGGTCTTGTACGGCGATTTGGCGTCGACCAGCATGAACAGGCCGTCAAGCTCTCCTTGGGTCGCGATCGGCTTGAGGTCGGTGAATATGTCGTAGCCGAGGTGCTTGTAGATGTACGGCGTCGGCGCAATGCCGTTCGACGAGAACAGCAGCGTGTAGCCGTCGGGACTTGACTGCACGACATAGCGCGTGGCGATCGTGGCGTTGGCGCCGAGCTTGTTTTCCACGATGAAGGATTGGCCGAGGTCGGCGCCGAGTTGCTGCGCAACCGTGCGCGCCTGGATGTCGGGCCCGCTGCCCGCCGCATAGCCGACGATCACGTGCACCGGACGGTCGGGATATTGCTGCGCCTGCGCGGGCCCCAGCACGACCGTCAGGATCGCGGCGAATAGACAGAAAGACCGAAACATATTTTGTCCCCTCCGAATTTAACATTGCGCCGAAGGCATTTGGCGGCCTGCCCCATCTAGGCAGCGGCACGAACGCTATGTCATCGCCGCGCGCCAATCCAGCCCTCCGATCGGGGCCGCGATCCCAGCGAACCCCGATATTTCCGGTTGTGTTCCAAGCGGCCGTTGCGTCTACTGTCCCCAATCAAAAAAGACGGGGAGGACACGATGACAATCAAAATGAAAGGCGCCGCCGCGCTCGTTGCCGCGCTGGCGATCGTCGCAACGGCAGGCGCCGCCGTGGCGCAAAGCGGCTATCCGGACCACAACGTCAGAATGCTGGTTGGCTATCCGCCGGGCGGTCCGGTGGACATTATCGGGCGGGTTGTCAGTGACCGGCTCAGCCAAATCTGGGGCAAGCCGGTGGTGGTCGAAAACATCACCGGCGCCAGCGGCAACATCGCGGCCGACCGCGCCGCCAAGGCCGCGCCCGACGGCTATACGCTGCTCGTGTCGACCAACGCCCAACTCGTGGTCAATCCCAGTCTCTACAAAATGACGTTCGATCCGGCCAAAGACCTGACGCCGATCTCGCTCGCTGTCTACTCGCCGAATATCCTGGTGGTACCCAACGAAGTGCCCGCCAAAAATGTGAAAGAGCTGGTCGCATATTTGAAAGCGAATCCGGGCAAGAGCTTCGCTTCCGCCGGCGTCGGCACCACGCAGCACCTTGCCGGCGAGCTGTTCAAGTCGATGGCGCATGTCGACATCCAGCACGTGCCGTATCGCGGCGCGCCGCCGGTGATCACCGATCTGCTGGCCGGGCGAGTCACCATGTTCTTCGGCGCTATCTCGTCGCTGATCCCGCTGGTGCGCGAGGGCAAGCTGCGTGCGCTCGCCGTCACATCGGCCACACGCTTTCCGGCGGCGCCCGAGCTGCCGACCATGATCGAGTCGGGCTATCCGGGCTTCGTGTCGATCCTCTCGATCGGCCTGGTGGCGCCGGCCGGCACGCCGCCCGCGATCGTCGAGAAGATTCACCAGGACATGGTCAAAGGCCTGGCCGCGCCGGACGTGCGTAAAAAGCTGAGCAACATCGGCATGGAAGTGATCGGCGATACGCCGGCGGAATTCGCCGCCTCGATGGAGGCGGAGCGGCCGCAATGGGCGAAGGTCATCAAAGACGCCGGGATCAAACCGAGCAATTAATCAACGGGGCCCGGACGGCCGGCCGTAGCGCGTTCTACGCCGCGGTCAGGCTTGGCTGCGCTACGTGTTCGTCATTTGCCGGCAGCAGCGTCAAGATGATGCGCGTGCCGCCTTCATAGCTTTTGTCGACCCAGATGCGGCCGCCGTGATCGTTGATGATCTTGCGGCAAACGGTGAGCCCGATTCCGGTGCCCTCGTATTCGTCCTCGTTGTGCAGGCGGTAGAACATGTCGAAGACCTGATCGGCGAAGTGCGGCTCGATGCCGATCCCGTTGTCGGTGACGCAGACGGTGACCAGCTTTGGCCCGGACCTCACATCGATGTCGATGCGCAGGTCGTCAAGACCGATCACGCGCGGGTTTGAACAGGCGGATGTAGCCGCTCAAGACGGCATGGCCGACGGGCCACCAGCAGGCAAGGAGCGACCGTTTAATCCGCTACGTCAGCGAATAGATATACGCGATTACGAAAGCGACAAATATGCAGCCGACAATTCCGTAAGTAACAAGATCAGCGATGTTTCGTGACTGAGGCGGCGCTATGATTTTCGTCATGTCCATAACCTTTTCAATGAAACGATGCGGCGTCACACGCCCCACAACCGCATGATGTGGGTGGTCATTAGCGAATTAAAAAAATGTCTCTATTCACGCAGCTTCGGCACTTGGCCGACATAAACAACAATTCAACGCATCAGAAAGAAGGTTTCGCATTCACGCGCGGTTCACGGCGCCGCGCCGAGAAGCAACCGGCGCATACGCGCGCGCAGACAAGGCAGCACGACTTTTTGCTAAATTGCGCAAACGCCGGGACGCTCTCACCGCGCATCCAGCGTTGCCCACCATGCGCCTGTATTTGCGCAGAGTCGAGGACGCTATTGCTTCATCAGCGTATAGACATAGTCGTTGAGGCCGACTTCCGCCGTGCGCTCGTCGACGAAATGGAAATCGAACTCGCAGCCGGTTTCCAGCGTCTTGAAGCTCGCGCCTTTAAAGCCGAGCGCGGCCGCGAGCTTGCCCGGATCGACCGACTTGTCCTTCGACTGCATCTCCCCGAAGGCGCCCTGGAACAGCATATCGGCGGGGTAATCCTTGAGCCCATAGTGCGCGCCCTTGCATTTGAACGGGTCGGGGCCGGCGATTCCTTTGGCGGTGACGGCAAGGGTCTTGCCGAGGAGGCGCGCCCGCTCCTTTGTGTCTGGCTTGCGCTGCGCATCGGCCCACGGCGCCACGACGGCGGCAGTGAATTTCCAGCGGCCCAGATAGGCCGGCTCGGCGGCGCCGGCCGGCACCCATGCGGCAAGGCTCAATGCCGCGCCGAGCGCAGCCAGGTTCAAAATTCGCAACGCATCCCCCACACATTGAAGTGGCAAACGCCTACTGGATCACCGTCACATGGGTGCCGACCGGCACGCGGTTGTAGAGGTCGATGATGTCCTGATTGAACAGGCGGATGCAGCCCGAGGAAACGGCCTGCCCGATGGTTTCCGGCTCGGTGGTGCCGTGCAGGCGGAAAAACGTGTCGTGGCCGTCGCGATAAAGGTAGAGCGCACGGGCACCGAGCGGATTGTCGGGACCGCCGTCGAGGCCGCCGGCGTAAGGCCGGTAGCGCGGCATCGCCGCCATCATGTTGGCGGTCGGCGTCCAATGCGGCCATTTTTCCTTGCGGCCGATGATAGCGGAGCCGCGGAAATTGACGCCCTCGACGCGGCCGACGCCGACGCCGTAGCGGATCGCCTTGCCGCCAGCTTCGACCAGATAGAGGTGGCGCTCCGGCACGTTGACGACGATGTTGCCCGGCTTTTCCTTGCCCTTCCAGGCGACCTCCGTGCGCAACATGCTGGGATCGACGTTGGTCATGTCGATCGGCGGGGTAATGAAGCCGCCGTCGCTGACGGCGCCATAATCGGCGGTGACGCAGCCGGCCAGCAACAGCGGCAGGCCGGCCAGCAGCGCGCGGCGGCTCAGCGTTGGGCCGGAAACGCCGTCTTTGGCGGCAGATTTCTGGATAGGCGATTTACGCATGGGACACACAATTGTTCATCCCGCATTGTGCGCAGCATCGGCCGCCCATGCAACAGGGTCCCCACCGCTTGCTTTTGCCGCATTCGGCCTCTGCTTTGGATGCAATTCGGCCGGCCGCCACTATATATCTTTGCAGCAACCTCGAACGAATAGACGCGGTGGCCGTTGTCCCGACGGCACCCCTTCGCTTCATTCCGGGCTGAAGTCCGAGAGTCTCCCGTTAAAGCAAAGTGGCGCTCCGGTAGCGGCAACCAAAGGCGGCTCCATCGTGGATCATCGTGCAAGATTTTCAGCCCTAAGCGCCAGATATGACGACTTTCTGTTTGCGCCGGTTTGCGAGGAAGCAAACGGTATGCGGTTGAGCGTTCTTTCCGCGCTGGCGCGCATGAATGTCGATCCGTGGGAGGAGGCAACCCGATTGGCGGCTATGCCCAAGGCGATCGCGGAGAAGACGCTGCTGTCGATACTCGATCTGGTCTCGGGCCGAAGCTTGAAGTCGCCGGAAGCGACGGCCATAGCGGCGCGGCTGGTTCGGCTTCTGCCGCAGGCGAGCGAGGCTCCAACCATTGCGGCGCCAGCAACCGCACAAACCGCTACGCAACGGAAGAGTTACTGGTGGGTGTGGGTAGGCTTTGCAGTGGCATTGTCGTTTATGACGCCGCACCATCAAGCAACGCCGGCAAATGCGGGTGCCGTCACAACGGAATCCGGCGCAGCATCCCCGTTAACGGGCAGCGCTAAGGTCCCCGATGCAGTCGGCCTATCCCGCTAAATTCCGATCGAGTTGGCGGCTTTCGACATTTCATCCGGCAGATTCAAAAATGCCCGGCCAGCAAGACCGTAAGCGAGTTAGACGCGCCCCAAGGTCGACTGCAAAGAAAAGCCCCTCCCCACGGTAGGCATTCTTTGGCTCAAGCCGCCCGACGATCCGGCGCGGCTGCGCAAGTTGCGATAATCGTGTCTCGTTCTATTCTCCCCAGCCATGTTGAACGCCGCTTTCATCGTCCTCGGGATCGCCGTGCTGCTGGGCTGCGTGCTCGCGGTGCTGCATTTGCGCATGGGCGCCGTGCCACCGCCTTGGCCGTTCGGCGCGCTGCACGGCCTCATCGCCGTCGCCGGTCTCGCCATGCTGACGCTCGCACTGCGCGGCCCGCCGCGCGGGCTCGAGCAGGGAACCGGCGCGTTCGGCATTATCGCGGCGGTGTTGATCGCGCTGGCGGCGCTGGCCGGGACCGCGCTGCTGGCCGCACGTCTGCGCAAAAGGCGGCTGCCCGGCACTCTGATCGGCATCCACGCCACGCTCGCGGTCGGCGGCTTCGTCATCCTGCTCGCCTACGTCCTGGCGGGCTAGCTCGCGCTGCCCGTCTCACTTATGCTTGCGGGCAGCAGGTTCGCCTCACGAGGATCGACGATGCAGCCCAAAGAACAGCCGGCCTACGACCACAGCTTTCACGCCATCCACGACCATGAGATTCCCTGGCAGGAAGGAGCGAAATCCGTCCTCAAACTGCCGGACGGCGTGCAGGTCAAAATCTTCGCCCATGACAAGGCGATGGGACGGGTCGACATGAAGGTCAAATTTCCGCCCGGCTATGTCGAGCCCGAGCACGCGCACAAGAGCTGGCACTCCATCGTCGTGCTCAAGGGACGCATGTGCGTGGCCGGCAAGGATCTACGGCCCGGCGACTACGTTTTCGGCTGGGACGAATTGCACGGGCCCTACGAGTATCCCGACGGCTGCGAAGTGTTCGTCGTGTTCATGGGCGACAGCGTCGCGCACGAATGGGACGAGGCGAAACACAAGACGCATCAAAACGTCTGGACGGCGGAAACCGAGGAAGGCCGGCAAGGCATCGACCGGCATAAACAGCAGCGCAAGGCCGGTTAGAAAATCAGCTCACTCGCCAGAACGAAAATCGGAGCGGACATCAAGCCCGCTCATTGCGATGCTGAATTTTCGCAAAACAAAATAGGAGCGCGTCGGGAACGGCCGAAATGGGGTCTTGCCTGACTGATGCGACCCGCGACAGCCGTTCCCGGCGTGCCGTTCGCACATTTGCCGCTATGCCGTCGCCCGAACGTTTGCGAAAGCAATCGTCGCGGCATGCTGACCCGGTGGTGCCATACAAACCTCCGTGCCTGACTTGGAGTAGTCATACTCGGACCGGAACGAGCGAACTGTCAAGACTAACTGTGCACTGGCGAATTTATTTTCTAGTTGTTCCTAACCGGCGGCCGCCGAAGGAACACACCATTTGATCATGGCAACCTTGATGCCGTCGTTCACGACCAAGCACGCCACCATCGCGTAGCCCAGGATTGCGAGAGACTGCCACCACGGCAACGGCATGAGGTCTGGCAGCCCGACGAATGTCAGGGCGGTGCCGATGAACGCGTCTAGCGTCAATGCCACGATCAGGGTCTTGCTCGGCATCGTCGCCCAGAACCATCGCCGCTCCCGCGCCGACACAATAGAGAAGACGGCGAAGTAGAGCAGGGTCTGGAAGCTGAAGGTGTAAAGCGCGCGGTCGTCGTGCGCCGCCAGACCGAAGCTCGACCAGGTAAGGTATAAAAATAGCAGCGCCTCGCCGACCATGGCCACGCCGAGCACCACTGACACCAGCACGAAGCCGCCGATGTTCCACGTCTCCGGTTTCCTGGACGGTTGCACGCGGTCGGTGGCGAGCGCGATCTTCGCAAAATCGGTCATGAAGACCAGCAGCAGCATGGCAAAGGCAGAGACGACGAACTTGCCGGTGACGATGAAAGCGACGGCGACAAACGCGGCCTTTCAGGATCGTGCGGCTGATCTTGTTGATGATCCAGGTCAGGATACGCTGATAGATAGTACGGCCCTGCTCAACCAGCGTCACGATATTGGTGAGCCCCGGATCGGTCAGGACGACGCTCGCGGCACCCTTGGCAACGTCGGTCGCGCTGCTGACGGCGATGCCAACCTCGGCCTGGCGCAGCGCGGGCGCATCGTTGACGCCGTCGCCCGTCATGCCGGTGACGTGTCCTGCCGCTTGCAGATGCTGCACGACGATGTATTTGTCTTCCGGAAAGACCTCCGCAAAGCCATCGGCACCGGCCAACAAGTCGACCGCCTCATTGCCGGGTTGAGCGCTCGCGGTCTTCAAGTCCGCCACCTGCCGGATGTTCGGCAATCCAACACCGCGCGCGATTTCCTTCGCGACCGCCAGCGCGTCGCCGGTTAGCATTTTCACCGCGACACCGAGACCGCGGAGCGACGCGATAAGCTGCTTGGCATCCGGCCGCGGCGGATCGTACAGCGTCACAAGCCCGACCAGTGCGGGGGCACCCGTCTCGGGGCCGCGCGCGACGGCCAGCGTACGGTAACCTTTGAGGGCGGCTTCGGCGACGCGGGCCTCGAGCGTCTCGATCGCAGCGGGCGTCTGGCCACAGGCCTGGGCAATGGTTCGCACCGCGCCTTTCGTCACGCGCAGCCGCTGACCGTTCTGTTCGGCCACGGCTTCGGTCCGCCGGGTCTTCGCATCGAACGGCGCAAACGAGATCGGCGTGACGGCAGGCACGCCGTCGAAGACGCGCTTTTCTTTCGCCGCAGCCAGAAACGCCAGGTCGATTGGATCCTGGTTGGCCTCTTGCGACGCGAGGGCACCGGCAAAGAGCACATCGGATTCGCTCGCGTGCTCCAGCGGGATCACGCCGGTGACCGCCAATTGGTTCATCGTGATCGTGCCGGTCTTGTCGACGCACAGAACGTCCATCGTCGCGGCATCCTCGGCCGCGCTCAGGCGGGTGACGAGCACACCGCGCTTCGCCAGCTCCTTCGACCCAACGGCCATGCTGACTGTGAACATGACCGGAAGCGCCACCGGCACCGCGCTCATCAACAGAACGAGTATGAGCGGGATCATCTCGATGAGCGGCGCGCCGCGGATCAGCGACAGCACGACCACCACACCCAGCAGCGCGCCGACGATGACGAACAGCCAGCGGACCACCTTGGCCACCACCGCCTCGATGTGCAATTTCGGCCGCGCCTGCTGCACCAGTTCCGTGGTGCGGCCGAAGTAGGTTTCGGCCCCGGTCAGCATGACCACGCCATTGCCTTCGCCACGGCGCACGATCGACCCCGACGAAAGCACCTCGCCCGGCGCCTTTTCAGCGTCCCCGGACTCTCCCGTCAGCGCCGACTGATCGACGGCCAATGCCCCGCTGAGAAGCTTCACGTCCGCAGGAACGATATCGCCGGGGCGCACGCGGACGATGTCGCCGGGGACCAGTTCGCGGGCGGGGATAAGCTGCCAGATCGAATCGCGCCGCACGCGCGCGCTAACCTGCAATCGCCGCCGCAGCGTTTCGACCACACCGGCGGCGCGGCGCTCCTGTGTAAAACTCAATATGGCATTGACCACCAGCAGCGCACTCACCACCGCGAAATCGGAATATTTCCGCAAAACCAGCGACAGCACCATGATCAGTTCGAGCATCCACGCGGACAGGCCCCAGAATTTCGCGAGAAAGGCGAGAACCGGATGCCCTTTGTGCACAGCCACTTCGTTGTAGCCGTGCGTTTTTTGACGGTTGGCCGCCTCGGCGCGCGTAAGCCCCGTCTCGGGGGCCACATGCAGCGCCGCGAGGGTGTCGGCTATGGACGCGGACGCGATGTCAGGTGCCTTGACGTCTGCTACCGGCTTCACGCGCGGGGGTTCGACGCCGGAATTCGTTTTGGCCGACTGCAAGATTACCGTCCTCCGCGGCCCCCGTCCGATATACGCGTTTGCGTCTGCGATTGTCGAATTTCACTTTTATTCTCAAATTGAGGCAAGGCCGCAAACAATTTGCATCGCTAACGCTAGCGCACTCCGGCCGTGCTAGGCTCCGCCCATGATTGACGACAAACCGTTGCCTGCCGTCGGCGTCTACTGGATCGAAGAGGCGGATTATCCCGCGCTGCTGACGTTGTTCGCCGACGGTAACACGCTGCCGCCGAACTGGGCCGCGTGGCGCAAGATGGCCATCGAGATGGAGAGCGGCCTCAAGGCCTACGGTCATCCGGTGATGCGCGTGCGCATCGATCCAACGGCTTTCGCGGCCTGGTGCACCGCGCACGGCATGACGACAGGCCGGCAAGGGCGAAAAGCTTTTGTCGCGGCGGCGGTCTTGGAGCGATACGGCGATCAGACCTGAGCGCCGGCGGCCGGCCAAAACGAAATGCCCGGCGCGAGCGCCGGGCATGATTTCTGACATGGGATGAAATTATCCGCCGGCGCCTGGCCGGCGCGTTTCACCGTTTAGTGGTGACGGCGATGGTGGCGGCGCCAATGGTGCCGATAGACAGGTGTTTCATTCACATAGTAGCGCTGATCGACGCCGAACACGCCTTCGACGCCGCCGATCACGCCGCCGACCGCTGTGCCGACGACCGCGCCGACCGGGCCGGCGATGCGGTTGCCCTCATGGAAACCATGCGCGGCGCCGCCGGGAACGCCTTGCGCCTGGGCGGCAAGCGGCATAGCGAGCGCCGCGATAAACGCACCGGCAATCAGCATATTCTTTTTCATAAGGTCACATCCGTTTTCATTGAGGAACGTAGGTCTGTTTGACGGCTCGAAATTGACACGGCTATGCGGCTATTCGGTGGCGAGAATTCGACGCGACATTGCCGCACGCGCCGCGAAGCAGCCAAGACGGCTATCGGCGCGGCTTCTTGCGCCGCTCGGGCAAGTCTTCGAGGACGATCGCGCGTTTCATGTAAATGCCGCGGCTGCTGCAATGCGGGCAACGCACCGAAAATTCGTCAGGCAGCGCCTTGAGCTTGTAAACATAAATCGGCTTCGCGCATTTCTCGCAGGCGATCACGCCGCGTTGATATACGTTTTTTCGCGAAAGCAGGGTTTGTAGCGCAGCCATGGGATCTCGGTTCGGTTTTCTGTTCGCGTGCGGTTTAACAGAAAATCGCTGTATGATTGTTAAGGACGGGCCACTAGTTTCATAAATATCGATTAGCAATTGGCCCAACAGACACTATCGAATTACCACAGCGGCCATCCCCCAGGCGTCTGCGCCGCGCCTTTCCGCGTCTAATGCGACTGACGCGCCTGGCTGGTTTGCCAATAGCCGAGCAGGCGCTCAGCCGATTCGGTCGACAGCCGCTCGTATTGCTCGCACATCTGCTCGAGCTTCTCCTCGCGCTCCTCGCTCATGCCGGGAAGATTGTTGAGCACGGCGTGCGCGATCATCCATTCGAGTCCGATCGCCTTGCACAGCGCCATCGCGCCGAACGGCTCGGTGTCGCAGACCAGCCGCGAGACCAGCGAGATCGGAATGCCGCTCAGGATCGAAAGCGCGGCGACCAGTTCGGCGATGCGGCTGCCGTCGGCGAATTGCAGCACCTTGGAGCGGGTCTGCTCGGTGTCCTGACTGAAGGAATGCACCAGGCGCTCGGCGGCGGCGAACTCCTTCGCCGACACCGTCATGGTGCCTGCCTGCTCAGCGATATGGGCGAGGACGCGATTGACGGCTTCGCGGTGGTCCGCCCCGGCCGCGGCCAGCAGGCGTTGCCGCGCTTCCTCGGTTGCGTGAGTGAGCAGACGCTTGAACAGCGCGGGCGAGATATCGGCGCGCTGGGCCATCGCGTGCGTGAGGTCGTTGTCGCCGCTAGCGCGCATCGCCAGCATCGACATGCCGGTTTGCGATAGGCGCGCGCCGGAATTGACCGCAACTTTGGTGGCGACCTCCTGGTCGCCGCGGTCGACCAGAACGTCGGTGACCGTCGAACTGAGTTGCGCGCGTTCGGCGATCTTGCCCATATGCGACTGCCCCTTGCTCTCGGCGATCTCGACCAGGCTCTCGTCGGTCAAGCGCGGCGATTGCACCAGCACCGGCCCGGCGACGGCGATGTCGTCGTCGCGGGCGAGGCGATGAATGACATTTTCCGGAGCATTGGCGATCGGCGCGACGTCGCGGCTGAGCTCGATGCGCGCGCGGCTCTCGACATATTCGATCAAGCGCACCATGACGCCGTCGAACACCGCGGAGACTTCCTCGGTAATGCGGTCGTGGCCCGCCAAAAACAGGCCGGTAACGCTCTTCAAGATCGAGAGATGGCGTTCGGTCGAATTGCTTTTGAGCGCGACTTCGAGTTCGTCGATAATTTGCAGGGCTTGAGACAAATTCGGTCCCTCTTCAGCGGAAATCCTTCCCGCCGTATCAGCCGTGCAATCGACTGGTCATACGTCAAACGCAATCGGTAGGCTTATACCGCAACGATTAAAGTTGATTTAATGGTTTTGTACACGGCGCGCGTGCTCAATCCGGCGCCCCACGGGCGCCAGACCTCGACACTTTTCAAAGGCCAACGCCAAACGCCCCCCGCTAAGTGGCAGCGCGCGGCGGTATTGCCATCTGATATGTTATATTGTTACATATACGGTAAAGGGGCGTCGCCGCTTTCGCTTTATATGCAGGCTTTGCCGTCATGAAGACCGCCGCCGGGCTCGCCGCCCTCCTCGCTCTCGCCGCGCTCACCCTTGCGCCGTCCCCCGCCGCGAGCGCCGCTGACGGCAAAAAAGAAAGCAAGATCGCCGTAGTGGCGGCGGAGAATTTTTACGGCGACATCGCGCGCCAGATCGGCGGCGACCACGTGACCGTCGTCAGCATCATGAACAATCCGGACCAGGACCCGCATCTGTTCGAGACCACGCCCGGCATCGTGCGCCAGATCGCCAACGCGCAGATCGTGGTGTTCAACGGCGCCAATTACGATCCCTGGATGGAGAAGCTTTTGAAGGCGGCACCGCGGCCAGGACGCCTGGAGATCAACGTTGCCGCTCTCACCGCCCGTAAACCGGGCAGCAATCCGCACCTGTGGTACGACCCCACGCTCATGCGCCGCGTCGCCATGGCGCTGGAAGCGGATTTCAACAAGGCGGACAAAGCCCATGCCGCGGATTATTCCGCGCGGCTCAACACCACGCTCGCCTCGCTCATGCGCGTCGCCGAGCGCGTCGCGCAGATCAAAGCCAAATATGCGGGCCAGGCGGTCACCGCCAGCGAGCCGGTATTCGGTCTGATGGCCGAGGCGCTCGGCTTGCAGATGCGCAACGAGCGATTCCAGCTCTCAATCATGAACGATACCGAGCCGAGCGCGCACGACGTCGCCGCCTTCGAACAGGACCTGAAGGAGCGCAAGGTCCGCGTCATGTTCTACAACAAGCAGGCGTCCGACAAAGTCGTCCAGCATCTCGTCGCGCTGGCGCGCGCGGCCAATATTCCGGTGGTCGGCATCACCGAAACCGCACCGCCCGGCCTCAGCTATCAGGACTGGATGCTCGACGAGCTCAACGCCACCGAAAAAGCGCTGGCGGGCCCGTCTTCGTGAACGTCGTCGAACTTGACCACGCCACTATCGGGATCGGCGGCCGCACTGTGCTGGAAGACGCCAGCTTCGCGATTCGCGCGGGCGAATTCATCGGCGTGCTCGGCCCCAACGGCGCCGGCAAGACCACACTGATGCGCGCCATTCTCGGGCTGCTGCCGCCGAGCGCAGGCTCCCTGCGCGTGTTCGGCCGCGCGCCGCAGCGCGGCGACCGCGCCATCGGCTATCTGCCGCAAGTGCGCACGGTGCTGCCGGATCTGCGCGTGCGCGGGCTCGATTTCATCGGTAGCTCCCTGCACGGTGAGCGCTGGGGCCTGCCGTCGCTCAGCCGCCACGACCGCGGCATGATCGAAGAGACGCTCGACGCTGTCGGTGCACGCGACCTAGCAAACCGGCCGCTGTCCGCCATGTCGGGCGGCGAGCGGCAGCGGCTCTTGCTGGCGCAGGCGCTGATCGGAGCGCCGAAATTGCTGCTGCTCGACGAGCCGCTGGTCAGCCTCGACCAGCGCCACCAGGAAGTGGCAATCGACGTGGTGCGCAAAGTATGCCGCGAGCGCGGCATCACGGTTTTATTCAGCGCGCATGAGCTCAACCAGCTGCTCGGCACGCTCGACCGCGTGCTCTACCTCGGCAACGGCCAGGCCGTGCTCGGCACCGTAGACGAGGTGATCAGCGCGCCGGTACTGTCGCGGCTTTTCGGAACCGATATCCAGGTGGTGCGCGCCGAGGGTCACATCTTCGTCATGTCGCGCGGACGCGACGTGGAGGTTTCCGACCATCTGCATGACCACGACCATGGTGGCGAGCATGGGCATCATCATTGAGAGCGGCCTCTCATCTCCCCTCCCCCCGCGTAGCGGCGGGGGGGGTCGGGGGTGGGGGGACGAAATTTGATTAAGGTGCGTAAAGCGCCCCCACCCCTAACCCCTCCCCACCACTCGCAAGAGCTCGTGGGGGGAGGGGAAAAGAAGAGCGCCATGTTCGCCTATGAATTCATGAACAATGCTTTCGCCGCCGCCGGCATCGTCGCGGTGGTATCGGGCGTTGTCGGGTACTTCCTGGTGATGCGCGGGCAGACCTTCGCCGGCCATGCGCTTTCCCATATCGGCTTTGCCGGGGCGACCGGCGCCGGCTTGATTGGCCTCGCGCCGTTGTGGGGCTTGCTCGGTTTCACGCTCGCCGCCGGCGTGGTGATGGGCGTCTTGAGTGAGCGCATCAGCAACCGCGACATCGCCATCGGCGTGGTGCTGTCGCTGGCGCTCGGCTTCGGCCTCTTGTTCCTGCATTACTATACGTCGTTCGCGACGCAAGCGACCGCGCTCTTGTTCGGCAATGTGCTGGCGGTCGACCGCGAAATGATCGCGACGCTGACGGTACTCGGCGTCATTACGCTTGTCGGCCTTGCCGTGATCATGCGGCCGCTGATCTTTTCGACCCTGCAGCCGGAACTGGCGGAAGCCAAAGGCGTGCCGCTGCGCTTCGTCTCGACCGCGTTCCTTGCCATCGTCGCGCTGGCGGTATCGGAATGTGCGCAGATCGTCGGCGTGCTGCTGGTGTTCACGCTGATGGTCGGCCCGCCCGCCGCGGCGCAACGCGTGACCACCGGATTGTGGAGCGGGCTCACGCTCGCGGCCGCGTTCGCCTTGGGCGAAGCCTGGCTCGGCATCACCATCGCTTATTACACCGACTGGCCGGTGAGTTTCTGCATCGCGTGCTTGAGCGCGCTCGGCTATTTCGCGGCCTTGAGCGCACCGGCACTACGGGGGAGACCTTCGCAGGCCGGCCATGCTATCCAGTCCGAATGAGCGATTCCGCCAAACGCGCGGTGTGCATCGGCGAGGCAACGATTGAGCTTGCGCGCGGCGCGGACGGGCGCTTTGCGCTCGGCAGCGGCGGTGACACCTTCAACACCGCAATCTATCTGGCGCGCGCGGGCGTGCCGGTCGCCTTCGCCAGCGCGCTCGGCGACGATCCTTATTCCGACGCGATTTTTGCGCTGGCGGCAGCGGAAGGCATCGGCACCGACCTGATCTTGCGCGCGGACGGCCGGCTGCCCGGGCTGGCGCTGGTCGACGCCGACGCCAAGGGCGAGCGGCGCGTGCATGATTGGCGCGAGGCGGCGCCGGCGCGCGATCTGTTCGAACTGCCGCAATGGGGCGCCGTGGCGGAAAGCCTGGTCGCGGCGCGGCTGATCTACTTTACCGGCATCACGCTCTCGCTCTATTCGAACGTGGGGCTCGGACGGTTTCTCGCAACCATCGAAATCGCGCGCGGCAACGGCGCCAAGATCGCCTTCGACGGAAATTTTCGCCCGCGCGGCTGGTACGGCGATCGCACGCGCGCGCGTACGGTGTTCGCCGAAGCGCTCAAGCGCGTCGACATCGCACTGCCGGCCTATGATGATGAGGCGGTGCTGTGGGGCGATCCCTCGCCCGAGGCAACCGTCGAACGGCTGCAGGCTTTCGGCGTCAATGAAATCGTGGTGAAGAACGGACCGAACAGTGCGCTCGTCGCCGCCGCCGATGCGCGCGAGGCCGTGCCGGTGCCGGAAGTCGTGGTGCCGGTCGATGCGACCGCCGCCGGCGACGGCTTCAACGCCGGCTATCTCGCGGCGCGGCTCAACGGATGCGAGCCGTTCGAGGCGGCGGATGCCGCGCACAAGCTCGCCGGCCAAGTCATCCGCCATCGCGGCGCGATCACGCCGCGTGCCGGCGCGGCCATGCATTAGCGCGGAGAGAACACCATGACGCACAAACTCATCGCTGCACTTGCCTTCATCGTCGCGCTATCCACGCTCTTTCCGCGCACCGCGCTCGCCGCGCCGATGCTTTGCAGCGGTGAGGAAAAAACCTGCCTGGCGGCTTGCGTCAAATTCAGCAATCAAGCGTACGTGGCGAGTTGCGTGACCAACTGCCGCGCAAGCGGGGCCTACTGCATGCATACCGGCTGCTGGGCCAACGGCAGCAGCCGGTATTGCGGCATATTGCGCAAGTAGCGTCTTAGTTGACGACCAGCCCGAGCTTCTTGATCAGCGCCGCCCACTTTCCTTCCTCGCGCTTGATGTTGGCGGCATATTCCTCCGGCGTCGAAGCGACGGGACCGCCGCCGTCGGCGATGATGCGTTGCGTGACTTCCTTCGACATTACGATCTTGCGCAGTTCCTTGTTGAGCCGCGCGATAATCGGCTTGGGTGTGCCGGCCGGCGCGACCAGCCCGTAATATTGCACGATATCGAGCCCCCGCATTCCGGCTTCGGCGGTGGTCGGCACGTCGGGAATCGCGGCCAGGCGCTTCGGCGCGGCCACCGCGATGGCGCGAAGCTTGCCGGCCTTGATGTTGCCGATCGCCGGCGGCAGCGTATTGAATGCCACCTTGATATGGCCGCCGAGCAGATCGGTGGTGAGCGGCCCAGTGCCCTTGTAGGTGACGATGGTCATGTCGGCGCCGGACATGCCCTTGAACGCCTCAGCGCCGAAATAATTAAGCGTCGGAGCTGGCGGCGTGCCGATCGTCATGCCCGGCTGTTTCTTGGCGAGCGCGACGATGTCCGACATGGACTTCACCGGCACCGACGGGTTGGCCATGATCACGATCGGGATCGAGGCGATCAGCCCGATCGGCGTGAAGTCCTTTTGCAGATCGTAACCCGTATTGGCGGGCAGGCTCGCCCCTGTCACCAGCATCAAAATCGTGTAGCCGTCGGGCGCAGCCTTGGCGGCGTCGCGCACGCCGATCACCGAGCCGGCGCCCGGCTTATTGACCACGATCACCTGCTGGCCGAGCGCGTCGGACAGTTTCTGCGCGATCACGCGGCCTTCGGTATCCACGCCGCCGCCGGGCGGGAACGGCACGATCAACTGCACCACGCGGTTGGGATAGTCATCGGCGGCCGCCGCCTTGAACGGCAAACCGAACACGCCTGCGGCCAATAGCGCGGCGATCGCCGCGTTCTTGAATGGAGCCCATTTTGCCTGGTGCGCCATCACGTCCTCCCTGTTTTTGCGTCTTGATCTTGGCAGGTATCGCCCCGGTTTAAAACCGGGGGTGCTCGTAGGTCACGGCTGCGCCAGCAGCATCGCCATCGCCGCCGCGATAAACGGCAGTGGCAGCGACACCGCCGCGCGCAGCCAGACCACGCGTGCCGGCATCAGCGGCACTTCCCAGACCACCAGCCGGTGGATCGCATAGAGCGCCCAGGCGGTGGAATAGGCGATCACCTGCGGCGCGCCCGCCCCGCTCTTGAGCGCGGCGGCGCCGATGGCGAAGCCGACCACCGGCCCGCCCGGCGTAAGCGCGCCGCCCAGCGTTGCGATGACGACGCCGAGGAAGCCCGATTCCGGACCGATCCACGAGGCGACCAGCGTCTTCGGCAGCACTTCGGCGATGAAGCCGGAGCCGATGACGCCGGCGCCGATGCGCGGCAGCAAGCGGATGAATTCGAGCACGCCCTCCCGCGCGCCGTCGACGAACAACACGCGCCCGCGCAAGGCGGCGATGAACGCCAAAACCGCGACCACCAGCCACAGCAGGATGTTGACCGCTAAGAACATTATTTGGCGCTCAGGCGGGCGAGCCCGGAGCGCACCGCGATGCGGGCCAACAGCCCGGCAATAATCGGCAGCGGCACCGCCTCGACGATGCGCCAGATCACGAAATGCGGTCCGAAGAACGGCAGTTCCCACACCAGCGCGCGGGTGTAGCCGAGCAGCGTCCACGCGGTAATGAAGGCAACCACCGCGCCGGCATCGGCGCCCATGACCAGAAACGCGCCGGCCACCGGATAGATGGTGATCGGCCCACCCGGCAGCAGGAAGCCGAAAAACGCCGCGATAAGCAGACCGGTAAATCCGGATTCATGCCCGACCCAGCGCGCCACCAGTTCGCGCGGCAGGATCATGGTGACGAAAGCGCCGATCAGGCAGCCGGCCAGCACCTTGGGCAGCATCTCGCCGAACAGCGTGAGGTCGCTGCCAAAGATGGCGAGGAAATGCTCCCGCCCGTCGCGCACATAGATCGCGGCGGCGGCGGCCAAGGCGACGGCGGCGATCGCTGCCGTCGACCAATCGAAGGCGCGCCGGCGCGGGCGCTTGGGAGCGCTGTCAGACGGTACGGTCGGGGTGGGAATCGTCATGCGGGCGCGGCATCCTGCGCGGACGCCGCCCGCGGTTCAAGGCCGCGGCGTGAAATGCATCAGTGCGATGCAGCCGGCGCGGAGCTTGACGCGACGAGTTCGCTGCGCTGCGGCGAACCGGTGACCGCTACTGCCGCGATTACCGCCGCATGATCGAGGCATAGACGGGGAGCATGATGCCGGACAGCTTTCTGGCCGCGACCTTCTCTTTGGCCGAAAGCGTGACGTGGACGTGGCGGCACATCGCAGCCTCCCTCGCGCCGGAGGCCGTATTATAGCGCCAAGCCGCAGACCTTTGCTATTCGGCCGGCACCGCCGCCCTGACCGAAGCATCGACGATGACCGGCGCGCGCGCCAGCGCGAACAGGAAGCCGGCGACGATGAGGTAAGCGAGTGCCACGGACGGCGTCACGCCGAGGCCGTGGCCGACACCGACCGCGCCGCCATGCATGAAGCCGAAATAAGTGAGCACCGCGCCGGCGAGCGCGAAGGCCGAGGCCTTGACGAATTCGCGCTCGATCACGAACACGCCGATCGCCGCCAGCACCAGCCCGGTGAGGATGGAGCCGCCGGCCATGACTTCCAGGCCCTGATAGAGCACGCCTTGCGTCGCCATCTTGTCGAAGCCGACCGCCGCCGCATTGGTGCCGGCGGCGCCGAGCGCGCCGTCCATCAGGGTCTTGGCCCAGGCCGCCGCGTGCGGGGTGAGCGCCAGCACGATCGCGGGTGCATGCTTGGCGGGCGTGGTCTGGAACGCCTGCGCGCCGATCAGCATGCCGATGTACAAGAGGATCGGCGAGATCGCGACCACCGGGATGATGGCCAAAAGCAGCGAGATGACGCCGAACCAGGACAGCACGATCACCATGACGCCGGTCGCCGCCGAATAGCCGATACGGCCGCCCATCGCCTTCCAGCCGGGATGGCCGATATAGACGGCGTTGATGAAGGGGTTACCCATCAGGCAGCCGATCAGGCTGACCACGCCGTCGGCGGTCAGCACGCGGGTGGTCGGATAGGCGTCGCCCGCCGCTTCCGCGCTTTCGACATTGTCCATCGCTTCGACCAGGTCGTAAATGCCGAAGGGAATCGCGGTGACCAGAATCACACCGAGGAACTGGAAGCCGGAGAACATGTGGTTGAAGGCCGGGATTGGTACCGAGAAACCGAAGCCCGACAGCGCCGCGTGCAGCTTGGCGACGCTCAAGTCGCCGAGGCCGAGCCCGAAAAGGTTGGAGCCCCAGGCGATCAGCGTGCCGACCGCGATGGCGACGAGACCCGCCGGGATGTTCATGGGATATTTGAAGCCGCCGAACCAACTCACCATGATGATGGCAAAGCAGGTCAATCCGATCACCGGCGTCATGAACATTTCCAGCGCCGGGCGCATGGCGATGAAGGTGATGGAGACGCCGGCCAATGTGCCGAGCAGCGCCGCGCGCGGGGTGATCATGCGGATGTAAGGCGCGATGAAGCCGCCGATCATCAGGATGAAGCTCTGGAAGAACACCCAGACAAGGCCCGCTTCCCAGCCCTTGATCGGATCTTTGGTCGCAAGCGTGATCGGCAGCATGATCACGAAGGTGACGATGAACATGTGCGGCACACTGACGCCCGACGGCATGGCGCAGACGTCGCTGCGGCCGGTTTTCTGAGCGAGACGATAGGCGAGCCAGGCGTAGTAGAACGTGGACAGGCACATCATCAGGCCGAGCGCCGGCAATATACGGCCAAACACGATCGCGTCCGGCATCTGCAAGACGAAGCGCAACAGGCCGGTGAGCACCAACATGTTGACCAGGATGTTGGTGCCGAAGCCGAAAAACGCGTTCCAGTCGCCCGGCGTCCAAAGTGTCGGTTTAAAACCTGTCGCTGCGCTCATCACACACTCCCCTGTGCGAGTTTTGGCCCTTTGGCTGCGGCGAAGGCGGCCAACATCTTTTTGGAATCGGAGACCCAGCCGAAAATGCCGCCTTGGGCCTTGATCATCTTCAGGCCCATGTCGTGGAATTCCGGAAAATAGGACGCGCAGCAGTCGCCCAACACGATGCAGCGATAGCCGCGGTCGTTGGCTTCGCGCACGGTGGTGTTGACGCAGACCTCGGTGGTGACGCCGGTGACGATCAGGTTGTCGATGCCGCAGTTCTTCAGCGTCAGTCCGAGATCGGTCTGGTAGAAGGCACCCTTGCCCGGCTTGTCGATCACCGACTCGCCGTCGGCCGGATAAAGCTCGGGGATAATGTCGTGGCCGGGCTCGCCGCGAATGAGAATCCGCCCCATCGGGCCGGGCGCGCCGATACGCAATGAAGGCGCGCCGCGCTCGACTTTGGCCGGCGGCGCATCCGACATATCCGGGCGATGGCCTTCGCGGGTGTGGATGACCAAGAGACCGGCCGCACGCGCCGATGCAAGCACCGCCTGCAAGGGTTTGACCGCTGCCTTGAGCAGGCTGACGTCATTGCCGAGCGTCTCGCCGAAGCCGCCCGGCTCAAGGAAATCGCGCTGCATGTCGATGATGAGGAGGGCCGTGCGGTCGAGCTCGACGGCAAGCGGTTGCGGTTCAGCGGCGATCAAGGTTTTCATGGCCTGCCCTTCCGGCCCGCGCCGCGGCGCCGAAACGTAGTCGCGCGCCGCCCCGACGCCTGAAATACAGCAAACACCATGCCAGCCCTCGCCGCGGCTGCCGGGCTTGCGGATTCGGTTGGACTTGCAAGTTGTTGAACCGGCGGCCGGGGCGCGGACGAAAGCGCCGTATGCAAGCACACTTCACCGACGGATGCTTATTTCCTGGTCGATTTGCCCAATGACGCGCCGAAAATTTGTCTTGGGTATACAATGAATACGACCGGTTGACGCTTCGGCCGCTGGCCGTTTAGTTTCGACAGCGATGGGGATGGGGTCCCCCGATACCCGCCCGCAAATTACGAATATTTGGGGCTGATGACTCCTACCGTGTTTAACGACGGTAGGACTCTGTCCGCCGCAGGGCGGCTTTTCTTTGCCCTGAAGCCTGAAGGACGTTTGGCCATGGGCTATCTCATCGTATTTCTCGGCGGCGGCATCGGCGCCGCGCTGCGTCACGGCGTCAATCTTGCGGCCTCGCGGACGGCCGGCACCGCGTTCCCCTACGGCACCATCACCGTGAACATCGTCGGCTCCTTGGCGATGGGATTGATCGCCGGCTATTTCGCCTTCAAGAGCGGACCATCGCAACACTGGCAGTTGTTCCTGACCACCGGCATCCTCGGTGGCTTCACCACCTTCTCGGCGTTCTCGCTCGACGCGGCGCTGCTTTACGAGCGCGGCGCTATCGGCATGGCGGCGCTTTATGTAGGGGCATCGGTGCTGGTTTCGATCGCCGCGCTGTTCGCCGGGCTGACGATTATCCGAAATCTCGTCTAAGCCTTAAAGGCTAGTCCATCGGCCTTAAACCCAGCTTGTCGAGCAGCCGCATGTCGCGGTCGCGCTCGGGATTGGGCGTGGTGAGCAGCTTCGGGCCGTAGAATATCGAATTGGCGCCGGCGAGGAAACACAGCGCCTGCGTCTCCTCGCTCATGTCCTCGCGGCCGGCCGACAGCCGCACCATCGAGGCCGGCATGGTGATGCGCGCCACCGCGATGGTGCGCACGAAGTCGAGCGGGTCAAGCTTGCGCACTTGGCTCAGCGGCGTGCCTTCCACCTGCACCAGCATGTTGATCGGCACGCTTTCCGGATGCACCGGCAGGTTCGCCAGCGTCGCGATCATACCGACGCGGTCGTCGAGTCCCTCGCCCATGCCGACGATGCCGCCGCAGCAGACATTGATGCCGGCCTCGCGCACGGTGTCGAGCGTGTCGAGGCGATCCAGATAGGTGCGCGTGGTGATGATCTCGCCGTAGAATTCCGGCGACGTGTCGAGGTTGTGGTTGTAGTAGTCGAGGCCGGAATGCTTCAGCCGCGCCGCCTGCTCGTCCGTCAGCATGCCGAGCGTGGCGCAGGTCTCGAGCCCCAGCGCCTTGACGCCCTCCACCATGGCGCAGACGGAATCGAGGTCGCGGTCCTTGGGCTCACGCCAGGCCGCGCCCATGCAGAAGCGCGAGGCGCCGCCGGCCTTCGCCGCGCGCGCTTCGGCGAGCACGGCCTCGACCGCCATCAGCTTCTCGGCCTTGACGCCGGTGTCGTGTTGCGCCGATTGCGGACAATAGGCGCAATCCTCCGGACAGCCGCCGGTCTTGATCGACAAAAGGGTCGATATCTGCACCTCGGCCGGGTCGAAGTTCTCCCGGTGCGCCTGCGCCGCGCGGAACATCAGTTCCGGAAACGGCAGCATAAACAGCGCGCGGATCTCCTCACGCGTCCAATCGTGGCGGGGCCGAGCCGAGCGTGGCTGCGGGGACGCGGCGTGCACAAGGGACATATTTCGGCCTCTAGGCGGTAAAATTCATCATGATTTGAGCGGATTGTAGCGCCAGACGATGGCGTGATAAACCTACCTAAAGCCAAATGCTGGGTGCCGCCATGAAAAGAGTGATCGCCGTTATTGCCGGACTTTCCGCCCTTGCCGTGCTGACGGGACCGCTTTACGCGCAAGGTTCAAAGCGACAACAGGCTCCAACCGCCCTCCAGGCCGAAGATCTGCAGAAGAAGAAAGACGCCGAGAGAGCCGATCGCGAATACAATGCCGTGATGAAGAAAACTCAAGGGCAGGCCACCCCGACCGAACGCGTCGACCCCTGGCAGAACATGCGCAGCGCCGATGACGGCAAAGCTAAACAATAGCGACCGGCGCCAGTGAACCGGCTCATGATCGGTAGACTTGTCTCGGTGCTGACCGGCGCCGCGGTGCTGTATGGGCTGGAACACGGGCTCGGCGTGCAGCTCTATTTCGCCATTCCCGCGGCCATCGTGGTCTACCTCGCAATCAAAGTTGCAATCGGCCTTTTATGGGGTGCCGACGACAAGGCGACGTGACGGCCGGCTCGATCGCTACGGCATTCACCAATGCCGGCGCCAACCCCAATATCGCCGGTAATAGGGCCCGTCATAATAGACCGGCGGCGGCGGCGCTTCGTAGTACGGCTCATCCTCCACGATAAAGCTTGAGCGGGGCGGATAGCCTGGCGGTCCCGCGCGACGCGGAACGCGGCCGCTCATATCGAGCGCGGTCTGGATCGCAAAGCCGCTTTTTTCCTGCCAGGTGACCGCGCACCAGCCGTCGCTGCAATCCTTGGCGTCGACCAAGCTGCCGCCGGGGATCTTGTCGACGATTTCGCTGGTGGTGCCCGGCGCGGCGCGCAAGTTCACAGTCGAGGCCACGTAGGCGGGTTTGGCCATGGCGCCGGTCGCGGAAAACACCAGGACGCCGAGGCCGAATACAATTCGCGCGTGTTTCATGGCACTGCTCTTTCGCTCCTGTCCCGGCACGCCTGGCGCCGCGGACGTCAGCGAATTCCAGCCTGCAAAAACGGCGGGATCGGGGCAAAGCGCGGCACCATTGACGTGAATCAATGTGGCGCTGCCGCTCATCTTGTCGTTATTGTTCATCGAATTCGGGCCCCATCCGCGGAAAGCCCGAGCAGGAGAGAGAAACATGTCCATAGCGATCCGGATGGCTGCGCTGCTCGCCGTGATGCTGTCATCGTTTGGCCCAGCCCAGGCGGAGAATTGGCCGAGCAGGCCGATCAAGATCATCGTCTCGCAGGCCGCCGGCGGCACGCCCGACCTGATCTGCCGGCTGATCAGCGACAAGTTGTCGGCTTTGCTGGGACAGCGGGTCTTCGTCGAGAACCGGCCCGGCGGCGCAAACGTGGTCGGCGCGACGGCCGCCGCGCATGCCGCGCCCGATGGCTATACCCTGTTCTTCGCGACCGCCGCCGCGCTGGTGAGCAATCCACACACGTTCAAGAAGCTGCCCTACGATCCGGTCAAGGATTTCGTCGCGGTGTCCATGGTGGCGAACAACCCGTTCCTGATCCTCGCCAATGCCAAGGTGCCCGCCAATAATCTTCCCGAACTGATCGCCTACAACAAGGCGAACCCGGGAAAGCTCGCCTTCGCCACCGACGGACCGCGGAATTTTTCCGGCATCCTGGCGACCTGGCTCAACAAGGTCAGCGGCGCGAACATCCTGCAGGTGCCCTACGCCACCATGCCGCAGGGCGTGCAAGACACCATAGCGGGCCGCACCCAGCTCACGATCCTGGCCATACCGTCGGCGGCGCCGCATATCGCCAGCGGTGCGCTCAAGCCGGTCGCCATCAGCTGGACCAAACGCCTGCCGCGATTCCCGGAGGTGCCGTCGATTTCGGAAACCTATCCGGGGGTCGAACTCACCGGCTGGTTCGTGCTCGCCGCGCCGGCCGGCACGCCCGCCGACGTCGTCACGCGCTTGAACCGCGAGATGGACAAGGTGCTCAAGACGCCGGAGATGGTGAAGCGGCTGGCCGATGTCGGCTTTTTCACCGAAGGCGCCGACACGCCCGAGGCCACAAGCGCCTTCGTGAAGGCGCAGTACGACCTCTGGGCCAAGGTCGTGCACGATATCGGTCTGCAGCCGGAGTGATGGCGCGCGGCCGGATACGCAAGCCATGGACGATGAAGTCCGCGATCAGATCGCGCAGCTCGAAGCGCGCAGCGAGGCGCTGACGGAGGCAATCGAGCGCTGCCGCAAATTCTCGCTGGCCGCCAAACTCACCATTGCCGCCGGCGCGATCTGGATTGTACTCGCCATGTTGTCGGTGATCTCCTACACCCCGGAGACGACGCTCGCCGCGATTGCCGCCATGATCATCGGCACCGTGCTGTTGGGCTCCAATTCGACCACCTGGACGCAGACCGAAGACGCCTTGCAGGCAGCCGAGGCGATGCGGGCGGACCTGATCGGCCGCATCGAGTTGCGCGTGGTCGGCGAGGACAAGGCACCGCTGCATTGAGCTTTACAGGATTTAACCTTTGTCGCCGCTTGCGCCGCCGCGCGGCGGTGTGAGACAAAGCCGCATGACAGCCCCCTCGCCCGACAGCCCGCCCGACCGCCTTTCCAACGATCCGAGCAGCCCGTATTTCAATGCCGAGGCGCTCGCGCGCGATGTCGGCATCCGCTTCAAGGGCGTCGAAAAGACCAATGTCGAGGAATATTGCATCAGCGAGGGCTGGGTGCGCGTCGCCGCCGGCAAAGCGCTCGATCGCTTCGGCAAGCCGTTGACAATCAAGCTCACCGGCACGGTCGAGGCCTATTTCAGGTCCAGCAAACCGGCGCCCTGATATCAAGCCTGGAATATCAGCATCAAAAAGGCGGCGAACAGCATCACGTGTACGGCGCCCTGTAGGATATTGGTGCGCCCGCTGGCGAAGGTCACGACGCTGACCGCCAGCGTCACCGCGAGCAGAAGGTTGTTGGCGCTGACCAGCCCGAGATAAACCTCGTGGTGGGTCAGGTAACTGATCACCAGCATGATCGGCACCGTCAGCCCGATGGTGGAAAGCACCGATCCGAGGAAAATATTGATCGAGCGCTGCACGCTGTTCACCAAAGCCGCGCGGGTGGCGCCAATGGCTTCCGGCGTCGCCACCAGCATGGCGATGATGACGCCGCCGAGCGGCGTCGGCACCTGCAGCGTCTCGATCAGATAGTCGATCGGGTGCGCCAACTGCTCCGCCAGGAACACCACCGGCAGGATATAGGCGACCAGCAGCACGGCATGCCGGGCGAGCGGACGCGCCGCCTTGGCCGGACCGGCGGCCTCCTCCGCGCTCTCATCCAGGATAAAATAGCCGCGATGCCGGCCGGTCTGGATGGCGAGGAAGGCGGCATAGAGCCCGACCGACATCACCACCAGAAACATCTGTTGCGCGATGGACAGCGTGGGTCCGGGCGTCGTGGTGGTGAAATTCGGTAGGCTCAGCGTCAGCAGCGCCAGCGGGATGATCACGCTCAAATAGGCATTGGCGCCTTGCAGATTGTAATTCTGCTCGCGATGGCGGAAGCCGCCGGCGAGCAGCGACACGCCGACCATGCCGCCCAGGATGATCATGATGATCGCGAACAACGTGTCGCGCACCAGCGTCGGATTGTTGTCGCCGTGCAGCATCACGGCCGAGATGCTCAGCACCTCGATGGCGGTGACCGAGAGCGTGAGCACGAGGGTGCCGTAGGGCTCGCCCAGAACCTGCGACACATGATCGGCGTGCCGCACGACGTTGAGCGCGGAGCCCATCACCACGCCGAACAGCCAGATGAAAATGAAGGCGAGGCAGAATGGATTGCCGAGTTTGCCGTCCAATTGTCCGCCGATGAAATAAAAGGTCGCGACCGTCGCAAGGCTGACGCCGAGGAACCATTCGTCGCGCCAGCGCTCTTGATGGCCGGCGTGTTTGGCTTTGGCTTTTCGTTTCACGGATGAGGCGGTTGCTTGCACGGGCGGCCCTAGGCGCGATCGCGGCCACGTTACCATGAATCGGTCAAACCCGAGGAATCCCCGCCTTGGCGATCAGATCGCGGCAGGCGCGCGACAGCGCCCCTATTCTTTGCGGCGCGGGGTGCGCCGTATTCCCTCCCCGCCGGAGCGGGGCCTTCCTTTCGCCCCTCGGAAAAATCCGAGGGAATGGAGCGCCGAGAGGCGCCCCGTCCCTTTTCAGGAACGCGGGCGCCTCTCGGCGCTCCATGGCGGCGTTTTCACTACGGCGCCGGGCCGCACTTTCGGTTCAGCTCTTGGGCCGCGCCTTTCGGCTCTTTCGGCGCCCCGCCCTCCACGGGCAGACAGGCGTTCCGAGCCGACCACCGTCAGCGAGCTCCTCGCGGGCGGCCACGCGATCGTTTCAGGATATGGTCGAGCCGGCGAAGGTACTTGTGCCCGGCCTCGCTCAAATTTCGCTGGTCGGCGATTCACTGGAACGGGAGCCGCTCCGCGGCCGCTATCAGCAGGACATGCAACAGATCGCGAAGGCGTTGGACGTCGTCAACCTCTCCAATCTCAGTCTCGATCAAGTGAGGATGCAAATCGCGGCTCTGCATGATGACGCCGCGATCGTCTACATTCCCATTTATAAGGACGGAACGGGGACCACTCATAATCCCGTTGAAGCTCTCAAAGCCGTCGCGGGTGCGGCCAATCGACCGATCGTGGTTGATTCAGAAGACTTCATTGGTATGGGCGAGACGCCTCGATAGTCGCGGCGGCCCAAAAAAAGCCCCGGCACCCCGGGATCGAATTGATGGCCGGGACCCTGAGCGCCGCTTAAAGGAGCAAACCAAAAAGCGGCGCCAGGAAAAATTTTATGTGCATCCAATGCCAACAACAATTGGCAGGCAGGTTATTTATCGGCAGCAATGGGAATGATCGCTGCAATGCACTCGTCAGTGCCCTTGACGGACGTTCGATGACCTTTTCCCGTGACATCCTCCATCAGCACGCTGTCGCCCGGACCGAATGTCCGCTTTTTGCCGTCGCTGGCCGTCACTTCGAGCTGGCCCTTCAAGCAGATAAGAAATTGATGTTTGGGTGGATGGATTGATTCGCCGCTCCAGCCGGAAGGTAGTCTTATGAATTGAAGACCATCGGCCCGGTAGGCGTGCGATACAAACAGAAGCGGCGCCGGAGGCCTATAGTCAGCTTCATTGAGATCAAGAGCAGCCTGCTCAAAATGGCTTTCCCCGGCATCATCGAGCTTCAAACGAACATATCGCATGGGGCGCGCTCCTTGTTTCCGTCAAAAGACTAATAGTGCTGATTATCTCTAGCGCCTCGCAATCGAGCGGCTTTGACGTGGGTCAAAGTGTTCTGGCGTGAGGCGCGTTGATTTTGATGCCGACCGGCCGCTTACGCTGGCAATGGAACCCTGTCCTTTCCGATAATCATATCTGGACGTATTGCTGGTGCAATCCGGCCAAGATCGGAACGGCGATAATGACTCCAGACCGTTGAACTACTCGGATGCAACGGCGCATCTTTCTGTGATGCCAAGTGCGTGCGCGCCCGATTGTAATACGCCATACGCGGAGCAAGAACCTGCCGCAGGTGCGACTCACCTAAGATCAGAACTTGGTCCAAACACTCCCGCCGGAGCGGGCCGATCAGGCGTTCCGCATTGCCATTTTGCCACGGTGACCGGGGCGATATCGGTCAGCCGCGGACAATTGCGCTATAAACGACTTTGTTATCGCTTCATGGCATTCAACTTAGTCCGAACCTGCGCGCACACCATGTCTTTATGAGATGCGTCAAGACGGCATAGCTCAGCAGAATCAGAACGAGGTAGATCCGGTAAGTCGGCGGCAGTGGCACGAAACCCAATGCCCCGCCAAACCATGAAAAAGGCAGTGCCATTCCGACCGCGGCGATGATTAGACTTGTCGCATCGGGCTGGCGCTGAATCATCTCCTTGGGCGCATAGCAGTCCGGCCAATCCTGCTTGTCGTTGATAATCGCCGCGCCCGACCAACCGAAGCCCTAGCGTCCCACGCCGACGCCTTCGCTGAGCCCCCGCCCTCCCCCTTGGCGCCGCCGATGGCCTTCGGGCTGCGCAGCCCACACATTCATTGGCCGTTGCTCTCTAGAACATTGAGGCAAGCAGCGTGCAATTTTTTCCTGTGGGCCTGGAGGCACGAGAGATAGGCGAAAGGGCCATCATCTGGCTTGACGGACTTACAAAATCGGTTGACATCGGGCCCGCATGCCGCCCGCTGCTCCGGTGTGCCCATTTCTTGGGGCTTGTCAGTATCCGGGGTGGGGAAAATCGACTGCGCCCCCGCAGTTGAGGCGAAGCCGATAAATAACAACACCAACAGAACTCGGTAGATAGACATGGGCCACCTTTGCAAAAAAGAATCGCCCGACATTGTCGAAGACGAGATGCATATCAGCACAAAAGCCGAAGACTTGTAACTAGGCCAATCCGAGCACGGATATGATTTGCGCCGTTCGGCGTGTCGGGAACTAGCCTCCTAGAAAAGCGCCCCCGAATTCCCGGGCAACTGACGGAAACCAGTTCCGTGTCTATTCCTAAGCCAATGTCCGCTGCACAAATTTGCCGATCTCCGCGATGGCCTCGCGCGCTTCAGGTAGGATCGGCGCAAACAAATGCCAAACATGCGGCATTCGCGGCCATATCTGCAGCTCAGCCTGGCAGTTCGCGCGTTGCATCATTTCTGCCATACGAACGGCGTCGTCCCGCAGAATTTCCTCGCTGCCTACCTGAATCAGCGTTGGCGGCAATCCGGTCGGATCGCCGTAAAGGGGCGACGCATAAGGATCGCGCGGATCGGCACCGGCCAGATAATCGGCCGCAAATTTCGGAACATCCTTCGCGTGCACCATGGCATCGAGCTTTGCATTCAAGGTGAGCGATGCGCCGGTCAAGGCGAGATCGGTCCACGGCGAGAGCACGACGGCCGCGGCCGGAAGCGGCAGGCCGCTGTCCCGCAATTTCAGCAATAGGGCCAGGGCAAGCCCACCGCCGGCGGAATCGCCAATGACGGCGATCTGGCGCGGATCGGCGCCCTCCGCCAGCAACCAGCGATAGTACGAAACAGCATCCTCGAGCGCGGCGGGGAACGGATGCTCCGGTGCGAGGCGGTAGTCGACCACGAGGACGCGCGCCTGTGCCGCCGAAGCAATGCGCCAAGTGAAATGCCGATAGGTGGATGGGGCACCCAGCCTGTAGGCGCCTCCATGAAGATAGAGGACATGGCGGTTGGAACGCGACGCAGGCGTGATGACGCGATCGGCCGTGACACCACCGGCATTGATGGTGATGGTCTCGGTGCCCCGCGGCGGATGCGGAATCAGGGCTTCCATGGCGAGAAACCGTCGCCGCGATTGTTCCAGCGTTTCGTGACGGGCGCGGCGCTTGGAGAACCAGGACAGGCCAAGACGCACAGACTTGGCTCTTAGGCTGATGCGGCCGTCACGCTTCACGCACGATGTCCAGCGCGAGCGATAGTCTGCATCGTTGCGGCGTCGACGCTGCCTCGCTCGTCGCGGACGAGGCTGCCGTCCTCGATGTGTATGACGCGGTCAGCGAATGACGTCATGCGTGAATCGTGCGTCACGACCAGAACGCCGTGCGCCGGGTCTTTGGCAATTTCGGCAAGGATGCTCATAATGGCCTGACCGTTTTTGGTATCCAAGACCGCCGTCGGCTCATCGGCGAAGATCGCGGACGGATTGGAAACAATGGCGCGCGCGATCGCGACCCGTTGCTGCTCGCCCCCGCTCAACTCGTGCGGATAGCTCGCAGTCTTGTGCGCGAGCCCTACTTTTTCCAATGCGTCACGCGACTTGGCCCGCGCACTTTCACCATGCGCACCGCGTATATCGAGCGCCAACTGGATATTCTCCACAGCCGTGAGCGTCGGAAACAGATGATACGACTGAAAAACAAAGCCGACATGATCCCGCCGGAGCTTCGCGAGTACCTCGGCGTCGGCCCCTTGGGTCGCGCGGCCACAGACTCGTACCGTCCCCGAGGTAGGTGTCAGTATGCATCCAAGAACCGAGAGAAGCGTGGTCTTGCCGCTCCCCGATGGCCCCATCAGCACGGTCAACTCGCCGCCGCGCAGCGACAGGTTGATGTCCTTCAGCGCGTGCACCTGCGCGGCACCACGGCCCAGGACTTTTGTGACACCCTTTGCTTCGACAATGAAATCGCTCATCGCGTGAAGACCACGACAGGATCGATGCGAACGACCCGAAAGATGGCGCCGAGCGCCGCAGCGATGCACATGACCACGGTCAGGACGAACATCGCCAAAATAAGCGTAGGTGTGATCAAGACAGACAGCGCGCCGGACCTCGTGAATTCCACGACGGAAAATCCGATGAGTGTGGCAAAAGCGAAGCCGATGACGGCGTTGAGCAGCGCCTGGTAAATGATCACACTATAAATATAGCCGTTCGAGGAGCCCATCGCGCGCAGCGTAGCAAATTCATCGAGATGGTCCTTGGTACTGGAATAGAGCGTCTGGGCGACAATCACCATGCCGACGATGATCGCGAGGATTGCGCCTGCGAAAAGCGCGGCACCCGCCCCGGTTCCGAAAAGCCAGTATGAGCGGCTGCGCTCGCGAAACTCCGCTGGCGTGAGAACCTCGGAGTCGGGCAGGCTAGCCTGGAGATCGTGGCGGACATGCTCGAGGTTCGCGCCCGGGTGCAGCTTGATGAGCAAGTAGCTCACCATAGTCGATGGAATACCGATATAGGCGCGCGCCTGGCTCAGGTCGCTGAAGACGTAAGGGGTCGTCGTGAATGAGCGGATGCCGTCGGTGACCGCCGCCACGCTGACCGGCAGGCCGCGAATATTGGCCTTCGAGCCTATTCCCGACACGCCGAGCCGCTCGAAATAGGAGCGGTCAACGGCAACCGCGCCGGGCGTCGAGAGCGCCTGAACCGTGCCATCGGTCACGTTCCACGGCTTCAAGGTCTGCAAATCCGAGCCGACCACGAAGACCGGCGTTATCTCCCCGCTCGGCAGGATCCAGCCGGAAAATCCAATGACCAGCGGAATGGCCTCGGCAACACCGGTGGTCGTGGCAACACGGGTCAGCTTGCTGGCGCTCAGCAGCGACGGATCCTCGAAACATTTCGTTCCATGGCGCATGACCCACAAATCGGCGGACGTATGAGCGATCACGGTCGTCACCATCCGCCCGAAGCCGAGATAGAGGCCCATCTGCACCATCACGAGCACGACGGAAAAAACGATTCCGATCGTGGTGGCGACAAAACGAAGCCGATCGTGAAAGAGGTTGCGCGAGGCGAGCGTCAGATTCAGCGGCATGATGCTCCTACTCGTACCAAATGCCGATCAATCCCGCACCGGCAAAATCGCTCGCTTGGTCGGCACAATGTAGGCGCCAAGGACAAAGCGATTGAACGCCGCGCTACTCGCCCAACTCAGGATCAGGGTGCAGCTGAGCACGATGGCGACCTTAGCGATCGGAAACAGGTTTCTGCCGAGAAGAGCGTATTGCAGCCATACCACGAAAACGTAATGCACCAAGTACATCGCGTAGGCGTTTGCGGAGAGGCTGTCGAGAACCAATATATGATTACGGCTAAACCGCAAACAGACGGCGAGCAGGAACAGACATCCGGTGGCGCAGGCAAAAGGATAGGCAACGGTCGCGGCAATCTGAGCGGTGACCTGAGCGTTGGCCCAATCCGGCATCGTCAGCGACGTAAGACCGGCCCAGACGCCGAAGCTTACGACCGCCGCGCCCAGCCAGATCAACCAGCGCCGGGCAAGCAGGCCGTCGCTGGTGAGCAGGCCGCGGTCTAGCCCCACTTGCCCGACCGCCAATCCGGCGAAGAAATATGTCAGGTAAATCGCCGGCCGGCTGAGCTGCAGCGAGAATGGCCCGACCGAAATCCAACTCCATGGCGAATAAGCGAGCGCGAGCGGAACATAGGCCACAAGCGAAATCGCAACCAATATCGCCAAGAATCTGATCGGGCGTTCGCAAGCCCAGGCCCCTAATCGGCCGAGCTCTTTGAGATATCCGGGCGCCATGGCGAAGAGGCCAGCCGCCATCATGTTCAGGACGAGGAGCACGCACAGAAACCATTCCGGGCCATTCGGCCAGAACGGTAAGGAGGTCCACTGCTGCCAGAATCCGACGAGGCTTGGACCGACCGTCCGGACGCTATAGGCAGGGTACAGAGCAAGCGGACTGAGTAAGAGAACCACCAGCACGAAGGGAAGGCCGATCCGCCAAATCCGGTCGGCGACAAAAGACCAGCTCCCTTTGCGCAAAAGGCCAGGTGCGACGAAAAGTCCGGATAGGAAAAACATCGTCGACATCAGGCTGACGTCCTGCCAGGCGCAGAACACATCGAAGCCGATCCAGCGGTGTGTATCGACGATCGGAAAGGCCTGCCACGTATAGGGGGCTTGATCGAAACGGGTGTTTTGGGCTGGGATGGAGGCGAGATAGGCGAGCGAGGAATGGAAGGCGACAACAATAACAATTACGATGCCGCGCAGATTGCTTAAGGCACGACTGGCCTGGGACATGACAGGTCAAACTCGCTCGCTGGTTTGATGTTTCGCAAAAGTGGCCTCGGCATTCGCCAACGTCCGACTTTGCAGCGGAAGCAGGTTTACGATCACTTGCAGGTCGTTCAGCGGTCTATGATCGGCCTCCTTGCTCAAGAGTGCCTGATTTTGGATCAATTCGTCCGTTTGGCGAAGCAGAATTTCGCTTCGGGCGAGCGCCTCCCGCAACCGAATTTCCGTTCGCCTATATGCTGTCAGCCTGCGCTTATAGCTCGTCACCGTGTGGCGCTCTGTGCTTTCATAATTGATGATTGGAAGTGAGTCTGTGCTGTGCGGCAAATGTTCGATGGTCATGGCGCCAGCCTTCCCTACGGCGTCCGGAACTCGTTGCCTTCACACCCTAAATTATAAAAGCTGCGAAAGTTACGACCGAATTGCCTTGACCCAGATCAATCATGCCCGATACCGAACATTTACTCCGTTGTCCGATCCTTTCCGCGTGCCGGCACACTATTTAATCGACTTTAAGACTGATCCCGTCGGCGAGCCAAACCCAGGTAAGACCGCTGACGAAGGCCGCGGCGACGAACGGGAGGCTTGCGCGTCATATTTCTTCGCACCCATAACCCGCGCAGCGAAGGCCATGGATGCCTGTAGCGGGACGGATATCAAGTCGAACGTTCCTATGACATCGTATCCCTCAATTCTGCGTCCAGGGTAGCACTCCCCCAGGAAACTGACACCGCTCGATGGCAGGCTCGGTGTTCGTGAAATGGCCATATTAAAGATGCAGTAAGTCGATTCGCGCAGCAACTCGCAATCGCGGAGAGCTTCCCGCCTTGAGATCAATACTCGCGATATTGCTTTGGGTAGCGGTCGCGGCGTGGAGCGCCTCGGCGCTGCACGCTCAGCAGCTGACGGAGCCCACCGCTACGGGTCTGTGGCAGAAGACGAATAAATCTGGCGCGCCGATAATTTGGTTTTTGTTCGTGGAGCGCGATGGGATTTATGAGGGCGTCGTCGCCAAGATTTTTCCGAGGCCCCAGGACGAGCCCAATCCGATCTGCTCCAAATGCGTGGATGACCGCAGAAATGCGCCGGTACTCGGCATCTCTATCATCCGGGATATGAAGCGCCGCGGATTGCGGTACGAGGATGGCAACATTCTCGACCCGCGTGACGGCAAGGTGTACCACGCGATGATGTCGGTTAGCCCGGATGGCCAGAGGCTCACCGTCCGCGGCTATCTTGGAATACCACTTTTGGGAATGGATGAGGTCTGGGCCCGCCTTCCCGACAGCGCTATCGCAAATATCGATCCGACCGTTATTGCCAAATACCTGCCGGATGCGACGCCGGCGGGCGTGGCCGCATCCGCCGCGTCGCAGTTGCCCAACAAGGGCAAACTTAAGCCGGCACGCCCCAGATGACTGCCCAACTGGCGTGAATAGTTGCGCGTGGCTCGAAATTGGTGCCGCGTGGTCCCACCGCGATGGCAAGGCGTGTGGCCAAAAAATTAAAACTGCAGGAAAGACGCGCGGTTATCCCATCCCAGCGTAGCCTCGCCGCGTGTCGTCCACTAGGTTTTTTTGGGGCGATCAAGGGCGCCCTCGCGGATCGGCGGGCACACAAGGGGGACTTATGGAGTGGGCACGTATCCTGGCCTACATCACTGAGACGGTGGACCAAGAGCTGCAGCTGCGGAACGAGTATCTGGCTGCTGAAAACCGGATTCTGAGGGGCCAATTGAAGGGGCGGCTGAAGTTCTCGGACGCAGAGCGAGCGAAGCTCGGCGAGATTGGCCGTCGACTGGGTTGCAAGGCACTCGGTGAGGTGGCGACTGCCGCCCTGCCGGACACCATCTTGGCATGGTACCGAAGGCTCGTCGCCCGCAAGTTCGATGGCTCGCAGAAACGGCGAACCCCGGGCCGGCCACGGATCAACAGAGAAGTTGAGG